>NZ_VCNJ01000006.1 GCF_005938625.1 Pseudomonas fluorescens
GCCTGCTCGCGATGAGGCCTGAATTGACCAAGCGACATTCGGATCAGTCCGCACGGCTCAAAGATGTCCACAAAAGCTGCGCCGCATACCCTCGATAAGGCCGCCAGGTCTCAGCGCGCAAAGCCAATTCCCGCGCTGTCGGCCGCTCGCCTTCCAGCACCTCCAACGCGCGCAACAACCCGACATCGCCATGGGGAAACCCATCCAGATCGCGCAACTGCCGCAACGCAATGTACTGCGCCGTCCACTCACCTATCCCGTGCAACGCCAGTAGCCGTGCCACGCCGCCCTGGCGATTCGGCTCAAACAATGACGGTCCTTCCAGCAACGCCTGCGCCACCCCCGACAGCGTCCGCCCGCGACTTTTTGGCATGCCCAGCGCCGCCAGATCTGCCCCTGCCAGTACCCGCACCTCGGGAAACACATGCGTCAATCCGGGCACTGTGGAATCCAGCGGCGCGCCATATTGCGCCACCAGTTTCCCCGCCAGACGAATCGCCGCCACCACCGTAATCTGCTGCCCAAGCACCGCGCGAAACGCCAATTCCAACCCGTCCCACGCTCCGGGAATGCGCAACCCCGGACGCTCGGCAATCAACCGCGCCAGCAGCGGATCATTCACCAAATGCCCGTGCATCAGCGCCAGATCCGCGTTCAGATCAAACATCCGCCGCAACCTGACAACAATCTCGGGCACCGCTGCCGGATCAGCAAAGTCCAGCTCGACCTCCAGCGCATCCGCCGCCCCAAGCCAGACCGAAACCGTGCCGTGAACACCGTTCAATCCGATGGCCCGCGAGTACACCCCCTCAACCACGACCTCCATCCCGACCACCGCACGCGCCGCAAGAAACCCCAACATCGCGTCCCAGTCATAGGGCGGCTGATAAGCCAGCGACAACCTCACAACGACAGCACACCGCTGTACAACCCATACGCTGCCAGCCCCGCGCCGATGATCACGCAGGTGAAAATGCCCTTCTCGACATGGGTGAACAGTGGCTCGCCCGCCTCATGTTTGGCCTTGGCAAACAAAATCACCCCCGGTGCATAAAGCAACGCCGACAGCAGCAAATACTTCACCCCGCCGGCGTACAGCAGCCACACCGCATAACCGAGGGCGATGCCGCCGATCAGCAGATCCTTGGTGCGCTCGGCCGAGGCGTGTTCGTAGGTTTCGCCGCGCCCGCTGAGCAGCACTGCGTACGCCGCCGACCACAGATACGGCACCAGAATCATCGACGACGCCAGATAAATCAGACTGGTGTAAGTGCCCGCCGAAAACAGCGTGATCAGCAGGAAAATCTGGATCATCGCGTTGGTCAGCCACAACGCGTTGACCGGCACATGGTTCTTGTTTTCCTTTTTCAGGAACGCCGGCATGGTCTTGTCCTTGGCCGTGGCGAAGAGGATTTCCGCACACAGCAATGCCCAGGACAGCAACGCACCGAGCAGCGAAATCGCCAGACCGATGCTGATCAGCAACGCGCCCCACGGCCCGACAATGTGCTCGAGCACCGCCGCCAGTGACGGGTTCTGCAAATTCGCCAGCTCCGGCTGGCTCATGATCCCCAGCGACAACACGTTGACCAGCACCAGCAGCGCCAGCACGCCGACAAAACCGATCACCGTGGCGCGACCGACGTCGCTGCGTTTCTCCGCCCGCGCCGAATACACGCTGGCGCCTTCGATGCCGATGAACACGAACACCGTGACCAGCATCATGTTGCGCACCTGATCCATCACCCCGCCGAAATTCGGGTTGCTGGTGCCCCAGATATCGCGGGTAAAAATGTCAGCCTTGAATGCCACCGCCGCGATGACGATGAACATGATCAGCGGTACGACTTTGGCCACCGTGGTCAGCTGATTGATCAGCGCCGCTTCCTTGATCCCGCGCATCACCAGAAAATGCACGGCCCACAGCAGCACCGACGCGCAGCCGATGGCGATTGGCGTATTGCCTTGCCCGAACACCGGAAAGAAGTAACCGAGGGTGCTGAACAGCAGGACGAAGTAACCGACGTTGCCCAGCCACGCACTGATCCAGTAACCCCAGGCTGACGAGAAGCCCATGTAGTCGCCGAATCCGGCCTTGGCGTAGGCATACACGCCGGAATCCAGTTCGGGTTTGCGATTGGCCAGGGTCTGAAAGACGAACGCCAGAGTCAGCATGCCGATCGCGGTAATCCCCCAACCGATCAGAATCGCCCCGGCATCGGCGCGCGCCGCCATGTTCTGCGGCAGCGAGAAAATTCCCCCGCCAATCATCGAACCCACCACCAGGGCGATCAACGCGCCTAATCGCAGCTTTTGCGTCGGTTGCGACATTTCATTTTCCCTTTAGCAGTGATGAGCGGTTGTTTGTAACAACTATTAACTAAATCAATAAAGCAAGATGATGGCTATCAGATAAAGCCAGTAAATATATAGCCGATGACGCTAACGCCTAGCACGTTAAGACAGTTTTGTGCGCTGATCCCGATAATTCAATTCTGTACTGAAAACAGAGGCGGAAAATTTGCCAAAAGCTGAAAAAGAACTAGCGTGATAATTCGAAAGTAATAATAGCCATTCCCAAAAATGTAGCCAGAAAGCCTCTAGGACGGGCCTTGCAGGCAATAGCTTTATGCCTTCAGCCGAAGCCTAAGTCATTCATTAACAATGGAATGTGACCATGCACTGATCTAAGTCAGCTGTTTGAACAGACAACAGAACTACGCTGTGATCTCTTCTCTCCTGCAATGGAGTCATGCAATGTCTGAAGCTCCCGGAAAACTACGACTAGGTGCACTGGTTGCATTGGTAGTCGGCTCGATGATCGGTGGCGGGATATTCTCTTTGCCACAAAACATGGCGGCCAGCGCCGATGTCGGCGCGGTACTGATCGGTTGGGCCATCACCGCTGTCGGCATGCTCACCCTCGCTTTTGTCTTCCAAACCCTCGCCAATCGCAAGCCTGACCTGGACGGCGGTGTCTACGCCTACGCCAAGGCCGGATTCGGCGATTACATGGGTTTCTCGTCCGCCTGGGGCTACTGGATCAGTGCCTGGCTGGGCAACGTCGGTTACTTCGTTTTGCTGTTCAGTACCCTCGGTTACTTCTTCCCGATTTTCGGTGAGGGCAATACTGTCGCAGCGGTGATTGGCGCCTCGGTGCTGTTGTGGGCGGTGCACTTTCTGGTGCTGCGCGGGATCAAGGAAGCGGCGTTCATCAACCTGGTGACCACGGTTGCCAAGGTCGTACCGCTGCTGCTGTTCGTATTGATCGCGGTGTTCGCCTTCAAACTGGACATCTTCACCGCCGACATCTGGGGCATCAAAAACCCGGACCTGGGCAGCGTGATGAACCAGGTGCGCAACATGATGCTGGTCACCGTGTGGGTGTTCATCGGCATCGAGGGCGCGAGCATCTTCTCGGCCCGCGCCGAAAAACGCTCGGACGTCGGCAAAGCCACCGTGATCGGCTTCATCACCGTGCTGCTGTTTCTGGTGCTGGTGAACGTGCTGTCGCTGGGCATCATGACTCAGCCGGAACTGGCGAAACTGCAGAACCCGTCGATGGCCGCCGTGCTTGAGCACGTGGTCGGTCACTGGGGCGCGGTGCTGATCAGCGTCGGTCTGATCATCTCGTTGCTGGGCGCGCTGCTGTCGTGGGTGCTGCTGTGTGCGGAGATCATGTTCGCCGCCGCCAAAGACCACACCATGCCGGAGTTCCTGCGTAAGGAAAACGCCAACCACGTACCGGTCAACGCCCTGTGGCTGACCAACGCGATGGTGCAGATTTTCCTGATCATCACGCTGTTCTCGGCCAGCACTTACCTGTCGCTGATCTACCTCGCCACTTCGATGATTCTGGTGCCGTACCTGTGGTCGGCAGCCTATGCCCTGCTGCTGGCGGTGCGCGGCGAAAGCTACGAAGGCTTTGCGGCCGAACGACGCAAGGATCTGATTATCGGCGGCATCGCGCTGATCTACGCGGTGTGGCTGCTGTATGCCGGCGGGGTCAAGTACTTGCTGCTCTCGGCCCTGCTCTACGCACCTGGCGCGATCCTGTTCGCCAAAGCCAAGCTGGAACTCAAACAACCGATTTTCACTAACGTCGAGAAGCTGATTTTCGCCGCAGTGGTCGTGGGTGCCCTGGTGGCGGCCTACGGTCTCTACGACGGCTTCCTGACTCTGTAACCCCTGATTGTTTTGTTATCTGGAGGATCTGAAATGACCACGGAAAAAGTTAAGTACGGCGTCCATTCCGAAGCCGGCAAACTGCGCAAAGTCATGGTGTGCTCCCCAGGTCTGGCCCATCAGCGGCTGACCCCGAACAACTGCGATGAACTGCTGTTCGATGACGTGCTCTGGGTGGCCCAGGCCAAGCGCGACCACTTCGACTTCGTGACCAAAATGCGTGAGCGCGGCATCGATGTGCTGGAAATGCACAACCTGCTGACCGACATCGTCGCTATCCCGGAAGCGCTGGACTGGATTCTCGAACGCAAGGTCACCGCCGACTCGGTGGGCCTGGGCCTGATAAACGAAGTCAAATCCTGGCTGAAAAGCCTCGAGCCGCGGCACATCGCCGAATTCCTGATTGGCGGCGTATCTGCCGATGACCTGCCGGACAGCTTCGGTGGCAAGACCATCCAGATGTTCCGCGACTTCCTCGGTCATTCGAGCTTCATTCTGCCGCCGCTGCCGAACACCCAGTTCACCCGCGACACCACTTGCTGGATATACGGCGGCGTGACGCTGAACCCGATGTACTGGCCAGCGCGTCGTCAGGAAACCCTGCTGGCGACCGCGATCTACAAATTCCATCCACAGTTCACCAACGCCGAATTCGAAATCTGGTACGGCGACCCGGACAAGGAACACGGCAGCTCTACCCTTGAGGGCGGCGACGTCATGCCGATCGGCAACGGCGTGGTGTTGATCGGCATGGGCGAACGCTCATCGCGTCAGGCCATCGGCCAACTGGCGCTGAACCTGTTCAAGAACAAAGCCGTGGAAAAAGTCATCGTCGCCGGCCTGCCGAAGTCCCGCGCGGCGATGCACCTCGACACCGTGTTCAGCTTCTGCGACCGCGACCTGGTGACGATTTTCCCGGAAGTGGTGAATCAGATCGTTGCGTTCACCCTGCGCCCTGACGAAAGCAAACAGGGCGGCATCGACATCCGCCGCGAAGAAGGCACCTTCCTCGACACCGTGGCCAAAGCCCTCAACCTGCCGAAGCTGCGCGTGGTGGAAACCGGCGGCAACAGCTTCGCCGCCGAACGCGAGCAATGGGACGACGGCAACAACGTGGTGGCCGTGGAGCCGGGCGTGGTCATCGGCTACGACCGCAACACCTACACCAACACCTTGCTGCGCAAGGCAGGCGTGGAAGTCATCACCATCAGCGCAGGCGAACTGGGCCGAGGCCGTGGCGGCGGCCACTGCATGACCTGCCCGATCATCCGCGACCCGATCGATTACTAAACCTCTGAGCCCTGGCCGTCACTTACCTGCTCGCAACAGAAAGTCACGGCCAGGGGGATAACCGACACCGAAGGAGATCCATCATGGCTTTTAACATTCACAACCGTAACCTGCTCAGCCTGGAACACCACACCCCACGTGAGCTGCGTTACCTGCTCGACCTGTCCCGCGACCTCAAACGCGCAAAATACACCGGCACCGAGCAACAACACCTGAAGGGCAACAACATCGCCCTGATCTTCGAAAAAACCTCGACCCGCACCCGTTGCGCCTTCGAAGTGGCAGCCTATGACCAAGGCGCCAACGTCACCTACATCGACCCGAACTCGTCGCAGATCGGCCACAAAGAAAGCATGAAAGATACCGCCCGCGTGCTGGGGCGCATGTACGACGCCATCGAATACCGTGGCTTCAAACAGGAAATCGTCGAAGAGCTGGCCAAGTTCGCCGGCGTGCCGGTGTTCAACGGTCTGACCGATGAATATCACCCGACTCAGATGATCGCCGACGTGCTGACCATGCGTGAACACGCCGACAAGCCGATCCATGAAATCAGCTACGCCTACCTCGGCGACGCGCGCAACAACATGGGCAACTCGTTGCTGCTGGTCGGCGCCAAACTCGGCATGGACGTGCGCATCTGCGCGCCGAAAGCGCTGTGGCCACTGGATGATCTGGTCGAGCGCTGCCACAAATATGCGGAAGAAAGTGGTGCGCGCATCACCCTCACTGAAGACCCGAAAGCCGCCGTCAAAGGCGTCGACTTCATCCACACCGACGTTTGGGTATCGATGGGCGAACCGGTGGAAGCCTGGGCCGAGCGTATCCAGCAACTGCTGCCGTATCAGGTCAACGCCGAACTGATGAAAGCCAGCGGCAACCCGCGCACCAAGTTCATGCACTGCCTGCCGGCGTTCCACAACAGCGATACCAAGGTCGGCAAACAGATTGCCGAGCAGTACCCGCACCTGAAAAACGGCATCGAAGTGACTGACGACGTGTTCGAGTCCCCAGCCTGCATCGCCTTCGAGCAAGCGGAAAACCGCATGCACACAATCAAGGCGATTCTGGTCTCGACCCTGGCTGATCTGTAACTGGATGATCAGGTTCTCCTGATCAACCAACAACCTGTAGGAGCTGCCGAAGGCTGCGATCTTTTGACTTTGCTTGTTCAAATCGAGATCAAGATCAACAGATCGCAGCCTTCGGCAGCTCCTACAGGGTCATCGAACTCTGAAAGGATTGCATTATGCGTATCGTCGTAGCTCTGGGCGGTAACGCCCTGCTCCGCCGTGGTGAACCGATGACCGCTGACAATCAGCGCGCCAACATCCGCATCGCCACCGAGCAAATCGCCAAGATCCATCCCGGCAATCAACTGGTCATCGCCCACGGCAATGGCCCGCAAGTCGGCCTGCTGTCGCTGCAAGCGGCGGCCTACACCTCCGTCACCCCATACCCGTTGGACGTACTCGGCGCCGAAACTGAAGGCATGATCGGCTACATCATCGAACAGGAACTGGGCAACCTGCTCGACTTTGAAGTGCCATTCGCCACCCTGCTGACCCAGGTTGAAGTCGACGCCAACGACCCCGCGTTCAAGAACCCGACCAAGCCGATCGGCCCGGTCTACGACAAGGCTGAAGCGGAAAAACTCGCCGCCGAAAAAGGCTGGGCGATTGCCCCGGATGGCGATAAGTACCGTCGTGTCGTGGCCAGTCCACGGCCAAAACGCATCTTCGAAATCCGCCCGATCAAGTGGCTGCTCGACAAGGGCAGCATCGTGATTTGCGCCGGTGGTGGCGGGATTCCGACCATGTATGACGAGAACCGCAACCTCAAAGGCATCGAGGCGGTGATCGACAAGGATCTGTGCTCGTCGCTGCTCGCCGAGCAACTGGAAGCCGACCTGCTGGTGATTGCCACGGACGTCAACGCCGCGTTCATCGACTACGGCAAACCAACGCAGAAAGCTATTGCCGAAGCGCACCCGGACGAACTCGAACGCCTCGGTTTCGCCGCTGGATCCATGGGGCCGAAGGTGCAGGCAGCCTGCGAATTCGCGCGCCATACTGGCAAGGTCGCGGTGATCGGTTCGCTGGCGGATATCGAAGCGATTGTCCAGGGTACTGCCGGTACTCGCGTGACCACGGCGAAGCCCGGCATCACTTACCGATAATTAGAAACTCCGGGGGCAGGCCCGAGATCTGCCCTTCTCCCATGCCTTGAAAGGAGAAACCCATGGCCCAGTTTGAACCCGGTCATTTGCACATTGAGCGGCACGCGTTGACCGACGATGACGTCAATTACAACGTGCACCTCGACTATGAATTGTTCACCGATCCGCAGAAAGGCAAAGGGATACAGTTCACGCTGCATGGCAGCATGCAGGGCAAGGACATGAAGGAAACGTTTTTCCTGCCCAAGGAAGAGGCTTACAACTTCGCCCGCGATGTGACCCGCATCGCCGAGAAGTACGGGATTCCCAAGGCGCACAGCCAGATCGGTTCGGTGCACAAGCATTACGATTTGATGTTCGAAGACATTCGGCAGAAGTTGAATATGCAATCCGGGGATCCGGTCAATCCTGAGCATTTTGAGTAACCCTCAAGAGCCCCTCACCCTAGCCCTCTCCCGGAGGGAGAGGGGACTGAATGCGGGATGCTGCAGAGTTACGTCGACCTGCTCCTGCATCATCGAATCCATAATCGACTCGATTTAGCAGGTCGATGTCAAACCCAAGACACCTCGGTCGGCCCCCTCTCCCTCCGGGAGAGGGCTGGGGTGAGGGCGCTTTTGCTTTCACCTCTCTCCAAGCCCAAGGCATACTTGCCACCCTCCGCTCTGCAGATCATTGAACCGCCCCATGCGTATCCACGTCAGTTTCATCGACCGCGTCGGCATCACCCAGGAAGTCCTGGCTATCCTCGGTGGGCGCAATCTCAATCTGGATGCGGTGGAGATGATCCCGCCGAACGTCTACATCGACGCGCCGACCCTGAGCCCGCAAGTGCTCGAAGAACTGAAAGATGCGTTGTTTCGCGTGCTCGGCGTGGAAGCAGTGACCGTGGTCGACATCCTCCCTGGCCAGCGTCGACACCTGCAGCTTGACGCGTTGCTGGCGGCAATGACCGATCCGGTTCTGGCGCTCGACAGCGCCGGCAAAGTGCTGCTGGCCAACCCGGCGTTGATCGCGCTCTACGGTCGTGAACCGGCCGGTGAAAGCGTCTCCGAACTGTTCAACGATCCCGGACTGCTCGACACCTTGCTCGAACACGGCTTCCGTTTGCCGCTGCGCGAAATCACCGTCAACGGCCAGACCCTGCTGCTCGACGCCACGCCGATCACCGACGCTGGCGCTCTGCTGACCTTGTATCAACCGAACCGCATCGGCGAACAACTCTCGGCATTGCACCACGACCATGCCGAAGGCTTCGATGCACTGCTTGGCGAATCCCCGGCGATCCGCACGCTCAAGGCTCGCGCGCAACGGGTTGCCGCTCTCGATGCGCCGTTGTTGATCCAGGGCGAAACCGGCACCGGTAAAGAACTGGTTGCCCGGGCCTGCCACGCGATCAGCACGCGACACAGTGCGCCGTTTCTGGCGTTGAATTGCGCAGCACTGCCCGAGAACCTCGCTGAGAGCGAACTCTTCGGCTACGCCCCCGGCGCCTTCACCGGCGCGGCCCGTGGCGGCAAACCGGGACTGATGGAACTGGCCAACCAGGGCACGGTATTCCTCGATGAGATCGGCGAGATGTCGCCATATTTGCAGGCCAAGCTGCTGCGCTTCTTGAACGATGGCAGCTTCCGCCGGGTGGGCGGTGATCGTGAGGTCAAGGTCAACGTGCGCATCCTCAGCGCAACCCACCGTGATCTGGAAAAAATGGTCAGCGAAGGCCTGTTCCGCGAAGACCTGTTCTATCGCCTCAACGTGCTCAACGTTGAAGTGCCGCCATTGCGTGAGCGCGGTCAGGACATTCTGCTGTTGGCGCGCTATTTCATGCAGCAGGCCTGTGCGCAGATCCAGCGCCCGGTCTGCCGCCTCGCCCCGGGGACTTACCCGGCCCTGCTCGGCAATCGCTGGCCGGGCAACGTACGACAATTGCAGAACGTGATCTTCCGCGCGGCGGCGATTTGCGAGAGCAGCCTGGTGGATATTGGCGATCTCGATATTGCTGGTACCTCGGTTGCGCGTCAGTCTGACAGCGACGTCGACAGCCTCGAACAAGCGGTCGAGTCCTTCGAAAAAACGCTGCTGGAAAAACTCTACGTCAGCTACCCCTCGACCCGCCAACTGGCCAGCCGCCTGCAAACGTCGCACACGGCGATCGCGCATCGATTGCGCAAGTACGGCATACCCAACAAGCCCTGAAAGCACCACAAATCCCCTTGTAGGAGCTGCCGGAGGCTGCGATCTTTTGACTTTGGATGTGTATTGCCCGGGTCAAGATCGCAGCCTTCGGCAGCTCCTACAGTCCGGGTTTCCAATTCAAAAAATCAGGGTTCCCAGTTTAAAAACGACCTCCAACTGTACTGAAAGCGCTACAGCGGAACGATTTCGCTACACCCACCTTTGATTGCCGCTGTGCAAGGCTTTGATCCCGTTCAGCTTTTATCCTCGCTCTATGCTGTAGCGATTTCGCTACAGACATGCCGGCCTTGTCGACCCCATTAATATCTAAACCATTGATTTATAACGATAAATAAACTTTGGCCGCATTCTTGCTAATCAACCCCTCATAAATAAGGGCCTTCGCGCCCGACTATTCCACCGCGTCCACCAGACGAGTATGGCCCCCTGAGGAGTTTCCATGAGCGAGTTGCGTTTTACTGAAGATCACGAATGGCTGCGCACCGAAGCTGACGGCAGCGTTACTGTCGGCATTACCGCTTTCGCGCAGAACGCCCTGGGCGACGTGGTGTTCGTGCAACTGCCTGAGCTGCAGGCTTACGAAAAAGGCGCCGAAGCCGCCACCGTGGAATCGGTAAAAGCCGCCAGCGGCGTGTACATGCCGCTCGACGGCGAAGTACTCGCAACCAACCCGGCGCTGGAAGACAGCCCGGAACTGGTCAACGAAGATCCGCTGGGCGAAGGCTGGTTCTTCCGCTTCAAACCTAGCGACGCGTCGGCCGTGGCCAAATTGCTCGACCAGGACGCGTACGACCGTCTGATCAAAGCCCAAGCCGAAGCCTGAGGAATACCGACATGAGCCAAATCAACCTCGGCACCGCCAACGAATTCATTGCCCGTCACATCGGCCCACGCGCCGGTGACGAGCAAGCCATGCTCAACAGCCTCGGCTTCGATTCCCTCGAAGCGCTGAGCGCCAGCGTCATCCCGGAAAGCATCAAGGGCACCAGCGTGCTCGGCCTGGACGACGGCCTCAGCGAAGCCGATGCCCTGGCGATGATCAAATCCATCGCTGGCAAAAACCAACTGTTCAAGACCTACATCGGCCAGGGCTACTACAACTGCCACACGCCGTCGCCGATCTTGCGCAACCTGTTGGAAAATCCGGCCTGGTACACCGCTTACACGCCGTACCAGCCAGAAATTTCCCAAGGTCGTCTCGAAGCGCTGCTGAACTTCCAGACCATGATCAGCGACCTCACCGGTCTGCCGATCGCCAACGCTTCCTTGCTCGATGAAGCCACCGCCGCTGCCGAAGCCATGACCTTCTGCAAACGCCTGAGCAAGAACAAAGGCAGCCACCAATTCTTCGCCTCGATCCACAGCCACCCGCAAACCCTCGACGTGCTGCGCACCCGTGCCGAGCCGCTGGGTATCGACGTGGTGGTCGGTGATGAGCGTGAACTGGACGACGTGACGCCGTTCTTCGGCGCGCTGCTGCAATACCCGGCGAGCAACGGTGATGTGTTCGACTACCGCGAACTGACCGAGCGCTTCCACGCCGCCAACGCGTTGGTGGCCGTGGCCGCTGATCTGCTGGCCCTGACCTTGCTGACCGCCCCGGGCGAGTTCGGCGCTGACGTCGCCATCGGTTCGGCACAACGTTTCGGCGTGCCGCTGGGCTTCGGTGGCCCGCACGCCGCTTACTTCTCTACCAAAGATGCGTTCAAGCGCGACATGCCGGGCCGTCTGGTCGGTGTCTCGGTCGACCGTTTCGGCAAGCCGGCCCTGCGTCTGGCGATGCAAACCCGCGAGCAACACATCCGCCGCGAGAAGGCCACGTCGAACATCTGCACCGCACAGGTGCTGCTGGCCAACATCGCCAGCATGTACGCCGTCTACCACGGCCCGAAAGGCCTGACCCAGATCGCCAACCGCATCCATCACTTGACCGCGATTCTCGCCAAGGGCCTGACCGCGCTGGGCGCGAAAGTCGAACAAGCCAGTTTCTTCGACACCCTGACCGTCGCTACCGGCGCACAAACCGCCCCACTGCACGACCAGGCGCACGCTGCGCAGATCAACCTGCGCGTGATCGACGCTCAGCGTCTGGGCCTGTCGGTCGACGAAACCACCACCCAGGCGGACATCGAAACCCTGTGGGGCCTGTTCGCCGACGGCAAAACCCTGCCGGACTTCGCTGCTCTCGCCGCCTCCGTGCAGAGCACTATTCCAACATCGCTAGTACGTCAGTCGCCAATCCTCAGCCACCCGGTGTTCAACCGTTATCACTCGGAAACCGAGCTGATGCGCTACCTGCGCAAGCTGGCGGACAAGGACCTGGCACTGGATCGCACCATGATTCCGCTCGGCTCGTGCACCATGAAACTCAACGCCGCCAGCGAAATGATCCCGGTGACCTGGGCTGAATTCGGTGCGCTGCACCCGTTCGCCCCGGCCGTACAAAGTGCCGGTTACCAGCAACTGACCGACGAGCTGGAAGCGATGCTCTGCGCCGCCACCGGTTACGACGCGATCTCGCTGCAACCGAACGCCGGTTCGCAAGGTGAATACGCAGGCCTGTTGGCGATCCGCGCCTATCACCAGAGCCGTGGCGATGAGCGTCGCGACATCTGCCTGATCCCGTCGTCCGCCCACGGCACCAACCCGGCCACCGCCAATATGGCTGGCATGCGCGTGGTCGTGACCGCCTGCGATGCGCGCGGCAACGTCGACATCGAAGACCTGCGTGCCAAAGCCATCGAGCACCGCGAACACCTCGCCGCACTGATGATCACTTACCCGTCGACCCACGGCGTGTTCGAAGAAGGCATCCGCGAAATCTGCGGGATCATTCATGACAACGGCGGCCAGGTGTACATCGATGGCGCCAACATGAACGCGATGGTCGGCCTCTGCGCTCCGGGCAAGTTCGGCGGCGACGTTTCGCACCTTAACTTGCACAAAACCTTCTGCATCCCCCACGGCGGTGGCGGCCCGGGCGTTGGTCCGATCGGCGTGAAGTCGCACCTGACGCCGTTCCTGCCAGGCCACGGCCAGATGGAACGCAAGGAAGGCGCGGTCTGCGCGGCACCGTTTGGCAGCGCAAGTATTTTGCCGATCACCTGGATGTACATTCGCATGATGGGTGGCGCCGGTCTGAAGCGCGCTTCGCAGTTGGCGATCCTCAATGCCAACTACATTTCCCGTCGCCTGGAAGAGCACTACCCCGTGCTGTACACCGGCAGCAATGGCCTGGTGGCGCACGAGTGCATTCTCGATCTGCGTCCGTTGAAAGACAGCAGCGGCATCAGCGTTGATGACGTCGCCAAGCGCCTGATCGACTTCGGCTTCCACGCGCCGACCATGTCGTTCCCGGTTGCGGGCACGCTGATGATCGAGCCGACCGAAAGTGAATCCAAAGAAGAGCTGGATCGCTTCTGCGACGCCATGATCCGCATCCGCGAAGAAATCCGCGCGGTGGAAAACGGCACGCTGGACAAGGACGACAACCCGCTGAAGAACGCTCCGCACACGGCGGCAGAGCTGGTTGGCGAGTGGACTCACCCGTACAGCCGCGAGCAGGCCGTGTACCCGGTCGCATCGTTGATTGAAGGCAAATACTGGCCGCCGGTCGGTCGTGTCGACAACGTCTTTGGCGATCGCAACCTGGTCTGCGCCTGCCCGTCGATCGAAAGCTACGCTTAAGGAAAGCAGCTGCGAGCTTTGAGCTACAAGCTGCAAGTAAGGGCTGATCTGCTTTTTACTTGCGGCTTGTGTCTCGCTGCATGCACTGCGGCCTTATAGAAGCCGCAAGGAAACCCGATCCGCTTTTTTGTAGCTTGCAACTTGAAGCTCACAACTGCTCCGCAGGAGCCCCCCCTCATGTCGTTAAGCGTGTTCGACCTGTTCAAGATTGGCATCGGCCCCTCCAGTTCCCACACCGTCGGCCCGATGCGTGCTGCCGCGCGTTTCGCCGAAGGTTTACGCCGTGAAAATCTGCTGACCACCACCGCCAGCGTTCGCGTCGAGCTCTACGGTTCCCTCGGCGCCACCGGTAAAGGTCACGGCAGCGACAAAGCCGTGCTGCTCGGCCTCGAAGGCGAACACCCGGACACCGTTGATACCGAAACCGTCGCCACGCGCCTGCAAGAGATTCGCGGCAACGCTCGACTGAATCTGCTCGGCGAACACAGCATCGCGTTCAACGAGAAAGAACACCTGGCGATGATCCGCAAGCCGCTGGCCTATCACCCCAACGGCATGATCTTCCGCGCCTTTGATGCGGCGGGCCTGCAGATACGCAGCCGCGAGTACTACTCGGTTGGCGGCGGTTTTGTTGTCGACGAGGACGCGGCCGGCGCCGATCGCATTGTCGAAGACGCCACGCCGCTGACCTTCCCGTTCAAAAGCGCCAAGGACTTGCTCGGTCATTGCGCCACCTACGGCCTATCGATCAGTCAGGTCATGCTGACCAACGAAAGCGCCTGGCGCCCGGAAGCGGAAACTCGCGCCGGCTTGCTGAACATCTGGCAGGTGATGCAGGACTGCGTAGCTGCAGGTTGTCGTAACGAAGGCATTCTGCCGGGCGGTTTGAAGGTCAAACGCCGTGCCGCGGCGCTGCATCGGCAGCTGTGCAAAAACCCGGAATCGGCGTTGCGCGATCCGTTGTCGGTGCTCGACTGGGTCAACCTCTACGCCTTGGCGGTCAACGAAGAAAACGCCAACGGCGGGCGTGTGGTTACCGCACCTACCAACGGTGCGGCGGGGATCATTCCGGCGGTGCTGCATTACTACATGCGCTTTATCCCCGGCGCGAATGACGACGGCGTCGTGCGCTTTTTGCTGACCGCTGCAGCCATCGGCATTCTCTACAAGGAGAACGCTTCGATCTCCGGCGCCGAAGTCGGTTGTCAGGGTGAAGTCGGCGTGGCCTGTTCGATGGCGGCTGGTGCGTTGTGCGAAGTGCTCGGCGGCAGCGTTCAGCAAGTCGAGAACGCTGCGGAAATCGGCATGGAGCACAACCTCGGCCTGACCTGCGACCCGATTGGCGGACTGGTGCAAGTGCCATGCATCGAACGCAATGCGATGGGCTCGGTGAAAGCCATTAACGCGGTGCGCATGGCCATGCGCGGCGATGGCCAGCATTTCGTCTCCCTCGACAAAGTCATCCGCACCATGCGCCAGACCGGCGCCGACATGAAAAGCAAATACAAAGAGACCGCACGCGGCGGTCTGGCGGTCAACATTATCGAATGCTGATCACGAAACGTAACTAGCCCCCTCTCCCTCTGGGAGAGGGCTGGGGTGAGGGGCTTTTGATCTTGATCTTAATCTAGCCCCATCCCCCCCAACTCAAATTTTCAAGGAGCCACGCATGTCCACCGAACAACTGTCGAAAACCCCGCTGCACGCTCTGCACCTCGAACTCGGCGCTCGCATGGTGCCGTTCGCCGGCTACGACATGCCGGTGCAATACCCGCTCGGCGTGATGAAAGAACACCAGCACACCCGTGAGCATGCCGGGCTGTTCGACGTCTCGCACATGGGCCAGATCCGCCTGACCGGTGCCAATGCCGCCAAAGCCCTGGAAAGCCTGGTACCAGTAGACATCATCGACCTGCCGGTGGGCATGCAGCGTTACGCGATGTTCACCAATGATAACGGCGGCATCCTCGATGACCTGATGGTCGCCAACCTCGGCAATGACGAACTGTTCCTGGTGGTAAACGCCGCCTGCAAGGATCAGGACCTGGCCCACCTGCAAAAGCACATCGGCGCTCAGTGCACCATTACGGCGCTGTTCGAAGAGCGCGCACTGCTGGCATTGCAGGGTCCGGCGGCCGTTACGGTGCTGGCGCGACTGGCGCCTTCCGTTGAAAAAATGACTTTTATGCAGTTCGCCCGTGTGAATCTGCTGGGCGTCGAATGCTTTGTCAGCCGCTCGGGCTATACCGGTGAAGACGGTTTCGAAATCTCCGTTCCGGCCGCCGACGCGGAAAAACTCGCCCGCGCCCTGCTCGCTGAACCGGAAGTCCAGGCCATCGGCCTCGGTGCCCGCGATTCGCTGCGCCTGGAAGCTGGCCTGTGCCTGTATGGCCACGACATGAACACCGAGACCACGCCGATCGAAGCCAGCCTGTTGTGGGCGATCTCCAAGCCACGTCGCGCTGATGGCGCGCGGGCCGGCGGTTTCCCGGGCGCAGAACATATTTTCGCCCAACAACAAAATGGCGTGGCACGCAAACGCGTCGGCCTGCTGCCACAGGAACGCACCCCGGTGCGTGAAGGCGCAGAAATCGTCAACGAAGCCGGCGAAATCATCGGTAGCGTGTGCAGTGGCGGCTTCGGTCCGACCTTGGGCGGTCCGCTGGCAATGGGTTACCTGGACAGCGCTTATGTCGCCATCGACACACCGGTCTGGGCCATCGTACGTGGGAAAAAGGTGCAAATGCTTGTAAGCAAAATGCCATTTGTTCCACAACGCTACTATCGTGGTTGATTGACTGTTTCTATAAGTAACGCGATTACGTTATGCGTGCACTAATGTGTAACGCAATCGCCACAAAAAAGTGCATTTTCTAACATCCTATTCGAATATGAACTTTGCTTATAACGTTCGAAAACAATTGAACAAGCGAATCGTCTAAGCCCGCACTAGTGAAAGGATTAACTTGCTCAAGCTCAGTAAAACCGGGGGCTTCGCAGGGCTTGTTTTTTCTCCCGTAGTTGGCGTAGAGTTTGTCCACTGTGTTTGCATGGGTCAGCTTGGAATCGTGACCTGGGCAGTAGCCTACAAGTTAGCTACATCCCGTTCGACGTCTTCTTACTCTCCTGCAACCAGCCCCAGTACTCTTTCATGAGAAAGAGGCTGTCATCAATTTTTGCGTCAAAGGAAATAAGAAATGTCCACACGTCAGAGCGGTACCGTCAAGTGGTTTAACGACGAGAAAGGTTTTGGTTTTATCACTCCAGAAAGCGGTCCGGATCTGTTCGTGCATTTCCGCGCCATTCAGGGCAACGGCTTCAAAAGCCTGAAAGAAGGCCAGAAAGTGACCTTCGTTGCTGTGCAGGGCCAGAAAGGCATGCAGGCTGACGAAGTACAAGCTGAAGCCTGATTTCTGTTACGAAAAAGCCCCTGATATTGATATCAGGGGCTTTTTTGTGCGCGCGAATCCGTAAAATGGCGCTTCAATTTGCGTCCAGAGGCTGCCATGTCGAAAAACCTGCTCACCCCACAGGGCGACTTTCCTCCCGTTGGATTCAGCCGGCGCCTGGCCGCGATGTTCTATGACTTCCTGCTGTGCACCGCTCTGCTGATCGTCACCGGTTTCATTTACAAACTGATCCAGGCCGCGATCATCGGCGAAGAACGCCTGCGCGTGCTGACCGACGCCGGAAAAATGGACGGCGACCCACTGTATTCGACGGTACTGTTGTTGGTGCTGTTTGGATTCTTTGCCAAGTTCTGGACCCACGGCGGGCAGACGCTGGGCATGCAGGTGTGGGGCATTCGTGTGCAGAACGCCAATGGCACGGCGATCAGCCTGTGGCAGGCGCTGTTGCGGTTTATGGTGTCGATTGCGTCGTGGCTGTGCGTAGGGCTGGGTTTCTTCTGGTCCCTGTATGACAAGCAGAAGCGCACGTGGCATGACATCTATTCGGATACTCGCGTGGTGCGAGTCCCGAAGAAAAAAAAGTAAGCGCCCACAAAAAAAGATCGCAGCCTTCGGCAGCTCCTACCGAGAACAATGTAGGAGCTGCCGAAGGCTGCGATCTTTTGCTTTCAGGCGTTACCGGCCAGCTTCATCCGCGCTGCCTGGGTGAAATCGAGCATGCGCTTGAGCGGCCGAATCGCCTGCGGAATCAACGCCGGATCGACAAAGATCTCGTTCGTCCCTTCCTTCAAGCTCTTGAGCGTGCGCTCAAGGGTGTTCATGGCCATCCACGGGCAATGTGCGCAACTGCGGCACGCTGCGCCGTTACCAGCGGTTGGCGCCTCGATGAAGACCTTGTCAGGGCACAACTGCTGCATCTTGTAGAAGATGCCACGGTCAGTGGCGACGATCAGGGTCTTGTTCGGCAGGCTCTGCGCGGCGGCGATCAACTGGCTGGTGGAACCGACGGCGTCTGCCAGTTCGATCACCGAAGTTGGCGACTCCGGGTGTACCAGAATCGCAGCGTCCGGATACAGCGCTTTCATGTCTTCGAGCTGCTTGGACTTGAACTCTTCGTGAACGATGCAGGCACCGTCCCAGAGCAGCATGTCGGCGCCGGTCTTGCGCTGAATGTACGTGCCGAGGTGCTTGTCCGGCCCCCAAATGATGGTCTCGCCGTTGTCCATCAGGCTTTCGACGATTTCCAGCGCACAACTTGAAGTCACCACCCAATCAGCTCGTGCCTTAACAGCTGCGGAGGTGTTGGCGTACACCACCACCGTGCGCTCCGGGTGCTGATCACAGAACGCCGAGAACTCATCGACCGGGCAACCCAGGTCGAGCGAGCAGGTCGCCTCCAGCGTCGGCATCAGCACGCGCTTTTCCGGGTTGAGAATCTTCGCGGTCTCGCCCATGAACTTCACGCCGGCCACCACCACGGTCTTGGCCGGGTGAGCGTTACCGAAGCGGGCCATTTCCAGGGAGTCGGAGACACAGCCACCGGTTTCTTCGGCCAGAGCCTGAATCACCGGATCGCAATAAAAGTGGGCCACCAGCACCGCGTCCTGAGCCTTGAGCTCGGCGGCGATGGCGGAACGGTAATAAGCCTCTTCCTCAGCGGTCAGCGGTTTGGGCTGTTTGGCATCGAGGTGGGCTTGAACCAGAAGGCGTTCGGAAATCTGCGTCATGTTCGCAAGACCTGCAGGCGCGTTCGCGCGAAAGTCGAGTATACACCCGGCTCCGGACCGCTTGAGGGTACCGCCGGGAGAGTGAGTATTATCAGGCACGGACAGCGTTGAAGCTGCGCAAGGCTACAGAATATCCCGTTGATACAAAAGATCATTCTGACCTGCGTCAGCGCTGCGGGTATTGAAATAACGCGTAGCGAAATTGCAGGCAAAAAAAAACCCGGAAATCCTCACTTTCGTGGGCCTTCCGGATTTTCTAAACCGCCAAATATGGTGGGTCGTGTGGGATTCGAACCTACGACCAATTGGTTAAAAGCCAACTGCTCTACCAACTGAGCTAACGACCCGCTGTGTGGTGGCGCGTATAATACTGATTTTTAAGGACTATTCAACACCTTTTTGAAAATAATCAAAAATAAGGTGTTGGGTCGTCCACACCAGCGGCCGCAAAGCCTTCTGCGCGCAGGCGGCAGCTGTCGCATTTGCCGCACGCGCGGCCGTCATCGTCGGCCTGATAGCAGGAAACGGTGAGGCCATAATCAACGCCGAGCTTCACGCCCGCCTGAACGATCTGCGCCTTGCTCAGGTTCTGCAGGGGCGCCTGAATGCGGAAGCCGTTGCCTTCGACGCCGGCCTTGGTCGCCAGATTGGCCATACGCTCGAAGGATTCGATGAACTCCGGGCGGCAATCCGGGTAACCGGAAAAGTCCACGGCGTTGACACCAATAAAGATGTCACGTGCACCGAGCACTTCCGCCCAGCCCAACGCCAGCGACAGGAACACCGTGTTACGCGCAGGTACATACGTCACTGGAATGCCTTCGCCCAGCTCTTCGGGGATGTCGATGCTGGTGTCGGTCAGGGCTGAGCCGCCCATGCCATTCAGATTGAGACCGATCACCTTGTGCTCAACCACACCCAAGTCGCGGGCGACGCGGGCAGCGGCGTGCAGTTCGGCGTGCGAACGCTGACCGTAGTCGAAGCTCATGGTGTAGCAGCTGTAGCCTTCGGCGCGTGCCATGGCCACGACGGTCGCCGAGTCCAGGCCACCGGACAGCAGGATGACTGCGCGTTTTTCGAGAGTGTTCAGTTGTTCGGTCATCTCAGCGCCCCGGCTCGTCATTCCACAGATATTTATGCAACTGCAACTGCAGCCGCACCGGCAGATTGTCCGCCACCACCCAGTCCGCCAGATCCCGAGCATTGAGGTCATGGTGACTTGGGGAAAACAGCACTTCGCCGGCACGCCGTTCGAGACCGTACTGAATCAGTTTCGAGACGGCCCAGTCATAGTCGTCCCGCGAGCAGATGACAAACTTTACCTGATCGTTGGGCGTCAGCAGTTCGATGTTCTCGTAACGGTTGCGATGGGCTTCTTTCGAATCCGGCGTCTTCAGGTCGACAACGCGACTGACGCGCGGATCGACAGCCGAGACGTCGAGGGCGCCGCTGGTTTCCAGCGAGACCTCATAACCGGCGTCACACAACTGCTTGAGCAAAGGAATGGCATTCGGCTGCGCCAGCGGCTCACCACCGGTGACACAGACGTAGCGCGGACGAAATCCGGCCACTTGCTCGAGGATGTCGTCGAGGGTGCGCACGGTACCGCCACTGAAGGCATAGGCGCTGTCGCAGTATTGGCAACGCAAAGGGCAACCGGTCAGGCGCACAAAAACCGTGGGCAGCCCGGCAGTCCGCGTTTCCCCCTGCAACGAGTAGAAAACTTCGGTGATTCTCAATGTGTCTTGCATAGTCGCCACGGGCGTAACAGCTAAACAGGCTGTCCGCCTCCGTCAGGCACTTCAGGCAATCCCGCCAACGCGTAGACCGCAAGAAGCGTGTTTCAGAAAAAGGGCGTGAATTCTAACGAAAAAACCCGCGACAAGCGCGGGTTTCTTCTAAACGGGTAACACGACCTTACATGCGTTGCAGATCGCGTTGAGCCAACTGAGCGGCAGAGGTACCCGGATATTGGGCCACCACCTGCTGCAGAATGCCTTTGACCTTGTCGGTATGACCGAGGCGGCGCTCTACATCAGCCAGCTTGTACAGCGAATCCGGCACCTTGGCATGCTTGGGATACAGCTGCGAAACCTTGGCGAAAGCCTGACCTGCACCTTGCAGATCGCCTTTGGCCAGATTCACTTCACCCAACCAGTACTGGGCGTTGCCCGCGTATTGGCTGTTCGGGTATTTGCGCAGGAAAGCGGCAAAAGCCTGGCTGGCCTTGTCGAAATCCTTGGCTTTGATCAGGTCGAAAGCGGCATCGTAATACAGCTTTTCCTTGGCCGGATCACCCGGTTCGCTGCTTGCAGCAGGTGCCTGGGCAGCAGCCCCGGCGCCAGCGGCAGCACCGGCAGCAGCACTTGCATCGCCACCGGCAGAAGAATTCTCAGGAGTCGCGGCAGGTGCAGCACCGGATCCTATGCGCCGATCAAGATCCTGGTATCGCTCCAGGGATTCCTGCTTCATGCGCGCAACCTGATTCTGCAGTTCTTCGATCACACCTTGCTGGCGCGATATCTGATCCTGCATCTGTTGCAATTGGTTGAACAGCATGCCTTGTGCCGAGGCAGGGGCCGAAGCCGCTCCCCCGGCATAGGCGCCGTTCGTACCGTAACCCGCAGGCGGATAACTGCTCCCGCTATTGTTATAACCGGAGTTGTCATCGACCACAGGAACCGCAGCCCACGCCGCAAGCGGCGCGAGGCTGAGAGCCAGAACAGTTACAGCACGACGGCACGTTCGCATATCGAATTACTTACGCAGTTCGACGCGACGGTTTTGAGCCCAGGACTGCTCGTCGTTGCCGGTAGCAACTGGACGCTCTTCGCCGTAGGAAACCAGTTCCAGCTGAGCTGGGGAAACACCTTGCAGTACCAGGTAGCGTTGAACGGCTTTCGCACGACGCTCGCCCAGTGCCATGTTGTACTCACGAGTACCACGTTCGTCGGTGTTGCCTTCCAGAACAACGCGAGCGCCGTTTGCTTTCAGGTCTTTGGCGTGAACGTCCAGAGCGCGCATGGCTTCTGGCTTCAGGTCCGAGCTGTCGTATTCGAAGTAGAAGGTGGTGATTGCGCGCAGAGCAGCTTCTTCGCTCAGGGAACCGTCAACGGCACCAGTGTTTGCGCCGTAACCAGCGTTTGGATCAACAGCGCCTTCACCGGCGTTGTCGCCGCCTTTGGACGAGCAACCTACAGCTACAGCCATGGCCAGAGCCAGCGCAGCAAATTTACCAAACTTCAGCATTTCCATCGTGAAACTCCTAATGAACCCCAGTGTGTTAAGTAAAACGTGTAGCGCCGCGTCAGTTCAGGTAAGGGGACCAGGACGGTTCTCTGACTTCGCCTTGAGCGGTAGGAAGCGGGAGCCTCACGCGTCCATTAATGGACACGAGCATCAAGACTCCCCGGCCCTGCTGGCGGGTGGCGTAGATTACCATGGTGCCGTTGGGCGCAACAGTAGGTGACTCGTCCAGAGTGCTATCAGTGAGGATCTTTACACTACCTCGCTGCAAATCCTGGGCCGCCACCTTGAAATTGGTGAAGCCGTCCTGACGATGGATCATCACCAGGGTCTTTTCATCTGCCGACAGTTTCGGGTTGGCGTTGTAGTTGCCAATGAACGTCACACGCTCGGCACCACCGCCACTGGCGCTGGTTTTGTAGATCTGAGGCTTGCCGCCACGGTCCGAGGTGAAGTAGATGGTCGAACCATCCTTGCCCCAGTACGGTTCGGTGTTGATGCCAGGACCTGCGGTAACGCGAGTGATCTGACGCGAACCCAGGTTCATCACATAGATGTCCGGGTTACCGTCTTTCGACAGCACGAACGCCAGGCGATTGCCATCCGGCGACCACGCTGGTGCACCATTCAGGCCTTCGAAGTTGGTGATCTGCTCACGGCGACCGGTATCGATGTTCTGCATGAAGATCCGCGGACGCTTCTGCTCGAACGATACGTAGGCGATACGCTTGCCATCCGGGGCGAAACGCGGCGACAGGATCGGCTCGCGCGATTGCAGCAGAGTCACTGCACGAGCACCGTCATAGTCCGAACGCTGCAGGGTGTAGCGCGTGTTCTTCTCGGAGAAACGTTCGGCCGTCACGTACAGCAGACGGGTCGAAAACGCACCTTTGATACCGGTGAGTTTTTCGAACGACTGGTCGGAGATGTAGTGCGCCATGTCGCGCAGTTGCTCGGTGGTACCGGAAACACTGCCGTCAGCCACTTTCTGCTCGGTGGCAACGTTGAACAATGCCCACTGCACCTGCAGACGACCGCCCGCTGGAACAATGCTGCCGACCATCATGTATTGAGCACCCACCGCCTTCCAGTCACGGAAGATGATTTCGCTCGGCTGGCTTGGCTGGCTGATCATGTTTTGCTTTGGAATCGGCGAGTAGTAGCCCGAGTTGCGCAAATCGTTACCAATGATTTCGGCCATGTCGTCCGGCAGGACTGCACCGCCCTGGAAACCGAACGGTACAACGGCGATCGGAGTAGCCCGATCGCTGCCGCTGGTGACCAGAATGTTCTTTTCATCCGCCATCGCGATCCCTGCCATGCAGCAGATCACGACCAGCATTCCTCGAAGAAGGTTTCTCACAAGGCTAGATCCTCAGGTGTGAATGTCATCTTGAATGAACGATACGGAGCGAAATCGCTCGGCTTCATTCCCTGCATTTCTGTCAAACGTCCAATATTCTTGACCGCTGCCACTGCCGAAGCATCGAACGGACCATCGCCACTGGACTTGGCCACGCTGACCGAGGTCACCGTACCGTCCGGCAACATGCCGATCTGCAACACAACCGTCATGCCTTTGCGTGCCGAAGGTGGACGGGCCCAACCTTCTGCAGCTCGCGCACGAATCAGGTCATCGAAACTGCCCGCGACTTCGTCACCCTGCTCATCGGCCAAGGCCTGCTGGCGCTGCGGCGTGTCGGAAAGCAGATCGGCCAAGGCCTGAGCCTTTTTGTCTTCGGTCGATTTACGTGCCGCATCCTGCGCTTTCTTCTTCGCAGCATCGGCAGCAGCTTTCTTCTTCGCTTCGTCGGCGATTTTCTTCTTCGCCTCTTCAGCTTCAGCTTTCTTCTTGGCGTCTTCGGCGGCTTTCTTCTTCGCGTCTTCGACGATCTTCTTCTTGGCTTCTTCAGCGGCCTCTTTCTTGGCCTCTTCCTTAGCCTCTTCTTCAGCCTTCTTCTTGGCTATATCAGCCAATTGTTTCTCTTCGGCCTTCTTGGCTTCGGCTTTCTTCGCGTCATCAGCTTTCTTGGCGTCATCCGCCTTCTTCGCTTCGTCCGCTTTTTTAGCCTCATCGGCCTTCTTGGCTTCCTCGGCCTTTTGAGCCGCTTCTTCTTTCTTTTGTTCCGCAGCCTTCACCGCTTCCTGTTCGACCTTCTTCTGCTCCATCTGCTCGACTTCGGTCTGGCGCGCGGCGGATTTCTTCGCCTCACCCGCAATCTTCTGATTGGTCTGGGTGGTTGCCTGACTTTTCGATTTCAGTTGGTACAGGGTCGCCTGGACAATCGGTTTGGCCGGCGGCAGCTCTGGTGTGAAGGCAAAACTGACGAACAGCATGCCGAACACCAGCACGTGCAGGACAATTGCCAGAACACTAGGCCAGAAGTAGCTTTCCGAGGCGGACGGCTCTCGCTGTTGCTGCATCAGGGGGCCTCGGTAATCAAACCAACATTACCGACCCCGGCTTTCTGCAACCCGCCCATGGCGCCCATGACGGAACCATAGTCGACGGTCTTGTCACCGCGGATGAAGACCTGGGTACGCTTGCCGCCTTCAGTGCCGGCACGAATGATCTTGGTCACCGCGTCGGTCATTTGCGGCAGGGTCATGGCCCTGTCCTGTTGCTTCTCGGTATCGACTTCGCTGCCAAGGTTCCAGTAATAGGTCTTGTCAGCCTTGATCGAAATGGTCAGGACCTGAGTGTTGTTGTCCTGCGGCAAGGCTTCGCTGGAAACCTTGGGCAGATCAACCTTCACGCCCTGATTGAGCATCGGTGCGGTCACCATGAAGATGACCAGCAGCACCAACATCACGTCGATGTATGGCACCACGTTCATCTCGGCGACCGGCTTGCGCTTTTTGCGAGCTCGAGCGATTAAAGCCATTGGAAATTACCTGCTTATTCTTCGCTGGTGTGCACTTTGCGGTGCAGGATCGCCTGGAATTCATCGGCGAAGGTGTAGTAGCGGCCCAGCAAGGTTTCGCTGCGAGCGGCGAAACGGTTGTAAGCGATTACGGCCGGGATCGCCGCGAACAGACCGATCGCGGTGGCGATCAGGGCTTCGGCGATACCCGGGGCCACAGTGGCAAGGGTGGCTTGCTGTGCGCTGGCCAGACCGCGGAAGGAGTTCATGATGCCCCACACGGTACCGAACAGACCGATATACGGGCTGACCGAACCGACGGTAGCGAGGAACGGCAGGCTCTGCTCGAGCTTTTCTTCTTCGCGGGAGATGGCTACGCGCATGGCACGCGCCACGCCTTCCATGACCGCTTCAGGGTCGACACCTGGCTGCTGACGCAGACGGGAGAATTCTTTGAAGCCTGCACGGAAGATCTGCTCCACGCCCGAATCCGGATCCGGATTGCTGCCCGCCTGACGGTACAGCTTGGACAGGTCGATACCCGACCAGAAGCGCTCTTCGAAGCTCTCCAGGGCGCGTCGACCGGCGCGCAGCAGAT
Organism: Pseudomonas fluorescens; assembly: GCF_005938625.1. Classification (GTDB taxonomy): domain Bacteria; phylum Pseudomonadota; class Gammaproteobacteria; order Pseudomonadales; family Pseudomonadaceae; genus Aquipseudomonas; species Aquipseudomonas fluorescens_BD. Next base: position 25,383 of record NZ_VCNJ01000006.1, read on the forward strand.
TGCTGCGCTGAAAGATCATGATCCATGAGGTCACCGATGCGGCCACCAGGGTCAACATTACCAACTGCACCACGATGCTGGCATTGCTGACCAGGCTCCACATGGAGGAATGGTCGACGACGTTAGCTTCCACGCTTTATCTCCTGCTTTGAGTGTGTACCCGGGCCGACCGCGTCGGCGAAGGCCGCACGCAAGTCTTCGGGAAGGGCCCGGGGTTTCAAACTGTTAGTGCGCACACAGGCCACCAAAAACTGCCCTTCACAGAGCAGCACATTATCCGTTGCCCGCCTGACCTGCTGTTTGAAGCGCAGGCTGACCCGGTTCAATTCGATTACATCAGCGCTTACCAGCAGTTCGTCGTCCAGTCGCGCCGGCGCGTGATAGCGCGCTTCGCTGGAGTGCACGACAAACAACAGGTCCTCTCCTGCCAGCTGCGATTGGGCAAAGCCCAGCTCGCGAAGCCGCTCGGTTCGAGCCCGTTCCATAAACTTGAGGTAATTAACGTAATACACGATGCCGCCCGCATCGGTGTCCTCGTAATAAACGCGACAACGATGTGCGAACGGCTCAAGCCCGTTTTGCGCGCGCATACTCTAGTGCTTACTCCTCAGGTTGCCAATCCGCCCAGGCAACTGTTTTTCATGGTTTCAGGGCATTACCGCAAAAGTACCGTCCTCTGACAGTACAAACCCTGAATAAATCGACAACAAATGTGTATTAGTCGTCCACGGCATCGAGAAACTCGTCTGCCACGGGCATTTCGCCCATTCGTGACGGAATGTTTAAGCCGAAGTGCAGATACGCATGCCGCGTCACCACCCTGCCCCGTGGCGTGCGCATGATGTAACCCTGTTGAATCAGATACGGCTCCAGCACATCTTCAATCGTGTGGCGCTCCTCGCTGATCGCAGCGGCGAGGCTGTCGATACCGACCGGGCCGCCATCGAACTTCTCGATCATTGTCAGCAGCAGACGCCGGTCCTGATGATCAAAACCGTGTTCGTCGACATCCAGCAGGTTCAGCGCCAGATCCGCCACCGCTTTGGTGATATGGCCTTTGGCACGGACTTCGGCGAAATCGCGCACCCGGCGCAGCAAACGGTTGGCAATCCGCGGCGTACCACGGGCGCGACGCGCGATCTCGAAAGAACCTTCCGGATCCAGCGGCAGACCGAGAATGGCTGCCGAACGACTGACTATCGTCGCCAGGTCAGCCGTGCTGTAGAACTCAAGACGCTGGACTATACCGAAGCGGTCACGCAACGGGTTGGTCAGCATACCGGCGCGAGTGGTTGCGCCCACCAGAGTAAACGGCGGCAGATCGAGTTTGATCGAACGCGCAGCCGGCCCTTCGCCAATCATGATGTCGAGCTGAAAGTCTTCCATCGCTGGATACAGCACTTCCTCAACGATCGGCGACAGGCGATGGATTTCGTCGATAAACAGTACGTCGTGCGGCTCAAGATTGGTCAACAGCGCAGCCAGATCGCCCGGACGCTCCAGCACCGGACCGGAAGTGCTCTTGATCGACACGCCCATTTCCTGAGCGATGATGTTCGCCAGTGTGGTTTTACCCAAGCCCGGCGGGCCGAAGATCAACGTGTGGTCGAGGGATTCACTGCGGCCACGGGCAGCCTGGATGAACAGTTCCATCTGCTCGCGCACGGTCGGCTGGCCAATATAGTCAGCCAGACTGACCGGGCGAATGGCCCGGTCCTGGACTTCTTCGCGCTCGCGCGGGCTGTGCGCGGCGGTGATCAGACGATCAGCTTCAATCACTTAAATCATTCCCTTCAGGGCGCGGCGGATCAGGTCTTCACTGCTCAAATTCTTGTCCTTGATGGCGGTAATCGCCTTGCTCGCTTCCTGCGGCTTGTAGCCCAGGGAAATCAGCGCGCTGACCGCATCGTTCTCGGCGGTATTGACCGGCGCCGGGCCGTCCGGTTGATTCGGTACCAGCGCGAACATGGCCGGCGTAGTTTCCCAGGCCTTGAAGCGATCCTTCAGCTCGACCAGCAGACGCTCGGCGGTTTTCTTGCCGACACCCGGCACTTTGGTCAACGCCGAGGTGTCCTGCGACTGCACGCAACGGATCAGTTCGTCGACCTCCAGACTCGACATCAAGGCCAGGGCCAATTTCGGCCCGACACCATTGAGACGGATCAACTCGCGAAAAAAGTCTCGCTCACGCTTGCCGGCAAAGCCATAGAGTAACTGCGCGTCTTCGCGTACGACCAAATGGGTGTGCAGGGTCAGCGGTTCACCGACCGACGGCAGACGATAAAGGGTGGTCATGGGCACTTCCAGCTCATACCCGAGGCCGTTTACATCCAGAATCAGGTGCGGCGGCTGTTTCTCAGCCAGAGTGCCGCGCAAGCGTCCAATCACGTTTCAGATCCTTGAGCGTTGGCCAGCCGTGGGCTGGCGACTGTCGAAAGGCGAATTTCGGGCCGACGACTCAGGCGCAGGAAATCCGCTTTCAGGAAAATTGATGCTGATGCTATCAGAGACGCAGGCGCCCGCCACGACTGCGTGCGGTTCCCAAACCGTGCGGCAGCAGACTGGAGCGTGTGTGCGCATGGCAAATGGCAATGGCCAGGGCGTCCGAGGCATCGATTTGCGGTTTGCTGGTGAGCTTGAGCATGTGCATGACCATCATCTGCACTTGTTCTTTATTGGCGGCGCCCGTGCCGACCACGGCCTGCTTGACCTGAGTGGCCGTGTACTCGGCGATCTCCAGGCACTCTTCAGCGCCGGCAACAATCGCTGCACCGCGAGCCTGCCCAAGCTTCAACGCCGAATCGGCGTTTTTCGCCATGAAGACTTTTTCGATGCCCATGGTCACCGGACCGTAGGTCTGGATAATCTCGCGTACGCCGCGATAAACGATTTGCAGACGCTCGTGCAGCTCGCCGGCGCCAGTGCGGATGCAACCCGAGGCCACATAGATGCAGCCGCCACGCCCGGTATCTCGAACAATGCCGTAACCGGTAATGCGCGAACCGGGGTCGATACCAAGAATTAAAGTCATAACGCCTGCAGAAATTGATGCGAAAGCTGAGGGTACATGTAGGAGCTGCCGAAGGCTGCGATCTTTTGATCTTTTAAAAACAGAAAGATCGCAGCCTTCGGCAGCTCCTACAGGTGAAGTGTAGAGCCAGCAAAAACTGCGACCTTTCTATTTACATCAACCGAGCTGAGCGGCCACGTCTTCCGGAATGTCCGCGTTGGAGTAGACGTTCTGCACGTCATCCAGATCCTCAAGCATGTCGATCAGCTTGAGCACCTTCTCCGCGCCTTCCAGGTCCAGTTCGGCGCTGGTGGTTGGCTGCATGACGATTTCCGCGTCATCGCCCTTGAATCCAGCAGCTTCCAGCGCGTTACGCACGGCGTAGAAACTGGTGAACGAGGTGAACACGTCGATCGAACCGTCTTCGTGCGTAACCACGTCATCGGCATCCGCTTCCAGCGCCGCTTCGGTCAGCGCGTCTTCATCGACGCCCGGCGCGAAACTGATCTGGCCTTTGCGTTCGAACAGATACGCGACCGAACCGTCGGTGCCGAGGTTGCCACCGCACTTGCTGAACGCATGTCGCACAGCAGCTGCGGTACGGTTACGGTTATCAGTCATGCATTCGACCATCACCGCCACGCCGCCCGGGCCGTAACCTTCGTAGGTCAGTTCTTCAACGTTGTCCGCTTCGGTGGCACCGGCGCCGCGCGCAACGGCACGGTCGATGATGTCGCGGCTCATGTTCGCGCTGAGCGCTTTGTCCAGCGCCAGGCGCAGACGCGGGTTGGAGCCCGGATCACCGCCGCCCTGACGGGCCGCAACGGTCAGTTCACGGATCCACTTGGTGAAGATCTTGCCTCTCTTGGCATCCTGACGTTCTTTGCGGTGCTTGATGTTCGCCCACTTGGAATGACCTGCCATAACTCGCTCCGAATTTTCTTTGAAACGTTGCCCGCCCTGCTCATGCAGCGGCCAGCAAACAAAAAATCTCGACCTGCTCTCTATAGAAAGAAAAAAGGCGCATCCGAAGATGCGCCTTCAGGCCCGTCTTACTCAGCCTTTGGCGTTTCGCGCAAACGAATGTGCAGTTCGCGCAATGCCTTGGCATCCACCACACCCGGCGCTTGCGTCATCACGTCGGCAGCACTCTGGGTTTTCGGGAAGGCGATCACTTCACGGATCGACTGGGCGCCGGTCATCAGCATCACCAGACGGTCCAGACCAAAAGCCAGGCCACCGTGCGGCGGCGCACCGTACTTCAGGGCGTCGAGCAGGAAGCCGAATTTCTCTTCCTGTTCCGCTTCGTTGATGCCCAGCAGACGGAATACCGACTGTTGCATCTCTTTGCGGTGGATACGGATCGAACCGCCACCCAACTCGGTGCCGTTCAGCACCATGTCGTACGCGCGCGACAGAGCGCCAGCCGGGTTGGCTTCGAGCTCTTGCGGCGTGCACTTCGGCGCGGTGAACGGGTGATGCAGTGCGGAGAAGCTGCCGTCGTCGTTCTCTTCGAACATCGGGAAGTCGACGACCCACATTGGCGCCCACTCGCAGGTCAGCAGCTTGAGGTCGTGACCGAGCTTGATGCGCAGTGCGCCCAAGGCTTCGCTGACGATCTTGGCCTTGTCGGCGCCGAAGAACACGATGTCGCCATCGACTGCGCCAACGCGATCGAGGATGGCGTTGAGGTTTTCCAGCGGGATGTTCTTCACGATCGGCGATTGCAGACCGTCAACGCCGGCAGCACGCTCGTTGACCTTGATGTACGCCAGGCCCTTGGCACCGTAGATGCCGACGAACTTGGTGTAATCGTCGATCTGCTTGCGCGGCATGCTCGCCCCGCCTGGAACGCGCAGCGCAGCGATACGGCATTTCGGATCGTTGGCCGGGCCGCTGAACACTTTGAAATCGACTTCTTTGAGTTGATCGGCAACGTCGACCAGTTCCAGCGGGTTACGCAGGTCTGGCTTGTCGGAACCGTAACGACGCATGGCTTCTTCGAAGGTCATGTGCGGGAAATCGCCGAATTCCAGACCCAGCACTTCCTTGAACAGGTTGCGGATCATTTCTTCGGTCAGGCCCATGATCTCTTTTTCATCGAGGAAGCTGGTCTCGATGTCGATCTGGGTGAATTCTGGCTGACGGTCAGCGCGCAGGTCTTCGTCGCGGAAGCACTTGGCGATCTGGTAGTAACGGTCGAAACCGGCGACCATCAGCAGTTGCTTGAACAGCTGCGGCGATTGCGGCAGGGCGAAGAACGAACCGGCGTGGGTACGGCTTGGCACCAGATAGTCACGCGCACCTTCAGGGGTGGCACGGGTCAGGATCGGCGTTTCAACGTCGAGGAAGCCGTTCTCGTCGAGGAAGCGACGGATGCTGGTGGTCATGCGCGAACGCAGGCGCAGCTTCTCGGCCATTTCCGGACGACGCAGGTCGAGGAAGCGATAACGCAGACGGGTTTCTTCGCCAACGTCGGAAAACTCGTTCAGCGGGAACGGCGGGGTTTCCGACTCGTTCAGCACTTCCAGTTCGTAGCCCAGCACTTCGATCATGCCCGACGCCATGTTGGCGTTGGTCGCACCGGCCGGACGCAGACGTACCTTACCGGTGATCTTCACGACGTATTCGCTGCGCACACGATCGGCAGCGGCGAAGCTCTCGGCGCGATCCGGATCGAATACCACTTGGGCCAGACCGTCACGATCACGGATATCGAGGAAAATTACCCCGCCGTGGTCGCGACGACGGTGAACCCATCCGCAAAGGGTAATTTCCTGGCCTTCCAGGCTTTCGTTCAGTTGGCCGCAATAGTGGCTGCGCATCATGGTCGTGGTTCGCTTCTCGTAATTCGAAAAATTCGGTGGAGCTCCCGTTGCTTTTTCAAGCAATGCGGAACTCACGCGTGTCGTTCAACCTGAGGTTGAACCCTAGTCAGATTTGTCGCCGCCGGCCAGATTCTTCTTGGCGCCGGTCTTGAAATCGGTTTCGTACCAACCGCCGCCACTCAGGCGAAAGCCTGGCATCGACAGTTGTTTCTTGAGCTCTGGTGCCTGACAGGCAGGGCAGTCGACCAGCGGGGCCTCGCTGATCTTTTGAATGGCTTCGAGCTGATGACCACAGGAAGCACATTGATAATCGTACATCGGCATGGGGGGTGTCTCGGCGATCAGATTGCCACCGCGCGCAGGGCTTTGCGGCGAAAGAGCGGGATTATATCGATTAAATGCGGCCTGTGCAGCCGTAAGACTGCACAGGCCGCGACCTCATTTGCAACCGCCGCTTCAGAGCGATTCGGCAGGTACAGCTTGCTTGACGCCGTTCATGACACACACCACACGCACCAGCGCGCTGAAATTTCTCACCCCGCCGTGACGCAAATGCACCTCACGGTCGACGTGGGACAACAGCGAGCTGATCGAACAGCAGTTGTCTGCGGCCATATTGCCGAGGATATTCCAGTAGACCCGCTCCAGCCGCAGGCAGGTCGCATAACCGTTCAGACGCACGGATCGTGACGATGGCTGAACCAGTGCCATGTCGAATTCGTTGACGAACGGATCGACTTTCAATTCATGTGGCAAGCCGACAATCCTGTCGCCTCGCCTGTCTCCCTCTACCATATCGGTGACACTCCTTTGCCATCTCTGCTTGTTTGAAAAGTCACATCCTGTGGCTTTCATAAAAGCGCAGACACAAAGTTATAGCCAGACGACTTATTGACCGACAACGTAGGATAAGCCAACGACACAGGTAGGATTGCGGACAGCGCCCGAGCCCTCTTCTGCTGGCCCGCGCACCCGGATGTTTACGCTTCCAGCAAGGCGCGCAACATCCACGCAGTTTTCTCGTGAACCTGCATGCGCTGGGTCAACAGGTCTGCGGTCGGCTCATCACTGACCTTGTCGAGCAGCGGGAAGATGCCGCGCGCCGTTCGGGTCACGGCTTCCTGGCCATCGACCAGTTGCTTGATCATGTCTTCGGCACTCGGCACCCCCACTTCTTCCTTGATAGAAGAAAGGCGTGCGTAGGTGGCGTAGGCGCCTGGCGCCGGAAAGCCCAAGGCGCGAATACGTTCGGCAATCAAATCAACGGCCAGCGCGAGTTCGTTGTATTGCTCTTCGAACATCAAGTGCAGCGTCCGAAACATCGGGCCGGTGACGTTCCAGTGGAAGTTGTGGGTTTTCAGATACAGCACGTAGGTGTCCGACAGCAGACGCGATAAGCCTTCGACGATGGACTTGCGGTCTTCTTCACTGATACCGATATCGATTGCCATGTTTACCCCCTAACGGCGATTGAATTCATCCAACAGGTGCAGACCCACTCTAGCAAGCCTGCCGACACCCCGCAGCCCGGATCGGGTGCAGGTGCTGCGACAAATCGACCGAGGTGATGCCGCTGGCCGGGCTGATTTGAGTAGCCGCAGGCTTTGCTGTTAAATAGGCAGTGTGTCGCCATGCCCCATTTTTCGGGGTGTTGCGCATAGGCTGATGCCGTGAACGTGTCCACCGCCTCTTATTTTGTTCCGAAGCGAACCGTGCGCCTTCAGCTCTTCCTTGTGAGCCGTCATAAACGTGAGCCAATCAAAATGTTGAAAATCGTCCACCTGCTAATGGGCGCAGCAGCCTTGCTGCTGTCGTTCATACCCAGCTTGAAATCCGAAGCCGTTCCTTACCTGCAACAACCCGATGCACTTTACCTGGCCTTTTTCGGCCTGCTTAACCTGGTAATTGCTCCAGTGATTCCTTTCTGGAACAAAGGCCCTCGTCAGCATCTGCAAAATCTGGTCAGCGCTCTTCTGGTGCTGACCGTCGTCCTGCAAACCTTGACCCTGATTGCCCCGATGCCCGTCATCGCCGGCCAGCCAGCCGTGCTGTTCACCTTGGTGATTGCACTGGTTGCGGTGGTCTTGCACCTGGCCGTCAGCTTCTATCGTTCTTCACCGGCTGCCGCTCCAACCAGCTATGACATGACCAATCGTGATACCGGTACCGTCAAGTGGTTCAACACCTCCAAAGGCTTCGGCTTTATCTCCCGGGATTCCGGCGATGATATTTTCGTGCACTTTCGCGCGATCCGTGGCGAAGGTCACCGCGTACTGGTCGAAGGCCAGCGCGTGGAGTTCTCGGTAATGAACCGGGACAAGGGCCTGCAAGCCGAGGACGTGATCGCCGCTCTGCCGCGACGCTGATCCAGGCATAAAAAAACCGCGAGCAGACTGCTGCTCGCGGTTTTTTTACGCCTGATGAAAAGTTCCTGCCTCAGTAGTGCGGCGGTGGCGCCTCATCCTCAAAGGATTCGAACTGGCCGACCATCTCTTCCTGACGCTTGAGCAGGGCTGCCATCTGCAATTGCAGACGCTCGACCACACGCTGCTGGGCCACCAGAACATCGTTCAGCGCCTGAATGGTGTCATCCTGGAACGCCAAGCGGCTTTCCAGATCGGTAACGCGTTCTTCCAGGCTCATGACTCAGCCCTCCAGAAACGTAAAGTCTTCGGTCAACACCAGACGCAACTGTTCGCGAATGGCCTCTACTTGCTCGGCACTGTATGGCCTGGCCGGGTGTTTGCCCCAGACCGGCGCCGGCCAGGCGGCGTCATCGCGCTTGCGCACAATGACGTGCATATGCAATTGGCTGACGACGTTACCCAGCGTCGCCACGTTCATTTTGTCCGCATCGAGCAAATCCTTGAGCAACTCGGCCAGCGCGGTGGTTTCAAGCCACAACTGTTGCTGATCGGCGACATCCAACTGAAACAACTCACTGATATCGTCGCGACGAGGCACCAGGATGAACCAAGGGTAGTTGGCATCATTGGACAGCAGCAGTCGGCAGAGAGGGAAATCACCGATGGTCAGCGTGTCCTGTTGAAGTCGTGAATCTAAAGCAAACACTGCGCGCACTCCCGGCTGATGTTCATTATTCAGCTTAGCGGCCCTCCTCGCGAACGGCGCAACCAAGCGACAGGACGGCAGCATACCTGCGAATGCGCCAGCCTTCACGAAGGCTTGATTTCGAACCGCTGCCAACGCCCCGAGATGTGACATTTACTTGTGCCACGCACCAACACAGCACCAACAGCAGCCAAAAACATAAAGAAATGACTGTAGACCCCTGATTCGTTCAGCACTCAACCCGATTCCAACTGTATGAATCCGGAACAGCTGTAAATTTTTTTGCACCAAAACCGCACAGTGCGTCTACGCTCACTGCGTCGGGCATCCGCCAAATACTCACTGGCGGGGTGAACCGGTAACGTTTTTGGTTGTCACGCTCGATCCCTGGTGTGGCAACACCATAGGAGCAATGCCGTCAAGCCCTGAGCCAATGGGGCTTGGCGTCCAGTATTTATAAGGTTTTTACAGGCACAGGCGAGTGTTCAGAAAAATAACCGCAACGAAATTGCGGTTTGTGCACGCTTGTTGCATTCGTACCCATATGGACTATAAGCGCACCACTGGAAGTGGATGCCTTAAGCCCCATAAGAACAGTGGCAGGGTTGCCCGATGGAGATTCAAGTGTTTTGCCAGGGACTCTTTTTTACCGATGCAAAAAGGCCCGTAAACAGCGAAAAAGTTGTCAGTCCGGCTGCGTCGGTACTGTGAATTTGCGACATCCACCACGCCATTTGCGACACCGTCGTAAAGAAGCTGAAAGGTTGGAATAGCAAGTATCGCCAACATTGTCGGCGTGATATAAGTTTGCGCCGACACAAAAAGAAAGAGCCGCCCAGATAATAAAACAGGTGGGACGGCAGTACTCTTCTAAAACCAAAGGAGCAAATCACGATGCGCGTGATGAAGTGGAGCATGATCGCACTGGCAGTTGCAGCAGCCGCCAGTACTCAAGTGGCTACGGCCGCACCGTTTGTAAGTGACCAGTCTGAAGCCAAAGGTTTTGTTGAAGACGCGAAACTCACCGAGACGTTGAAGAACTACTACTTCAACCGCGACAACAAGAACGGCGGCGCTGACCAGAAAGACTGGACCCAGGGTTTCCTGGCCAATTTCGCTTCTGGTTACACTCAAGGTACTGTGGGTGTCGGTATTGATGCCTTTGGTTACCTGGCCTTGAAACTCGATGGCGGTGACGGTACTTCCGGTTCGGGCAACATGAGCCGTAGCGACCACACTGATCCACTGAATGATTCCCGCGATGTTAATGACAGCCAAGGCAAAGCCGGTGCTGCCATTAAATTCCGCATCTCCAAAACCGAGCTGAAAATCGGCGACCAGCAGCCAAGCACTGCTCCAGTGTTCGCTGTCGGTGGTTCCCGCATCATTCCGCAAACTGCCAGCGGCTTCCAGTTGCAGAGCAGCGAGATCAAAGACCTTGACCTCGAAGCCGGTCACTTCTACTCGGCGACCAGCCAGGACAAGAACGCCCGTAACGGCGGTCTGTACTCCAACTACTCTGGCGTAGAAGCCGACTCGATCGACTACTTCGGCGGCAAGTACGGCATCACCGAAAACCTGAGCGCATCGCTCTACGGCGCCAAACTGGAAGACATCTGGAACCAGTACTACGCCAACGTGAACCTCACCACTCCATTCGGTGGCGACACTTCGCTGAACACTGACTTCAACATCTACCGCACCACCGACACCGGTGACAAGCTGGCGGGTGACATCAGCAACACTGCCTTCTCCCTGGCAACCGCGTTGTCGTTCCTGAAAGCACACACCTTCACCCTGGCCTTCCAGAAGGTCAACGGCGATACCCCGTTCGACTACGTCGGTGTGGGTAAAAACAACCGTGGTGGTGACTCGATCTTCCTCGCCAACTCCATCCAGTACTCTGACTTCAACGGTCCTGGCGAGAAATCCGTGCAAGCCCGTTACGACCTGAAAATGGCCGAGTACGGCGTTCCAGGCCTGAGCTTCATGGTTCGTTACGTTAAAGGTTGGGACATCGACGGTACCGGTCTGGCTACTAACAGCCAATACCGCACCAACACTGGCGCTCCGCTGTACGGTGAAGATGGCAAACACCACGAAACCAACTTCGAAGCCAAATATGTTGTTCAGTCTGGCCCGGCTAAAGACCTGTCCTTCCGCATTCGTCAGGCTTGGCACACTGCCAACGCCGACCAGGGTGAAGGCGATGTCAAAGAGTTCCGCCTGATCACCGAATACCCACTGAACATCTTGTAATCGTCAGTGGTTAGTTTGGAAGCATAAAAAAAGGCCCATCTTGCGATGGGCCTTTTTTATTGCCTGTCACTTGCAATAGTTGCCTGACCGATAAGTCAGGCAATTAATTAGCAACCTATCATTGTGTTGCCGATTCCTGAACCACACGAATCACCCGTTGTGGAAAAGGAATATCAATGCCGGCAGTTTTTAAACGGTCACGCGACTGTTCGTTAAACATGAACATCACGTCCCAGTAATCTGCAGTTTTAACCCACACACGCAGCGAAACAGTGATCGAACTGTCGCCCAAGGTCGAAATCACGGCCTGTGGCGCCGGATCCTGCAACACGCGCTCATCCTTGGCCAGATCCAGCAGCACCTGACGAGCCTTCTGCAGATCGGCTTCGTAATCCACACCGACATCGAATACAACCTTGCGAGTCGGCTGACGGTTGGTGTTGGTAATTATGCCGTTCGACAGGTTGCCGTTTGGCACGATGATGGTTTTGTTGTCGCCAGTACGCAGCACGGTGTGGAAAATCTGGATGCTGTCGACTGTACCCGACACGCCTTGCGCTTCGATCCAGTCACCGATACGGAACGGACGGAACAGCAGAATCAGCACGCCGCCGGCGAAGTTCGCCAGGCTGCCCTGCAACGCCAGACCGATCGCCAGACCGGCCGCACCGATCGCTGCAACGAAGGAGGTGGTTTCAACACCGATCATCGAAGCGACGCTGACAATCAGCAGCACTTTGAGAATGATGTTCGCCAGGCTGCTGATAAAACCTTGCAGCGCCAGATCGGCGTTACGCAGGGCCAACAGACCACCGAGTTTTTGCGTGACCTTGTTGATCAGCCACCAGCCGATGGCCAGCGTAATCACTGCCAGCAGCACGCGGCTGCCGTATTCCATGATCATCGGGATCCACGCCTGGGATGCCTTGACCAGGTTGTCCACCTCAGCATTCAAATCCATGTTCTATCTCCTGATTTCCGGCCATTCGGCACGCGAAAAATAAGCGGCAGAAAACCGCCGGGGGTACACAAAATCAATGTGGGAGCGAGCCTGCTCGCGAAGGCGCCGTGTCATTCAGCAATGAGTTGACTGACACACCGCCTTCGCGAGCAAGCTCGCTCCCACAGATCATCTGACCGAGCTTAGTCGCGGAAGTTGTTGAACTGCAGAGGCATGCCGAACTCTTTGGCCCGCAGTGCCGCGATGGCTTCTTGCAGGTCATCACGCTTCTTGCCGGTCACGCGTACTTGCTCACCCTGAATGGCGGCCTGCACTTTGAGCTTGGCATCCTTGATGTGGCCGACGATTTTCTTCGCCAGCTCTTTGTCGATGCCTTCCTTGAGGATGGCGTCCTGCTTCATCAGCTTGCCCGATGCATAAGCGTCCTTGACCTCAAGGCACTGCACGTCGATCTTGCGCTTGACCAGCGCCAGCTTGAGGATTTCGATCATCGCTTCCAGCTGGAACCCGGCTTCAGCGGTCAGGCTGACGGTGAGGTCCTTTTCCTTGAACTCGAAGCTGCCTTTGCCTTTCAGGTCATAACGACGATCGAGTTCCTTCACGGCGTTCTCGACCGCGTTGGTGAGTTCGTGTTTGTCCAGTTCGGATACCACGTCGAACGACGGCATGTAATCTCTCCAATAAAAAGGCGCGCTCGATGTCGATGGAGCGCGCTTGGCTTGCGGTTAAAATCGGGCTCATTATAACGGGTCTTTTCCTACCGACACGGCGAGCCGCACATGCCTGTACGCAATCGAGCAAAAAACTGATGGCCACCACCTGGCATGTACTGGGTGCCGGCAGTCTCGGCACGCTGTGGGCCACGCGCCTGGCTCGAGCCGGTTTGCCGGTCAGATTGATCGTGCGTGACACCGAGCGCTTGTGCAGCTATGAGGCAGCAGGTGGCTTGACGCTGGTCGAGCAAGGCGTGGAGAGCACCTACGCGGTTCCCGGCGAGACACCGGACAGCGCCGATCCGATTCGCCGCTTGCTGGTTGCGTGCAAGGCCTACGACGCTGAAAGCGCTGTCGCCCGCCTCGCCCCGCGCCTGAGCGCCGACGCCGAGCTGATCCTGTTGCAAAACGGCCTCGGCAGCCAGGACGCTGTGGCCACGCAGGTTCCCCAGGCGCGCTGCATCAGCGCCTCCAGCACTGAAGGTGCGTTTCGCGATGGCGACTGGCGCGTTGTGTTTGCCGGCCACGGTTTCACTTGGCTAGGCGACGCCGGTCATCCGGTCGCGCCGATCTGGCTGGACGATCTCGACGCGGCAAAGATCCCCCACGAATGGAGCACCGATATCCTCACGCGCTTGTGGCGCAAACTGGCGCTCAACTGTGCGATCAATCCACTGACCGTGCTGCACCATTGCCGCAACGGTGGCTTGCTGGAACACCATTGCGAAGTCGCCACCCTGTGCGCCGAACTCGCTGAGTTGCTGGAGCGTTGCGGCCAACCCGCCGCCGCCAACAATCTGCAACAGGAAGTCGAGCGAGTCATCCACGCCACCGCGGCCAATTACTCGTCGATGTATCAGGATGTCGCCAATCAGCGCCGTACCGAGATCAGCTATCTGTTGGGCCACGCCTGCAAAGTCGCCGCGCGCCACCAGTTGAACCTGCCGCACCTCAATCAATTGCAGCAGCGCCTGGTCACTCACCTGCACAGCCTTGGATTGCCCAGCGACTGAGCAGCGGCTACGCTGGCCACTTGTTCCTTTGCTGTGAAAAAACTGATGCCATTGCGCCAGCGCCTCGAAAACCTGCCAGTCGGCCAGAAACTGCTGGCCGCCTTGCTGGTGCTGTTGACCACGGTCCTGCTGGTCGCCAACCTGACCTTTATCAGCGCCGCCTATTACATCTCCCAGGAAAGCATGGCGCCGCAGGCCTTGCAGACCATCGGCCGACTGATTTCCAACCCCAGTCTGGTCAGTGAAGCCCTGCAATCACCGCAAAGCGCCGAGCGCCTGCTCAAAGAACTCGACAGTTATTCACCACTGCGCGCCGCTGCGCTGTATGACGGCAAGGGCGAACGCCTGGCGCAAGTCCAGCGCGGCGACAAACTCAGCCTGCCGGAACGCTATCGGCACATCGAAGCGTGGCAACTGACCGAATTTCGCAGCAATCAGTTGATCACCCTGCCCCGCCCCGGCACTGCGCCGGGCCATCTGTTGCTGGTGGCCAGCAGCGAGCTGCCGATGGCGTTCTACACCGGCACCCTGACCGCAAGCCTTGGCATCCTGATTTTCAGCGTGTTGCTGTGGCTGGTAATTGCCCGGCAGATCAAACGCCTGATCACCCGGCCGATTCATCAACTCGAGGAATTGTCGCGCCAGGTGACCCGCGAGGAGAACTACGCCCTGCGCGCTTCACGCGGCAATCATGACGAAATCGGCAGCCTCGCCGAAGCGTTCAACACCATGCTGTCGCGCATCGAAGCCCGCGAGCAGCAGCTCAAGCGTGCCCGCGATGACTCGCAAGCCGCCTACGATCAGGCCCAGGGGCTGGCCGAGGAAACCCGCCACACCAACCGCAAGCTGGAACTGGAAGTCCAGGTGCGCAGCAAGATCGAGAAGAAGCTCACCGGTTTCCAGAACTACCTCAACAGCATCATCGACTCGATGCCCTCGGCGCTGATCGCCCTCGACGAGCAGCTCTACGTCACACAATGGAACCAGGAGGCCAGCGCCCTCTCCGGCACGCGACTGGACGAAGCGCTGAACCAGCCGATCTTCCTTGCCTTCGAACCGCTCAAGCCGTTTTTGCCGCAACTCAAGCAGACCGTCGAGCAGCACACCGTGGCGAAAATCGAGCGAGTGACGTGGTTCAAGGATGAAGAACCGAAGCATTACGCGCTGACGTTCTATCCATTGATGGGCGGCGCCGGGCGTGGCGTGGTGATCCGTATCGACGACATCACCCAGCGTCTGTCGCTGGAAGAAATGATGGTGCAGTCGGAAAAAATGCTCTCGGTCGGTGGCCTCGCCGCTGGCATGGCCCACGAAATCAATAACCCGCTGGGGGCGATCCTGCACAACGTGCAGAACATCCGTCGACGCTTGTCCGCCGATCTGCCGAAAAACCTCGAAACCGCCGAGCAATTGGGCATCGAACTGGACACCGTGAACCGCTACCTGCAAGGCCGGGAAGTGCCGCAACTGCTCGATGGCATTCAACAGGCCGGCGCCCGCGCGGCGAAAATTGTCACGCACATGCTCAGCTTCAGCCGTCGCAGTACCCGGCAAATGGCGCCGTGCGATCTGCCGGCACTGATCGATCAAGCGGTGGAAATCGCCGGCAACGACTTCGATCTGGCCATCGGTTTCGACTTCAAGGGGCAAGCGATCATCCGCCAGTTCGACCCGGCGCTCGGTCCGGTGCCGGGCACCGCCAACGAGCTTGAGCAAGTGCTGCTCAACCTGCTGAAAAACGCCGCGCAAGCGATCCACCAGCGTGAAGATGACAGCGAACCGGGGCGGATCATCCTGCGCACCAGGCTCAATCCGCCATGGGCTGAAATTCAGGTCGAGGATAACGGCATCGGCATGAGCGAGAACGTGCGCAAGCGCACCTTCGAGCCGTTCTTCACCACCAAGGAAATCGGTCAGGGCACCGGGCTTGGCTTGTCGGTGTCGTATTTCATCATTACCAACAATCACAAAGGACAGATGGAAGTGCAGTCAGCACCGGGCCAGGGCACCTGTTTCACCTTGCGCCTGCCGTTGACGCAACCGCTGCCCATCGCTGCCGAAACCAATCAATTATCGAGGTAACCCATGGGCTTTCGCCTGTCGAAAATCTACACCCGCACCGGCGACAAAGGTGAAACCGGCCTGGGCGATGGACGCCGCGTGCCCAAGGATCACCCGCGCATCGAGGCGATTGGTGAGGTCGATACGCTGAACAGTCAGGTCGGTGTATTGCTGGCCGGGTTGCTGGTCGAGCGCGACATATATCCGAGGTTGAATGAACTGATCGAGGTGTTGGCGCCTTGTCAGCATCGGCTGTTCGATCTCGGTGGTGAGCTGGCGATGCCGGAATATCAGGCGTTGAATGCAGCGGAAATCGAGCGACTGGAAACTGCGATCGATGTGTGGAATGAAGAGCTGGGGCCGCTGGAGAATTTCATTTTACCGGGCGGGTCGATGCTGATTGCCCAGGCCCATGTCTGCCGGAGTCTGGCAAGGAGTGCCGAGCGCCGCTGTCAGCATTTGAATGCGCTGGAACCGTTGGCCGGGGTTGGGCTGGCGTATATCAATCGGTTGTCGGATTTGTTGTTTGTGGCGGCGCGGTTGATTGCGCGGCGGCAGGGGATTGCGGAGATTCTTTGGCAGCCGGCGGCAAAACCTGCAGAAAAGTAGCGCCTGACAGGCCGCCTTCGCGAGCAAGCTCGCTCCCACAGTTGATTGGGTTCATCCAGTTGGAATGCAGTCAAATGTGGGAGCGAGCTTGCTCGCGAAGAGGCCAGCAGCCGTTACAGAGAATCAGGCCAGAACGCGCGAATCCCCGCGACACCCTGCGCGCCAACATTCCAGGCCTTGTCCCGTTCCGCCGGGCCAACCCCGCCCAACAGAAACACCGGTTTACTGAAACCTTCAATCAACGCCTCAGCCTGCTCCCAGCCCAATGGCTGCGCATCCGGGTGCGTCAGGGTCGGCTGCACCGGCGACAGCGTGACGAAATCCACGCCCATCTGCTCGGCCAACGCCAGTTCTTCAGCGTTGTGGCACGACGCCGCCAACCAGCGCTCCGTCGGCAATGGACGCCCCGCCGCTGCGTATTTACGCAATTGTGCGGAGGTGATGTGCCATCCGGCAGACGGGAAATCGCCGAGCCATTCGAAGGGCCCTTTGATCATCAACTGCGCCTTGCCCGCGCACAGGCCGGCCGCATCGACCGCCAGATCGCGATACTTGGGGTCATAGCCATTCGGCGCACGCAGCTGAATCAACTTGATCCCGCCGGCAATCGCCTTCTGGATACCGCGCAGCAACGCCGGGGTTTCCAGATCTTCCGGGGTGATCAGGTATTCGGCCGGCAAACGCGCTGCCGCCACTATCGGCTGATTGGCTGCCGGGAACTCGTAGTTCGCCAGTTCTTTCGCCGTGACCCAGGCCAATGGCTGGCCTTCGGCACCATGCGGCTCGCCGGTGAATGCCGACACTTCCCAGACATCCAGCAACACTTGCTTGTCCGGGTAATCGTGACGCACCTTGATCAGCGGTCGGGCGGCGCCAACGACGATACCCAGCTCTTCGTGCAGCTCCCGGGCCAGCGCAGTTTCGACCGACTCGTCAGCCTCGACCTTGCCCCCGGGAAACTCCCACAGACCGCCCTGATGCTGGGTGTCAGCGCGGCGGGCGATGAGGATTTTGCCGCTGTCGTCACGAATGACCGCAGCGGCGACGTGTACACGTTTCACGGATTCAACTCCTCCAGTCCAGCCTGTTGCCATGCCTTGAAGGCTGGCCATTGGTAGACGGTTTCAACATAGGCTTCGTCGGCGGCCGGCAGCTTCACCTGATAAGTGCGCAGACGCACGGCGATCGGCGCGAAGAAGGCATCGGCCAGACTCACACGACCAAAGAGATAGGGGCCGCTTTCGGTGGCCGCGGCACGGCACTCGGCCCACAGCGCGAGCATGCGCTCGATATCAACCTTCACTTCCGGCGGTACCGGGTTCAGCGGTGCGTCATGGTTGAGGTTGAACGGCATGTGATTGCGCATGGCGAAGAAGCCGCTGTGCATTTGGGCGCAGGCGGATCGCGCCTGGGCACGGGCAAAGATATCGCTCGGCCACAGCTGCTCGGACGGGAACTGTTCGGCGAGGTATTCGGCGATGGCCAGCGAATCGGCGACGGTGCCGCGCGCGGTTTGCAGCAGCGGGACCTTGGCGGTCGGCGAATGCTTGAGCAGCAGCGCGCGGGTGTCGGGCTTGCCGAGTTTGATCAGTTCTTCGCTGTAGGGTGCGCCGGTCAGTTCGAGCGCCAGGGCGGCGCGCAGAGACCAGGAGGAAAGCAGTTTGTCGCCGATGATCAGGTGCAGGGACATGGGTGTGGCGCCTTTTCGTCAGGAGAATCAGGCCAGAATTTTTGGTGCCTGATGGGTCGCCATCGCGAGCAGGCTCACTCCTACAGGTGATCTGTGGCGTTTACAAAACCACTGTAGGAGTGAGCCTGCTCGCGATGGCATCGACTCGGTCTCAGGTTAGATCAAGTGCGGTATTCGGCGTTGATCTTCACGTATTCATGCGACAGGTCGGTGGTCCAGATGGTTTCGCTGCAATTGCCGCGACCCAACTCGATACGGATGGTGATCTCTTCCTGCTGCATCACCGCCGAACCCTGGGCTTCAGTGTAGGTCGCCGCACGGGCGCCACGGCTGGCGATGCACACGTCACCGAGGAACACGTCGATCTTGCTCACGTCCAGATCCGGCACGCCGGCACGGCCGACAGCGGCGAGGATACGGCCCCAGTTCGGGTCAGAAGCGAACAGCGCGGTCTTGATCAGCGGCGAGTGCGCCACGGTGTAGCCAACGTCCAGGCATTCCTGATGGTTGCCGCCGCCATTCACTTCAACGGTGACGAACTTGGTCGCGCCTTCGCCGTCACGCACGATGGCCTGGGCCACGTCCATGCACACTTCGAACACTGCTTGCTTCAACTTGGCGAACAACTCGCCTTCAGCGCGGGTGATTTCCGGCAGCGCAGCCTTGCCCGTGGCGATCAGCATGCAGCAGTCGTTGGTCGAGGTGTCGCCGTCGATGGTGATGCGGTTGAACGACTTGTTGGCGCCGTCGAGCATCAGGTTGTGCAGGACTTCGCGGGAGACCTTGGCGTCGGTAGCGATGTAGCCAAGCATGGTCGCCATGTTCGGGCGGATCATGCCGGCGCCTTTGCTGATACCGGTGACGGTGATGGTGACGCCGTCATGCTCGAACTGGCGGCTGGCGCCCTTCGGCAGGGTATCGGTGGTCATGATGCCGGTGGCGGCGGCTTCCCAGTTGTTTTCCGACAGATCATCCAGCGCGGCTTGCAGGGCGCCTTCGATCTTCTCGACCGGCAGTGGCTCGCCGATCACGCCGGTGGAGTACGGCAGAATCTGGCTCGCATCGACACCGGTCAGCTCGGCCAGTCTGGCGGTGGTGCGCTCGGCAGCGGCCAGACCCGGCTCGCCGGTCCCGGCGTTGGCGTTGCCGGTGTTGGTCAGCAGGTAGCGCACAGCGTTCTGCACGCGTTTTTTCGCCAGGATCACCGGCGCGGCGCAAAAGGCGTTCAAGGTGAACACGCCCGCCACGGTCGAACCTTCGGCGCAGCGCATCACAACGACATCTTTGCGCCCGGGGCGCTTGATGCCGGCCGAGGCGATACCGAGTTCAAAACCGGCAACCGGGTGCAACGTTGGCAAAGGACCAAGACCAACAGCCATGAATGCGCTCCTTACTCAATGATGTCAGCACCGCCACGCGCAGTGACGGTGGTTTAAATGGCAAAACGCCGCGACGGCAGGAGCCGGTCGCGGCGCGGGTATTTCAGCAGTTGAAACGGGTTTTACTGGATCTGCCCGTGGCAATGCTTGAATTTCTTGCCCGAACCGCAGTAGCACAGTTCGTTGCGGCCCAGCTTCTGATCGTTGCGAACCGGTGCGGTGGCGAGGGCTACATCAACCTCTTCACCCAGTACTTCCGGTTGCTCCAGACCCGGCGCTTCGGCGTGTTCGAACTGCATGCGCGCGGCCAGTGCTTCGGCTTCCTGACGCAGACGTTGCTCTTCGGCCTCCGGATCTTCGCGGCGCACCTGAACGTGCGACAGCACACGGATCGAGTCGCGCTTGATTGAATCGAGCAGCTCGGAGAACAGCGTGAACGACTCGCGCTTGTATTCCTGCTTCGGGTTCTTCTGAGCGTAGCCACGCAAGTGGATACCGTGACGCAGGTGATCCATGGTCGACAGGTGGTCTTTCCACAGGTCGTCCAGTACGCGCAGTACGATTTGTTTCTCGAACGAGCGCAGTGCGTCGGCACCGGCCTGATCTTCTTTCTCGTTGTACGCCGCCATCAGCTCGGTCATGAGCTTCTCGCGCAGAGTTTCTTCGTACAGGTGATCGTCTTCGTCGAGCCATTGCTGAATCGGCAGTGTCACGCCGAAGTCGCTGGCAATCGAGGCTTCCAGACCTGCCACGTCCCACTGCTCTGGCAGCGATTGCGGCGGAATGTGCGCGCTGACGGTGGCGTTGAGCACGTCCTGACGGAAGTCGGCGATGGTTTCACCGATGTTGTCAGCGGCCAGCAACGTGTTACGCATGTGATAGATCACTTTACGCTGTTCGTTGTTGACGTCGTCGAACTCGAGCAGTTGCTTACGGATGTCGAAGTTGCGGCCTTCAACCTTGCGCTGCGCCTTCTCGATCGCGTTGGTCACCATGCGGTGCTCGATCGCTTCGCCCGGCTGCATGCCCAGGGCTTTCATGAAGTTCTTCACCCGGTCAGAGGCGAAGATGCGCATCAGGCTGTCTTCCAGCGACAGGTAGAAGCGGCTGGAACCAGCGTCACCCTGGCGACCGGCACGGCCACGCAGCTGGTTGTCGATACGGCGCGATTCGTGACGCTCGGACGCGATCACCTGCAAACCACCGGATTCCAGCACTTGCTGGTGACGCTTCTGCCAGTCGGCCTTGATCTGGGCGATCTGCTCAGGGGTCGGATCTTCCAGCGAGGCGACTTCAACTTCCCAGTTACCGCCCAACAGGATGTCGGTACCACGACCGGCCATGTTGGTGGCGATGGTCAGTGCGCCCGGACGACCGGCCTGCGCGATGATCTCGGCTTCTTTTTCGTGGAACTTGGCGTTGAGAACCTTGTGTTCAATGCCTTCCTTCACGAGCAACGCGGACATGTGCTCGGAAGTTTCGATGGTGGCAGTACCCACCAGCACCGGACGACCGGCAGCCATGCTTTCCTTGATGTCCGTAACGATCGCCGCGTATTTCTCTTCGGCGGTGAGGAACACCAGGTCGTTGAAGTCTTTACGCGCCAACGGTTTGTTCGGCGGAATGACCATCACTTCCAGACCGTAGATCTGGTGGAATTCGAACGCTTCGGTGTCGGCGGTACCGGTCATGCCGGACAGCTTGGTGTACAGACGGAAGTAGTTCTGGAACGTGGTCGACGCCAGGGTCTGGCTCTCGGCCTGGATGTTCAGGCCTTCCTTGGCTTCGATGGCCTGGTGCAGGCCTTCGGACAGACGACGACCCGGCATGGTACGACCGGTGTGTTCGTCGACCAGCACGACCTGGCCGTCCTGCACGATGTATTCGATGTTGCGGTTGAACAGCTTGTGCGCACGCAGACCGGCATACACGTGGGTCAGCAGGCCCAGGTTATGCGCCGAGTACAGGCTCTCGCCTTCAGCCAGCAGGCCGACGCGGGTGAGCATGTCTTCGATGAACTGGTGACCGGCTTCATTGAGTTCGACCTGACGGGTCTTCTCGTCAACGGTGTAATGGCCGGCCTTGGTGACTTCGCCTTCGACTTCTTCAACGTGCAGTTCCAGCTGCGGGATCAGTTTATTGATCTCCATGTACAGCTTGGAGCTGTCCTCGGCCTGACCGGAGATGATCAGCGGGGTACGCGCTTCGTCGATAAGGATGGAGTCGACTTCGTCGATCACGGCAAAGTTGAGTTCGCGCTGGAATTTTTCTTCCATGCTGAACGCCATGTTGTCGCGCAGGTAGTCGAAACCGAATTCGTTGTTGGTGCCGTAGGTGATGTCGGCGGCGTAGGCCAGACGCTTCTCTTCCGGCGGCTGGAACGGCGTCACGACGCCGACGGTCAGGCCGAGGAATTCATACAGTGGGCGCATCCAGTTGGCGTCACGACGCGCCAGGTAGTCGTTCACCGTCACAACGTGCACGCCCTTGCCGGACAATGCGTTGAGGTAAACACCCAGGGTCGCTACGAGGGTTTTACCCTCACCGGTGCGCATTTCGGCGATCTTGCCTTCGTGCAAGGTCATGCCACCGACGAGCTGTACGTCAAAGTGGCGCATACCCATGATGCGCTTGCCGGCTTCGCGGGCAACCGCGAAGGCTTCTGGCAGCAGCTTGTCGAGGGTTTCCCCCTTGGCGATGCGGGCCTTGAACTCAGCGGTCTTGGCGCGCAATTGATCGTCCGAAAGGGCCACCATTTGCTCTTCGAAGGCATTGACGAGCTGCACCGTCTTGAGCATGCGTTTGACTTCACGCTCGTTCTTGCTTCCAAAAAGTTTCTTTAACAAAGGCGCAAACATATCGGCAGGATCTTCCACACTAAAGGGATGGAGGGCGGCCCCGTGAGCGTCGCCCGTGCAGCCCTCATGGCCGCATGCGAACGAGCATTCTACCCGGAAACGGAAGTGAGGAAAGTGGCGATGTTCCACGATGCTGGCACTGCGCTTTGACGGGGCTCACTTAAAATAGGGGCGTTTTGCTCAACTTCAAGTCATACAAGGCAGAAGTTAGTCGTTGATTTAATGGGTAAAGCGGGGGCAAAAGCAATGGGCGAGTGATTTCGGCCTTTCTGCTACCATGGCGTTTCTGTTACTTCAGGTGTTCAATCATGGCATTCCGCCCTCTTACGGCCAGAGCACCCGCCGTTCTCCTGCGCGAAGCCAAGCCGCTCAAAGCCATCCTCGGCCATGCCCAACGATTGGGGCATTTGCAACGCCTGCTCGAAAGCCAACTGCAACCTGCCGCCCGCGAACACTGCCATGTCGCCTCGTGGCGCGAAGGCAGTCTGTTGCTGATCGTCACTGATGGCCACTGGGCCACACGCCTGCGCTACCAGCAAAAACGCCTGCAGCGGCAATTGCAGATGTTTGACGAGTTCGCCAGTCTGACGCGGATTCTGTTCAAGGTGCAGCCCCCGACGGTGCAGCGTGGAGCGGTCGGGCACACGATGGATTTGTCGACGGATGCGGCGGCGACGATTCAGGCGACGGCGGACGGGATCAGTGATCCGGGGTTGCGTGCGGCGCTGGAGCGCTTGGCGGCGCACGCCAAAGACAAAACCTGAAGAAAAATCAAAAGATCGCAGCCTGCGGCAGTTCCTACAGATGAAACGCAATTCTTCTGTAGGAGCTGCCGCAGGCTGCGATCTTTGCTTTTAGCGGCGTTTGCTGCCACCGAGTAAAGAGCCCATCAAGCCGCGCACCAGTTGTTTGCCAAGGTTATTGGCAGCCTGACGCATGGCCGACTTCAGCGCCTGCCCGGCGGCAGTACCCAGGAACTCCCCTGCCCTGTCGGCAAGACTCGGCTCTTCGACGGCCGGCTTGCCGGCGGGTGCCTCAGCCTCAGGCGCCAGGCCTTTGCGCCCCATCAGAATTTCATACGCAGACTCCCGATCGATCGGCTTGTCGTAGCGGCCCTTGAACGGTGAGCCGGCGATCAACACCGTACGCTCGGTCTCGGTCAACGGCCCGATTCGCGATTGCGGCGGTGCGACCAGCACGCGCTGGACCATCTCCGGCGTGCCTTTTTCGGTCAACGTACCGACCAAGGCCTCGCCAATCCCCAGTTCAGTCAACACCGACAAACTGTCGAACGCTGGATTCGGCCGGAAGCCGTCCGCCACCGCGCGCAGGGATTTCTGTTCTTTGGCGGTAAAGGCGCGCAAGCCATGCTGGATGCGCAGGCCGAGCTGCGCCAGCACGTCATCCGGCAAGTCCGCCGGCGATTGCGTGACGAAATACACACCAACGCCTTTGGAACGGATCAGGCGCACCACTTGTTCAAGTCGCTCCTGCAAGGCCTTCGGTGTATCGCCGAACAACAAATGCGCCTCATCAAAAAACAACGCCAGCAGGGGTTTGTCGGCATCGCCGCGCTCCGGCAACTGCTCGAACAGCTCGGCCAGCAGCCACAACAGGAACGTCGCGTAGACCTTCGGCGCCTCGTGCACCAGGCGACTGGCGTCGAGCAAGTGGATGCGCCCACGGCCATCGGCGGTCGGCTGCAGAATGTCTTCGAGTTGCAGCGCTGGTTCGCCGAACAAGGCTTCGGCGCCCTGCTGCTCAAGGATCGCCAGACGGCGCAACAGCGCCTGACTGGAACCAGTGGTCATCAGCGCCGCGTCTTCGCCCAGCAGTTGCGGGTTGTCCTTGAGGTGATTGAGCAGCGCCTTCAGGTCTTTCAGGTCCAGCAGCAAAAGGCCTTCGCGGTCGGCGACCTTAAAGGCTGCGTAGAGCGCCGACTGCTGACTGTCGGTCAGCTCCAGCAGACTGCCGATCAGCAGCGGGCCCATTTCGCTCAGTGTGGTGCGCAGCGGATGACCGGACTCGCCGTGGATATCCCACAAGGTCACCGGATAAGCCTGCGCCTTGTAATTGAGCCACGGCATCCCGGCGATACGCTCGGCAACCTTGCCTTGCGGATTACCGGCAGCCCCGAGACCACACAGATCGCCCTTGATGTCAGCGGCAAACACCGCCACCCCGGCGTCACTGAACGCCTCGGCCAAACGCTGCAAGGTGACGGTTTTACCGGTACCGGTGGCGCCGGCGACCAGTCCGTGGCGGTTCGCCAGGCGCATGGCCTGAGCAATCTGCTGGCCTGCGAGGTCGGCGCCGATTACGAGTTGCGAGGAGTCAGGCATTTTGTCACCCAATGGTTAATCTTTGATTGCGCATGGCCGATAAAGAGGAGTGAGAGACCCCGACCACAAGTCAGGCCGGACATTTCCCTAAGGAGAGACGGAAATATCAGCTTGTTTTCACCCTTGCCCATTTTGCGCGCTTCTATAAAAGCACGCCCTGGACATTAAGACCTTAGCGGAACCCCAAGCCATGAACAAAAATCTGCGCTTCAGCCATAAAATTTTGCTTGCCGCCGCCCTCATCGTCATCGCCGCTTTCGCCTCCTTTACGCTGTACAACGACTGGTTGCAGCGCAATGCGATCCGCGATGACCTGAACAACTATCTCAACGAGATGGGCGAAGTCACTGCCGGCAATATCCAGACCTGGCTCAGTGGCCGCATTCTGCTGGTCGAGAACGCCGCCCAGAACATCGCCATCAACCCCGAGCCCGCCAACGTCGCCAGTCTGCTGGAACAGAAAACCCTGACCTCGACGTTTATGGCGACCTACCTGGGCGATGCCACCGGGCACTTCACCATCCGCCCGGACACGAAGATGCCGGACGGTTTCGATCCGCGCGTGCGCCCTTGGTATAAAGGTGCCGAGAGCAGCAGCACTTCGACCCTGACCGAGCCGTACATCGACGCCGCTACTGGCCAACTGATCATTTCCATCGCCACAGCCTCGAAAAAGGCTGGTCAGAGCGTGGGCGTGGTCGGTGGCGACTTGAGTCTGCAATCGCTGGTCGATACCCTCGCCGCCCGGGATTTCGACGGCATGGGTTATGTGTTCCTGGTCAGCGCCGACGGCAAGATCCTCGTGCACCCGGACAAGGCCTTGGTGATGAAATCACTGAAAGAAGCCTATCCGCAGGACACCCCGCGCATCAGCAGCGACTTCAGCGAAGTCACCGTCGATGGCAAGACGCGCATTGTCACGTTCGCGCCGATCAAGGGTTTGCCGTCGGTGAACTGGTACATCGGTCTGTCGGTGGACAAGGATCAGGCTTTCGCCATGCTCAGTCAGTTCCGCACCTCGGCAGTGATCGCCACCGTGATCGCGGTGGCGATCATCATCGCCCTGCTCGGCATGCTGATCCGCCTCCTGATCCAGCCGCTGCACGTGATGACCCGCGCCATGGAAGACATCGCTGACGGTGAAGGCGACCTGACCAAACGCCTGACCATCGTCAATAACGATGAGTTCGGCATCCTCGGAACCGCATTCAACCGTTTCGTCGAACGCATTCACGGCTCGATCCGCGAAGTGTCTTCGGCGACCGGGCAAGTCAACGAAGTCGCCCTGCGCGTGGTCGCGGCGTCGAACTCGTCGATGTACAACTCCGACCAGCAAGCCTCACGCACCAGCAGTGTCGCCGCGGCGATCAACCAGCTCGGCGCCGCCGCGCAGGAAATCGCCCGCAACGCCGCACAAGCGTCGAATCAGGCCAGCGATGCTCGCGGTCTGGCTGAAGACGGTCAGCAAGTGGTCGATCGCAGCATCAAAGCGATGAATCAACTGTCGAGCATGCTCAGCGCGTCGAGCAGCAACATCGAGTCGCTGAACAGCAAAACCGTGAACATTGGTCAGATTCTTGAAGTGATCACCAGCATTTCCCAGCAAACCAACTTGCTCGCGCTTAACGCGGCAATTGAAGCGGCGCGAGCCGGTGAGGCCGGCCGTGGGTTTGCCGTGGTGGCGGATGAAGTGCGTAATCTGGCCCATCGCACCCAGGAATCGGCGCAACAGGTACAGACCATGATTGAGGAGCTGCAAGTCGGCGCCCGTGAATCGGTGAGCACCATGAGCGACAGCCAGCGTCACAGCCAGGACAGCGTGGAAATTGCCAACCTTGCCGGGGAGCGCTTGAACAGCGTGACGCAGCGCATTGGCGAGATCGACGGGATGAACCAGTCGGTGGCCACGGCGACCGAGGAGCAGACCGCTGTTGTCGAGTCGATCAACGTCGATATCACCGAGATCAACACGCTGAACCAGGAAGGCGTGGAGAACTTGCAGGCGACGTTGCGGGCTTGTTCGGATCTGGAGCAGCAGGCTTCGCGGTTGAAGCAGTTGGTTGGCAGTTTCCGCATTTAAGATCAAAGGCCTACCCCCTCACCCCAGCCCTCCCGAAACGTCGGACCGCCCCCAGGGGGGCGAGGGGGAAAGGGAGCCGATCGGGGGGGTTTCCAGACCTGAGTTCGACTCAGGTCTCTCAAGTCGGTGTAACTCCAACATCCACCTCGGTCAGTCCCCTCTCCCTCCGGGAGAGGGTTAGGGTGAGGGTGCTCTTCAGCTCTACCGCGCAATCCCGACCGAACATCTATTCTTGATAAAGGTCAACCAAGGGAGAACCACGCAGCGGAGGGTTGATCACCGTGCATATCGCCGACATCACCATGTTCTACGCCCCGGCCAGCGGTGGCGTGCGCACTTATCTGGATGCCAAACACCGCCGGTTGGGCGTCAAACCCGGCATTCGCCACAGCCTGTTGATTCCAGGTGCGCATTTGGGCGAAGACGACGGCGTTTACACGGTTCCCGCCCCCGCCCTGCCCTTCGGCAAAGGGTATCGCTTCCCGCTGCGCCTCGCGCCTTGGCGAAATGTCCTGCAGGATTTACAGCCTGATCTGATCGAAGTCGGTGACCCTTATCTGACCGCCTGGGCCGCGCTTGATGCGCGGCGGCAGCTCGATGTGCCGGTGATCGGCTTCTATCACTCGGATCTGCCGCTGCTGATCAGCAATCGCATGGGACATTGGGTCACGCCGAATATCGAGGCGTATGTCACCCGGCTTTATGGCAATTTCGACCGGGTCCTGGCACCCAGTCAGGTCATGGCTGACAAGCTTAGTGGCCTCGGCGTACGCAATGTCTTCGTGCAACCGTTGGGCGTCGATCTGCAGACCTTTCACCCCAGTGCCCGCGACTCGCAACTGCGCGCAGAACTGGGTATCGCCGAAGGCACCCGGTTGTTGATTTTTGCCGGGCGCGGTTCGAAAGAGAAAAACCTCCCGGTACTGCTCCAATGCATGCAACGCCTCGGCCCGCGCTATCACTTGCTGCTGGTCGGTTCGTCGATGCCCACGGCCGTGCCGGACAACGTCAGTGTGATCGACGAATTCTGCCCCGCACCACGCGTCGCGCAGTTGATGGCCGGTGCCGATGCGTTGATCCATGCCGGCGATCAGGAAACCTTTGGGCTGGTGATCCTTGAAGCCATGGCTTGCGGCATTCCCGTGGTGGCGGTGGCTGCCGGCGCGTTCGAAGAGATTGTCACGGAGTCCTGCGGTCTGCTGTGCGCGCCAAACAACCCGCAGGCGATGGCCAATGCCGTGCGCGAACTGTTCAGTCGCGGCTGCAGCAAGCTCGGCGCACAGGCCCGCCAGCATGTCGAAACCCACTACGCCTGGGACACAGTGGTCGACAGTTTGCTGGGCCACTATCACGCGGTACTTGGGCATACGCTGCCGCGGGTGGCCAATGGTTGAATCGATGAACAACCCCGCCGTGTTGCTGGTACTGCACGACGTGGCTCCGTCGACGTGGGCGGATTACCAACCGTTTGTCGAGGCTGTCGATGCATTGGGCAACGTGCCGATGACGTGGCTGGTCGTACCAAACTTCCACCGGCACAACACCCTCGACGCTCACCCGGCATTTTGTCGAATGCTCGACAGGCGCGTCGCCCGTGGCGATGAGTTGGCGTTGCACGGTTATTTTCACGATGACCAGGAGCCCCGCCCGACAACACCGCGCGACTGGTTCATGCGCCGTATTTATACCCATGAAGGCGAGTTCTATCGTTTGTCCCGGGAAACCGCCCTCGCCCGCCTGCATGACGGCATCGAAGTTTTCCAGCGCCATGACTGGCCGCTGCACGGTTTCGTCGCCCCGGCGTGGTTGATGAGCGACGGTACCCGCCAGGCCCTGCGCGAGTTACCGCTGAGCTACACCAGTGATCCGCAACATCTTTATCGTTTGCCGGATTTCAGCGCTATCGACGCCCCCGGTCTGGTCTGGAGTGCCCGCAGTGCCTGGCGCCGTGGCTTGTCGAAAATAGTCAGCGAGCAGCGTCAACAGCGCTGGCGCGAGACGGCGGTGATTCGGCTAGGCTTGCACCCTGTGGACATGCGCCACCGTTTCTCCCGTGATTACTGGTTGAAAACCCTTGAACGACTGTTGGCGGATGGACGAGTACCTATGAGCAAAATCAACTGGCTTGCGCAACAGTGCAGTCACCTGGAACGCGCCGCATGAGTCGCGGCGTTCTGTTGCTCATCGGCCTGCTCGCGGCGGTGCTGATTCCCGTTGTGCTGGGCGGCGGCGAAACCTGGGCGCGCCTGCAAAGCTTCCCTTTGCACTGGTTGCTGATCATGTTCGGCATGATTCTGCTGTGCTGGGGCATCAACACCCTGCGCCTGCGGCTGCTCCTCGGGGATCAGCGCGAACGCGTCACGCCACTGAAAAGCCTTGGCGTGGTCATGGCCGCCGAATTTGCCTATTGTGCGACACCCGGCGGCAGCGGCGGGCCGCTGACAATCATGGCTCTGCTCGCTCGCTCGGGCGTTCGTCCGGCGCGGGGCAGCGCGGTGTTTGCCATGGATCAACTGAGTGATTTGCTGTTCTTTCTCTGCGCCCTCAGCGGGATTCTGATTTATGCGCTGTTCCAGCACCTCAGCGATCGCCTGGAGTGGCTGCTGACGGTCAGCGCCGTGTCGCTGTTTGGCGGCCTGTTCAGTTGCGTAGTCGTCGCGCGCTATCACCGTGCATTGATTCGTCTGAGTGGGCGTCTGTTGGCGAGGATGAACGTCAAGGCCAGCACCCGACGCGGTTGGGCGCGCAAGTTGCTGCACTTTCTTGCCGCGTTTACCGACACCCTGAAGTTGCCCTGGCAGACGCTGATCAAGGTCTTCGCCCTGACGTGCGTGCATTGGCTGCTGCGTTATAGCGTGTTGTATCTGGCGTTGCGCGGCCTGGGCGCAGACTTGCAATGGGCCTGGAGTTTTCTGGTGCAGATGCTGTCGCTGGGTGCCGGGCAATTCAGCCTGCTGCCGGGCGGTGCAGGGGCGGCGGAGTTGACGTCTGCGGCGCTGCTGGCGCCGATGGTGGGAAAATCCACCGCAGCGGCGGCGATTCTGATCTGGCGGGTGGTGACGTATTACTTTTATCTGCTGGTCGGAGGACCGGTGTTTTTATTGATGCTGGGCCGGCCGTTGTTGAAGAAGCTAATGAACGTCAGACAGGCTTCTTAGCGTCATCCTGATCCTCTTCTTTGAGTTGTTCCCACAACTCGGCGGCACCGGGAAACTCGGTTCCATCCTCCGGGCTCATGTCATCCGGGTCATATCGACTCAAACAACCCTCGCCCAAAGTCGCCGGCGCTTTGGAAGTGGCTTTGTCCAGTGGATCGGTCATGGCTTTTCCTCAAAGCTGAAATGAACAAGGGTCTGGACGACTGAACGCCCAGACCCTTGGTTTTTCAAGCCTGTGTGAGTTCGATCAGAACACCACAGTCTTGTTGCCGTGCACCAGCACGCGGTCTTCGAGGTGATAACGCAGGCCGCGCGCCAACACCATCTTCTCGACATCACGGCCGAAACGCACCATGTCTTCGATGCTGTCACTGTGGCTGACGCGGACCACGTCCTGCTCGATGATCGGGCCAGCGTCCAGCTCTTCGGTGACGTAATGGCAGGTCGCACCGATCAGCTTCACGCCACGCAGCGACGCCTGGTGGTACGGCTTGGCGCCAACGAACGACGGCAGGAAGCTGTGGTGAATGTTGATGACCTTGTGCGCGTATTCACGGCACATGTCCGGCGGCAGGATCTGCATGTAACGCGCCAGCACCACCACTTCGGCGTCGTGCTGTTTGACCAGGCGCGACACTTCGTCGAAGGCCGGTTGCTTGTCCTGCGGATTGACCGGGACATGGTAATAAGGAATGCCGTGCCATTCGACCATGCTGCGCAGGTCATCGTGGTTGGAAATCACACAGGAGATTTCGCAATCCAGTTCATCGCTGTGCCAGCGGTGCAGCAAGTCAGCGAGGCAGTGAGATTCGCGGCTGGCCATCAGCACAACGCGTTTTTTCTGCTCGGTGTCGGTGATGCGCCAGTCCATCGAAAACTCTTCGGCGATCGGCGCAAACTTCTCGCGCAGAACTTCAATACCGAAAGGCAGCGAGTCGGCACGAATTTCGTGACGCATGAAGAACCAGCCCACTTGATTGTCCGAGTGGTGGCTCGCTTCGGTGATCCAACCGTTGTGGGCTGCCAGAAAATTACTGACTTTGGCAACAATGCCAACGCGGTCCGGGCAAGAAATCACCAGCCGAAAAGTGCGCATGAGGGGGAAACTCCAGAACTTCGCAAAGGCCGCCATTCTAGCGGCTGCGGGGGAAAACTGCAGTATTCATCAGCGCTGGCACACGCCAGGCTCGGCGCTTCGGCTTTTCATTGGAGTCACCGTTAACCTGATCGCCCTCCTCGGCATCGCTTGATCAGCCAACTGTGAATATCTGTGATGACTGGATCACACTATTTAACTGAATATTCAATAGCGGGCAGTTTCTCGTAACTAATTTAAATAAAAACTCCGGTTAAATGTTTACTTGATGAAACAGCCTGACTATTATTGCGGCACTGTCCCCCTGCCATTCAGCACTCTACTAAGGTAGTAATCATGTCCTTGATCAACGAATACCGCGCCACCGAAGAAGCTATCAAAGAGCTGCAAGCTCGTTTGAAGAACCTGTCCCAAGACGACAAACTGCAAACCGAGCTGGAATTCGAAGGCAAACTGCGCACCCTGATGGGCGAATACTCCAAGTCCCTGCGTGACATCATCGCGCTGCTGGACCCAGAGTCGAAAACCAAAGCACCACGCGGCGGCGCAGTAAAAACTACCGGCACCAAGCGTGCTCGCAAAGTTAAACAATACAAAAACCCGCACAACGGCGAAGTCATCGAAACCAAAGGTGGCAACCACAAAACTCTGAAAGAGTGGAAAGCCAAGTGGGGCGGCGACGTGGTTGAAGGCTGGGCTACCCTGCTGGGCTAAGCCGCAACACCTTCGCAGAGCGATCCGCGAAAAAACAAACGCCAGCGAATGCTGGCGTTTTTTTATGCCCGGCATTTAAGCCCGGTCATGTTCGATTTCAAAGATTCAAACGTTTGCGCAATGCCTGGACATAATTCTGCCATTCATTGAGCACCTCACTCTGCATCGGCGTGGCATTAAGCGACCATTGCTCGGCCGCCTCGGTAAAAGATTTCAAGGTATTGGGTGCGCCACATTCAGGCGCGGACAAGCGCTGCTGACAAAATATTCTCCAGCGCTCTTGCTCTTCGAAATTCAACGTCTCGGGAAAGTTACGTGCGCGATATCGAAAGAGTAATTCTGGCAAACGTTCGTCATCGAAAGGCCATTGCTCTTGCGCTAGTTGTGCCGGATCGGCGCTCCTCACTTGCTCACATAGACGCCGATCACGGTCACCGATAAATCCGTCGTACAACTGTTGTTCCGGATCCTCGCTCGGAATGAAATCTTCGCTGACATAAATCTCTGCAACTTTATCTTTCCAAACTTGCTGTGCGTCAGTTAGCCGCAGCGCACGCTGTTGATACAGCGCCATGTCCAGCCCCAGACGTTGCTGATCCTGCGCGCGCAAAACCGCAAGCGGCGCCACCACCGGGCAACGGTTGATGTGAATCAGCTTGAGCGGCACCGGCAACTCGCCTTCGAGCAAATCATCGCGACGCGTATACAAACGCTGGCGCAAGGTTTGCGCGTCAAGATCGAGCAACCCCTGTGGGTCAAGATGCAGGTCGCAGACGATCAGGGCATTGCGGTTTTTCGGGTGCCAGGCCAGTGGCAGCACCACACCGACATAACTGCGCGCTGCCGAGAAACGCCCCGAGACATGCACCAGTGGCTGCAACAGACGAATCTGATCCATGACTTTTTGCTTGCTGCGCAACTGGAACAGCCAGTCATACAGTTTTGGCTGTTTCTCGCGGATCAGCCGGGCCAGGGCGATGGTCGCGCGAACATCCGACAGCGCCTCGTGGGCATGCCCGTGATCGATATTGTTCGCAGCTGTCAGGCGTTCGAGTTTGAGGGTGACCCGGCCTTCGTCATCGGTCGGCCAGACCAGTCCGTCAGGACGCAACGCATAGGCCGCGCGTACCACATCGATCAGATCCCAGCGGCTGTTGCCGCCCTGCCACTCTCGGGCGTAAGGGTCGAAGAAATTGCGATACAGGCTGTAACGAGTCATCTCGTCGTCGAAACGCAGCGTGTTGTAACCGGCGCCGCAGGTGCCGGGTGCCGCCAGTTGAGCGTGCACCCGCGTCATGAAGTCCGCTTCGCTCAAACCCTTTTCGGCGAGCTGGCTCGGGGTGATGCCGGTGATCGCGCACGCCGCCGGATGCGGCAGGATGTCTTCGCTGGGCTGGCAGTAGAGGTTGACCGGCTCGTCGATTTCGTTGAGCGCATGATCGGTGCGAATCCCGGCCACCTGCAACGGGCGATCGTTACGCGGATTGATGCCAGTGGTTTCGTAGTCGTACCAGAAGATTGAAGTCACGGGCGGTTCCTGAACTGAAGATCGGCGAAGTCTAGGCGTTCAACCGCGCTCGCGGCCAGCCTTGAAACATTCAAACACCGTGTGTCACTCGCCGTGCAATACATAGTTATGTCGTTTTCCCCCGAGAGGCTGCTAGCATCGGCCTCACTTGCACCCCGAACAGGCGAACATCAGGTAGCCCATGCCCGAGCCCACAGCACCGCCAAGGAAAGCACCGCTGGCCCCGCCGCTGGATACGCGGCATCAGGTCGAAACACCGGAGGGCATCGACCTGCCGTTGCGTCCCGCCGGGTTGATGGTGCGTGCCGTAGCCTTTGCGGTCGATCTGGGTATTCGCGGCGTGATCATGGGCGTGCTGTTCATCGCTTTGGCGTTTCTCGGCAAACTGGGCCTCGGTCTTGGTTCGCTGCTGCTGTTTGCGATCAGTTGGTGGTACATGGTGCTGTTCGAAGTGCTGCGTCAGGGTCGCTCGCCGGGTAAACAGTGGATGGGCCTACGCGTGGTGCACGACGACGGCACACCGATTGGCTGGTCGGCCTCGCTGCTGCGCAACCTGCTGCGTTTTGTCGATCTGCTGCCCTTCGGCTACTTCCTCGGCACCCTCAGTTGCCTGCAACACCCGGCCTTCAAACGCCTCGGCGACATCGCCGCCGGCACACTGGTGGTCTACAGCGAGCGCCCGCTGAGCCGTCCGCAATTGCCTGATGCCGAACCACGGCGCTCGCCCGTCCCCCTTACGCTCGCAGAACAACGCGCCGTGCTGGGCTTTGCCGAGCGCCAAGGTGATTTATCGCCAGCGCGGGTCAATGAACTGGCGGCGCTGCTCGCCCAGCCTCTGCATATTTCTGCTCCCAAAGCTGTCGCTGAACTCAACGGCATCGCTCGTGGTTTGTTGGGCCCGACATGAAGCAAAGCCTCTTCGAAAGTCGCCACAAGGCCGAATGGGAGCGTTTTGCGCTGGCCCTCGAACGCCTTGAGCGTGGCAAGGACACCTCGCAAGTCGGCGGCTTCCCCAGGGCCTATCGACGGCTTTGCCAACATCTGGCGCTGGCTCAGGAGCGTGGTTACAGCAGCTTCCTCATTGATTCGCTGCAACAACAAGTACTGCGCGGCCATCAACAACTGTATCGCCATCGCAGCCGACTCGGCGCCGATCTGCTGAGTTTCATCCTCGCCGACTTCCCCAGACTGGTTCGTGCCGAGTGGCCTTTTGTGCTGGTCGCCAGCCTGCTGTTCTTTGGCAGCCTGATCGGCGTCGGCATGCTGGTGTATGTGTTTCCCGAACTGGTCTACAACCTGATCCCCGCCGATCAGGTGCGTGAGATGCAAGGCATGTACGATCCGGTCGCCGGTCACCTCGGGCGCCCCGCCGAACGCGCGGCCAGCGAAGACTGGGTGATGTTCGGTTACTACGTGATGCACAACATCGGCATTGCCTTTCAGACCTTCGCCAGCGGCTTGTTGCTGGGCGTGGGCAGTGCGTTCTTTCTGCTCTACAACGGCATGGTCATCGGCGCGGTGGCCGGGCACCTGAGCGAGATCGGTTTCGGCCAGACCTTCTGGTCGTTCGTTATCGCCCACGGCGCCTTTGAACTCACCGCCATTGCCCTCGCCGGCGCGGCCGGCCTGGAACTCGGCTGGGCGTTGATCGCGCCCGCACGGCTGACCCGCAGCGAAGCGCTGAAACGGGCGGCGCGCAAAAGTGTGCTGCTGGTGTGCGGCGTGATGTTGTTCCTGCTGATTGCTGCGTTTATCGAAGCCTACTGGTCATCGAAAACCAGCGTCACGCCACTGACCAAATATCTGGTCGGCGCCGGGCTTTGGGCATTGGTCGCGGTCTATCTGTTGTTCGCCGGAAGGACCCGCCATGCGCCTGAGTGACGCCACCGTGGTGATCCGCCCGCGCACGACCTGGGAAGCCATGGACCTCGGCGTGCTGATGAGCCAGCAACATCGGCGGCTGCTGATGACCAGTTGGGCGATCGTCACCCTGCCGCTGTTCGCCTTGCTCAGCCTGTTGCTGTGGGACTCGCCGTCACTGGCGGTGTTTATCTTCTGGTGGCTGAAACCGGCGTACGAACGCCTGCCGCTGTACATCCTGTCGAAAGCGCTGTTTGGCGAAACGCCGACGCTCAAACAAGCCTTGCGCGAATGGCCGCGCCTGCTCAAACCGCAACTGCTGGCCAGCCTGACCTGGCGCCGCCTGAGTTTGAGCCGCAGCTTTCTGCTGCCGGTGGTGCAACTCGAAGGCCTCGACGGCAATGCCCGGCAACAACGCCTGCAGGTTCTGCTGCAACGCAACGCCGGCGCCGCGCAATGGCTGACCATCATCGGCGTGCACCTGGAGAGCGCATTGTGGATCGGCCTGATGGTGCTGTTCTACATGCTGTTGCCACAGCAAATCGAAACGGATTGGGACTGGCAGTCGCTGATATTCGCGGCGGATCACGATTGGCGCTGGCTCGAACACCTGACCAATGTTTTCTATGCGCTGGTGCTGGTGGTGTGGGAACCGATTTACGTCGCCTGTGGCTTCAGCCTTTATCTGAACCGCCGCACACAGCTGGAAGCATGGGATATCGAGCTGGTGTTCCGCCGCCTGCGTCAGCGCCTGAACAACAGTGTGTTGGGGTTGCTGCTGGCGGTCTGTCTGGTGCTGCCGAATGTGCCTTCAGCGTGGGCAGCCGAGCCTGATGACAGTCCACAGGCAGCGCGACTGTTGAATCAGCCGCTCACCAGTCAGGCATCCCGGGACAGCATCAAGGCGTTGCTCGAACAACCGCCGTTCAAGAACAAGGAATCCGTCACCCGCTATCGCTTCGGCGAAGACCCGGCGAAACCTGCCGAAGCGCAAACACCGGGTGAAGCACCACAGTGGCTGAAAACCCTGCTGGGCTGGCTCGACGGGCAACACCTCAATCTGCTGGCGAAGATCATTGAAGTGTTGTTGTGGGGCGCGGTCCTGGCAGCAATCGGCTGGCTGCTCTGGCGTTATCGCGAGTTTCTGCAAGCCTTCGTCAGCCGCCGTCCGAGGCTGCCTGCCAAGGCGAAACGAGCGTTGCCACAACAGGCCTTCGGTCTGGACTTGAACCGCGACACCTTGCCTGACGACATCGCTGCCAGCGCCGAACAACTGTGGCAAAGCCAACCCCGCGCAGCGTTGGGCCTGCTCTATCGAGGGCTGCTCAGCCATCTGCTTCACGATTTCGATCTGACCCTGAAGCCCGCCGACACCGAACTCCAGGTGCTCGCGCAAGTCGAGCAATTACAACGTCCCGAACTGCTCGCCTTCAGCCGCAGCCTGACCGTCCACTGGCAGAACATGGCTTACGGTCATCGCGTACCGGCGGCGCCTCTGCAGCGGGAATTGTGTGATGGCTGGCGCGCCTTGTTCGGCCCCGGAGCCGTCCGATGAATCGCCGCACGGGGTGGTCGGTCGCTGCGTTGGTCGCTCTGCTGCTGGGCGCGTTGAGCATTTTCCTCTACCTCAAGGCCACGCCTTATCAGGAAGAAATCGATCACGGCCCTGCGCCTGCCGTGCAAGCCAATCCTTATCTGGCAGCCGAGCTGTTTTTGCGCGAACGCGGCCTGAATGTCGGCCATGCCGAAAGCCTCGTGGTGCTCCCCGACATTGATCCTCGCCGTCATACATTGCTGCTGTTCAACGACCGCTCGCACATGACCCCGCGTCAGGTCGATCAGGTATTGAACTGGGCACGGGCCGGCGGGCGACTGGTGTTCGTCGCCGAATCGCTGTGGGATGAGCAGACGAAGCAGAGCAACGACCTGTTGCTCGACCGGGTGCAACTGCATCAATCCCTGAGCAAGGATCTGAAAGACTTGCCTGCAGACGTCGAACCAGAACGCTTTCCGAAACTGACCCGACTCTATCTGGAAGACGAAGACGCACCGGCCTACGCCGGCTTCGACACCGATTTCCATCTCGACGACCCGAAGAATCTGGCGCAAGCCTGGGCCAACAGCGCCAAGGCCACGCACATGATGCAACTGCCCTACAGCCTCGGCTCGATCACCGTGGTCACCGATGCCGAATTGTGGAAGAACAAGAGCATCAGCCAATACGACAACGCCTGGCTGCTCTGGTATTTGAGTGCCGACACCGACGTGACCTTGATCTACAACACCGCGCACGATGGCCTGTTGACCTTGCTCTGGCGCTACTTCCCGCAAGCCATCGTTGCCCTGCTGGCGTTGATTGGTCTGTGGCTGTGGCATGTCGGTGTGCGCCACGGTCCACTTCAGATGCCGGCCCCGCGCGGGCGGCGACAGTTGCAGGAACACCTGCGCGCCAGCGCCGATTTCCTGTTGCGCCACAACGGCCAGCAGGCGCTGCTGCAAGCCCTGCAACAGGATGTACTGCGCCGCGCCCGCCGCCGCCATCCCGGCTTTGATCAATTGAACGTTGCCGAACAATGGCTGGCATTGTCGCGCCTGACCCGGCAATCCACCCGCGCTATCAGCCAGGCCTTGAGCCCGGTGCCGAACCGGCGGATCTCCAGCGCCGATTTCTGCCGCCAGGTCGCCCACCTGCAAACCTTGAGGAACACGCTATGACCGAACAGATCGAGCCCGGCAGCGCCAGCCACGCCGCCCAGCAACGCCAGCGTGCCAGCCAGTTGGCGCAAGCGGTGCGCGGCGAATTGCAGAAGGCCTTGATCGGCCAGAATCAGGTGATCGACGACGTGCTGACAGCACTTATCGCCGGTGGCCACGTGCTGCTCGAAGGCGTGCCGGGGCTGGGCAAGACCTTGTTGGTACGTGCACTGGCCCGCTGCTTCGGTGGCGAGTTCGCGCGGATTCAATTCACTCCGGATCTGATGCCCAGCGACGTCACCGGCCACGCGGTGTACGACTTGCAAACCGAGCAGTTCAAACTGCGCAAAGGCCCGTTGTTCACCAATCTGTTGCTGGCCGACGAGATCAACCGCGCACCGGCGAAAACCCAGGCCGCCTTGCTCGAAGCGATGCAGGAGCGTCAGGTCACGCTCGAAGGTCGCGCCCTGCCGATCGCGCAACCGTTCATGGTCCTGGCCACGCAGAACCCGATCGAGCAGGAGGGCACCTATCCCCTGCCGGAAGCCGAGCTCGACCGGTTCATGCTCAAGGTACGCATGGACTACCCTGACGCCGATCAGGAGCTGAACATGGTGCGCCAGGTCTGTCGTTCGACCCGCGCTGACATGCTCGATGTGCAGCCGTTGCGCACCGTGTTGCAAGCCAAGGATGTGCAAGCCTTGCAACGGATTGCCAGTGACTTGCCACTGGACGACCAGGTCCTCGACTACGCCGTGCGTCTGGCGCGCAGCACCCGCACCTGGCCGGGGCTGACCCTTGGCGCCGGACCACGCGCCTCGATTGCGTTGGTGCGTTGCGCCCGTGCCCGTGCGTTGTTGCGCGGCGGTGAGTTCGTGATTCCCGACGACATCAAGGGTTGCGCGCTGGCCGTGCTGCGTCATCGGGTGCGTATCGCCCCGGAGCTGGACATCGAAGGTTTGCAGGTCGATCAGGTGCTCCAGCAACTGCTCGACCAGATTGCGGCGCCGCGACTGTGAAACCCTCGCGCCTGCTGTTGATCTGGCTGGCCTTGCTGCTGGTCATCGGCATCGTTCTGGGCACATTGCGGGCGCTGGAAGTCGACATTCCTGCCAGCCTGATATCGGTTAACTGGGGCCTGCTG
This sequence comes from Pseudomonas fluorescens, assembly GCF_005938625.1. Taxonomy (GTDB): domain Bacteria; phylum Pseudomonadota; class Gammaproteobacteria; order Pseudomonadales; family Pseudomonadaceae; genus Aquipseudomonas; species Aquipseudomonas fluorescens_BD. The sequence goes on from NZ_VCNJ01000006.1 coordinate 64,452, forward strand.
CTGGCGCTGTTGGCCCTGGCGATACTGGATGCGTTGCGCCTGCAACGTCTGCCAACACCGCGCATCACACGGCAGATGCCCGGCAGTCTCGCGCTCGGCCGCTGGGGTGAAGTGCGTCTGGAAGTCGAACATGACTTCAGCGAACCGATGCCCATTGAGCTGTTCGACCACCCGCCAGAAGGCTTGAGTTTTGAAAACCTGCCGCTGGCGACTCAATTGCAACCCGGCCAGCGCAGTCTGCTCGGCTATCGCCTGCGCCCGCTCAAACGCGGGCATTTCAGCTTCGTCCACTGCGAAATCAACCTGCCCAGCCCCTTGGGATTATGGTCAGGCAAACGCCTGCTCAGCGTCAGCGACCAGACCCGCGTCTATCCCGACTTCGCCCGGCTCTACGGCGGTGAACTGCTGGCTGTGGACAACTGGCTCAGCCAGCTCGGCGTACGCCAGCGGCAACGTCGCGGTCAGGGCCTGGAATTTCACCAACTGCGCGAATTTCGTGAAGGCGACAGCCTGCGCCAGATCGACTGGAAAGCCACCGCGCGCCAGCGCACACCGATTGCCCGCGAGTATCAGGACGAGCGCGATCAGCAGATCATTTTCATGCTCGACTGCGGCCGGCGCATGCGCAGTCAGGACGATGAACTGTCGCACTTCGATCACGCACTCAATGCCTGTTTGCTGCTCAGTTATGTGGCCTTGCGTCAGGGCGACGCCGTAGGCCTGAGCACCATTGCCGGCGAGCAACCGCGCTATCTGGCGCCGGTCAAAGGTAGCGGCCAACTGAACGTGCTGCTCAATGCGGTTTATGACCTTGAGAGCACTCAGCGTCCCGCCGATTATCAGGCTGCCGTCAATCAACTGCTGGCCCGACAAAAGCGCCGGGCACTGGTGGTGCTGGTGACCAATTTGCGTGATGAAGATGACGATGAACTGCTGAGCGCGGTTAGACGCCTGAGTGCGCAACATCGGGTGCTGGTGGCAAGCCTGCGCGAGGAGGCGCTGGATTCGATACGCCAAGGAGCGGTGCAAAACTTGCCCGAAGCGCTAGCTTATTGCGGGACGGTGAATTACCTGAACGAACGGGCAGAACTCCATGAGCGGTTGAGTGCTCATGGGGTTCCAGTGGTGGATGTTCCGGCTGCGAAGTTGGGGGCTGAGCTGTTGTCCCGGTATCTCGAGCTGAAGGGGGCGGAAAGCTTTTGATTGAAAAAATGCCTCCCTCGACTCAGAGGCATTCGTCCTCACTAAAGCGTAGTAATTGAGCTAAACGATACTGCCGTTATATCGATTTCTAATACGCATGGAGATATGTTGCCCCGTAACGATTATAACTACCTCTCCCGTTCTATCGGTGTTGTAAAATTGGGGGGTGGTCGAGTAATCGCGATAGACGGCAACTTCAACGTTTTCTGCTGGAGTGTCCAAGAATCTTGAGATCGCCCTGATTCCGTACTCTTCATAAAAATAGATAGGTCCGTCATGTATTTTCGTCCAGCGCTCAGCGGACACGAAGTGATGACCCAACGACATGTGCCATGGTGAAGTCGTAGCCCACTTTCCTTCAAAACTCTCCAACCCCAATGAAAATCTGCCGCCCTGAGTGCTTCTTTTGCAGTCCAGAGCCCACTCTACCCACTTTGCACTCAGCATTTGCCCCTCCTTTGGATGTACCTCTATCCCCAGGCTTTCTGCACTGTCTCCCGCCCACGTCAGTTTCACCAAACGGCCCAATAAAGGACTGTCGGCTTTTACTTTTATGCGTATTGAATTGTATGCACCGAGGCAAGGATAGGCTGCTTCATCTAGTGCTTTCGGAACACCGTTGCATTGGACTTCAAATTCATTATCTAAATCGAAAGCTGACAATTGCCCAGGCAACAACCGATCAGGGAGATCCGGGCTGGTCAAATTCAGTGCAAAATCGCCGACGGGCCCTGATACCTCGGTTGAGACGCTCCAGCGAATAGGCTCTCCGTCCACCGGACGCAAGGTTTTCAGTTCAGGCTCGAACTTCAGCCCCAACGCTTCGGCCCCGGTCAGATCTTCCAGCGCCACACTCGCCCAGCCAATCAACCAGCTGTGTTTCCTTACTCTCAATTCCAGGTCGTAGGTATAGGCGCGTGACAGAATCAACTTTCCATCAACAAGATCCACCTCTTCGCCATTGAGCCAAAGGGTGAACTCCTGCAACCAGGTATCCGCGTTTGGAATCGCGGTAAACATTATCGATTTGACCTCCCATCCGGTATAACCACCTTTGACAGTCGCGCGCAACCACCCCTCCCTGACCGGAGGAAGCCTGAACTTGACCTCGGCTTTGCCGGTAGCATCCGTTTTCGTCGAGGCAATCTTGATGTCCGGATATTCCCACTCCACCTCGACATCAACCAACGGTTCAGCCGTCTGCGCGGAAACCACAATTATCTGTGCTGAAACTTCCTGGCCCGGATGCCCACTGGGATCCGCACTTTGCAGTGACTGAATTTCCCGCGGTTGATGCAGGAAATAAGGCAACGCAATCGACTCTGAATACAGGCTGTCGCCCACTGTGGCTGTCAATTGCACTGCACCAGGGGTCGTCGGTACAAACCGCACGCGTGCCACGCCGTAATAATTGGTGGTGGTTGTCACTTCGCCAAGATCCGGGCTGCGCCACGTCACACTCACCCCGGCCATCGGCCTGCCGCTGATCACCGAGACCACTTCGACTTGCTCCGACACCTCAGCCCCCCAAAGCAATGTCTGGTTGACGCGCTGGCGTTCAGCGATTTTCAGCACGTGTTCACCCGGCCCCAGCGACATCGCAATGATGGGAGACAGGCGAGCCAGCCGAGTGGACGCAAAGCGCAAGCCAAAACTTCCGTCCGTGGAGCCGTGCGCCTTGAACGCATAGGTCTGTCCAAGATCTGAAAATTGTCGGGGATCACCCAGCCTTGGTTCCTCAAATTGCAAGCCCAGTGCTGCCGGTCCGGTGCCCGTCATTCCCAACGTCAGATCCTTGCCCACCAAGGCACTGTCTTTCGGCGCGATGACGTTCAATTTATGTTGGAGATTGTGCCGGGGGAAGAACGTTTGCGTACCCACCGGCTGTTTGTCCTGAAGGTCGAGACGCACCTCCAGCTCATCCCAGGGATCGCTTGCCAGCGCGTTGACCGTCATCGGACGACGATCTTCAAAGCCGTCAAAGCGACTGAGTACGGTCGCGATCACCGACTGCTCGCCGGCTTTTTGCGGCTTGAATTCGAAACCGCTCCAGCCATCCACCGTGGTTGGGATTTCTCGCGGTTCGGTATCGATTGTCCAGCTTACGGGCGCCTGATCCACGGGCTTTTCAGTGTAATGCGAGTAGACCTGCACCCACATCCACGCCGCATCCTGGTTCAGGACCGGATCCACCGCCGATTCACGCCACGCCTCAATCCTGAGTTTGTTGTGGTCCAGCACCATCGGCTTGGCGACCGCTTCGAATTGCAACTGCGGCAAGACCAGCGCCAAGGCAAATTCGGCAGGTTTCTCGCTTCCTCCAAAGTCCAGCGTCCAGGTCGCACCGCCGTCGCTCAATGTCTGCGGATCATCCCAGCGCGGATCAACCTTCGCATTCAATGAGTCAGCGGATGCGCCCGTCCAGATCAACGATGCCTTGAGCCCGACCAAGGGACTCAGGGCATGGGGTAAAACCTTGAAGCGGTGAACAGCCTTGAGACAGGGGTACAGACTGCGTTCGTCCAACGAGGACTGCACCTGATCGAGCATCAGCGTTACTTCCTCCTTGAGATCCTCGGCGAGCAGGCGTCCTGACAATTCGCGTACGCTCGGCAGAGCTTCAAGGCGCAGTTCAAGCTCAAACAAACTGCTGTGACTGTCGGCTTTATCTGAACCAAGCTCCCACTGCACTCCTTGCGCTATCAACGGTTTGGGTATTGTCAGGTCTGCAGGTTTCAATCCGATTCCAGGATCCTCGTTATCGCGCCAGTGCAGACTGATGTTCCGACCAAACCACTCACTGCCGGCAATGGGCAGGACTTTCAGCGTGTGGGTCTTGCCACGCAGACAAAGCACACCAAGCGGATTACCTTGCACATCGATATCGTCGAGCCAGATGCTGACCTGGCTTTTCCAAGGGCTCGTGGCGATGGCCGTGACGCTGAAGTCGTGCTCGGTCGATACCGCATCATCATGCGCCCTGAGAACAGCTTTGACAGTCAGTTCGCCGGCGGTCTTTGGCGTATACAGCAGACTCGCCCAACCACCGGATCCAGTGACATCGCGCACCGGTTCACCCTCCGGAATGATCCACTCGACCAACGCGTTGGTGACCGGATCACCGTCACCGCTGACCGTCTCATGCACGGCCTGCAGCCGCAGCAGCACACTTTCGGCTTCGTCCACAATCGGGTATCTGTTGGCTTCGCGCACCTCACCGATCCTGACCCGATTACGCGCCAGCGACATCGGTTTGGCAGGCGACGGCAACAACAGTTTCGAACAGGCCAGCGACAGCTTGAAGGAACCGTCGCGCTTATCCTCACTGCTCAGTGTCCAGACCATATCGGCCCCGGTGCCTTCTACCGGAACCTCAAGCGCAGGGTTGACATCGACACCCAACTGCTCAGGGCTGTCGCCACTCCAGCGCAAAGAAAACCCGGTTTCCAACAATGGACTGCCAGACGGTAGCGGCAGGCGCACTCGCAGGTCATGGGAGGTGCCACGATTCGGATAACCTTGCGCGTCCCAGGCCGTCTCGACACCTTCGACCACGGCCCGCAGGTCTTTCCAGGGGTCGTTGGCCAGTACCGGCACGTTGAAATTTCCAGTCCATACTCCACTGGCGTAATAAAGGCTTTCGACCGACGCTTCGATAACCGCCAGCCCCGCCTCCTTCGGCTCGAAGTCGTAGTAGGCCCAGCCCTGTTCATCGGTATTGGACTCAGCTTTCACTCTGCCCCCCGCCACCGACCAGTTCACCTTGCAGCCCTCGATGGACTGCGTGGTGTAGAAAGAAGCAACTTGCACACCCAATCGCACACGTTGTTCAAGTTCCAGCACCGGGTAATACGCCGCTTCGCGTGTATCCTTGAAGACCAGACGGTGATGCCCCAGTGATATGCAGATCGGAAAGGCTTCAGCGCGGTACTGGTTATGCAAGCTCAGCGAAAGCTCGTAGGGCAGGGGAACATCGGGCTTATCAGGAACCTGGACCGACCACGCTGACGTCAAAAGTTGATCGACGCCCCAATCGGGCTCCACTCGGACCGCATCCAGCGGATTGCCGGTGCTGAGCAAAGCGGCTTTGGTACCTAGCCATGCATTGCCTGGCTCGGGCTCAAACGACAACTGGTGTGGCATGAACATCGGCAATGGGTTTTCTTCCTCGCCCAACGATGCCCCCACACACAGATACACCTTCTGCTCTGACGTCAGGCGCTCTTGATCCAGATGCACCGCTTGCAGCTTCAAGTCATCCAGTTGCAGCTGGATGTCCAGGTGGGTAATGCAGATTTTCGACCAAAGATCATTCTGGTTATTCAGCGGGCTGTGAATCTCGATACGCAGCGTGTCATCGCGAGCGAACGCCCCCCCCAAAGGCAATATGTATTCTTTCAGCTCCAGCTCCAAGGGTCGCCCGGCTTCGCGATGGGCCTGGCCTTGGGCGTGGCCAAGCGGGTTGTGCGGTTTGAGCTCGATCTCGTGCAATTTCTCCTCACCCTTGAAGATGAACACCCAGCCCGATTTTTCGTGTCTCGTTTCGCACAAGAAACTCAACGTATAACGCGCGTCTTCACCGGGAGTCTGCGGTATCCACAAGTCCTGACTTGCCAGGCCACCATTCTTGACGGCCATAAAGGGCGTCTGGTCCCCATTCCACCACTCTCCCTCTCTGAAGACCGACCCCCACGTATTCCATTGAGTCAGTCCTAGACTAAACTTACCGTTACGAATCAGACTTTCGTTGGCGTAAACCCCTGGGTTACTCATGGCGGCTCGCTCCTTGACGTTGACGCTTTGCGCCAGCTGTTTTAGCCGTGCTGACCAAGTCTTCTACGTGTCGCCCGAAGGCAGGATCACCCGCTTTGGCCATGTAGTAGACGCGCACCACGACATCCGAAAGGGAGCGCAGCATTGCCGCCTGCGAATCTTGTGCGACCCAAGGGAAATTCAATCTCCAGCTGGAGACCGCACCGGTATTCTCGAACGGATTGAGCAAGCCCTCATCAGGTTTCATTGCCGTCAGACCATTGTCGGCAATGCCCTTGGAAAGGACGATCTGTTGACCGCTGCGCAGGTTGAATTGCACCTCGACAGGAGCCCCACCGGCCTTAACGTCATGCAAATACTTGACCGACTGCGACGTTGCCTTGGTGGCCGTCATGCTACCGAGCTGAACCAGAGAGGCACGCACATCCTCGTAAGGCCCGGTGAGAACCGGCAGATCAATCTCTATCGCGCTGATCTGTCGGCAGTAATGTCCAGGATGATCGCGGTCGAACAGCAACTGTGTGAGCTGGAACTCCAGCGAGCCATTGGTTTGCAGATCCGCCAACGCATCCGTCCAGCTATCAATACCCGGCTGAGGGTCAATTTCATCATCGAACAATTGGCGCAACGAAATGGTCTTGACAAGCTCCAGCCGTCGCTCGTTGCGTTGCAGGTACTCTCTTTCCATACGCAGGAGGTACGCGCGCAAATGCTCGCCGGCCGTCAAACCATGACGCTGATCCAGCCAGAACTGCTGCAACGGCCACTGTGTTTCGTAATCACCGGTTTCGGCACTCAACGACGCCTGGGCACTGAAGCACAAACTGAGTACCGCATCGTAGGCCTGGTAATGCAACGCCTTGAGCTGACCGATCATCCAGCCGTACAGCTCAGCATTGGTCGCACGCTTTTGCAGAAAGTTGTACACCGCCAATGCCTGGCCGTTGGCCCGCAACGTTTGCGCCAGGCTGGAACGGGCAGCCTCCACCGCATGCCGTTGCGCCTCGATTTGTGCATTGATCGCACCGACCTCCGCCTGCGCCTGATCGCGTTGCAGCCCCCATTCATTCCGGCGACGACGATAGCCTTCAGTGGTTGACTGTTTATCGGCATCGATTTGCAACAGCGACGAGGCGACTTCCAGTCCAAAACACACGGCATCGGCCACTTTTTCAACACGATGGCCGCCGTTGGCCAGGCCAAAAACGTTTGGTAAAGCCGCCAGAACTGCCCCTACAGACTTGGTGACCTTTGCGGTCAACGCAAACACCTTCGACTGATCCAGGCTGGCCATGACCTGATATTCAACGGCCGACACGTTTTCGTCATAGCGCTGGGCATACGCATCAGCGCGCTGCTGTGCCACCGTACGACTCTGCTCAAGAGCCGTTACGCTCGCCTCCAGTTGCGCGATGGATTGCTCTTGTACTGTCTGTGCGTAGCTGCCCAGTTCCACCAGATGGTTTTGCTGCAGTTCTTCCTGCTCGGCGCGGTCGCGACGCTCAAGCAGACTGAGCACCTGACTGCCGTATTCCTGCAGTGCTTGCACGGCCCGCAATGCGACCTCGAATGTCACGCGCCAACGGAATGCGTTGACCACCAACCGCCCCCCCAAAGGCCTCGGGCCGGCGGCACCGGCCACTGCGAGATCGCGCAGCAATTGATTCGGATCAGTCGCAGGGCTGAACAAGGGAATGTCCAGAGGCTTGCCATCCAGCGAGAGGTTGTTACGCAGGTTGTAAATGCGCTGCTGCGGCGCGGCAAACAGGTCGAGCAACGATTGATTGACGGGAATCTTGAATGGCCCGCAGGCCAATAGCCCAAGCATGGGCGCCGTATCGGAGCCGGACGGAATATCGGCCAGACTGAAGTTGAATGTCTGTTCGAATGCTTCCAGAGCCGGACGCGTGCCACACTGCAACAGCAGGTTGCCGACCGTATCGGTTTGCCAATGACTCACCACCCGAGCATCAGGCGCCTTGCCCATCAGAAAGCCAGCCTGCACGTAACACAGTTTGGCCGCCACCAGGCTGTCTCGCGTCAGTTGGCGGTAATGCCAATCCCCCCACGCCATCAGATTTTTAACGTACTCGGTAAACATCAGTATTCTGAAGTGCACTGGCTTCGAATAGCCAATGGCATCCGGGTCGGCCGGAGCCAGCGCTTCACAGCCGGCATTGCCTTGATTCATCCCCAAGGGTCGGCTGCGCCAATAGCGCGGTTTAGTCGGCAGCGAGGCGTCCTCTTCGATCGCCTGCGGATCAAAAATGTAATGCAGCCACTGTTGCGCCTCCAGATAACGTTCCTCATCGCGCAGGCGTATCGCTACAAAGTGCGCCAAATGAACAAACAATTCCCAGAAAAACAGCCCGTTGGCACCATCAAAAGCACCGTTTGGCTCGATGAAATCACTGCCTGTCGGCGGTGGTTCATGTATGAACTGGGTGTCCCAGTGCAACACCGCCTCCACCGAGATATTGGCGCGCCAGACCAGTTCCGGACCAAACAGCGAATTCAGGCGGGTGTATTGCAGCTTTAGCGACGATTGGTTGAATGAGAGAAACTGGGCGGCATCGACGGTGTTCTTCACCAGAGTGGGCGGGATGAAATCCAGCAGACTGGCAACATTCAGTGTGAATTGCTTGACGCCGTACGCCCCGGCGTCGAGAGAGAAAGTGGTTTCCTTCGACCAGGTTCCTTTCGCCCGACTGAACTCCCTTTCAGCGTCCATGTACCAGTTACCTGCGATCGGTTGATCCGCAGTAACGTCTCGTGGGTCATCATTTGTTCGGTTCAACAACCTCAATGCAATGCTCTGCGTCTCGATAGTCGACTGGCCCGTTGGCATACAAAATCCCTGCACCACCAGTACATCTCGACCAGCCGCACCGCTACCTTCACGTCGTGCCGTGACGCGCAACCCCAGAAACGGCGCCATCGTACCGCCTGTTACTACCCGGCTGACAATCTCAACCTGACTGGGCAGCCGATGCTGAACGGTCTCGGTGGGTTTGAAGCGTTCATCCCAGTCCTTGTCCAGCCACGCGACATCGTCATACGTCACGGGCCGCATCAGTACATCGTGAACCGTACGCGCCGACACTTTCAGAGTGCCATAGAGCCCTTCGAACAGGATGCCCAGCACCCCTTTGGGTTCCACGGAATCGGTGCGCACCGTCGCCACCATGGCAGTCAAAGAAAACCGGGCACCGTCAACATTCGGGTACGCGGAACTGTGCACAATCAACGGTGCAGACCATTGCCCGTTCTGCGTCATGAAAGCCAGATTGATATCCAGCTTGCCGTCTATGGACTCGCCGGACTCGCCGTTGGCCTTACCGGCGACCGGGTCTCGCCACTCCGCCCAAACCAGACACAATCGGCCATTCCAGAACACCGGGCGTATGTCCAGAACCTGATTGGCGGGCTGAACGTCCACGGCTTGCCATTCGCTCCACGCCGCCGGGTTGACCGCCGTACAGGTCGGCGTCAGCTCGATCTGTGCCCTGCGCCAGAAGTACTGGCACGGTTGCACACGCTGGCGCCCGATGAAGTAGTAATCGGCACGTTCAGGCGTATCTCCGTCCATGTAGCAACTGAGAACATCCAGATCGCAGGTTTGCTCGAACGTTTGCAAATATCCGCGTATCGCTGCCTGAACCGAATCCACACTCAAACGCGCTTGATTGAGGTCGTTTTCAAGGTTTTTGAACAGGCTGGTCTTGCGCTGGCGGACAAACGGGTTGATGTAGTTTTCCGGGTAGAGGCTGATCAGTTGTACTGCCGCCCAGTCCGGATAGTTGCTGTAGAGGTCCCACTGCGCCAGATGTTCTACAGGCACCTGGTAATGGGTGAAGCCCGGTTCCAGTTTGCGATGCACCGCGTTTATATACTGCTGCACGCAACTGATCGCTTCAGCGACCCATGAGCTTTGCCTGGCATAAGTGTCCAGTGGATCCATACGCAGCAATTCAAACAGATCTTCGGGCGTTTTCAGGAACGGGTACTTTTGCCTGTTGATCTTTCCAATGCAGTAATCGAGCAAAGCCGAACGACGTTTTTCCAGCAAATCACCCGTGGTGTTCAAATCCATGATCCGTGCTCCCTGGAGCTAAATCCTGAGTCGAATGGCCGTGAGGCCACGCCATTCATTGCTCGGCCTCATCGCCGGCAAAGGTGATGGGTTCGAAATAGGCTTCACTTCCGCCACCATCGGTACGCACGCTGAAGATGAATGTCCCGCCGGTGGGGCTGGAAACGACCACGCGCGTCTGCCCTTCCTGATTGGTGGATCCATCCGGTGGGCGGATGATCGCTTGATTGGCTTTCGCTGGCGCCACGCTTACCGCGAACCATTTCAGATATACGTCTTTCCCGAGGTTGCCGTATCTGTCTTGCGCCGTTGCGTAAAGCTCGACTTCCTGCCCTCGGGGAACAATCCCCAGCGGTATCGGGGATTTGAGCTCACCCGGAAATCCCATGCTGTGGGCATCAGAGCCGATAACGACGGGGGGGGCAGGCTCGGGCTCGAACAAGTCCAGCCAGTACAAGACCTGGTCTGTTCCCATGACCTCGCCAGGCCTGTATTCAACCTCGACCTGACCCTTTATATCGGTTGCTTTGTTTCTCATGGCCCCTAATGTGGTCTGCCAGTAGACGTTGACACCCGAAAGGGGAATGTCTGCAGCATCTGTGACAGTCACTCTGTAGGTAGCTTTTTCACCCGGTTTTTTAGCAATCAAACTGTTGCTATCGATGATTTCAGACCTGGTTTTGACCAATGCCTTGAGGTCGCCCGGTGCATGCACCAGTGGTACCTGCGCTCGGGACTCGTTCAGCAAGGCAAGCTCAGCGGCTTTGGCATAGGCCTCCTTGTCAACCGTCTCAGGCAGATTGCCGATCTGGAAAATCGTCGAGGCGTCCATGCCGGTTTTGCCTGACAGCACGCGTACGCGCATCAACAGATCGAGTTCGATGAGATCTCCGAGCACCAGATTTCCAGACTTGTCGATAAGCCTCAGACTGTCGCGCACGTCCTGCGTGCTCCAGCCGAAAAACTCGGCCAGTCTGATGGACGAAGCCTGTTGCGCCAGCCTCAGTGCATTCCCTGTGATCTTAGGCAGGGCATTGACCTGGCGCAGGTAATCCAGCAGCTTTTGTGGCGGTTGCCGGCCAAGATCGAAAGCGCGTGTCAGCGTGCTCAAGTAGTACAGAGTGCGCACCGAGAGTTCAGGCTCGGCGTTCGGGTCCTTGCCAAACCAGACCTTGTGGCCGTAATCCAGGTAGTCCTGCAATAACTCGGCACTGAGGTTCAGTGTCATGGCCACTTCACTGCGCCGCCGCACTTCGGCCAGTAAATCGAACAATGGACCGCCAGCGTCACGACGTCCCTGTGCAATATGGGAAACCACCTGATCCAGCAAAAAGTGAGTCGTTGCCTTCGCCCAACTCAATATCGGTATGGTGTGCCCGGCCGGGATGCCGGCATAGACGGCCAACGTCTCCCTCAACAGTGATACCTGAGCATCCCGGGCCTGCAAAATTACTGCGAGCATGGTGTTCAAGAGGGAGTCATGCACAGACTTATCGAGTTCACCAAAAGCATTTTCCACAACCCACATGAGTTTCGAGCGCGCGAAAGCCTCGTACTCCTCTGGCGTTCCGGCGTAGGGCAACACCAGCCCGTAATGATCAACGAGCCCGCGCTCCTCCTTAGCGGTCGACAGCAAGTCCATCAGGGAGGCCGAGCCAATAGAAGGAACGCCTGCTGTCAAAAAGGCATCATTGGACAGCCGCGCAGCTGGCAGGAGGTTAGTGATCTGATCGAAAAATTGCAGGTCCGACTCGCTCGCTATGCTGACACGCTGCGGTACGGCAATGTGTTGCAACACCCAGAGCACCGACAGATTGCTTTGCTCGCACCATTGCACACAGGTGTCCATGGCTTCGACCAGACTGAGCACATCCGGTTTGCTGCTCGCCGAGGCGTTGATAAACGGCACGCCCGCCAAGCCGTCAAGCCATTGCTGCCCGCCCAACAACGTCAGCATCAATACACCTTCGACCGGTGTCATGTTAAACAGCCGTGGCAGTATGACCAGGCGACAGAAACTGGAAACGATCGCCGGGGTGAGTATCAAGGTGTCTTCACGCTTGTATGCGCCGGCGACCGCCAGCGCCAGATAATGATAGGTCTGCAGATCGATACCCAAGCCATTGCACAGCTGACTGATCGTCAGATCGGCCTCACCGGGTACCGGCGTCACCGGGAACAATCCATCACCGAGCTTCAAGGGTTCGCGATATGCCCCTTGACCATTGAAGATCTGATCGAATTGCGAAAGGGTTTCGCCACGACCATAGATCGACAATTGGTCAACAATGACAGCGAAATCCGCCGCCGTGCAGCGATAGCGTTCGCGCAAATGCTGGAACAACCCCAGGGCATGCACGACGTTGGCCGATATCTCCCATGTCGGCGCACGGTCAGTGCTACGAGCTTCAGCTCTGATTGCCGCCGACAACAGGCTATCCACCTGTTCGCTTGGCAACTCGAGCCAGTTGTCCAGGCGCAATTTGCGGTTCATCCGGTCGATTGCAGTCAGACCTGCCTGGGTCTCGGGATAAATTGTCAGCCTGTTGAGATGTTCCGCTTCTGTGTAGTTGATCCGGATACCGGGGTGCACATTGGCGTTGATATAAACGGAACCAGAACGCGCACTTTCCGCAGATACGTCCGGATCGTCGACATAGTCGATGTTCGCCGAGCGCACCGGTGCAAAATCCCCCACCGATAACAACCGTTCGATCTCCACTGCTCCGAGTTTGGTTGCTTCACCAAAATAACTGACCTGATTGAGGTTCCCCCAGGAGGGCCCGACAGTACCGAAGTTGTCTCGATAAAAGTCCTCAGCATGCTTAATAACGTACATAGGCTCAGTCAGCAGATTTCGCTGATACGGGCCCAGCCGCGAGGCATGCGCCAGCGCCCGAGTGTTACGGACAGCACTGACAACCGACGGCAGGAAATAGGGGTAGGACAGATCGATGGTACGGCCGAAATCCCCCACCGAAAGTCCTTTGGAGCGCGCCACACCGTCAATCGTGACCCAATGCTGATAGTAAGGCAGGCCATTGGGATAGCGCGCGGTGATCAAGGCATCTTCGATCGACCCTGGTTGCTCTGCCGTGATGAATTTCTCCAGCACCGCGATGATGATGTCGACCGACGACACCGCCTGATACACCGCTGGCCCGTCGACAGACAGCAACCTCAAGTCGGTACGGCGGTCATGCAGCGGAAGCTTTTGTGTCGCGTCACCAACAGACTCGATACGCAGTAGAACCCAGCGCAGCAGATCGATCAGGTATGCCACGGGCGAGATGCATGATTCCAACGCCTCGGGAGGGCACATGCTATCGAATGGGGTTTCGAAGATAATCTCGTATTTCGGGCCATCAACCATCGACAGCAACCCGCTCGACGGATCGGTCGGTGTGGTTTTATCGCCCTTCAAAGTGTGCTCGATAAACTCACGCCGGATATACGTGACGTAACTGTTGGCCCGCCGGATGAGCTGTCGGGCGTCGTCCACACTGAGCTGGTGCTCACTGACCAAGGCCTGAGCGCCTTTTTCCACCAGCGGGAAAATCGAACCGCCCTGCTCAAGATAAGACCTCAGCTTCCCCAGCCCGGCGTTTTCTTGGATTTGTGCTTCGCCAAATATTTGCTCGAACATCTGCACAACGGGGCGGGACGCAGCAGTCATGATCAATATCCTTGAGACGATAGCGGGTTCCGGCAATCTGACGTCAACATCAGATTGCCGGTCGGTGTGTAAGGATTTAGCGCTTTTGAGTGACATTCGCCTACTGTCAGATCTGACAGTATTTATGACCACTCATCGGGAAATAGTGTTATGAGCGTTTCGAAGAACCAGGCTCGACCTCAAAACGCTTGCTATCAACCCAGTCAGAGCCTTTCTCAGCATCGTTGAGGCTCTGCCTGAATCGAGACCATTGCCCTCCCGTCATCAGCGACGGTCCGGCCTGCGCTTGCCAGCCATTCAAGGGATCGACGGGAATGCTCGCGCTCAGTACCAGATCCGGGTTGAACCAGCTCACGACTGCTCCGACGCCTTGGCGACCGTTGCCCGCCAGGGACACCGGGTTAGCCACCCAACTCCCCGGCGCCGGCACCTCAATGGTGGGCACGTAAGTGCTCAGCACAATCGGGCGCGTTGCTGGCGCCGATTCGAATTCGCCGAGCGCCGAGACCACCTCCAGCAAAGAATCGCCACCAGGCTGGTCGAGTTCCAGCCTCACCCACCAAGTGCGATCGGCCCTCACAGGCGCACTTTGATGTGTACTGCCCACCTTGACCGTGACTGTGTCGCCCGACACACCGAAACCGGACACCACCAATACCCGCCCGGCATGATCATCTGTCGTCGGGGTTTCGATATCAGGGGCTTTCGGGACGACCTGATAGGTCACCCGATCACTGTCCCTCGAAGTTTGAGGGTCACCGTCATTGGCGTAAATTTGCAGGGCCCAGATGGTTTTATGACCCACCGGCAAGGTCACCTCGGCATTCCAGTTGCCTGCGCTATCTACAGCCGCTTCGGTGAGTGGCGCAGAAGTATCGCCGAGCATCCATACCTCGACCCGTGCGTACGGCATACCCTTCCCGGAGAGCTGCGAAGTGCGTGGCAACTTTTGTCCGCCGTTCGGCCAGGTAATCTCCGGAGGGGGTACAACCGCCTTGAATATGCGTCGCTCACTTCGCTTGAAAGGCCGCCCGTAGATGGTTTGCTCAGCCTGGATGACATGCTCATCAAACGCCAGCCCCGTGAGGGCAATTGACCATTCGCCATCAGTGAGCACGGGTTGTTCTGGAGTCAGATAATCGCGGAATCGATCATCCCACAATCGCATCGTGGCGCCCTTCATGCCGCCCGTGCCGGTGACGGATATGTCACGGGGTACTTCACTGCCTTCCAGCGGATAAGTGATGACCGGTTGCTCTATCACTGGATAAACCGTGAAAGTCCTGTCCACTTTCGGTGAATCCTGCCCTGCTGCAACCTGCTGCACTTCGATCTTGTGAGGGGTATTCCCGCTAAAGGGGGTGGGTCGCTGGAACGTCCAGACCTCTGCAACAACAGGCACTTCATACGTCTTTGGATCACCGCTGAAGTTGATGAGCACCTTGGCTCCCGACCAACCGGTGCCGCTGAATTCCGGGGAAAGCCCCTCTTCGGAAGGTACGTTGAGTCCGGGCGCCAATGGGGGAATAGTGACGTTGAGGACGCACCAGGTGGGTGACCATTGACCATTCAAAACTTGTTTGATGTGGACTTCCCGATTGTTTGAGGGTCCCCACTCTGCCGATGCTGTGGTTGACCATTCATTACCGACAACATCTTTCGTTGGCGCGGCCAGGTTGGCACTGTTGGGATGACGAACGTGCACCGTGGCGCCATTGAAACCTTTGCCGCTGAAGGTCGGCCGGTATTCCACGGTGTGCTTCAAATCGCTGACATCAGGCAGCGCTTTGTTCAGGGTGAATTGCAGGGGCGGTGAGTCGATCCAGCCGCCGGCGCCATCGGACAACCTCTGAACAATGGTCAGTGTGTATGTACCCACCGGCCAGTTCGTCGCGATGGTTTCCCATGTGCCATTCGCCACGACAGCAGAGGGCGGGGGTGTTGTAATCGGGCCACTGTTGATAGTGATCTGCACGGTGGCGCGGTCATGCCCCGCTCCAGCGAATTTCACCGTGGTGTCAGTGGGATAGGTGACGACAGGGGCGGTCAACTTGGGGGGGCGGATTTTGAAGGGACGGGCAACGCTGGGCGTGGATGGAATGCCATCCACTTCCTGCACTGCTACGAGTGACAGCACTCCTGGGTCCAGGCCTGTCAGTGCTGCGTTCCAATTTCCGGCCGCCACGCCGGGAATACTGATCAACGGCGGATCGCCGGCCAGATCCTTGAAAATCTTGATGGTCGCGTTTGCCACCGCGCCATTCCCGGTAAGGATGAACGCTGTGTTTTGTAGGCTTGCCGCAGGAGGCCCGGAGATCAGCAACACGGGAGGCCGGATATGCAGTGTCAGCGGTTGGCTACGGCCGGAGCGGACGTTATTGAAAATCTGTTCGACGACGAGACTGAGCTTACCCGACGGTACTCCAGTGAGCGAAATACTCCAGGCACCATTGTCCGCGGGCACGGTGCCCGAGCCATAAAGCGGAGTGTTGCCCACGGGAGGCAGAACCTCCAGCCGGGCGCCGGGCGTACCGTTGTTACCTTCCAACCGGAAAGACTGGTCGTTCAATGAAGACGGTAGTGGTTTCAGGATGTTCGGCGGGGACAAGAAGACAAAGTCATGATCGGGGCCTCGCTTGGATTGGTACCCCTCCAAGATCTGCTCAGCAAAAAATGTATAGCTGCCACCCTCGAACGCATAGTTACTGGTAGCACTCCATGAGCCATTGGCCTGAACCGGAATGTCACTTAGTACTTTTGTAAAGGTTTTTGTAATGTAAACGTTAACAGTTGCGCCCGGGCACGCATTGTTACCACTAATGGTCAAAGGGTTGCCCGCTGTGGGCGCTTTGACTATTGAGGCGATGACGGGTGGGAACAGCACCAAAAAATTGAATTTATCCGAATCAAGGTAATCACCGATCCCACCACCATCTTGTCGTATAAAAGCATTATAAAAACCTTGTGACAATGGATCTGAGTCTATGCGAAACACCCCGATGGCGGAAACATGAACTTTTTTACTCAACGCTTGATTCGTATCGAAATCATACAACTGCATATCAACATTAAAGTAAGAACTTTCACCGGAGATACCTACAACTCGCCCTGGATAAACCTTATCACTCAAGTAAGGGATTACCGGGGGAATAAGCATCCAAAACCAACCCGAGTCGTACCATTTACCCCACTGACCGCCCTTTCCGTACCGATAATGAATAGCTGTGCTGCCGGGTATGCGAGATTCACTGAACGGAATGTACACTGGATTGGAAATACCCCTGGAAAATGTACTCAAATACATATTACTGCCGCTGTAATAGTGAACTTCGAACTCATCATCACCAGGCGTAACTAATGGCGCAATAAAAGGTTTTTTAATGTTGCCGATCATTCCGCTTTTCGGGTAGATCAGATCCCGACGTTCAAGTAACACACCAGGTTCCTCCGGTTTATCAGTTCTTATAAACTCAATCCCCTCTTTACTGGATTCCTCATCAAGCGGTTTATCGTCATTCGTTTCGTTATTCATGATCCAGCGCCTCGACGAACTGAAAGTTGCTATTTTCGTCTCTCAGTGAATCGACAACGTTGATGCTCCGCACCTGTCAACTCTGACAGTCCTGACGAACGGTAGTTTTCTCGCACGGCGATGCCTGATGGATGTCGATCCATCAGGCCATTGAGATGAAACCCTTACTGGCGGAAATACCGCTGGGTAACGAGTGGCTGACTGCCACGGCCCGACATTTTGTTGTTCGCAGGGCTTTGGGGGAATTTGCTCAAGCCGAAGCCGGCAACGATTGAAAACTGAAATACTGCTGCAACGCCTGCACCAACTGGCCAAATTCCGGCGGTGGTTGTATCAGGATGAACCCGGCGTCGTAATGCAGCGGCGTGGCGTCTTCATGGCACCATACGCAGCATGCGGTGAAGTCGATGACTTGCTGGCGGCCATCGCTGGCGGGGATTTTCAGGCGTAACTGGAAGTCCACCCCGATCATCATCGGCAACTGGCTGATCAGCATCAGCCCGTCTGCGGACACGTTGCCGAGAAAACCGATGGGCTTGTCGGTGACGCTGTTGAACACTCTGAGGAAATACGGCAACTGGTGCCGTTCGATCCGGCGGTCGGTAAACATGCGCAGTTCGCCATGCAAGGCTCTATCACAGAGCCGCACCTTTGCTTCGGAACGTGCCTGTGTTGCAGGCCCGCTCTCCCCGCTTCCGGTGTGACGGTCGCTACGTCGCCGTCACCTGACCACTTGCCAGTCGCAGGTGTTGCTCCGGGTTTACAGATTCAGCTCTAAACCCGGGTTATTCGACTATAGCTCAGCTTGTACACACGGCCAGATTTTGTATGACAACTGTCATCAGAAGCGGGTCGGGCGCACCACGGCAGCGGCGCTGCGTGTCGGGTAATGGCCCAGGCTCTGCAAGGTTTCCAGACGCGCGCGGGCGCGGTAGGCGTATTCGCTGTTGGGGTATGAGGCAATGATGAACTGGTAGGTCTGCGCCGCGTCGACAAACATTTTCTGCCGTTCCAGGCACTGGCCGCGCATCATCGACACTTCCGGCCATACGTACGGGCGGGCACGGCTGGCGCGTTCGACCTTGGACAGTTCGAGCATGACCTGCTCGCAGTTACCGCGATCATAGGCGCTATAGGCATTGTTCAAATGATGGTTCATCGACCAACGGGTGCAGCCCGTAACGGCGAGGACGCTGAGGGCAAGGGCGGCAATGGGTACGAATCGCATGAAGGTTCTCCTGTCTTGAGCAATGTATCGACCCAGGGTCGGAAATCTTCAGGCGCGTTTGTCCCAAAGTTACCGTGTTCAATAAAGAAACCATTAAGTAGTGCATTCGAACAATGACTACACCCTCCGAGCATAGTAGCCTTCGCTAGCGCTTGAACTCAGGAGTCTTTGCATGTCCGTCCGTCGTACCAAAATCGTCGCTACCCTTGGCCCGGCCAGTAACTCGCCGGAAGTTCTCGAACAGCTGATTCTGGCTGGTCTGGACGTTGCCCGTCTGAACTTCTCCCACGGCACCCCCGACGAGCACAAGGCTCGCGCGAAGCTGGTGCGTGACCTCGCTGCCAAGCACGGCCGCTT
Organism: Pseudomonas fluorescens; assembly: GCF_005938625.1. Lineage (GTDB taxonomy): Bacteria > Pseudomonadota > Gammaproteobacteria > Pseudomonadales > Pseudomonadaceae > Aquipseudomonas > Aquipseudomonas fluorescens_BD. The sequence continues at coordinate 83,314 of NZ_VCNJ01000006.1, forward strand.
TGTCGCCCTGCTGGGTGACCTGCAAGGCCCGAAAATCCGTATCGCCAAATTCGCCAACAAGAAGATCGAGCTGAAGATCGGTGACCAGTTCACCTTCTCCACCAGCCATCCGTTGACCGAAGGCAACCAGCAAGTGGTCGGCATCGACTACCCGGATCTGGTCAAGGACTGCGGCGTGGGCGACGAGCTGCTGCTCGACGACGGCCGTGTGGTGATGCGCGTTGATACCGCCACCGCAACAGAATTGCATTGCACCGTGACCATCGGCGGCCCGCTGTCCGACCACAAAGGCATCAACCGTCGCGGTGGCGGCCTGACCGCACCGGCCCTGACTGAAAAAGACAAGGCTGACATCAAGCTCGCCGCAGAAATGGAAGTCGACTACCTCGCGGTGTCCTTCCCGCGTGACGCCGCCGACATGGAATACGCCCGTCAACTGCGCGACGAAGCCGGCGGTACTGCCTGGCTGGTAGCGAAGATCGAACGCGCTGAAGCCGTGGCTGACGACGAAACCCTCGACGGTCTGATCAAGGCCTCCGACGCGGTGATGGTTGCCCGTGGTGACCTCGGTGTGGAAATAGGCGATGCCGAGCTGGTGGGCATTCAGAAGAAAATCATTCTGCACGCACGCCGCCACAACAAGGCTGTGATCGTCGCGACCCAGATGATGGAGTCGATGATCCAGAACCCGATGCCGACCCGTGCCGAAGTGTCCGACGTGGCCAACGCCGTGCTCGACTACACCGACGCGGTGATGCTCTCGGCCGAATCCGCAGCTGGCCAGTACCCTCTGGAAGCTGTGCAGGCGATGGCGCGCATCTGCGTCGGCGCTGAAAAGCACCCAACGGGCAAGACTTCCAGCCACCGTATCGGCAAGGAATTCACCCGCTGCGACGAAAGCATCGCGCTGGCGACCATGTACACCGCCAACCACTTCCCGGGCGTTAAAGCGATCATCGCGCTGACCGAAAGTGGCTACACCCCGCTGATCATGTCGCGTATCCGTTCTTCGGTGCCGATCTATGCGTTCTCGCCGCACCGTGAAACTCAGGCGCGCGCAGCCATGTTCCGTGGCGTGTACACCGTACCGTTCGACCCGGCTTCGCTGGAACCGCACGAAGTCAGCCAGAAAGCCATCGACGAGCTGGTCAAGCGCGGCGTTGTGGAAAAAGGCGACTGGGTCATCCTGACCAAGGGCGACAGCTACCACACCACCGGCGGCACCAACGGCATGAAGATCCTGCACGTGGGCGACCCGCAAGTCTGAGTGATCGGCAGCTGAAAAACCAAAGCCCCGGCGTGTGAGTGCCGGGGCTTTTTTGTTGGCAATGCACTAATCCGACACAGGCGTCTACTGTCAGACCTTACAGTAGACCGGGGTTATTGTTCGGTAGCTAATCGAGTCGTAACCATCCACTCAAGGAGAGCGGCATGAACGACTTGGAACAGTTGACGCAGAACGACGTCGGGCTTGATAAAGGTTTCGCGGACAACGGTATCTATCACCTGAATCACCCGGTTCTCGGACGTCAAACAATATTGCATGACGTTAAGGCGCAATATTGCGCTAGCGTCAATCGGCTTTATTTCACCGGGCGGGGATTCTCGGGGGTCACCTACCCACCTTACCTTTTGGGCTGCCTGAAACCCGATGGCACACCTGATCCTGACTTTGGCGATAACGGCATCACCAGTGGCAATTTTAATGAACGAACGGAGTCAGTGGGGACCTCGCTCACCGTGCTCGATGACGGCAAAATCCTGCTGACCGGATGGGTGTACGGAATCTCCGCGCCAGCATTGGCCAGGTTCTTCGCAAACGGCAAGCGAGACACTGGCTTCGGTATCGACGGCTACGTGATCCTGAGGCGGCCGGCTTCCAGCACTGATCAACACTTGACAGGTACGACAGACAAGAATGCCAGCCAAGACTTTTCGACGAGCGTCACACCGCTGGCCGACGGCAAAATCCTGGTGGTCAGCACCTATGTCGTCACCCACCAGACAGACACCCTTGCGTACCTGTTTCTGCTCAACAGCGATGGCTCATTCGACACGTCTTTCAATGGCACAGGTTATGTCAAGGTCATTTATCCCGGAGCAGATCCTGCTCAGGTGAAACTACATAGTGCATTTGTTGATCAGGACGGAACCTTCGTGGTCGCGGGCAGCCTGGGTTCTGATCCTGATCGGAGAGTGCCATTGATGGCGCGTTATGCACGCGACGGCAAACTTGTCCCGGGTTTCGGCACAGGTGGCTTCTTCACCCCGGAACAACCCCTGCTCACATCCGCCAAATTCGACACGGTGATTGCCCAGCCGAACAATCGGCTGTTGGGGATCGGCTCGACAAGCGATGGGCAAGGCCTTTTGATCAGTCTTGAAGCGGATGGCAAGTACAACATCCAGTTCAATGGCGCGAAACCGTTGCTCACCCGACTGGGCGACAACATCACCTCCTGGAGATCGGGCGTGATGCAACCCGATGGCAAAATTGTTCTATGCGGAGCCATCAGGCCTGCGGACGAGTCGTCGCCCGGCGTGGTGGCGCGCTTGCTGGACAACGGCTCGCCGGACACCACATTCCACGAGCGCGGCTGGATAAGCACCGGGGTGGACGGTGTAACCAACTTCAATGCGCTGACGTTGCAGAAAGACGGGAAAATCGTCGTGGCCGGTTTTCGGTACGCCGACGAAAATATTCAAGGCCTGATCCTGCGTTATCACGCCAATCTCACCACTACACAGCCATCGACTTCTGACAATGAAGGACAGCTCGATCCCGCTTTCGGCACAGACGGTCTAGCGCTTCTGAACACCTCGGACACTGAAGGACCTTCGATTTCTCCCAAAGGCATGGGCGTCGATTCCACTGGCCGGATTTACATCGTCGGTAGCGAGCACACTTCCAGGGAGAGAGTTTCTTACTGGTGCATGAGGATGAGTGCCAGTGGAGTCGTCGACAGCACATTCGGTAAGGCAGGCTATGTCACTGGCGAATTCGATCCAAACGTAGGCGGACGCTCCTACTCGGGCCTCAAGGAAGTCGTAGAACTGCCTGGGGCTAAAATATTGCTGATTGGCAGCTATCACGACGGTAGTTTTGCTACGTGGGTCGGGCTATTGCGCTTGTTACCCGATGGACGTCCGGATCCGGCTTTCGGCGACAAGGGGCAAGTGCTGATCGCGCTTGGCAGCTTGAGCGCCAAGCAGAAATTACGCGACGAGAGTTCGCTCGCAACGTCGCTTACTCGATCGATTACCCAGGGCCCCGTGCTGCCTGATGGCAAGATTCTTGTACTGACGCAGATTTATGACGGTCTGGAAAAAACGCAGTCGGTAGTGCTGCGCTTCATGCCCAATGGTGCCCTCGACACCAGTTTCAATCAGAGCGGTATGGTCCGCGTCGCACATCCTGACTATCCTCATACCGCGTTGACCGATATTGTCGTCGACCATGAAGGAAAGTACGCCCTCAGCGGTTATTGCTTCGAAAAAAGCCATCTGCAGTTCCATGCACTCTTCAGCAAACTCGAGACCACCGGCGCACTGGATACTTCCTTCGCCACAGCGGGCTTTTTGTTGGTCGAGCCGAATAACGACGAACAAAATCTCCTCTTTCACAACCTCGTTACCCAAGCCAACAGACGTCTACTGGGCGTTGGCCAGGAACACTCCGAAGGTGAGCATGGACTGTTGGTCAGTCGGGAATCCGATGGCAGCGCGAACATCCAGTTCAATCGGGGCGAGCCGCTGCTGACCAGACTGGAGGATCGCTCGACCCGATGGGTATCGGCGGCCATCCAGAATGACGCCAGCATTCTTGTATTTGGCTACCTTTCGGATCCGCCTCGCACCGTGGTCGCGAAGTTCACAGACAGGGGCGAACTGGATAAAACGCTAGGGGCCGGGACGGGATGGTTGCACTTCAATGTCATGTCCGGTTTTAGTTCGGCAGCCTTGCTCACTGATCACAGCGTGCTGTTTATTGCGACAGTCATGGTCAATGATCGGCGAGTGTCCTGTGTGGCGCGCGGTCTGCTAACAACTAAGAGTCAAACGTTGAATAGCGCAGGCAAGCCTGATCTGGAGTTTGGCACCGACGGGGCGCAGACAATCAATATCCCCAACATGCCATTGGCGCGGGTCTCCGGCGTTCGTATCGGCCCGGACAACAAGATCTACTGCGCGGGCAACAGCGAAGATGTGACCGATCCGAACCCTGGGTATTTCCTTGGCCGGTTCAACATTGACGGCAGCGTCGATCGCAGTTTTGGAACGTCCGGTTTTGCACAGGACGTTTATCCTGACACCAGACTGTCGCAGATCAGATCTTTCACTTTCCAGCCCGATGGAAAGATCGTCATCTTCAGCGATGTCTATAACGCTGAAAGCCAATTGGTGCCTGCCTTTTCCCGATACGACACTCAGGGTCGACTGGATCCGTCGTTTGGTACTGACGGACAAACCGTACTGGATATCGAGCTGTCGCCACCCGGCAGAACGACATCAAGCGACACCTTTCGGAAAATAGACGCCGGCGCCGCCCATCCATACGGAGTGGAAATACTGCCGGATGGAAAAATCCTCGCATCCCATAGCTACTTTTTTGACTTCCAGCAGTCACATGGCCTCATCATCCGACTGGAAAAAAATGGCGCACTGGATCTGAGCTTCAACCAGATCGGTTATATCCCGGTGATTCATCCCGAATACAAACTCAATGCCACGGTGCTGAGAAATGTGATCGTGCAACCGGATGGCAAGTATCTGGGTTGCGGCAATGTGTACAACGACTCCGGGAAGCCCAGCCCGGCGATGTTCGTACGCTATGACTCCTCCGGGGTGCTGGATAAGCAATTTGGCGACAGTGGATTTGTCACTGTTGCCAGTGCAATGCACGCCCATCTGATTCAGGCCACCGTGCTGCAACCCAATCAACGCATCCTCGGATTCGGCGATACGCTGGGCAACGAAGGCGTGATGATCAGCCTTGAACCCGATGGCAGCCCCAACATTCAGTTCAATCGGGGTAACCCGCTCTACACCGAACTGGAGCCCGGTTCGATTACGTCATGGACAGGTGCAGCCATTCAGAAAAACGGCAGGATTGTGGTCGCCGGAGGGATCGGAGTACAGGGACAGGCTGACATTGTCGTTGCGCGGTTTGTCGACGCTGACCTCGATCAAGAGTTCAACGATGGAAAAGGTTGGCTACGCACGCATCTGGAGAACGGCGTGCAACTGGCGACCGGTTTGGCACTGCAGAAGGATGGCAAGGTTTTGATTTGCTCCACCCTGCCCGGCAGAAAAATCGCGTTGTTGCGCTATCACGGCTGAATCTCGACAAGCGTATCAAGTGCCAAGCCCTGCCATGTAAATGGCCGGGCTTTTTGCTGCCCGACCCGAAAAATGTAGTGGCTGACCTGGCCCCTTAGCGAGCAGGCTCGCTCCCACATTCGGACTGAGTTGACCGCCGTTTTTGTGTTCACTACTCATCCCTGTGGGAACGAGCTTGCTCGCGAAGAGGCAGGAATAATCAGCGAAGATCTCAATGCCGTTTGATAAACCCGGTCAGCGCCGCCAATGCTTCCGGCGAACGTAGCCTCTGGGTAAACAACGCGCCCTCCTCCTCGATCACCTTGCGGATCAACTCGCGATCTGGCGCTCGCATCAACTGCTTACTGATGCGCACCGCTTCGGCCGGCAGTTCATCGAAACGCAGGGCCATTTCCCGCGCCTTGCTTAGCGCCGCATCGCCGCTGCCCAATGCCTCGGTGGCAATCCCCCACTGCGCAGCCTGTTCACCGGTAAAGCCTGCGCCCAGTAACAGAAGCTCCGCCGCTTTGGCCTGCCCGAGCAAACGCGGCAGGATCAGGCTGGAACCAAACTCCGGGCATAACCCAAGATTGACAAACGGCATGCGCAACCGCGCATCACGGCTGACGTAAACCAGATCGCAATGCAGCAACATCGTGGTGCCGATGCCCACCGCTGCGCCCGCCACAGCAGCAATCACCGGTTTGCGGCACTCCAGCAAATTGCGCATGAAATGAAACACCGGACTGTCGAGGTCGCTCGGCGGTTGCTGGATGAAGTCGGCGATGTCGTTGCCAGCGGTAAAGCACTCGGCACTGCCGGTGATCAGCACGGCGTTGATCTCGGGGTCATCGTCGGCCTGTTTCAGCGCGTCCGCGAGGCGGCTGTACATGGCGCGGGTCAGGGCGTTCTTCTTGTCCGGGCGGTTGAGTTGCAGGGTCAGCAAACCGCGCTCGCGTTCCAGCAGGATGGCTTCGGTCATGGCGTGTCTCGCGTCTGAAAGATCAGCGCTCAACCACGGCTCAAAAATACGTCGGCCAGCAGTTGGTTGCGCGGCAAGCCGGCCAGGTACAGACGCCGGGCGAAGGCGTCGACACTGGCCGTCGAGCCGCAGACTAAGGCCAGGGTTTGCCGGGAGACAAGGCGCAGTTGCGCCAAAGCGGCGGCTGACTCGGCCGCTGTCCACAGCTCGACGTTGAGGTTTGCACGCTGCGCGGCCAGCGCTGCAAGGGGTTTGGCCAGATAGTGCTGCTCTGCATCATGGGCCACGTGAATGACACGAATGGCCCCTTGGTGATCCTGGCGCAAGGCTTCGCGCAGTACGCCGAACAACGGGCCTAGACCGGTACCGGCGGCCAGCAGCCACAGCGGCCGGCTGTGCCAGTCCGGGTCGTAGTGCAAGGCGCCGCCACGCAGTTCGCCGAGACGAATCGGGTCGCCGATCTGCAATTTTCGCGCGGCATCACTGAATTCGCCGGGCTGGCGGCAATCGAGGTGGAATTCGAGAAAACGGTCTTCTTCCGGCAGGCTCGCCAGCGAATACGGCCGCGCAATGTGCTCGATCCACAACACCAGATGTTGCCCGGCGCTGTAGCGCAAGGGACGCTGCGGGGTCAGACGCAAGCGCAGCACGCTGTCGCTGAGCCAGTCCAGCGCTTCGACCACTGCCGGGCGACCGTCGGTGAGCGGGTCGAACGTATGCACCTGCAAATCTTCGATCACCTGACACTGACAGGCCAGTCGCCAGCCTTGTTGACGCTGCCCGGCGCTCAAGGCGTCCGGCCGATTGTCGGCGGGCAGACCTTGCACGCATTGCACCAGACAGGCGTGGCAACTGCCGGCGCGGCAACTGTAAGGCACCGCGACGCCATGCTGATTGAGGGCATCGAGCAGGTTGCTGCCCGGGGCCACTGACCATTGTCGTTCACCGACGCGAAGTTCAGGCATCGACGTTCTCCCACGCGGCCGCACAACGATTGCGCCCGTCACGCTTGGCCCGATACAAGGCCTGATCGGCGCGCTGCAAGGCGTCGTCGAGATCATCGCCCAACGCCAACAACGTCATGCCGGCCGACAGGCTGAGGTCGCGCACATTCAGGCCGACCAGTTCAACGCCGGTGAAGGTAATACGCAGACGCTCGCAGCACGCGGTCAGCCGTTCGGCGTCGCAATCGGGCAGCAACACGACGAATTCCTCACCACCATAACGCGCCAGTACATCGCCGTCGCGCAGGCACGCTTGAGCAACGCCGGCAAAGGCCTGCAACACCTGATCGCCCGCGGCATGCCCGTGCAGATCGTTGATGCGTTTGAAGTGGTCGAGGTCGATCAGCGCCAGGCCATGCACGACATCGTCGTCCATCGCATTCAGCTCACGCGAGGCCAGACGCAGAAAATGCCGACGATTGAACAGCCCGGTCAATTCATCGGTGGCGACCAGATCTTCCAGCTGACGCATCATTCCGCGCAGGGTGTCCTGATGCGCCTGCAAGGCAAATCGTCTTTGCCGCTGGCGTTGCCGCGACACCTGTACGAAACGCGCATACAGCACCAGCCACGCCAGCACCATCGCCAGAATGCACACCTGCAAGGCCGCGAGCGCCGGCTCGCGCAAGCGGAAGTGGTAGCCGTCCCACAGCGTAATGGCACAGAAACTGAAGAACACCAGCAGTGCGCAACGAACGAATGCCCGTCGACTGAGATGGAACAGGCCGAACAACAGGATCAGCACGTAGAACACCAGAAAGGCGCCGCGCGCTTCATCCAGATGGGCGATCAGCCAGGTTTGCCAGCCGAGACCGATCAACACCTGCGCTTCGGTCAGGCTGGGATCGGCAAAACGCACATTGCGCCCGCTCCAGAACAGCGCGAACAGCACCGACTGGCTGATCACCACCAGCGCACTGCCGATGGCCACGGAGCTCAGCGACTGGTCGTAATGACCGGTGAAAAACGCCAGCCACAGCAGCAGCAAAGCCAATCCATAGGTGGCCGCAGCAAGGGCAAAGCGTTTGAGCAAAAGACGTTGAATGGCGTTATGGGTCAATCGTTGACTCACCGTGCGATAGGAGGCTGACCGAGTGTCCTACTCTACAGACCGGCTGCCACTTTAGAGGCGTAGTCGATAAATGACCACCGATTTTCGGGCTCGAAATTTGACGTCAAAAGTGTGGCCTGCGTATACCGCCAAAAGCCCCTCACCCTAGCCCTCTCCCAGAGGGAGAGGGGACTGACCGTGTTGTTTATCCGATGTACGCCGACCTGAAATACCGAGCCGAACTCTGGTTTGAACAGCATCAACATCGCCCCCCCTTTGCTGAGTCGAGTTCAGGTTTGAACAGCATGAAGATCAGCCCCCTTCCTGAGCCGAACTCAGGTTTGAACAGCATGAACATCAGATCCCTTCCTGAGCCGGACTTGGTTTTTGAACAACATGAAGATCAGCTCCCTTTCCCCCTCGCCCCCTTGGGGGAGAGGGCTGGGGTGAGGGGGTAGCTCTTGAAGTGCAAACCCGCTGTCCGATATTCGCCCACCCATGCGACCAACGAATGACTGCCGACGCGTGTATGCCCCACCGAGGCGCGGTATACTGCCGCGCCTTTTTAGCGTCGCGCCAGCAGCCCCGGCGTGCCCGGCCCAAAGGGCCAGCTTCAAGTTGCAAGCTCCAGGCCGCAAGCTCGAACAGTCCGCGTACTGCTCCAACTTGCCGCTGAAAGCTCGAAGCTCAAAGCTGCCCTATTAAAATGTTCCCGTCTTTTAGAGGAGCGCGACTCATGACCGTGATCAAGCAAGACGACCTGATTCAGAGCGTTGCCGACGCCCTGCAGTTCATTTCCTATTACCACCCCGTGGATTTCATCCAGGCGATGCACGAAGCCTACCTGCGCGAAGAATCGCCAGCGGCCCGTGACTCGATGGCGCAGATCCTGATCAACTCGCGCATGTGCGCCACCGGCCACCGCCCGATTTGCCAGGACACCGGTATCGTCACCGTGTTCGTGCGCGTCGGCATGGACGTCCGTTGGGATGGCGCCACCATGGGCCTGGACGACATGATCAACGAAGGCGTGCGTCGCGCCTACAACCTGCCGGAAAACGTCCTGCGTGCCTCGATCCTCGCCGACCCGGCGGGCGCTCGGAAAAACACCAAGGACAACACCCCGGCCGTGATTCACTACTCCATCGTCCCGGGCAACACCGTGGAAGTGGACGTGGCGGCCAAGGGCGGCGGTTCCGAGAACAAGTCGAAAATGGCCATGCTCAACCCGTCCGACTCGATCGTTGACTGGGTACTCAAGACCGTTCCGACCATGGGCGCCGGCTGGTGCCCACCGGGCATGCTGGGTATCGGCATCGGCGGCACCGCCGAGAAAGCCGCAGTCATGGCCAAAGAAGTGTTGATGGAATCCATCGACATCCACGAACTGAAAGCCCGTGGCCCACAGAACCGCATCGAAGAGATGCGTCTGGAGCTGTTCGAGAAGGTCAACCAGTTGGGCATTGGCGCCCAGGGCCTCGGTGGCCTGACCACCGTGCTCGACGTGAAGATCATGGATTACCCGACCCACGCAGCCTCGCTGCCGGTGTGCATGATCCCGAACTGCGCCGCCACCCGTCACGCGCACTTCGTGCTCGACGGTTCCGGCCCGGCCTCGCTGGAAGCGCCACCGCTGGACGCCTACCCGGAAATCGTCTGGGAAGCCGGCCCGTCGGCCCGTCGCGTCAATCTCGACACCCTGACCCCGGAAGACGTGCAGAGCTGGAAGCCGGGCGAAACCGTCCTGCTCAACGGCAAAATGCTCACCGGTCGCGACGCCGCGCACAAGCGCATGGTCGAGATGCTCAACAAGGGTGAAACCCTGCCGGTCGACCTCAAGGGTCGCTTCATCTACTACGTTGGCCCGGTTGATCCGGTCGGTGACGAAGTGGTTGGCCCGGCTGGCCCGACCACCGCGACGCGGATGGACAAGTTCACCCGGCAGATCCTCGAGCAAACCGGCCTGTTGGGCATGATCGGCAAATCCGAGCGCGGCCCGACCGCAATCGAAGCGATCAAGGACAACAAAGCCGTGTACCTGATGGCCGTCGGCGGCGCTGCTTACCTGGTGGCGCAAGCGATCAAGAAGTCGCAAGTGCTGGCGTTTGCCGAACTGGGCATGGAAGCGATCTACGAGTTCGAAGTCAAGGACATGCCGGTCACCGTTGCGGTGGACAGCAAAGGTGAGTCGGTGCACATCACCGGGCCTGCGATCTGGCAACAGAAGATCAGCGAAAGCCTGGCGGTAGAAGTGCAATAAGCCCTTCGCCTCCATGAAAACGGCCGGTTCATCCGCAGGGATGACCCGGCCGTTTTTACATCTGCAAACCGATCGCGATAAAAAACCCGTCAATGCATAGAAAATGATCTTGCGCACCTGTCAGATCTGACAGGTTCATTTCAACGCGAATCTTGTTAGCGTCAGTCCATTCACGCCCACCCCGCGCGCAATGGATTCGACCATGCCTGATCAACCAGAGCTGAGCATCACCACCCCCTCCATCGCCAAAAGCGCATCGATCGCCACCATCGGCAAAAGCTGGGGCGCCGTGGGGCCAACTGGTGCGGCATCGTTCGGATTGCCGATTCCGACTTCCGCCGGGCGGGGCTGGGATCCGCAGTTTTCGCTGAGTTGCAGCAGTCAGAGTGGCAACGGTCCATTCGGCCTTTGCTGGGATCTGAGCGGTTTCAGTCAGATCAGCCGCCGTACCCACAAAGGCGTGCCGCGTTACACCGATCACGATGAGATCGTCGGTGTCGATGGCGAAGTGTGGATGCCGGAGCTGGATGAAAACGGCGAACTCAAATTCCGCGAAGAAAACACCTACAACGGTGTCGACATCGGCCCGCACAGGGTGGTGCGTTACTGGCCGCAAATCGAAAGTGACTTTGCCCTGCGCGAGCGTTGGCAGCCGCAGACCCGAGAAGCCGATCCAGCGGTATTCTGGCTGATACACGGCGCCGACGGCTCGCTGCACCTTTACGGCAAAACCGAGGCGACACGAATTGCCGACCCGGACGCCCCTGGACACATCGCCACCTGGCTGCCCTGCGAAAGCATGAACGCGCACGGCGAACACATCTGTTTCGAATACAAGGCCGATGATCAGGATCCCGACCCGCTGCATGACTACCGTGCCCAGCGCTACTTGCGGCGCGTTTGCTATGGCAACTTCACCGCCAGCAGCGATCTGTACAGCTGGACTACGGACAACCCCGCCGACCTGGACTGGCACTTTCACCTGCTGTTCGATTATGGCGAGCGCAGCACCTCACTGACTGACATACCGGCCTATGACGGTGAAACCCCCTGGACGATCCGACCCGACAGTTTTTTAACCCATGGCCAGGGGTTTGAGCTGGGCACTCGCAGACTCTGCCAACAAGCGTTGTTGTTTCATCACTTTCCCACGCAATCGACTGACCAACCGAAACTGGTGCGGCGCCTGCTACTGGAATATCGCCAGGCGCAGGAAGACGAACAGTGGACCTACAGCCAGATCAGCGCGGCACACTATCAGGCATTGGATGCCAGCGGCGTTGTCGAAACCATACCGCCAGTCGAGTTCCACTGCGTCCCCTTCGACATCAATAAAGCCCCGGCTCGCCTCTTTGAATTCGATGTACAGCCGGGTATCGAGGACGGTGGTTTTTATCAGTGTGTCGATCTTCACGGCGAAGGGCTGCCGGGGTTTCTCTGCCGTTATGACCAGAGCTGGTACTACCGCGAACCGTTACGCGTGACAAAGGGCAGCGATGAAATCGGCTACGGGCCATGGACGGCGCTGGACAATATCCCGGTGGCCGACCGCAACCGCCCGGCGCAGCAACTGCTAACCGATCTGACGGGTGTCGGGCGACTCGCCTGGGTCAGCGCCCGGCCGGGCGGCAGCGGTTTTCGTGAATTAACAGCGCAGCGCACATTCAAAGAGTTCGCGTACTTCTGCGCTTTCCCCCTGGAGTTTTTCAACGCGTTATCGATCCTCGGCGATCTGTGCGGTGACGGATTGAGTTCTGTGGCATTGATCGGGCCGAGTTCGGTGCGCCTTTATGCAAGCCAGCGTGAACACGGTTTTGCCGCCGGCGAAGAAGTCATTCACGAACCCGGCGACGACCATTTGCCGCTGCTCAGCGACTCCCCCACCGAACTGGTGCTGCTGGGCAATCTGCTCGGCAGCGACATGCCCGAGCTGTGCCGCATCCGTCACGACGAAATCCGCTGCTGGCCGAACCTCGGCCATGGCCGTTTTGGCAAGGGTCGCAAGATCAGTGACTTGCCATTCACCTACGAGCAATTCGATTCGTCGCGCGTGCGCCTCGCCGACCTCGACGGCTCCGGTGCAGCCGCATTGATTTATCTGAAATCCGAAGCCTTCGATATCTACCTGAACCGCGGTGGCAACGGTTTGGCGCAGACGCCAATCAGCGTGCCATGGCCCGAAGGCGTGCGCTACGACCGCTTCTGCCAGGTGAATCTTGCCGACCTGCAAGGCTTGGGCTGCGCCAGTCTGATCCTGACAGTGACGCACATGCAGCCACAGCATTGGCGCTACGATTTCGTCGCGGCCAAGCCATATCTGCTGACCAGCACGAACAACAACATGGGTTGCAGTGCCAGTGTGGTCTACCGCAGCTCGGCGCAGGAATGGCTGGATGAAAAACAGCGCTTGCTGACACTCAAGCGTCTACCGGTTTGCCACCTGCCGTTCCCGATGGCGGTGGTCAAGAAACAACAGCAACTGGATGAAATCACCGGCAACTGTCTGACTCAGACCTTCACTTGGCGCGAAGGGGTCTATGACGGTCGCGAACGGGAGTTCCGCGGCTTCGGCCTGCTGCAGCAAACCGACAGCGAGAGTGCCAGCGGTGACGACGATGTCGGGTTCAGCGAACCGGTGCGGGTGTGCACCTGGTTTCATACCGGTCAATCGATGGATCGGGCGCGCGATGACTATTTCAATCAGGACCCGCAAGCCGTGGCGCTGGGTAATACGGTGTTCAGCCGTTATCACTGCGAGGACAAATGCGATGAACCGATAGATCCTCCCGACGAGGACACCCGCTACTACATCGCGCGGGCGTTGGTCGGTGCGGTGGCACGCATCGAGACCTATGCCGATGCAGAAGTGGACGGCCCCGGCATCGCCATACCCTTTGCGGTCGAAGAGTCGCGCTATCGGGTGCGCGAGGTGTGCACCGAAGGTCGATATGCCCACGCGGTGCTGTTGCCGTTGCTGCTGGAAACGTTCAGCGGCCAGTACGACCGGTTCGTCGCCGACCCGCAATGCCAGCAGGACGTGCATTTGCAGTTTGACAACCACGGCCGGCCAACGCATTCGGTGACCGTCAGCTTCGCCCGCCAACTCACCGAAACGGATACGCCGCCGTTTGACGGTCCCGATGAACAACAATGGTGGCGCGACGCCCATGACCAGGCGCAACAATCGTTCTACCTGAGTGAAAGCCGTTCAACGCTCATCGATCTGAACAAGAGCTTGCAGCATTGGCGCCTGGGTTTGCCTTTTCTACAGAGAGGCAATGCGCTGGTCCTGGGCAAAGGCACGCTGCCCACCGGGCTGACGCGCGCGCAGGTTTGCTATGAGAGCCTCAAGGCGCATGAGGATTCGCCGCACTGGCATGCCGAGCGGGTGCTGACCACCCAGTCTGTGCAGCGTTACCTGAGTACCGATGGCAAGCTGCTGGACGCTGGCGTTGCCGGCTTCGAAGCGCTGATTGGCCCACTGGAAATGGCGCAATTGGACAAGACCGCGCTGGACGCCTACAGCGTGATATCGGATTTCGACGTGCGCAAAGAACTGGCGAACATCGGTTATACACCGATGCCTTTTCTATTCTGGCCACCGCCACCGGGAAGCACCGAGCAAGACCTGTGGTCGGCTTGTTACGGTTATGCGAACTACGCCAACCTTGACGGTTTCTACAAAGTCCTCAGTTACCACGAGACCCTCAGTCACGGCCCGACCAAGGCCGAATACGACGACTATTGGATGCTGACCACTGGCGTAGTGTTACCCGATGGCTGCACCACTTGCATTGAGTACGACTACCACGCGTTGCAACCGCTGAAAATCATCGATGCCAACATGAACATTCATCAGGCGTTATATGAGCCGTCCGGTCAGCCTCTGGCGACCAGTTTTTATGGCACCGAGAACGACAGGGAGGCGGGTTTCAAACCACTTGGCGAATACCGACCTCCCGAGGACCGGAGTCCGGCCACGGCGATTGCCAACCCGGCCGATGCCGTCCAAAAAGCCGCGAGTACCCTGCGCAAGGATCTGTTCAGCTGGATGGGGCAAGTTGCCGACGACACACACCTGCACGCATGGATTGCCCAGCGGTATGTCCTGCCCTGCCGTCATATCCGGGCCAGCGCCCGGCGGCGACTGGCACAACGCAACGGCGTCCTGACAACCGCCGAACAGGCTCTGTTCGCGGCGATCGCTACGGTGCGTCGGGAACCGGTTCACAGCGTCATTCTCAGTGCCGATCGTTACCCCGACGATGAGGTGCCGGCGCAGATTCAGATCGTCAAAGCCTGTGTCGATGGTTTCGGGCGGGCACTGCAAAGCCAGCAACTGGTCGACCCGGGCAAGGCATATGCGGTAGACGCCGACGGTTCGCTGATCGTCGAGAATGGCCAGTTCAAAGTGGTCGATGCCAACCCGCGCTGGCGCATCAGCGAGCGTGTCGAATACAACAACAAGGGTTCGCCGGTTCGTCAGTACCGGGCGTTTTTCGCCAACACCCATGGCTACATCAACGACCAGTCCCTGCGCACACTGGGCTTTTTCGATCAGGTGTTCTATGACGTCCTGGGCCGGCAGATCAAGGTGATCAATGCCAAGGGCGATTTCTCTCGCGAGATGTACCACCCTTGGTATCACGCCAGCGAAGACTTCAATGACACCGCCGAGCCGGCACCACTGGCCAAGGCACCACGGTCATGATGGCCCTGGTGCATCGGCGTACACCCGCGTTGGCGGTGAGCGATGCGCGTGGCCTGCCAGTGCGGCAGGTGGCTTACCTGCGCAGCGTGGCCGCGGACACGCCCGAATCGTTGGTGACCCGCCAAGTCCATGACCACGCCGGACGGTTGGTTGAGCAATGGGATCCGCGGCTGTCCACTCCTTGCCTGATCACGGGTTATGGTTTGAACGGTGCAGTATTGAAGTCCGACAGCGTCGACGCCGGCTGGCGCCTGAATCTGCCGGGGCTGGCCGGCGAGCCTTTGCAACGTTGGGACCAGCGCAAACACCATTGGCGCACGACGTTCGATCAGCAACTGCGGGTGGTGGCGGTCGATGAAAATGGTGAACCCGATGTTGATGTATTTATCTACGCCGACGCCTCGGCCGAGGCCGGGTACAACCAGCGCGGCCAGTTGCTGGAGCAGAAAGATCGTTCCGGTTCGCTGCTCAGCGACAGTTTTTCCCTGGCCGGCCAGGCTCTGAAAGAGACTCGAACCTTCCACGACGGTGAGCCGTTTACCAGCCACCATGTGTTCAGCCCGCTCGGCACGCTGCTGCAACAGACCGACGCCGGCGGTCATCAACGACGCTCGCGCTATGGTCTGGCCGGGCAGCCCAAACGAACTGAACTGCTGATCAGCGGCACGTCTGACTGGCAATCGGTATTGCTCGACGCGCAGTACAACGCCAACGATCAGATCATCCAGCAACTGGCCGGTAATCGTGTCCTCAGTACGTGGACGTATGACCCGGCGGACGGTCGTTTGCACACCCAGTCCAGCCACAAGGATGGCGGTGCAGTGCTGCAGGACTTCGAGTATTTCTACGATCGCGTCGGCAATATCATCCGCATCGAAGACCACGCTTTTCAGCCTCGATATTTTGCCAACCAAAGGGTCGACGGCCATCGCGATTTCACTTACGACTCGCTTTATCGACTGACCAGTGCCACAGGCTACGATGACGCGCCGCCGTCAGATATTCCCGGCCTGCCGCAACCCGGCGACCCGAACAATCAGCTCAACTACACCCAGACTTACCAGTACGACAGCGGCGGCAACTTGACCGAACTGCGCCATGTTCGCGCCAGTAACAGCTTCACCCGGAAAATGTTCATCGACCCGAAGAGCAATCGCGGGGTGCGCTGGCCATCAGACCAACCGGAACCGGGAGTCGATGCTCTGTTCGACTGCCACGGCAATCAACTGGCCGTACAACCGGGCCAACCGATGCTCTGGAACGCTCGCGATGAGCTAGAGAGCGTGACCCTGGTCCAACGCGAAACTGGCCCCAATGATGCCGAAGATTACCGTTACAGCCAGGGCATTCGTGTGTTCAAGCGCCACGAAACCTTCGCGGCCAACGCTGAGCACTTTCACCAGGTGCGCTATCTGCCGGGGCTGGAAATCCGCACCCGCGACAATGGCGAAGAACTGCACGTCATCATTCTCGGCAACGCGCGCTGCCTGCATTGGGCAGAGAACAAACCCGATGGAATCGACACCGGTCAACTGCGTTACAGCCTCGAAGATCACCTCGGTTCCTGTGTGATGGAACTCGATCAACAGGCACAACTGATCAGCGAGGAAGGTTACTACCCGTTCGGCGCCACGGCGTGGACGAGCGCACGCTCGGAGATTGAGGTCAGCTACAAGTTCATACGTTATTCGGGCAAGGAAATGGATGTCAGTGGTTTGTATTACTACGGCGCACGCTATTACGCGCCGTGGTTGCAACGCTGGGTCAGTACGGATGCCGAGCAGGCAGATGGTCTGAACCTTTACGCGTTTGTGGGCAACAACCCGATGCGCTTCGTTGATCCTGACGGGAACACGCGAGCGGAAGGTGTGATCATGTTGTATTCACAATTCATTTCAGAACTCCATGACAATACCGGACAACTCGGAGGGCAACTGACCAATATTTTTCACCCTGAAGACGTCGCACTTGATCTGCTGACAAATTTCGTCGGCGAAGTGGTGCTGGGGGTTGCCGGTTACGAGGGCGGAGGTGTGGGAGGTCAAGTATTTAATGCCCTAGCGCCCGGATTGTCTCAGGCACAGTCTTTCGTAAGCGTTTCTGGATTAGTCGGTGGCAACATCGGTGGCGATGCCGGCGGTGCACTCGCCAATCCATATGCGAACAGTACCGGGCTGAAATTCGGCGCCCTCATCCCGCAAACCTCACAGATGTCCGTCAGCGCCATTGACAAGAAACTGGGCATCGAGGATGCCGTCAAGGAAATCAAGTCCTGGAGTGACTTGAAGAGTGAACTTATCCACCCAGGGTTGAACGCGGTTCTCAATCCCTCCTTCATGATGAACAGAGTCATCGGCTCGGTGATCGGAATCATTCCCGGTGCCCTTAACATGTTTGCCCGGGCGATTGAGGTCGAGGACATCAGGAACCGGCTCGATCCAGTGAAAATAGAAAAAATCGAGAAAATGCTCAGCGACTGGAAGGCCGCGGTGGAGCAACGTTCCGCTTGGGCCGAAAACGCATTCGACGCACTCGGTACAGACGTGATTTATCCGGCCAATTTCCTGCCGAACGTCAACAATATGACCACCAAGGAAACTCTGGCTCCCATCCACCGTTCAGAATTGCGCTCAATGAACAAGGCAGTGCTAGACAACATTGCCAGGGCTCAACTCGGAATGGCCTGGTACAAGGAAATGGGCACCACCGACAACCAGTTTCAGCTGAAGCAGGCGCGTACCAACAAGAAAAAGGCCGCCTGAGATGACCGACTGCGCGGGTGAGCGGGTATGAATCAGTCAGTGCATTGGCATACGCCGACGCTGCACGTTCATGACCCCAGGGGGCTGCCCGTCAGAAACGTCGGCTATTTGTGCAAAGTGGCCAGCGCTGATGCTGAATCCCGGATCACCCGCCAAGGGCACGATGCTGTTGGTCGTTTGACCGAGCAGTGGGATCCGCGCCTGTTCAGCACCAGCCCCCAGCCCAACCTCGCTCATGTCTACAGCCTGTCGGGCCTACCGGTGAGTGTCGACAGTGTCGACGCCGGCTGGCGGCTGAGCCTGCCGGGAGAGACCGGACAGGTCGTGGAGCGCTGGGATGCGCGCGGCAACCATTGGCGAATCCTGCACGATGAACAACTGCGAATACTCAGCGAGGCCAGCGCCGATCAGAGCAGCTTCGAAACCTTCACCTACGCCGATGCCTCGGCCGACGTCGACTTTAATCTGTGCGGACAGATGACAACGCTCAAGGACCCTGCGGGGACGCTGAACCTGCAGGGTTTTTCCTTGCTCGGCCAGGTGCTTGTACAGACCCGCACCTTTGACGACAGCGAGGCCCATACCAGTCGCCAGACGTTCGGCCCGCTGAACCAGCGCCTGACGCACACCGACGCCGGCGGTCATCGCCAGGACTTCCGGTACTGCGTTGTCGGCCAGCTCACGCAGGTTGCTCTGCTGCGCCAGGGTGAAAACGTCGCAAAACCCGTTGTCGCGAGCCTGCAATACAACGCGGCCGGACAGCGGGTCGAACAGCGTGCCGGCAATCAAGTCATCAACCGTTGGCGCTATGACCCTGCCAACGACTGGCCGATCAACGCCCAGGCCGGCGTTACCGGACAAGCGCTGCTGCAGAATCTCGAATATGCCTACGACCCTGTCGGTAATGTCCTGCGCATCGACGACCACACCTTTGAACCGGTGTTTTTCGCCAACCGGCGCATCGATGGTCATCGGGCGTTCAGCTATGACTCGCTCTATCGACTGATCGCTGCCAGCGGTCATGAAGCCGCGACCGCCACTGACACGCCGGGGCGCCCTGCGCCGAGCGACCCGAATAATCTGCACAACTACACCCAGCATTACCAATACGACCGGGCCGGCAACCTCATCGAACTGGTGCATGGCCGCGAGACGACGGGGTACACCCGCCAGATGAAGGTCGCGCCTGCCAGCAATCATGCGCTGCGCTGGGAGGCCGGCGACCCGCCACCGGATTTCGCCGCCACCTTCGATGCTCATGGCAATCAGATCAAACTTCGCCACGGCCCGGAACTGCTGTGGAACGCCCGCGACCAACTGCGTCGGGTGACCTTGCTAACGCACAACAACGATCTGCCCGATGATTACGAGAGCTACCTTTATAGCCAGGGCATGCGCGTGTCCAAACGTCATGAAACCCATAACCCCGCCGCTTCGCACTTTCATCAGGTGCGCTACCTGCCAGACCTGGAAATCCGCACCCGGGACAACGGCGAAGAACTGCACGTGATCACCCTGCCCGGCAACGTCCGCTGCCTGCATTGGCGCAGCGCACCACCGGCGCAGGTCGAGAACAACCAGATGCGCTACAGCCTCGACGATCACTTGGGTTCGAGCACCGCTGAACTCGATCAGGACGCGCACGTGATCAGTCAGGAAAGCTACTATCCCTTCGGTGGCACGGCGGTCTGGCTGCCCGCTTCCAGCAGCGCAGTGGATTACAAGACTGTGCGTTATTCAGGCAAGGAAATGGATGTCAGCGGACTGTATTACTACGGCGCGCGGTATTACGCACCGTGGTTGCAGCGCTGGGTCAGCGCGGATCCGGCGGGGGATGTGGATGGGCTGAATTTATATGTGATGGTGGGGAATAATCCGCTGTTGTACATCGACCCGGATGGGCGAGCGAATAACAAGTTCACGAGTCTCATTGCCAAAATTTCAGGCTTCGCCTCTGAAACGGGTAGATTTGCCGACGAGTTTGATGATCAACAAGACCCAATGACACCAGAGCAAAGACAGAGCACTACCTACCGCGAGTATCTGAAAAAAGGAAACGGCGCTTGGGCATTTGGCCAAGGCGCAACGTTCGGTGGAGCAGCAGGAACTGGGATCGCCTACACGATTAACCAATACGTGCCTGAAGTGAGTGTCGAAATGTTAGGGGCAACCCTAGGTCCAGCTATCGGCCTGATTGCAGGAGGTGCGTTGTCCTATATTCGATACAGATTCTTCAGGAGCGATGTTCGCCTTGCGACCGCCCTGCATTTGGGAAAAGTCCGAGCCGTCACCCAGGCGCTCGCTGACATGTCTCAAGGCAAGGTGCCGGAGAGTGTCGTGAACCAACTGCCAGACATGCACGAAGCCCTTCTGAATAAAGTGAAAGAGACAGTCAGCACCTGGTCAGTGAAGAATCAATGGGACTTCATGAAAGGCCTGACAGCCGATTCGACCGCAGACGAATGGATACGAAGGTTCCTGGAAATAGAAAATCGAATTTCGGACGTAGCGATCGCCATCGACGAGGTGTCCCATCAAGCCGAGGGCATAGCGCCTGCCGCGAACGAAGCGACTCACCAGGTTACTTTGGGGCTAAATGAAGCGGGACCCGCTGCTGCGACCCCATTCGTTTCAAATCTAATGCGGCGAGATTCGCAGTCCAGAGAAATAACAGAGACATTTGTCTGACACACGGACTCGGCAACTACGAATCGGGTACCGGGACAACCGTGGGACGGCGTGCCTGCCCATGCTATCGTGCCCGCCCGAACTGCCATCCGTTAGCCCAGCATGCTGCCGACTTCCCGTACCTTGCGTCTGTCGTTGTATACCCTGCTGATCATCGCCGGTGCGGCTGTTGCCGCCACGCTTGCGATTCGCCACGCCGAGCGTCAGGCGCTGGTAGAAGACGCGGCCCGCGCCAACCAGCAACTGGCGCTCTATGCCAATTCGTTGCACACCCTGATCGACCGCTATCGCGCCCTCCCCGCCGTGCTGGCGCTGGATCCGCAATTGCGCTCGGCGCTGGCAGGTTCAGT
Organism: Pseudomonas fluorescens; assembly: GCF_005938625.1. Lineage (GTDB taxonomy): Bacteria > Pseudomonadota > Gammaproteobacteria > Pseudomonadales > Pseudomonadaceae > Aquipseudomonas > Aquipseudomonas fluorescens_BD. The sequence goes on from NZ_VCNJ01000006.1 coordinate 104,441, forward strand.
TGATGCCGAAGAGCAGGCGGCGCTGAATCTGAAGCTGGAAAAGATCAACGGTGCGGCGCAGTCCTCGACCCTTGAATTGCTTGATCACACGGGGCTCGCCGTGGCCGCCAGCAATTGGCGTCTGCCGAGCAGTTACGTCGGCCACAACTATGGCTTCCGTCCCTATTTCAGCCAGACCCGCACCCAGGGCACCGGGCGTTTTTATGCCGTGGGCGTGACCAGCGGCATTCCCGGCTACTTCCTCTCAAGCGCCGTACTTGGTGATAACGACGAGTTTCTTGGCGCGATGGTGGTCAAGCTGGAATTCCCCGAACTGGAGCGGGAGTGGAGTCAGGGCAATGACACGCTGCTGGTCAGCGACGCGCGCGGCATCATCTTCATCGCCAACCAACCCGGCTGGCGCTATCGCGCGCTGCGGCCGTTGAGTGCCAGTGACATGGCCGATATAAAAGCCACCCGGCAGTACGACAAACAGTCGCTGGTGCCGTTGACCCACTTGTCGCTGCGCCGCTTCGATGACAACAGCGATCTGCGCCGCGTCGAAGGCCCGCAAGGCACGGCGGATTATCTGTGGGAATCGCTGCCACTGAGTGCCGAAGGCTGGACCCTGCACCTGCTGCGCCATCCGCAAGTGGCCTTCGAAGATCTGCGCAACGCCGGCCTCGCCGCCGCCGGGGTGTGGCTGGCACTGGTGTTTCTGTTGCTGTTCCTCAACCAGCGCTGGCGCCTGTCGAAAATCCGCCAGCGCAACCGCGAGGAACTGGAGCAGTTGGTGGAAGAACGCACCCGCGACTTGCGCACCGCGCAGGACGGTCTGGTGCAATCGGCCAAACTCGCCGCGCTCGGTCAGATGTCCGCCGCGCTGGCCCACGAAATCAATCAACCGCTGACCGCCCAGCGCATGCAACTGGCGACTCTGCGCCTGCTGCTCGACCATGGCCGCGTCGACGATGCCTATAAAGCCTTAAAACCGGTGGATGACATGCTCACGCGCATGGCTGCCCTCACCGGCCACCTCAAGACTTTCGCGCGCAAAAGTCCCAGCGGCTTGCGCGAGCGGCTGGATCTGGCGACGGTGGTCGATCAATCTCTGCAACTGCTCGATGCGCGGCTGCGCGACGAACAGGTCAGTCTGGTGCTGCACCTGACCCGTCCGGCGTGGGTGCGCGGTGATGCGATTCGTCTCGAACAGGTACTGATCAACCTGCTGCGCAACGCCCTCGATGCGATGCAGGGCAAAGCGTGCAAACGTCTGGAGATCCGTCTGGAAGCCGATGAGCAACTGTGGCGTCTGAGCGTCAGCGACAATGGCGGCGGCATCGCCGAAGATCATCTGGGTCAGGTGTTCGATCCGTTCTTCACCACCAAACCGGTGGGCGACGGCCTGGGCCTCGGGTTGGCGGTATCCTTCGCCATCGTGCATGAATCCGGCGGCCGTCTGAGCGCCGAGAATGGCGACACCGGCGCGGTGTTCAGCCTGACTTTGCCGATCGATCTGGAGGCACACATCTGATGCTCAACTCGGTAATGGTGGTCGATGACGAAAGTAGCATTCGCAGCGCCGTCGAGCAGTGGCTGAGCCTGTCCGGGTTCGAAGTTCAACTGTTCAGCCGCGCCGAAGACTGCCTCGCCGCCCTGCCCGCGCACTTTGCGGGGGTAATCCTCAGCGATGTGCGCATGCCCGGCATGGGCGGCCTGGCATTGTTGGCTGAAGTGCAGAAACGCGATGCCGATCTGCCGGTGATTCTGCTCACCGGCCATGGCGACGTACCGATGGCCGTCGAGGCGATGCGCGACGGTGCCTACGACTTTCTGGAAAAACCGTTCAGCCCGGAAACCCTGCTCGGTAGCTTGCGCCGGGCGCTGGACAAACGTCGTCTGATTCTGGAGAACCGCGCCCTGCACGAACAGGCCGACAACCGCGCGAAACTCGATGCGACGTTGCTCGGGGTGTCCCGTGGTTTGCAGACGTTGCGGCGGCAAGTACTGGATCTGGCGGCGCTGCCGGTCAATGTGCTGATCCGTGGCGAAACCGGTAGCGGCAAGGAACTGGTCGCGCGTTGCCTGCATGATTTTGGACCGCGCGCGGCCAAGCCGTTCGTGGCGTTGAACTGCGCGGCGATCCCTGAACAGCTGTTTGAGGCGGAGTTGTTCGGTCACGAGAGCGGCGCGTTTACCGGTGCCTCGGGCAAGCGCATCGGCAAGCTGGAATACGCCGACGGTGGCACGCTGTTTCTCGATGAAATCGAAAGCATGCCGCTGGCCCAACAGGTCAAACTGCTACGCGTGTTGCAGGAGCAAAAGCTTGAGCGGCTGGGTTCGAACCAGAGCATTCGCGTCGATCTGCGCATTGTCGCGGCGACCAAACCTGACCTGCTCGATGAAGCCCGGGCCGGACGTTTTCGCGAGGATCTGGCCTATCGCCTGAACGTCGCCGAGCTGCGCTTACCGCCGCTGCGCGATCGTCGTGAAGACATTCCATTGTTGTTCGAAACCTTCGCCCACAACGCCGCTGAACGCTTGGGCCGAACCTTTCCGCCCTTGAGTGGCGCGCAATTGAGCCATCTGCTCAGCCACGACTGGCCGGGCAACGTGCGCGAACTGGCGAACGTCGCCGAGCGCCAGGTGCTGGGGCTGGATGAGCCGGCGCCGGGGATTGATCCGGGGCAATCGCTGGCGGCGCAGCAGGAGGCGTTTGAGGCGCAGTGTTTGCGTGCAGCGCTGACCCGGCACAAGGGCGATGTGAAAGCGGTGCTTGAAGAACTGCAACTGCCGCGCCGCACGTTCAATGAAAAAATGCAGCGGCATGGGTTGAGTCGGGAGATGTTTTTGGCTGAGTGAGGCTGGGTCGGGATTTTTGCTGCGGCTGAAACCCATCCCCCTCACCCCAGCCCTCTCCCCCAAGGGGGCGAGGGGGAAGGGAGCCGATCTCCATGCTTTTCAAACCTGAGTTCGACTCGGTATCTCAGGTCGGTGCACTCGAACAATCCACTCGGTCAGTCCCCTCTCCCTCCGGGAGAGGGTTAGGGTGAGGGGCTTTTGATCTTCGCCCCAATAAGCGGAAATCCGCTCACACAATCCATTCCATCGGCACAAAACCGCTCACCCAACCCCGCCACCCCCTCTAAACCGGCCCTCCCACCGTTGGCACACCTCCTGCTATAGCCCTCGCAGGCTGCGTTCCAACGCGCTCCACAAAAACAATTAAACGAAGGATCCTTCAATGGATAACTCCAACGCCCTGCCACTTGGGTCGGCTGCCGTGCCGGCCAAAGAAAGAACCACCGCCAGCCGGATCAAATCGATCTTCAGCGGTTCCGTCGGCAACATGGTCGAATGGTACGACTGGTATGTGTATGCCGCCTTCTCCCTGTACTTCGCCAAAACCTTCTTCCCTGCCGGTTCCACCACTGCGCAACTGATGAACACCGCTGCGATTTTCGCCGTCGGCTTTCTGATGCGTCCGATCGGTGGCTGGCTGATGGGCATGTACGCCGACAAGGTCGGACGCAAAAAAGCCCTGATGGCCTCGGTCTACCTGATGTGCTTCGGCTCGCTGCTGATCGCCCTCAGCCCGAACTACGAAACCATCGGCATCGGCGCGCCGATCCTGCTGGTGTTCGCACGACTGCTGCAAGGCCTGTCGGTCGGCGGCGAATACGGCACCTCGGCGACCTATCTCTCGGAGATGGCGACCAAGGAACGTCGCGGCTTCTTCTCCAGCTTCCAATACGTGACCCTGATCTCCGGCCAGCTCATCGCCCTCGGCGTACTGATCGTGCTGCAAAACGTGCTGACCACCGAACAGCTGTACGCGTGGGGCTGGCGTATTCCGTTCGCCATCGGCGCGCTGTGCGCAGTGGTCGCGCTGTACCTGCGTCGCGGCATGGAAGAAACCGAGTCGTTCACCAAAAAAGAGAAATCCAAGGAAAGCGCCATGCGCACCTTGATGCGCCATCCCAAAGAGCTGTTGACCGTGGTCGGCCTGACCATGGGCGGCACCCTGGCGTTCTACACCTACACCACCTACATGCAGAAATACCTGGTGAACACGGTCGGCATGAGCATCTCCGACTCGACCACCATTTCTGCCGCCACGCTGTTCCTGTTCATGTGCCTGCAACCGATCATCGGTGGCCTCTCGGACAAGATCGGCCGTCGTCCGATCCTGATTGCCTTCGGCGTGTTGGGCACGATCTTCACCGTGCCGATCCTGATGACCCTGCACACCATTCAAACCTGGTGGGGTGCGTTCTTCCTGATCATGGCGGCGCTGATCATCGTCAGCGGCTACACCTCGATCAACGCCGTGGTGAAAGCCGAACTGTTCCCGACCGAAATCCGCGCCCTCGGCGTTGGCCTGCCGTACGCACTGACCGTGTCAATCTTCGGCGGCACCGCCGAATACATCGCGCTGTGGTTCAAGAGCATTGGCATGGAAACCGGTTACTACTGGTATGTGACGGCGTGCATCGCGGTGTCGTTGCTGGTGTACATCACCATGAAAGACACCCAGAAACACTCGCGCATCGTTACTGACTGATCGGGTTTTCACAGCCACTGCAACGGTGGCTGTGGTGGCCCTGTCGCTGGCAAGCCAGCGCCCACATTGACGGCGTCGCTCACAGATCTTTTGTACGACGCGAATCCTGTGGGAGCTGGCTTGCCAGCGATGCGGGTCACCGCGTTATCCAGACCTGCATGAAAAATCCCTCACACACGCCGCACAGCGATTAATCGCTAATTAATGCTGCCCCTGCATTCTGCAATCACCTGATCGATGACCTGCGCGACGCTCGCTCCGACGACGAGAGCGAATTATTCTGCGCCGCCCTTAACATCAAGTTAATCGATTGTTTTTAGCATTAATTTGCGCTTTTTAATCAATTTAGTTGGCGTAACATTAAACCCATGCAAGACACACCCGCCAACGAATCTGGAGTAACCGACATGAAAACCAAACTGATCCTCGCCCTGACCCTTTCCGTACTGGCCGCTAACACCTTCGCCGCCGACGGCTCGGATCGCACCAAATCCGCCGACTTCATCAACGGCGCCAGCGCTGTGATCGAAACCAGCCACACCGGTACTTATGCCGCTGACGGGTTTGATAAAACCAATATTGGTAAAGCAGTGGCTGCCGATGGTTTCGACAAAACGAACCTTGGTAAAACCGTCGCTGCTGACGGCTTTGATAAAACCGGTACTGCCGCTGCCATCAGCTAAGTATCAGCAGTCCCCCCACAGCCCGGCCTCGGCCGGGCTTAGTCATTTCTGGGGGATGACAATTTTCTCAAATACACACAAGTCCACTGTAGGAGCTGCCGAAGGCTGCGATCTTTTGATCTTGATCTTTAAAAGCAAAATCAAAAGATCGCAGCCTTCGGCAGCTCCTACACGGGGATTTGCGTCTGGCTGGAAATATGCGGGGCGTCCTTGCACTATGGCTGCATCTAAAAAGCAGCCTCAGGAATTCACCCACCATGTCCGATGACATCCACTTCTACGAACCCGCCAACGGCCACGGTCTGCCCCACGACCCGTTCAACGCCATCGTTGGCCCGCGCCCGATCGGCTGGATTTCCTCGCAGGATGCCAACGGCCAGCTCAACCTGGCGCCGTACAGCTTTTTCAACGCCTTCAACTACATTCCGCCGATCATTGGTTTCTCCAGCGTCGGGCGCAAAGACAGCCTGAACAACATCGAGCAGACCGGCGAATTCGTCTGGAACCTCGCCACACGTCCACTGGCCGAGCAGATGAATCAGAGCTGCGCGATGGTCGCGCCTCAGGTCAACGAATTCGAATTGGCGGGATTGACGACAGTGGCGTCAAAAGTGATTTCGGTGCCACGGGTCGCCGAAAGCCCGGTGTCCTTCGAATGCAAGGTCACACAGATCATTCAATTGCAGCGTGCCGATGGCGAGACGGTGCCGAGCTGGCTGGTCCTTGGCGAAGTGGTCGCCGTGCACATCGCCAAGTGGCTGTTGAAGGATGGCATCTACGACACCGCCGCGGCAGAACCGATTCTGCGCGGCGGCGGGCCGGCGGATTATTTCCAGTTGGGGCCTGAAGCCCTGTTCAAGATGTGGCGTCCGGGCGCCAGCAAGTAACGCGTTACCAGATCAACTCGGCGTCGTCAGTGACACCTTTGAGGTTATCCAGCTCATTGATGGCAGCCTCGTCGGCGGCGATAGCACCGGGGAAGACCTGATCATTCAGCAGTTTGTGAAAGCGTGGTGCACCGCCATCGACCAGGGCCTTGACCGCGATTGCTGCGTGATAGCCCTTGTTGCCGCCCAGCTCGACGGGGACGACTGCGGAAACTGCTTCGAAGTGTTCGAACTCTTTACGTGCCATGTCACACATCCCGGCTCAGACAAATAAGCCGGACATTAAACCCTCAACCGACGAGTTTGTGTACCGGTGCCGGGCATTGACCGAGGGCTTGTGCCGCCGATACGTCCTTGAAGGTGTGGAAGTCGAGGCTGTTGACCACCAGTTCCTGCACCAGCTCGGCGAAGATTTCCAACGACGGGCTGTTGAAATAGTTGGTCATCATTTGCTGACTGCTCCAGAACCCGGAGATCAGCCACAACTCGGGATCACACTGCGAATGCTGCAAGGCAAAGCTCAGGCAACCGGGGGCGGCGCGGGACGGATCGATCAACGCACTCAGGCGTACACCGAGCTCCACCGAACGCCCGGCGCGCGCTCGAACGAAGGCCATATGACTGACGGGAATCTGCTTGGACATGTTCAACCCTCCCAGGGAGTCGCGTGGCAGCCGGGGGACGGGCTGCGACAGGATCAAAGGTTAAGGGCCGAGCGCCAGGCGCCGTTAGTCGATTCCTGCCGCCGCGTTGCACAATCCTGCGAGACTGCATCCAGAACCTGTAACAACCTGTAAACCTGTGCAACACGTCTGTCATACGCGTTTTGTGTAGGAGCTGCCGAAGGCTGCGATCTTTTGATTTTGCTTTAAAGATCAACAGATCGCAGCCTTCGGCAGCTCCTGCAGGGTTGAATGGCGGCAGGCGCGCAAACAGCCCCAAGCAGAATCAGGCAAGCATTTCGCAGGATGTGTCTACCGCTGGCGCTTGCACAAACATATGCTCTGCTCCATTCCACCTCCCCTGCCGAGGATGCCGTGCATGACGTCATTCGATCGTTTTCAAGCCGAACCCAGCGCTGACATGGAAAAACAGCGCGCGGAGCTGGCGGCGATCATCCGCCGCAACACCACCGACGATGGCAGCTACGAGACCGCCATCGGCTCGCTGTTCATGTCGCGCCACACAAAATCCCACGACTTTGCCCCGGTGCTCGCGCAACCGGCGCTGTGCATCATGGCGCAGGGACGTAAAGAGGTGCGGCTGGCCGATGAGTACTTCAATTACGACCCACTGAATTATCTGGTGGTCTCGGTTTCGATGCCGTTGAGCGGGCGCGTGGTGAATGTCTCGCCGGAAGAACCGATCCTCGCCGTGCGCCTGGATATTGATCCGACCGAAATCACCGCGCTGATCGCCGACGCCGGCCCCATGGGTGTGCCGACCCGGCCGACCGGGCGCGGTTTGTATGTCGAGCAGATCGACAGCTCCATGCTCGATGCGGTGCTGCGTCTGGCGCGTCTGCTCGATGCACCGAAAGACATCGCCATGCTCGCGCCGCTGATTCGCCGGGAGATTCTCTATCGACTGCTGCGCAGCCCGCAGGGGCATCGGTTGTATGAGATCGCGATTGCCAACAGTCAGAGCCATCGCATCAGCCAGGCGATCAAATGGCTCAACGGCAACTTCGAGCAACCGCTGCGTATTGATGATCTGGCCAAAGAAGTGAATCTGAGTGTGTCGACGTTGCATCATCGGTTTAAGGCGATGACGGCGATGAGTCCGCTGCAGTATCAGAAGCAATTGCGCCTGCAAGAGGCCCGGCGGTTGATGTTGGCGGAGGGGCTGGAGGCTTCGGCGGCGGGGTATCGGGTGGGGTATGAAAGTCCGTCGCAATTCAGCCGTGAGTACAGCCGGTTGTTTGGTGCGCCGCCGCTGAGGGATTTGGCGCGGTTGCGGCTTTCGGTGTGACCGTTGGAAGCCCCTCACCCTAACCCTCTCCCGGAGGGAGAGGGTTAGGGTGAGTGGGGGATATTGAAGAGGTTCACCGACTTGAACGATTCGCTTTGAATCCATAATCAACTCGATTTTTTCAGGTCGGCGAACATCGCCAGACACCGCGGTCGGCCCCCTCTCCCTTCGGGAGAGGGCTGGGGTGAGGGTCGGCTTTTAAAGTGCTTTGACGAATCCAAAATCGACCGGGTTTTTCAGGTCGATGGATAACGCCAGACACCTCGGTCGGCCCCCTCTCCCTCCGGGAGAGGGCTGGGGTGAGGGTCGGCTTCTAAACCGCGCGAATCACATGTTTGATCTCTTGAAACGCCGCCAATCCCCAAGGTCCTAACTCGCGGCCAATGCTGCTCTGCTTGTACCCACCCCACGCCGCCTGCGGGAAAATCACTTGCGGTGCATTGATCCACACCATCCCCGCCTGCAAGGCATTGGCCACGCGGTCCGCCGCCGCAGCATCGCTCGTCACCACACTGGCTACCAAACCAAACGGCGTGTCATTGGCCAGCGCAATCGCCTCGGCTTCGCTACTGAAACTGCGCACGCACAGCACCGGCCCGAAAATTTCTTCACACCACAGCGCGCTGTCCAGTGGCACATCGGTAAACACGGTCGGCTGCAAGAAATAGCCGCGCGGCAGTTCCGCCGGGCGATTGCCGCCGCAGATCAATCGCGCACCCGCGCTCAAGCCACGATCAATGTGCCCAAGCACTCGCTGATACTGCGCCTGATTGACCAGCGCGCCCATTTCCACCTCCGCATCGAACGGATCGGCCACACGAATGGCCTGCGCACGTTTCTGCAAGCGACTGAGGAACTCCTCTTCCAGCTCATCCGCGACCAGCACACGACTGGTCGCCGAACACATCTGCCCGGCGTTGAAAAATGCGCCGCCACAGGCCAGCTCAACCGCCAGATCGAGATCTGCATCCGCCAACACCAGCAGCGAAGATTTACCGCCCAACTCCAGGCTGACGCCCTTGACTGTTTCCGCCGCACGCTGCATGACCTGCACGCCGACCGCGTTGCTGCCGGTGAAGGAGATTTTGGCGATACGCGGGTCCGCCGACAATGGCGCACCGACTGCCAACCCCGTGCCGCAAACCAGGTTGAACACGCCGTTCGGCAGCCCCGATTCGGCGATGATCGCCGCCAGTTCCAGCTCCGGCAGCGGTGTCACTTCCGAAGGCTTGAGCACCACGCAGCAACCCGCCGCCAACGCTGGCGCGAGTTTCCACGCCGTGGTGACCATGGGGAAATTCCACGGCACGATCAGCCCGACCACACCGCACGGTTCGCAGCGCAGGCGTGCGCTGAAATCATCGCTCGGTAGCGGCACGTTGCTGTCCTGTTTCGCGTCGAGGCCTTCAGCGAGTTCGGCGTAATACTCAAACGTGGCGATCACATCGTCGACATCGATAGCTGCTTCGAACTGCGGTTTGCCGTTGTTGCTCGATTGCAGTTTCATCAAGTGCTCGCGACCGTTGCGCACACCATTGGCGATGTTGCGCAGGATCGCCCCGCGCTCGGCACCACTGGTTTGCGACCAGTCCTTGAACGCTGCATTGGCAGCGGTGACCGCTTGATCAACCGCCTGCTCGTCACCGCCATTGACCGTGGTCAGCAGCGCCTCGGTGGCCGGGTTGATCACCCGCAGATGTTCGCGACCGGCCGACCATTGGCCGTTGATGTAGAGACCGTCGAGTGTGGTCGGGAAACTGATCATTGCGCCACCGCCTGCATCCATTGGGTCTGGTCGATTTCAATCAGGGTCGGGCCCTGACGATCGCTTGCACTACGCAATGCGCTGCGCAGTTGCTCGATGCTGCTGATCGCTTCAGCCGCGCAGCCGAGACCCTTGGCCACCGCGACAAAATCCGGGGTGTAGATGTCCACCCCGACCGGCTCGATGGCGCGGTTGACCATGTATTTCTTGATCTCTTCGTAGCCCTGGTTATTCCACAACAGGACGATCACCGGCACCCGCGCTTCGACGGCGCTGGCCAGTTCCGGCAGGGTGAATTGCAGGCCGCCGTCGCCGATCAGGCACACCACCGGAGGGCGCGCGCCTTGCTCGAGTTGGCCACCGAGCCACGCACCAATCGCTGCCGGCAAGGCGTAGCCGAGGGTGCCGTAACCGGTCGAGGCGTTGAACCAGCGACGCGGGTGATTCGGGTTGAACGTCAGGTTGCCGGTGTACACCGGTTGCGTGGAATCGCCGACGAATACGGCGTTCGGCAATTCATTGAGTACGGTGTCGAGGAAACGGGTTTGTGCGAGGGTCGGTGCATCCCAGCTCGAGGCCAGTTCGGCGCGCAGTTTGCCAGCACGGGCCTGACCCCAATCGCTGCTGCGCGCGGCGAGTTTTTCCTGCGACAGCGAGTTCAGCAACGCTTGCGCAGCGTTGCGCGCATCAGCCACCAGCGCCAGGTGCGGCGGGTAGTTGCGCACGGTCTGATCGGCATCGATATCGATGCGCAGCAGTTTGCCGGGAATCTCGAAACCGCCAGCAAAGGTCACGTCGTAATCGGTCTCGGCCAACTCAGTGCCGATGGCCAGAACCACATCGGCATCGGCGACCAGCGCGCGGGTGGCGACCAGCGTTTGGGTCGAGCCGATCAACAGCGGATGGGTACCCGGCAGCATGCCTTTGGCATTAATCGTCAGCGCCACTGGAGCGTCGAGCAACTCGGCAAGTTTAGTCAGCTCCGGCGCTGCGTCGATGGCACCGCCACCGGCCAGAATCAGCGGACGTCTGGCTTCAGCCAGCAGCTCGCTCATGCGTTTGACGGCCGCTGGCGCAGCGCCAGCGCGGTCGATATTGACCGGCACACTGGCGAGTAACTCATCAGCATTTTCGACCAGCACGTCCAACGGAATTTCGATGTGTACCGGACGCGGACGACCGGCCTGAAACAAGGCAAAAGCACGCGCCAGCACCACCGGCAATTCAGCGGCGGACATCAAGGTATGCGAGAACGCCGCAACACCTGCAACCAGTGCGCTCTGGTTCGGCAACTCATGCAGCTTGCCGCGACCGCCGCCCAACTGACTGCGCGATTGCACGCTGGAGATCACCAGCATCGGGATCGAATCGGCGTACGCCTGCCCCATCGCAGTGGTGATGTTGGTCATGCCCGGCCCGGTGATGATGAAGCACACACCCGGTTTACCAGCGGTGCGCGCGTAACCATCGGCCATGAAACCGGCGCCCTGCTCATGCCGAGGCGTGACGTGGCGAATGCTCGAACGCGCCAGCCCGCGATACAGCTCCACGGTGTGCACCCCGGGAATGCCGAACACCTGCTCGACCCCATAACCTTCGAGTAACTTGACCAGTACTTCGCCACACGTCGCCATGTCGATTGCCCTTCAATTTTGATCGATACGCCGAATCAAATGTGGGAGCGAGCTTGCTCGCGAAAACGGTTTTACATTCAGCATCAACGTGACTGACACACCGCTTTCGCGAGCAAGCTCGCTCCCACAATGATTCCGGGAATGGGCTCATTGAACGGTCGGCAGGTAGCGGCAACAATCGATTAAAAGTCATACTAGCCATGTCCTCACGTCATACCTTGGATCCCCATGAAACGCCTGCCTCCCCTCCCCGCCCTGCACACGTTTCTGATTACCGCGCAGTGCTGCAACTTCACCCGCGCCGCCGAGCAGTTGCACATCACCCAGGGCGCAGTGAGCCGGCAGATCGCCGGGCTGGAAGCGCATCTCGGTTATCCGCTGTTCATTCGTCTGGCCCGTGGCCTGGCGCTGACCGCCGAAGGACGTGAATGGCTACCGCGGGTGGAAAAAGTCTTCGGCCTGATCAGCGAAGCGACCGAGCAAATCGGCCTGCAGCGCGAAACCCTGCAACTGAAAGCGCCGAGCTGCGTGATGCGCTGGCTGCTGCCGCGCTTGCTGCAATGGCAAAAAGAACGCCCGGACGTGCCGGTAAAACTCACCGCCTCGCTGCAACACGGCGTGGATTTTCAGCGCGAGCAATTCGATGCCGCGGTGATCTACGGCCTGCCCCCGGACAACTCGCCGGGCGCACTGCACCTGTTCGACGAGCAACTGACACCGGTCTGTTCACCGGTTTTGCTTAAGGGCTCGCCAGCGCTGAATTCACCGGCTGATCTGCAACAGCATCTGCTGCTGCACCCCACTCACGATATTCAGGACTGGTCGGTGTGGCTCAACGCCGCGGAGCTGCGGCTGAACAACATCGGCAGCGGCCAGCATTTCGAAACGCTGGATCAGGCGATGTCGATGGCGTCCCACGGGACGGGGGTGGCGATCGGGGATTGGTCGTTGATCGGTGATGACTTGCGCGTGGGGCGGCTGGTGATGCCGTTTGAGTTGAAGGTGAAGACGGGGCTGGCGTATTACGTGGTTGTGCCTGCGGGAACCGAGCCATCGCCGCAGCTGGAAGAGCTGATGATCTGGCTGGTTGAGCAGGCGCATTTGCGGTGAGGCTTTTTCCCCTCACCCTAACCCTCTCCCAGAGGGAGAGGGGACTGATTGGGGGATGCTATAGAAATACGCCGACGTGAAATTACTGTGTTGAATCCATAATCGACTCGATCACTCAGGTCGATGTACAACGCCAGACAACTCGGTCGGTTCCCTCTCCCAAGGGAGAGGGGACTGATTGGGGGATGCTATAGACATACGCCGACGTGAAATTACTGTGTTGAATCCATAATCGACTCGGTTTTTCAGGTCGATGTACAACGCCAGATAACTCGGTCGGCTCCCTCTCCTTCGGGAGAGGGCTGGGGTGAGGGGCGAGGTTTCACTCAATACCCGACAGTAAACCGCTGACGCGAATGCTTCGGCGTTTCCACTTCGTCGATCAGCGCAATCGCGTAATCGGCAAAGGTGATCCAGCTACGCCCTTCAGCGCTCACCAGCAAATGATCCTTGCCGACACGAAAACTACCCGTGCGCTCACCTTCGACAAACTCCGCCGACGGCGAAAGGAACGTCCAGTCCAGCTCCTTCTCCTGACCCAACGCCTGAAGAAACGCCGCACCAGCACTGGCTTCTGCTTTGTACTCGGCGGGGAAACCCGCACTGTCGATCACTCGCGTATCGTCCGGCAGCAACAACGAACCGGCACCGCCGACCACCAGCAAACGCTTGACGCCCGCCTGCTTTACCGGCCCGACAATCGCGGCCGCCGGGACGGTGGCGAAATGCGCAGCGGTGATCACCACATCGTGACCGGCTACTGCGTCTTGCAGCGCTGTCGAATCCAGCACATCGACATTCTTGCTGACCACACCGGCACGCGCGCCGATCTTCGAGGTGTCGCGGGCAATAGCAGTAACGCTATGGCCGCGACGCAGGGCTTCTTCCAGCAATTGGCTGCCGGCGCGGCCGGTGGCACCAATGATTGCGATCTTGCTCATGACATTCTCCAGTTGGCTTGAGAGTGCTGCGTTTTCAGAATCGGCTTACCACTGCATTTCGCCCTTGGCGACTTTCGCGCTCAGCTCCAGAGAGCTTTCTTCACCCAGTGTCGGGTAGCGTTTTTTCATCGCGGCGATCAGTGCGGCGGAGTCTTTGGCCTTGGCGGTTTCCGCGTCGAAAGCCTTAATGTAGTCGGCGGTGAATTTCACGCTGGCCAGCGAACGGCTGCTGTTGCCGAGGTAATGACCCGGCACCACGGTGTTCGGCTTCAGGGTTTCGATCGAGTGCAAGGTTTCCAGCCAGTCGGCGTGAGATTGCGCGGTCTGGGTGTCGGCCATCCATACGTGGATGTTCTCGGCAACGACGACGCCACCGACCACGGCTTTGAGCGACGGGATCCACACAAAGCTGCGGTCCGGTTGTTTGCCGTCGAGGCCGACTACCTGCAATTTCTGCCCTTCGAGCATCAGGCTGTCGCCCTTGAGCACGCCCGGCACGATGGTTTTCGCCGGCACATCGGCGCCCATTTTCGGGCCCCAGAAAGCCAGTTTGCCGGCGACGGTTTTGTTGATGTGATCGACGGTCGGCTGCGAGGCCAGCACCTTGGCGTCGGGGAAGGCTTGGGTCAGGGTGTCGAGGCCGAAGTAGTAATCCGGGTCACCATGGCTGATGTAAATGGTGGTCAGGTGCTTGCCGCTGGCGCGGATTTTTTCCACCACCTGTTCAGCCTGGGATTTGCCGAATTGCGCATCAACGAGGATCGCGTCTTTCTCGCCGCTGACCAGCACCGAGGTCACCGGGAAAATCGCCTTTGTCCCTGGGTTATAGACGTCGAGGGTCAGGTTGGCAGCCGCTGCATGCGCGGCAAAACCCAGGGAAGCGGTGGCGAGCAGTACGCGTTTGAGTGTGGTGAAGCCGATCATCTGTTGCTCCGGTGTCGGAATGCCGTGTTTGGCGATGGGACAGAGCTTAGTTGCCTGACTCAGTACAAAAAATGCGATGCTTGAACATAGTTTGTTTCTGAAAGCGGGCAAATCATGGATCGTCTCCAAGCAATGCGGGTGTTTGTCACCGTGGTGGATCTGGGCAGCCAGTCGGCAGCAGCCGATCATCTGGACCTTTCGCGGCCGGTGGTTTCGCGCTACCTGGCGGAACTGGAAGACTGGGTCGGCGCACGCCTGATGCACCGCACCACACGCAAGTTGAGCCTGACCGCCGCCGGCAGTGAAATCCTGCCGCGCTGTCGGCAGATGCTCGAACTGTCGACGGACATGCAGGCGGCCGTCAGCGAGCCCCACGACGCCCCGCGCGGGCTGCTGCGGATCAGCGTCAGCACTTCGTTTGGCCAGGCACAACTGGCGGATGCGATGGCCGCTTACGTCAAACGCTATCCCGGTGTGAGCATCGATATGCAAATGCTCGATCGCACGGTGAATCTGGTGGATGAACGGATCGATTTGGCGATTCGTACCAGTAACGATCTGGACCCCAACCTGATCGCCCGACGTCTGACCGTTTGTCGCTCGGTGGTGTGTGCCGCGCCGGCTTATCTGCAGGAGCAAGCCGCACCGTTGCGGGTCGAGGAATTGAGTCGGCACAACTGCCTGACGCACTCGTATTTCGGCAAAAGCCTGTGGCATTTCGAGGAAGATGGCGAACCGGTTTCGGTGCCGGTGCAGGGCAATATCAGCGCCAACGAGGCCAGCACGTTATTGCGCGCAACATTGGCGGGCGCCGGGGTGGCGATGCTGCCGACGTATCAGGCCGGGGTGCATATTCACAGCGGTGAACTGGTCCGACTGCTGCCCCATGCCGAGCCGCGACAAATGAACATCTACGCCGTGTATGCCTCGCGCAAACACATGCCGGCGGCGTTGCGCAGCATGCTGGATTTTCTGGTGCTCAGATTTCCCGCCCCCCCCCAGTGGGATAATGATTTGTAAATCGGATCCCCTGTAGGAGTGAGCCTGCTCGCGATAGCGGTGTGTCAGTCGGATAGATGTTGCCTGACACTCCGTTATCGCGAGCAGGCTCACTCCTACAAGGGTTCATCAGCGTGCTGAATGGTCGGTTAAATCCTCAAGCTCACTC
>NZ_VCNJ01000007.1 GCF_005938625.1 Pseudomonas fluorescens
TGGGAATGCCTCAATGGACGCTCCGCGGTGACGCAGAGCGTCCCGAGCTGCATTCCCACGCAGAGCGTGGGAACGATCAATTAAAACCCGACACTGGCCTGCACAAAGAACGTGCGCGGCGCGCCGACATACATCCCCGAGTTGTTGTCGCTGGAACGGGTGAAGTACTGCTTGTCGAAGATATTCTTCACCCCCGCGCCGAGCTTGAGATTCGACAGTTGTGCGCCGAAGTCATAGCCGCCACGCACATTCCAGGTCACGTAACCCGGGATGTCGCCGTACTGCCCGTCCGCCGTGCCCTCAGTGATGTAGTTGCCGTTGAAGCTGCCATCAGCGTTAACACCGGTGCCCGGCGAGCGCTGTTTGGACTGGGCAAAACCGTCGATGTTGTAGGTCCAGCGGTTGATGTCGTAACGCAAACCGACGGTTGCCACCTGCCGCGAATAGAACGGCAGATCACGACCCTTGAAGCCCGGAATCTCGCCTTCATAAGTAGCGCGGGTGTAGGTGAAACCCGCGTTGGCGGTCAAGCCGTCGAGACGCGGATCCAGCGCCGCCATGTCGTAGTGCACCGAGGCTTCGATGCCCTGGTGCTTGGTCGCGCCGAGGTTGGTCCAGCCCACGTCGTTGCTGATGTATTGCAGTTCGTCGTCGAAGTCGATGTAGAACAGCGTCACTTCACCGCCCCACACGTCATCGTTGTAGCGCGTGCCGATCTCGTAGGTCTTGGCCTTTTCCGGCTCCAGGCCATTAGCGGTCTGATCACCCGAGCCGCCCTGACCGAGCTGGAAATACTGCAGGCTGCCGAACGAGGTTTCGTAGTTGGCGAACAGCTTCCACGCGTCCGACAGGTGATACATGACGCTCAGCGCCGGCAACGGTTCGTTGCTTTCGATGCTGCGGTTTTTCGCCTGTACCGGTTTGCCGGCCGTGTCGAGCACCGCGCGGTCATGCCAGTCGGTGCTGATGTGTTCGAAGCGAATGCCCGGGGTGATGGTCCAGTTGCCGACGTCGATTTTGTTGTCGATGTAGACCGAGTTGGCCTCGGTGCCGCCCGTGCGGTCCTGGAACACATGGCCGTCGGAGGTCGGCGTGAGCACCGGCTGATTGTTGACCAGCGCCACACGGCTCGACGACTCGTGCATCGCCTCTTTCAGGTAGCGATAACCGACGCTGACTTCCTGCGTGGTCGGGCCGACATCGAAAACCCGCGACACCCGTGGCTCGATGCCCAGCGTGTAATACGAACGCGGGTATGAGCTGAGGGTTTTCTGGTCGCGGGCGGCGATGGTGCTGCCACGGAAGCTGTCGGTGTAATAGGTAAGGATTTCCGCTTGGGTGCGTTCGTCGATCTGGCGGATCCACTTGAACGACACGTCTTTGCGCCGACCGGTGAATTGGTCGTAGTCACGCACCGAGTCGTACGGCTTGTCGTCGTACTGCTTCTGCGTCAGGCCGCCGGGCATATCGGCCGTGGCGTCGTAGTAGTGGAAGTTGAGGCTGAAATCGTCCTGATCGGTGGGCGCCCAGTGAGTCTTGAGCAGCACGTCGTCGATGTCGTTGCCGTTGTTGCGCTCGCGGTAGCCGTTACCGTTGACGCCGGAGTACAGCAACGCCACGCCCATGCCGTTGTCGGCGGTGCCACCGAGGAACGCGGTGTCGATGTGTTTCCAGCCACCGTACTGAGTGGTTTCCAGGGTAGTGCCGATTTCACCGGTGGTTTTTTCCGGAATCGCCCGGGTGACGAAGTTGATCACCCCACCGACGTTCTGCGGCCCGTAACGCACCGAACCGGCACCACGCACGACGTCAATGCTGTCGAGGTTGCCCGAGGAAATCGGCGCCATCGACAGTTGTGGCTGGCCGTACGGGGCGAACGCCGCCGGTACGCCATCGATCAATACGGTGGAGCGCGGCGACAGACGCGAAGTCAAACCGCGCACGCCGACATTCAGGGAGATATCGCTGCCGCCGGTGCCGTTGGCATCCTGCACCTGCACGCCCGGCACACGCTTGAGCACATCGCTGACGTTCATCGCGCCCTGCTCGACCATCGCTTCGCGGCGGATCACCGTACGCGCGCCCGGGTGGTTCTGCACAACGGCGGCGTTGGCATCACCGAGCCAGTCACCGACCACCTTGATGTCGGTCACGCCCAATTCCAATGGACCATTGCCGGCGGCGGAGGTCGCGGCCGGCAATGGTCCATTGCCGGCGGCGGAGGTCGCGGCCGGCGACAGCGTTACCGAACCTTCGTTGATCTGGTAATCCAGACCGCTGCCCTGCAGCAATTGGCGCAAGGCCTGCTCCGGCGAGATATCACCGTCGACTGCCGGCGCCTGTTTGCCGGCGACCAGGTCGGGGCTGAAAAACACTTGCAGAGATGTCTGCTGGCCCAGTTCGCTGAGGGCCTGACCCAATGGCTGCGCGCGGATATGGATCGCTTCGCCAGCGAAGGCCAGTGGCATGGCAGCGTTGACCGCCAGCGCGAGGGCCAGCGGCAGCCAAGGGGATTTTTTGTTGTTGGCAGGGGTGTTTTTCACGTCGTACGTAGTCCTGTGGATCGCAAGAGTGTGCGGCTGTTAATGCAAACCAGTTGCAGTTGAACAGGAAGACGATGAACTCGAAAAAAACCTGAATTTTATTTTGCGATTATTTCCTGACTGCCATCGGCGAGGGTGCGAACGGCCACCGGCAGGATGCTCGGCAAGGCCTTGAGCAAGGCGTCGGTGTTGTCGGATTTGAACACGCTGGTCAGGCGCAGACTGGCCACAGCCGGGTTGGCGACAGTCAACGGCTTCTCACGATAACGCGACACTTCGGCGGCGACTTCACTGAGGCTGGCGTTGTTGAACACCAGTTTGCCGCCACGCCACGCCGTCAGTTCCGCCGGGTTGACTGCATAGGCTGCGGCGACTTTGCCTTGTGCATCGACATGGCTGCCGAGGCCGGCAGTCAGGCTCAGGAATTGATTATCCGGCGCATCGCGCCCCTGCACTTTCACCGTGCCCTGCTCCACAGCCACGCGGGTTTGCGCGATATCGCGACGCACATCGAAACGCGTGCCGGTGACTGTGACCTTGCCATTGCCGGTCTCGACCACGAACGGTCGCGAGGTGTCGTGGGCGACGCTGAACATCGCTTCGCCTTCGCTTAAATCAATGACCCGACGATCCTTTTCATAGCGCACCTGCAAGCGGCTGCGACTGTTCAGATCAATCACCGAACCGTCCGGCAGCGCCACATGTTTACGCTCGCCCAACGCTGTGGCGAACTCGGCGCTGTAGCCCCCCGGATGATTCAAGCCACTGAACAAGCCCAGCCCGAGCGCCACCGCCAGCACACTCGCGGCCACGGCATAACGCAACAACGGACGCCGTTCGCGGCGAGTGGGCGGTGTTTCAACAAGGGCTTTGAGGCGTGGCGCCGGGAGCAAATCCGCCGCCGACCACAAGCCCTGCAGCAACTGAAATTCGTCACGGTGCTGCGAATGTTCATTCAGCCAGGCGTCAAAGCGCTGCTGCTCGTCGGCACTGACGGCCGGCTCCTGCAAACGCACAAACCAGCGAGCCGCATCATCGCGCACCGTTGTTTGCCCGCACGCGCAATCACGAGTATCCATCATGGAATGTCCTGTTTGGCCGGGAATATAAAGACACACAGCCCTCTGTAGGAGCTGCCGAAGGCTGCGATCTTTTTGCCATGACGCACATTCACGATTGCAACCCGTCCAGTCGATCACGCAGATGCCGCAGGGTGCGGATCATATACTTTTCGACCATGTTCTTGGACAGCCCCAGGCGTTCGGCGATTTCCGCCTGGGTCAGGCCTTCGATCTTTTGCCAGACGAAGATCTTGCGGCAATTGACCGGCAGCTCGGCGAGCGCTCGTTCAATAGAGTCGGCCAACTGGATCGCATGCATGTAATGCTCCGGGTCGCCGATTGACGACTCACTGTGATCGATGGCCTGTGACTCCATGGCGCCGCGCCGATCCTCACGCCGATAACCGTCGACCGCAATATTGCGCGCGGTCTGGTGCAAATACGCCCGAGGCTGCTGCACCGCCGCCGAATCCGACTCAAGCACCCGCACAAAGGTGTCGTGCGCCAGATCCTCGGCCTGCGCGCGGTTGCGCAGGCGACGAGTCCAGGTGCCGATCAACTCTTCGTAATGCTCGAAAAAGCCGGGTCTGCGGGGACGCATTGGGGATTTGGGCGGCGTGCTGAGGAAAGGGGCGTGAATAGTAATGGTTACCATTAAGCCGAAGCAATGGATTCCTCGACCGACCGTCCGGGCCGTAACTCGCGATCAGCGTTTTATCGAAATCACACCGCTCATGTATTCATGCAGATCGCGCAAATCCTTAACACTCCAGGCGTGCGGCGGTATTTTTACCCCGTTCTCCTGCAATGTTTTCGGAATCAGGTTGCCGTTGGGGCGAAGGATGATCGACGACACAATCACGCCCGGATATTCATTCAGGCGTTTTTTGAACGCAGGCGTTGTCAGGTCAGGAGTGGGCGGATTGCTTTTGTGCGCCAGTGGCCCTGTTCCTTTGATATCGGCGCCGTGGCACACAGCGCAGCGCTGTGAATAGAGGTTTTTACCGTTGCTGTTATCCGCGAAAGACGCTGATGTTTGAGTGATCAGCAAAGTCCCGAGTAAGACGGCGGATGCTATTTTCATTGTTGCCTCCATGGCATTTAAGAGGCGCAAGATAGTCGAGTTTTAACGCCCGGCGCAAAACAATGTGGGAGCGAGCCTGCTCGCGAAGGCGGTACATCAGTCACTTAATGCATTGACTGAACGGACGCCTTCGCGAGCAAGCTCGCTCCCACAGGGTTTGGTGGTGGATGCGGGTTCAAGTGCATCCACCACTGGCCATTGCATCAGCCTTTTTCGTCGATCCCGGCTTGCAGGGTCTGGGTGTCCAGATGCCCGCTCAGGGTGACCGGGCCGACTTTCAGGTTGCCGTTTTCCAAGGAAACCTTCGGTGCGTTTTCCTCGGCTTTATGCGGCAGATCAAGGGTGGCTTTCACGCCGTAGTCACGGTTACTCAGATCAGTGCTGCTGACCTTCGAACCACCCAGATCGACCTTCCCTTGCGTCGCTGAAATCTGCGCGCCGGTCAGTTGAGTAGCACCGCCAACAGCAAGGTTTAAACCTTGGCTGGCACTGATCCCGGACGCCTGCGCCACGCTGTCCTTGTGCGCGTACTCACCCTGCGCTTTCAGCGTCGGTTTGTAGTCGGTGCCGGCGAGTTTCTCTTTGTCGCTCGGTGGATTTTTCTTCGCGGTCAGGCCCAGATCAACATCGACCTTGGCATGGTTGCTCGCGTCCTGACGGCTTTCGACGCTCAGATCACCCGCGACCTTGCCGCTGACATCTTTAGCATCGATCCGCGCACCCGCCAGCTGCGCATCACCGGCACTGTTCAACACCACATGGTCAGCCTTGATCTGGCTGTTCTGCTGGGTGCTGCCCTGCAAGTAATCCACACCCACCTTGGCGCCGGCGTTGAAGCCGTGATCGCTGCTGGCCTTCTCATCGGCGGCGGTCGGGGTTTTGCTGCTGAGGTTGCCGCCGGCATTCAGCGCGACATTCCAGTTATTGCGGTGGTCGCTGGACTGCGCCGACTCCTGCACGTAACCGCCCTTCTGCGCGTCGATACTGACGTTCGGTGCGCTGACTTGCGTGCCTTGCAGATGAATCGAATCACCGCTTAGTGCGACGCCGCTCTGACTGTTGAGTTGGCCACCGGTAAGGGTCTGCGAATCCTCGTTGACCCGACCGATGTTGAAATTACCACTCAGATTGCCACCCTGATCGCGGCTCTTCTCGCTGCTGGTTTTGCTGCCGCCGCCCTTCAAGCCGCCGCCGAGATTGCTGCCGGTGGCGGTGTGAGTGTCGGTGGCCGCTTGCAGACCGAGCTTGCCGCCGGCGTGCAGATTGATGGCGCCAGCACTGTCGATCTTCGTGCCTTGCTGCACTTGGTTGCCGCCGCTGCTCAACTGCACCGGACCGTTGCCGCTGATGCTCGCCACATGGGCCTGAGTGTCAGTGCTCTGCTTGCCGGTGTGATCGAGCTGGAAACCGGCGCCGAGATCGACGTTGGTGCCATCGGTGCCCGGCAAGGTGCCGACTGTCAGCGAGCCATTGCCGCGCAAGCTACTGTCGTTGCTGTTCTGTCGGTCGTTGGCTTGATTCAGCGCCAGATCACCGCCGGTGTTGATGCTCACACCGCCCTGCCTGCCGTCGAAACGGCTGCCTTCGAACTGCGCATCGCCGCCGACCTTGATGTTCACACCCTGACTACCGGCATACCCGCCGACCACGGCACTAGAGCCGTCCTTGCTCGACGCACTGCTGCCACCCGCGCCGCTACCAGCAACGTTCACGTCTTCACCGGTCTTGGTGTAGACGCGCACGTCGACCTTGGCATCCACCGCGTTAGCGTTGCTGCTATGCATGTTGCTCGCGGCGTCGGCAAGCAGTTTGTCAGCGCTGATGTTCACTTGGCCGACGCTGGCGTTGTATTGCGTGCCTTGGTCGTGCAGCGTGCCGGTGGTTTTCACATCGACAGTGCCGCCGTCAAAACGGCTGACCACAGCGTTGCTGCTCTGCTCGGTTTTGCTCGCGCTGCCATGACCGACCGCGACGTCGATCCCGACATTCGGCTGACCGAGATTGGCCAGTGCGTCCTTGTCCGGCACCTTGCCGTTGAGCACGTCCTTGACCGCGCCCGCGATCGGCCGGGCGATGTCCTTGTACTCGACGTTGGCGCCGATGTCCGCCGACCAATTGCTGTCGTTGTGCGTGCTGCTTTCGCTGTCGCTGGCCGCGCGATTGTCGATCTCGTTGGCGGCAACATTCAGGCCGTTGCCAGCCTTGAGCTGCGCGCCTTCGGTAGCGAGTTTGTCGGCATTGATGGTCAGGCCACCGCTGCTCTGCACACTCGTGGTCTGTGCGATGGTTTTGCTGGTCGAATCCTGCGCAGTGCTGTGGGCGAAATCGACGCCACT
The DNA here is from genome assembly GCF_005938625.1 of Pseudomonas fluorescens. Taxonomy (GTDB): domain Bacteria; phylum Pseudomonadota; class Gammaproteobacteria; order Pseudomonadales; family Pseudomonadaceae; genus Aquipseudomonas; species Aquipseudomonas fluorescens_BD. The sequence goes on from NZ_VCNJ01000007.1 coordinate 7,025, forward strand.
GCCGGCACGGTCGAGGCCGCCGGTGTAGTAGAAACCGCCGCCGGTGCTGGAGGTGTCGGTGGAGGTTTTGTGGCTGTCTGCTTCTGCGAGCAACGACACGTTTTTGCCGCTCAACGTCGTGTCGCCTGCGGTGGATTTCACCTCCGCGCCTTTGAGCGTGACGTCACCGCCCGCCTTCACCTGCACGCTGCCGCCGCTGAGGCTGGAGCCTTGTTGAGTGGCATCGTTGCGGGTCACGGTTTGCTGTTTGTCTTCGTAGTGAATCCCTGCGCGATACTGCTCCGGCGTTTGCTCTTTGGCGTAGGCATCGAAGCCACGGGTTTGCGTGGTGTCAGTGCTGTCGTGAGTGTTCTGCGTGGAATGCACATTCACATCGCCCGCCGCGTCGGCGGTCAACGCACCGTCAGCCTTGACCGTCGAGCCCGCCACTGCAATGTCCTTGGCGCTCTTGAGCTTGAGGTTGCTGTCCGACACCAGTTCGCTGCGCACGGTGCTGCTGTCTTTGCCGTGCTGCCGCGACTCGTCCTTGGTGATGCCGAAGAACTTGCTGTCCTTGTCGTGATTATTGCTGTACGAGGTGTCCTGCACGCCGTCGATGGTCAGCGAACCCTTGTCGCTGATCACGCTGGCGTCACTGCCGCCACGCACCTGGCTGCCGCTGATGCGCACGTCGTCAGCCTTGACGATCAGTTTGCCGCTGGCGTTGATTTTGCTGCCCTGATGCTGGGTCTTGCCCTTGTCGGCATCGCCGGTCTTGCCGAAGAAACCACCGCCGACCAGGTCACCGGAATATCGGTTGTCGCTGCTGCGGTTGGTCCGTGTGGCCGTGGTGATTTCCACCTGTTTACCGGCCAGTTGCACGTCGCCGGCGCTGGTCAATTCGGCGCCTTCGGAGCGCAATAACGCGGCGGTTTGCAGGGCGATATTGCCGGCCTTCAACTGGCTGGTGACGCTGCGCTGCTCTTCGCTGCTGCTGTTCCAATCGGCTTTCCACAGGTGCTTGCGGTGGTTGCCTTGATCAGTCCGCGTATGGCTTTCAGTGGCGGCGGTCAGGCGCAGATCGCCAGCGCTTTGCACGCTCAGATTCTTCGCGGCTTCGACTTTGGCGGCTTTCAGTTCATTGTCTTTACCGGACGACAACCTGGCGTCGCGGCTGGCAATAATCTGGCTGCCGTGTTGACGCGATTCACTGTCGGTCTGGGTGCGATCGTAGGTTTCCCAAGTGATGCCGATGGTGCTGTTGTTCCAGTTTTCGCGCTTTTCCTGAAGCTTGCGGCTTTCGACCGTGGACAGGGTCAGGTTGCGTTTGGCGTCGAGCGTGACGTCGCGGCCGCCAACATCAGTCGCGGCCAGGGTCAGGTCCTTGCCACTGTGCAAAGCGACGTCGCCCTGACTGCTGCGAATACCGGCACGGGTCACGTCGAGGCTGTTGGCCACCGCTTCACCGCTGACACTCAAGTCACCGGCCGAGCGAATTTGCACGCCGTCACGCCCGGCCACTTGCACAGCACCCACCCGCACGCCCGCACCTTCGGCGGTGCTGACAATATTGATACGGCCGGCCTGCATCGCGCCAAACAGGCTGGCATCGATGCGTTGATCAGCCGTGGTGCCGGCAGGGTCGACGGTTTTCACCTGACCGCTGGCGTAATCAACCTGATTGCGCCCGACCGTGAGGTTCAGTTGATCGCGCGCAGTGATCGCGCCCTGGCTGTCGATACGCGGCGCGATCAGGTTGATCGAGCCCTCGCCGTTGCGCAGGCCACCGCTGTGAATCTGCAACTGACCGCTGGCGTCGCGGCTGTTCAGGCTTTGCAGTTTTCCGTCATTCAATTCAGGACGACCGACCACCAGATTAGCGTTCGGCGTGTTGATGAAACTGCCGCCATTGACCGAGATGCCGTTAGGGTTGGCCAGCACGTAATCGGCAGGTCGGCCGAAGATTTCCTGCGCGCCGTTGATGGCCGACGGATTGCGGCTGATCACTTCGTTGAGGATCACGCTCGCGGCCTGACCTTGCAGTTGCGGGTTGGCCGCCAGTTGCCCGGCCAGTTGCGATTGCCCGGCCTGCAAGGCGTTGTTCAACACCAGGCCCTGACGGTCGACGTTGTAGTCGAGGAACTGGTTGTGCGACAGGCCCGAACCGTTGGGCGCGACGATGTTGACGATGGGCACACCGCCCTGAGTCTGCAATTGCGCGGTGCCGCCGGGTCCCGGTGCGACCACGACACCGCCGGCGAGCGCGCTCGGCAGGTGCACGGCGAAGAACAGGCTGGCAATCGCCCAGCGCAATTTGCCCCGAGGCGAAAGATGAAATGCAAAGGTGTGTGCTGGCATAAAAACGTCTCCATGTGAGTACGGCATCACGTTGCGCGTTTAGTCTTGGCCGTGGCTGACGCGCTCAGATCCGACGGCTGTTTGTTCACTGCGTTGTTCAGATTTGCAGGCCTACGCGCATCAGCCAGGTCTCTGGCTCGTGCTGCAGACCGTTCGGTGTGGCGAGTGCGCGTTGGTAATCGACATCCACTTGCAGGTTCTTCCAGCCCAGATTCAGACCCACACTGGCACCGCTCAGGCGTTGGCCCTGCGCGCCGTGATCGGCCTTGATCCAGCCGTGGTCGAGGCCCACACGCGGGGTGATCTGCAGCGGCCATTCACTGCGCAGCGGCAGGCGCAAGGTGTTGCGCCAGATCGCGCCGCTGGCGCCGGAGGCACTGCTGACGCGATAGCCGCGCACAGCCGAATCGTCGGTGCCGAGCAACTGTTCGATCGCCGGCAACGGGTCCGGGCTGTACTGCAAATTGAGTTGGCTCTGCCACTGCCAGGCCTGCGCGCCGAACTGACCGTTGCGCCACTGGCTGAGGCCGGCGCGGTACTTGCGGAACTGCGCCTTGGGCAGGTTGTTGATCTGCTGCTGCGAGTCATCGTCGGCGCCAAACCAGCGCAGGCCCTGGGCGTAATTGACGTCGAGGTTCCACACCGCGCGGTCGAGCCAGAACAGATTGAGTCCAGCCTCGGCCACGGTCAGGGTCGGGCTCTGAATGCCGAGGCGAACGTCTTGCAGATAGCTGTCGACATCCTTGTGCGCCAGTTGCAGGTTGGCGCTGAGCTGACGGCTCTGGTCGCGCCACAACACCCGGTCGGCGCGCAGGCTGACTTGATCGGTGATGCCGGTGCTGTGAAAGGTCACACTCGGCAGTTTGAATGGCGCGCGATATTCGGCGTGGCTGGCGAACACGCTGTAGGTCCAGTAGCCGTAAGGGATCGCGTAATAGAGGCTGGCGTTGCGACTGTAACGATCGCCCTGATTGAGCGTGTCGCTGGCGCTGAGGCTTAGCAGATCGTTGAGTTGCAACGGGCTGTCGAGGCTCAGGCTGACCGTGTCGCGATCACGTCCGGTGCTGGCGCTGCCGAGGTTGTCGAAACCGGCATTCAAGGCCCAGCGCGAATGCGCGGAGGTGCGTGAGCGCAGGATGATTCGCGAGGCGCCGGGCTGGCTGCCGGGGGCGATGTCGGCGGTGAGATCGATCGAGCGCAGGCGATTCAACTGATCGAGGCCCTGCTCCAGATCGCGCAGGTTCAACGGCTCGCCGAGCATGTTCGGGAAAGCACCGCCGAGGGACACCGGCAGGCTCTGATCGGCCAGTTCGATGGACTCGATGTAGCCTTCGTCAACGCGGATATCCAGCGACTGCCCGGCTGCCGGAGCACTGACCAGGTATGGACGGCTGGCAATGTAGCCCTTGTCGACGTAGCTCGCGGTGATGGTCGCCAGCAGATGATTGATCTGGCCGACGCCCATGCACTGCGCCAGCAGCGGTTTGATCCGCGCGTTGAGTTTGTCGCTGTCGATCAGCGTGACGCCGCCGATGCGCGTGCCGCTCAACGGCCAGCAACGTTCATCGGGGGTAACGGTTGGCGGGATGGCCGGGGTGATTGGTGTCGGGCCGAACGCGCCGCGCTCCAATTGCCGTTTTCTTTGCTCAAGTTGCAACTGTTGCAGATCGCGTTGCTGCTGTTGTTGCTGGCGCAGCACTTCCTGACCCGGCGCGGCAGGTTCGGCCGCTTCAATCGAGGAGGCACACACACCCAACACAAAGGCCGACAGCAGCGGGCAAAGCGGGGAGCGACGGCGAAAAACAGCGCGAAACGGATACGGCACGCAACATCCTTGCGATCATAAAATGGCGTAATGCCATGTCATCAATGATCGTGATAGTCGGAGCCCTCCTACACAAATGCAAGACGCTTCCTACAGCGCTTACATTTCTTAAACAATTGCTTTGCCTGGCTTTATTGTCAGCAACAAGGCCACGGTGCTGCACGCTATCAGGGTTTCCCCGAGGGCCTGAAACCAGCCCGCGAGTATCAGGGCTGCACCAATAAGCAGGTAATACATCAAACCCAACAACGCCCCGGCGGTGCCCAGTCGATCAGCGTAATCGACCAGTGCCGACCCGAGTACATTCGGAATCGCCAGGCCAAACGCCAACACCACCAGCAACATCGGCAGAACGAACGCAACACTGCCTTGCAGCGACCACACGCCCGCACCACCGAGCAACGCGATGCCACCCGCGAGGCGAATCAACTGCAATGCCTTGAACCCGGCCGCCAATAAACGCCGGTTGAGCCATGCTCCAAAACCTGAGCCCAGCGCGAGGATCACGCCGCTGTAACCGAACACACTGGCGCTCACCCCCAGCCGCTGAAACATGAACGGAGCAAGGCTGTAATAGCTGAACAACGCCACGTTGAACGAAGCAATCCACAGCGCCGAGCGCCAGATTCCCGGGTCACGCAACATGCGCCCGAGGGTTTCGAGCAAACCGACATGGCGCGTTGGCTGGGGCCGGGTTTCCGCCAGGGTGTACCAACTCCACAGCCACAACAGCGCTGCCAGCAACAGCAACGCACCAAGCACACCGCGATAACCGAAGGCCTGAACCAGACTGGCCCCGCTGAACAAGCCAATCGCCGGACTGGCCGCCAGCGCGATGCCCACCAACGAAAACACCTGGGCCAGTTCGGCGCCCTTGAAGCGGTCGCGCAACACGGTTTGCGTAACCACCGAGCCCACCGCCGCACCGAACGCCGCCAACATCTGCGCCAGTAACAAGCCGTTGAAACTGCTGACCCGCAGGCCTAAAAGCGTGGCAATTGCATAGATTGCCAGTCCCGCGAGCATTGCCGGGCGCCGACCGATGCGATCACACAAACGTCCCCACACCACCACCCCGACGGCAAACGCCAGGAAATACACGGATAACGTCTGCGTCGCTGCTTGCGGGTCGACGTTGAACACACGCCCGATATCACCGAGCGCCGGGCTGTACAGGGTTTGCGCGATCTGCGCAAACATCAGCAACGCAATCGCCAGCCACAGGAAATGTCTGTTGTTCATGCTTCATCACTCCTCTCATAAACCGCCGAGGAGTTTAAGAATCGAGGAGTGGCGTATTATCCGAATCCTGCCAATTTATCGATGAAATCGGACAACCCATGGCTTGGCTCGATGCCCACGCAACCTTTGACGCTGATCGCTTTCAGGCACCGGTGATTGGCATCGCCTCGACCCTGGGTGATCACGACTCCGGTTTGCACCGCCATCAACGCGGGCAACTGCTGTACACGCGACAGGGCTGCACGCGGATTACCCTGGCGCAGCAATTGTGTCTGCTGCCACCGTCGCGGGCGGCGTGGATTCCGCCGGGTGTCAGCCATCGCGCAGTGATGCAGCAGAGTGTCGATTACCGCTCCATCTACTTGATCCCCGAACTGTGCGCTGCACTGCCGCAGCAGGTCTGCGTGATTGAAGTCAGCCCTTTGCTGCGGGCGGTGCTGGAACCGATGGCGCTGGCCGATTTCGCCAGCGATTGGCAGCAAGGCAAATTCGTCCATCTGCTCGGCCTGTGCCTGAGCGAAATCGCCGAAGCGGCGCAGCAACCCATGCTGTTGCCGTTACCTCAGGACAAGCGACTCGCGCCCCTGCTGAAAACTCCCGAGCGACTGCCGCCGGAGCTGCAAGTGCTGGAACAACAGATCGGCGCCAGCAGCCGCACCATCGGGCGAATCTTTCAGCGCGAAACCGGCATGAGTTATCAGCAATGGCGCCAGCAGTGGCGCTTGATGCGCGCGATGGAATTGCTCGCCACCGGGCGCAGCCTGAGTTACTGCGCTTTCGAATCGGGTTTTGCCAGCGACAGCGCCTTTATCGCCTTCTTCAAATCCATGACCGGCAGTACCCCGGGCCACTGGCTCAAGTGAGCAACTGACGATCGGCGTCAGAAATCATTTGCGACTAAATATTACCTACGTCATATTACAGCCGTAATAACGACCCGCTTACCCAGGTAATCCGCCATGACCAGCATGCCCACCCTCGAACCTGTTGTGGTGAAGACCAAGCCGCCCCTGCTTAAACGCTTGCTGCTTCCCGGCGCCGGATTGCTCGCGCTGATCTTCGCCGGGGTCTACGCCGTGCATTGGTGGGGGGCCGGGCGTTTTCTCGAAGAAACCGACGATGCCTATATTGGTGGCGATGTTACGGTGATCGGGCCGAAAGTCGCCGGTTACATCGATGAAGTGCTGGTCAGCGACAACCAGCATGTAAAGGCCGGCGATGTGTTGATTCGCCTCGACGCCCGCGACTATCGCGCCAACCTCGCCAAGGCCGAAGGCGCCGTGGCCGCCGAAGAAGCCCTGCTGGCCAACCTCGACGCCACCGAACAACTGCAACAAGCAGTGATCGGCCAGGCCCGCGCCGGCATCGACGCCGCTGGCGCAGAAACCGCACGCTCGCGGGATGACAACGCGCGCTACAAACGCCTGGTGACCACCAATGCCGTGTCGGTGGAAAGCGCACAACGCGCCGACGCCACCTTCAAAACCGCGCAAGCCCTCAGCGCCCGCGCGCAGGCCGAACTGCTCGCCGCGCAACGCCAGCTCGCGGTGATCGACACCCAGAAACAACAGGCCCGCGCCGCCCTTCAGCAAGCCCGGGCCGAACGCGATCTGGCACAACTGAACCTCGGCTACACCGAACTGCGCGCGCCGGTCGATGGGGTGATCGGCAATCGCCGCGCACGGGTTGGCGCCTATGCTCAAGCCGGCTCGCAACAGTTGTCGGTGGTGCCCGCCAGCGGTTTGTGGGTGGATGCCAATTTCAAGGAAGACCAATTGGCGCGGATGAAACCCGGACAACGGGTGAGCATCCGCGCCGACGTGCTCTCGGGTCAGGAGTTCCACGGTCGTCTCGACAGCCTCGCCCCCGCCACTGGCTCGCAATTCAGCGTGCTGCCGCCGGAAAACGCCACCGGCAACTTCACCAAAATCGTCCAGCGCGTGCCAGTACGGATCCTCCTTGACCCGGCTGACGGCGTACTCGGGCACTTGCGCCCGGGCCTGTCGGTAACGGCGGAAGTCGACACCCGTGCACAACCGGAAACCAGCGCCGTGGCCGTCGCACCATGAGCACCGCCCTCGCCGCCCCTGCACAGCCATTCAATGCGGCGGACATGGCGACCGCGACCAAGGTATTCGCCTTCGCGACCATGTGCATCGGCATGTTCATCGCGCTGCTCGACATCCAGATTGTCTCGGCGTCGCTGCGCGATATCGGCGGCGGGCTGTCTGCCGGCACCGACGAAACCGCGTGGGTGCAGACCAGTTACCTGATCGCCGAAATCATCGTGATTCCGCTGTCCGGTTGGCTGTCACGGGTGTTCTCGACGCGCTGGTTGTTCTGCGCGTCGGCGGTCGGCTTCACCCTCGCCAGCCTGCTCTGCGGTGTGGCCTGGAACATCCAGAGCATGATTGCCTTTCGCGCGCTGCAAGGATTTCTTGGCGGCTCGATGATTCCGCTGGTGTTTACCACCGCGTTCTTTTTCTTCACCGGCAAACAACGGGTGATCGCTGCGGCAACCATTGGTGCAGTCGCGTCTTTGGCACCGACAATGGGTCCGGTGATCGGTGGCTGGATCACTGATATTTCCTCGTGGCACTGGTTGTTCTACATCAACCTGGTGCCGGGGATTTTCGTCGCTGTAGCGGTGCCGATGCTGGTGAAGATCGACCAGCCGGAACTGTCGCTGCTCAAAGGCGCGGACTATCTGAGCATGGTCTTTCTCGCGCTGTTTCTCGGCTGCCTGGAATACACCCTCGAAGAAGGCCCGCGCTGGAACTGGTTCAGCGACCAGACCATTCTGACTACCGCGTGGATCAGTGGCTTGGCAGGGTTGGCATTCATTGGCCGCACCTTGCAGGTGGCCAATCCGATCGTCGATCTGCGCGCCTTGAAGGATCGCAATTTCGCCCTCGGTTGCTTCTTTTCGTTCGTCACCGGCATTGGCCTGTTCGCCACGATCTACCTGACGCCGCTGTTCCTCGGCCGAGTGCGCGGCTACAGCGCGCTGGACATTGGTCTGGCGGTTTTCTCCACCGGTGTGTTCCAGATCATGGCGATTCCGCTGTATGCCTTTCTGGCCAATCGCGTTGATCTGCGCTGGATCATGATGGTAGGTCTGGGCTTGTTTGCGGTGTCGATGTGGGAGTTCAGCCCGATTACCCACGACTGGGGCGCGGGACAATTGATGCTGCCGCAAGCGTTGCGCGGGATTGCCCAGCAACTGGCGGTGCCGCCAGCGGTGACGCTGACCTTGGGTGGATTGGCACCGGCACGCCTCAAGCATGCGTCGGGCCTGTTCAACCTGATGCGCAATCTGGGCGGTGCAATTGGTATTGCGGCGTGCGCAACCATCCTCAATGACCGCACCAATCTGCACTTCACGCGATTGGCCGAACACTTGAACAGCAGCAATGAAGCGATGAATCAGTGGCTGTCGCAGGTCGGCGGCAACTTCGCGAGTCTGGGCCAGAGCGGCGACGTCGGCGTCACCGCCAGCCTGCGCCAGTTGTGGTTGCTGACCTACCGCGAGGCGCAAACCCAGACCTACGGCGACACCTTTTTGATGATCGGCGTGTGCTTCGTCATCGCCACGGCGATGGTGCCCTTGATGCGCAAGGTGCAACCACCGGCGGCGCCGAGTGCGGATGGGCATTGATGCCCCCTGTAGGAGCTGCCGAAGGCTGCGATCTTTTGATCTTGTCTCTTAAAAAGCAAAGTCAAAAGATCGCAACCTTCGGCAGCTCCTACAAGGGATTGTGGGTAGCTTAAGCTTGTGGGGTTTTGCGGAAACCTACGGCCAGACGATTCCAGCTGTTGATGGTGCTGATCGCCACGGTCAGGTCGACCATTTCTTTCGGTGTGAACTGCGCCGCGACCACTTCGTAATCTTCGTCCGGGGCATGGGTGAGGCTCAGTTGGGTCAGCGATTCAGTCCACAACAGCGCAGCGCGTTCGCGGTCGCTGAAGAACGGTGCTTCACGCCAGGCGGTCACCGCGAACAAGCGACGCGGGGTTTCGCCGCCCTTGATCGCATCAGTGGTGTGCATGTCGATGCAGAACGCGCAGCCGTTGATTTGCGAGGCGCGCAGCTTGACCAGTTCGATCAGGTTTTTCTCCAGCGGCAGTTTGGAAACGGCGGTTTCCAGGGCGATCATCGCTTTCAGTGCGTCTGGGGATGCGGTGTAGAAATCGGTACGAGGTTTCATGGTGGCTCCGGGCAGCAAGTGAATGTGTGGCTACGTTAGTCCTCGTACCGGGTTCGGCAAATAGCCAATATTCGAGAAGATCAGGAGGCCACTCGATGTTCCCGCTGACCGCTCGTCAGCCAATCGGCACCAAGGGTTCGGCGCGTCAGACCAATATCAGGTACATACCCTTTCTGGAGATGGATCATGATCACGCGCAAACTCACCTCGTTACTGCTCGCGGGCCTGCTGGCCACGGCATCGGCCGCTAGCTTCGCTGCCAATGATGGCGCTGACGCCACCGGCACCAAATCCGGAGGCCCGACCAGCACAACCATGCCGCCAGACAACACCCCGGGCGCGCCTTCAGGCGGTAGCGGTTCTTCGGGCACAGGTTCCGGAACTGGCACCAATGGTGGTGCCAGCGGTTCGGGCTCGGGGGCTGGAGGCGGCACCGGTTCGGCGGGTGGCGGGACTGGTGGCGCGGGCGGTGGCACTGGCGGCTGAACGAACAAGAGCCACCCGTGGTGAAAACCCTCGGTTGTATGGGTATTCACATAACCTTGGCTTGATGAAAATCCCTGTGGGAGCGAGCTTGCTCGCGAAGGCGGTAGATCAGTCAACATCTTCATCGCCTGACACTGCGCTTTCGCGAGCAAGCTCGCTCCCACAGGGTTTGTGTCAGCGTATGGTTCAGCGGTCCGAGCGCATCAACTCGGCCAGGCCACTGTCCAGCGACAACACCGCCGCACGATTGCGTCCGGCATTTTTCGCTTGATACAACGCCGCATCGGCGCGCTGGATAAACACTTCCAGGCTGTCATTGCCGCTGGGGATAAACGAATAGCAGCCCAGACTCACCGTCAGATACCCGGTCGGAGAACCGCTGTGGGTGATGTGCTTGTCGATCACGCTGCGCCGAATCTGCCCGGCAATCGCCAGTGCGCCGTTGATGTCGGTATCCGGCAACAGCACCGCAAACTCCTCGCCTCCATAACGCACCGCCAGATCAGACTTGCGCTGACAGCAGGCCCGCAGCACCTGAGCGACCTGGGTCAGGCAATGATCCCCCGCCACATGCCCATAGGCATCGTTGTAGCGCTTGAAGAAATCGATATCGAGCATGATCAGACTGACCGGACTGACCTGTCGCGCGCCCCGGGCAAATTCGATCTCCAGGGAACGCTCGAACAAACGTCGATTGGCCAACCCGGTCAGGCTGTCGTGAGTGGCGATCTGTTCCAGCGTACGCTGGGCCTTGCGCAGGTTTTTCTCGATCCGCTCACCATCGCGCACCTGATGAATGAACACCCAGCCAAACAGGCCCACGCCGAGAATCACCAACGCGACAATGACACTCGACTGGAACGCACGCTCGTACCAGCCCTTGAGAATCGTGTCGCGCGAGGTCGCCGCCGACACCACCAACGGATACGCCGACAAGCGTCGATAGCCGTACAAACGCACCACGCCGTCGACCACTGAGTTGATCATCGCCGTGCCGGCCGCTGCTTCGGGCAGCAACGTGCGATAAATCCGCCCTTGCGCCAGCGAGGTGCCGATCAGGTTTTCATCAAACGGCCGACGGGCGAGTAACGTGCCGTCGCTCAAGCCGAGAAACATGATGCCTTTATCATCGAGGCTGAAGCTTTCGAAGAAGCGGTCGAAGTACGACATCTTGATCCCGGCCAGCAACACACCCTGAAAATTGCCGGCGTGATCATTGATGCGCTTGGAAATCGGGATGATCCACTCACCGTTCTCGCGGCTGCGAATCGCCGGGCCGATGTGCGCCAGCGTCGAGGCGTTCTGCTGGTGAAATTTGAAGTATTCGCGGTCCGCCACGCCCTGGCCACGGGGCAGATCGGCGAACGAAGTAATCACCCACTGGCCCTGCGTGTCGAAGAGAAACATGCCGTGCAACTGATCGAGTTGCTGCACGCGCCGGGCGAAAGTTTTCTGCAAGCGCGGACGTTGCGCCGCCCCGTAGCCATCGTCCTGAATCCAGTCGACCAGACTGGTCATCACCAGATCGGCGGCGAGAAAGGTGTCCTCGGCCTGCTGCGCCATGGCCCGGGTCAGGTTGCTCGATGCTACTTTCGCTACCGCCAGATCCTGGCGCCGCGACTGCTCCAGTTGCAGGTACAGCAAGCCGGACAGGCACAACCCCACCGCAACGATAAACAGTACCGCCGCTTTGCGCAGCGGCAGGCGTTTAAGGGTGCCTCCGGGGGCCTGATGCGGATCGTGAATAGGGATAGGCAAAAGCAAGTCCTGGGCAGGTACGACAAGGGCGCCAGCGGGAAAACCCTTATGTTTGTGAGCGTAGCCCACCGGAATCTACGGGGCAAACACCCCGGTCCCGCCCAGGTATATCGGCGCGCAACGAGTTTGGATGATCGCTGTTCGCAGATTTATTTTCGATTGCCTCTTTAGGGTTAGTCAGTTGTGAAGGGCCAGACGCCGCATTGCACTGTGCAGGTGGGCCCGCGCACTGTGCGGATCGCCCTCGCGCATCTGCTCATAGGCCCGTTGCGCAATGGCGTGGGGCACCGGTTTCAATTGCCGTTGCGTGGCCATCGCCAGCAGTTGCACCTGCGCGGCGCGCTCCAGGTAGTAGAGGTCGTCCCAGGCTTCGGCGATGGTCGGCGCAGCAACGATCACACCGTGGTTTTTCAGGAACAGAATGTCGGCGTCGCCCATGACCCCGGCGATTCGGTCGCCTTCGGACGCGTCCAGCGCCAAGCCGTTGTAGTCCTCGTCCACCGCCGTGCGCCCGTAGAACTTCAGCGCGGTCTGCCCCAGCCATAACAGTGGCGGCCCTTGTAGCAGGCACAGTGCCGTGGCGTGCGGCATGTGGGTGTGGAAGGCGACTTTCACTCGCGGCAGTTGTTTATGCAGACGCGCGTGAATGTAAAACGCCGTGGCTTCCGGCTGGCCTTCGCCTTCAACTACATTGCCGTCGAAGTCGCAGACCAGCAGATTCTGCGTGGTCACTTCGGCAAATGCATAACCGTAGGGATTGACCAGAAACAGATCGTCATGCCCCGGCACCATCGCCGAAAAATGATTGCAGATGGCCCTCCTCCAGGCCATGCAACGCGGCCAGTTGAAAGCACGCCGCCAGCTCAGTGCGCGCGGTGATGATTGCTTCTGTGTCGAGGTTCAGCGCTGTCGGGCGTGAGGCCCGCGCAGTGGCGGTCAGGGTGTGAGCCATGACGAAGGGTGCGGAGTTTGATTCGTCGAGCGGCGTGTTGCCGTTGGCGTTGTTTCCGCAAGGCTGCCTGTATCGGCAGCGCGCCATTCGTTTGCTCGATGTTGCCCAGCGCCCCTGGCGGGTCGCGTTTGGCAGCCACAGCCTGACCGGGATTCAAGCAGCGGTGGCCTCGGGGTTGGGAGTGTCGGTGCTGCCGATGTCGGCGGTGTTGCCTGAGCATCAGGTGTGTACGGATCTGCCGGAACTGGCACCGACGGAATTGGCGTTGGTCAGTCGTGAGGGTGTGTTGAGCGGGTTGCAGCGTGGCCTTGGGGAGTTCTTGCGTGGGGAGTTGGGGGTGGATGCGGGGGGATTCGCCTGAAATCCCCCTTGCTTCTGTTATCGGGGTTTGTTGATTTCCCGCAGCAGATCCGCGACGGGTATGTTCATGGTGTTTGAGTAGTAGGGTTTGTAGCCGTAGGCGGTGACGACGACTTTGCAGGGGATCTGTGGTTTGTTGGAGAGGAGGTGGTTCAGTTCTGACGCTGACAAGTCTCGCTGCGAGCTGCGGCTACTAGAGGTTTCAACCAGGAATACGCTGGTGAGATAGGAAAATTTCGCTTTTGCTGTCACTCTTTTTTCAGACTCAATTACGCCAACTGCAGAAAACTGAATAGCTTTATCAACTGAAAAGTCATAGTCATCTGCCAACGCACACTCCAACGTACCAGAGGCCATACCCTGCCTTTCTCCTCGATCAAAGAGGTCAAGAACATCAATATCCGACTCATACCTGATGTCGTATAACAGTGACTTCTCTCGCTCAACTGACACATAAATCAGATTGGCAGGAGGTTGTACGTGGTCTTTTGCACAGCCGGAACAAACACCCAGAAGAATGTAAGGGAGCAACTTATGCATTACGAAAAATCCTTCATGATTGAATCGTGCAACATATCGTATGCTGATTTGTCGCCAGATATACGCGTAGTGAACAACCCTAATGCGTCTGCATGATTGGTGTTTACATTAACGTTCAGTGAAGGCCCGCAAGCGACAATCCATTTTTTACCAAAGTCGGCAACCCCGTCTGATGGATCTCTTTGTATCGGCGTCGCTTTGATGTTGATCCATTGAACTGCAACAGGATCGGGACGCTCACGATAAATATCCGAACCCAACCAGACCAAAGCCCCTTCACCTACAGGATCCAGGGTGACCAGCATTTGAACTTTGTAACCCCATTCCGACATGATTTTTGTCAGATGCGCACCATTCCACCCACCGAGACTGTGACCAATGATATAGACGGGGCAACTCTTGTAAGGAATCAGGCTAAGAACGTGCCTTTGTATATCTTGTTTTCCTCTGATTTCGTTGTAACCCAACCATTCAGATTTATATTTGCCCTGATCTTTCAACGCTTCATTACGCTTATCAAACTCTAGCCGTGCAAACTGGACGTTTTTATACGGACCCGAAAAATAATAGCTCTCCTTATCTCCTGCCCCACCAACAAAAAACACAATCGCCTTGGTACTCTCTACCGGCACAGGCTTGTCACTGACATCCTTCTTGTCCGTCAGCGCATGTTCATTGTGAAGCTTGTAATTGTTGCCCTTCGCGCACGTTACCGTTTCAGCAGTCATGCCTTACTCCTCCAAAAACAACTTGATGGTTTCCGGCAGATGCGAGCTGACTTGGTGGGTGAATCCGTTCGCGTCAGACACCCCATGTTCCAGACGCCCGTCAGCGCGCTGAATAACGTAAGGATGATCAGGCATGGGCTCACCAGTCACGTCATTGACCAGTTTCAACCTGTCAGTGAAATGCACCGGCATCGGTAACAGGCCACTGAATGGCGCGGCTGTCACCGTATCACCGATGATCACCGTGCCTGAACCGCCGATGACGACATTGCCGTGACCACCGGTGCTGTCCAACGTGGCGGCGTTCAAGCCATTGATGAACACCGTCGAAGCAACAGCGCCGGTGATCGGGCTGCCGCAAGCAGATTTATCAGTCATTCGCGCAGCCGCCAGACCGTCGAAATTGACATTCGGCGAGCCACTGGCTATGGGATTGGTGCCATGTCCCGGCAATGGGCAGACGGTTGGATCGGTGACGCGGGCGGCGGGTTTTCCGCTCATGCACAGCTCCTTGCAATGTTGCGGGTCATCCTTTTGGGGGGCGCAAGCATGCGGGAGTTCGTCGGGTACTTCAAACCTTCAGGCAAAAAAAGGCGCCCGATCGGGCGCCTTTTTTATACGTGGAAACCGCTCAGCTTAGCGCGACGGCGGCACCCGAATATCACCCGCCCGGCACTGGGTTTTCACGCCTTTGCCACAGGCGCCGAACTGCAGATCCTTGCCCATGCACACGCGCACTTCCGACAGTTCCGGGCCGCTGCAAATGACGGCGATGCCATCGGCTGGAATGCCCGGATTGGCCTTGCGGAACAGGTCGGCGATTTCCTGAGCTTCGAAGTAGTAGGAGCTGCTGAACGGTTGCAGCTCATCGGGGATTTTCACCGCCGCCACGGCTTTGTCCGCTTCATCCAGATAGCCCATCGCGCCGAGGCCGCTGCAGGTGCCGTGTTTGGACCATTCGTGGTCGAGCAGTTTTTTGGTCGGGAACAGCGTCAGACCTTTGCTGGTTTGCGCCGCGTTCAGCGTGGTCAGCGGCGGGCAGGATTCCGGCCAGCCACCCTTGGCGTATTGCGGCCACAACCCGTGAAGCACGAAGCCGTAGCCCTTGCCCGTACACTGCGAGTCATCTTTGTGGGTCAGACAAAACGTCGGCGACCAGGACAGCGTCAGCAGGTAGTAATCGAATACCCCCGCCACCGATTCCGCCTGGGCTTTGCTCGACTGCGATTGCCGCGCCGAACTCAAACCGATGCTACCGGCCGTCAGCGCAATCACTGCCAAAATTGTAAACAGCTTTTTCATCTACCCGCTCCTTGGGACGCCTGCGTCCGTGGTTTTCGATCCTGACCAGACTTGGCCAGCGCTGATTTCGACACGCTTGTGTTGCAGGCGCATGACGCAAGGCAACACCGTACCCCGTTGAAAGGTCTACGATTAACAGGCAGACATCAAACCAAGGGATCCGAAATGAGTAAAGCAGACGAACTCGCCGCCAAACTCAAGCAAACCCGGCACACCCACGCGGATGCCACGCTGGAGATCGATTGCTGGCCGGCGCAGGTGTACGACTTGTACCACCGCATCGAGGCGTGGCTGCAACCGGTGACTGAAGTCGGCCTGAAGATTCGGCGCAATCCGACCCACGTTTGCGAAAGCTCACCCGATGGCGAAACCCACGATTACGCCATCGATCAACTGGTGATCGAGGCCAATCATCAAACCCTGACATTTGATCCCATTGCGCGGTTTACCGAGGATGGCGCCGGGCGGGTGCAGATCAGCCCGTCAGCCACGGACACTTATCTGCTGCGTACCGTGGATGAGCACGGTGAAAGCCATTGGTGGATGCAGTCGATTGAAACAGGTCAGCAGCTGGATGCCATCGCACTGACCGAAAACAATCTGTTGGTGGCGGTGCAAGAAGGTCTTGGCCTGTAATCTGCGTCACTGCCGCCGCGCCGAGCAAAACTCGACGATCACCTGCGATAGCGCATCGATCATCTGCGGCTCAGCGTGAGGCGCGACAAACAAGCGGAACTGCGCATCCGGTAACGCCGGCAAGCCCTGTTCCGCGCCCAGCGCGGTCATCTCCCGCCCCAGTTGACTGAGCGGCATCGGCGCCACGGCAAACCCGGACAACGCCGCCGCACGTAACCCGGCGGTGCTCGAACACAACATCGCCGTACGCTGGGAAATGCCCGCCTGAGCCAAACGCGTCAACGCAGCTTCGCGATACGGACACGGCTCGGGAAACAGCGCCAGCGGCAATGGCGTTGGCAGGTGAGTCACGGGTTGCGCGGCCCACGCCCACACCAGTGGTTCCTGCCAGAGTAACCGCCCCGATTCGCCGGTTTCACATAGCGAACCGATGACCATCTCCAGATCGCCCTGCTGCATCTGCCCCAGCAACGTCCCCGGAATGTTCACCTGCACATCGATTTCCATACCCGGGTGCTGCGCCGCGCAATCCTGTAATGCGCGCAACAACCGCGCCTCGACGAAATCCTCGGACACGCCAATCCGCATCCGCCCTTGAAACGGCGTGCGCGTGAGCTGCGCCCAGGCATCGCGATTCAACGCCAGAATCGTCCGCGCACAGGCGATCAAACGCTCGCCGTCGGCGGTGAGTTGCTGAGAACGGGTGGTGCGCTTGAGCAGCGGCTTGCCGACTTGTTCTTCGAGTCGGCGCAGATGACCGCTGACCGCCGACTGGGTCAGATGCAGTTTTTCCGCGGCACGACTGAAGCCGTCCTCATCGACAACGGTGACAAAGGTCTTGAGCAACAAGGCGTCAAACATAGTGAGATACGTGATCAATGGCCGATTTATTCACAATTTATAGTTTGAAACGAGCTATGTTGCAATGCCTCGCACTCACTCCCCCGACTGCCGAGGCTTCACGTGACCACCCTTCTGCACATCGAATGCTCACCGCGCAAACAGCGCTCCGCCTCACTGCAAGTGGCGCGCAGTTTTATCGATCGCTATTTGCAACATCATCCGCAGACCCACGTCGAAACTCTGGATCTGTGGGGCATGTCGCTGCCGGAGTTCGGCGAAGAAGCGATGAACGCCAAGTACGCCGGCCTCAGTGGTACGCCGCTGACGCCGGCCCAGCAATCGGCATGGAATGAACTCAAGCACCTCGCCGCGTACCTGCATCGTGCCGACCTGATTGTGCTGTCGGTGCCGCTGTGGAATTTCAGCATTCCCTACAAGCTCAAACACTTCATCGACCTGGTGTCGCAGAAAGACATTCTCTTCAGCTTCGACCCAGAACATGGTCTGCAAGGTTTGCTGAAAAACAAAACTGCTGTGGGCGCCTATGCCTGCGGAATGGATTTTTCGGCGCAATCGGCCACACCCGCCGAACGCTTCGATTTTCAGAAACCCTATGTGGCCGCGTGGCTCGAGTTTATCGGCATCAGCGATGTGCATGAGTTGCGCGTCGAAAAGACCATTCTCGGCGAAGACATCGATCGTCAGGCGCGCCTCGCGGCTTCACAACAGGCGCGGGATCTGGCGGATCATCTCGCCTGCTGAAGCGGCCAAGACAGTCATCCGCCGATCAGCGACCCGTTCTGATGACACTCACGAGAGGCTTTTACTACACTGGGTCACCTTCCCTTTCAGAAGCCCCCTGCTCAATGACAATTCTAAAAAGCACGATGACTCTCTGCGGTGCGCTAACTTTGGCCACCGCCGTTCAGGCTCAGGAACTCCCTTCGCATCTCGACACCATCCAGCAACAAGGCCAGTTGCGCGTGTGCACCACCGGCGACTACAAGCCCTACACCTTCAAACGCACCGACGGCGATTTCGAAGGCATCGACATCGCCATGGCTCGCTCACTGGCTGACAGCCTCGGGGTCAAAGTCCAATGGGTGCAAACCACTTGGAAAACCCTGATGCCGGACATGCAGGCCGGCAGATGCGACATTGGCATGGGCGGTATCTCGGTGACGCTGGAGCGGCAGAAAAAAGCCTACTTCAGCAACACCCTCGACACCGACGGCAAGATCCCGCTGGTGCGCTGCGCCGATGTCAGCAAGTACCAGACGGTCGATCAGATCAACCAGACCGCCGTACGCCTGGTCGAACCCGCCGGCGGTACCAACGAAGCCTTCGTCCACGCCTTCCTGCCCAAGGCGCAACTGGCCCTGCACGACAACGTGACGATCTTCCAGCAACTGCTCGACAACCAGGCCGATGTGATGATTACCGACGCCTCGGAAGCGCTGTATCAGCAGAAACTCAAACCGGGCTTGTGCGCGGTGAATCCGCATCAGTACATGCAATATGGCGAGAAGGCTTATTTGCTACCGCGCGATGACATCAGCTGGAAACTGTACGTCGATCAGTGGCTGCACTTGAGCAAAGTCACCGGTAAATATCAGCAGACCCTGAGCGAATGGATTGCCGTACCTGCCGCGCAGTAAACCTCAATCGTCATGCAACATCCCGGAGCTGTACTGATTGAGACTGCTGCCGATACTGTTGCCGCCAAACTTCAACGTATTGGCATTACGCCCCTGGGGCGACTGACAGTCGCTGGAGAAACAACTGGTGGTGGTCAAACCACCCGCGCCCGAACAGGCACTCAACACCGACACAGCAGCAATCAACAGCACTTTGACGACATTGGCGCTCATGGCACGATTCCCCCTCGGGATGAAAAACGACGATCTTGTGCCAACATCCTAGGCCTGCGCCGCACACGGCAAGATGAAACTTTGCTGATCGACAGCGCCGGTTCAGAATCGCTTACCCGCCGACAAGGACATCCCCATGCAATTCCTGCCCCTCACCGACGCCAGCCCCGCTGTCCAGGCCCACGTCCGCACCCTGCGCAATCAACCGGACGTACGCAAATTCATGTACACCTCGCATGAAATCAGTGAGCAGGAACATGCCAACTGGATGAACTCTTTGCAGGGTAATCCGCGCCAGCAAGTGTTTGTGGTGATCAAGGATGAGCAGGCAGTGGGGGTTGTTTCATTGAATGCGATCAATGTTTTGCACAGGACCGCGGATTGGGCGTTTTATCTGGACGTGGGGTTGCAGGGCAAGGGCTTGGGCAGTGTCGTTGAATTCTGGATGCTTGACTACGCGTTTGGCGGGGCGGGGCTGGAGAAGCTGAACTGCGAAGTGCTGGCGATGAACGCGGCGGTGGTGAAGATGCATCAGAAGTTCGGGTTTGAAATTGAAGGTGTGCGACGGCAGAACATCTCCAGGGATGGTGCGCGGATCGACGTTGTTCTACTAGGTATTACCAAAGAGGAATGGCAACACAAGCGCCCCGCTTTGGCGCCTGTGATCGAGCGGATCACTGCAAGCTGAAAAGACGCCAGCGCAATCAGTCTTTGCCGGGCTTGGGGATCGCAATACGGCTCCCGGTCTTGACCTCGCGCAATGCCAGGCTGGACTGGATCGACGCAATCCCCACCTGACGCCTGAGCACCTGCTCGATAAAGTCGCTGTAGCTATCAAGATCTTCCGCCAACACCTGCAACACATAATCGGCATCACCGGTGATCTTGTGGCAGGCCACCACCTGCGGCAATTGCGCAATCACCGCCTCGAAAGCGTCCGGCGCGTGGTCGGCATGGGTGGAAAAACGAATGTGCACAAACGCCATGATATCCAGCCCAAGCATTCGCCGATCAAGGTTGGCCTGATAGCCCTTGATCACCCCCGCCTCCTCCATGCGCTTGCGCCGCCGCCAGCACGGCGTAAGGCTCAGCGACAGCCGCTCGCTGAGTTCAGCGTTGGAAATGCTGGCGTCCTCCTGCAACAACTCGAGAATCGCCAGGTCGGTCTCGTCGAGGCTGATGCGTTTGGATATTTTTTTCTGCATGACGCCACTCTTGAGTAAAAACGCCCGAATAATCGACTGAATCACGAACAAAAAGCAAAGAAAGCGCAGCCCAGCCGGAACAGAATATTTGCACTGGCTAACAATAACGGATGCGCAGAATGTTTACAGTTTTCAGTGATTCCCACCGTTTGCACCACGGCACCGAATTGAAGGACGGCGTGCTCAAACCGTCGTTCGAACAACCGAGTCGCGCCGACACCGTGCACAACCGCGTCAAACAGGTCGGCCTTGGGCAGATCGTCGAACCGCGCGCGTTTGATCGCTCGTGCTACGTCAACGCGCACAGCGAGCGTTACGTCAGTTTTCTCGAAACTGCCTGGGGCGAATGGAGCGCAACCGGTCGCACTCACGACGCCTTGCCGCTGGTCTGGCCGGTGCGCGATCTGGCCGGCGAGCACGTGCCGACGTTCATCGACGGCAAGCTCGGCTTCTATGCCATGGATGCCGGTTCGCCCATTACCGCGACGACCTGGCAAGCGGTGAAAACCAGCGCCGATATCGCCCTCACCGGCCTGGCCCTGCTCGATGAAGGCCACGACAGTGCCTTCGCCCTGTGCCGCCCGCCCGGCCATCACGCCGCGCGTGAATACATGGGCGGTTATTGCTACCTCAACAACGCCGCCATTGCCGCGCAACAAGCCATCACCCAAGGCGCCAAACGCGTCGCGGTGCTGGACGTCGACTTCCACCACGGCAACGGCACGCAAAACATTTTCTACCAGCGCAGCGACGTCATGTTCGTGTCGCTGCACGGCGAACCGGCGGTGTCCTATCCGTACTTCTCGGGCTACAGCCACGAAGTCGGCGCGGGTGTCGGCGAGGGTTACAACCTCAACTATCCCCTGCCGAAAAACACCACCTGGGAGAGCTATCGCAACGCCCTGCTCCACGCCTGCAAAAAGCTCCAGCAGTTCGCGCCTGAAGTGCTGGTGATTTCCCTCGGTGTCGACACGTTCAAGGACGACCCCATCAGCCACTTCCTGCTGGAAAGCGAGGACTTCATCGGCATCGGCGAACTGATCGCCAGCGTCGGCTGCCCGACCCTGTTCGTGATGGAGGGCGGCTACATGGTCGATGAAATCGGCATCAATGCCGTCAACGTGCTGCACGGTTTCGAGAGCAAACGCAGCTGAGCCAGCCCGCGCTCTACAGCCTTTCAATGTCTGAATCGGAGAATAAGACCATGACGCTTTTTATTGATGTCGATGATGCTGCACGCCTGTTCACCCAAGTCGGTATCCGCCGCGCCCTGCGCGAAATGGCCGGCTACATCGAAGCGGATTACGCACGCTGGGCACAGTTTGATAAATCGCCGCGCACGGCCAACCATTCGGCAGACGGCGTGATCGAGTTGATGCCCACCGACGATGGCCAGCAGTACTCGTTCAAATACGTCAACGGCCACCCGAACAACGGCCAGCAGAATTTGCTGACGGTCATGGCCTTCGGTCTGCTGGCGGATGTGCAGAGTGGCTATCCGACCCTGCTCAGCGAACTGACCTTGACCACCGCCGTGCGCACCGCAGCCACCTCCGCGCTGGTGGCGCAATCGCTGGCTCGCCCGGGTGCGACCTCGATGGCCCTGATCGGCAACGGTGCGCAAAGCGAATTTCAGGCGCTGGCCTTTCATGAAATGTTGGGCATCAACGAGATCCGCATTTTCGATATTGATCGCGACGCTTCACTCAAGTTGAAGCACAACCTCGCCGCATTCCCGGAAATCGAAGTGATTCTGGCCAGCTCGGTGAAGGACGCGGTCAAGGGCGCCGACATCGTCACCACAGTCACCGCCGACAAAGCCTACGCAACGATTCTGACGCCCGACATGATCGAGCCCGGCATGCACATCAATGCGGTCGGCGGTGACTGCCCGGGTAAAACCGAACTGCACGCTGACATCCTGCGCAACGCCCGGGTCATCGTCGAGTTCGAGCCGCAAACCCGCATCGAGGGCGACATTCAGCAACTGGACGCCGATTCCCCGGTGATCGAGTTTTTCCGGATTGTGCTGGGCGAAGTGGCCGGGCGCGAGAACGACACGCAGGTCACGGTGTTCGACTCGGTGGGTTTTGCCTTGGAAGACTTTTCCTCACTGCGCTACCTGAAAGACCTGGCGCAGGCACAGCAAATCGGCCAGCGCATCCACCTGGTGCCGACACCGGCCAACATCAAAAACCTCTTTCAACTGCTCAATCCGCAACCGGCCAAAGCCTCGCGTCTGCGCACCGTCAGTTGATCATTAACTGTCGCCCCCAAGCCACAGGGGGCGATTCACCTTGTGATCAGCCGCTGCACCTCTAACAAGAACGCTCGACACCTACTTTCTGCCAAAACTCAAAAACATAAAATCAAGAGGTTTTGCAATGAAATCGACCCCTTCCGGGCTGCTCGAACAGCCCGCGCTGCAGCGCACGCTCAGCAATCGTCACATCCAGTTAATGGCCATGGGCGGCGCCATCGGTACCGGCCTGTTCATGGGCTCCGGGAAAATCATCGCCCTCTCCGGGACGTCGATCATCCTCATCTACATGATCATCGGCCTGTTTGTGTTTTTCGTCATGCGCGCTATGGGCGAAATGCTCCTGTCCAACCTCAACTTCAAAACCTTCGCCGACTTCGCCGGTGCCTACCTTGGCCCGCGCGCGGCATTCTTTCTCGGCTGGTCGTACTGGCTGAGCTGGAGCGTGGCGGTGATCGGCGATGCCGTCGTGGTTGGCGGCTTCTTCCAGTACTGGTTCCCCGACGTACCGGCGTGGATACCCGCCGTCGGCATGCTCGCGACCCTGTTCGCGCTAAACGTGCTGACCGTCAGGCTGTTCGGTGAAGTGGAGTTCTGGTTCGCAATCATCAAGATCATCGCCGTCGTGACCCTGATCGCCGTCAGCACCGTGCTGATCGCCAGCTCCTTCGTCTCGCCCAGTGGCGTCACCGCGTCCCTGAGTCATTTGGTGGACAAACAAGCGGC
Source organism: Pseudomonas fluorescens (assembly GCF_005938625.1). Classification (GTDB taxonomy): domain Bacteria; phylum Pseudomonadota; class Gammaproteobacteria; order Pseudomonadales; family Pseudomonadaceae; genus Aquipseudomonas; species Aquipseudomonas fluorescens_BD. Next base: position 30,304 of record NZ_VCNJ01000007.1, read on the forward strand.
GTTCCCGAATGGCTTGTTCGGCTTCTTCGCCGGATTTCAAATGGCGATTTTCTCCTTCGCCGGCACCGAACTGATCGGCACCGCCGCCGCCGAAACCCGCTCGCCGGAGAAGACCCTGCCCAAGGCAATCAACTCCATTCCGCTGCGGATCATTCTGTTCTACGTCCTGGCACTAACCTGCATTATTGCCGTGACCTCATGGCAGCAGGTTTCCCCGGTCAAAAGTCCCTTTGTCGAACTATTCCTCGTCGCAGGGTTTCCCGCAGCGGCCGGTATCGTCAACTTCGTGGTCCTGACCTCGGCGGCCTCATCGGCCAACAGTGGCGTGTTTTCCTCAAGCCGCATGCTGTTCGGGCTGGCCAATCAGGACAACGCACCCGGCATATTCCGCCGACTGTCGAACAACAGCGTGCCGCTGCTGAGCCTGGCGTTCACCACGCTGTTGATGCTGGTCGGCGTGCTGGTGCTGTTCATCGTGCCGGAAGTCATGACCGCGTTCACCATCGTCTCCACCGTGTCGGCGATTCTGGTGATCTTCACCTGGTCGACCATCCTCGCGTCTTACATCGCCTACCGGAAAAAACGTCCGGATCTGCATGCGAAGTCGGCTTACAAGATGCCCGGCGGTGTGCCGATGGCGTGGTTCTCGTTGGCGTTTTTGGGGTTTGTGCTGGGGTTGCTGGCGTTGCGGCCTGATACGCGGATTGCGTTGATGGTGATGCCGGGGTGGTTTGTCTGGTTGGCGATTGCTTATCAGTTGACGCGGTTGAGGAAGCCTAAATCTGCGGTTGAGTCCGCGAGTCAGTTTGGCTAGATCTGCGAGTGAAAGCCGTCACCTTAAAGTGACGGCTTTTGGTCTCACTGAAAGGCTGTGCCGATCCTCGATCGATCCTCTGAAAACCAGATTCCGGTGACTTTACCGGTAATGTCCTCAAGTGCGACCTGGCCCATAAAGCGGCTGTCGTTACTGACATCGCGGTTATCACCGAGCAGATAAACATGATCCTTCTCGACCACCGTCTGCGGCGTTTGCAGATAACGAGGATCCTTCACGCGCTCTGGCGGCGCAAAGAACAGCCCCATATTTTCGCCGTTGCGAATGACCTTACCGTCAACAATCGACAAGGTATCGCCACCCACCGCCGCCACACGTTTGACCGCCTCGGTGCCGTTGTAGCGATAAGTCACAATGTCGCCCACCTGCGGCGCGTCGATGCGCATTTTGGTGACGATATAGTCACCGATCGAAAGGGTCGGAACCATCGAGCCAGAGGGGATGAAGTAAGTCTTGAAGCCCAGCGTCGGGCCTCGCAATGGCCCCAAAAGAACCAGCGTGAGAATGACCAGCGCCACCACGTAAAGTACATGGAAACGAGTACTTGGACTCGCCACTGGACTATCGTTTTTGCGCACCGATATCGCTGCTGCCGTGGCCGAGCCGAGTTTCACCAGGACAATAAACGTAGCGAAGACATACAGGCCCACTGGCGTGGCAGGCACCCCGCAGACACCGAGTAAAATCACACCGAGATAGAGCAAAGCGGCAACACGCACCGCCCACTTCACCTGACCGGCATACACCAGACCCCAGCCGGCCACCAGGCACGACATCACAAATGCTTGCAGCGGCAGCTTCGGCTTATCAGGAGCAGACATAAATTCTCTTCACGTAAATAGCTGATAATCAAGCGCCCGGCCTATTCAGCCAACAGGGCGCTACGGGCAATGCAGAGGGGGTTATTTAGCGGCAAAGTAGCCGGTCGTGCGCAATTGCAGGCTGTACACCCAGATACCAAACACCAGTGCATATTCTTTGAACATCGACAGAGTGAGCAGATGCACAACCGAACCGCTGTTCATCTGCGACAGAGAAAAGGCAATTCCCAGGATCAACGCCAGAACAAAGCACAGTGAACTGATCTTCTTTCTCGCCAGCAACAGCAAGCCGCCGACAAACATCAACAATGCCACCACGCAGACGTTCAACAACATCAGGAACGAAATATCCCCTTCCCGCGCTTGCTGAAACCCGTCATGAGCCACCCACAGACCGGCCTGAATCAATACAACAAAGCAATAAAAAACGGCCATGAAGACAACGGCGGGACGAGTGTTGTACCAAGCTTGGGACGATGTAGCTTCCATGGTGCGGCGACTCCTGAGTAAAGGCGCGGGATGCTACTAAATGGCCATCACCCTGTCCATTTACTCACCCTCCTCCCGGCTGTTTTGCTCAGTGCCAACGGCCCCTCCGTGGCAACGGCTAAGCCGTTCGCCACAAAGGGAGCTGATTTACGCCTTCACCTCAACGTTATCCAACGCCTGATTCACCGCCAACTCGCCCAGCATCACCACCTGCGCAATGCCCAGCGCGGTTTTGCGGTGCGAGGGGTCGAGTGCTGCGGCGAAGTTGTTGAGCATTTCCGAGGCGGAGCTCAGCGTTTCACTGGCATTGGCCAGCAGGGATTCCGAGTCGTACTTTGGGTTTACGAAGAACATGCGCTCGGGCTCGTTGACGCTGGCCATGATGTGCCCGGCGGGAAGGAGGTAGTGATCGAGCGCGCGCTCGGCGGCTTCGTGGAGTTTTTTGGAGTTGAGGGATTCGTAGGGGGATGCGGGATCGGTTTCCGGCGGGTTGGGCGTGACCTTGAACATAGATGGAACCTCTAGCGCGATTACTAAAAGAAGCCATCACCCACGCTACCAAACGATGGGTGGCGGCCATACGCGGGTTGGTAGACCGGTCGCACTAGAACCCGGCGCCCACGAATGGGCCCCACGCATGACCACCATGAAATCCTAGTCCTGGGAAAGCGACTGAATTAGGTGGTGCGATGCATCTAGACACGAAGCGGGCTACCAAACCCGATCACTGGTTTTCAGTGACTTTGGGACGATAGAACCTGCGGGCTAGACGCACAAGCCGGGGGATTCTGTCTTACGTGTAGGGGGTGGCGCAAGGGAGTGTAGGCTTAGGACTGCAGGAACAGGCTTCACGTCTTTTCCGTTTGGCAAGGCTCTACGAGCACGCTGATCGACTTAAATGCTGTCACCAGTGCAGAGCACACAGCGGTTTTTTCCGTGCGCTTTCCGTCGCTCCGATGATGGATCGGACTGATACTTCTTTTACCTCCCGCAAATAAAGGGACGAACACCTCGCCGCCAGCCCACGTACCAGTTGCGTACCAGTTCTGTTTTCCTCCCTCCTCCTCCCATCCCTTCTGCCGACCGCGTTAGCAATTTTTAAGCAGCGGTTCTCGGCTCCAATCCCAGCACTGTCTATCGTCGGCAAAGGCGAGCCTTTGTGATAGTTAAAACCGCGTGCATGAAAGGCCAGCAAACCTCCCCGTCTTCGCTTCGCCCCGTTTTCAGGTTGACCCCTGGGAAAAAGGTAATATTGGTAATTTCCTTTTTTATCGACGATAAAACTCAATAGAATCAATAGTTTATGCGACCTATTCAAAGGTAATAAAAGGGTAATAGAGGAGTTAGAAAATTACCCTTAGTCGTAGTAATTTCATGCTCCTACGAAAGCCTTTAAAATCAATCACTTAGCAAAATATTACCTCTTCCCTTACCTAATATTACCTTCAAAGGTAATACGTTGAAGCCACGTCCTATAAGGGCTGCAGTCATTTTTTCGCATCGGCTTACCAAAATTACCTTTTTCCCAGCCTCGAACTGAAATTCCCCCCTCAGGTGCCCTGCTATGCTTCCTGCTTTCCGAATGGAGTCGAATGCATGGCCAGCGAATATTCCCTTACCGTCGTCCTCGAAAAAATGTACGAAAATCAGCTCGGCCTCGAAGCTGCGCTGATGGAATTGGTGCTGTTAGTCGAGCAGCAGGGATGCGAGACCGTAGGGGAAAATGCCCGCGTGGCACTTGAGCGAATTGGTGAGAATGCTGGCTTCATCAATCAGGGTTTAGCGCGTTTACGAGCGATAGAGAGGGATTAAGCCGCTGTTGCCCTCAAGCAATTTTTGGCGCGAGCACCACTGCTACCATGCCTAGGTGTTCACCTTGAACTGTCGAAGCTCGACGCAATGTAGAAAAATTTAGCATCAGCCAATTCTGCAAGCCTTGCTATGAGATGAGCAATCTCGAATACGGTGTGGCGACCCCGTAAAATAAGCTTCAGAAGCGTGCGGGAGCCTTGCTCACGCTGGCTCGTACGGAGCGGAATGAAGCCGCTTGAGCGCCTTGACTTTGGGCATAACTATGCCAATATCGAAGCATCAAAACGCAAATTTTTAAAATTGAGAAATGTCATGGCAAAGCCTAGTGTAGAGCGGGCTCCAAAATTCAATCCGGGGAAAATCGATTTTGAAAAAATCGGTAAGTACTTTGACAAATATGATGTAACTGACGCGAAAGGTAACTATCTCCATTGGGATAAATTTAAATGGCGGGTACCAAGGGCGGAAGCGACAGACATTTGGTACGCCGTAAAATTTAAAAGATATATGCAGATGAAACCTTTGGCATTGCTAAGTGACAGCAAAGAAGTTTTCACTTATTGCATACCGCACTCTGTGGACTCTAAACTGCATAGAATTGTAAAACTTGCAGGTGGAAGTGTTGCCGCCATTGCAGGAACCAAAGCTCCTGATAGCCTGCAAAGCAAATTCCTTGTGTCCTCATTAATCATGGAGGAAGCAATATCAAGCGCTCAGCTTGAGGGGGCATCTACAACTAGGGAAGTCGCAAAGAAAATGCTAGAGGAAGATCGTATCCCTCTAGATGAAGACGAGAGGATGATCTTAAACAACTACCTACTTTTAAAGCAGGCAGAGCAAACTAGGGATCTTCCACTTACATTAGACTTGATTTTAGATTTTCATAAGATTGCAACACACGGCACTACCGAAAACAGCGTTATTCCAGGCGCCTTTAGGGAAAGCAACGATATTTATGTCTCAGATAATGACAATGAGATAGCCTATCAACCCCCATCTTTTGAAAAGATACCTGATCGCTTATTAGCCCTGTGCGCATTTGCGAACAGAGATCACTCGGGTGATGACGGCTGCGAATTTTTACACCCAGTCATCAAAGCTATTATCCTCCATTTCATGATCGGATATGAACACCCGTTCAGAGACGGCAACGGCAGGACCGCTAGAGCTCTTTTTTACTGGTACATGCTGAAGTGCGACTACGAGCTCTTTAGGTATGTCTCAATCAGCAAACTTCTTAAAGATGATCCGAAGGGATACGGTTTATCGTACCTGTACACAGAGAAGGACCAGAACGATTTAACCTACTTTATAGACTTCCAAGTTGAAATCATTCTTAAAGCCTTTGAGGAACTGCAAACCTACTTAGAAAGCAGATCCAATGAGTTCCAACAAGTTGTCAAGCTTTTGGAAACAACAAAATACAACTCACTGCTTAACTTTATTCAGAAGGATCTAGTAAAAAAAGGAGCAAAGGAACCTGGCAGAATATTCACAGTCAAGGAGGTATCAAGCAGTTATGATGTTTCGGAAAACACAGCCAGAACTCATCTTAATGGGTTATGTGACTTGAAGCTTTTCATGAACACAAAAGATGGTAGAAAAAACCTATATCTTTCTCCATCAGACCTAATCAGCAGACTGACCAAGAAAAAATCAACCAATAAAATTGGCAAAATCGAGTTCTCGGTTGGTTAAAGCATAGGTTGTCTGAGCCTCTCGCCTTCCACGTTACTTGAACGGGCAACGTGGTTGGTGCTGGGCTAACCCGAATCCATAAGAGGCTATTTGATCGACTGAAATCAGCAACTCTCCGCTGGTAAAACTGTGCAATGCGTAAGCGGCCCTGCATGCCTTATACCACGGGGGCTTAGGCAAAAATAATACTCTCCTTGCCTTGCGTCCAAAGTGCCAAGAATGAGAGCTATTGAGAAATCGAAAACGTCGGAAATCAACTGTTTTCAAGCCGAACTCCGCGCAGGACGTGGCCTCTAGAAAAAGGCTACCAACCGGGATCGTTTTGAACGCCGCGCCAAGCCGCTGCAATTCTTTGCACAATCTTTCAATCCATGTAAATGCGATGTATCCCATCCCGATCCCCGGCAGGCTTGGGTTTGTCCCAAATTGCACATCGCCCGAGCTTTGCAAAAAAAATTACCACACGGCCCGTCGGCGGGAGGGGGAT
>NZ_VCNJ01000008.1 GCF_005938625.1 Pseudomonas fluorescens
CCGGACTGCGCTATACCCCGGCTTGAAATTGGCTCCGTGACCAGGACTCGAACCTGGGACCCAATGATTAACAGTCATTTGCTCTACCGACTGAGCTATCACGGAACTACATATTTCAATTTACAACGGTGAAACTTACTGCTTCCAGTCACTCGTTCGCATCGCTGCGTTCGTGTGTCTGAGGCGCGCTATTCTACAACCTAGAACACCTCTGTCAACCCCCTAAATTGCTTTCAAGTTAATGATTTGCAACTTATTTCAGATTTCAACTCAGTGAGCTGAGACCGTCTTGGCGACTGACTGCGGGGCGCACTTTACAAGCCTTTTCCTTTGAGTTCAACAGCCTAACGAAAAAAAAGGCCCTACGATGTAGGGCCTGCCAATTTTCATTGGCGCCTGGACTCAGTTGAAAACGATTTCGTCGTTCTCGACCTTGCCGGTCGCCGTGTCGCCTGGCATGAAATGACCCGAAAGGATCAACTGCGCCAGCGGGTTTTCGATCCAGCGCTGAATCGCCCGTTTCAAAGGACGTGCGCCATACACCGGGTCGTAACCAACGGCGATCAACTTGTCCATCGCCTCCGGGCTGAGTTCCAGCTTCAGCTCGCGCTCGGCCAGACGAGTGCGCAGACGGCCCAACTGGATCTCGGTAATGCCCGCGATCTGATCCCGTGCCAAAGGCTCGAAGATCACCACTTCGTCGACCCGGTTGATGAACTCCGGACGGAAGTGCGACGTCAGCGCATCCATCACCGCTGCGCGCTGCGCCTCGCGATCACCGACCAGCTCCTGAATCTGCACAGAACCGAGGTTCGAAGTCATGACGATCACGGTATTGCGGAAGTCCACCGTGCGGCCATGGCTGTCGGTCAAGCGACCATCTTCAAGCACTTGCAGCAAGATGTTGAACACATCCGGGTGCGCCTTCTCGACTTCGTCCAGCAGAATCACCGAATAAGGCTTACGACGTACCGCCTCAGTCAGGTAACCGCCCTCTTCGTAGCCGACGTATCCCGGTGGCGCACCGATCAGACGCGCCACGGAGTGTTTCTCCATGAACTCGGACATGTCGATCCGCACCATCGCCTCTTCCGTATCAAAGAGGAATTCGGCCAGCGCCTTGCACAGCTCGGTTTTACCGACACCGGTCGGGCCTAGGAACATGAACGAGCCGCTCGGACGATTCGGGTCGGACAACCCTGCACGCGAACGCCGCACGGCGTTAGCCACGGCAACTACGGCTTCTTCCTGACCGATAACGCGTTTGTGCAACAGGCTTTCCATCTTCATCAGTTTGTCGCGCTCGCCTTCGAGCATTTTCGACACCGGAATGCCGGTCCACTTCGACACGACTTCAGCGATCTCCTCCTCAGTCACCTTGCTGCGCAGTAACTGGTTTTCGCTCTTGCCGTGTTGATCGACCATTTGCAGGCTGCGTTCCAGATCCGGGATCACCCCGTACTGCAATTCGGCCATGCGATTGAGGTCGCCTTTACGGCGCGCGGCCTCCAGCTCCTGACGCGACTGTTCGATCTTCTGCTGAATCTGAGCAGAACCCTGTACCTCGGCTTTTTCCGAGTTCCAGATTTCTTCCAGATCCGAGTACTCACGTTCGAGACGGACGATTTCCTCCTGGAGTTTCTCCAGACGCTTCATCGCCGCTTCGTCGCTTTCTTTCTTCAGTGCCTGGGATTCCACCTTCAACTGAATCAGGCGACGCTCCAAACGATCCAGCACTTCCGGCTTGGAGTCGATTTCCATGCGGATACGACTGGCGGCCTCGTCGATCAGGTCGATGGCCTTGTCCGGCAACTGCCGGTCAGTGATGTAGCGATGGCTAAGCTTGGCCGCGGCGATGATCGCGCCGTCGGTGATCGCCACCTTGTGGTGAACCTCGTAACGCTCTTTGAGGCCACGCAGGATAGCGATGGTGTCTTCTTCGCTCGGCTCATCCACCAGGACTTTCTGGAAGCGTCGCTCAAGCGCCGCGTCCTTCTCTATATATTGGCGATACTCGTTGAGCGTGGTCGCGCCGACGCAGTGCAACTCACCGCGAGCCAGCGCAGGCTTGAGCATATTGCCGGCATCCATCGAGCCTTCGCCTTTACCGGCGCCGACCATGGTGTGCAGCTCGTCGATGAACAGAATGATCTGCCCTTCCTGTTTCGACAGCTCGTTGAGCAGCGATTTCAGGCGCTCTTCGAACTCACCTCGATACTTGGCACCGGCAATCAGCGCGCCCATGTCCAGCGAGAGCAGACGCTTGCCTTTGAGGCCGTCCGGCACTTCGCCGTTGATGATGCGCTGGGCCAGACCTTCGGCGATCGCGGTTTTACCCACACCAGGTTCACCGATCAGCACCGGGTTGTTCTTGGTGCGGCGTTGCAGAACCTGAATGGTGCGACGGATTTCGTCGTCACGGCCGATCACCGGGTCAAGCTTGCCGTCTTCGGCGCGCTTGGTCAGGTCGACGGTGTATTTATCCAGCGCCTGCCGCGACTCTTCGTGGTTGGCGTCGTTTACCGCTTCGCCGCCACGCAGGTTGTTGATCGCGTTTTCCAGGGCTTTCTTGCTCACGCCCTGGCCGAGCAGCAACTTGCCGAGCTTGCTGTTCTCGTCCATTGCAGCGAGCAACACCAGTTCACTGGAAATGAACTGGTCGCCCTTCTGCTGGGCCAGACGGTCAGCCTGATTGAGCAGGCGCGCCAGATCCTGCGACATGTTGACGTCGCCGGTGGGGTTCTGGATTTTCGGTAATTGGTCGAGCTCTTTGGTCAGCTCTTTACGCAAGCTGTTGACGTCGAAGCCCACCTGCATCAGCAGAGGTTTGATCGAACCACCCTGCTGTTCAAGCATGGCTTGCATCAAGTGCGCCGGCTCAATCGCCGGATGATCGTGGCCGACAGCCAACGACTGGGCGTCGGACAAGGCCAACTGTAATTTGCTGGTTAAACGGTCTATTCGCATAAGTCACCTTCCTTTTGAGCAGGCCGGACCTAAAAACCATCCTGAATAAAGAAACCTGCCAGATACCGCTATAGATGCGGTCGATTCTGCAAGATTCAAGCGTCAGAGGGTTGATGCAGATCAGACAGTTTAGCGGGTGAGCCAAACGAGGGAGGCAAAGCGACCGGTGCGTGACGCACGGCGATAGGAGAAGAAGCGTGGATCGGTCACGGTGCAGAAACCGCCACCATAAACAGCTGTGACACCCCGCTCAGCCAGACGCAGACGCGCGAGCAGATAGATGTCAGCCATGAACTTGCCGGCATTGTCGCTCGGTACGAACGCTTCTGCTGCTTCAGGCAGTTGATTGATGAAGACTTCCCGTACTTCCGGGCCGACTTCAAAGGCTTTGGGGCCAATGGCAGGGCCGAGCCAGACCAGCACTTCTGCGGCCGGAACATCGAGACTGTCGAGGGTAGCTTCCAGCACACCCGCCGCCAGACCCCGCCAACCGGCATGAGCCGCCGCTACACGAGTGCCGGCACGATCGCAGAACAATGCTGGCAGGCAATCTGCCGTCATCGCCGCGCAGGCAATGCCCGGCGTTGCCGTCCAGCTGGCATCGGCGGTCGCAACAATGCCCGGATCAGCATGCGCCACGGCAATCCCGTGCACTTGCTGCAACCATGCAGGCTTTATAGAGAAGTGCTCGGTCAGACGCCGACGGTTCTCGGCCACAGCCTCAGGACGATCATCAACATGATCGCCCAGATTGAGGCTGTCGAACGGCGCCTCGCTGACGCCACCCTCGCGGGTGGTGACGCAGGCTTTGACGCTGGCCGGCGCAGGCCAGTCCGGCGTCAGCCAGTTCATCCGACGAATGCCTCACGATCCTGCTTGAGCAGGGTCAGCAGCCAGACGAAATCTTCCGGCAGCGGCGATTCCCAGCTCATGCGTTCACCGGTCGTCGGATGATCCAGCTCAAGGAAACGCGCGTGCAGGGCCTGACGCGGGAAATGCTTGAGGGATTCAACCATCGTCGGGTTGGCCGCTGGCGGAATGCGAAAACGACCGCCATACGCCGGATCGCCGACCAACGGGAAGTTGATGTGCGACATGTGCACGCGAATCTGGTGAGTACGACCGGTTTCCAGTTTCACCCGTACATGGGTGTGGGAACGGAAGCGCTCCAGCACGCGGTAGTGGCTGACGGCAGGCTTGCCGCCTTCCATCACCGCCATGCGCTGGCGCTGCTGGCCGTGGCGACCGATCGGGGCGTTGATCTTGCCACCGGCGGTGACGACACCGATCACGATGCACTCATAGATGCGGCTGACGCTGCGACTCTGCAACTGAGTAACCAGTTTGGTCTGCGCCTGAATGGTCTTGGCCACCACCATCAGACCGGTGGTGTCCTTGTCCAGACGATGCACGATACCGGCGCGCGGGACATTGATGATGTCCGGCACGTGGTGCAGCAAGGCGTTGAGCAGCGTGCCATCGGCGTGACCGGCAGCCGGGTGCACCACCAGGCCCGCAGGCTTGTTGATCACCAGGATGTCGTCGTCTTCATAGACAATGTCGAGCTCGATGTCCTGGGCGATCCACTCGCCCTGGGCTTCCTGCTCGGCAGTCAGCTCAAGGATGGCACCGCCGTGCACGATGTCGCGAGGGCGGATGACCGCCCCGTCCACAGTCAGGCGACCTTCTTTGATCCAGGCGGAAAGGCGCGAGCGAGAGTGCTCAGCGAAGAGTTGGGCAGCGACTTGATCGAGGCGTTGGCCGCCCAATTCGGACGGCACCTCTGCGCGAAGTTCAATTTTATCGGACATGCTCTGACTGTGCGTCGGCACAGCTTTTGGTTTCGGCTGCGCGCTTGTGGTTAAATACGGCGTCTTTTGCCCCGAGGCTTTTCAACGGGGCGCTCATCATAACAGGACGGCCCCGCCCAAGACAGCGGCCGTCATAGGGACGCAAGCCGCCATGCAAGTGAAACACCTGCTGCTGATCGCCATCCTCGCATTGACCGCTGCTTGCTCATCGAAGGAAGTCGTAGACGAAAACCTCAGCGAAGCCGAGCTGTATCAGCAGGCTCAGACTGACCTGGACAACAACAGCTACACCAGCGCCACAGCCAAGCTGAAGGCTCTGGAGTCGCGTTATCCGTTCGGTCGCTACGCCGATCAGGCACAGCTGGAGCTGATCTACGCCAACTATAAAAACGCCGAGCCGGAAGCTGCAAAATCCGCCGCCGAGCGTTTCATTCGTTTGCATCCGCAGCACCCGAACGTGGATTACGCCTACTACCTGAAAGGTCTGACCTCTTTCGACCAGGACGTCGGCCTGCTGGCGCGCTTCCTGCCGCTGGACATGACCAAGCGTGACCCGGGCGCCGCGCGCGACTCGTACAACGAGTTCGCCCAGCTGACCAGCCGCTACCCGAACAGCCGCTACGCGCCGGACGCCAAGCAGCGCATGATCTACCTGCGCAACCTGCTGGCAGCCTACGAAATCCACGTGGCCGACTACTACCTGACCCGTCAGGCGTATGTAGCCGCTGCCAACCGTGGCCGTTACGTAGTGGAAAACTTCCAGGAAACCCCATCGGTCGGCGACGGCCTGGCGGTAATGACTGAAGCCTACCAGCGACTGCACCTGGACGACCTGGCAGCCACCAGCCTGGAAACCCTGAAGCTCAACTACCCGAACCACCCAAGCCTGCAAGACGGTCAGTTCGTGCCACGGGTTGCCGAAGCCGACAACCGTTCGTTCCTGAGCAAGGCGACCCTGGGCCTGATCGAATCGCGCCCACCGCTGCCGCCGGGCGAAACCCGCGCTAACCAGGACGTGCAGAAGCAGTTCCAGGACGCGAAAGACGCGATTCCGAACGAGCTCAAGCCTAAAGACGAAAACGGTGACGTGATCGAAGAGCCGGAGCCTGAGTCGAGCAACACCGACCGCTCGTGGTTCAGCTACATGACTTTCGGCGTGTTCGACTGATCACACCGGATGCACAGAAAAGGGAGATCTGCGGATCTCCCTTTTTTATTGCCGCGCATTAATAGGCTGTGCGCTGGTCGGGAGCTTGGCTAAACTGCCGGATCATCAGTCGGAAAGCCGCTCATCATGCTTCGTTTATTGTTCTGGATCGTCGTGATTTTCGCCGCGATATGGTTGTGGCGTAAATTCAAGGCGCCTGCCGCGTCCAATCAATCCCATCGCGCCCCGCGCGAACAGGACGCGCCACCGATGGTGCGTTGCGCCCATTGCGGCGTGCATCTGCCACGCGACCGCGCGCTAAGCGTGCAACAACAGTGGTATTGCAGCCAGGCTCACCTTGAGCAAGGCCCGGGTGCCAGTGATCGCTGAGGCCACCAGCGCCGACAGCAAACAGGCGCAGCGCCTGCTGCGCCTTTATCATCTTTACCGTTTAAGCGTCGGCATCACTCTGGTGCTGCTGATCTCCAGCAACATGGACAACCGCCTGCTGATGTCGGCCAACGACGAATTGCTGCGCGGCGGCAGTTGGCTGTACCTGATCCTCAACATTCTGTTGGTGGTGTTCCTTGAGAACACCCGACGGCCGGCGCAACTGTTCAGTCTGGCCCTCGTTGATGTCCTGCTTTTATGCGCTTTGTTCTTTGCTGCGGGCGGCGTCGGCAGTGCGCTGGGCAATCTGCTGATTGTCTCGGTGGCGATCAGCAACACTTTGCTACGGCGACGCATCGGCCTGTTGATCGCCGCCATCGGTGCGCTGGGCATCGTTGGCTCGAGTTTCCTGCTGGGTTTCAGCCATCCCCTGAGTGCCAATGAATACCTGCAAGCCGGCACCCTCGGCGCGCTGTGCTTTGCTGCGTCGTTGCTGGTGCAAGGGCTGATCAGTCGCCTCGAAGTCAGCGAAACACTCGCGGAAAAACGCGCCAGCGAAGTTGTCGGCCTCGAAGCACTCAATGCGCTGATCCTGCAACGCATGCGCACCGGCATTCTGGTGCTCGACGAGGACCGTCGGGTACAACTGGCCAACTACAGCGCGCAAACCCTGCTCGCGCAATCGCATCTTCAAGGGCACCTGATCGATGACTATTCGCCGGCGCTGGTTGATCGCCTGCAACTGTGGATGAATAACCCGACCCTGCGCCCACAGAGCCTGAAAATCCCCGGCAACGGCCTTGAACTGCAACCGAGTTTCATCGCCCTCGAACAAAGCCCAAACCAGCAAACCCTGGTGTTTCTCGAAGACCTCGCGCAGATCGCGCAACAAGCCCAGCAATTGAAACTTGCCGCACTAGGGCGCTTGACCGCCGGCATCTCCCACGAAATCCGCAATCCGCTGGGTGCCATCAGTCACGCCGCACAGCTATTGGCTGAATCCGAGGAACTCGACAGCGCCGATCGGCGTCTGACACAGATCATTCAGGACCACTCCCAGCGCATGAACCGAGTCATCGAAAACGTCCTGCAACTGTCCCGCCGCCAGCAGAGCGCGCCACAACGGCTGGATCTCAAACCGTGGCTGGAAAACTTCGTTGCCGAGAGCCGCGAACAGGCCAGCGAGCGCCAGATTATTCACCTGCGGACCCGTTCGGGGGATTTCACCACGCTGATGGACCCCGGCCAGCTCACGCAAATTCTCGACAATCTATTACGCAACGGCTGGCGCCACAGCGCGCTGCTGCACGATCAGGCGCAAGTCTGGCTGGACCTGTTCATTGACCCCGACAGCCAGTTGGCGGTCCTTGAAGTGCAGGACAACGGCCCCGGCGTGCCAGCCGATGAACAGGCGCATCTGTTCGAACCGTTCTTCACCACCAGCAGCCAGGGCACAGGCCTTGGGCTTTATCTGTCCCGTGAGCTGTGCGAAAGCAACCAAGCGCGCCTAGACTTTCAATCACGCCAAGGCGGCGGCTGCTTTCGCATCACCTTTGCTCACGGACGGAAACAAAGTTGAATACGAGCCCACGGCAAAAAATTCTCATCGTCGACGACGAACCGGACATCCGCGAACTCCTGGAAATCACCTTGGGACGGATGAAACTCGACACCTACAGCGCGCGCAATCTGACTGAAGCCCAAGCGCTGTTGAACCGCGAGAACTTCGATCTGTGCCTGACCGACATGCGTCTGCCCGACGGCACGGGGCTGGAACTGGTGCAGCACATTCAGCAACGTTATCCACAACTGCCGGTGGCGATGATCACCGCGTATGGCAGCCTGGAAACCGCGATCAACGCGCTGAAGGCCGGAGCATTCGATTTTCTGACCAAACCGGTAGACCTCACGCGCCTGCGCGAACTGGTCGGCACAGCCCTGCGCATGCCGGCGGCAGGAGGCAGCTTTACATCGATTGATCGACGTTTGCTCGGCGATTCGCCGCCGATGCGCAACCTGCGCAAGCAAATCGACAAACTCGCTCGCAGTCAGGCGCCGGTGTATATCAGTGGCGAGTCGGGCAGTGGCAAGGAACTGGTCGCTCGCCTGATCCATGAGCAGGGGCCGCGCGCCAGCCAGCCGTTCGTGCCGGTCAACTGCGGGGCGATCCCGTCGGAGCTGATGGAAAGCGAATTTTTCGGTCATCGCAAAGGCAGTTTCACTGGCGCGGTCGATGACAAGCCCGGGCTGTTTCAGGCGGCCCATGGCGGCACGTTGTTTCTCGATGAAGTGGCGGACTTGCCACTGTCGATGCAGGTCAAACTGCTTCGGGCGATTCAAGAGAAAGCTGTACGCAGTGTCGGTGGCCAGCAAGAGAGCGTGGTCGATGTGCGGATTCTTTGCGCCACCCACAAGGATCTCGATGCCGAGGTCGCGGCCGAACGCTTTCGTCAGGACCTTTATTACCGCTTGAACGTGATTGAACTGCGCGTGCCGTCCCTGCGTGAGCGTCGTGATGACATCGAAGTGTTGGCGACGCATATGCTCAAACGTTTGGCCAAGGACACCGCCCAACCCGTGGCGCACCTGCATCCGCAGGCTTTGGAAGCGCTGAAGAACTACCGGTTTCCGGGCAATGTGCGGGAGCTGGAAAACGTACTTGAGCGGGCACACACCTTGTGCGAAAACCGTATGATCGAGGCCGAAGACTTGCGCCTGAGTGACGGCAACTGCGCGGCGGATGGTGGCATTGCCGATCTGACGCAGATCGATAATCTGGAGGATTATCTGGAGAACGTCGAGAGGAAGCTGATCTTGCAGGCGCTAGAGGAAACGCGCTGGAATCGCACGGCGGCGGCGCAGCGCTTGAGTCTTTCGTTCAGATCGATGCGCTACAGACTGAAGAAATTGGGCCTGGATTGAAGCCCCCTTCGCGAGCAGGCTCGCTCCCACATTGGATTTTGTGAACGACAAAGATCAACTGTGGGAGCGAGCCTGCTCGCGAAAGCGATCTGCCAGACGCCAGACGCCAGAGAAATATCTGACTAAATCCGGCCTTCCGGTGCATACGGCGCAGGATCAATAATCGGCGCCCGCCCCAGCATCACATCGGCAAACAACTGGCACGACGCTGGCGCCAGCACCAGTCCATTGCGGTAATGCCCGCAGTTCAACCACAACCCGTCGAACCCCGGCACCCGTCCGATGTACGGAATTCCCTCCGGCGACCCCGGACGCAGCCCGGCCCAGTGGCCGACCACTTCAGCCTGCGCCAGCGCCGGCAGCAACTCGACCGCTGAAGCCTTCAGGCTTTCCAGCGCCACATCGGTTGGCGTCTTGTCGTAGCCTTCGTGCTCCAGCGTACTGCCAATCAGGATATGCCCGTCGCGACGCGGAATCGCATAACGCCCTTTGGCCAACACCATGCTCGGCAGAAAATCCGCCGCACACTTGTAGAGAATCATCTGGCCCTTGACTGGCTCTACCGGCAGCGTCAGGTCCAGCGTCTTGAGCAGATCCCCGCTCCACGCCCCCGCGGTCAGTACGACCTGATCACCGTTGATCACGCCCCTCGACGTCTCGACGCCAATAACTCGCCCGTTCTCGCGGACAAACCCGCTGACTTCGCACTGTTCGTGAATGGTCACGTTCGGCAGTGCCTGCAAGGCCGCTTTCAGCGACTTGACCAGACGCGGATTGCGCACGTTGGCGACATCCGCCATGTAGATCGCCCGCGAGAAGCCACCACCGAGCACCGGCACCGCATCATGCGCCGCCGAGATATCCACAGCCCGCAGCGGACGATTCTCTCGCTCGGCCCAGGCCAACGCTTCGGCTTCATCGTCCAGATCGAGCCAGTACAGGCCGGTGGTGTGCACTTCAGGATCAACGCCAGTGTCGGCAAACAAACGCTCGCCCAGCTGTGGATAAAAATCCTGCGACCAGTGCGCCAGCGCTGTGACTGCCGGGCTATAGCGCCACGGATACAGCGGCGAAACGATACCGCCGCCCGCCCAGGACGATTCCTGGCCGAGGTTCGAGCGATCGAGCAGCACCACGCTGCGTACTTCGGAAGCGAGGTTGTAGGCGGTCAGCAGGCCAATCACCCCGCCACCGACAATCACCACTTGCTGTTGCCTGGTCATGTTTGTTCCAACCGTAAAAAGACAGTGAGCGCAAAAGGCACTCGAAAAGAAAGCGCCTCAGCGGCCCCAGCAATCCTTGGTGGTCAGCCCCGTGGTCGCGTTGTTCATGCTGCGGACACCGGTGTTGGTCAGGGTGAAATCCCCGCACTTGTCGGTGGCCATGGACGTACCCGTCTTGCGGGTGGCGGTCAGCAGGAAGGTTTGGTCAGCAATGGTCGGGGTGATGGTGTAGAAATCATTGCCCGTGCTGAGCCCGGTGATGCCGGTGTAGACATTGTTTTTGGTGTAGAAACGTTCGAGGCTCTGTGCGTGCTCCGATAGCAAAGACACCACTTCAGCGCGACGGCCCTTTTTCAGGTACTCGGTATAGCTCGGTGCGGCGATGGTGATGACGATCCCGATGATCGCAATCACGATCATGATTTCGATCAGGGTGAAGCCTCGGTTGAATCTGCGCATGCCTCAAACTCTCACTTACTGTATTTGTCGCCACATGATACGACGGCTGCCACCGCCGGACTTTTCCACCAGGGTCGTTATGCCGCCACTGGAGTCATTGACAATTTTGCGTGTGGCGCCGTTGACGATGGCATTCAGGGTCGGAATGCCACCGGTGAACACCACGCCACTGGAAATCGTGTCATTGCTGTCGACCACGCCATCGGCGTTGGTGTCGAGCACCGCGTAGTTGAGCATCTTACCGCTGAACGCATCGAGTTCGACCAGTTTGCCGGTGCCAAAACTGGAACAGGGGTCGGTGGTATCGACGCTCGCGGTGGTAAAGATGATCCGCCCAAGCACCAGACTGGCCTGATTGATCACGCGCTCGCCGTTCAGCGCGTTGTTATACACCAAGGGCAGGTACCAGCCCTTCTCTCCCGGATAGGTCGTGTCGTTCTGCGTCGTCGTCACGAACTGCCCGGTACTGCCGGAGAACACCCCCGTGACTGCCTGCGCCTGAAGATTGCTGACCGTAAGCTGGCCCGAGCCCCCGTCGGCATCCCACACCGAATAGAAGGCCTGCAAATCCTTGTTGGTCTTGTCGGCCGTTTCGTTGAACTTGCCGGTACCGACGAAAATCTGTTTGCCGCCGAGCGAGTTGTCCGCCAGCAGCGGTTGCGCGGTGATCGGTTGAGTCGCCCCACCCGCCGTCGTGAACAGCGGCTTGCCGGAAAATGCCACGCCCCAGCTGTCCGTCGATGTCGCGCTCAGATCGAACTTCCACAGGCGCCCTTTCAAGTCACCGCCATAAGCGGCCTGCACCACGTTCGAAGAATTGACCTTGAGCTTCACCGAGGACAAACCGTTGGTGGTTTCCGTGCTGTCGATGACGATTTTCTTGATCAGCGAACCATCTCGTACATCCAGCACATACAACGCTGCTACCCCAGAGTTGCTGCCGTAACCGTTAGCGATAAACGCCGCCCAGCGACCATCGGCCAAGCGTGCCACTTCCGGCCGCGCGTAGGCGTAACCCAGATCATTAAAAGCGTTGCCAGTGCTAGCTGTCACCGGGGCGCTGACTTCCCACAAAGCACGCAAAACGTTACCCGCCGATGCATCGAACAACTGCAACGCGTAAAAGCTTTTGCCACCGGCGCCCGTGCCGCCAATGGCCAAGGTCTTCCAGACGCTGTTGAGTTGCACGTCATACACACCGACCTGGCCATCCACCAGATATTTGTGGCTGACACCGTTGATGTAATTCGGATCAGCAATCAGCCGAAGCGATGGCAGCACGCTGGACGGCATGTAGGCGTAACGTCGGCTGCCGTTGGCCGAGTTGATGACGTTGACGAAACCGTCATTGGCATTCACCACCAGACTGGCATTCATGTTCGCCGCTTTGGTGGTCAGGTAAGCGGTGTAGGTGGTGTCGCCCGACAGATCGGAGGCTGTCTTGTCCGTTGGTGAGGCCAGCACCAGCGGTGAATTGATGATGTCGCCCAGCAACACGCTGCGTACCTTGAGCCCGCTCTTGTTGGTGCCTTTGCTCCACTCCACCAGATCACTGCCGGTAATACCGGTGGGCAGGCCTTGGCTGAGTGTCGTCTGCTGGGGTGCGGAAAAATTACCGTAGGCCAGCGTAACGGCGGCGTTGCTTGTAGTGTTCCACGACTGATAGGTCGGTGCGGTCGCACTCGGTACGATAGTGGTGTCAGTGGTCCAGAGCACCGCTGAGGTATTCACCGCTCCGGATGCATTGAAGCCGAAGGACTTGATCGTGCCGCGCCAGTCCTTGGGGTCGTAACTGGTCTGAAAGTAACTGGTGCCGCTGGCCAGTGTGGTGCCGCTGGTGACGCCACTGCCGCCGGAACCGGCCTTGGAGGTGATGTCGCTCAACGCCGACGACAACGCGGCGTTGAGGCCGGTACTGTCAGTCGCCTGGTAATACCGGCCCTGCCCGTAACTGGCCGCGTCCGACAGCATGTCGTTGTCAGCGGTGAAGCCCACGGTATAGGTGTTCATATTCTGTTTGGGAAAATCCACCGCGTTCCAGCTCTTGCCCGCCGCGTCGGTACCGCTCGAGCGCATGTCGATATCGAACGCGAACTTGGCGATGTCATCCAGATACAACGTGTCCCCTTCGTTGTCACCATTGAGGTTGTTGCCGTCATTGTTAACGCCGTCCCAGTTCGGCAATCGACTGCCACCCAAAGGGTCGTTGGTCGGAAAGGTCCGGTCGAAGGTCGGCAAACCGTCGGTAATCACCACGCCATAGTTTTTCTGGCAGCGGTACTGGATCGGGCTGGTATAGGTCGCCGGAGTGCTGTTGTAGTAAGGCGCCATGCCGCGCATGTAGCGCGTGATTTCGTAATAGGTTTCGGCTAATGGCGTGTTGGCCACGGCGCTTAAACCATTGATTGATGAGATCAGCGCGTTGTAGTTGGTGTCTGCCTGAGCCTGAGTCACGCTGCCGGAAACCGGTGACAGATCGCTGATCGAGCGAGCGATGAAACCACCGTTACCAGAGTTGTTGCTGGTGGCCGGGTTAAACGTCGATAGACCGATACGCAAGGTGCGGTTGCTGGTGACCAGCGCCGTCGAGACGTTACGCGCAACGTTGATCCGGTAGTCGTTGGGAATCGCCCCAGCGGTGAAATCGCGCGTGCCGTTGTTAATGGCCAGACTGACCACATAGGCAATGTAATCCCCGGAATACCGCGTGTTGCCGCTGCCCACCGGATCCGGCAGTTTCAGACACAACGGCGCCAGACTGTTGTTGTAGAACGCATAGGCACCGCCGGAACACCCGGAGGTCGGCAGGCTCGACAGAAAGATCGTGTCGCCGGTGATCGCCGTCGAACTCAGACACAAGCCGAGCAATGCGTTGCATTGCCGCGCCGGCGTGCGATCAACCGTCGGATCAAATCCGGACGCATAAATGATGCTGTTCATACTCCCCGAGTCGTCGATCAGCAGCATGACGTTGGGTGGCACCGCCGCCGCACTCAGCAGCGGCGAGTCGGAAGGCGTAAACGCATACGCCGGCGCGGCCAGATAAAAGCTCATGAGCATGCCGAACACCAACGACTTACAGCGCTCAATACTTCGCATAGACACTCTCCACAACGCTACGCGAAGTGCCGGCGATGCCGACGGCCGTGACCCGATACAACGTCGCCGACGTATTGCTCGGCACATTCACAGCCGTGAGCGTGGTACCGATGTTCTGTACGCCGTAGAAGCCATTACCGGTCGCAATCCAGGTCACACCCGAGGTTGAGTTGAGCCCCGCCGCGCTGACCACCGATGACTCCGCAGGCGGAGCGCATTGCGTGGTCCCGCTGCAAACTGCGAGGCTGTAGCTGTCGAGTTGCACCGCACTCTCACCCACCCGCAACGCCGCCTCGGCAGTTTGGAACGACTGATTACGCAGACTCACGCTGCCGGCCATTTTTTCCTGCAGGTTGGCACTCTGCATCGACGACAGGCCTATCAACGTCAGCAACAACAGAAACACCAGACTGACCAGCAACGCCATGCCGCGTTGCGCTTGGCGGTCATGAAGAGAAATCCGCATCACCCCGGCCCTCACTGCAAGCGGTTGCGCAAAGCGGCAACCACATTGAAGGTTTGCGTGGCGACCCGGCTGTTGGGGTCGGCGAGAGTCAGGCTCAGGCGCACACTGCGAATGCGTGCCGGATCACTGGGGTTGGCGCTGTACGTCGAGGCCGCCACATCCGTCGCGGAACTGGCCAGACCAAAAGTGACGTTGAAAGCACTGACGTTGTTCACCAGCACCTGCTGGGTGGGCGTGCCGCTACCGGTGCCCATGAGAATCTGGTTGTTGCTGAAGCTGTAGATCAGACGTCGGATCGGGAAGGCGATCTGCCCGCTCGCTGGGGATCGCAAGCCGGTATAGGCCGTTGCACTGTTGCGGCAATCGGAGAGCACCGTCCAGGTTGGCGTGCCGCCGCCGCTGCCGATATCGGCGGTGACCAGCGTCAGTTTCAGATTGGCGTTGTCCCAATTTATCGGCGTGACCTGCGCAGCGTTGAAATCGCCTGCCGAGCTCGAATCGGTAATAGTGCCGAGACAACCGAACATCCCGACCATGCGAATTTCCTGAATCATTTTGCTCAAGACGAAACGCGCGTCCTCCTGCATCGCCGCGGCGCTGTTCTGACTGACGTAAGTGTTTTTCGCGGCGATGAAAATCTGCACGACGCCCAGCACGATGATCAAGCCCAGTGCGAGAGCAATCAGCAACTCGACCAGGCCGAACCCCCGCTGATGGCGCATCATGGTGTAGCCACCGGGTCGACAGCAGCGCGGCTGGTCAGGACAAAACTGCGCTGAGCGCTGGCGGTGTTGGCTGCCCGTGCGTCGCTCCAGTTGATCGTGATGGTGTAGACCCGTTGATTGAGGGTAATGCTGCCGGTCGCCGTCGGCCCGCCGAAATTGATGATATTGGTCGAAAAATCGTAGAGATCCTGATCCCGTGCAACGCCGAGATTGCCCGAGGTCGGTGGCGTAATGGTGTAGTCGGCGCCGGAGTTGGCGCGGATGCGGTCCATCATGTCGTAGGCGATGAAACTGGCCTGGCTGGTCATCCGTGAGCTGTCGGTGTACTTCAGCGCATTCAGTTGCACTGCCGCCGCGCCCAGCAACCCGACCGTCAGAATCAGCAACGCGACCAGCACTTCGATCAGCGTCATGCCCTGCTGTGCGTGTTGACTCCCTACCCTCATCCGCAAGTTCCACCCAATTGAATTCGTCCGTTCAAACACACGTTCAGCGTCCTGCTTTGCGTTCCCAACGTGTAACTGATGGTCACCGCCGTCGACGGTGCAGCCAGACCGCCAAGGTTATTGAAATCCAGTGCGGTCACTCCTGAGGGTAGCGTCAGAGTTGCGCCGCTGCTCATCGCGGGAACAACCCGCAACACATTGGCCGGAGTGCCAGTACTGTCGTAGACCGATAACTCACCGGTCCAGACGCTGCCCCCGGCGGTCGGGCGCAGACGCAGAGTAGTGCCACGATCAATGGCTTCCAGGCGGGCGAAATTGATCGCGCGCTGCAGGTCGCCCATTTCGGTATCGGCCCTGCTGCCTTGTATCGAGCGGGTGAAGGCTGGCACTGCCAGGGTAATCAGGATCACGAAGATCGCGAGCGCGACCAGCAACTCGATCAGCGTGAAACCTTTTGTACGAAGATCCATCGATGCCCTCCGTTGCCGTCGGCTATACCTGCTTCTACACGCTAGAACATTCATCCGACCCGCGTCGGTTGATTTGCCCTGCCCGGCGCACGGACCGCGCCGCCAACCACGCTCCATGGAGGGGATTTTCATGCCACAACAGGGTTTCAGCCTGATCGAACTGCTTATGGGACTGGCGATTGGCGCAATTGTTCTGCTGCTGGTCAGTCCGGCATTTGCCACGCTCAGAGAATCGAACCATCGGGATCAGGCTGCGCAATCCTTGCTCGATGGCCTACGCAACGCTCGCACCCTGGCCATCACGCGCAATCAGAACGTGGTGATTCATGGCATCAACGGCGACTGGAGTCAGGGCTGGCGGATCATTCTGGATATCAGTGGCAAGGGGCCGAAAGACAACAGCAATCCGCTGCTACAAGAAAGTGTGAGCGACACACAGGTGCCGATTGTCGGCAATTGGTCGGTGAGTCGTTACGTACGCTTCAGCAGTCTGGGACAACCGCTGATGCCCGGGCGGGCGTTTCAGGCAGGGACATTACATGTCTGCTCGGCTCGCGAGCCGGTCAGTCAGCGCCAGATAGTGCTGGCGGCGACCGGTCGCGTGCGCCTGAACAGCAAAAGCGCTGAACAGGCGTTGTGTCAAAAAGCCAAAAGCCTCAAATCGAACGAACGCGCAGCTCTTTAGGCATCGAGAACGTGATGTTCTCTTCACGCCCGGCCAGCTCATCGGCACCAGTAGCGCCCCAGGCCTGCAATTGCTGAATCACGCCACGTACCAGCACTTCTGGCGCGGAGGCACCGGCAGTTATGCCGATACGCTCAACGCTATCGAACCAGCTCTTTTGCAGGTCTTCGGCACCGTCGATCAGGTAAGCCGGCGTGGCCATGCGTTCAGCCAGTTCACGCAGACGGTTGGAGTTGGAGCTGTTAGGGCTGCCGACCACCAACACCACGTCACACTCTTCTGCCAATTGCTTGACCGCGTCCTGGCGGTTTTGTGTGGCGTAGCAGATGTCGTCCTTGCGCGGACCACCGATGGCCGGGAAGCGCGTGCGCAAGGCATCGATGACGCGACTGGTGTCGTCCATCGACAGCGTCGTCTGAGTGACGAAAGCCAGTTTGTCCGGGTTGTGCACCTGCAACTCGGCGACGTCTTTTTCGTCCTCGACGAGGTAGATCGCGCCGCCATTACTAGCGTCGTACTGGCCCATGGTGCCTTCGACTTCCGGATGGCCGGCGTGGCCGATCAGGATGCACTCACGACCATCGCGGCTGTATTTCGCCACTTCGATATGCACCTTGGTCACCAGCGGGCAGGTGGCATCGAATACTTTCAGGCCACGGCCGGCGGCTTCGGTACGCACGGCCTGGGATACGCCGTGAGCGCTGAAGATCACGATAACGTCATCCGGCACCTGGTCCAGCTCCTCGACGAAGATCGCCCCGCGACTGCGCAGGTCTTCGACGACGAACTTGTTGTGCACCACTTCATGACGCACGTAGATCGGCGGCCCGAAGACTTCCAGAGCGCGGTTGACGATTTCGATCGCCCGGTCCACGCCGGCGCAGAAGCCACGGGGGTTGGCGAGTTTGATTTGCATGCTGTGCCTCGTGTCTTGCGCGCAAGAAATAGCGAAAACGGTTGAAAACATTGTGGGAGCGAGCTTGCTCGCGAAGGCAGTGTGTCAGACAACAGCTATGTTGAATGTCAGTCAGCATTCGCGAGCAAGCTCGCTCCCACATTTGACTTCATAGAGTCAGTTAGATCGATTTGACGTTGATGATCTCGACGTCAAAGGTCAGCGTCTTGCCCGCCAACGGGTGGTTGAAGTCGATGGTCACTTGCGTGTCGTCGAACTCTTTCACCACACCCGGCAGCTCAGTATTGGCCGCATCGTTGAAGATCACCAGCAAACCCGGCGACAACTCC
Organism: Pseudomonas fluorescens; assembly: GCF_005938625.1. Classification (GTDB taxonomy): domain Bacteria; phylum Pseudomonadota; class Gammaproteobacteria; order Pseudomonadales; family Pseudomonadaceae; genus Aquipseudomonas; species Aquipseudomonas fluorescens_BD. The sequence continues at coordinate 18,056 of NZ_VCNJ01000008.1, forward strand.
ATGTCGGTGAACTGCGAACGCGGAATGATCTGCACGTTCTGCGGGTTCGGCTGGCCAAAGGCATTTTCCGGCTCGACGGTCAGCGTACGCTTGTCGCCGGCCTTGAAGCCGAACAGCGCCGCTTCGAAACCCGGCAGCAGGTTGCCGTCGCCGACCTTGAAGGTCGCCGGGGCTTTGTCGAATGTACTGTCGACGGTGTCGCCGTTCTCCAGGCGCAATGCAAAGTGCAAAGTGACTTCCGTGTTCTGGCCGATGCGTTGCTCAGCCAATACCTGTTCAGTCATGAACGGCTTCTCCGGTCTTTTTACTTTTGAACATATCCAGTGCAAGCATCACCGCACCAACGGTAATGGCGCTGTCGGCGAAGTTGAACGCCGGGAAGTACCAGCGGTTCTGCCAGTGCACCAGAATGAAATCGATCACATGGCCCAGGGCAATGCGGTCATACAGATTGCCCAGCGCACCGCCCAATACCAGCGCCAGCGCGACGGCCAGCCAGGTTTCATTGCGCCCCAGACGCTTGAGCCAGACCACCAGCACCGCACTGACCACAATCGCGATCAGGGCAAACAGCCAGCGCTGCCAGCCGGAGCTGTCAGCCAAAAAGCTGAAAGCAGCGCCGGTGTTGTAGGCCAGGGTCCAGCTGAAGTAATCGGGAATGATCACGATCTGCTGGAACATTTCGAGCTTGCCTTCGAAGTAGAACTTGCTGGCCTGGTCGATGACCAGAACCAGCAAGCTCAACCACAGCCAGCTCAACCGTCCGAAACGGCCAACGGCATTAGGCATAGTGACGAACCTCGCCAGCGCCGCTGATGTTTTCGACGCAACGACCGCAGATTTCCGGATGCTCCGGGTTCACGCCAACGTCTTCGCGGCAGTGCCAGCAACGGGCGCACTTCGGGAAGGCCGATTTGACGATCTTCAGCTTCAGGCCGCTGACTTCAGTCACCACTGCGTCTTCAGGTGCGCTGACAAAAGGCGCAACACTGGCCGTCGAAGTGATCAGGACAAAGCGCAGTTCGTTGCTCAGCTTGGCCAGGTCGGCGCTCAGGGCGTCTTCGGCGTACAGCGTCACTTCGGCTTGCAGGTTGCCACCGACGGCTTTGGCTGCGCGCTGGATTTCCATTTCTTTGTTGACCGCTACTTTGACCGCCATCACGCGTTCCCAGTAGTCGCGGCCCAGCTCAACGTCGGCCGGCAGTTCGGTCAGACCTTCGTACCAGGTGTTGAGCATCACCGATTCGTTACGCTCGCCCGGCAGGTATTCCCACAGCTCGTCGGCGGTGAAGGCGAGGATCGGTGCGATCCAGCGCACCAGCGCTTCGGAGATGTGGAACAGCGCGGTTTGCGCCGAACGGCGGGCCTTGCTGTTGGCGCCAGTGGTGTACTGACGGTCCTTGATGATGTCGAGGTAGAAACCACCCAGCTCCTGCACGCAGAAGTTGTGGATCTTGGAGTAGACGTTCCAGAAACGGTATTCGCCGTAGTGCTCTTGCAGCTCGCGTTGCAGGAGCAAGGTGCGGTCGACCGCCCAACGATCCAGCGCGAGCATTTCTTCAGCCGGCAGGATGTCGGTGGCCGGGTTGAAACCGCTCAGGTTCGAGAGCAGGAAGCGCGCGGTGTTACGGATACGACGATAGGCGTCCGCACTGCGTGTCAGGATCTGATCCGATACCGCGATCTCGCCCGAATAATCTGTCGAAGCGACCCATAGACGCATGATGTCAGCGCCCAATGTGTCGTTGATCTTTTTCGGCTCGATCACGTTTTTCAGCGACTTCGACATCTTGCGACCAGACTCATCGACGGTAAAACCGTGAGTCAGCAGTTCGCGGTACGGCGCGTGGTTGTCGATAGCGCAACCGGTCAGCAGCGACGAGTGGAACCAGCCACGGTGTTGGTCAGAACCTTCCAGGTACAGATCGGCGCGTGGGCCGCTCTCGTGACCCATCGGGTGCGAACCGCGCAGGACGTGCCAGTGCGTGGTGCCCGAATCGAACCAGACGTCGAGGGTGTCGCTGATCTTGTCGTACAGCGGCGCTTCGTCGCCGAGCAACTCGGCAGCGTCCATCTTGAACCAGGCTTCGATGCCTTCGACTTCAACGCGTTTGGCGACTTCTTCCATCAGCTCGACGGTGCGCGGGTGCAGCTCGCCGCTTTCCTTGTTCAGGAAAAACGGGATCGGCACGCCCCAGTTGCGCTGACGCGAGATGCACCAGTCCGGACGGTTGGCGATCATCGAGTGCAGACGCGCCTGGCCCCAGGCCGGAACGAACTTGGTGTCTTCGATAGCTTTGAGCGAGCGCACACGCAGGGTGTCGCCGCTGGTTGGCTCTTTGTCCATGCCGATGAACCACTGCGCAGTCGCGCGGTAGATCAGCGGAGTCTTGTGACGCCAGCAGTGCATGTAGCTGTGTTTGATGATGGCGGTGTGCAACAGCGCACCGACTTCGGTGAGCTTGTCGACGATGGCCGGGTTGGCCTTCCAGATAAACTGGCCGCCAAAGAATTCCAGAGACGGCACGTAGACACCGTTGCTCTGCACCGGGTTAAGGATGTCGTCGTTGACCATGCCGTACTTCTTGCAGGTCACGAAGTCGTCCACACCGTAGGCCGGGGCAGAGTGAACCACGCCGGTGCCAGCGCCCAGTTCGACGTAGTCAGCCAGGTACACCGGCGACAGACGGTCGTAGAACGGGTGACGGAAGTTGATCAGTTCCAGCTGTTTACCGGTGGTGCTCGCGATGACCGAACCTTCCAGGCTGTAGCGCGCCAGGCAGGCTTCGACCAGTTCTTCAGCCAGCACCAGCAGCTTGTCGCCGACATCAACCAACGCGTAGTTGAATTCCGGGTGAACGTTCAGCGCCTGGTTGGCCGGGATGGTCCACGGGGTAGTGGTCCAGATCACGATCGAGGCAGGCTTGCTCAGCGACGGCAGACCGAACGCAGCAGCCAGTTGGGCTTCGTCAGCGATCGGGAAAGCAACGTCGATGGTCGAGGAGTCCTTGTTCTCGTACTCGACTTCCGCTTCGGCCAAGGCCGAACCGCAGTCGAAGCACCAGTTCACGGGTTTGAGGCCCTTGAACACGAAACCGCCCTTGACGATTTCAGCCAAGGCACGGATTTCACCGGCCTCGTTCTTGAAGTCCATGGTCTTGTACGGATTGGCCCAATCGCCCAGCACGCCGAGACGGATGAATTCGGACTTCTGCCCTTCGATCTGCTCGGTGGCGTAGGCACGGCACAGCTCGCGGGTTTTGTCCGCGCCGAGGTTCTTGCCGTGGGTCACTTCAACCTTGTGCTCGATCGGCAGGCCGTGGCAGTCCCAACCCGGAACGTACGGCGCGTCGAAACCCGACAGGGTCTTCGAGCGGATGATCATGTCCTTGAGAATCTTGTTCAGTGCGTGACCGATGTGGATCGTGCCGTTGGCATACGGAGGGCCGTCGTGCAGAACGAACTTCGGACGATCCTTGCCAATCTCGCGCAACTTTCCGTACAGGCCAATACTGTCCCAGCGCTGCAGGATCTGCGGTTCGCGCTGTGGCAGGCCGGCCTTCATTGGGAAGGCGGTGTCCGGAAGGTTAAGCGTGGCTTTATAGTCGGTCATTTAAGGCTCTTCATTAGCGATGGGCGCTAGGTGCGGCTAGTGCACGGGCGGTGGCGACATCCGCATTGATCGCCGTTTTCAATGCCTCCAGGGAGGCGAAGCGCTGCTCTTCACGCAGCTTTTGGTGGAAAACCACCGTCAAACGCCGGTCATACAGATCGCCGGCAAAATCTAAAAGATGGACTTCAAGGTGGGCCTTGCCATCACCTTGTACCGTGGGCCGCACGCCAATGTTGGCGACGCCGGGCCAGGTCTTGCCGTCGATATCGACATCCACCAGGTACACCCCGGTGAACGGCACGCGACGACGCTTGAGTTGAATATTGGCAGTGGGCGTACCCAGTTGCCGGGCCAGTTTCTGGCCGTGCAGCACGCGACCGGCGATCCGGTACGGGCGGCCGAGCAAACGTTCGGCCAAGGCAAAATCGGCGGCAGCCAAGGCGTTACGCACCTGTGTGCTGCTGACACGAATGCCGTCCAGCTCGACGGTTTGCGCCGCTTCTACGGTAAAACCATGCATCTGCCCGGCCTGCAGCAGGAAGTCGAAATCGCCGAGGCGATCGCAACCGAAGCGGAAATCGTCACCGACCTCCAGATGCTGCACGCCAAGACCATCAACCAGGATGGTATCGACGAACTCACTGGCGCTGAGTTTGCTCAAGCGCTGGTTGAACGCCAGGCATAACACCCGGTCAACGCCTTCGGCGGCCAGCAGTTGCAGCTTGTCGCGCAACCGGGCCAGACGCGCTGGCGCGGTCTCGGGGGCAAAGAATTCCCGTGGCTGCGGCTCGAAAATTACCACGCAGCTGGGTACGCCCAACTCGAGCGCACGCTCACGCAGTCGGGCCAGGATAGCCTGGTGACCACGGTGAACACCGTCAAAGTTGCCAATAGTGGCGACGCAGCCCCGATGCTGGGGGCGCAAGTTGTGGAGGCCTCGAACCAGCTGCATAACGCGCTTCTTGCTCATAAAGTGGTCGATTATAACCACACCCGACGGTCGACGACAGGCAACACCGTAACGCAAAGTGAACGAGCCGACAAAACTGCCGGCCCGCGCCTGTTTATAAAGGGTAAAACCTCAGCTCAAGGCCTTGCGATTGAAGTCGCGCAAGCGGAAACCGAGCAGCAGCAACATACCGAAATAAGTGATTACGCCCGCCGCGACCAATGCGCCCAGACGCAGGAAGCGCTCAAGCATGTGACCTTGATCCCACGCTGGCATGAAGTGCATGCCAATCAGCAGCACTGCCGACATCACAGCCACCGCGACCACCAGCTTGAAACCGAACTTGGCCCAACCCGGCTGGGGCTGATACATCTGTTGCTTGCGCAGTTGATAGAACAACAATCCGGCATTCAGGCAGGCGCCGGCACTGATCGCCAGGGCCAGTCCCGCATGCGCCAACGGGCCAATCAGCACCAAGTTGAACAGTTGAGTGACGACCAGGGTGAAGATTGCGATTTTTACCGGGGTGCGGATGTTCTGTTGCGCATAGAAGCCCGGTGCCAACACTTTGATCACGATAATCCCCAGCAGACCGACAGAGTAAGCAATCAGTGCACGCTGAGTCATTTCAGCGTCGAAGCCACTGAACTGGCCATACTGGAATAGCGAAACGGTCAGCGGCTCAGCGAGAATCCCCAACGCCAGCGAACATGGCAGCACCAGCACGAAGCACAGGCGCAGGCCCCAGTCGAGAATTCGCGAATATTCGTGGCGATCCTTGCTTGCGTAAGTTTTCGCCAGGGTCGGCAGCAGGATTGTGCCCAGCGCCACACCCAGTACGCCGGATGGCAACTCCATCAGGCGGTCGGCGTAATACATCCACGACACTGAGCCTGCGACCAGAAACGAGGCGAAGATGGTGTTGATGATCAGCGAGATCTGGCTGACCGAGACGCCGAGAATCGCCGGCAGCATCTGTTTCATCACACGCCAGACGCCGGTATCACGCAGATTCAGACGCGGCAGTACCAGCATGCCGATCTTTTTCAGGTGCGGCAGTTGATAGAGCAACTGCGCCAGACCACCGACCAATACTGCCCAACCCAGTGCCATGACCGGCGGATCGAAGTACGGCGTGAGGAACAGCGAAAACACGATCATGCTGACGTTGAGCAAGGTCGGCACAAAAGCCGGCACCGAGAAACGGTTCCAGGTATTGAGAATCGCGCCCGCCAGCGAGGACAGGGAGATCAGCAATATATAGGGGAAGGTCACCCGCAACAGATCGGAGGTGAGCTGGAATTTTTCCGGCGTATCGGTGAAACCGGGGGCCGTGGCCCAGATCACCCAGGGCGCAGCGATCATGCCCAGCGCAGTCACCACCGCTAATACGAGCGTCAGAAGACCTGAAACGTAAGCAATGAACGTACGGGTTGCCTCTTCGCCCTGCTGACTTTTGTATTCAGCGAGAATCGGCACAAAGGCCTGAGAGAAAGCGCCCTCAGCAAAGATTCGTCGCAACAGATTGGGCAATTTGAAGGCAATAAAGAAGGCATCCGTCGCCATCCCGGCGCCGAATGTACGGGCAATCAGCGTGTCACGAACAAAGCCCAGAATCCGGGAAAGCATCGTGATAGAGCTGACGGCGGCCAACGATTTGAGCAGATTCATTGAGGGAATTTGTGCCTGTCGATAAACAGCAGGCGAACAAAGCGCCTACTTGTGCGATACTCCGCGCCGCAGCAGCACAGAGCCAAAGCTCGCGAGTTTACAGGTCAAGCGCCGGAAATAAATATCCCGCCTCTTTATACCTACCACTTAGCGGAACGTTTCAAGTGCCCTTGACAAGACTTCAACTCATCGGCATGATTCGCGGCCTATTTTGTTTGCTATTTCCTAAAAAGTCTTTCGAGGAGCTCGACGGTGGCCAACTCACCTTCCGCCAAAAAACGTGCAAAACAGGCTGAGAAGCGTCGCAGCCACAACGCCAGCCTGCGTTCCATGGTTCGCACCTACATCAAGAATGTAGTTAAAGCCATCGACGCAAAAGACGCTGAAAAAGCTCAAGCTGCATACGTTCTGGCTGTGCCAGTTATCGACCGTATGGCCGATAAAGGCATCATCCACAAGAACAAGGCTGCTCGCCATAAGAGCCGCCTGAATGGCCACGTCAAAGCACTGAAAGAAGCTGCTTAATCCGACGTAGTCATTAAAAAACCGACCTTAGGGTCGGTTTTTTATTGCCTGAAATTTAGTAAATCCAGCGCAAAAAAATGTAGGAGTGAGCCTGCTCGCGATAGCGGTTAGTCAGATGTATATCTGCTGACTAACACACCGCTATCGCGAGCAGGCTCACTCCTACAGTTGGTTTTGCGGTGTTATTGCTGGACCGGCACCCATGGCAGGATCGGGATTGCGGTCACGGCATTCTGCGGACTACCTTCGATCAAGCGGTCGCTATAGACCAGATACACCAGCGTGTTGCGCTTCTTGTCGAGGAAACGCACCACCTGCATGGTCTTGAACACTAGCGAAGTGCGCTCCTTGAACACCTCATCACCATCTTTCAGATCACCCTTGAACTTGATCGGGCCAACCTGACGACAAGCAATCGAGGCCTCTGCGCGATCTTCAGCCAGGCCCAAACCACCTTTTACGCCGCCAGTCTTGGCGCGCGACAGGTAGCAGGTCACCCCTTCAACCTTCGGGTCATCGAATGCTTCGACGACAATCCGGTCATTCGGACCGACAAACTTGAACACCGTCGACACCTGACCGATTTCCTCAGCCGAGGCCAGCAATGGCATCGCCATCAGCAAGCCCAACAATCCTTTTGCTAAACGCATCGAGTTTTCCTTAAACCAGAATCAGGTTGTCACGGTGAACCAATTCAGGCTCCGCCATGTAACCGAGCAAACCGACAATCGCATCCGACGACTGACCGATGATTTTTTGTGCCTCCAGCGCGCTGTAGTTAGCCAGGCCACGGGCAATCTCACGACCATCCGGCGCCACACAGACCACCATTTCGCCGCGGCGGAAACTGCCCTGTACCAACTTCACACCGACGGGCAGCAGACTTTTGTTGCCCTTGGACAACGCCGATACAGCACCCTCGTCCAGCACCAAGGTGCCGCGAGTTTGCAAATGCCCGGCCAGCCATTGCTTGCGCGCCGCGAGCATGCCGCGCTCAGGCGACAGCAATGTGCCGATGCGCTCACCCGCCTTCAGACGATCAAGCACGCGCTCAAGACGCCCACCGACGATGATAGTGTGCGCACCGGAACGCGCAGCCAATCGAGCCGCACGCAGCTTGGTCTGCATGCCGCCACGACCCAGCGCACCACCGGTACCGCCGGCGACCGCATCGAGAGAAGGATCATCTGCACGCGCCTCGTAAATCATCTGCGCATCAGGGTTATTGCGCGGATCAGCGTCGAACATTCCGTCGCGATCAGTGAGGATCACCAGCAGATCCGCCTCGACCAGATTAGCCACCAGCGCCGCCAGCGTATCGTTGTCGCCAAAACGGATTTCGTCGGTGACCACGGTGTCGTTTTCGTTGATCACCGGGATGACTTTCAGCTCGACCAATGCGCGCAGAGTACTGCGGGCGTTCAGGTAACGCTTGCGGTCGGACAGGTCGTCGTGCGTCAGGAGAATCTGGGCGGTGTGCCGGCCGTGCTCGGCGAAGCTCGATTCCCACGCCTGCACCAAGCCCATCTGGCCAATTGCAGCGGCCGCCTGGAGCTCGTGCATCGCACTGGGTCGTGCGGTCCAGCCCAAACGACTCATGCCGGCCGCCACCGCCCCGGAGGACACCAGCACCAACTCGACGCCAGCCTCATGCAAGGCCACCATCTGCTCGACCCAGACACTCATTGCCGCGCGATCCAGCCCTTTGCCATCAGCTGTCAGCAAAGCGCTGCCGATCTTCACGACCCAACGCTGCGCACCTGTCACCTTGCTCCGCATCATCTTCAACCTTAGCTTGAGGGCAGCGCGACCCAGCGCCGCCCATGACGTTATTTGTGACTTGCGATTTCCAGATACCAAAACGCCGCTCGATTGAGCGGCGCCTTAGAAAAACGGCTTGCAGCGATGATAACACCGCCCTGAGATGAAGACTCAGCAGACACCAGCGATCTTCTGAAGGTCAAAAGATCGCAGCCTGCGGCAGCACCTACCCAACGAATCAGTCACGCACGTAAATGATTTCCGGACCGTCTTCGTCATCCACATCTTCTTCGTCCCAATCATCGTCGCCGATGTCATGGACCGACTTCACGCCGCTGCGACGCAGGGCACGCTTGTCATCCAGCGCCTGCAGTTGCGCGCGCGCTTCGTCTTCGATGCGCTGATCGAGATCGGCCAGCTCTTCCTTGTAAGCCGGGTCATTGGCCAGGCGATCGGCGCGATCTTCCATGTAACGCATGATGTCGTGGCACAGACGCTCGGTACCGATCTTGGCGATCGCCGAGATCACATAGACCGGACCGGTCCACTCGAGGCGATCAACGATTTCCTTGACGCGCTCATCGTGCTCCTCTTCAAGGATCTGGTCGCACTTGTTCAGCACCAACCAACGATCACGCTCTGCCAGGGACGGGCTGAACTTGATCAGCTCGTTGACGATCACTTCAGCCGCATCCGGTGCACTGCTGTCATCCAGCGGCGCCATGTCGACGAGGTGCAGCAGCAGACGGGTACGCGCCAAGTGCTTGAGGAAGCGAATGCCCAGGCCAGCACCATCGGAAGCACCTTCGATCAGACCAGGAATGTCGGCAATGACGAAGCTCTTCCAGCGATCGACGCTGACCACACCCAGGTTCGGCACCAGCGTGGTGAACGGGTAATCGGCGACTTTCGGCTTGGCAGCCGATACCGAACGGATAAAGGTACTTTTACCGGCGTTCGGCAAGCCCAGCAGACCGACGTCAGCCAGTACTTTCATTTCCAGTTTCAGATCACGCTGCTCACCCGGCTTACCCGGAGTGGTCTGACGCGGCGCACGGTTGGTACTGGATTTGAAACGGGTGTTGCCCAGACCGTGCCAGCCACCCTGCACTACCATCAATTTCTGGCCAGCCTTGGTCAGGTCGCCGATCACTTCCTGGGTAGCAGAGTCGATCACCGTGGTGCCGACCGGCACGCGCAGGATCAGGTCTTCGCCTTTTTTACCGGTGCAGTCGGTGCTGCCACCATTGGAGCCACGCTCGGCATCGAAGTGCCGGGTGTAACGGTAGTCGACCAGGGTGTTGAGGTTTTCGTCGGCCATCATGTAGATGGAACCGCCGTCACCGCCATCACCGCCGTTCGGGCCACCGTTTTCGATGAATTTTTCCCGACGGAAACTCATGGCGCCATTGCCGCCGTCACCAGCCTTTACGCGAATCGATACTTCATCAACAAACTTCATAACCAACGCCTCTCGCCGTACGGACGAGCCGAAAAACAATCAAGACATAAGACTCTTGCAAAAATGAGCGCAGCGACCCCAAAACACGACCTGCATCGCACGCCGACAGCCCATACAAACAGTTTTGCAAGAGACTCACCCCACAAACGAAAAAGCCCCGTCGCGAGACAGGGCTTTTCCAGCGATCGCGCAATTAAGCTGCGACAACGCTCACGTAACGGCGGTTGAACGCGCCTTTTACTTCAAACTTGATCACGCCTTCGATTTTCGCGAAGAGGGTGTGATCCTTACCCATGCCAACGCCGTAGCCAGCGTGGAATTGGGTGCCGCGCTGACGCACGATGATGTTGCCCGGAATGATTTTCTGGCCGCCATACATCTTAACGCCAAGGCGTTTGGCTTCTGAGTCGCGACCGTTACGGGTACTACCACCAGCTTTTTTGTGTGCCATGAGTCAATTCTCCTAGTGAGGAATTAGGCTGAAATTAAGCCTGAATACCGGTGATTTTGATCTCGGTGTACCACTGGCGGTGGCCCATACGCTTCATGTGGTGCTTACGGCGACGGAACTTGATGATGCGGACTTTATCGTGACGACCTTGGGAGATCACTTCAGCCACAACGGTAGCGCCAGCAACAACTGGAGCGCCGATATTCACGTCGTCGCCATTGGCAACCAACAGAACGCGATCAAAGGTAACGGATTCGCCGGTAGCGATTTCCAGTTTTTCGATCTTCAGGTATTCACCTGGGGCGACTTTGTACTGCTTGCCGCCAGTAACGATTACTGCATAAGACATGGTATTTCTCCGATAATCCTGCTCACCCAGCTCTTTATAGGAAGAGGTATTGGCTGGCATGGCTGCATAAGGCTGGAAGGCCTGTTGCAATTGCGTAAGGCAGGTGCTGCCCAGGAAGTTCAGGGTGCGCGATTGTACGCAAGGCGCGACAGGCTTGCAAGTAGCCGTCTATCGCGCCTTGACAGGTCTGGATGGGGGTCCTAGCATGCCGCGCAACCCTTCTGGAGCGACTCTCGCTGATGCAACCCCAAGCTTTCTACCGCGCGGTGGCGGACGATTTTAGCGCCGTCGACGGCATCATCAAGAAGCAGCTGACTTCCCGAGTACCGCTGGTATCGAAAATCGGCGATTACATTACCTCGGCCGGCGGCAAACGTCTGCGTCCTTTATTAGTGTTGCTGTGTGGCAAGGCCCTGGGTCGCGAAGGCGACGACATGCGTCTTTTGGCCGCCACCATCGAATTCCTGCACACCGCCACTCTGCTGCATGACGACGTGGTCGACATGTCCGGCATGCGCCGTGGCCGTTCGACCGCCAACGCCATGTGGGGCAACGCCCCGAGCGTGCTGGTCGGCGATTTCCTGTATTCGCGCTCGTTCGAAATGATGGTCGAACTGGGCTCGATGCCGGTGATGAAGATCCTGTCCCAGGCCACGCGCATCATTGCCGAAGGCGAAGTGCTGCAGCTGTCCAAAGTGCGCGATGCCAGCACCACCGAAGAAACCTACATGGAAGTCATCCGCGGCAAGACCGCGATGCTCTTCGAGGCTTCGACCCACAGTGCCGCCGCACTGGCCGGCGCCACCGCCGAACAGAGCGAAGCCCTGCGTACCTTCGGCGATCACCTGGGTGTGGCGTTCCAACTGGTCGACGACCTGCTCGACTACAAGGGCGACGCCGAGACACTGGGCAAGAACGTCGGTGACGATCTGGCCGAAGGCAAGCCGACCCTGCCGCTGATCTACACCATGCGCGAAGGCACACCGGAACAGGCTGCACTGGTGCGCCAGGCGATCCAGAAAGGCGGGATCGAAGATCTGGAAAGCATTCGCATTGCCGTAGAAGCGTCAGGTTCCCTGGAGTACACCGCGCAACTGGCCCGTGATTACGTGGCCCGTGCGATCAAGTGCCTCGATGCACTGCCGGCCAGTGAATATCGGGATGCGCTGGTTGAACTGAGCGAGTTTGCGGTCGCGCGTACGCACTGATACCGCTGAAGCAAAATCAAGAGATCGTAGCCTTCGGCAGCTCCTACAGGGGTTGTCGATGCTGCGATCTTTTGCATTTGACTGCCTGAAAAGCTAAAACCCTATACAATGTGCGACTTTTAGCGATCCACACCCAAGGAGCCTTAGTGAGCACGTTGCCACCCTGCCCGAAATGCAATTCCGAATACACCTACGAAGACGGTACCCAATTGGTGTGCCCGGAGTGCGCCCACGAGTGGTCCGCCAATGGCGAAGCCGAAGTGGCGTCCGATGATGCCGTGAAGAAAGATTCGGTCGGCAACGTCCTGCAGGACGGCGACACCATCACCGTGATCAAGGACCTCAAGGTCAAGGGCACCTCGCTGGTGGTCAAGGTCGGCACCAAGGTCAAGAACATCCGCCTGTGCGATGGCGACCACGATATCGACTGCAAGATTGACGGCATCGGCCCGATGAAACTCAAATCCGAGTTCGTCAGAAAGGTCTGAATCTGTTGTCATCCATCCCGCGCCAGCCGTGGGATGGAGCTTCGCCCTCCCCGCTCCGCCCCAATAAAATCAAGCAGTAGCCAAACGCCAGCCGTTTTGACCTTACGCAATCTTTACCCGGAAAAAATCAGAATCCGCCAATAGACGCTTGCTATTTGATGAATAAGAATTATTCTCATTGAAACCTTTCAAGGAGATGAGAACCATGACTTATTTGATCGACGCCTGGCTGGACCGCCCACACCCATACCTCAGAATCCTCCATCGGGAGACCGGTGAAGTTTGTGCGGTGCTTGAAGAAGAAGCCCTGCATGAACTGCAAGACCAAGGGGATCTGGACGTCAGCAGCCTGAATTCCAGCGAACCGCTGGTGCTCAAGGAGCTGGTGCGCAATCTGTTCCTGTTCTGCTATGCCCGGGCGTTGCGCCCGACCAGTGAGCTGCATCACAAGATAGAACTATGAGCAGCGATACAAAACCTGTGGGAGCGAGCTTGCTCGCGAAAGCTTCAACTCGAATCTCAAGTTAGATCCAGTCGCCTGCATTCGCGAGCAGGCTCGCTCCCACAAAGTTCTTACAGAACGTCCAGCAGCTCGACGTCGAATACCAGAACGCTGTGCGGCGGGATGCTGCCAACGCCTTGAGCGCCGTAAGCCAGTTCGCTCGGCACGTACAGACGCCATTTGCTGCCGGCATTCATCAGTTGCAGGGCTTCGGTCCAGCCAGCGATCACGCCGCCAACCGGAAATTCTGCAGGCTGGCCGCGCTCGTAGGAGCTGTCGAACACAGTGCCGTCGATCAGCGTGCCGTGGTAGTGCGTACGCACTTGGTCTTCACGGGTCGGCTTGGCGCCTTCGCCCTGCGTCAGCACTTCGAATTGCAGGCCGGAAGCCAGGGTAGTGATGCCGTCACGCTTGGCGTTTTCAGCCAGGAAGGCCAGGCCTTCGCCTGCAGCAGCTTCAGCTTTGGCAGCGGCTTCGGCTTGCATGATTTCGCGGATCACTTTGAAGCTGGCGGACATTTCTTCCTGACCCACACGGCTTTCCTTACCGGCGAACGCGTCGGTCAGGCCAGCCAGAATGGCGTCCAGGCTAACGCCCGGTGGCGGGTTGTCGCGCAGCTGGTCACCCAGCTGACGGCCGATGCCGTAGCTGACGCGGGTTTCGTCGGTGGACAGATTTACTTCGGACATGACACTGCTCCGCTGTGCGGACGGCCACAAGACTTGCCGTGCGTGCACAGCGCGTCCCGGCGCGCCCGGAACCAAAAGGGCGAGCAGACTAGCACAGATGTTCCGGCGATGGCGCGCAACGCCTACAGGGCAGAACGCCAGGCAAGCGGCACCTTCAGGCTTTCCTCGCCACTGGCGCCCAGGCCACACATTTCATCATGTACCGAGGTGTGTACGAGGTTGAAGGGCAGCACCGGAAAGTTGTGCAGCAAATCCCGCGCATGCTCCACCGAGCGCAATGTCAGCATCCCACCCTTGAGATCACTCAACGGATACGCCGCGCCATGCATGCGTGCTTCGAGCAGATAAATCCCGCCTTCCATGGAGATCAGATTCAGCTCATCAACCTTCCTGGCGATGGCAAACGCATTCAACTCTTGCAGGTTCATGAACGCACCTCACAACGTGGCGAGTCAGGACCTCTACAGGGATATGCCCGCGCGCATCAAAGCACAAGCCATAAACGACACCGCCCGTCTGTTTCGCAACAGACGGGCGGTGTTTTTGCAGCGATCAACGGTTGATCAGTGCTTGGTGACCTTGTCCAGGTAACCCATGGCGAACGCCGAAACGACGAAGGTCATGTGGATGATCACGTACCACATCAAGTGCTCGGGATCGACGTTCTTGGCGTCCATGAAGATGCGCAGCAAGTGGATCGAGGAGATCGCCACGATCGAAGCCGCGACTTTCATCTTCAGCGACGAAGAGTCCATGGTGCCGAGCCAGCTGAGCTTTTCCTTGCCCTCATCGATGTTCAGTTCAGAGACGAAGTTCTCGTAGCCGGAAATCATCACCATGACCAGCAGGCCGCCGACCAGCGCCATATCGATCAGCGACAGCAGCACCAGAATCAGCTCCGATTCGGCCATCGAGAACACGTTGGGCAGGATGTGAAACACTTCCTGGAAAAATTTCAGTGCCAGCGCCAGCAGCCCGAGGGACAGCCCGATATAGATCGGCGCCAGCAGCCAGCGCGAGGCGTACATTGCATTTTCGATAAAGCGTTCCATTGAATCTCACACATGGGGGGCTGGAAATGGCGGCGAGTATATCAGCCCCCTGTGACAGCCAGAAACTGCCCAAAAATCCGCCACCTGCGCGTGTGGGTGATTTTTTTCTGCTAGTGTCCAAACCATTGACAGCCCAGTGACTGCAGACAGGACGTGTGGAAATGGATGTGCGATTACCAATAACGACGGCCGGAATCTGTCTTGCTCTGTTGATCAGCGGTTGCTCGCCCGGCGACGAGAAACATGCCGCCAGCCTTGAAGAAAAGACCGCAAAGTTCGAACAGTCGCTGGACGCCATCACCGATCCGAAACTCAAGGACGCCATCACCGAGCTCGGCGGTTCACTGCTATTGCTCGAACGGGCACAGCTCAAACTCGCCGACAATCCACCGCGCACCGAATACGGCGAAGACGCCCTCGCCGTGCTCAAGCACTACCCTGCCCCGCAGACTCTGGTCGACACTTTTATCAATGGCCTGTTCGTGCTGCACAAAGATGCCAGCTCCGACTACCTTACCGATCTGCAACCAGTGTTCCCGTTCAACCTGAACATTCCCGGCGGCTTCCTGTTCCCCCATGGCGTGGAGTGGCAATCGGTAACGTTGAGCAACAAGCGCGTGATCGCTTATCAGCCGGAATGGTCGGAAACCGATCCGGGCATTCAGCTCAGCCCGTCCAGCTCCAACGTCACCAACCCCGATGACCTGACCGTGACCTACCCGTTCATTGACGGGCTGGACGTGGACAAGAAGACCCTGCCGCAACCGGTCAGCCTGCAAGGCCAGATCGAAGTCATCGCGCCGCGCCGCTTGTACAGCTTCGACCTGACGCAAAAGGACGTCGGCCAGACCCGCACCAACGACAACCTCAGCGTCAAACTGCTGAAGCTTGAAAAGGACTACGCCGAAGTCGAATTCAGCAACAACTTGCCGCTGGCCGCTGAAGTCGCCGAGGCCCAGCTCAATCCGCTGATCGTCCAGGCCCGCGATAACACCGGTCAGTATCTGGTCCGCGCCGGCTCGATCAACGAAAGTCCGGAGCAAGTGGCCTTCTACCAGAAACAACTGGCGTACCTGCAACAGCAGAAAGGCTGGAGCAATACTCTGGAAAAACAGCTCACCCAAGAACAGCAGGATTTCGAGCAGAAGCACTCGCGACGCTACAACAAGGTCTATTTCAATGGCCCGATCGAAACCCTGGAAGTCAGCGTGCTGGATTTTTCCTCGGCAACCGTGACCCGCAAACCGCTGGACCTGCCGATTCGCACGTTCAATCAGCACACCACGGAGAAAACCATCCAGCCACTGGATCCGTCGGTGACCGTTTACGACGATCTGGCGGCCAACTGGCTCAAGGGCGCGAGCCTGACCGAAGAGCAATTGAAGGCTGGCATCCGCGTCCACCAATCCGTGGAAGAACCGAGCGCCGCCCGTATCGAGTTCTCCCATCGCCGTACGTTCAACGATGAATTGCTGGGCGATGACTTCAGCCCGGGCGTCAGTCCTGTCACGTTCTTCACCGAAAAACGCAGCGGCAAGCTCGATGAGCCGATCGAACTGCCGCCCGAGGCGTATCAAGTCGATCCGCTGCGCGCGACGATCACTTACGACCTGAACCTGTTCCCGGAAACCCCGGCGATTGCCGTCGGCTCAATGCCGCTGTTTCTCGCCACGGTGGCCAAACAGGCGTACGACGCCAAATCCTTGCCCAAAGGCCTGGAGATCAAGAACAACCAATTGGTGGTGGATCTGAAACTGTTCCCGCCCAACGAGTGGCGTTTCTTCGTCAAAGACGACAGTGGCAACTACCTCAAGCAGATCCTGTCGGTCAGCCACGATGCGAGCGCAGAAGGCCCGGCGTTGTTTGGCGTGCATTACTTTTATGGCCGCCCCACCCACGTCGAAACCTATCAGCGCACCGACCTCGCCACCGTGCAATACGGCTTTGAGGTCAAACTCGACAAGGCACAGGTGCCTGATACTGCGCCTTGAAGGGCAAGATCAAAAGATCGCAGCCTGCGGCAGCTCCTACAGGGCGCGGCCACGGCCACCGTTGATCTGCCGCAATTGAGCTTGCAGGTGCAGACTCCAGATCTGCGGATCGTCAGCCAGCTCGTAGCCATGCAAGGTCAGACTTTCGACGATGGTGTCGAGTATCGATTCAGCGGCGACCGGCCCATGAAACGGGCCCTGGGCTTTGATAGCGGAAGGTTGTTCGCCGGCCATGCCGGCCGCGAAGAGCAGCGTCCACATGCCGTTATCGCCGGCCAACGGCTTGATGGCGCATTCGATACGGGTCACCAGACCCAGGCATTGACGGGTGAGACAGAGGTTGCGCGACATGGCGGCGACCCTCGGTGAAGCCGGTATTCAGTCCCCACGGGAGGACTGGCTCGATCCAGTGATACTGTCGATATCCTTGAGCTGAGAATAGAAGAAAAGTCCGCTGCGCAAGCCGAATGGAACCAGAAGGCGCCGAATGGTCATTGTGTGAATATTGGCGTCAGAGTTGTGGCGAATTTCCGGAAGATCCCCACAAAACAAATGTAGGAGTGAGCCTGCCCGCGATAGCGGTGAACCAGTCGACTTATTCGCCGACTGACACTCCGCTATCGCGAGCAGGCTCACTCCTACAGTTTGACCGCGCCAGGCTTAAGCCGGTTTGGCTTCGGCCAAGGCCTCTTGCGCCAGTTCCTTCTCGGCTTCCTTGAGGTCTTCTTCGCTGATCATCTCAGCGATGTCGCGCAGACGCTCGACCACCCGTGCGTTGATGCTGCCTTCCGGGAATTCGCCATCGGCATTTGGTTCACCCGCCGGTTCGCCCACCAGCAGACTCAGCGCCTCGTCGGCCTGACGCACCGCGTAAACGTGGAACTGCCCGGCTCGCACCGCCGCCAGCACTTTCTCATCAAGCATCAGCGTGGCGACGTTGGCCTGCGGAATGATCGCGCCCTGCTCGCCCGTCAGCCCACGCGCTTCACAGAGACGGAAGAAGCCCTCGATCTTCTCGTTGACCCCGCCCACCGCCTGCACTTCGCCGAACTGGTTGATCGAACCGGTGATCGCAAAGCACTGTTTGAGCGGGGTTTTCGACAGCGCCGAAATCAGCGTGCACGCCTCGCCCAGCGACGCACTGTCGCCATCAACGTAACCGTAGGATTGCTCCAGCGCGATGCTCGCGGAAATCGCCAGCGGGAATTCCTGGGCGTAACGGCTGCCCAGATACCCGGTGAGGATCATCACGCCTTTGGAGTGGATCGGCTGCCCAAGGTTGACCTCACGCTCGATGTCGACGATGCCGCTGCCGCCCGGGTACACCGTGGCGGAAATCCGCGCCGGCACACCGAACGCCGAATCGCCGACTTCGAGTACGGTCAGACCGTTGCACTTGCCGACTGCGGCGCCATCGGTGTCGATCAGGATGATCCCGGCGAGCATGTCATCGAGAATCCGCGCCGACACGCGACCAGTACGCGTGGCTTTGGCCTTCAGCGCACGTTCAATGTGCCCGGCGTCGGTCATCTCATCGCCGGCCAGATGACGGATGAAATCCGCTTCGCTGACCAGTTGGAACAGATCGCCGATACGCGCCGACAAACGCCCCTGATGCTCGGCCAGCCGTGCGCTGTAAGTCGCCAGACGTGCCACCGCGTCGGCGGTCAGCGGCGCCATGCCTTCTTCCGAGGTACGGGTTTTCAACAGCTGGGCGAATTGCTCCAGGCTCTCGTCGACCATCGGGATGTCTTCGTCGAAATCAACGAGAACGCGGAACATCTCCTGGAAGTCCGGATCGAGGTCTTGCAGCGTGTAATACAGCGAGCGCGCCCCGATGATGATGACTTTGACCTGCAACGGGATGTGCTGCGGGTTAAGCGTCACCGTAGCGAAACGGCCCATCTCGCCCAGCGGCGATTCCATTTTCAGCTTGCGCGATTGCAGGGCGCGTTTCAGCGCATCCCACACAAACGGCTCGCTGAGCATTTTTTCCGCTTCAAGAATCAGGAAACCGCCGTTGGCGCGGTGCAAGGCACCCGGACGCAACTGGCGATAGGTGGTGTAGAGCGCGCCCTGATCAGTGGTGTATTCGATACGACCGAAGAGGTTTTCGTAAGTCGGGTGCGGCTCGAACACCACCGGCGCACCGCCACTCACCGGATGGCCGACCACCAGGCTTGGCGCGTATTGCTCTTCCAGCAACTTGCGTGCAACGGCGTCGGTTTTGCTGTCATCGACCAGTTGCTCGACCACGGTCTTCAGCAGGTAGACCTGCATGGCTTGCAGGTAACCGCAGACCGCAGCGTTCTCGGCGTACTTCTCCGACAACGGCGACAGCAATGGCTGCAAGGCCAGGGTGATGGTTTCTTCGTTGAGCGAACGCAGCTGGTTGTTCGACTCACGCTTCCACTGCGGCAGGCTGGCGAGTTCTTCGTTCAGGCGCTCTTCGAGGCCAGAGATGTCATCGTGAAAACGCTCGCGATCAACCTCTGGTAACTGGGCGAATTCCGCTTCGTCCAGCGCTTTGCCGTCGAGCATCGGCGTGAACGCAATGTTGCTGCTGTCGCGATACAGGGCGACGTCTTTTTCCAGGGCCAGACGCTCGATGATGTCGAGAGCCTTGTCGTAGCGCTGGTTGAAAGCGCGGTCGATGGCGCTTTTCTTTTGCTGGTAGGACGGGTGCTCGAACACCGCTGGAAATGTCGCCAGCAGGTTATCGATCAAGCCGTTGATGTCACCGATGAATGCGCCGGCAGTGCCCGATGGCAACTCCAGGGCACGCGGCTCGCGCGGTTCATCGAAATTGTTGACGTAGACCCAGTCCGCCGGGGTCTGCAGGCGCTTGCCTTCGGCCTTCAGGTAGCGTTTGACGAACGAGAAACGACCGGTGCCAGGCTCGCCCATGACGAAAACGTTGTAACCGGGGCGTGGCATGGCCACACCGAACTGCAAGGCTTCGACCGCGCGTTCCTGGCCGAGCACACCGCGAAAGGGCTCCAGATCATTGGTGGTAGTGAAGCTGAACTGTTCAGCGGAAAACGGACGGGTCAGCGCTTCGGGCGCGAGACGCAAGCTGGCAGCAACAGGATCAGGCATCGGGCTTCCTTAACAATCAGGCGGGGCAGATAGCGGCATTCTGGCGCTGCCCGTGCCCCACTGGCAAGGCGCGCCACACCACAAAGCATAGACAACCGGCCAAGCCTGCGGCTCGCCCCCGGAAACCGGGGTTTATTCCAAATATTTTGCAAAAAACCACGGAACCCCTGGAACGTGCCTAAACTCCAAACTGCGCGGCTGGAACTAATACCGGCCCACTGGCTTCGTTTGGATCTGTTTCGTACAGAGCTTGGGGGGCCAGAACCCTGTCCATTGGTATGCACACAAAAGAGAACAAAGCTATGAAACGGATTCTTCTCGGTACTCTCTTCACCGCTGTATCCATCAACGCAATGGCGCAAGCTCCAGGCGGCCCGGATTGCGGTTGGGGCAACATGCTGTTCGAAGGTCAGCGTGGCACCCCGGCGCACTTCCTCGCTTCCACCACCAACGGCACTTCCGGTAATGCCACCTTCGGGATGACGTCCGGCACCAACGGTTGCTCGACCAACGCATCGCTGACCTACGGCGGCAAATCCTGGTTTGCCATGAATGGCATGATGAACGAGCTGTCCGAAGACATGGCCAAAGGCAACGGCGAAGCGCTGACGACTTATGCCGTGGTACTGGGCGTGGCGCCGGAAGATCGCGCGCATTTCGCTGCTGTGACTCACGAGCACTTCCAGCAGATCTTCAGCAAGGCTGACGTGACCGCTGAAGACGTGCATACCAACACCCTGGCCGTACTGAAATCGGATCCTCGTCTGGCCAAGTACGCAACTCAGGCTTAAGCTCGACCCCACCCGCTTCCTTCGGGAAGCGGGTTTTGTTTTTTCGGCCCGCCCTCCTTGGGTCTTTATTTCTTTCCTGTTCAAGTTGCCGACTATGCTCAAACGCCTTGCCTGGCTGGCGCTCTGTGTCTGCGCCCCGCTGTCCGCCGCGCCCCACATCGACCCTCAACGTTTGCAGCAACTGGCCAACGACCGCTTCTGGATTTCCCTCGGTCACTACGAAACCGCCAAGCTTGGCGGCTGGCGCAGCTATGTCAGCGACAAGAAATTCTTTCTGGCGCCGGATGGCAATGAGCATCCCGACCACGAACTGGCGGCCACCGTGCAAGCGCTGTACGCCCCTGCCAGCCTCGGCGAGCAACACGCGCAATGTGTTTATCCGGCGCGCACCCGCTGGCTGAAAGCGCAGCTCAACCTGACCGACCTGCCGACGCCCGAGTGCGCCGAGTACAAAAAATGGTTCAAGGACGTCTCGCCGCACAGCGCGGTGATGATCTTCCCGGCGGCTTACTTGAACAGTCCGTCATCGATGTTCGGCCACACCCTGCTGCGTATCGATCAGGCCGATGTGCAGGCCGATAAAACATCGCTGCTCAGTTACGCGATCAACTTCGGTGCCTACATCGAAGGTTCGGACAACAGCATTCTGTACGCCTGGAAAGGTTTGATGGGCGGTTATCCCGGCCTGTTCGCGCTGGTGCCGTATCAGGAAAAACTTTCGGAATACCGCAGTCTGGAAAACCGCGACCTGTGGGAATACCGACTGAATCTGACCCAGGAAGAAACCGCGCGCATGGTCGAGCATGTGTGGGAGTTGAAGCAGATTCAGTTCGACTATTTCTTCTTCGATGAAAACTGCTCGTACCGCCTGCTGGAGCTGCTGCAAGTCGCACGGCCGAGTCTGCGCCTGACCGAACAGTTTCCGCTGACCGCGATTCCCACGGACACCGTCAAAGCGGTGAAAGAAGCCGGGCTGGTGGAAAGTATCGAATACCGCCCGTCCCGCGAGCGCGAACTGCTCAGCCGCGCCGAGCCGCTCAACAGTGACGAACAGCAATGGGTGCTGAACGTCAGCGCCGATCAACAGCAGTTGCAGGATCCGGCTTTCAAAGCCCTGCCCCGCGACCGTCAGGCGTTGATCATTGATGCGGCGTATCGTCTGGAGCGCTACCGCGCCAACGGCCAGGAGCGCGATCCGCAACGGGCACAGCGCAGTTTCGAACTGCTGCGGGCGATCAACAAGAATCCCGCGCCAGAGTTGGACATTCCGCAGCCAGGCTTGCCGGAAGACGGCCACGAATCACGCACCTGGCAGGCAGGCCTCGGCACACGCGGCGATCGTGCGTTCGGCGAATACGGCTTGCGCATGGCTTATCACGATCTCAACGACAACGCCGAGAGCTTCCCGCTCGGCGCGCAGATCGAAATCCTGCAGATGAAGTTGCGTCAGTACGAAGGCAATCACTGGCAGTTCCAGCAGCTGGATCTGGCGACGATTCGTTCGCTGACGCCGCGCAATGAGCTATTGCAGCCGCTGTCGTGGCAGGTGACCGGTGGGCTTGAGCGGGTCCCGGGCAAGCATGATGACGAGACGCTGGTCAGCCACGTCAACGGTGGCGGTGGCGGCACCTGGGCGCTGGGTGACGATGTGCTGGGTTTTGCCCTCGGCACCGTGCGCGTTGAACACAACAACGATTTCGCCGAGTTCGTCTCTCCGGCCGGCGGTTTCAATACCGGTGCGCTGTGGAAAAACCCGCTGGGCAATCTCAGCCTGGAGGCCAAGGGCGATTACTTCTTCAATGGCGAAGTGCGCCGCAGTCTGAGTCTGAACCAGCAGTGGGAGTTGTCGCGCAATATGGGTTTGCGCCTGAGTGCGCAACGCGAATTCAGCCACCTTGCCACACCTGAGACGGAAGTCATGCTCGAAGTGAAGTGGTATCACTACTGACTCCGAACACAACACAGAACCAATGTGGGAGCGAGCTTGCTCGCGAAAGCGGTGGGTCTGTCGATATTAAAATCGCCTGACAGGACGCCTTCGCGAGCAAGCTCGCTCCCACAGGGGTTTTGTGGTGTTAATGGATTTTTCACGGGGCTTCGACAGCCGTGTCATGAATCAGCTTCTAGACTTTCCCCATAAGCCGGACAACCGGCGCGGGAGAGTGCGATGTGGCGGTGTGCGGGTGTGTTGGGTGTTTTGCTGTTGCTGGGCGGTTGCCAGTCGACCCACGATGATTTGATCGCCAAGGGTTACCCACCGGCCTTCGCCGACGGTTTTGATGACGGTTGCATCAGCGGCCGCCAGGCGGCCGGTTCGATCAGCGGCGAATTTCGCAAGAACGTGCCGCGTTATCTCAAGGACAAGCAATACGCCGACGGCTGGACCGATGGCTTTCGACAGTGTCAGGCGATGCTGGAAAACAAGGGGCGCGAAGAGTATCGCAACGAACACTGGGATGAACGCGAGCGCGCCTGGCAGCAACAGAAAGATCAGGACGCCGGGCGGGCTTATCGCTCGCCATAGGTCGCTCACAGACATCCAGTGAAACCAAATGCCTGCGAGCATGGCCCAAACCTCATACGAGGAGGACTTCATGAGCCGTGCTTTTGTCAACGAAGACAACGCCGCCGCACAAGCCGATCAGCCGGTCGAGCGACAGGTCAGCGAGCAGCCCAATTACGTCACGCAACAAGGCTTGGCGCAGTTGCAGGCGAAAGTTGCCGAACTGCAAAACCTGCACGCCGAACAAACGGCCAAGGGTGAGCAGGCCGACAAACAACGGCTGGCGGATCTGCAAAGGGATTTGCGCTACTTCAATCAGCGCCTGAGCAGCGCGCAAGTCGCCGTCGCAGCAACGTCCAGAGACAAGGTACAGATCGGCAGTTGGGTGACCTACGCCGATGAGCACGACACCGAAAGCCGCGTGCAACTGGTCGGCGAAGATCAGGCCGATGCGAGCAAGGGCCTGATCAATTGGGGTTCACCGCTGGGCCGGGCACTACTCGGTGCCCGCCTCAATGACGAGGTGCTGTGGCAGCGCCCCGCCGGCGATCAAGTGATCGAAGTGATCCGTATCGAACCGGCTTAAACCACGCCCTGCGCGAGCATTGCGTCGGCGACTTTGACGAAGCCGGCGATGTTCGCGCCTTTGACGTAGTTGATGCGCCCGTTCTCTTCGCCGTAATGCACGCAAGCGTGGTGGATCGACTGCATGATCGCGTGCAACTTGCTGTCGACCTCACCCGCCGTCCACAGCAGACGCATGGCGTTCTGCGACATTTCCAGACCACTGACCGCTACGCCGCCGGCATTGGATGCCTTGCCCGGAGCGAACAGAATGCCGGCCTCGATAAAGATATCCACAGCCGCAAGCGTGGTCGGCATGTTCGCGCCTTCAGCCACGCACACGCAGCCATTGCGCAGCAGTGTGCGTGCGGCTTCGGCGTCGAGCTCGTTCTGCGTGGCGCACGGCAGCGCGATGTCGCACGGCAACGACCATGGCAGCTGACCGGCGCGGAATTCCAGACCGTAAGCAGTCGCCAATTCACTGATGCGCCCGCGTTTGACGTTTTTCAGTTCCAGCAGCGCCAGCCACTGTTCTTCGTTCAGACCGGCCTCGCAATACAGCGTGCCTTCGGAGTCAGACAGCGAAATCACCTTGCCGCCCAGATCCATCACTTTGCGCGCCGCATACTGCGCAACGTTGCCGGAACCGGAGATCGCCACGCGCTTGCCTTCAACCGTCTGCTCGCGGCGCTTGAGCATTTCTTCAGCGAAATACACGCAGCCGAAACCCGTGGCTTCCGGGCGAATCAGGCTGCCGCCGTAGGTCATGCCTTTGCCCGTGAGGACGCTGGTGAACTGATTGCTCAAGCGTTTGTACTGGCCGAACAGGAAACCGATTTCCCGCGCACCAACACCGATATCACCGGCCGGCACGTCAACGTCGGCGCCGATATGGCGATACAACTCGCTCATGAATGCCTGACAGAAGCGCATGACTTCGGCGTCGCTCTTACCCTTCGGATCGAAGTCCGCGCCGCCCTTGCCGCCGCCCATGGGTAACGAAGTCAGGGAATTCTTGAAGGTCTGTTCGAAGGCGAGGAATTTCAGCACGCCCATATTGACCGAAGGATGGAAGCGCAAGCCGCCCTTGTACGGGCCGATGGCGCTGTTCATCTGGATGCGAAAACCGCGATTGACCTGAATCTTGCCCTGGTCATCGACCCACGACACGCGGAACACCACCGCGCGTTCCGGTTCACAAATACGCTCCAGAATTCCCGACGTCAGGTAGTGCGGATTGGCCTCGAGAAAAGGCCACAGGCTGCGCAAGACTTCTTCGACGGCCTGATGAAATTCGGGTTGATCCGGGTCGCGTTTTTTCAGGCGGGCGAGGAAGGATTCGACGGATTCGATCATGGCAAAAGTCTCGGCAAATTTATTGTCGTTGGAGGAGATTGGGCCGGACTGTAACAAACGAAATGCGCACAGGAACAGAGCAAAATGTCGCAGTTATGAAATTAAATGGTGCACAGGATATAAATCAGGCCGTTTTTTGGACCTGCTTTGCACTCTAATGGTGAGATTAGATTCACGTCATGCACCAACAGTTACACCCCCTTCGCGAGCAAGCTCGCTCCCACATTTGAAATGCGTTCCCCTGTGGGAGCGAGCTTGCTCGCGAAGGGTTCGACTCGGTTAAACCTGAAAAACACAGGCAAAAAAAAACGGAGCCCGAAGGCTCCGCTCTTTTATGCAACCAACCCGATATCAGGCCAGTTTCTTGTGACGCACGCGGTGTGGCTGGGCAGCTGCTTCGCCAAGACGCTTTTTGCGATCGGCTTCGTACTCGGTGTAGTTGCCTTCGAAGAAGATCGCTTGCGAGTCGTCTTCGTACGCCAGGATGTGTGTCGCCACACGGTCAAGGAACCACCGATCGTGAGAGATCACAATCGCGGCGCCCGGGAAGTCCAGCAGGGCTTCTTCCAGGGAACGCAGGGTTTCAACGTCGAGGTCGTTGGACGGTTCGTCGAGCAGCAGGACGTTGCCGCCCTCCTTCAGGGTCAACGCCAGGTGCAGACGACCGCGCTCACCGCCGGACAGGTCCTTGACGAACTTCTGCTGGTCGCCGCCCTTGAAGTTGAAGCGACCGACGTAGGTGCGCGACGGGATCTCGTAGTTGCCGATGCGGATCTGATCAGAACCGTCGGAGATCTGCTGGAACACAGTCTTGCTGCCATCCAGGTCATCGCGGCTCTGATCGACGCAGGCCAGCTGCACGGTTTCGCCGACTTCGATGCTGCCCGAATCCGGTGTTTCCTTGCCCATCAGCATGCGGAACAGGGTCGATTTACCGGCACCGTTACCGCCGATCACGCCAACAATGGCACCCTTCGGCATCGAGAACGACAGGTTGTCGATCAGCACGCGATCGCCGTAGCCCTTGGTGACGTTCTTGAATTCGATGACCTTGTCGCCCAGACGTGGGCCGGCCGGGATGTAGATCTCGTTGGTTTCACTGCGCTTCTGGAATTCCTGCGATTGCATTTCTTCGAAGCGTTGCAGACGAGCCTTGGATTTCGACTGGCGGGCTTTCGCGCCTTTGCGCACCCACTCCAGTTCTTCCTTCATGGCTTTTTCGTGGGCCGACTGCTGCTTGGATTCGGCAGCCAGACGGTCGGACTTGGCTTCGAGCCAACCCGAATAGTTGCCTTCGTACGGAATGCCCGCGCCGCGGTCGAGTTCGAGAATCCAGCCAGCGACGTTATCGAGGAAGTAACGGTCGTGCGTGATCGCTACCACGGTGCCCGGGAAGTCGTGGAGGAAGTGCTCCAGCCACGCAACGGAATCGGCGTCCAAGTGGTTGGTCGGTTCGTCGAGCAGCAGCATGTCCGGCGCGGACAGCAGCAGACGGCACAGGGCCACACGACGTTTTTCACCACCGGAGAGGAATTCGACCTTGGCGTCCCAGGCCGGCAGACGCAGTGCGTCGGCGGCGACTTCCAGCTGGCGATCAAGGTTATGACCGTCGCTGGCTTGCAGGATCGCTTCGAGCTTGGCCTGTTCGGCAGCCAGTTTGTCGAAGTCGGCATCTTCTTCAGCGTAAGCCGCGTAGACCTCGTCCAGGCGGGCCTGGGCGTTCTTGATCACGCTGACCGCTTCCTCGACCACTTCACGCACGGTCTTGGTCGGATCAAGTTGTGGCTCTTGTGGCAGATAACCGATGTTCAGCTCCGGCATCGGACGGGCTTCGCCCTCGAACTCGGTGTCGACGCCAGCCATGATTTTCAGCAGCGTGGACTTACCCGAACCGTTGAGGCCGAGTACGCCGATCTTGGCGCCGGGGAAGAAGGACAGAGAAATGTTTTTCAGGATTTCCCGCTTCGGCGGAACAACTTTGCCCAGCCGATGCATGGTGAAGACGTATTGAGCCAATGGGTGGCGCTCCTGACAAAATGGAAATAAGCGCGCTGAAAGCCCCGCCCCACGAGGTGAGTAAAGGTGATTGACGTCATCCAGGCGTTTCTTGAAAAAATACCCTCTCGGGTACTCTGCGCGACTGCAAATAGTGACGCGTTATCCCTATGAGTGCAATTGTGCCTGACAGAACGATCAGCCCTGACTTTGCGGCGGATAGACCAAGTGCCATGGGGTGCGTGATTCATAGGCGCGCGCAAGGTGGATGGCGATATGTTCATGCTCGCGCTTACAGACGAATTGCAGCGAACAAGGTTTGCCGTCATCGGTGAACCCCGCCGGTATCGCAATGGCGCACAGGTCAAGAAAATTCACGAACCGGGTGAAATGATTAGGGGGTGCCAGATGCTCAATTTGATCCAGTGCGCACGCAGGCATCTGCGTGGTGGGCAAGACGATGGCATCGACACTCTCGAAGAGGCGTTCGAACTGCCTGCGCAGTACGCTCATTTCCTGTCTGGCATCAAGGTAGGAGCGGCGGGAGATCTGTGCGCCGTGTGAAAGGCGGGCGCGCACCGCTTTGCCTATTTCACTGCGAGGGTCCTGAAAGAGGTGCGCGTAATTGGCATGCGCCTCGTAGAACGTGATAAGCGTATTTTTCTTCAGATAGTGTTCCAAAGAGGTGGGGAACTCACCCGTCTGGAGCTGGATACCGGCATCGCGAAGCACCTGGATGGCGTGCTCATATCGCGCGAGAACAGACGCGCAGACAAATGAGCGCTCACTGGGTGGCAAAGTCGCCACGCGATATTGGTCCAGGGATTTTTGTGACAGGGATCCGGCTTTGTTTTCGAAGGTCGCGCCGTCCGATACATCCAGCAGATGTGAGTAAAGCAGCGAAGCGTCGGCAACGCTTCTGGCGAGAACTCCCACGGAGTCCAGTGTCTGGCTGAGAGGCACGACATGGGTCATGTCGATCAAGCCATGGCCTGGCTTCAGACCCACAATGCCGCACCACGACGCCGGAATGCGCACAGAACCTCCGGTGTCGGTACCCAACGCCCAAGGTGTCAGGCCGGCAGCGACAGCGACCGCGGCCCCGCTGCTCGAGCCACCCGGGGCAATTTCGTGGTTGGTGCTCCAGGGGTTGTGCGGGGTCGGAAAATGCTCGTTCACACCAAAAGCGCCCAAGCCAAATTCCACTGTGTGGGTTTTACCCAATATGACCATACCTTTGTCTGCAAGGCGCTCGACAACCTCGGAGCTGGTTGACGCCCGCAGTTCACGCCAGCATGCGGAACCTGCCGCGGTGAGTTCTCCCTTTACGTGGAACAGATCCTTCAGTGCAATGGGAATACCGTGCAGTGGTCCCTTGGACTTGCCCTCACCGATGTCCTTGCAGGCTCGACGCGCGGCGGCGCGCGCCTGGCGCTCATAGACATCGAAAAATGCATTGAAGACGGTTCGACTGTCGAGGATTCGATGCAGGAAAGCATCCGTCACCTCGACGGGCGACAGGTCCCTGGCTTGAACGAGCGTAACGAGTTGGGTGGCCGTCAATCGGGTGATTGATGTACTCACTTGGCCTTCTCCGGGTCGGCCAATGTGCCGTGCTCCGATTGGCGATCCCCCACGAAAAGGATTGAAACGATTACGATCGACAACGTCGCAATAACGATCATCAAGACCGCCAGTTTCATGTGCGCCAGGAAGAACGCAGCATCATTGATGTAATGGCCGAACACTGCAACGCCAAGCGCCGATCCTATCTGGCCCGTCGCTCTGGAAAGTCCCGAGGCGATGCCTGTATAGATTTTTGGAGCACTCTGCATAAACACCGCGGTCGACATCGGTGCCCCTAGTCCGCCGCCCAGACCAATCAAAACCAGCGGCACCAGGAGCCAGGAATAAGCAGTGGAGTATTGGGGGATCAGCATTGCACAAAACCCGACGAGTCGGATCAGCGCCCCGGCGATCATCAGTTGTCGAGGTTGAAACCGATCAACCAGGCGCCCGGACATTTTATTACCGACTATCACGCACAGCGACAATGGGAGTAACGCCAACCCGGTTTCAACCGCGCTGTAGTGAAGGTAGTCCTGGAAATAAAAGGTGAGGACGAAAAGCGTGCCGAAAAAAGAGAAGGCCCCGGCCAGAAAGATGTAGGCGATGCTACTGAAGTTTCTATTCTTGAACAGCATCAAGGGCAGCATCGGATGGGCCGTGCGGGATTCGATCAGCACGAAGGCCATCAACGATGCGACGCAGATTAGCCCGCCCAACACTATGAATTCAGAGGCGACGCTGGCGTTTGGATATTCTATGAGCGTCCAGATCAGACTCAACAACATCAATGCCACTGTGAACTGTCCCTTGAGATCGAAGTGCTTTTTATGATCGGGATATGCAGGGGTCTCGATCCTGCTGGTCAACCAGACACCCACTAAACCAATGGGAATGTTGATGAGGAAGATCGAGCGCCATGACAAGTACTGAGTGAGCAGACCTCCCATGAGAGGGCCCATCACCAGGGCGATCCCCCCCCAACTGGCCCAACTGGCAATGGCTTTGGCGCGGGAGGAATGATCGGGATAACTATGAGTGATCAGTGCCAGTGAGCTGGGCACTAATAACGCAGCCCCTATTCCCTGAAGACCACGCCCAACCAATAAAGGTGTCGCGCCCACACTCAAGCCGCACATCAATGAGGCGGCTACAAATAGCAGAAGACCTGAAATGTAGATTGTCTTCGGTCCGATGCGATCACACAGCGCCCCGCCCGACAACAACAGACTGGCGAACACCACCAGATAGGCATTGACGATCCATTGCAACGCATCCGTGCCAATACTCAGTTCATTCCTGATCGATGGCAAAGCGACGTTGACAATGGAAGAGTCGAGGATGACCAGTATGTAGCTGATGTTGGCCGCCAGTAGCACTGAACGTTGTGTTTTATTAATAGTGTTCATATGGACTCGATATCTTGGAATTCGTCACCGGCACCCGCAACGGGTGCCGGAAAGGATTAGTCCGCGTTGAATGCTGCAATATCTTTTCGGTAGTGCATTCCGTCGAAGTGGATTTTTTGAGCGACCGCATACAGGCGCTCACGCGCCTGTTCAAAGGTATCGGCGGACGCACTCAGAGAAATGACTCTTCCGCCCTTGCTCACCAGACAACCGTCAGTACGGGTTACCGCCGCATGGAAAACCCTGGCTTGCTGTTCACCGTCAGGCAGGGAAATCACATCGCCACTGCGTTTTTTCTCTGGGTAACCCGCCGAGCTGATTTGCAGTGCGACTGCGCATTTGTCATTCCAGCGAACCTCGGCCTGGTGCAACTGCTTGTTCACAGCCTGCTTGAGGAGCGGCGCCAACTCACTGTCCAGACGCTCAAGCATGGGGAACAATTCCGGATTGCCAAGGCGGCAGTTGATCTCCAGCAAATGGACTTCCTGCGCTGGATCAATCATTACGCCAAAATATAGAAACCCTAAATATTCAATGCCTTCGTCGTTGATTGCCTTGATGACAGGCTCAACCAGACGCTCAATGATCCGCTGGGTCAGCGCCTTGGAAATGACCGGAGAATAGGCGCCCATTCCGCCAGTGTTCGGGCCCGCGTCATTCTCGTGCAGTCGTTTGTAATCGCGACTTTCGGCCATCGGAATGTAATTTGTACCGTCAAACAATACGGTAAAACTGACTTCCTCCCCCACCAGAAAGTCCTCAACCACGACCTTCCCGCCGTAAGTACTGAACAGGTGATCAAGGGTGGCGTCGACTTCCTGCCAGTCGTGGGCAATAACAACCCCGACTCCTCCGGTGGCCATTCCATCGACTTTCAGTACCAACGGCAGCGTCCGATCGCGGGCATACGAGCTGGCGGACGCGAAATCGGCAAACACTTCAAACTTGGGTGTGGGGATGTTGTGCCGTTGCATGAACTGCTTGGAGTATTCCTTCGACCACTCCAGTTTTGAGGCGTCGCGAGTAGCGGCCAGGATCTTGAGGTCTCGCGTATTAAAGTAATCGACAATCCCTGCCTCAAGTGCCTGCGTTGGCGTTACCAGGGTGTAATCCACCTCATACCGGGCGGCGGCATCGGCCAATCCCGGTATATCCGTCGACGCTACATTGATATTTTCGACTTTCGATTCGGCTTCGGTGCCGGGGCTACCTGGGGCGACGTAGACTTTTTCCACCTGATCGGATTGGACCAGCTTCCATGCGAGTGCATGCGCTCCCGAGCCTGCGCCGACAATGAGAATTTTCATATTACGTTCCTTGTGTAGAGAGTAAGAAAGTCAGTCCTTGAGATTCGAAGGGCCCCATTGAACCGAATCGTTTAACCAGTCGAGGAAGGTATCTATCCGTTCTAGCAGTCGGGCATCACTATCAGCGACGAGTATCGCGCTCAGTACATCGTCGGTGTAGGTTTGTGCAGCTGCATAGGTCTGGCCTTCGACGCCGGTAATACAGAGGGTCTTGACCCAATCGAAAGGTGCGAACGCCGGGATTTTCAGCAACCGTTCATTTCGCACTGGCACACGAATGGAGGCAGCGAAACTTGTCGGTGATCGCCCCGTGGGCAAAGGGTCTTCGATGCCCGCACACGCTCTGATCCAGGCTTGGTGAATATTGATTCCGTAGGAATGTTCGATCAATTCACCTGTCAGCGACCCGGCAGTACGTGCTGCGATTTCACACAATAAAAGTCGATCATCAGGCGTCTGGAAGATTTCAGCATGAAATCCCAACGGCGACGTTTGCGGTAATGCGGCAATGACACTTTTAGTGAAGGCCACCAGCCGTCGCGCAAGCGGTGTTTCCGGCTCGAGGGTTCGACTGCCGAAGGTTCCGGCGTTTTGGAAGTCCAGGGAGCCATTGATATAGGCGCACGGTGCAAAAAATGCCGAACCGCTGTCGGTCACTACGCCATTGACATGAAACATCTGCCCCTTGATGAAGGTCTCGATCATGTAGCCTTCAAGTGTCGGTTCGTTGAAGACTTGCGCAAGATCCGATCGATTGCGTATTACCCGAACCCCTTTCGAACTGCATCCATCGACAGGTTTGACTACGCACGGGAACCCGTGCTGATCAATAAACGCGAGAACATCGAGTGAGGACTGCACGCGTTTGAAGTGCGCCACCGCAATACCGGCTCGCGTCATATGTTCTTTCATGACGACTTTGTCCCGATACGCGATCGCGCTTTCGAGACTTTGCCCTGCAATGCCCAGATGCTCGCGAAGACGGGCGGCACGAATCAGGTCGAATTCAGAGTGCGGCAGGATCCTGGAAAATTTCGTCTGCGCCGCCCAGTCCAGTGCCGTCGTTTCGGCTTGGGAACCAACGTCCAGGTCGTTCAAGCGTTTTACCGCCTGGTAGAGATGTTGTGAGGGAAAGGGAAGTGAACCAATCAGAAAAAGTGCTTCATCCCTGTCCTTCAACCACTGTGCAAAATCTATCTTGATGCTTCTTCCCAAACACAGAATAGCCATGTTTTTTCCCCGTCATTACCGACGTATTTTCAATCCAGGGGCTGGAGTGATTTGCGCATGAACAGACGTGCGTTCCCTTCTGGCGTGCAGGCGACGCGGCCAAAAACTTCATACCCGTTCTTCACGTAAAAAGTCGGTGCCTGGATTTCCATAGTGAACAGCAGTGCCGTCAAGCACCCCCGTCGCGCAGCCTCTTGTTCGGCCTCAAGCAACATTCGACTGCCATGGCCTCTTCCCCGAAGTGTGTCGGGAAGATAGAAATAACTGATAAAAAACACCCCCAACGACGTCCTGCCCACCAGTCCCCCAACGACTTCGCCGGTGACGGGGTCCACCATCATGACGTCCAGTGGTTCGTTATCGTTGAGGCCCGTTTTCGCCACATTGTATTGATCCAGCAAATCACTGATCTGGTTGCGAGCGCTGGGCTCAGCGGTATTGTGAAGCGTGATGAGATAGTTATTGCTGCTGCTCGATTCGTATGCATCTGTCATTAATGAATCCACTGTGGAAGGAGCGAAACGCGGCACATGTGTACCGCGCAGAGTTACGCCTCAGTGACGGTCACGGCGCCGCGTACACGGGCGTCCTGATGCGTCTCGAGGTAAAGCTGTTCGTAATCGGCACCGCGGGCCTTGAGTTGTGGAATGACGGGACGCCCCTGATGAACATCCAGCCATAACCGCAGTAGATGGCGCTTTTGCGTCTCCGAATCCTGAAACTCGGTACGAGAGTGGAGCGTGGTGAAATTGTTCAGAAACAGCATTTCTCCGGGCTCAAGCATGAATTCAAGCTGGAACTCTTTCCGATTGCAGATTTGGTAAAAGGCTTTAAGCGCTTTGTCCATTTCTTCTGGAAATGCCTGCTTGAGTACCAGGGCGGCCGCGCGCATGTAATTACCCACGCACATTGAACTGAACCTGCCGTTCACTTGGGAAAACACCGGTATCCGATAATCCGTGACCGGATGACCCGACTGGGCACGCTCGGCAGTGGCATAGGGGTAGCCTTCGTAGAGAACCGGCAATAACGCTGGATTCTCTTCCAGGAGTTGGTTATGCACCGCCAGTCCGCTGACGATTTGACTGGTTCCTCCACTGGCGGCACTGCTGAGGCACATCAAGCCAATGATTTCGAACGCGTCCGAATGAAAACCCAGTTCCCGGTTTGACTGATAGCCGCGATTCTTCGGATTGGATACTTCGTGACGAACGTGACCGATGCGATCGCCCTGGGTGCTCTGTACAACAGGTCGTCCCATGTAGGAAGAAAGCCCCCAAAACAATCGTTCGAGATCCCGCTCACTGAATCTTTCCACATCGATACCGTGTAATACCGCAACCCCAGGCCCCTGTTGCAGCGTCTGGTGAAGGTTGCTCAGCAGCTCATGGATAGAAGGCTCATCGAAATCCTCCCATGTCAGATCGTGGATCGACTTGTGGGCACTTTGTTTCAACAAGGCCTCAATGCAATGCAGATCCGCGTCACTGAACGTTAGCAGCACCTCGTCCTTGGACTTGAGTGTCGAAGCATTCCAGACGGCGGGGTCGCTGATGGTCGCAGGCGTGAAATTGACGTATTCGGCGTTCATTCAAGGATCCTCAAGCACTGCAAACCGTGCACGATGTGTGTTGAGGTTTCTCAGTGATCGTTGTTTGCAGTGTGGCGAAATCAATCTGGATCAATTTGCCGGCGGAACTCATTGGCCAACCGACCAAGTGACGCACGATGTCCGCTGACATCATGCCCCCCACGGTCATGGCGCAATGGCTGAACGCCGACGTAGCAGGAATCAGGTCATGTTTTTCACGGTACTGTCGGGTGGCGTGATGATCCGGGTTGTTTTCCTGTGACCAGAGTTCATCGCAGCGAAAGCAACCGGATCGACCCGGATATTTGGTCCATAACATGCCCATGCCGGCCGAGACGCTATTGAAGACCGCGGGTATGCCGCCTGCAAAACAGGCATCGCTGATCCAGCGGTCGGCGGCGATGACAGGGCGATCGATTGCCGCAACGATGATGTCGGGTTTGAATTGATCGATCAGGGCGGCCACTGCGTCAGTCCCCGTCAGACGCTGAAGCACGGTATTGACCGTGACATCAGGATTGATGGCGATCAATCGAGCCTTGAGACCCTCGACTTTTTTCTGCCCGATGTCTTCAACCGCGAACAGTTGACGGTTGAGATTACCCAACTCGATATCGTCGAAATCCACCAGGGTCAGGGTTCCGCAACCTGCCATCGCAAGTGCAGTCGCAGTACAACTTCCCAGACCGCCACAACCGAGCATCAAGACACGGCCCTTGAGCAACCGCGCTTGAAGATCCGCCGGCTTCTGCTGATCGCGGGCGAGCGCTGCAAAACCGTTGAGGTTGCGCGAATAGCGATCTGCCTGATCGGGCCTTAGCCGGTCGAGCTGGAAGAACGTACTGTCTTGAAGAAGATTGCGCGTGTGCAAATCATTAACCAAGGCAGCGACAGCAGCCTGATCCACCTGATGCTTTTCGCTGGCCAGTTGCAGCGCAATCTGTGCCAAATCCCTTTTGCCGTTCATCAACTGGATGGCCGCGTATTTCCAGTTGTCAGCGTCTTCCAGAATCAGGCTCGGGTCGCCTTGGCGGGTCCCGCGATGAATCGCCACACGGTGGTTCGGGATTGGCACAGCAATGACGGTTGCCTGCAGTTGGGGGCGGTTCATCGGGTTTGCTCCTTCACGGTGATAACGGGAAGAAGGATGCCTCTGCGGCCAACGTTCATGACCGGATCAAAACTGGCCCGGGCCTGGAAACCCGCAAAGCGCCCGCCATAGACGTAGGTGTCTACGCCCGACCACATCTGTTCGGTCACTCCAATGTCCGGGTGGACCGCAGCAAGCATATGGCCCTTGATATACCGCTGGACCACAAAGGTGGATGCCCCCGCCAGCGCTTCCTGGATAAATGCCTCCCACTCTTGCTGCGCAGCGAATGGCCCCACCAACAGCCCCTCGCCACGGGTTGCATTCGACGGTTTCAGTACCAGATCCTGACGATGCTGTTTGACATAATCGATCAGGTTCACTGTCTGGCCGTTGTGATCGGTGCTGCTACCTTCAACCAGCAGCCGCGTCCAGGGGATATGTGCCTTACACAGAACCTGGTCCTGCGCAGGCAGCAAGGCCAATGTCGCGGGATCACTCAGCAGCGCCATGATGGCTTTATCCGCCAGTGGCCACTGACTGACCAAGGGGTTGAGAAACGTCACCTCACCCGCATTGGCGGCTTGCAGGTATTCGTCGACCAATGGCTCGTCAATCAAATCTCTCAAGTCGAGCTTGTTGTAGGCGACATCGATGGTGCGGCCTTGTTTATCGACAAGCTGGCCATCGCGTCGCGATAGATCCGCCGCATCGACTTCTTCGGTGGGTACGCCGAGCCTGTTCAATCCAGCGACCATTTGTGCCACTTCGTTTTTGAAGCGGCCCTTGAATGTGACAATGGCGGCACGACTCGCGGGGCGCCCGACCCGTTGCAGGTGAGTCGCCAGAATCTCCTTGAGGAACAGGTCCGCATCGGCGACGAAAGGCTGAAAGTCGATGCTGTGTTCTACACCCGCCAACAACGGGTTCTCGATATCGGCCCAAAGCTGGCTCGCCAATCCGTTCTGGATGACGCCGCCGGGGCAATCGGTATTGGTTTCCAGAATCTGGTAAACGCCTTCACCGTCGAATAAACCATCAAGTCTGAATATGCGAACCAAGGGCGAATGATCTGGCAGATTCAAAGTCAGGTGCTCGCTGTTCTTGTAGGCTGGGAACAATTTACGCACCTGTTCATTCTTGACGTAGATCCTGGCAACGTTGTCAAAAACCCTGGCGAATCCCTCTCCGATCGCTTTCAGCTGCTCGACTACTTTTTGCGGCAGGATCAACGGACGGATCGAGACGGGGTAACTTTTGCCTTCGAAATTCAACCCTTCACTCGACAACGTTTCGCTGAAGCGTTGCTGGGCTGCCAGCAGGCTTTTGTTCGCTGCAGGGGTAAGCCCCGCAAGAGACCGCTCGATCAACTGGTTATCCAGGTCGAACAGATTGGCGTCGTTGCCGCTGGTTAACTTGCTAACGATGCCGCCGGCGGCCTCTGACCGAAGGGTATTTTGTTTTTTTGCGGTGCTATCCATCGCTGTGCCCAACCGTGCTAATCCGTCATTTAGGGTTTGTGTATCGATCGTCAAAGGCGGCAACAATTTGATTACGTTGTCTTGCGGACCGCAGGTTTCGACGATCAATCCGTCAGCGTAAGCGTGAGCGCTCAGGGCTTGGGCCGTCGCGCAGTCTTGCAATTCGATGCCCCATATCATGCCGATACCGCGCACCGCTTTGATCGTCTGGGGCCACGTTGCGTGCCAGTGGGAGAGTGCATCGGCGATGCGCCTGGAATTCTCGGCAAGCGCCTGTATAAATGCGGGGTCTTGCCAGAATTGCAGCGCGTGAGTGGCTGCGACAAAGGCAAGGTTGTTACCTCGAAACGTGCCGTTATGCTCACCTGGTTGCCACTGATCCAGCTCCGGTTTGATCAGCACCAGCGACATCGGCAGGCCATAACCGGAAATGGACTTGGCCAGACAGATAAGGTCGGGTTGAATGCCCGCCCGCTCGAAGCTGAAGAACGAGCCTGCTCGACCGCACCCGGCCTGAATGTCATCGACAATCATGAGAATCCTGTGCCGAGCGGCCAGTTCGGCCAACCTTGCCAGCCACGGTCCGGTAGCGACATTGACACCGCCCTCTGCCTGAACGGTCTCGACGATGAAAGCGGCCGGCAAGTCGATCCCCGCCCCCGGCGAATGCAACATTTTTTCCAGCACTTCCAGGCTGTCTACATGCTCACCGAGAAAGCCCTCATAGGGCATTCGAATGATATCGGGCAGGGGAACGCCGGCGGCGGCCCGCTTGGCGCTGCGCGCAGAGGCTGCAAGCGCCCCCAGAGACATGCCATGAAAGGCGTTGCTGAACGCAACGATGTTGGTCCGGCCTGTGACTTTACGGGCGAGCTTCATTGCCGCCTCAACCGCATTCGTGCCGGTAGGTCCCGTGAACTGCAGGCGATAATCCATGCCTCGGGGCTGAAGAATGATTCGATTGAATTCTTTGATGAAGTTTTTCTTCGCGCTCGTGTGCAAATCAAGTGAGTGGGTAATACCGTCGCGTTGCAGGTAATCCACAAGAGCGTTCTTTATTTTCGGGTGGTTATGTCCATAATTCAAAGACCCCGCACCGGAAAGAAAGTCGATATACGTGTGACCATCGACATCCCGAAGTATGGACTCTCTCGCGGTGTCAAATACCGCCGGAAATTTTCGACAGTAACTTCTCACCGCGGATTCATGATCGGTAAATATCGCAGTTAGATCTTCTACGGCAGCAGCAGTCGCTGGAGTGACTAAAGTATTCACTTCACTATCCTTTGTCGGAATTGACTTTACTCAAATCAGAAATTCAAGATTTTATGATCTGCGCGTGGTTACCCGCATTACCGCTAGAGTTCTTCTCGTATCATAATCCTGCCCAGACTGGTCAGTTGCGGGGAGTTTTCGCAGGCAATGAATGATGCGCTTTGCTGATTATTGGCGTGATAATGCCGCGCCCATGCAGGCACATAAATTGCGTCACCGGCTTCCCAGTGCAGCACTTTATCTTCAATGAACGTAGAACCGGTTCCCGCCAGCACATAGAGCACTCTTTCATAGTTGATTCGATGCAACCGAGTTTGCTCTTCCGGGGCCAGGTGCTCGATGCTCATACGCATTGTTTGCACCGGCAGATCCACTGCGTGGTTTTTTACCTTTGCGGTTGTCACACTGCGTGCATCTTGATCGGCGCTGACGGCTACATGCAGAAGTCTTTGTGGTAGTTGCAGCGATCCCGCGTTTGCCTTATCCAGCCAATACCCGTCCTGCGATTCAGTCGATGGTTCATGGTCGGACCTGAAAGACTCTTGGCTGACCTCTTTCCAGATAGCGTCGAACATAACGCAGCGTTTCAGGATAGCTTCCCGCCCGATCTGTTTGGCCAATGCTTTCGCTTCAGGTGAATGTTGAGTCAACTCGCCCAAAATGCCCAGCATGGTGATGGCGTGGTCCTCATCCTCCTCAATGTGCAAACGGAAAAACTCCAACCCCTCGTCGCTGATGTTCAATCGTTCCAGCGCCTGCAGTACCGGTTTGTAGATCAGAGGGACAATGGCCTCCGCCCCCATGCAAAGGGCAGCCAATCCTTCGACAGGGTTGGTAGCACGAGAGAACTGCATTATCGTCTGAGTGAAATCGACGGTTTCTGGCAGCGCCTTTTCGGCCATGGGATGGGTTCCCACTGCGCGTAGGGTTCTCTGAAACAACTCGGCATGTGTGACCTTGTTGTCACCATCAATGCCCATTTCTTCCTGCATGTTTTCCATCAAATGCTTTATGTCGCCGAGGGATTCAAGCCGGTTGATGATGGCGCAAAGAAAGCGAGTGAAGTTTCGTGAGTAATGGTGATGTTGCACAAGAAAGTAGCGCACACCATTTAAAGACAGGCGGCCCTTTTGCATATTCAAGAGCAGGGGATGATTAACCAACAAATTCAACGCATCGGCATCCAGCCAGGAATCCCATATAGACCCACCGGTAATACTGCTAATGCTTTTGGTTATATCGGGCTGAGCAATAACAAGTTCCATATCCACTTTTATCTTCCTTATTGAGAAAATAGATTCAGCGATGGAGTTCATTACTACTTCGGGGTAAAGCCTGTCGACAACAGATCCACAACAATATCATTACGATATCACTCAACGACCGACGTCATCCGAAGTAATAGGACGCGGCTATAAAAATCCGGGTAGAAACAAGAGGAATAAATCGAAGGGATTGTTCATCAGCAATATCCTTATTATTTTTTACAAAATGTTTCCGTACAGTGCGGAACAAGGAATAGACCAAGGAGAAAATGATGTCAAGAAAAACAATCCACGAAGAATGTCACAGAGCCGTGACAAATCAGGATCACTCACAGTGATAGTAGTTAGCAGTGTTGCGATGACCCCAGTAATTATTAAGGAATGAGAAAGACAGACTGTAAACCATCCCCTGAAATCCATCTGCGCGATACAAGTACTGAATGAGATTCCCGGACCAATATGTGTCGATGGTTGAACTATTCGTTACGATGAAAGTCGTTACCGCATCTGGGTAGTGGCTGTGTGACATTGTGGTTAGTTCACTTCAACTCAGGCAGGTATGTGAATTTTTTCTTGCAGTGCCCATAGACTTTGGCCGCCTCTGTTAAACAGCCGCACAGGCAAAAAAATCTTTCAGCCACCGCTTTTGAAGGCTGAATGGCAAATCGCTAACCTTTTATTCCGACGGCGACAGAAATCCCATAGAAGTGTCAGCAACGGGGTCATTGCAGCGTACCGGCGATGCTGAAGGGTTATCGAGGCCACCAGTCGTGCAGGGCTGGCACTTCGCCACGACTCAAGGCATGCTAGCCGCCCTTTGGGCGTCCGGCTTATAGTGCACGTCGCGCCAGTCCAGCCAGACCGCAGGATTACAGCTTGTCCAATGTCACTCCGCCAGCTTCCGTGAGCAGCACCCCACCGGCGCCCGGCTCGTCCCTGCGCGGTACATTAAAGGGTGCGCTGGCGACGCTCGTGCTTTTGTTGCTGGCGTTGCTGTTCTGGCAACTGCTCGATCAACTGCGCGAAACCCAGAAAAACCAGCGTCAGTACACCATCGATTACACCGCCGACCTCGCCTCGCAGGTCAGTCTGAACATGGCGCTGAACGCGCAAATCGCCCTCAATCTGCTACCGATCGTCGAACAACCGCAATCAGCCGACGAACAGCAGGTGCTGCTGCGCAAGCTTCAGCAATCTCTGCCCGATCTGCGCAGCATGGCATTGCTCAGTCCTTCCGGGCGGATCATCAGCGACAGCGCCGTCGACAGTCACGACGCCGACTACCTCACCGAACTGGTGCGCCGCAGCCGCGCCCAGGCCCACTATTTCAGTAACGCCGATGATGGCTCGGTGGTGCACCTCTTGCTGCATCAGGCCAGCGGCAGCACGCGCGGCTATTGGGCCTTGCGCCTGACCCCGACCTTTTTCGACTCGCTGACCAAACAGGGTGAAACCGGCATCCGCCCGTTGTGGCTGGTGGAAAACCGCATCAACCATCAGATCATCAGCCGCGATGAAGCGTTGCCCTCGGCCAAGCCCGGCGTGCTGAGCCCGGACGACCTCGCCAACACCGTGCTGACCGTGCCACTGAGCAGCAGCGACTGGCAGTTGCGTGGTCTGTTCGACCGTCAGCGCGTGCTCGAAGAACTGCTGCCGGCATTTATCGGCAAATGCCTGTTGGGCCTGGCGTTCTCGATGCTGCCGGTGATCGCGCTGTTGAACATGCGCCGTCGTCAGCGCCAGTTGCACGAAGGTCGTCGACGCTATCAGGACATTTTTGAAGGTACCGGGGTGGCCCTGTGTGTGCTCGATCTGTCCGGCCTGAAGCAGGTCTTCGACAAGGCGCAGATCCAGACCAGCGACCAGCTCAAGGCCTGGCTCGACCAACCGCAACAACGCCAGCAACTGCTACAGGAACTGCGCGTCACCGAAGTCAACCAAGTGGCGCTGCAACTGCTCAACGTCAACTCCTGCGAGCATGCCTGGCAACTGTTGATCGATGGCCACCCACACCGTCAGTGTGCGATCGGCAATCAAGTCCTCGACGCCGTCCTGCAGCAACAAAAGCAGCTGGAACTGGAAATCAAACTGCCGGACATCAACGGCCGCGACCAGCACCTGTGGATGGTATTGCGCCTGCCGACCGAGCAGCACGACTACAAAGCCGTGATCCTCAGCATCAACGACATCACCAGTCGCAAGCTGATCGAACTG
Source organism: Pseudomonas fluorescens (assembly GCF_005938625.1). GTDB lineage: Bacteria > Pseudomonadota > Gammaproteobacteria > Pseudomonadales > Pseudomonadaceae > Aquipseudomonas > Aquipseudomonas fluorescens_BD. Next base: position 59,503 of record NZ_VCNJ01000008.1, read on the forward strand.
TCGCTGCTCGAACGCGAGGGGTTCTGGTCGGACGTGGTGCGCACCGTGCCGGATCACCTGTACGTGCAGGATGTGATCAGCCAGCGGATGATTTTCAGTAACCACCACCTCGGTCAGACGCTCGGCTACAACCGCACTGAACTGCACCAGATGGGCGAGTATTTCTGGGAGATCCTCCTGCACCCGGAAGATGCCGACTACTACCATCGCTCACGCCAGTTGCAACGCCACGCCGGTTACAGCCAATTGCTGCAATGCCAGTTGCGTTTCCGTCATCGCGACGGCAAGTGGCGGCGTTTCGATATTCGCGAACAGGCGCTGGCCCGCGACAAGCATGATCAAGTCACGCGGATCATCGGCGTGGCCAAGGACATCACCGAACAGATCGAGGCCAGCGAATCCCTGCGCGACAGCGAGCAGCGCTACCGCATGCTCGCCGAAAGCATCAGCGACGTGATTTTCTCCACCGACAGCAAGCTCTCGCTGAACTACGTCAGCCCGTCGGTGCAAGCCGTGCTGGGTTACGACGCCGAGTGGATTTTCCAGAACGGCTGGCAATCGACCATCGCCAACCCGCAGCAACTGAGCGGGATCTACACGCTTATGGATCGCGTCAGCAAGGCGCTGGACAAACCCGAGCAACTGGCGGTGTTGCGCAATCAGGTGCAGACGCAAATGTTCCTGTTCGACTGCCTGCGCGCTGATGGCCGCAAGATCCCGATCGAGTTGCGTCTGGTGCTGGTATGGGACGAACATGGCGCGTTCGAGGGCGTACTCGGTGTCGGTCGCGACATCAGTCAGCAGCGCCGCGCCGAGAAAGACCTGCGCATGGCCGCCACGGTTTTCGAGCACTCGACCTCGGCGATCCTGATCACCGACCCGGCCGGTTACATCGTGCAAGCCAACGAAGCCTTCAGCCGCGTCAGTGGGTACGCGGTGAGCGAGGTGCTCGACCAGTTGCCGAACATGCTCACCGTTGACGAGCAACAGGATGCGCACCTGCGCTACGTGCTCAAGCAATTGCATCAGCACAGCACCTGGGAAGGCGAAGTCTGGCTCAAGCGCCGTAACGGCGAGCATTATCCGGCGTGGGTCGGCATCACCGCGGTGCTCGACGACGAAGGCGATCTGGCCAGTTACGTGTGCTTCTTCAGCGACATCAGCGAGCGCAAGGCCAGCGAACAGCGGATTCACCGCCTCGCCTACTACGACGCCCTGACGCATTTGCCGAACCGCACACTGTTCCAGGATCGCCTGCACACCGCGCTGCAATCGGCCGAGCGGCAGAAGTCGTGGGTGGTGCTGATGTTCCTCGACCTCGACCGTTTCAAACCGATCAACGACTCCCTCGGCCATGCCGCCGGCGACCGCATGTTGAAAGACATGGCCACGCGCCTGCTGGCCTGTGTCGACGATGACGACACCGTGGCGCGCATGGGCGGCGACGAATTCACGCTGTTGTTGCAACATCGTTCCAGTCGCGAAATGGCGCTGAACCGGGCGATTCATGTCGCCGAACAGATTCTCGGCAGCCTCGTCCGGCCGTTCGTGCTTGAAGGCCGCGAATTCTTCGTCACTGCCAGTATCGGCATCGCCCTGAGTCCGCAGGACGGCAACGAGCTCAGTCAGTTGATGAAGAACGCCGACACGGCGATGTACCACGCCAAGGAACGCGGCAAGAACAACTTCCAGTTCTACCAGGCCGACATGAACGCCAGTGCGCTGGAGCGTCTGGAGCTGGAAAGCGACTTGCGCCATGCCCTGGAGCAGAACGAATTCGTCCTGTATTACCAACCGCAATTCAGCGGCGACGGCAAACGCCTGACCGGCGCCGAAGCGCTGTTGCGCTGGCGTCATCCGCGTCGTGGTCTGGTGCCGCCGGGAGATTTCATTCCGGTGCTGGAAGAACTCGGTCTGGTGGTCGACGTTGGCGACTGGGTGATCAGCGAGGCGTGCCGTCAACTGAAGACCTGGCACCAGAATCGTGTACGCGTGCCGAAGGTGTCGGTGAACATTTCCGCGCGACAGTTCTCCGATGGTCAGCTCGGTACGCGGATCGCCACGATCCTGCGCGAAACCGGCCTGCCGCCGGCGTGTCTGGAACTGGAACTGACCGAAAGTATCCTGATGCGCGAAGTCAGCGAGGCCATGCAGATTCTTGCCGGGCTGAAAAACCTCGGTCTGAGCATTGCGGTCGACGACTTCGGCACCGGTTACTCATCGCTGAACTACCTCAAGCAATTCCCGATCGACGTGCTGAAGATCGACCGCACATTCGTCGATGGCTTGCCGTCCGGTGAGCAGGACGCGCAGATCGCCCGGGCGATCATCGCCATGGCCCACAGCCTGAATCTGGCGGTGATCGCCGAGGGCGTGGAGACCCATGAACAGCTGGACTTCCTGCGTGAGCATGGTTGCGATGAGGTTCAGGGCTATCTGTTCGGGCGGCCGATGCCGGCGGGGCGATTTGAGGCGCAGTTCAGCAATGATGCGCTGTTCATGTTCGACTGAAGATCGGCGGCGCGACCGAAAAGATCGCAGCCTTCGGCAGCTCCTACAAGGATTGATGTCGGTCACAGTATTCGGGATCAGCTCGGATTACTGTAGGAGCTGCCGAAGGCTGCGATCTTTTGAGGCCGGCACAATCACCATCTATCTGCGCATGAACGCCACTTGTCTGCGACATGATGTCGTTTCATATGCCATCCAAAACCCATTGGGTTAGAATGCCCCCCTTTTCTGCCCCCGATCCTTGAGGACCGCCATGTTCAGCCGTGATTTGACTATTGCCAAGTACGACGCCGACCTTTTTGCCGCCATGGAGCAAGAAGCTCAGCGCCAGGAAGAACACATTGAGCTGATCGCTTCGGAAAACTACACCAGCCCAGCGGTGATGGAAGCTCAAGGCTCGGTCCTGACCAACAAGTACGCTGAAGGCTACCCAGGCAAGCGTTACTACGGTGGTTGCGAGTACGTCGACATCGTTGAGCAACTGGCCATCGACCGCGCCAAAGAGCTGTTCGGCGCCGATTACGCCAACGTTCAGCCGCACGCCGGTTCGCAAGCCAACGCCGCCGTTTACCTGGCCCTGCTGCAAGGTGGCGATACCATCCTGGGCATGAGCCTGGCACACGGTGGTCACCTGACCCACGGCGCCAGCGTTTCCTCCTCCGGCAAGCTGTACAACGCCGTTCAATACGGTATCGATGCCAACGGCCTGATCGACTACGACGAAGTCGAGCGTCTGGCAGTTGAGCACAAGCCAAAAATGATCGTGGCCGGTTTCTCTGCCTACTCGCAGATTCTCGACTTCCCACGCTTCCGCGCAATCGCTGACAAGGTTGGCGCTTACCTGTTCGTCGACATGGCTCACGTAGCCGGTCTGGTTGCCGCGGGTGTTTATCCGAACCCGGTGCCTTTCGCTGACGTCGTGACCACCACCACGCACAAGACCCTGCGCGGTCCACGTGGCGGCCTGATCCTGGCGCGCGCCAACGCCGACATCGAGAAGAAGCTGAACTCCGCGGTCTTCCCGGGCGCCCAGGGTGGCCCGCTGGAGCACGTGATCGCTGCCAAGGCGATCTGCTTCAAGGAAGCGCTGCAGCCTGAGTTCAAGGCCTACCAGGAACAAGTGGTGCTGAACGCCCAGGCCATGGCCGAAGTGTTCATCGAGCGCGGTTTCGACGTAGTTTCCGGTGGTACCAAGAACCACCTGTTCCTGCTGTCGCTGATCAAGCAGGACATCTCCGGTAAAGACGCCGACGCCGCTCTGGGCAAAGCGTTCATCACCGTGAACAAGAACTCCGTGCCAAACGATCCACGCTCGCCATTCGTCACTTCCGGTCTGCGCTTCGGTACCCCGGCTGTGACCACTCGCGGCTTCAAGGTTGCAGAGTGCAAAGAGCTGGCCGGCTGGATCTGCGACATCCTGGCTGACCTGAACAACGAAGCGGTGATCGACGCCGTGCGCGAGAAAGTCAAAGCCATCTGCAAGAAACTGCCGGTGTACGGCGCGTAATTGCGACGTTAAATCTGCAGCATGAAAAACCGGCCAAGTGATTGGCCGGTTTTTTTTCGCCTGCAGAAAAGATCAAAAGATCGCAGCCTTCGGCAGCTCCTACAGGTGAATGCATTCCAAATGTAGGACCTGCCGAAGGCTGCGATCTTTTGATCTTAACCACCGGTCAGACCGGTCATGCCAATTTTGTGTTTTCCCCTTGTATTCAAGAAAAACCCGAGCGTAGACTGCGCCTGCACTGGACATACCGGTAAGACCACAATAATTAAGTCCTGAATCTGAGCGTGCAAGCGCCAGCAGCCAGGACACCGACCAGGATTTCTCCCATGCTCAGATGGTGCTCGCGTTCAATCTTCCTCCAAGTGGTTCTCGGACTGATGCTCGGCATCGTCTGCGGGCTGACCCTTCCTGAATACTCGGCCCAGCTCAAACCGCTCGGCGACGGCTTCATCAAACTGATCAAAATGCTCATTGGCCTCATCGTGTTCTGCGTGGTGGTCAGCGGCATCAGCGGCGCGGGCGATCTGAAGAAGGTCGGGCGCATCGGCCTCAAATCGGTAATTTACTTCGAAGTGTTGACCACCATCGCCCTGGTGATCGGCCTGGTGTTCGCCTTCAGTACCGGCATCGGCAGCGGCGCGAACATTCATTTGGAGCAGCTGTCCGCCGCTGATATAGGCGACATCGCCGAGCGCGGCCAGCACATGCACACCACCACGCAGTTCCTGATGGACCTGATTCCGACTTCAGTGATCGGCGCCTTCGCCGACAACAATATCCTGCAGGTGCTGCTGTTCTCGGTGCTGTTCGGCAGCGCCTTGAATCTGGTCGGCGAAGCGGCTTCCGGGATCTCCCGACTGATCAACGAACTGAGCCATGTAATCTTCCGGATCATGGGCATGATCGTGCGTCTGGCGCCGATCGGCGTGTTCGGCGCGATTGCCTTTACCACCAGCAAATATGGCCTCGATTCCCTGCAGCACCTGGGCAGTCTGGTCGGTTTGTTCTATTTGACCTGTATCGCTTTCGTCAGCGTGATTCTCGGTCTGGTGATGCGCGCCTCTGGCCTGCGTATGTGGCCGCTGCTCAAGTACCTGCGTGAAGAACTGCTGATCGTCATGGGCACCGCCTCTTCCGATGCTGTGCTGCCGCAAATCATGCGCAAACTCGAACACCTCGGCATTGGCAGCTCGACGGTTGGCCTGGTGATTCCGACCGGGTATTCGTTCAACCTCGACGGTTTCTCGATCTACCTGACCCTGGCCATCGTCTTCATCGCCAACGCCACCGGCACGCCACTGGCGATGACTGATTTGCTGACGATTCTGCTGGTGTCGCTGATTACCTCCAAAGGGGCACACGGCATTCCGGGTTCGGCGCTAGTGATTCTGGCGGCAACATTGACGGCGATTCCGGCGATCCCGGTGGTCGGTCTGGTGCTTGTGCTCGCGGTGGACTGGTTCATGGGCATCGGCCGGGCACTCACCAATCTCATCGGCAACTGCGTCGCCACGGTAGCGATCGCCCGTTGGGAAAAAGACATCGACGTGCAACGCGCCAACAAAGTACTCAGCGGCCAGCAGGGCTACACCTTTCAGCCGCGTAAAACAGCAACTCCGGCGCACCAGCAGGAGTTCTGATTTCAACCCTGGAGGCGCTGCCGCAAGCGGTGATCTTTGATCCTGATTTGCGGCGCCCTACAGGCACATGGAGCAAGACAAGTGATTACCACATCAACCGTCGTCAACTCAGTCGTAGAGAAACTCCGCGCCGCCCTCGCCCGGGGTCAGTGGCGCTCCGGCGACATGCTGCCGGGCCAGCGTGAACTGGCCGAACAACTGGGCATAAGCCGGCCGAGCCTGCGCGAAGCGGTGATCGTCCTGGAAACCCTCGGCCTGGTCCGTTCGATGCCGGGCAAAGGTGTGGTCGTGCTCGACGCGCAATTGAGCGACAGTCAAAGCCACGACAGTGCCGTGGCCGGCGCCAGCCTGGAAGACGTGCTGCAACTGCGCTACACCCTTGAGCCGTTCATTGTCGGCTTGGTCGCACAATCGATCAGCAGCAAGGAAGTCGGCCAGTTGCGCCTGACCCTGATGGACATGCGCGAAGCCCTCGAGGCTGGCGACAGCGAAGCCGGGGTCAGCGCTTACATCGCCTTCCACGAAGAGTTGTTCACCCTGACCTCGAATCCGATCTTCCAGAGTGTGGTGCAGCAGACCAGCAATGCCCTCAAGCAAAGCGCTGAAGTGTTGCGCAACTCACCGGAACATCTGGCCGAACGGCTGGAAGAAAACGAAGCGGTGGTGCGCGCCATCCGCAGCAAGAACAGCGCCCAGGCCAGCGCCGAAATGCGCCGGCACATTCTGCGCGAAGGTAAGCGCATGGGCATCGAGCTGAATATTCCGGAAGACAACTTGAGTCGCTGATCCCTATTGGAGACAGGCCATGAACAGTTTCGCCTCACCGTCGCACACCCAGCCGGCTGCTGCGCCCCTGCCCTTCTCCCGCGTCAGGATGCCGGCGGACGATCTGTATCCGCGACTGTTGGATGCGATTCTGGAACAGCGCATAGACTCGACCAGCCGCTTCACCGAGGACAGTTTGAAAGAGATGTTCTGCGTCAGCCGCGCCGATGTGCGCCGGGTGCTGACGCAGTTGTCGCTTGAGCAAGTCATTGTGCTGCGGGCCAACCATCGCCCGCGTGTGGCAGCACCTGATCGGGAGCAGACCCGGCAGACTTTGCATGCGCGGCGGCTGACCGAAAACACGCTGGTACGTTTGGCCTGCCAGCGCCCGCAAGCAGAAGGCTTGAAACTGCTGCGCGGGTTGATCGAGCGCGAGCGTCAGGCGGTCGAGCAAGATCGGCGCGGGGCGGCGATTCGCTTGTCGGGGGAGTTTCATCTGACGTTGGCGAAAATGGCTGGGAATGCACCGTTGGCGCATTTTTTGGGCAGTCTGGTGCCGTTGACGTCATTGGCGATTGCGCGAAGTTCGTCGCAGACGCACAGCTGTTGCGCGTGGCAGGAGCATTTGGCGCTGGTTGAGGCAATGGAACATCGGGATGTTTCCAAGGCCGGGATGCTGATGAATCAACATCTGGATCATCTTGAGCAGACCCTGCTGGGTTCAGACCTTGAGCAATGTGCTGTCGGTTAGATCGCCTTCGCGAGCAAGCTCGCTCCCACAGTGAATTGCATTCGACTGACAGAGTGCGGTCGACTGTGGGAGCGAGCTTGCTCGCGAAGAGGCCATCACTGACAACCGAGATCCATCAGGCAGAAGCCAATCTGGCAAACCCCGCCCGAATCTTCTCTTCCGGCAAATCATCAGCAATAAACACAATCACACTTTCCCGCGCCTCGCCCTCGGCCCATTCGGTGTCCCAGTCGAAACCATAGAGTTTCAGCACGCCCTGAAACACCAAGCGCCGATCTTCGCCGGCAATGTTCAGCACGCCCTTGTAACGCAGCAATTGTTTGCCGTGTTCTTCCAGCAGTTCATTCATGAACTCGCTGAGCTGATCGATATCCAGCGGCTGATCGGTGCGCAATACCAGACTGGAAATACGATCAATCGACGGCGCCTTGCTCACCGGGCGCAGGCTCAAGTCGCCGCCAAGATCGGCATTCAGGTTGAAGCCGCGCACATCCAGCAATTCAGCCAGATCAATATTGCCGTGCTCAACCACACGCACGGGCGCACGCCGGTTGATCCGCGTCAGGCGTTCGCTCAACGCGTTGAACGTCGCCTCATCCACAAGATCGGTCTTGCTCACCAGCAAGCGATCGGCAAAACCGATCTGCGCCTGGGCGATGGTCTGGGTCAGGTGGACATCCGCGTGCGCCGCATCGACCAGGGTGATGATGCCGTCGAGCAGATAACGCTCGCGCAGTTCTTCGTCGATAAAAAACGTCTGTGCCACCGGCGCCGGATCGGCCAGTCCGGTGCACTCGATGACCAGGCGATCAAACGCAATTTCGCCGCTGTCCAGCCGCTCCAGCAGCAGATACAACGCCTTGGTCAGGTCGGTGTGAATGGTGCAGCAGACACAGCCATTGGCCAGGGTCATGACTTGCACGGGTTCATCGCCGAGCAACTGCGTGTCGATGCCGGCGTCGCTGAATTCGTTTTCGATCACGGCGATTTTCAGGCCGTGCTCGGCTTTCAGAATATGGCGCAGCAACGTGGTCTTGCCGGCACCGAGGAAACCGCTGAGTACCGTGACAGGTATGGGAGAAGACAAAACTGATCCCCTTCACAAAATGAATGAACAACACAAAAACAACTGTGGGAGCGAGCTTGCTCGCGAAAGTGGTGTGTCAGTCAAATCATTCATCAACTGACACTCCGTATTCGCGAGCAGGCTCGCTCCCACAGGGGGATTACCTCAACCTTGCGCTGTCAGCTCAACAGCACTTCGGCCCACCCTTGCCACCGTAACGGGCTTCCTGACGTTCGCGGAAGAACATCTCGTAGCTCATCACCGGTTTGTCCGGGTGCTTGGTTTGCATATGCTCGACGTAGGTGTCGTAGTCGGGCATGCCGACCATCAGGCGCGCGGCCTGACCGAGGTATTTACCGAGGCGACTCAGGTCATTGAACATGGTGCAATCCTCTGGTTACGCGTCCGGCAGGGCCTGGAATGGCGATTCTTTATCCGTGCGCTCTTTTTTGCCCCAGGCGGCGATGCCGACCTTGAGCGCATAGAACAGGATACTGAAGACCACGAACAGGAACAGCGCGGTAAGCGTTGCGTTGGTGTAAGCGTTGAAGATCACGTGCTGCATCTGCTCGACGCTTTTTGCCGGTGCCAGCACCTGACCATTGGCCAGGGCATCGCTGTATTTCTTGGCCAGCGACAGGAAGCCGATCGCCGGGTTGGCGTCGAACAGCTTGATGAAGCCCGCCGTCGTGGTGCAGATCAACAGCCACGTGGCTGGCAGCAGGGTGACCCAGATGTAGCGCTGGCGCTTCATTTTGATCAGAACCACGGTGCCGAGCATCAGCGCGATACCGGCCAGCATCTGGTTGGAGATACCGAACAGTGGCCACAGGGTATTGATGCCGCCCAGTGGATCGATCACGCCCTGGTAGAGCAACCAGCCCCACATTGCCACACAACCGGCGGTGGCGATCAGGTTGGCGGTCCATGATTCGGTACGTCTCAGTGCCGGAACGAAGGAGCCGAGCAGGTCCTGCAGCATGAAACGCCCGGCACGGGTGCCGGCGTCCACAGCAGTCAGGATGAACAGCGCTTCGAACAGAATCGCGAAGTGGTACCAGAACGCCATGGTGTTTTCACCCGGCAGGACACTGTGCAGGATCTGCGCGATACCGACCGCCAGGGTCGGCGCACCACCGGCACGGGCCAGAATGGTGGTTTCACCAATGTCATGCGCCACGGCTTGCAGCGCTTCCGGCGTGATCGCGAAGCCCCAACTGGAGACCACTTGCGCAACTGATGCGACATCACTGCCGACCACGGCGGCCGGGCTGTTCATGGCGAAGTACACGCCAGGCTCGATCACCGAAGCGGCGACCATGGCCATGATGGCGACGAACGACTCCATCAACATGCCGCCGTAACCGATGTAACGGGCGTTGGTTTCGTTATCCAGCAGCTTCGGCGTGGTGCCCGAAGAAATCAGCGCGTGGAAACCGGAAACCGCACCGCAAGCGATGGTGATGAACAGGAACGGGAACAGACCGCCCTTCCACACAGGGCCAGTGCCGTCGACGAACTGGGTCAGCGCCGGCATTTTCAGCTCAGGCATGGTCACCAGAATGCCGATCGCCAGGGCGATGATGGTGCCGATTTTGAGGAACGTGGAGAGGTAGTCGCGCGGCGCCAGAATCAGCCACACCGGCAACGATGCCGCGACGAAACCGTAACCGACCAGCATCCAGGTAATCTGCACGCCAGTGAAGGTGAACGCCTTGGCCCACACTGGGTCAGCGGCAATCTGCCCACCCAGCCAGATCGAACCGAGCAGCAGCAACACGCCGACCACGGAGATTTCGCCAATACGACCCGGGCGGATGTAGCGCATGTAAATGCCCATGAACATCGCGATCGGGATGGTCGCCATCACGGTGAAGATGCCCCACGGGCTCTCGGCCAGCGCTTTAACCACGATCAATGCCAGCACCGCGAGGATGATGATCATGATCAGGAAGCAGCCGAACAGGGCGATGGTGCCGGGAATGCGGCCCATTTCTTCACGCACCATGTCGCCCAGGGAGCGGCCGTTGCGACGGGTCGACATGAACAGGACCATGAAGTCCTGCACCGCGCCCGCCAGCACCACGCCGGCAATCAGCCAGAGCGTGCCGGGCAAGTAGCCCATCTGCGCGGCCAATACCGGGCCGACCAAAGGTCCGGCGCCAGCGATCGCTGCGAAGTGGTGACCGAAAAGAATGTGTTTGTTGGTCGGCACATAGTCCAGACCGTCGTTGTTGAGCACGGCGGGGGTGGCCCGACGCGGATCAAGTTGCATCACATTGTTAGCGATGAACAGGCTGTAGTAACGATACGCAACCAGATAAATGGCCACGGCAGCGACCACGATCCACAAGGCGTTGATCGCCTCGCCGCGGCGCAATGCCACTACGCCCAGGGCGCACGCTCCTACGATTGCCAGCAATAGCCAGGGTAAGTGGCGTAGCAGGCTATTATTATTTTTCATTTTATTATTCCAGCCAGGGTGGACAAGAAAGACAGCCACCCCGAGTTTAGCGCTTACGGCGCCAAAGGCCATACCCCGACGTTGGTCTAGACGCATTAGCGATTGGCTGGCGCCCGCATTCGCGGTCTATAGTCAGCGAACCTTCATGAGGATTGCGCCATGAGCGAACACCCAGCCAACCGTCGTCGCTTCAAACGTATTGCGTTCGATGCCAGAACCGAGCTGCGTCAGGGCCACTTCATCTGGCCGGTGAAGTTGATTGATCTGTCGCTCAAGGGGCTGCTGATCGAACGGCCGGAGCCTTGGCTGGGGGATCGCGAACAGGACTTCTTCGTTGACATTCACCTGAGCGATGACGTCGATATCGAGATGGATGTGCAATTGGCCCATGAAGAAAAAGGGCAGCTGGGTTTTGTCTGCCGGCACATCAGCCTGGAATCGATCCAGCGTTTGCGGCGGCTGATCGAGCTGAACCTGGCTGACGAGGCCGAACTGGAACGCGAATTGGGTGCCCTGATCGAAATCTAGAATCCGCCACAGATCAAATGTAGGAGTGAGCCTGCTCGCGATAGCGATTTGTCATTCAACATTTGCGTTGACTGGTTCACCGCTATCGCGAGCAGGCTCACTCCTACAGGGGTCGGTGGTTTATTCGAAGAGTGCGTCGAGGGCCTGTTCGAGGCGGGTCACGGCGATGATCTGCAAACCCGGTGGGGATTCCTTCGGCGCATTGCCCTTCGGCACGATCGCCCGCTTGAAGCCATGCTTGGCAGCTTCCTTCAATCGCTCCTGCCCGCTCGGCACCGGACGCACTTCGCCGGACAGCCCCACTTCACCAAACACCAACAGATCATGCGGCAACGGTCGATTACGCAAACTCGACATTACGGCAGCCATCAGCGCCAGATCCGACGCCGTCTCCAGCACCTTCACCCCGCCGACCACGTTGAGGAACACATCCTGATCATGAGTCGGGATGCCGCCATGGCGGTGCAAAACGGCAAGCAACATCGCCAAACGGTTCTGATCCAGCCCCAGCGTCACCCGGCGCGGGTTGGCCAGATGACTGTCATCGACCAAGGCCTGCACTTCCACCAGCATCGGCCGCGTGCCTTCCCACGTCGCCATGACCACACTGCCCGGGACTTCTTCCTGCGCACGGGTGAGAAAAATCGCCGAAGGGTTGGAAACCTCCTTCAGGCCCTTGTCGGTCATGCCGAACACGCCCAGCTCGTTGACCGCACCAAAACGGTTTTTCACTGCGCGCAGCAAACGCAAACGCCCATCGGATTCGCCTTCGAAATACAGCACGGTGTCGACCATGTGTTCGAGAACACGGGGACCGGCCAGCGCGCCTTCCTTGGTCACGTGGCCGACGAGGAAAATCGCCGTGCCGCTCTGCTTGGCATAACGCACCAGCAGCGCCGCACTCTCGCGGACCTGGGAAACGCCGCCGGGGGCCGATTGCAGCTGTTCGGTGAAGATCGTCTGGATCGAGTCGATCACCATCACCTTGGGCTTTTCCTGACGGGCAGTAGCGATGATGGTTTCGATGCAGGTTTCGGTCATCACCCGCAGTTGATCCTGGGGCAAGCCGAGGCGGCGGGCACGCATGGCGACCTGCTGCTGGGATTCTTCGCCAGTGACGTAAAGCGCTGGCATGCTTTTGGCGAGGTTGCACAAGGTCTGTAACAGAATCGTCGATTTGCCGATGCCCGGATCGCCGCCGATCAACACCACCGAACCGTCGACCAGACCGCCGCCGAGCACGCGATCCAGCTCACCGGAAGCGGTGGAAAAGCGCGGAATTTCTTCGACGCTGACTTCCGCCAGCGTCTTGATCTGCGCCTGTTGCCCGGCCCAACCGGTGCGACCGGTCGGCGCTGTAGCGCCGCCGCTTTCGATCATGGTCTCGGTCAGGGTGTTCCAGGCACCGCATTCACCGCACTGCCCGGCCCACTTGGGAAAGGTTGCGCCGCATTCGGTGCAGCCGTACATGCGCTTGGCCTTGGCCATCAGAACCCCCGACAAAAACCGCGATGATAACGCACGGGCCGCCGATCAGCGCGGCGCGGCACTACGGATTTCGCCGCTGGCCAGACGCGCGGCGCTATTGCCCAACGGATCTTCGGCATTCAGGTCAGCGCCCTTGGCCTTCAGTGCATCGAGCAGTTCCAGACGCTTGAACAACCCGGCGTACATCGCCGCCGTCTGCCCGGCGCCGTTGCGCTGATCGGGGCTGCAATCGGTGGCCATCAGGCGCCGGGCGATCTGTACTTCACCTTTGAAAATCGCCCCCATCAGCGCCGTGTTGCCACGCAGGTCCTGGGCGCAGGCATCGGCGCCGGCAGCGAGTAACCGCTCCACCGCCGGCGCCTCACCGTGATAAGCCGCCAGAATCAGCGCGGTGTAACCCTTGCTGTCGCGGGTGTCGAGGGAATAGCCGGACTCGATGAACGTGTTGAGCATCGGCACATCGCCGCGCCGCGCCGCATCGAAGTAATAGTCCTGCAACTGGGTCTTGATTGCCTCGGGACTCTGCTCGGCCGGTGCCGCCCACGTCGCGAACGACAGGCAGCCGGCCAACAGCAAAAGACAGATGCGCATCAGCAGTCTCCTTGAACGAAACGGGGCCTGACTCAGGCCCCGTGTGCTACATCGATATCAATCGACCAGTTTGGCCGCCAAGGCCTTGACCCGGCTCAGGTCGCCCTTGGCCACTTCCGTTACGCCAGTGCCGTATTCCGGATCAGCCTTATAAAGGAAGGACAGGATGATGTGCTTGCTCTCGTCATCGGTGCTGGCCAACGAGCCACCGAAGCTGTCGATCAGGTCGCGGCGTTCTTTCTTGCTGAACGAGCGATACAGATCACCTGCCTGCTTGAAGTTCTGCTCACGCTGGATCTTCGCTTGCTGAGTGCTGCCCGACAGCGCCGATTGGCTGTAACGCGCACTGGGTGTCTCGTCACGGGGTTGCAGGCGGCTCGGCTGATAGTTCACCCCGCTGTTGCTGGCGCCGAAGTTCATCGCGCCATCCTGATTGCCATTGTTCACGGCAACTTTTGCCGCGTTGATTGGCAATTGCAGAGCATTCGCCCCCAGACGATACATTTGCGTATCGGCATAGGAGAACACTCGACCTTGCAACAAACGATCTTCGGAAGGCTCGATACCCGGTACGATATTCGCTGGCGCCATGGCCACTTGCTCGGTTTCCTGGAATACGTTTGCCGGATTACGGTTCAACACCATTTGTCCAACTTTTCGTTCAGGAATACCTGGCCAGATCTTGGTCGCGTCTAATGGATCGAAATCAAACTTGGACAAATCTTGTGGCTTCAGCACTTGAATGTACAAGTCCCATTTCGGGAATTTGCCTTTATTGATATTGCTCACCAGATCATTGGTCATGTGACTGTAGTCTTGACCCTGAACTTTGGCGACTTGTTTTGGCGTGAGGTTATTAAGTCCCTGCAAGCTCTTCCAGTGAAACTTGACGTAGTGAACTTCGCCCTTGGCGTTTATCAACTTATAAGCATGCACGCCATTGCCATCCATCTCTCGATAGCTGGCGGGAGTTCCCGAGTTCGAATACAACTCGGTCAGCGTACGAGTGGCTTCGGGTACATGCGAGAAGAAGTCGAATCGACGTGAGTCGTCATCGAGGTTAGTCCGGGGATCGGGTTTGAACGCGTGCACCATGTCGGGAAACTTGATCGCATCGCGGATAAAAAAGGTCGGGAAGTTGTTGCCCACCAGGTCCCAGTTGCCGTCGGCCGTGTAGAACTTGGTGGCGAAACCTCGTGGATCGCGCAGGGTTTCCGGCGAGTGATTACCGTGCACCACGGCAGAGAAGCGCACAAATACAGGGGTGCTCTGGCCGGCGGCGAACACCTTGGCCTTGCTCAGGTCGCTGAGGTCGTTGGTCACCGTGAAGGTGCCATGGGCGCCAGTGCCGCGGGCGTGAACCACACGTTCGGGAATGCGTTCTCGATCAAAACGCTGCAACTTCTGGATCAGTTGCACATCCTGCAGCAGCACCGGGCCGTTGGCGCCGGCGGTCTGCGAGTTCTGATTGTCGCCGACCGCTGCACCGTTATCGCGGGTCAGCGGCGCGGCGTTTACGGAGAAGGTCAACAGGCTGGCGGTGAGTACACCGAGGGTGCGGCGACGGGGAAAAGCCCCCAATCCAAGTGCGGAAGTCATATCAGGATCCTCTGGTTTTTTTGCGGCGCATCCAGGTGCGCCAACCCAAGGCTAGAGGCCTGCGGCGTCGAACATAAATAGAAAGAACGTAACGCCATGATTGAAAAAATTGGCTTCATGATCAGCGAGTTACGCGATATTTCGCGCGCGATTGATGGCACTTTGCAAACTAATCGTCGATTGATGTGTCGATAAAAACGGGCTTTGTAA
Organism: Pseudomonas fluorescens; assembly: GCF_005938625.1. Classification (GTDB taxonomy): domain Bacteria; phylum Pseudomonadota; class Gammaproteobacteria; order Pseudomonadales; family Pseudomonadaceae; genus Aquipseudomonas; species Aquipseudomonas fluorescens_BD. The sequence goes on from NZ_VCNJ01000008.1 coordinate 74,623, forward strand.
GAAGGTGTTTCGCGCAGGACGCGTTTTGCTGATTTACACTGCGTACACCAAACTCATCTGTAACAAGGAAATAACTATGGGCGTGCTAAGTGAGTTCAAGGCCTTTGCGGTCAAGGGCAATGTGGTCGACATGGCCGTCGGTATCATCATCGGTGCCGCCTTCGGCAAAATTGTTTCGTCGTTTGTTGGTGACGTGATCATGCCGCCAATCGGCCTGCTGATCGGTGGGGTGGACTTCAGTGATTTAGCCATCACGCTCAAAGCCGCCGATGGCGCTGCGCCTGCGGTGGTGATGGCCTACGGCAAATTCCTCCAGACAATTCTGGACTTCGTGATCGTCGCTTTCGCGATCTTCATGGGGGTCAAAGCCATCAACCGTCTCAAGCGCGAAGAAGCCGTGGCCCCTACCCTGCCACCGGTTCCGACCAAGGAAGAAGAGTTGCTGGGCGAGATCCGCGACTTGCTCAAGGCCCAGAACACTCGGCCCTGACCTTTTGCACGATAGAAACAACGGCGCCTTCGAGGCGCCGTTTGTTTACCAGTAGTTTTCCACCGCCACCTGCCCGGGCCGGCGAGTCAGGCTGAGGCTCATATGGCGTTTTTTCAGCAACGCGCGCGTGTCATCGATCATTTGTGGATTGCCGCACAGCATGACCCGCGAGTGGTCCGCTGACAGTTTCACGCCCGCTGTGCGCTCCAGCTCACCATTTTCGATCAATGTGGTGATGCGCCCGTGCAGTGCACCAGGATGCGCTTCGCGCGTCACCGTCGCGATGAACTGCAATTTGTGCGCATATTCGCTGAGGTATTCACGCTGCAAGAGTCCGTCAATCAGCGCCTGATAGGCCAGCTCCCGCGCTTCACGCACGCTGTACACCAGAATGATGCGCTCGAATTTTTCCCAGACTTCGAAGTCCTGCAGTATCGATAAAAACGGCGCCACCCCGGTGCCGGTGGATAACAGCCACAGATCCCGCCCGTCGACGAAGCGATCAAGGGTCAGGTAGCCGAATGCCTGACGATCCACCAGCAACGTGTCGCCGACCTGCAGCCGACTCAGCTCACTGGTGAATTCACCGCCCGGCACGACGATGGAAAAGAACTCGAGAAACTCGTCAAAAGGCGACGACACCATCGAATAGGCACGCCACACGATGCTGCCATCAGCCTTGCTCACACCCAGCCTGGCGAACTGCCCGGCGCGGAAACGAAAACCGGCATCGCGGCTGGTGCGCAAGGTAAACAGGCTCGGGGTCAGGGGTTGGACATCGAGCAACGTCTGCGTGGTGTATTTCTCTGCGCTGGCAGTCATGGGGAACTCCATTGAACGATTGCCGACAGTGTCGCGCAAACTAACTGGTCTAAACACTGATGATTGGTAATGACATTCGATGATTTAATCCTCTCGGTATTATTTATCAGATGACAAGATCAATATAAACATCGTTCACCCTAAGAACGCTTTATGGATATTTGGCTATCTGCAATCTCGAAAAAATTTAAAGCCTATTGTAGGAAACATCCTACACTTCGTTGCGTGCCGGATCCTTTGGATCCATTCGGCGCCCCCGCAACGTCATTGGAGTGTTCAAAGATGGAAACGTGGAAGGAGTCACAGTTAAAACGACTGACATTTGCCAAAGGAGTAGAGACCGCATATCCGATCTTGTTGCAATTCGCTGAAAATCTCGGTTTCAATTATTGCGCGATTTCGGTTGTTTCACTTCATCGCGACATGCCTCTTAAAACCTTGCAAATCAACAACTACCCTGACGATTGGAATACTCAATACGAAAAAAACAATTACAGCAAAGTTGACCCACTGATAGCACACTGCAATCACTCGATGACGCCAATTATCTGGTGCGAGTCGGTATTCGCAGATACCCGACAGTTATGGCAAGGATTGCAGCATCACGGCCTGCAACATGGCTGGTCACAGTCGTTCCATCATGAGCAAAGCGGCTTGTGCAGCATTATCAGCCTGGCGCGCAAACACTGTGCGATCAGTCCTCTGGAGCTGTATGAACATTTTGGTTATATGTTCTACGCCACCAGTCACTTGAGTGAACTGTTTGCCCGGACGCTGCCGCGAGAGTCTCTCAAACCTCGCCAGCCGCACCTTTCGCCACGAGAACTGCAGGTTCTGCAACTGTCTGCGGTTGGCAAGACCGCTTATGAAATCTCGAAAATCCTCAGCCTGAGCGAGCGCACCGTGAACTATCACGTGCAGAACGTCATCGAGAAGCTCAACGTCTGCAACAAGATTTCCGCTGTCATCGCGGCCGCCAGAGCCGGGATCATCTAGTCGATCCAGCCTTGCTCCCCATAGAAAACTTGCGGGTAATGAAGAAGAAAAAACCGTACCATTCGAGACCCTCCTGAGTGATGACGCGAACGTTAAGCGTTGCATTTCACTCGGCCGGTTCCGCTGCACAATGTCAGAGCTGCGGAACACCCCGTTGATTACCCTGAGTCCCCGCCCCATGCCTTTGCTTGATACGCCCTTCGCCCAACTTGATCTGATCCGCCAGCCAGAACAGCAGAACGAACCGCTGCAAGCCTTCGATGCCGCCGACGAATACCTGCTCAACCATCTGGCGGCGCAGCAACCGACGGCCGACACGCGCGTATTGGTGCTCAACGACAGCTTCGGTGCTTTGGCTGCCAGCCTGCTCGGCAAGGTCGAGGTCAGCAGCAGCGGCGACTCCTTCCTGGGTTTTCAGGGGCTGGAGAAAAACCTGCTGCGCAATGGCCAGGCGTTCGATGCCATTCGCGGTATCCCGGCCAGCGAGCCATTGGTCGGACCGTTCGACCGGGTGCTGATCCGCGTGCCGAAAACCCTCGCGTTACTGGAAGAACAATTGATCCGCTTGCAAGGGCAGCTCGCGCCCGGTGCCGAAGTGATCGCAGCGGCCATGGTCAAACACCTGCCACGCGCCGCCGGTGATCTGCTTGAACGCTACATCGGCCCGGTACAAGCCTCGCTGGCGGTGAAAAAGGCGCGGCTGTTGATCGCCACGCCGGAAGCAAAAGCCCCGGCTGTGTCGCCCTACCCTTCGCGGTATCGGCTCGACGAGCCGGCGATCGAGTTGCTCAACCATGCCAATGTGTTTTGCCGCGAAGGCCTGGACATCGGCACGCGCGCCTTCCTTCCGCATCTGCCGAAAAACCTTGGCAGTGCCCGAGTCGCCGATCTGGGCTGTGGCAATGGCGTGCTGGCCATCGCGAGTGCCCTGCAAAATCCCGATGCGCATTACACAATGGTCGACGAATCGTTCATGGCAGTGCAGTCGGCTAGCGAGAACTGGCGCGCAGCACTGGGCAATCGCGAGGTGATCGTGCGGGCTGGCGACGGTCTGGCCGGACAGGAACCGCAATCACTGGACGTGGTGCTGTGCAATCCGCCGTTCCATCAACAGCAGGTGGTTGGCGACTTCCTCGCCTGGCGCATGTTCCAGCAGGCGCGCGAAGCATTGGTGGTGGGTGGCGCGCTGTACATCGTCGGCAACCGTCATCTGGGTTACCACAGCAAACTGGCGCGGCTGTTCCGCGGCGTCGAGCAAGTGGCCGCGACGCCGAAGTTCGTCATTCTCAAAGCGCGCAAGTAAACCTTCAGGCAAAAAAAACCCTCCGTGAGGAGGGTTGCAAAGCCGTACCCGAAGGCGCCGGAACGGGGATGATTCAGTGCGTGGTCAGGCCTGCCGCATTCATGAACATGCGCATCAGGCTGGCGGCGATAAACAGCACGCCAACACTGCCGACCCAGATCAAGGCCAACCAGCCGAGCCGCTGCCACAGCGGTTTTTTTTCGGCTTCTTCAATGTCGTGCAGGGAATGTTTGCCGGTCATTGTTGCGATCCTCAGTCAGATCGATGGCGCCGCTACCGACGCCATCGCGGGCAAACCCGCTCCCACAGGTTTAGTGATAGCCGTCTTCGTGGGTGACCTTGCCGCGGAACACGTAGTAGCTCCAGAAGGTGTAACCCAGAATGAACGGGATGATGAACAGCGTGCCAACCAGCATAAAGCCCTGACTTTGCGGCGGTGCGGCGGCGTCCCAGATCGAGATCGACGGCGGCACGATATTCGGCCACAGGCTGATGCCCAGACCGCTGTAACCCAGGAAGATCAGCACCAGCGTCAGCAGGAACGGCATGTAGTTGGCGTTACGCGCCACCGCGCGGATCAGGCCGTACATCGTCACCAGCACCAGAATCGGCACCGGCATGAACCAGAACAGGTTTGGCATGCTGAACCAGCGCGAGGCAATTTCCGGGTGAGCCAGCGGCGTCCACAGGCTGACGACACCCATCACCGCCAGCAGCACGAACGCCAGAGGGCGGGCCAGATTGTGCATCTGCTCTTGCAACTTGCCTTCGGTTTTCATGATCAGCCAGGTGCAGCCGAGCAAGGCATACGCCACCACCAGCGCGGCGCCGCAGAACAGCGTGAACGGCGTAAGCCAGTCCAGTGAACCGCCAGCGAACTGCCGATTGACCACCGGCAAACCGTCGATGAACGCCCCCAACGCCACGCCCTGGAAGAACGTCGCCGCCACCGAGCCACCGATAAACGCCTTGTCCCACAGATGCCGCTTGTCGTCCTTGGCCTTGAAGCGGAACTCGAAGGCCACACCGCGGAAGATCAAACCGATCAGCATGAAGATCAGCGGCAGGTACAAGGCCGACAACACCACCGAATAAGCCAGCGGGAATGCGCCGAACAACGCCGCGCCGCCCAGTACCAGCCAGGTTTCGTTGCCGTCCCAGACCGGCGCGACAGTGTTCATCATTACGTCACGGTCGACTTTGCCGGGGATGAACGGGAAGAGAATCCCGATGCCCAGGTCGAAGCCGTCCATGACCACGTACATCATGATGCCGAAGATGATGATCACGGCCCAGATCAGCGGAAGATCAATACCCATGGCTCAAATCTCCTTGGTCAGGCTGGGGGTGTCGTGATCGGCATCGGTCGAATCGTCGGCAGCGGACAACGGACGCGCCGGCGTGCGCTGTTTGCCTGGCCCACCGTCCGGCGTTTCGGCGCCTTCGCTGATCTTCGGCCCTTTGCGCACAAGACGCATCATGTAGCCGAGACCTGCGCCGAACAGCGCGAAATACACCACCACAAACATGATCAGGGTGATGCTCATCTGCATGAAGCTGTGGTTGGAGGAGGCATCCGCGGTGCGCATCAGCCCGTAGACCACCCACGGCTGACGACCGATTTCCGTGGTGAACCAGCCGGCGAGAATCGCGATCAGACCGGACGGCCCCATCCACAGCGCCAGATAAAGGAACGGCCGCGAGGTGTAGAGCGTGTCGCGTTTACGCAACCACAGGCTCCAAAGACCGGTGAAGATCATCAGGAAACCGAGGCCGACCATGACGCGGAACGACCAGAACACAATGGTCGAATTCGGCCGGTCTTGCGGTGGGAACTCCTTGAGTGCCGGCACCTGTTTGTCCAGCGAGTGAGTGAGGATCAGGCTGCCGAGGTACGGAATCTCCACGGCGAACTTGGTTCTCTCTTCTTTCATGTCCGGCCAGCCGAACAGGATCAGCGGCGTCGCTTCGTCACCGTGGTTTTCCCAGTGACCTTCGATCGCAGCGATTTTTGCCGGCTGGTGCTTGAGTGTATTGAGACCATGGAAGTCGCCGATGACCGCCTGGATCGGCGCAACAATCAGCGCCATCCACATGGCCATCGACAGCATGGTGCGGATCGCCGGGTTGTCCTTGCCGCGCAGCAAATGCCAGGCCGCCGAGGAGCCGACGAAGAATGCCGTGGCGACGAACGCAGCCGTGGCCATGTGCATCAGGCGATACGGGAACGAAGGGTTGAAGATGATCGCCAGCCAATCGGTCGGAATCACCTGACCGTTGACGATCTCGAAGCCCTGCGGGGTCTGCATCCAGCTGTTGGAGGCGAGAATCCAAAAGGTCGAAATCAGCGTACCGATCGCCACCATGACAGTGGAAAAGAAGTGCAGCCCGCGCCCGACCTTGTTCCAGCCGAACAGCATCACCCCAAGGAAACCGGCTTCCAGGAAGAATGCCGTGAGCACTTCATAGGTCAGCAACGGCCCGGTGACGGCGCCGGCGAAGTCCGAGAAGCGGCTCCAGTTGGTGCCGAACTGGTAGGCCATGACCAGCCCCGAGACCACGCCCATGCCGAAGTTGACGGCAAAGATCTTCGACCAGAAATGGTAGAGGTCACGGTAGGTGTCGTTACGGGTTTTCAGCCACAAGCCTTCGAGTACCGCGAGGTAACTCGCCAGACCGATGGTGATGGCCGGGAACAGGATGTGGAACGAGATGGTGAACGCGAACTGAATTCGGGCGAGATCTAGTGCCTCTAAACCGAACATATGGCTTCCTCTGTCAGGTAATACCGGCTGCGGACCCGGAGGCCTGCACCCACTGCCCCCACGGATATGGAGTGCGGCGAATTCTGATTCGTTCTTTTTAAACAACCATCGCAACGCAGGGAGTCTGGCCAACTGGCCACCGGATCAATTCCTTTTGGGTCTTGATCTGGATCAAGCAACGTTGAAAGAGTAGTCCCATTTTTGCCGATGAACTGCGTGGTCGTTTGCCGCGTGACAAGTTGCCTCATAACCGTGGCAATGCCCTGCAACAAATCCCCGGAGCGCTGGCAGTGGGGAAAACAGTACAGATCGCGAAGGCGACACAAATCCCCGAACAGCAGAATTCATCTGCACCGCTAAAAAATCGATGTCTGGCTAACTAAATTTTTTGTCATAGCAACTTCCTGTTACAGGCTGGTGATAACCTCGGCATTCCCCTCGAGCCAGACCTGCCTTCAGATGCCCAGCCAAGAGCCCCTGCTGTTACGTCATCACCGCCCGTTTCTCGCTTTCTGGTTCGCGCGGATCTTTACCGCCAGCGGTTTCCAGATGCTCACCGTGGCGATCGGCTGGAACCTCTACCAACTGACCGGCAACGTCCTCGATCTGGGCCTGGTCGGGCTGGTCGAATTCGCCCCGCGCGTGCTGTTCATGCTGCACACGGGACACGTCGCCGACCGTTATGACCGGCGTAGAGTCGCCGCAATCTGTCAGTCGTTGCAGGCGCTGATCGCGCTGGCACTGGCCATCGGCAGCGCCACCGATCACGTGACCCGCGAGATGATCTTCATCCTCGCCTTCCTGCTCGGCGCGGCGCGCTCGTTCGAGATGCCGACCACGCAGGCGTTGCTGCCGAGCATCGTGCCCAGCGCGCTGTTCCCACGAGCAGTAGCGGCGGCGCAGTCGGCGCAGCAGTCGGCGACCATCGTCGCCCCGGCCCTCGGTGGTTTGCTCTATGCGTTCGGCAGTGTCTGGGTTTATGGCCCGACAGTGCTGCTCTATGTGATTGCCTGCACGCTGATGCTCAACCTGCCCGCGCGGCAAACGCCGTTGAACAAAGGCAAAGCCACGCTGGACTCGTTGCTGGCGGGGATTCGCTTCATTCGCAGTCGCCCGGACATTCTCGGGGCGATTTCGCTGGATCTGTTTGCGGTACTGCTCGGCGGCGCCACCGCGTTGCTGCCGGTATTCGCCAAGGACATCCTGCTGACCGGGCCTTGGGGCCTCGGCCTGCTGCGTTCGGCACCGGCGGTCGGCGCATTGGGGATGTCGCTGTTTCTCGCGCGGTTTGCCGTGGAGCGCAATGTTGGCCGGGTGATGTTCACCGCGGTCGGGGTGTTTGGCGTCGCGACCATTGCCTTCGGCCTGTCGACCTCATTCTGGTTTTCGCTGGCGGTGCTGGTGGTGCTCGGCGCGGCGGACATGATCAGCATGGTCATCCGCGCGTCTTTCGTGCAGTTGGAAACCCCGGACGAAATGCGCGGCCGGGTCAGCGCGGTGAACGGGCTGTTCATCGGTGCCTCGAACCAGTTGGGCGAATTCGAATCCGGTGTCACCGCCCACTGGTTCGGCACCGTGCCGGCGGTGGTGATGGGCGGGATCGGCACGCTGGTGGTCACGGGGACGTGGATCAAGTTGTTTCCGACGCTGGCGAACCGGGACCGGATGCATGTGCCGGTGGAAGAAGTGAAGGTCTGACAACCTCCAAAGCACAAGAAAACTGAAAATGTGCGGTACATAGTTACCGCACCGAGTGTAATGTATCGCCTTACACTCGAGCCCATGATCAAATCCTTTCAGCACAAAGGCCTTCGAGGCTTCTATGAAACAGGTTCGACTCGCGGGATTCGTGCCGACCACGCAAAACGGCTGTCGCGCATGCTGCAGTTCATGGATCGCGCTACGCTTCCCGCAGATCTGGACCTTCCGGGCTGGCGCCTGCATCGATTGAAAGGTGAACTGACGGAATACTGGTCGCTGAGCGTTTCAGGCAACTGGCGAGTGATCTTTCGTTTTGTCGGTTCGGACATCGAACTGGTCGACTATCTGGACTACCAAGAGGCAGATTCATGCCCATGCACAACCCGCCACACCCCGGTGAAACACTGCTGATGGATGTTTTGCCCGAGCTTGGCATCAGCGTGACCGAATTGGCCCGACACTTGGGCTTCGCACGCCCGCATCTTTCACGTGTATTACACGGACATGCGCCAATCAGCCCGGATCTGGCCGTGCGTCTTGAGCGTGCCGGCATTGGCAAGGCGCGTGTGTGGCTAGGCGTACAAACCGACTACGATCTGTGGCAAGCAGAGCATCGGGAGCAACCGGTTATCGAACTGATCGCTGTCCACGCCTGACACCTCCAGCCACTACAACTCCCCCGCCACTTTCGCCCGCAACGCCTTGCCGCCGAGTTGCTCGACCAGCGTCAAGGCAAACTCCAGCGCAGCGCTGGAGCCTTGCGCGGTGACGCAGTTGCCGTCGACTACCACCGGTTGATCAACAAACGTACAACCCGAGAGTTGATGACTGGCGCTGGGCAGGCAGGTCATGCGCCTCTGGCGCAGCACGCCGAAGGATTGCAGGGCGACGGCCGGGGATTCGGCGATGGCGGCGAACAGGCGTCCGGCGCTGGCCTGGTCCTTGAGCAACTGTTGTAGAGGTTGGTGCGCGGCCAGGTGTTGTGAACCAACAGTCCCGCCGGGCAGGACGATCAGGTCGAAGGTTTGCGCCAGCACATCGACCAGCATGCCGTCGGCGGTCAGGCGTGTGCCACGGGCGCAGGTGAGCATGCGTCGCCCTTCAATACTGGCGGCCACCACTTCGATACCGGCGCGGCGCAGCACGTCGATCAGAGTCACGCTTTGCAGATCATCGATGCCCTCGGCGAGGGTAATCAGGGCTCTAAAGGTCATGGGCGCTATCCGCTGGGTGATACTTCAAGCGTAGTCAGCTTCACCCGGATCGCGCTGCAGCAGCCGTTACTTGATGTAAAGCTGGGTCGACATCGTGTTGCGTGGCGCGTTGATCGAGGTGTTGCTGAAGGTGAAAGTACCTTCCTGCTTACCCGCCAGATCAAAGGTATAAAGAGAACCGACGGTTTTGTTGCCGGGAGTGCACTCGGTCAGGTTGCCGTTATCAAAGGCACACACCGGGGCACGTGTGCCGTTCACTTCAAAACCGTCCAGTGCGACCTGAGGCTGGCTCTTGCCGTAGCCGACTTCGAGCACGTAGACCTTGATGTTCGGTCCGCTGTGATTGCACTGCGTCTGCGTCTGGCCATCGGCGATATCTTCAAGACCACAGGCTGGCGATTGCACCTTGATGACTTTCACTTGCGTCAACGGTGGCGCCGATGCCGCCCACGCTGTCGACATCCCGGCCATCAGTACGGCAATCAAACCCAAAACCTTCATCCAGCACTTGCTCATGCGCTTCCCGCCCCGAAAAAATCAGCGCGCAGTATGGCGCAGTTGGCATCAACGCAAAACTTCGCCGACGTTCGACACCAACAACCGCCATATTCCTCACGCTGCTGGTATGATGCGCGGCTTTTTCCGGCCCACCACAATTTTTCAGGCGCTTGCGACGGTCTGTGCTTTGCTGTTGAGGTCGATACATTCACGGCGCCACGCGCGCCACGGGGAGCAGACATGCTGGAAAGGCTGTTTCAACTCAAGGCACACAACACCAACGTGCGCACCGAGATTCTTGCGGGCATAACGACTTTCTTGGCCATGGCCTACATTCTGTTCGTCAACCCGAGCATTCTCGGCGAGACCGGCATGGACAAAGGTGCGGTGTTTGTCGCCACCTGCCTGGCCGCCGCGATCGGTTCGACGATCATGGGCCTGATCGCCAACTACCCGATTGCCCTCGCTCCGGGCATGGGCCTGAACGCCTTCTTCACCTACACCGTGGTCTTGCACATGGGTCACACCTGGCAAGTCGCACTGGGCGCCGTATTCATCTCGGCCGTGTGCTTCTTCCTGTTGTCGATCTTCCGTATCCGTGAATGGATCATCAACAGCATTCCGCTGCCGCTGCGCTCGGCGATTGCAGCCGGTATCGGCCTGTTCCTGGCACTGATCGCCCTGCACAACGCTGGCATCGTGGTCAGCAACCCGGCGACCATGGTCGGCCTCGGTGATTTGAAAGCCCCCGCACCGATCCTCGCCACCCTCGGCTTTGCCCTGATCGTTGCCCTTGAAGCGCTGAAAGTGCGCGGTGCGGTACTGATCGGCATTCTGGCGGTGACCATCGTTTCCATCGTGATGGGCTTCACGCCGTTCAACGGCGTGACCTCGATGCCACCCTCGCTGGCGCCGACCTTCATGCAACTGGACATCAAAGGCGCACTGGACATCGGTCTGGTCAGCGTGATTTTCGCCTTCCTGTTCGTCGACCTGTTCGACAACTCCGGTACCCTGATCGGCGTCGCCAAACGCGCCGGCCTGATGGGCAAGGACGGCCACATGCCGAAAATGGGTCGTGCGCTGATCGCCGACAGCACCGCGGCCATGGCCGGTTCGTTGCTGGGTACGTCAACCACCACCAGTTACATCGAATCCGCCGCTGGTGTGAGTGCTGGCGGCCGCACCGGTCTGACTGCCGTCGTTGTGGCAATTCTGTTCCTGCTGGCACTGTTCTTCTCGCCACTTGCAGCCAGCGTTCCGGCCTTCGCCACCGCACCGGCACTGCTGTTCGTCGCCGTATTGATGACTTCCGGTCTGGCAGAAATAGACTGGGACGACATCACCGTCGCCGCGCCGGTCGTGGTGACCGCGCTGGCCATGCCGTTCACTTACTCGATCGCCAACGGCATCGCCTTCGGTTTCATTTCCTGGACGGTGATCAAGCTGCTGTCGGGCCGCGCTCGTGAGCTGAATCCGGCGCTGGTGATTCTGTCGATCCTGTTCGTGATCAAGTTGGGTTGGTTCAACGCATGACTTTCGATTCCCAGGCTTACGCCGAGCAACTTGAAGCCAAGGTCACGCGCTTGCGTGATCTGCTGGCGCCGTTCGATGCCCCCGAGCCGACGGTGTTCGACTCGCCGCTGCAGAACTTCCGTCTGCGCGCTGAGTTCCGCCTGTGGCGCGAGGGCGGTGATCGGCATTACGCGATGTTCGCTCAAGACGACAAGCGCACGCCGATCCTCATCGAAGAGTTCCCGATCGCCAGCCTGCGTATCAATCAGTTGATGCCGCAGTTGAAAGCGGCGTGGCAGGCCAGTTCGGCATTGAGCCACAAGTTGTTTCAGGTTGAATTTCTGACCACGCTGTCCGGCGATGCGATGATCACCCTGTGCTACCACCGTCCGCTGGACGAACACTGGCATGCAGCGGCGACGAAACTGGCGGCGGATCTCGGCGTCAGCATCATCGGTCGCTCGAAGGGCAAACGCGAAGTGCTTGGCCTCGATTACGTGGTCGAGAAACTCGAAGTCGGCGGTCGCACCTTCAGCTATCGCCAACCGGAAGGCGCGTTCACCCAGCCTAACGGCACCGTGAACCAGAAGATGCTGAACTGGGCGTACGAAGCGCTGGGCGATCGCACTGACGACTTGCTGGAGCTGTACTGCGGCAACGGTAACTTCACCCTGCCACTCGCGACCCGCGTGCGCAAAGTGCTGGCCACCGAAATCAGCAAGACCTCGGTCAACGCCGCCCTAAGCAACCTCAGCGAAAACGCTGTGGATAACGTCACGCTGGTGCGTTTGTCTGCCGAAGAGCTGACCGAAGCGCTCAACGAAGTGCGTCCGTTCCGCCGCCTGCAGGGCATCGACCTGAAGAGCTACGAGTTCGGCAGCGTCTTCGTCGACCCGCCGCGCGCCGGCATGGACCCGGACACCTGCGAGCTGACCCGGCGTTTCGACAACATCCTGTACATCTCCTGCAACCCGGAAACCCTGGCGGCGAACATCGCCCAGTTGCACGACACGCACCGCATCACCCAGTGCGCGTTGTTTGACCAGTTCCCGTGGACGCATCACATGGAATCGGGTGTGTTGCTGACTCGCCGTTGATTACGGGACAGCAGATACGAAAAAGCCGTCGTGATTGACGGCTTTTTTGTGGGTGCTCTAAAAGATCGTCCGAACGCGGCCCGAACCTTCGGCAGCTCCTACAGGGAAACGCATTCCTATGCAGGAGCTGCCGCAGGCTGCGATCTTTTGATCTGTGCGATTAACGAACACAAAAATCCTGGGCTCAAGCACTTCAATTGACCATGGTAACCATCTAGTACATTTTATCTCCACAGGCCGAAACCTCTGGCCAAAGCCAAAAACAATAAGTGGAGTTACCCCTCATGCCCCCTATCGTTCTGGTGCTCAACGGCCCGAACCTGAACCTGCTCGGCACTCGCGAGCCGGCGACTTACGGTCACGAAACCCTGGCGGACATCTCGGCTTTGTGCGGTCGCGCGGCTGAAGAACTCGGCCTGGCTGTGGAGTTTCGCCAGACCAATCACGAAGGCGAACTGCTCGACTGGATTCACGCTGCCCGTGGCCGTTGCGCCGGGATCGTGATCAATCCGGCCGCGTGGACGCATACGTCGGTAGCGATTCGCGATGCGCTGGTGGCCAGCGAACTGCCGGTGATCGAAGTGCACCTGTCCAACGTCCACGCCCGCGAACCGTTTCGTCATCACTCGTTCGTCTCGGCCATTGCCACCGCAGTGATGTGCGGCTTTGGCAGCCATGGCTATCGATTGGCACTGGAACATTTCAGCCAGCGGCTGAAGGGGTAACTCGCATGTCTCGCTCTAACGTAATACTCGCCGGGCTGATCGGCGCCGGCATTCAGGCCTCGCGCACGCCAGCGCTGCATGAGCACGAAGGTGATGCCCAAGGCCTGCGCTACCTCTATCGATTGATCGATCTCGACCAGTTGAAAATGGACATCACCGCCCTGCCCGACCTGCTGCTGGCGGCCGAGCGGATGAACTACACCGGGCTGAACATCACTTTCCCGTGCAAGCAGGCGATCATCCCGCTGCTCGATGAACTGTCGCCGGAAGCCAAAGGCATCGGCGCGGTGAACACGGTGGTGCTGAAGGACGGCAAGCGTGTTGGCCATAACACCGACTGTCTCGGTTTCGCTGAGGGTTTTCGCCGGGGGCTGAAGGACGCTGCCCGTGAGCGCGTAGTCCAGATGGGTGCCGGCGGCGCGGGTGCAGCAGTGGCCCACGCCATGTTGAGCGAAGGCGTACAACAGCTGAGTATTTTCGACGTCAACCGTGAGCGCGCCGAGAGCCTGGCGAACAATCTCAATGAGCATTTCGGCGTTGCTCGTGCGATCGCCGGGCATGATCTGCCGAGCTCGCTGAATCAGGCTGACGGTCTGGTAAACACCACGCCGATGGGCATGGCCAAACTGCCGGGCATGCCGGTGCCGGTCGAGCTGCTGCGCAAGGAATTGTGGGTGGCGGAGATTGTGTACTTCCCGCTGGAAACCGAACTGCTGCGCAATGCTCGCGCGCTCGGTTGCCGGACGCTGGATGGCGGCAACATGGCAGTGTTTCAGGCGGTGAAGGCGTTTGAGTTGTTCAGCAGCGTGGTGCCGGATGCGCAGCGAATGCTCGCGCATTTTCAAAGTATGAACGGTTGAAGATCAACCTTATCCCCCTGTGGGAGCGAGTTTGCTCGCGAAAGCGGTATATCAGTCAGTAGAGGTATAACTGACCAGACGCTTTCGCGAGCAAGCTCGCTCCCACAAAGGTCGGTGTCAGGCTTGCAGGTAGCGCAGCACCGATTCGCAGATCATCTCGCGATGACGCTGTTTGATGTTTTCATCCGGCAGGTCAATCTGGAAAATCTCGCCAAATGTGTGCCGGTTCGATACGCGATAGAAGCAGAACGAACTGATCAGCAGATGCACATCCAGCGCATCCAGCCCCGCACGGAAAACACCCTCTTCAGCACCCCGACGCAGAATCTCGCCGAGCGAATCAAGAATGGTGTTGTTCATCGTCTTGATCGCATCGGAACGCTTCACGTATTCAGCGTTGTGGATATTTTCGATGCTGACGATGCGCACGAAATCGACGTTGCGGTCGTGGTGATCGAAAGTGAACTCGACCAATCGCCGGATCGCCTCAACCGGCGCCAGCTCGGCCAGATGCAGACGGTTTTCGGTGCTGCGGATATCGCCGTAAAGCTTCTCCAGCACCTCGACGTACAACTGCTCCTTACTGCCGAAGTAGTAATAGATCATGCGTTTGGAGGTGTGGATGCGCTCGGCGATCGCGTCGACGCGGGCACCGGACAAGCCTTGCTGGACGAACTCGACGATCGCCTCCTGCAAGATGTTCTCGCGGGTCTTTTCCGGGTTGTTCTTGCGACTCTTGCGCGGCTCTACAGCGGAAACTTCAGGAGCTGCGGAAAGTTCTGTATTCATCGTCATTGCGGGCTCACGGCCATCACTGCACAGGCGGCGATTATGGGCCGCGCAGCACAGTGAAGGAAGCTGCGGGACCTGTGTTTAATCCCGCGTTTACGAATTTCCTACAACTTCGCCTGGCGCACGGCGCCACTGCGTGATTTGGCCATCGCCGCCAGACGCACCGCGACGTTCGCCGCGCCATACCCGGCATAGCCGTTCTTGCGCTGGATGATCTCGAAGAAGAAGCGCCCTTCGAACGGTTCGGTGTAGACGTGGAACAGCTCACCGCCCTGCGCGTCACGGTCGTACAGAACGTTGTAATACGCCAGTTCGCTAAGGAATTCGTCATCGAAATCGAAGCGCGCGGCGAGGTCGTCGTAATAGTTTAGCGGGATATCCAGCAATGGCACGCCGGCCTCTTTGGCGCGACTGACTTCGGCGAAGATGTCATCACAATCGAAGGCGATGTGATGCACACCCGAAC
Organism: Pseudomonas fluorescens; assembly: GCF_005938625.1. Classification (GTDB taxonomy): domain Bacteria; phylum Pseudomonadota; class Gammaproteobacteria; order Pseudomonadales; family Pseudomonadaceae; genus Aquipseudomonas; species Aquipseudomonas fluorescens_BD. The sequence goes on from NZ_VCNJ01000008.1 coordinate 89,867, forward strand.
CGCGGTAACTCGACAGCGCGTGGGAGATGGCGGTGTTGCGGTTCTCGGAAATGTTCAGCGGCAAACGGATCGAGCTGTCGCGGCTGCGCAGTGCGCGGCTTTTCACCAGCCCATACGGATCGGGCAGCACCACTTCATCGTCGGCCTCGAAATCCAGCAGGCTCTTATAGAACAGCACCCAACTGTCGAGGCTGTCGGCCGGCAGCGCCATGGCCATATGATCGATACGCTTGAGACCGCCACGGGCCGGCGCTTCTGCCAGCAGGTTGAAATCGGTGCCGTAGACATCGGCTTGTTCATCCACCAGATAGATCAGGCTGCCGTCCGGTGCGCGCACTGCCGCCAGTTCCAGCTCGTTGGGGCCGACCAGTCCACGATAGGGCTGACCTTTGTAAGCGACGGCGCGGGCTAGCGCACTGGCGCTGTCCTTGACCCGCACGGCGGTGGCACACAGCGAAGGGCCGTGAGCCTCGAAAAAGCTGTGGGCAAACGAATACGGTTCGGAGTTGAGGATCAGATTGATATCGCCCTGGCGCAGGAGACTGACGCTCTTGGAGCGGTGCTGCCCGGCCTTGACGAACCCGAGGCGCTCCAACCAGTTCGACAGCTTGGCGCCCAGACTTTCATCAACGGCAAACTCAAGAAACTCGATGCCGTTGTACTCGCTGGCCTTCGGCGTTTCGAAGAGAATTTCGCGGTTGGCCACAGGCTGGGCCTCCTGCTCCAGGCGCTGGCGGGTCTTCTCTTCCAGATACAGCAGCGAGCGCAGACCATCCGCAGCATTGGCCCGCGGCGGCGCGGCGCGGAAGCCATCGTTGAAGATTTCCAGCGACAGTGGCCCGGTATAACCACTTTGGATGATCGGCGCGAGGAAGCCCGGCAGATCGAATTCGCCTTGCCCCGGGAAACAGCGGAAATGTCGGCTCCACTCCAGCACATCCATGGCCAGAATCGGCGCGTCGGCCATTTGCACGAAGAAGATTTTGTCGCCGGGAATGTCGGCAATGGCACGAGGATCGCCCTTCAGCGACAAGGTGTGAAAACTGTCTAGCAATACGCCGAGGCTTGGATGATCGGCTTGACGCACGATGTCCCAGACCTGTTGATAAGTGTTGACGTGACGGCCCCACGCCAGCGCTTCGTAACCAATGCGCAAACCGCGCGCGCCGGCGTGCTCGGCCAGCAGCCGCAGATCATCGACTAGAATTTGTTGATCGCCGACGCTGTCGGCCGAGGCATTACTGCAGACCAGCACCAGATCGGTACCCAGTTCCTGCATCAGATCGAACTTGCGTTCGGCGCGCTCCAGATTGCGCGCCAGGCGATCGCGGCGGCAGCCTTCGAAATCGCGGAACGGCTGAAACAGGGTGATGGCGATGCCGAGGTCGGCGCACATCTGTTTAATTTCCCGCGGACTGCCGTCGTAGTACAGGAGGTCGTTTTCGAAAATCTCCACCCCGTCGAACCCGGCGGCGGCAATGGCTTCGAGCTTTTCCGGCAGGGTGCCGCTCAAGGAAACGGTGGCAATGGAACGCTGCATGTTTCAACTCCCGGACTGCGCCGCTTTATCTTTACTGTAGGAGCTGACGAAGGCTGCGATCGTTTGATCTTGATTACCAAAACAGCAAAATCAAAAGATCGCAGCCTGCGGCAGCTCCTACATGGGATTGGTTTTTTATAGTAGGGAAATTATTGGCTGCATCGAACGTGGCAGCAATTTAAAGTGTACTACCCGGTTAGTTTTGCGTGCGATTATCGAACACAATGGCGGTTTGGCGAATTGACGATTTTTCGTCCACTGCCCAACATCGACTGCACATTGAGTCCGGATCTGAACCACCGGTCGCAGCGTGCAAAGTAAAAAGCACACCAAATAACAAATCCAAAAACGGGTGGAACACATGATTCCTTCACAGACTTCCCGCATGGCCCCGGCCATGAGCACTGCCACGGGTGGCATCGGCGACAAGATCCGCGGCGCCATGGCCGTCGGCAAGACCCGTTGGGGCATGCTGGCGCTGGTGTTTTTCGCCACCACCCTGAACTACATCGACCGCGCCGCCCTCGGCGTCATGCAGCCGATCCTCGCCAAGGAAATGAGCTGGACGGCGATGGATTACGCCAACATCAACTTCTGGTTTCAGGTCGGCTACGCGATCGGTTTCGTCTTGCAAGGTCGCTTGATCGACCGGGTCGGCGTCAAACGCGTGTTCTTCTGCGCCGTGCTGCTCTGGAGCCTGGCCACCGGTGCCCACGGTCTGGCGACTTCGGCCGTTGGTTTCATGGTCTGCCGGTTCATCCTCGGTCTGACTGAAGCGGCAAACTACCCGGCCTGCGTGAAAACCACGCGCCTGTGGTTCCCGGCCGGTGAACGTGCGGTTGCCACCGGCATCTTCAACGCCGGCACCAACGTCGGCGCGATGTTCACGCCGATGCTGCTGCCACTGGTCCTGCATGTCTGGGGCTGGCAAGCGGCGTTCCTGTGCATGTCGGCACTGGGCGGAATCTGGTTGCTGTTCTGGGGTTTGAAGTACTTCAACCCGGAAGATCACCCGAGCGTTAAACAGTCCGAACTGGACTATATCCAGAAAGAAGTGGAACCGGAACAGGCCCGCGTGCCGTTCTCGAAAATCCTCCGTATGCGCGGCACCTGGGCCTTCGCCCTCGCCTACTCGCTGACCGCACCGGTGTTCTGGTTCTACCTGTACTGGCTGCCGCCGTTTCTGAATCAGCAATACAACCTGGGCATCAACGTCACCCAGATGGGTATTCCGCTGATCATCATTTACGTCACGGCTGACTTCGGTAGCGTCGGCGGCGGCATCTTGTCTTCGTTCCTGATCGGTCGCGGCATGAACTCGATCAAGGCGCGGCTGCTGTCGATGTTCCTGTTTGCCTGCTGCATCATCGGCGTGGTCATGGCCGCTGGCTCTGCCAATCTGTGGGTGGCGGTGGCTGCGATTTCTCTGGCGATCGGCGCGCATCAGGCCTGGACCGCGAACATCTGGAGCCTGGTGATGGACTACACGCCCAAGCACATGATGAGCACGGTGTTCGGTTTCGGCGGCATGTGCGCAGCGATCGGCGGGATGTTCATGACCCAGATCGTCGGCCATATCCTCACCGTGACCAACAACAACTACACCGTGTTGTTCACCCTGATTCCGGCGATGTATTTCCTTGCGCTGACGTGGATGTACTTCATGGCACCGCGCAAAATCCCTACCATCACCGAATAACCTGCCTACACCCGGCTCCCTTGTAGGAGCTGCGGCACGCTGCGATCTTTTGATCTTGATGTTGAAGATCAAAAGATCGCAGCCTCGTTTCACTCGTCAGCTCCTACACGGGGGTTTGCGGTCTCTTCAACGGCGGCTCTGCTGCCACGCTGCCGCCAGTCCGCTGCAACAGATCACCGCAATGCCGATCACCGTCAACAGACTCGGCGTGTGATTGAACAGCAACCAACCCAACAACCCCGCGAACACAATCTGGCAATAACCGAACGGGGCCAGCAGCGCCGGGGCGGCATGGCGGAACGCCTGGGTCAGAAACAGATGCGCAGTCATCCCGCAGCTACCCAGCGCCAGCATCAGCCCGGCATGGGTCAAGGTCGGCACCTGCCAGAAGAACGGCACCAGCGCACTCATCACCAGCGTGTTGCACAACCCGGCGAAAAAGTTGCTGGTGGTCGGGCTGTCCACTTCGGCGAGCTTGCGGGTCAGCAATTGATAGAAGCAGAAAAACAAAGCCGAGCAGAATGGCAGTAACACTGCAGGGGTGAACAACTCACCGCCGGGATGGACGATGATCAGCACACCGATAAAGCCGCAAATAACCGCGATCCATTGGCCGCGTGTCACTCGCTCCTTGAGCAGCGGCACCGACAATGCGGTCACCAATACCGGCGCAAGAAAGTTGACCGCCGTGGCTTCTGCCAGCGGGATGTAAAGCAGCGCCGTGGTGAAAAACAGGCTCGTACCGAGTAGGCAAAGTGCTCGGGTCAACTGCCATAAAGGCTTCTTGGTGCGCAGGACGCGCAACCCGGATTGCGGCAGAAAAATCCCCGCCATCAGCAGTGTGTGCACCAGATAACGCGCCCAGACCACCATCACGATCGGATAGAAACCGGACAGGTATTTCGACAACGCGTCGTGGCTGGAGAACAGGAAGGTTGCCACGACAATCAGCAAAATCCCCTTGAAGGGTTGGTTGACACCGGAGAGCGGGGTGCTGACGGTCATTGGCTATCTCTAGAAATCAAAATGAGGAAAGAGCCTCCAGCGATAATTTAGAACCCGGTTCCAAATTCTCACACCCTTCAAGCCAAATTCTGTGCGATCAACGCACAGCTTTACAGACAACCCGCCCCGTCTTCGGTTGCGCGGCTATACGAACAGCTCCGACGCCAGGCTCGCCGCCGACAACTCCTCGCTAAACTTCAACAACAGCGGCGCCAGTTCATGCAACCTCGCCCCCGGCATCCGCGCGCTCGGTCCGGCAATGCTCAACACCCCGATCACTCGGTCATCCGCCGGGTGCCGCACCACAGCGGCAATCGCCGACGTACCCACTGCCGAGCTTTCTTCGACACAGGCATAACCCTGTTCACGCGCCACGCGCAGATGCTCGAGCAATTCAATGTTGGTTCGCGGTGCATTCGGCCCGATACCCACCGGCATTTCGGCAGCCTGGCGTTCCACCAGCGACAAGGCTTCGGCATCACTCATGCTCGCCAGCCACGCATGGCCGGACGCGGTGTAGAACAGCGGCGCATCGCGGCCCATGTCCGGGTCGTAACGCAATCCGCTGCGCGCACCCTGTGACTTGGCGATCCAGGTCTGGCGCTCGCCGTCGGTGACGCCCAGCCGCACCAGTTCGCCGGTTTTCTGCGCCAGTCGATCAAGCACCGGCTGCACGATGTCGGCGCCGCTGCTCGACAGGTAACGAAAACCCATCGCCACCAATTTGGTCGACAAGTGATAACGCAGGGTTTCCCGGTTCTGCCGGACATAGCCCAGCCGGGACAGTTCGGCGAGCAAGCGATGGGTCGCACTTTTCGGAATGTCTATTTGTTCCGCGAGGGTTTGCAGCGGCAGTCCGCGCGGCTCGTGGGTAAGGTTTTCCAGCACGCTGAAAACCCGTTCGATCTGACTGCCGGCCATGGTGCGATCCCTGTGAAATTTTGCCGATTCTAAAATACATATTGGAGATTGCGAAATCTGGAACCGACCGCCCGATAATCGCCCGTTTTCTCGGCTGACGAGTTGCCCCCACTGGCAGGCGTTGTTTAGTTTTCGGAATCCCATTCTGAAACCCCAACAATGCAGGAGGCGCTGACCATGCAACACATCGTCAACAACCAAGGACTGAATCTGCCGAAACTCGGCCTCGGCACCTGGCCGATGCTCGGCGACGAATGCACCCGCGCCGTGGAGCAAGCGCTGGAACTGGGTTACCGGCACATCGACACGGCAGCGGCCTACAACAATGAAGACGCAGTCGGACAGGCAATGGCGAATACGCCGACACCCCGTGAGCAGATCCACGTCACCACCAAAGTCTGGTGGGACCAGTTGCAACCGGATGCCATGCGTCACTCGCTGGATCGCAGCCTCAAGGCGTTGCGCAGCGAGTACGTCGACCTGTTCATGATTCATTGGCCGACCACTGACTGGGACTTGCCGCGCACCCTCGAAACCCTGGCGTCGTTCAAGGAGCAAGGTCTGGCTCGCAACATCGGTGTGGCGAATTTTCCGCTGCCGCTGCTGCGCAAAGTCGTCGAGGAATACGGCATTCCTCTGTCAGCCATTCAGGTCGAGTACCACGTCCTGCTCGGACAAAACGCCCTGCTCGACTACGCCCGTCAACACGATCTGGCGCTGACGGCCTACACGCCGCTGGCGCGCAACAAGGTCTCGGAGGTTGCGCAGATTCAGAAGATCGCCGAAAAACACGACGTGCTGCCGACTCAGGTCGCACTGAAGTGGTTGCTGGATCAGGACAATGTCGCGGCAATTCCCAAGGCCAGCAGCAAGACCAATCAACTGGCCAACCTGGCGTCACTGAAGGTCGAACTGGACGATGAGGACCGTGCTTTGATTGCCGCGCTGTCCAAGCGCGAACGTCAGGTCAGCCCGGACTTCGCGCCAGTGTGGGACTCATTTGATCGCTAACCGTCAATGCAGGGCGCGTCATCGCCACCAGTAAAGGGATGAACTGGCAAACGCGTATATGGCTGCGCCCGATGCAATGCCGTTCAATGTCAGCGTCACATTTGCGAGATATTCATCGTAAAGGGGTTCCATATCGAGTCGATAGTCGGTTCGAGCCTGATGGGTCCACCCTCTGGCCACGTAGGTGGCCAGTGCCATTTTCCTGGGATGTCGATATCCGTTCTTGTAACCCACAGATACAGCAACTCGCGCAAAATTCGAAAAAGTCGACGGGCACCCTTGATATGTGAATGCTGCACCGTGATGAGTGGCTACAAGGCCATTGAACTTATAAGGCACCCTGCTTCCGTGCAGGATCGGGATATTGATAAAGTCAGCGTCTCCTGGCAGCAAGATGCCTTTCAATCGCGCTGAATCAGAAGGTCGCCTCTCATGCACCACCATGGCCAGTCCATTTTGATTCGGATCATTGGCGCGACGTCCTCTACTGATCTCGCGAGTCCGATAAATCGACACGTAGTCAAACTCCATTTCGGAATGGGACGCGGGCCACAAATACAACTGTCCACGTCGATTGAGCTCTCGGACAAATCGCCAATGCAACGGTCTGAGCTTGACCCCGCCCCAATCTGACCCGATACCCGGCACAATCCACGGCCGATCCAGCGCCGGAATGTGCCAGGTAATGGTCGAACCTCCACCACGATGGAAAATCACAGTGTCTATTGCCATGCCCCAGTGATCCCAATCCCAGTGAGAAAGCACCACAGGTGCTGTGCTCTCACTACCGCTGGATAAATCCGGCTTGAACCGAGGCAAGCCAGCTCGATCTTGAAACGTCGTTGGCCACCCCAAATCAAAAAATAGATGGGTGTCAGACCCACTCTGAATCGCGTTCAAGTTTCCTTGCCCGACATCGACGACATTGACCCGGATGGATTGGCTACCGGCATTGCGAAAGGCTTTATCGATGTTTACTCCCTCGAACAGTGGCGCAGTCGGAAGTTGCGTCAACGCATCAAGCGATTCATTCACTGGAGGGTCAGCTGGGGTAATGCTGATCACTCGATAAACATTTTTCAGCTGCACATTGTCGTCAGACAAAAGAAATCGAACGGCCACCCCATCGTTGGTTGATGCCCGCAGGATGATTTTCCACCAGGACTGAGAGTTGAACTGCTGGACGGTCACCTGCAAGGTTCGCCAAGCCTCGACTCGGTTTATCGCAAACAACGCGACCGGGTAACGTATGTCATCGCTCAGGCTATCTTGCCCAAGCGCACCCGCCTCTGCTTTTCGCTCGAACGATTCGTGAAAGGCATCAAAAACAATTTCACCGCCCTCGAAATTGCCCAAGGGGTCGATGGTAGACAAGTTCATCAGGCCATAAAAAACCAGTGTTTCTTCAACCGCATCCATTCGTGTCATACCCTTTCGATCATCCCTGTTTAATGGCATCGGACGTAAAACCCTCGATTAGAAGCCGCTTGACCAGATCGGCGAATACCTGGTGGGGAGCTAAAGCAAATAACAGCATTTCGATTTTACAGTGTTGATCCCTTTCCAATTGGAGGTAGTCGCCGATCTGCGCCACCAACCGTACATACTCTCGATAGGCTGATCTCACCGGGATGTGAAACTGAGGTCGTATTTCCTTACCCACATGCGCGCTGAGCAAGATGCTCGAATCCAACGCCCCAGAGCGCAGGTTCGACAAGAGGAACAGGCTTTCCAGATTAATCAGTGACAAACGGGCTCCTCGACCGACGGGCATTGGTAAAAACGCCTCGGTATCACCGTTCATGTAATTGATTGCATTGATGGAGAATGCGACCCGGGAATCGTAGATCGGCGCCCAGTCATACAGACATGAGACAACCTTTGACCATGAGCTCACACCGGTCAGTGAGATGTCATCCATCTTCTCCGGCCCCTTATCAAGGCTACAGCGGGCTTTAATCACCCATTCAGACAGCTTTACGCTGGGGGTAATCCCGCCCCACTCACCCACCAGAAAACGTGCGGCATCCAATCCTTCTTTGCTCTTCGGATCTGCCAGCATTGGACGCAAACACGCCTTCATTTTCAGGGTCTTTTCATAGGCACTGCCGATCTCCGAAAAGTCCTGTTGAGTAAGGTCGCTAATTTTTTGGCAATTGATCGGCCACTGATAATACTCATCCACATTACCGATGCTTGGGCTCAAGTAGTCACCCAACGTCCGCGCCATCTTTCTTATCGATGTTGCTTGCCCTTTTTTTATCGACATTCCTTGTATGCTCACTGTCTGAATTCAAAACCTTGCCGGACGATCGGACTGGCGCCAGCATCACACACCAGCAACACTCATCACCACGATCAGACAGAGGATTCCCACATGTTATGGAAAAAAGGCCGACGCAGTGACAACGTCGTCGACGCCCGTGGCGATGACATGGGCGGTGGTGGCGGTGGCATGCGCTTCGGTGGCGGCAAGGGCCTGAGCCTCGGTGCGATCCTGCTGATCGTCGGCATCGGCTGGATCACCGGGCAGGATCCGCTGCAGATCCTCGGTCAGCTCGCCGGGCAATCCACACAACAATCGGCGCCGACCTCGCAAACCCGTCAGGCCCCGCCGGCCAACGATGAACAGGCCGAATTCGTCCGCTCGATCCTCGGCGATACCGAAGACACCTGGGGCGCGATTTTCCAGCAGGCTGGCCGCCAATATAAAGATCCGACCTTGGTGCTGTTCAGCAATCGGGTCAATTCCGCCTGCGGTCTTGCGACCTCGGCCACCGGCCCGTTTTACTGCCCGGCGGATCAGAAGGTCTACCTGGACATGGCGTTCTTTCAGGAAATGTCGCAACGCTTCAAGGCTGCCGGCGATTTCGCTCAGGCCTACGTGATCGCTCACGAAGTCGGACACCATGTGCAGACGCTTCTTGGCGTCTCGGCGAAAATTCAGACAGCCCGCCAGCAAGGTCGGCAGATGGAAGGCGACGGCGGTTTGCTGGTGCGTCAGGAATTGCAGGCCGACTGCCTCGCCGGCGTCTGGGCCTACAGCGCACAGAAGCGCTTGAACTGGCTGGAACCGGGCGACATCGAAGAAGCCTTGAACGCAGCCAACGCCATCGGTGATGATCGCCTGCAACAACAGGGTCAGGGCCGTGTGGTGCCGGACTCGTTTACCCACGGTACGTCGGCGCAAAGGGTGCGCTGGTTCAAAACCGGATTCGCACAGGGCCAGGTCGGCCAGTGCGACACCTTCGCGGCGAAAAACCTGTAAATGCATAAATGGCTTTTGGCGTTACTGATTGTTGGCAGCACCGCGCAAGCGGCCGGTGTCGATGCAATCAGCCCCGGTCGTTTGCAACTCAAGGCCGGGGAAATGGCGGTGGGCATTGGTCCTGCGCCGGAGAAGATCGAGCGCGTGCTGATCGTCATTCATGGCCGTTTGCGCAACTCGGAAACCTATCGCAAAAGCGCCGAGAGCGCCGCCGAACTGGCAGGACAAAGCGCTCACACGCTGGTGATTGCGCCGCAGTTCCTCAATGAAAGCGATGTGGCCTTATATTCGCTGCCGCCGACACTGCTGCGCTGGCAAGGCAACGAATGGATGGGCGGCGGCTTATCCACAGGGCCGAATCCGTTGAGTTCATATGCCGCGCTCGATGAGATCGTCGGACGGATCAGCGACCGCAAACAGTTTCCGGACGTGAAGCAGATCGTGATCTTCGGCCACTCCGGCGGCGGCCAGGTGGTGCAGCGCTATGCCCTGCTCGCCAAGGAACAGCCTGCGCTGAAAGCCAACGGCATTCGCTTGCGCTATGTCGTGGCCAATCCGTCTTCTTATGCCTACTTCAATGAACAACGGCCGGTGGCGTTCGATCACGCCAAATGCGCGGGTTTCAATCGCTGGAAGTACGGTCTGTCAGACATGCCGGTGTACGCCGGTGGGCAAACGCCGTTGCAGCTTGAGAGCAGTTACGTCAAACGCGAGGTGATTTATCTGCTTGGACAGCAGGACGTCGATCCCAAGCATCCTGCGTTGGACAAGCGTTGCGAAGCCGAGGCGCAAGGGGCGTATCGCCTGGAGCGTGGCAAACTTTACTTCGGCTATTTGCTGCGTCGGCACCCGGAAGGGGTGAATCAGCGGCTGGTGGAAGTGCCCGGAGTTGGGCATAACGGCGATGGGATGCTGACCTCGCCGGAGGGGCAGAAGGCGTTGTTCGAATAAGTTTTGTGCTGATTGATCTGACGCCATCGCGAGCAGGCTCACTCCTACAGGGGAACGCATTCCAATTGTAGGAGTGAGCCTGCTCGCGATGAGGCCCGCTAAAGCGGCCAAGATTTCAGGCCAGAAGCATTCGCCGCAACTCGACACAATCCTTCGCATGCCAATCGGTCAGCTCGGGCCACGGGTTATCCGGCAGATTCACCAACACCGTGCGCGCCCCCGCCGCTCGCCCGCAATCAAGATCAAAGCGGTAATCACCGACCATCACCATCTCGCTCGCCGGTACTTCCCAAGCGTCTGCCAGCTTCAGCAAACCACCCGGATGCGGCTTCGGCGGTGCTTCATCACGGCCCAATACATCTTCCACTGCGAAGCAGTCAGCCAGACCAATGGCTTCCAGCGTTACATGCGCCAACTCCCGCGCGTTGCGGGTGAGGATGCCGAGGCGATAACCACGCGCATGCAGATCACGCACCAGCTCTACCGCCCCGTTGGCCGGGGTCGAACCCAGCGCCAGATCGCGCTCGTGCTCCAGCAACCAGGCATGTTTGGCCGCCGCCTCATCCGCCGGCAATGCCGCAAGATGAGTAAGGATGTCGTCTTGCGGCGGAATCGCCAGCGCCACGCGAATCGCTGCAAAATCATGCACGGCGACGGTCAGCGTGCCGTCCATGTCGAACACCCAGTGCTTCACCTCTTTCAGGCTCATGCCCAATCCTTGCGATGACGGATCAAGCCTTCCTGCGTCACCGACGCGACCAGTTGACCGGCGCGGTTGTACACGCTGCCACGGGAGAAGCCACGGGAATTGCCGGCCCACGGACTGTCCATTGCGTAGAGCAACCAGTCATCGGCGCGCAAATCGTTGTGGAACCACAGCGCGTGATCGAGGCTGGCGACCTGCATGTCTTTCTGCCAGACCGACTTGCCGTGGGGCAGCATCGAGGTGGTCAGCAAACCGAAGTCCGAAGCGTAGGCCAGCAGGTATTTGTGCAGCGCCGGGATGTCGGCCAAAGCGCCGTCGGCGCGGAACCATACGTATTTCACCGGATCCGCCGGTTGCGGGTTGTACGGGTCTTTTTCAGTGACAGGGCGTACTTCGATCGGTTTCGGGCACAGCAGTTTTTCCCGCATGTGTTCCGGAATCAGGTGCGCGCGTTGCTGAGTCAATTCCAGCTCCGACGGCAGGTTTTCCGGGCCGACCACAACGGGCATCTGACTCTGGTGCTCGAAACCTGCCTCGTCGTATTGAAACGATGCGCTGCAGGTGAAGATCGGATGACCCTTCTGAATCGCCGTGACCCGACGAGTGCTGAAACTGCCGCCATCACGCACGCGATCAACCGAATAAACCACCGGCAACTTGGCATCGCCCGGACGCAGGAAATAGCCGTGCATCGAGTGCACATGACGCGCCTCATCAACCGTCTGACTAGCCGCCGACAGCGACTGACCGAGCACCTGGCCACCGAACAACTGACGGAAACCCAGATCCTGGCTACGGCCACGGAACAGGTTTTCTTCGATCGGTTCCAGGGTCAGCAAGTCGACCAGATCTTCCAACACTTGGCTCATTCAGACTCTCCTCACACAAAGCTATGCCGCGCAGTCTTGGCTGCGGCGGCCGATTCAGATTCTGGCGCGGGCCAATGATATGGCGGCCATTGTAAACGTCCGTGTCGGCTTATCCATGCAAGGTTTGCAGCCATTGTTCGCGGGTGATGCGGTAGAGCACATGCCGGCGCAATGGATGATCGACGGCAAGCTTGGGGTGATCGAAATCATCTTCCGGGGCGTGATGCATGCCGATCGCCTGCATGACTTTCTCCGACGGCAGATTGGATTGCGCGGTGAAGGAGACGATTTCCTTCAGCGTCAATCGATCAAAGCCGCAACGCAGAGCGGTCCACGCCGCCTCACTGGCGTAGCCCAGCCCCCAATGTTCCTTGGCCAGGCGCCAGCCGATTTCCACTGCTGGAGTGAACGGCGCATCAAAGCCGACCACGCCGAGCCCGGTGAAACCGATGAATTCTCCGCTGTCCTTGCGCTCCAGTGCCCAAAGGCCAAAACCGTGCTCGGCAAAATGCCCGCGCACGCGGCCGATCATTGAGGCGCTTTCCAGTCGGCTCAACGCTGCCGGGAAGTAGCGCATCACCTGAGGATCGGCGCACATCGCTGCAAATGCTGGCAAATCCTCGTCCTGCCACTGACGCATCAGCAGGCGTGCGCTTTCGAGTTCCAGTATCGGCTCCATCGTGCCCCTCCGTTTCCATGCCGCAAGTCTACATCGCTGGTAGGATCCTTCACTCTTTCCTACGTTCCTACACGAAATCGCCATGCCACTGCCGCTGATCTACCACGAAGACTACAGCCCGGAGTTTCCGGCAAATCACCGCTTCCCGATGGACAAGTTTCGCCTGCTGCGTGATCACTTGGTCGACAGCGGTCTGACCCGCGATGCCGACCTGCTGCGCCCGGAGATCTGCCCCAACGACATCCTCGCCCTCGCCCATGACCGTGCGTATATCGAACGCTACATGAGCGGCGAGTTGTCCCGCGAAGACCAGCGGCGTCTCGGCCTGCCATGGAACGAAGCCTTGGCGCGGCGCACGGTGCGCGCGGTCGGCGGTTCGATTCTGGCGGCGGAAAAAGCCCTGGAGCATGGACTGGCCTGTCACTTGGCGGGCGGCACTCATCACGCGCACTACGACTATCCGGCAGGCTTCTGCATCTTCAATGACCTGGCGATCATCAGCCATTACCTGCTGCAAAGCGGTCGCGTGAATCGCGTGCTGATCTTCGATTGCGATGTACATCAGGGCGACGGCACCGCACGAATCCTGCATGACACGCCGGAGGCGATTACCGTTTCCCTGCACTGCGAGAAGAATTTTCCTGCACGCAAAGCCGAAAGTGACTGGGACATTCCGCTGCCCAAAGGCATGGGCGATGCTGACTACTTGAAAGTCGTGGATGACACGCTCAATTATTTGCTGCCGCTGTATCAACCGGATCTGGTGCTGTACGACGCCGGAGTGGACGTGCACAAGGACGATGCCCTCGGTTATTTGCAACTGACCGACGAAGGCGTTGCCGCACGCGATGAAAGCGTGATGCGCCATTGCCTGGGCCGCGACATACCGGTGATGGGCGTAATCGGCGGCGGCTACAGCAAGGATCGCCACGCCCTCGCCCGCCGCCACGGCATCCTCCATCACAGTGCGCAACGGGTCTGGCAGTCACACGGTTGTCATTGAGCTGTGCTGCGTTACCCACAATCGCTGTGGAACTGCCTGTGGATAACCTGCGTGAAAGGGCCTACAGCCCATAATGGCCGAGGCTCACAGCGTACTGACTATTTTTTAACCAGGTACTGAATCAAACGAAAATCCCCCTGTGGGAGCGAGCTTGCTCGCGAAGGCGTCGGTGCACTCAACATTTAATTGACTGACCCACCGCTTTCGCGAGCAGGCTCGCTCCCACAAGGATCTCCCACACTGGTTTGCGCTGTTAGAATGCCCGGCTTATCCCGCCATACCGCAGCGCACGCCATGACCCAGAACTCCGCCTCCTCCCCCGCTCACGTCGCCATCTTCGGCGGTGGCCCTGCCGGCCTGATGGCCGCTGAAGTGCTGAGCCAGGCCGGAATCCGCGTCGACCTGTACGACGGCATGCCCTCGGTGGGCCGCAAATTCCTGCTGGCTGGCGTTGGCGGGATGAACATCACCCACTCCGAAGCGTACCCGGCGTTCCTCTCGCGCTACGCCGAACGCGCACCGCAAATCGCCCCGTTGTTGCGCGGCTTCGACGCCGATGCGTTGTGCACATGGATTCACGATCTGGGCATCGAAACCTTTATCGGCAGCTCCGGCCGCGTATTCCCTACCGACATGAAAGCCGCGCCGCTACTTCGCGCCTGGCTCAAGCGTCTGCGCGACAGCGGCGTAGTTATCCACACACGCCATCGCTGGCTCGGCTGGGATGAACACGGTGCGCTGCGCATCGACAGCCCGGAAGGTGAAATCACCGTCAAACCCGACGCCACCCTGCTCGCCCTCGGCGGCGGCAGTTGGTCGCGCCTCGGTTCCGACGGCGCGTGGATGCTACCGCTGGAACAACGCGGTGTAGGACTGGCGCCGTTGCAACCAAGTAATTGCGGCTTCGAGGTGCAGGCCTGGAGCGAATTGATGGTCAGCAAATTCGCCGGCGCGCCGCTGAAAAATATCGCCATTGGTTTGAACGATGACATTCCGCGCTTGGGTGAATGCGTGATCACCGCGACCGGGATTGAAGGCAGTCTGATTTACGCGCTGTCAGCGCCGATTCGTGAGGCGATCAATCAGTATGGCGCGGCGGTTGTTCACATCGACCTGCTGCCCGGCCGGCCTGTGGATAAATTGCAGGCAGCGTTGAGCAAGCCAAGGGGGTCGCGCTCGATGGCCAAGCATCTGCACAGTCAGGTCGGCATTGATGGGGTGAAAGCGGCGTTGTTACGGGAACTCACTGATGCGGCGACCTTCGCTGATCCGGCGTTATTGGCGCGAGCGATCAAGGCGCTACCGCTGACGTTGGTCAAAACGCGGCCGCTGGACGAAGCAATCAGCAGTGCCGGTGGCGTGACGTTCGAGGCGATGGATGAGCGCTTGATGCTCAAGGCGTTGCCGGGGGTGTTCTGCGCGGGGGAGATGCTGGATTGGGAAGCACCGACGGGCGGCTACCTGCTGACAGGCTGTTTCGCCAGCGGCCGGGCGGCAGGGTCGGGGATCCTACAGTGGCTCAAACACCCCTAACCCTGTAGGAGCTGACGAGTGAAACGAGGCTGCGATCTTTTGATCTTCGGCAATCAAGATCAAAAGATCGCAGCGTGCCGCAGCTCCTACAGGAGTTACGGTTTACGCTTACGAGGGCCGGTGTTGAACACCGGTACTTTACGTACAGGCTTGATCGAAGGCTCCGGCGCCTGCGTCTCGCCGCTATCCACCCACTTGCCCAGATTACGCTTGCCACCACCACCGGAAGCTTTCGGCTTCTTCGGTTTCTTCGGCTTCTTGATCACCTGACCGCTGGCATCGGTGTCCGGCACGCGGTGCTCAGGTTCGAAATCCGGTTCGTTCTGACGATTCAACGTCTGCCGCGTCAGCATTTCAATTGCCGACAACATGTTCACTTCATCCGCGCAAACCAGCGAGATCGCCTCGCCCGTCGCGCCTGCACGACCGGTACGACCAATGCGATGGATGTAGTCTTCAGCCACGATCGGCAAATCGAAGTTGATCACCAGCGGCAGATCTTCGATATCCAAGCCTCGCGCAGCAACGTCGGTGGCCACGAGAATCTGCACTTCACTGAGTTTGAAACGATCCAGCGCACGCTGACGGGTCGCCTGCGGTTTGTCGCCGTGGATACCGTCGGCATTCACACCGAGGCCCTGAAGTTTTTCCACCAGCGCATCCACGCCGTTGCGGGTCTTGGCAAAGACCAGCACCTGCTTCCACTTGTTCTTGCGCATCAGGTGCACGAACAGTTCGGCCTTGCGCTTCTTGTCCACCGTTACGATCCACTGCTTGACGGTGTTGGCCGCGACGTTGCGCGGGCTGACTTCGACGGTCAGCGGATCGTTGAGCATCTGCCCGGCCAGCAGGCGGATATCATCGGAGAAGGTCGCGGAGAACAGCAGTGTCTGGCGCTTCTTCGGCAGCATGCGATAAATGTTCGCCAGTTCTTCGGAGAAGCCCAGGTCGAGCATGCGATCGGCTTCATCCAGCACCAGAGTCTGCAACTGATCGAGTTTCAGCGCGTTCTGGCGGAACAGGTCGATCAGGCGACCTGGCGTGGCGACCAGCACATCGACGCCGCCGCGCAGCTTCATCATTTGTGGGTTGATGCTGACGCCGCCGTACACCGCGTATGTGCGCAGCGGCAGGTTTTCGGCGTATTGGCGCACGGCTTCGTGAACCTGTTCAGCCAGCTCGCGGGTCGGCACCAGAATCAGCGCACGCGCCGAGTTGGCAGCGACTTTCGGCCCTTCCATGGCCAGTAACTGCAGCAGCGGCAAGGCGAAACCGGCGGTTTTGCCGGTACCGGTCTGGGCGGCGGCCATCAGGTCGCGACCGGCCAGAACGGCCGGGATGGCTTGCGCCTGCACCGGCGTCGGGGTCTGGTAGCCGAGCTTCTCGAGGGAGCGCAGCAAGGGTTCGATCAGGCCAAGGGTGGCGAAAGTCATGGAAGTACCGTAGGAAAAAATGACGCAGGCATGCAATGTCGCGCAGTTTACCCTAATTCGTACGCTGTTCCGCGGGAACGGCTGTCGGCGCTGCGACTGGCGGCTGTGCCGGGCGGCGCCACTGCGGCAAACCAATCAACACCACGGCGCTGATGATCACCAGCATCGCCAGCGCTTCTTCGATGCCGATGGTCTCGCCGACAAACACGATGCCCAGCAACACCGCGACTGCCGGGTTGACGTAGGCATAACTGGTCGCCGCCGCCGGACGCACGTGCTTGAGCAGGTACATGTAGGAGTTGAAAGCGATGATCGAGCCGAAGAAGATCAGGTACGCCAGCGCCAGCCAGCCCTCAACCGGGGGCATCGCTTGCAAGTGTTCACCACTGACGGCGCTACCAATCAGCAGCACCACACCGCCAACCAGCATTTCCACCGCACTGGCCATCGCCCCCTGCGGCAACGGCAAATGTTTGCTCCACACCGAACCGAACGCCCAGGTCGCCGCCGCAAAAATCAGCAGCGCTGCGCCCATCGGGCTCGATTGCAGGTTGGAGCCCATGTTGAGCATGGCAATACCGATAATCCCCAACGCCACCCCGGCCCATTCCAGACGGGTATTGCGCGCGCCCCAGAAATATCCACAGAGCAAAGTGAACAGCGGCACCGTCGCCACCGCCAACGCAGCAACACCGGAAGCCACGCCCGTGTGCTCGGCCACGCTCACCGCGCCATTACCGAAGCTGAGCAGCAAAATCCCGATGATCCCCGCCGCTTTCCACTGCGCCCAGGTCGGCGCCGGAGCCCCGCGCCAGCGCAGGAACGCGTACATCAACGTGCCCGCAATCACGAAGCGCACACCACCGAGCATCAGCGGTGGCCAGTACTCGACGCCGATGCGGATCACCAGATAGGTCGATCCCCAAATCACGTACAACGCAAAAAACGCGGCGATCAGCGGCAAGGAAAAACGGCGCAAGGCAGGCATGGGCAACTCGAAAGTCTGGGTCAGGGGATGGATTATTCTAGAAAGGCTGACGAGCAAAAATAAGTTACAAAACCTGTTTATAGCGCCGGTACACTTTGGAAAACACGGAGATCGACGGCTTAAACCGCGATTTCGAAAGTCTGGCATTTTCAGGAGTCCGGTCTTGGACAAATACGACCGCATGCTGCTCAGCGCTCTGCTCGAAAACGGCCGTGCGTCTTACGCCGATCTGGCGCGCAAGGTGAACCTGTCAGCGCCCGCCGTGGCCGAACGCGTGGCCAAGCTTGAGGCAACCGGGGTAATCACCGGATATGAGGCGAAAATCGACCTGTCGAAAATCGGCTTACCTATCCAGTGCATGATCGAGTTGCGTCTGCACCAGAACGGCAGTCAGAAGGTCTACGACGAACTGGTGAAAATCCCGCAACTGACCGAGTGCTTTCGAGTGACGGGCGATCCGTGCGTGATGATGAAGGCCGCAGTGGGATCGATGACGGAGTTGGAGGAGCTGATCAATCGCGTGGCGAAGTTTGGTTTCAGCAAGACCTCGATTGTGTTGTCGAGCGCAATCGAAAAGCGCGTGCCGCTCGGCCACATCGAAAACAACGGTAAATCCTGAGGACAATAATGCCACCTGTGGGAGCGAGCCTGCTCGCGAAAGCGGTGTATCAGACAACATCAATGTTGAATGAAAAACCGTATTCGCGAGCAGGCTCGCTCCCAAAGGGGTTGCGTGCTGGATTGGGGATTAGCGATAGCGCTGCAGGTGCTCGCTGACTTTGGCGGCAGGGACTTTCTGCAACTTGCACAGCAGGTCATGGGACAGTTCACGCACGCCATGCTTGCCGCGCAATTCTTCAGCCAGATGCGCCATCAGATTGGCCGCCATCTCCGCATCCGCCATCGCCCGGTGAGCCTGGCCGGTGTGCGGCAGGCGCGCGAACGTAGTCAGCGTGCCGAGCTTGTGGTTCGGCGCAGCCGGCATCAGCCGCCGCGCCAGCAACAGCGAACAGGCAAAGTTCTGCAACCGTGTGCGCTTTATCCGCGCCAGTTCAAAGTCCCAAAACTTCTGGTCGAACGATGCGTTGTGCGCCACCAACGGCGTGCAGCCGACAAACTCATTGACCTCGTTCATCACCTGCTCGGCCGACGGCGCGGTGCGCAGCATGGCGTTGCTGATGCCGGTCAGTTGTTCGATGAACGCGGGGACGCGCACGCCAGCGTTCATCAGGCTCTGGTAACGCTCGACGATGCGGCCGTTTTCCAGCATGACCACGGCGATTTCCGTGGCGCGACAGTTGCTGTTCGGCGACAGGCCAGTGGTTTCAAAGTCGATGACTGCAATGCGTTCCAAACCGGGTTCAACTCCGTACAAATCAATTCTTCAGCTTAATTTTTTAACAGCAGCGCGCCTTCGATCGGCACATAACGGCTGGCGGCGCGGATCAGCGAGTTGGCCGTCAGGCCGGGCACGCCGTAGGCGACTGCCTGCACGCCGTGCTTGCTGATGATGCGTTCGAGCAGCATGTCGAAATCGCCATCACCGGAGGCCAGGACGATTTCGTCGACATGGTCGGCGGCGTCCATGATGTCGAGGGTGATGCCGACGTCCCAGTCGCCCTTGGCCGAGCCGTCGCTGCGCTGGATGTAGGGTTTGAGCTTCACGGTGAAACCGAGGTTGCGCAGGATCTGCTGGAACTGCTGCTGCTTGCTGTCGCCACGGTCGATCGCGTAGGCGTAGGCCTCGACGATCTGCCCGTCCTTGCTGATGTCGGCCCACAATGCGGCATAGTTGAAGTGACAACCATAAGCCTGACGCACGGTGTAGTAGAGGTTCTGCACGTCGGCGAACACTGCGATTTTTTTCACCGGAGTTCCTGTGGGCGCGCAAGCGCACGAAGCGGGATCAGGCGCCAGGCCCGAAAAAGGCGCTCAGTATGCCAGCCATCAGGAGGGTTCCGCGAATAATCGGCCCGGAGCCCTCAGGGGCTCCGGACGAATGGTGAATCAGACGAAGGAATCGTCGTCATCAAAGAACGATGAGTTGTCGTCGCTGTAGTCGGTGTCGGTGAATCCGCCCTGATCATTGCCAGAGAAGCCGTTATCCGCCACACGCTGATCATCGCCCCAGCCGTTGTTGCTCTGGTCGGCGACCTGTGCCGGCTCTTCCTTGATCACTTCAACGATTTCTTCCGGCTGCTGGTTGTGATGGAACAGACTGCTGATGCCCTGCGCCAGCATCACGCCACCGGCCACACCGGCGGCGGTTTTCAGGGCGCCGCCGAGGAAACTGCTACCGGCTGCCGGAGCGGCTTGTTGCGCATAGTTAGGCGGCGGCGCGCCGAAGTTCTGTTGTGGCGCTGGGGCCGCATAATTCTGCTGCGGTGCCGGCTCACGCCAACCGCCAGTGGACGCCGGGGCGGCACTCTGGGTCGGCGCCGGACGCGGGCTACCGCCGAAGATGCTCGAGAGGAAACCGCCACCACCGCTCGGCGCCGGTGCGGCACTCTGCGCCTTGGCCGCTTGCAACTCGGCTTGCAACTGCTGGACCTGTTGAGTCAGTTGCTTGTTCTGCTCGTCGAGGCTCTTGAGCGCCGCCTCTTGCACCAGAATCGCCTGGGTCATGAAATAACCTGCCGCCGGCTGGCGGGTCAGGTGTTCCTTGATCCGCGTCTCTGCCTGGGCATCGCGCGGGGCTGCCTCCGTTTCGGCCTGTTGCAGCCGGGAAAACAGTCCATCGATCAGGGTTTGCTCTTCGCTGTTCATGGCGACCTCGTAGATTGCCGGGGATAACATTGCCCTCGTCCACGTTGGCCGAGGTGCTCTCCTGTAATGGAGACGGTGACAAAACGTTTCAATGACCTTTACCGAATGTTTACGTTTGTGTCGCACCAGCCATCATCGGTTAAAGTGAGCCACTGTTTTCGACCTGCGATACCGACTGATGAATGCCCTCGAAGTACTGCGCGACTCTCTGTATTTTTTCAAACGCCATTTAGGCAGCATCGTGCGGTTGTGCCTGCCGCTGGTGATTTTCGAAGCGTTTTTACAACAAGTGGTCGATCGTGCCAGCGGGCCGGAAAACATCTCGGCGATCAGCATCGTCGTCGGTCTGCTGGTGTATCCGCTGTACACCGCGGCGCTGATCCTGTTCCTCGATGCGCGCAGCCGTGGCGAGACGCCGCGCAACCGTGATCTGCTGGCGATGGCCGCCACTCTGTGGCCGCGCTTCGCGTTGCTCACTGCGCTCAATACCTTGCTGATTCTGTTGGGCCTGTCGCTGTATTTCCTGCCGGGCCTGATGTTGATGGTGATGCTCGCGTTCGGCGAGTACCTGCTGGTGCTGCGCGGCATGGGGCCCTTGCAGGCGATGAAAGAAAGCCTGCGCCTGACCCGTGGGCATTTCTGGCGGATCCTGTTGTGCATTCTCTGTGTGATGACGCCGCTGTGGTTGCTCAAAGGTGCGACGCTGGCGGTGTACCCCGAGCCGCAAAACCCGGTGATCGCCATACTGATCGACAGTGCTCACAGCTTCCTGCAACTGTTCACCAGCGTGGTGTTGTTCCGCCTGTTCATGCTGATCAGCGAATTGCCTGACAAACGTGACAGAGCAATCTGACAGCACTGCGCTTGGGCTTCGAGACGGCCGTCAGGTATGCTCGGGGCCACTTTCTGTAACGCTATAAGCCGAGCCATGACCCGTCTACTGCGCTACACCCTGCTACTTGCCGTGCTCACCCTCGTGCTGATCGGCGCGCTGATCTTCAGCCTGACCTGGCGCCCCGACGCCCGCGAGACCCTGCCGGTCAGTTGCACGGGGACGCCACCGACGCTGGTGCCGGGCCAGGCGCTGAAAGTCATGACCTGGAACGTGCAGTACCTGGCCGGCAAGCGCTACGTGTTCTGGAATGATCTGGCCCAGGGCAACGATGAAGCGCCGACCCTGGAAGACATGGCCTTCAGCCTCGACGAAGTGGCGCGGGTGATCCGCGATGAGCAGCCGGATGTGGTGCTGTTGCAGGAACTGGATGACGGCGCCAAGGCCAGTGACTATCAGGATCAACTGAAGTTATTGCAGGAACGCGTTGCCGACCTGTATCCGTGCAGCGCCAGCGCGTTTGACTGGAAAGCCGAATTCGTCCCCGACTCGCATATTTTCGGCAGCGTCGGGCGACAACTGGCGACCCTGAGCCGCTACCGCATCGAACACGCCGAGCGCCTGCAATTGCCGGTCGCCTCAGCCAACTTCATCAGCCGCCAGTTCCAGCCAAAAGATGCGTTGCTCGCGACCAAACTGCCGCTGAGCGATGGCGGACAATTGACCGTGTTCAATACCCATCTCGAGCGCGCCAGGCAACCCGACGACACGTTGCGGGCGCAAGTGAGCGCCGTGGCCAAAGTGCTCGACAAGTACGAAAGTCAGGGTCTGCCGTGGTTGATCGGCGGCGACTTCAATCTGTTACCGCTTGGTCAGTATCGCCGTTTGTCCGCCGAACAACGCACGCCCTACTCAGCCGACAGCGAACTGCATCTGCTGTGGGACAAGTACCCGATGATCCCGACCAACAACGAAGCCAGCGGCATCGACCGTGCGCAATGGCTGACCCACTATCCCAACGATCCTGGCCTGAACGGCCCGGATCGCACGGTCGACTATCTGTTCTACAGCCCGAAGATCAAACGGGTCGAAGCAACGGTGCGCCAGGACGACACGTTACGCATCTCCGATCACTTGCCGGTGATTGCGCGCTTCCTGCTACCGGCGGCGCCCTAGTCAGGGCCGAGGAATATCGACCCGTCGCCCGAATTGACGATATGGAATCCCATGAAAATCTTATTGGTGTGCAAGGATATTGGTGGTTACGCGCGCAAACTGGCGGACTATCTGATGATCGACAACGACGTGTGTTTTATCGATACGTCATCGATGCAGAACAGTTTTGATCGGGCGCCGAAGATCCTGCGCCGCCCGCTGAAACGCTGGGCGCAGTTGCGTGAGTTCAACAAAGCTATCGCTGCGCATGGACGTTTCGACGTCGCACTCATCATCAACCCGGCCCAGATCGATGCAAACCAGTTGGCCGCCGGACTCAAGGTCTCCGACCACAAGATCGCCTACCTCTACGACAGCTTCAGTCGCTGGCCGATGACGCGCGAAGCGCTTGCCGGTTATGACGAGGTGTTTTCCTTCGACCCGGAAAATGCCGAAAGCTACGGGCTGAAAAAACTCTACAACTTCATTTACGACGATTACATCGCGGACGGTGAGCCCGGTGAGTACTCGGCGTTTGTGGTGATGGCGGGCAAGGATCGGGTGCCGGCACTTGCCGGTCTGGCAGAGGAATTCGATCGCCTCGGGGTGACCGATTACAAGTTTCTGGTTCAGTCCAAACCGGTTCCGGGCGCGCATCCGGGCATCACCTTCTTCGAGCAG
This sequence comes from Pseudomonas fluorescens, assembly GCF_005938625.1. GTDB lineage: Bacteria > Pseudomonadota > Gammaproteobacteria > Pseudomonadales > Pseudomonadaceae > Aquipseudomonas > Aquipseudomonas fluorescens_BD. The sequence goes on from NZ_VCNJ01000008.1 coordinate 112,907, forward strand.
AGAATGTCACTGCAATCCGTCGGCGAGCTGGTCAAGCGCTCGCGGATCATTCTCGATATAGCCAAGCCCGGTCAGGCCGGGTTGAGCTTCCGTTTCTTCGAAGCCATGGCCTCACGGAAAAAAGTCATCACCACCAACAACAGCGTGGTCGACTATGACTTCTACAACCCGGCGAACATTCTGGTGATCGATGAGGCCAACCCGGTGATTCCTGAACGGTTCATCAGCGAGCCGTATGTGGATGTGCCTGAACACATCTATCAGAAGTACACACTGCAGGGCTGGGTCAAAACGGTCTTTGCCCAGCAGTGAAATCACATTGTGGGAGCGAGCTTGCTCCGGGCGGCGATCCGACGAATGCGGTGCGTCAGGCAATAAATACATCGACTGACACTACGCCATCGCGAGCAGGCTCACTCCTACAGGGTTTTGTGTTGAATCGGACTCAATGCACCTCTTCCAGGTCGTCATGCAGCAGCCCGAAGATCTGCCGTTTCATGTCGATGAACGAGCGCTCCATGACCATGTCCAGTGAACGCGGACGTTCGATTGGCACGTCGAGAATCTGTTTGATCCGCCCGGGTTTGGCGCCCATCACATAGACCCGGTCGCCGAGCAGAATCGCTTCGTCGATGTCATGGGTGACGAACAAAACGGTTTTCTTGCTGTTGCCCCAGACCCGCAGCAACAGCTGCTGCATCTGCAGACGCGTCTGGCTGTCGAGCGCGCCGAACGGTTCGTCCATCAGCAGAATCTGCGGATCATTGGCCAGTGCGCGCGCGATCGCCACACGCTGCATCATCCCGCCCGACAGCTGCTTGGCATAGTTGTCAGCGAACCCGGCGAGGCCGACTTCGTTGACGTAGTAATCGACAATTTCCTTGCGCCGCGCGGCCGGCATGCCCCGGCGCTTGAGGCCGAACTCGACGTTCTGGCGTACCGTCAACCACGGGAACAGCGTGTAACTCTGAAAGACCATGCCGCGATCCGCACCGGGTCCCTGCACTTGCTGTCCGCCGACGTAGATTTCACCGGAGGTCGGCTCGGCCAGGCCTGCGGTCAAGTACAACAGACTCGACTTGCCGCAACCCGAAGGCCCGACCAGCACGGCAAACTGCTGATCCGGCACTTCGAACGACACCTCTTCCAGCGCGGTAAACGTTCCGCCGTCAGGCTTCTTGTAACGCAGGCTGACCTTGTCCACCTGCAAGCGCGGTGCGGCCTGCGCCGGAGTCGCAACAGGTTCGATAAAACGATGATTGGCAGCAGTCACTGAGCCCATGCGGCAACCCTCAAACGAAGAAAGCGGAACAGTTGATCGGTGACCAGCCCGAGCAGGCCGATGATCGCGATGGCGAGAAAAATCACATCCACTTGAAAGCCGCGCATAGCCTTCAGGCTCAAGTAGCCCAAACCACTGGAAGCGGCGACCAGTTCAGCCACCACCAGATACGTCCAGGCCCAGCCCATCGTTACCCGTAGGGTATCGAGCACACCCGGCACCGAGGCCGGCGCGATCACATGCAACACCGCATCGCGGCGGTTCGAACCCAAGGTGTAAGAGGCGTTGATCAGATCCTTGGAAATGCCCTTGGACACGTCGGCGATCATCACCAGTTGCTGGAAGAACACGCCGAAGATAATCACCGAAACACGCTGCTCCAGACCGATACCGATCCACAGGATGAACAACGGCACAAACGAGGTCACTGGCAGGTAACGAATGAAGTTCACCAGCGGTTCAAGGAACGCCTGAACGATGCGGAAGCTGCCCATCAGCAACCCCAACGGCACCGCGACCAGCGACGAGACAATGAAGCCGACCATCACCACTTCGACACTGGCCCACACATGCGTGCCGAGCGTGCCGTCGCGGCCCAGGCGTACGGCGGCTTCAACCACCGCACCCGGTGTCGGCAAAAACATCCCCGGCACGATGCCGCCGTAAGAAAGCCCGGCCCACAGGCCGACCAACAACACCCAGGCCAGGCCGCTGGCACTCCACACCACTTGCACCGGCAACGCGGTTTTCGGTGTGAGGCTGCGGCTCAGCCACGAATTGCGCTTGAACATGGCACACCTCCTAGAGCGGGCTGACGAAACGGTTGTCGACCAAGTCGTCGTTGCTGACGTTGTACGGTTTGCCCTGCAATTCGCTGGCGGTTTCGTTGGCCAGTTTGATCAGCGCTGCGCTGTCGCCCGGTTTGCCTGGCGAGCCGAGGAGCTTTTCGCTCATCGCTTGATCGTAGAAGCGCACGCCTTGTGCGGCGGCGGCCAGTTCCTTCGGATCGGACAGGTAACCGCCGACGCCTTTGGCCATGATTTTGTAAGCGTCTTCCGGGTGATCCTTGGTGTACTGAACGGCTTTGTACAAACCGGCGACCAGCGCTTTGACGTCTTCCGGTTGCTTCTCGATGACGCTGCAATTGAGCGCGACCACATCGACGATCACCCCGGGGGTGCTGCTGCTGTCGATCAGCACTTTGCCTTGCTGCTTGTCGCGGACCATCGACAGGTGCGGCTCCCAAGTCACGGCAGCGGGTACGCGACCGGCGATGAACGCGGTGGCGGCATCGTCAGCGGTCATGTTCTGCACGGTGATGTCGCTCATCTTCATGCCGTTCTTTTTCAGCAGGTACGAGAGCCAGAACTGCGACGTCGAGCCTTCGTTGACTGCCACGGATTTGCCCTTGAGTTCTTGCAGGCTCTTCACATCCTTGCCGACCAGAACGCCGTCACCGCCATGGCTGTCATCCAGCGCCGCGACCGCTTTGAAGCAGAACTGCGGGCGGTACTTGAGCACCTCATCGATGGTCGACGCCGAGCCGGACAATTGCCCGGACGCCTGCGCGGCCATGTACATCGAGGCCTCTTCGACCACCGGCAATTCGACGGTCAGGCCGTTTTCCTTGAAGTAGCCCAGGTCCTGAGCCAGATAGAGGGTGCCGTAGCCGACCCACGTGGTGTGGCCGATGGACAGGGTGCCGGCCTGGACGCTGGTCGCGACCGTGGCGGCCAGGGCGGTGATTGCCAGTGGCTGAGTAAGACGAATACACAAGGACTTGATCATGGAGCACTCCCGACGCTGTTGATTTAGTTTTGTCATGGGCAGTACGGTCGCCGGCCGTTGTGCAGTTGCTGCCATTGGTCTCTCGCGGACGCTTGGGCGGACAACATTCGGCTGGCGGGCAAGATCGATGGTGGCCCATGTGCGCGGTGAGGAAAATCAGGAAATTGTTGGCTGCAAATGATGAAAAAACTGGGTAGTGCGCACTGCTAAAGGGCAGCGATTGGAGGGGTGCGCGAGGTGGGTGCAGATCGGGGATTTTCTGTGGCTGGGAGAATGCCATCGCTGGCTTGCCAGCGATGGCGTCGGGTCAGCCGACACTTTTGTTGCATGACCCACCGCATTCGCGAGCAAGCTCGCTCCCACAATGATCTCGAGCGAACCCTGGATTTGTAGACACCACTGAATCTGTAGGAGTGAGCTTGCTCGCGAAGGGGGCGACCCGGTTTCAGCGCAATTGAAACCAGGTAGTTTTCAGCTGGGTGTATTTGTCGAACGAGTGCAGCGACAGGTCGCGGCCAAACCCCGATTGTTTGCCGCCGCCAAACGGTACTGTCACATCCAGCGCATCCACCGTGTTGACCGACACTGTGCCAGCGCGCAACTGCCGCGCCACTCGATGGGCGCGGTTAAGGTCATCGGTCCACAGCGACGCCGCCAGCCCGTAGAGACTGTCGTTTGCCAACCGCACCGCTTCCTCTTCACTGTCGAACGGCACGACCGCCAACACCGGCCCAAACACTTCTTCGCGAAACAGCGGCATGTCAGCTGTCACACCGGTAAAAATCGTCGGTTCAATAAAATTATCCGACCCGTTGAAACGCCGCTGCTGACCACCACACACCCGGGTAGCGCCCGACTGCTCGGCGCTGCGAATGAAGCGCATGATGCCGGCCGTCTGCTTATCGTCGACGATCGCACCCGCACTGCTCTGCGGATCCAGCGGATCGCCCGGCAACCAACGTTCGGCCTGCGCTTTCAGCCGTTCAACAAATTCATCATGAATGGAACGCTCCACCAACAACCGCGAGTTGGCCGAGCAGACTTCGCCCTGATTGAAGAAGATCCCGAACGCGGCTTTTTCCGCCGCCAGGTCCAGATCCTGACAATCGGCGAACACCAGATTGGCACTCTTGCCACCGCACTCCAGCCACACCTGCTTGAGGTTCGACTGCGCGGAATACTCCATGAAATATTTGCCGACCTGGGTCGAACCGGTGAACACCAGACAATCGACATCCGCGTGTAAACCCAACGCCTTGCCGGTCTGCTCGCCAAGACCCGGCAAGACGTTCAGCACACCCGGCGGCAGCCCTGCTTCCAGCGCCAGCTCGGCCAGACGCAACGCCGAAAACGGTGACTGCTCGGCCGGTTTGAGGATCACCGAATTACCTGCAGCCAGTGCCGGCGCGAGCTTCCACGCGGCCATGTCCAAGGGGAAATTCCAAGGCACCACGGCGGCCACCACACCGAGTGCTTCGCGGGTGATCGTCGCCAACACATTCGGCGCACTGGGCGCGATCTGATCGTAGAGTTTATCGATGGCTTCGGCGTACCAACGGAACACCCCGGCAGCGCCCGGCACGTCGATGTTGTAGGCATCCATGACTGGTTTGCCCATGTTCAGCGAATCGAGCAGCGCCAGTTCTTCACGATGACTCATCAGCAAATCAGCCAGACGCAGCAGCACTTGTTTGCGCTCGGCCGGGGAGCGTTGCGACCACATACCGGCCTCAAACACTTGCCGTGCATTGCGCACCGCCGCGTCGACATCGTCTTCACCGCACGCGGCGACATTGGCCAGGCACTGACCGCTTGCCGGGTTGATCGCGGCAAAAGTCTGCCCCGATATCGCTGCGCAATGCTTGCCGTCGATCACGGCCTGATCGGGAAACTTCAATGCAACGGCGCGGCGCTGCCACTCTGCAAGCTCAAACACGACGGATGCTCCTGAGACGTTATTGTGCCTCGATGGTCGCTCAGGCCCGCGCGGGCTAAAAATAGTAAAAATGTCTTCGCAGGCAATAAAAACACTGGGCAATGACTTCCCCCAAACGCCGCGCAGGTGGCTATGGTTGAAGGATAAAAACATCGTCGTGCAACGGACGTGGCGGCGCACAAATTGCTTGGAAGTCGAGTCCGCTCGTCCTGAGGTTTGCCGTGGCCGCCTACAATTTGCGTCAGCTGAAATACTTCATCACCACCGTCGAATGCGGCAGCGTTGCCGAGGCCTCGCGCAAGCTGTACATCGCGCAACCGGCGATCTCCACCGCGATCAAGGCGCTGGAAGACAGCTTCGCCGTGCAACTGCTGATCCGCCATCACGCCCAAGGGGTTTCCCTCACACCGAGCGGCGCACGCTTCTTGCGCAAGGCTCAGGAACTGCTGCGCATGGCCAAGGAGTTCGAACAGAACGCTTTGGCCGACAACGACGTGGTCGCCGGGCAGATCGATATCGGCTGCTTCGAAACGGTTGCGCCGCTGTACTTGCCGCAGTTGATCGCCGGGTTCGCGGCGCTTTATCCGGGGGTGAAAATCCGCATCCGCGACGGTGAGCAACAGGAGCTGGTGCAAGGCCTGACCTCGGGAGCGTTCGATCTGGTGATTCTTTATGAACATGAGCTCGACGCGACCATCCAGACCGAACCACTGATGCCGGCGCAACGGCCCTATGCGCTATTGCCAGCGGATCATCGTTTTGCCCAGTACAAACAGGTTTCGCTAAGGGATCTGTGTCTGGACCCGATGATCCTGCTCGACGTGCAGCCGAGCCGAACCTACTTCGTCAGCCTGTTTGAAGAGCTTGGATTAACGCCGCGTATTGAATTCAGCTCGCCGTCGATCGAGATGGTGCGCGGGATGGTCGGCCAGGGTTTCGGCTTCTCGATTTTGGTGACCAAACCCCATTCGGAATGCACCTACGACGGCAAGAAAGTCGTGTGCGTGGACATCGTCGAAGACGTCACCGGATCAGGGTTGGTCGCGGCGTGGCTCAAGCGCGGGCAGTTGACCAAACCGGCGCAGTTGTTCGCCGATTACTGCCGCGAACAACTCACCGCCAAGATCCACCACTAAAAAGATCGCAGCTTCGGATCATGCAGCGAAAACCTGTAGGAGCTGCCGAAGGCTGCGATCTCTTGATCCTCAGGTGCCACGCGGCTTGGCCCGTGCGGTGGCTTCGGCCACCAACGGATCGTCCGGCCAGTAATGCTTCGGATACCGCCCCTTCAAATCCTTCTTCACCTCGGCATAGGTGCTGCGCCAGAAGTTGGCCAGATCCTGCGTCACCTGCACCGGTCGCCGCGCTGGCGATAGCAGATGCAATTTGACCACTTGCCGCCCTCCGGCAATTCGCGGTGTATCCGCCAGCCCGAACAACTCCTGCAAACGTACTGCGAGAATCGGTGGGAACTCGCTGTAGTCCAGACGAATCGACGACCCCGACGGCACGCTCAAATGATGCGGCGCCAGCTCATCGAGCTTTTGCGGCAACGGCCAGGGCAGCAGGTTTCGCACAATGCTCGACAGATCCAGATTGGCAAAATGACTGAGCCGCGAGACCTTGCCCAGATACGGCATCAGCCAGTCTTCGAGGGTATTCAGCAACGTCGCGTCGCTGACGTCCGGCCACTGACTGTCATCCTGATTGTTCAATTCCAACTGCCGTAACAGCGCCACCCGCGCCTGCCACTGACGCAGCTCCGGCGTCCATGGCAGCAGCTCCAGACCTTTGCGCCGCACCAGATTGACCAGCGCCTGACTACGGGCATTTTCGTCGAGACCGGTCAGCGGCTCGCGGCTGAGAATCAGCTCGCCGACCTTGCGCTGACGCTCGGCGCGCAGCACGCCTTCGCGCTCGTCCCAGTCGAGTTGATCGACGTTGCGCACCTGTTCGGCCAGCACCGAATCAAACAGCGCCGGATCAAAATCCGCCGCCAGATAAATGCGTTCTTCGCGCTGGCCCTGACGGCTGCCGAGATCGGCGATGACGATCCACGGTTCTTTCATCAGGCTGTCGGCTTCGGCAAACAACGCGGCGCGACCGTTGGCCAGACGATATTCGGCACCACCGGCACGCCGCTGCTGGGCGACACGATCCGGATACGCCAGCGCCAGCAAGGCACCGAGCCAGCGCGGATGATCGGGATCGATGACCGGTTCGCTCGCCTTGCCGCGCAGATAACCGCGATATTGCCGCGCCAATTGCTTAGCGCGCTGCACCCCGCCCTGCGCACCACGGGCGGCACGTTCTTCGCCGGAAAGCAGCACCAGCCGACTGTGCAGATCAGCCCCGGCACCGCGCAAGATATCGCGCTCGCCGAGCAACGCGGCGACATCGCACGCCATGTCCGCCAGCCCCAACGCCTGACCGCGCAACAACAAATGACCGATGCGCGGATGCGCGGGCAGCTCAGCCATGGCCTGACCGTGTGATGTCAGCGCCTCACCTTCCAGCGCGCCGAGCCGTTGCAACAATTCCTGCGCCTGGGCATAAGCCGCCGCCGGCGGAACATCGAGCCAGACCAGTTCGCCCGGCGTCACGCCCCAGCGCCCCAGTTGCAGCGCAAGGCTGGCGAGATCCGCCGAGAGAATTTCTGCACTGCCATAAGCCGCGAGCTGTTCGTGTTGATCCTGCGACCACAAGCGATAACAAACCCCCGGCTCCAGTCGCCCGGCCCGGCCCGCCCGCTGGGTGGCGCTGGCCTTGGAAATCCGCTGGGTATCGAGCCGCGTCATGCCGCTGCCGGGATCGAAACGTGGCACCCGCGCCAGCCCGGCATCGATCACCACACGCACGCCGTTGATGGTCAGACTGGTCTCGGCAATGTTGGTCGCCAGCACCACTTTGCGCTGGCCGGCCGGTGCCGGATCAATCGCAGCACGCTGGGCATTGAGGTCGAGCTCACCGTGCAACGGGCACAGCAGCACATCGCTGCGCTCACCGATCGCATCGGCCAATTGCTGGTGGACGCGACGGATTTCCGCCTGCCCCGGCAGGAACACCAACAGGCTGCCGGTTTCATCGTGCAGCGCTTCGAGCACGGTTTGCGTAACACGCTGATCAATATATTCGCCGGGCTGAAACGGTCGGCCCCAGCGCATCGTCACCGGGTACATGCGGCCTTCGCTGCGCAGGATCGGCGCGTCATCCAGCAATCCTGCCAGGCGCTCACCTTCGAGCGTGGCCGACATCAGCAAAATCTTCAGCGGCTGTTCAGCTCGAAACAGCTCACGACCGTTCAGACTAAGCGCCAGCGCCAGATCGGCGTCGAGGCTGCGTTTTCTAACTTGACCGATTGCACCATAATGTCAAAATGTCGAAAACGCCCTAAATACAAGGGATTGCGATACAGAATTAGAGCATCAATAAATTGACAATCATCAGAAAGACCGCATCCCTGGCTAACTACCCCTTCAGAGCGCTATCGCTTGACGTGGTAGACCTGCTGGTGCGGACAGCTAGTAGGGTGAGTACCTCCAGTCACACCACGGCCATTAGGCTCTTCGAGTGCTATTGCGACCTTCAAAATACACAGGTGGCCTACCTTGACCTGTCCAGTTCCAAATACCTCGATCTGGTCAGGGGGTTCATGGGTGCCGTGATGAGCGATGACTTTGTTGAAATGCACGCCTCCTCGCGCCGCCCCATTTCTCGCCTAATGGCTGTTGTTCACCAGGCTCTTTGCAACGAGATCCCTGCAATGGAACGGGTGGAACACGACCGTCCAAGCATGGAGCTATGCGATGGCATCTGGCAGGAGCATCGCTCGAAACTGTGCCCAGTACGCGTGCAATACTGGAATGGCTGGATTGTCGAGAGCGTTAAAAACGAAACTTATTACCTCGCCTTGGCAGATCTCTGGACGACCCATGGGCAAGAGTTCACTGAGGATTTTTTCCTTCAGTGGAAACAGCATTTTAAGAAACAAGCACGGCCTGGATGCACCATGGTCAACAAATTGGTTAATTTTCTTTCTACCAATTGTGAAGACTGGCCTGCGGTGACGTTCCAGCATCCTCAAATGATAAAGGCATTCTTCCTTGCCTTTATGAAGGACTTCTTTCTGGATGCACATGATCGCGGACTGGACATTAATTCCCAGATCACGCTGTGGGTTAATTTCATGTCGGCCTGTGAAGATGTTTTCATTGAGACAGGTAAGTGGACGACGCCCTATCAAGGTAGCCTACCTAAGCCAAAGCCGAAGTCTGATCTCGGTCATAACAGCAGAAAAAAAATGGGAGAGGACGGCGTAATCGTCCACGAGAAACTAATCACGCCAGTCCCTCTACACCTAACAGATGAAGAAGCAATTGAAATTCTGTTCAGCCGGATTCAGACAGATATTTTAATTGTAAAAAGCTGGGCTCTTGATCAGAGCTCAAAGCTCATTAGCACCGCTCGCATACGAAAAAAACTCGCAGAAACAGGTACACCAATTGACTCAGGAATGTCAGAAAGAACTATAGCTGAAGTCGGCCCAGAGAATATCTGCGCAACATTTGAAAGGGATGGTTTTCAACGAGATCCAGACTATCTGCTAACGCACTTCGGCAGAAATGGCTTCAGGAATATCGCTGACCTTCTGGGGCTGCCAACAGCTTATAGCCTTCATCCTTATCTGTTCCTCCTGATTGGCGAGCACCCGGAAATTACATCAGGATTCCTCTATAAACTCCAACTTCAGAATGACAATGGAGACCACATAGGGTTTGTCAAGTCGAACAATGGCGCAAAGCTCGTAGGTTATAAAGATCGGAGAGGCAAAAAGCTCAGCGAGCAAGTCATCGAGCTTAATGAAAAATCCCAGCGATGGATTGAGGAGATCATTGAAATCACAGCACCGTTGAGAGAGGCTCTTCGAAAAGAGGGGAACCCCACTTGGAAAGAGCTCTTCATTACTTGCGGGCAAGGATTTGCCCCACCGTCAACTGCTAAGCTGCCTACATGGAGTCGCTCTCACCTTAAAACGAAGGCCTACTTGCGCGAAGCCTTAATCGAGCAATTTGCTCCGTATGAAAAGATGATGCCTTGCGAGACTCTATTGTTCTTAGAAAGGGTTTCTCTCTCCGCCCTGAGATCTTCATGTGGTGTTGAAGTGTACCTTCGCACGAAGAGCGTTACGGAAATGGCGAAAGCGCTGGGCCACGCCAGCTATAAAACCAACTTATTGAGGCGATATCTTCCTGAGGCCATCCTGTCATTCTTCCAAACCAGGTGGATCAGAATTTTCCAACGCAGCATAATTTGCGAAGCTATGAAAGATAGTCCATACCTGCTGGAAGCTACAACTTTCGAAAGCATGGACGAACTGCATACCTTCCTGAAAAACCATGCACTCAAAAATATACCTCATCACCTGAGAAACCCAGAGAACAAGCCAAGGGATGAAAAGGCCGTATCACCAAATAGCCGCATCTACATATCAATTGATGTAGGTATCATGACGGCCCTTCTTTCCTTGGAGGCCGCTGTGAAATCTGCCGACCAGAAACAACAAGTTTGCGGCAGAGCCAGGTATTGGGCTGAGGTCTCAAAATCCGTAAGCGAAGAGATCGAGCGCGGTCATGATAGCTTACTGAAAGAGCACCTTAGCACCGCCAAAATTCATTGCAATCCAAACCGAATGGAAAAGGTCATCTATGCAACTGCCGCCTGAGCTCGACTTCCTGACACCGTTTTACATCGAGCCTAGTATTGCTCTAAGGCAGGCAGATTGGTTACTCAGTGATTTTGATGACTACTTCTGGAAATATAGCTTTGGCTTCAAAAAGCCTAAAGGTATTGATTGGAACGTTCAGCTCGATGATGGCAGCCGCCTCACCGACCCTAAAAACAAAGAGCTTTTAGACGGATTCAAATATTTCATTACTGGCTCTACTAATTCATTCGCCCAGTCTGCGCCCGGCACCGCTTCAACTGCAACCAGGGCTGGCGAGTTTAGCCGCGCCTTGCACATTGTTGACTTTCTGCTGCTTAATGCTAAAAACTTCCAATTAGCGAAGTATGGCCTTGCTGGTCTGGGAAGGGATGCTCTTAAGCTTATTTTATCAGAAATTTGTTCGAATAAGTTCGCGGTTGAGGCGGTATATGGCTGGCGGAAGCGGCTATCGCTTTACTGCCTAAACCTTACCCTCCAGACGAGTGCCGCCCAAATTGAGAGCACGCTTAAAAAATTCCCTGAGCTAAACAGTATTACACCAGACCAAGTTGAAAACAACACGCTCGACATTCCGCTGGAAATGATCCCGCGCGTTCGCGCAGCCTTATACCTGAATGGTATGTATGGGCACTCTGAAAAGGGCTACACCGCCAACTCTGTAAAAATCTCTAAAACAATCTATCGCGACACGTTGAAAGGCTGCAACGAAGTAAAACCCGCCATCGAAATACTTACCGTCAAAGAGGATGATTATTTTACTAGAGAGCTGCTCCCAATAGCGGTTACTACTGGCAAACGAGAGACGATAGGTGATGCCGGCTTCTACGAATACAGGAAGATTCTTTATAGCCTGGGTAACCTTCATGAGGTAGGACTGCCTGCACCGTCGGTAGATGACCTTGCCTCAGTGAAGAGATTCATGCTGGAGACAGGTAAGCTAGGTAGGTTTAGGACACTTCCTTCGCGCGTGGTATTCGGCGCCGTAAGGAATGCAATTGAATTTCATTTAAAACATGGCAAAACGCTGATTGATGGATTATGCAAAGTAGCACTTCACTGCAAACTTAAGGGCATATCTACTAGCGAACTCAAAGATCGCTTATTACAACGCATTATTGGTGAAGACCTTCGAAAGCTCGGGGTTAAGCGCCTTGGGCTGTCTCGACGGGTAGTCGGTACTGACTACGCGAGGCGTATAAAGGCTCCGCTCTCTGAGTATTACCCAGACCTTCGGGCCAACAAGGGCCTATTTGAACTCGTCAGAGTGTATATTGGGAGCGCCCAGATCGTTACCGGAGCTCTAATGGGCCGTCGAGTTGGAGAGCTTCAGGAGCTTCATGCGTCCAATTGCCTCGATGTCTCTGAGCAATGGCTTGTATTCCAAAATCGGAAAAGCACTCAGAACTTATTCGGAATTCGCCAAGTAGAGGTCAGGCCTATTGAGCCCATTGCGGTTCAAATGATTAAAAATCTTGTTCGGATGCAAAAAATCCTTAAACGGCTGGGCTATATTGATGAGCTCACGGAAATTTTCTGCGCCCCCTCCATTCATGGTGGACTTTCACTCACTAGCGCTCAAGCATACAACTACAATCAAAATCTCGACTTCTTCTGTGATTACTTTGAAACCGAAACCAATGATGATGGCAAGCGCTATTATATTCGCCAACATCAGCTAAGGCGCTTTTTCGCGATGTTATTCTTCTACTCCAGCAGTTTCGGCGGTCTTGAAACCTTGCAATGGATGCTTGGGCATACTGACGTCGAACATGTATGGAATTACATCACCGAAGCAATGGACGGAGCAACTCTTGCAGGCGCTAAAGTCCAATATGTCGCTGAGGCCCTGCACAGTGGCGATATTGAAAGCTTCGAGAGCCTCGCTGCCTTGGTAGCCGCTCGTTATGGCACCGAAGACTTCACTGTCGTAGATACAAACGAGCTGGAGGACTACCTCGCAGATCTGATGGAGGAAGGTGCAATTACCATCGAGCCCGAATTCTTCGAAGATGACGATGGTCAACGTTTTAAAGTAATCGCAAAAGTCACGGGAGTTGATGCATGAAGAAGGTTGATGCTCGCGTGGAGCGAAACACCTTGGCACTTAATACACTTATGGAGCTTCTTCACCAAGTCCATAAGTCACCCGAGAGCTTCAAGGGCAATAAAGAACTGATTCAAGCGCTCAAGAGCCAAGGAGCGACGGCAAGCCTGGACATCAGCTTCAAGGTGGGAGAGACCGCCAAGACGACCTCACCCATGAGCTTGAATACGCTCAAGACTTATGCCGAGCGGAACATCCCGACAGGATTCGATGGGTTTAACAGGCTTCGGGGTTCGGCTCTGGAGGCAGTGGAAGCTGCCGAGCGTAGGGAACAACGATCAAATAAGCGGACTAAGGTAGGGTTAACCCTGCGCGCTGAGGAGCTTGAGCACAAGCTCTCTGCGCTCCAAAAGACGAACATGGTGTTGTTGCAGGCCCTTAATCGCGCCCTTGATGACATAAAAAGTGTTCGAGACGCATCCAGCACTGGCGTTAGGGCGCTTCGTGCGACAGAGGCAATTAAGGCCCTGTCAGCAATCACGTCGCTCAATGCCCCGCCATTTAACAGGCTAACAAATCCAGATGAGAAAGCCGTCATCAACCTTGACGAGTATCGATGATGAAGAAAGAAACCTCTCATCAGCTTTACTCGCTCATTGATGAGTTAACACTTTTCTCACATATGGCGTTAGGAAGAACTGAAACCAATACATTTAACAACATCCCGTTTATGACATGGCCAGACGGATCGCCATGTATCCCAGCGAATCTCTACATACTGTCTTTGCTTGAACGTGCAGGTCGTGGTGGTAACCGTGGCCTATCTACTCGAGGTTCTAAGGGCGGTTCACTTGGTGAATACGCTTCTAAAATAGGACAGTTAATCCGCTACTGCTATTATAAAAATATCGACCTCATGCATCTAACAGATTCGACTTTCACGACTTTCATCGGTTCATTGAGAGACGAGAAATCTCCTATTTACCCAACCTCCAAGAAAAAATCTGAACCTACCATTTTAGCGATTGGCCGCATTTGTTTGACCTTTCTAGAGTTTGTAGGGCGACTCAATGGCAATCCGGAATTCGTTGCAAAGGGCGGTACAATTCGAGTAACCCATGAGACTTACACCATTACCTCCCGCAATGGTCGAAGCGTTAAGAGAACCTACATTCACCATCATTCTCTTAGCCTTGGGGGACGGACGCGAAGTGTATTCCCGATTACTGATGCCAACATCAAGAAACTCACCGATGCTGTTGACACATTGCCTAGCTCTCGATTCGTTAAAATCAGACGGAAGGTTATGCTTCTGCTCTTGGAGCTCACGGGTGCAAGGCGAGGAGAAATTTCAAGAATCCGGGTCGAGGATATCCTGAATGCATTCCATTCGGATGAGCCGATGCTTCGCTTGGAGACCTGGAAGCAGGGAGCTTCAAGCGAACGGATGATTCCGATTCATAAGATGATCCTCAAGGATGTCAACACCTTCATCGATATGCAGCGCAGGAAGGTTGCCAAGAAATTCAAAACTGGCAAGAACGACGGCTTCCTATTTATAGGTGAAACAACAGGTGAAGGCCTTTCACCGGATACAATCACCTCTGAGATCACTGCCCTCAAAACAGCAGCAGGCATTAAAGAGAGGATCTCTCCACATATGTTCAGGCATGCATTCATCACTAAAAAATTCGTGAGAATGATCAAAGAACATGAGATGACAAACTCCGACCAATTCCGACGAGCGCTCCTCGACGTCAAGGGCTTTATCGCCGAAGTCATGATGTGGACAGGACATAAATCGCCTGAGTCAGTAGAACGTTACATACACTTGGCCTTTAAGGAAATTACCGGCTATTCCGCAACTGTTACCTCGGTACACCTCACAAGTGCCATGGAGCTGTTTGATCGTAAGCAGCGGCAACTTGTAGAGCGGTTAAAAACTGATTTGACTGTTGAGGAATATGAGGCTGAGTTGTTGGAGCTGCAGCGCTTGAGAGATGAGGACTTTGAGATTGCACGCAAGCTTACTCCGGCCCCCTGATACAGCGATCCACTTAGTGCCCCCGTTTGGGAACATTACGGTGAAAAAATGGCTTAATGTGCCGTTTTGGGGGCGTTACGCCAAGCGTTTTTTGGCTTGCCCCCTTCGGGGACGGCTCTCGTGAACCAAACCCTGGCTGCGCCCGGTTTTGGCCCCGGCGGGCTTCCATCCTCAAGTCTCTGGCCCATCCTGGGCCAGCGCGCTCCGCTTACGGTCGTGAGAGATACCCGAACAACCCTCCACAACCTAGCGATGCCCTTCCCGCAGGCTATTGCGCAGGTAATTTGCCTGACCTATGATCAGGCCAGGCGGTGATGGTCGCCTGGCGCCTGTTTCGCGAAGCAATAGCCCATCGTAGATGCACCCCACGTTTTACATCGGCATGTCCCTACCCAGACGCTGCCCGGTGAACAGGCAATCGGTAACCAAAGCGTTGATGGTTTTGGAGACATTGCTATGTCTGATTTTTCCCCTCTCAGCATTTTCAAATCGCAAGCCAAGCAGCATAGTCGCCAGCACGACATGAAGCTTTCTGCTGCCCAAGAATCGCTTGCGCGCCAGGCAGGGTTCGAGGAGTACCACGAGCTCGTCGTTGTGGCCCAGCGAACCCCTACGGACGCTCGTTTGATGCTCGCCGCCTTTGGCGTGCGTGACTTTAAGGACGCGATCCACGAGGACGATGTTTTCTCCGAACTGGATCAAGAGCTAGAGCAGGCGCTCTCCCGCGCCATGGCCGAGACCAACACAAGTCAGTTTTCCATCAGCGACAGCAAGGTGGAATCAGCCGCTTACAACGAGGCGACTGGGGCGCTCACGTTGGGCATATCGATTCCCTACGAAAGGCAGCAGGATCCCGAGCGGGTTTACTACGGCAGGGCATTCTTCCTCCAGGCGGTTACTGAGCTGATTCGACGTGACGGCAAGTGGTCGCTTGGTAAAGACGGTTTTTCCATCACCAGTAGCGAGTCGGATATCGCCGCCCATCGGCGTGCCCTAATAACGAATGAGACCAGAAACATGTATCAGAAAGACCACTCCCCCCATGAAAAGCCAATCGAAAAGCTAAACGAAGATGGGAAGCGTGTAAAAAACCCGAACGAAATTACGGTCAATCAACACGTCATCCCCCAAGCGCATTTGAAGCAATGGTTAGGCGGTGAAGACCTGCTTACGGTCATCGATAAATCGAGTGGCAAGGCCTTGAAGCGCGCACCTAAGAACTCGTTTGTTGTCGCCCGTCTTTGGGATCAGCCTACTGAGCAAGGCATGATCAAAACGAACGAGGACAATTATCAGCAGCAGCTGACGTTACTCGCAGAGACCGGAAGCATCGCTCGCTCCCCCTGGATCACAGAATACTTCGTGATGTTGGCAGCACGGGCCTATTTTGCAGCCAAAGAAAGACCACTTTACGACTCCATCATGGAACCCCCGTCCTGGGCGCCTTCTCAGGCGGAGCTTGAAGAGGATGAAGTGGAGCAAGTGCATGATACCGTCCGAATTTACAGGGGCGCTGGAAACCCACATGCCACAGCCCGCACGGTTGTGAGCATGGCACTCACATCGTTCTTCATCAGAGGCCGGGTGCTGATTGAGGACACTGTATGGGTGCCCTTCACAACGACGGGGGAGAAGTTCATCCTCCCCGACTCGAACGTAGCGCTGTACGAGAAACGTTTTCTAGCACTGCCCGTGAGCCCGGAACTCGTGTTGCTTGACGAGAAGCTACTTGCCGGGCTCCAAGAGGCCGGCCAACTCACGCCGGAATACCTCAACAAGCGCTTTTTGGAGTCATCGGTTCGCTACTACGTTGCCCCCAAGTAAACTCTGCTCAAGGCATGCACGCTTCGCCCACAGCCAGAACAAATACGCTCTGGCTGCTTTCAGGGTAGTCAGGCTGGGTGGAAGATGTATACCTGCTTGCGCCTTCCGTACACCGCAATCTGGAGCACTTCATTTCCAGCGCTGGCAGCCTCAGTCACCTTGATGAGCTTGGCCATGCTGTTGACCGTGCTGGTCTTGCACTGGTATTTGAAGCGCTCGATCTCGGCTATGGAGCAGGCTCGATAAGCGGTTCGGATCACGCCGCTTTTCTCGAGGAGGTCGATTTTTTCTGGCGATATCCAGGAAATCAGATCGGTAATTTTGTCGATCTTCTCGTGGAGGTGAGCTACAGCCTGCTGTTCATTGGTGACGTTGAAGCGCTTCCACGCGGGTTCATAGTGGAACACCCTATTTCGGAACTTCCTTACCAATGCAACCTGATCCCTACATCCGGCCAGCATTGCACCCGCCTGACTTGTTGGCCACTGCCCCTTGAAAACCCGTCCCAGATTTTTTGGCCATATGAGGTTGTTGCCCATGTATTCATCGTCCAAAACGAATTCCCACGTGGAAAACTCTGTTTTGGATACGACCTCTTGGTGATCTGGTGGCCCGCTTACCTGGCGACCTTTACGCTCATACCAAGCAGTGCTGTAGGCTGACCCAAAATTTTTTGTGAGCTTACCGACCGCATCGGGCACCAGCCCACCGGGGGTAAAGCTTTTGTACTTGAGTTTTTTTGCCTTCCACCAAAATTTCCCGAGATCAGCAGTCAGAGCCGCGTCAATCGAGTTCCGCAACGTAACCTCTGCCGCGCTGAGCAGGGGGTAGAGAACGCCACAAACGTGCGAGTTCCACAGGTAGGCACCCACTAACTCAGCATCATTGCTGGTCGAAAATACCTTGCTGTAGCTGGCGATTCGGTGGGAACTAATGAGCTCGTCGATCAACAGGGGTCTATACTGGATGGTGTGCGGCATGCTCAGCTTCCTTTCGGCAAGGCGCCTGTATAGATTGTGGTTGACATAGGTGTCAACCACTCGTAGGATTAATGCACAGGTTGGCACTGAGCTCCAATGAGCGAAAGCTTACGACTCTTTGCAAAGACCACGAAAAACCCGCCCCGGCCTTGAGCCGGGGTTTTCGTTTCTGGGCGATACATAACCTCGTCCTCTCCCCCCATCTCCTGCCTCCTCCTGGCGATTTGTTCTTCTCCTGCGCCTCCACACGCGACGCCCGTTTCCTGCGCATCAGCCGCTGAGCTACCATCGAGATACACCTGATCAGCCAAGTTCCAGGGAGGACACACATGCCGAACGTTTGGTCGAAGCTGCTAGAGATCATTGGCGCTTGGATTAGCCTGGCAATCGGACTGTTCCTGATGCCGCTCTTCTTCCTGCCCACCTTTCTGTTCGGCTGGATCGTGTGGGACTGGGCTTCGCCGGCAACTATCTATTCGCTCCTCTACGACAAGGCCTTCATTACCATCATCGGGGTGGCCTTGCTGCTTATCCTCGTCTGGACTGAAGGCTTCAAAGCGTCTTTGGCTGAAGCGCCCTTCCTAGCTAACGTTAAGGCAACCGGCACGGCTCCCGGCTGGCTCTGGCGGATATTTCTCTACCGGAACAGCAAGCTCGCTCAGGCGTACAGGAACATCGACGACTTCGAGCAATACCTTTTACAGGCTGACCCAGACCTCTACAGGCATCATACCCTGGCCATGTCCTTCCTCCCTGCCTGGCTCGGAGAATATGTAAGTGGCCACACCCGGCACGGACATATTCGCTATACGCGAAATGGGCCAGTGAACGTCAGGTCGCACTATGTCATTGGCCATTTCAGGTCAAGACATCGATGAGGCACGGCAGTCCAGACCGATATGATTGGCCAATGTTTTCACCACATGTGGATTAAAAGGATTTTTTGATGCCTGCTCGAAAATACATACTTGAACGCTCACTGCTTGAGCCTGCTGACATCATCCTTACAGGCGACAAGGGCGGGGTAAGTCTCTCAGTAAGGGCAGCCACGATAAGCAGATATTCACATGCTGCCATTTATGTCGGAGACACTACTATCGAAGCTACGATGGCTGGCGTTTTCTCAAAAAATCCCCAACGCCTGATATTCGGCAGACCTACGGATGTACTGGTTTTACGTGCGAAACGCCCGCTATCTGAGCTTGAGGTTCGCGCAATTTGCTCCTATGCCCAGTCAAAAGTTGGAAGCCTCTACGCCCTCAATGAAGCGATTACCATCAGGCTGAGGACGCTGTTAAGACATCAAGATTCAAAGCAACAGTTCTGCTCAAGGTTGGTTGCGAAATCTTATGAGCATGGTGAATTTGATTTGATGAACTTGAGAAATCCTGCATTCTGCACGCCCAAACAATTGGCGCTATGTAAAGCGTTCGAGCCGGTTAAAGGGGTTGTCAGGCCTGCTAGCGAGGTGGAGATTAAATTTGCAGAAAGCGATGATCCGGCCCAAGAAAATCTTCGCAGGCTTTATGACTGGCTTAATAAAGTAAGAGAGTTAGTCAGCCAGCAGAAAGAACTAAATGGGAAATGGGATATTCAATCTCAGCATGAAGTGGATGGTTTTCTTTTAGCACACCCTGAATATGACATTCAAATATCCAGCTACGTGGAGAGCAGCGGGTATTTAGAGTTCTACACCATTGAGTCGCGCCAGAATCCCTACCGCTACAAAGTCGAACTATTCATGAATCTACTTTCCCAGATCGAAGATCAAGACGAATTCATCGACGCCGAACTATCCAAAGAGACAAGCATCTTCCAGCGCTTCGCCACAATGCAGAACTACTATGCTGAGCAATACGAAACTAAAAAACTAAAGTTCTTTAAGCTGCAGATACAGCTTTATAATAACATGCTGTCAGAAATACTTGTTCGCGTATCTGTTGTACGAGAGGCCCTTATAGAGCTTGGGTTAATTGATGAGGCTGAAAGCCTTAAAGCATCGATTGATGCCGTAGCATCAGTAGTCCGAGAGGGGCACGAGGCTCTCAGGGGCGCCAGCTGACGTCAAGACATACCTGCTGCAATGAGCATAGGGCGAGGGGTATGCACACGGCCACACCACTGCATGACCTTCCCCCCAACTCACCTGATCCTAGACACTCGCGAAGCCAAGATGATAGCTTTGCCGCAAATGATCTCCCTGGATCAAACGGTCGGCTCGTGAAGGCTCAAATGCCACAGGTTGCAACACCCTCTTTATCGCACGCATTTCGACGATAGTCAGCGGGCAGCCGACACCCTGGCACCGGAGAATTGCTATGCGCGTCCCAGTCTATCCACAAGACATGATCCGTAATCGTGGCTTCAAAAGCCTGTCTAAGCATTTGCAAGCGCAATGGTGTGGCTCAACACCAATCTCGCTGGCAGATGCTCAAAAAGCTCTCGCGCAGGGACTGGGCTACAAGAGCTTTTACGATCTCAGCGAAACCTCAAAGGTCTGCCAACCTGGGGAACCTGTGCCGCCAGAAGCCGATGTCAGGCAGGCAATTGGTTCTGTCATCAAAGCTACCCTGGAGCCGGAAGCATTGCTGTCTGTAGATCAAGGGGAGTTGGAACAGCTCTTAACCGATCTTCCTCTGACAAACCTTGTAGCCTTCAAACGAGTGCAGGTTTCTCACGATGCTGGTCACAGCCTGTTACCTAAACTGGTTAGCGGGGCTCAGAACGGATTGATCAAAGAACACATTCAGACCCTGGAAAAGATCCTTGCTGCATCTGGCAGCTTGAGGGATCGGGCTCTGTTCGCATGCATGCTGGGTGCGCTGCGGGCAAGCGAGCTACTATCGGCGAAAATGAAGCACGGTGTTGCGGTGTATAGCGTTAAGAGCCGTGATACCAAGAATGTAATCGATGCAATTCCCGATAGGCACAGGTCGGTGTTCGAGCAGTACATCAAGACCTCGAAGTTGTCGGACGGAGAGTATATTTTCAGTGTCGCCAATGCCCCTGGACGTCCACTATCGTCTGACGCGCTGAGAAGGATCTGTTTCTCGTGGGCTCGCAAAGCGAATATCGACGTGAGTCTACTCACGCCCCGTGGCATCCGTAGCACCAATGATGGTTATGCCGACTTGATGCGCAAAATGAGTGAGAGGATGGGGCACTACTCAGCGAATACGTCATTGGCATACGCAGTCGGATTACCGACAACCAGTAACACTGTTCACTAGGCCCATAATCGGAAATGGTAGAGATCTTGAGTTGTGAAGCCATTGACGCTTCTCCCGCCCCTTACGTCGATGCGATCTTGAGTATCCCCGCTTTTGGCCAGCCCCCTGTCAGGGTACGGCTGTCGTGAATCCAATCTTGGCTTCGCCAAGGTTGGGCCCTCCGGGCGTCCATCCTCAGGCCTTTGGCCCGTCATGGGCCGGCGCGCTCCGCTTGCATTCTTGACCACAACGTTCGACGTTATCTCGACGATTATCGACGCAGGCCTCACCTGCGTAGTTCCGCGCTAGAGGCTCTATATACTGACGCCGCGTCAATCGGGGACTAGGCACAGTGTTTTATACTAGGCCCCAGTTAACATCACGCGGAGCGTTTCTGGATCAGATTCAGCAGCAACTGGCCATCTGGCATAGGAGACATAGTGCGCAAAAAGACGACGTTCTTTTGCACCGCTTTCTTGATGTCCGCAGCTGAAATCGGCTTTTCCAAGATGGTGAAATCCATTAAACGCTGAAAATGGCACTCTTCGAGATAGCCGTGATGCTCACGTTTTTCAGTTTCGCCAGTACCTTTTCCGAAGGCGACGATCCCCTTGCCATTTTCGTACAAGAACACCACATCACCTTTCTGTATACGGTCGATGTTGTACTTCCAAGGGGCATAAAAAGCTGCTGCGCTTCCCTCGCTGAGCATACGGTCATGGTCTTCCAATGAGTGACGCTTGTTCGTATTCAGAAGGTGGAAGCTCGATGGTTCGAGTAACTCAATGTCTACCGCCGCCTGCTCTTTGTCATCAAGCTTCAGAGCAGTCTTGGCGGCTTCAACCCCCTTCTCGAGCAGTTTCAGCATTGTCTCCTGGCGACTCAGATCGAGCTGATCAGCCAAACCTTCGATGAAGGAGTAGAGCTCCTTGGGCATGCGGATAGATGCGGACGCCAGGTCATTCTTCGTCTTCGCGGCGTTTTCGATGAGCGAAATAATGTCGTTCATGGGATGGATCTCCTGTCAGATGCGGAGAAGCATCCCACGGCAATAAAATAAAATCAATTAATGCTTTTTTATAAAAGCACATTGCGAATCTAAAAAAATGCAATCCGAGTGTTCGGCGATGATTTCCACTTGAAGACGCTTGCCTGTGAGCCTTCCATCGGACAAGTAACTCCGGATGGGGAATACGGAAGCCAATCCTTCCTTGGGGGTGTACATTCATACAGCTATCTGATGCTATGCCCGGTGCAGGGCGCTGGCATAACGCTGGAAAGGTGCTTAGATCAATGCTTAATGTCATGTCGCCACCAGCAAGGATGAGGATTCAACTTGGCCACTCTTACTGATAAAGAAATCGAAGCGCTGAAAATCGAGAATTTCATTTTTCACGTTGTGCATCATCGAGCCGATGATCCGATACTTTTTGACGACACCCCCTTAAGCACCTTCGAGCCGTTCTTCATTGACCGCATCAAAGAAACCCTCAAGGGCAATAAATTCTCTTTCGCTGAAATATCTCAAGTAAAGGCCAAACTGAATAGTTGGGAAAAGGGCGAGTCGAATTTCGTCGATATCTCCAAGAGCCTGGCACGGCAATTTCATCGCCTTGGCGATAAACGGATGAAGTCAGGCGTGCTGATTGTAATCGGTTTAGTTACAGGCGCTAAAAAGTTTTATTCTTTAATCAAGTATGACTCTGAGAAAGTTGTGACATTTGAAACCAAGGGCGCCCAGGCAATACTTCAGGCAGTTACCAATAACTTTACGGAATCACCGAAAGCGCTGCAGAAATCAGCTCTTATTGATTTGGATTCCATAGACGCAGAAGTGGTGATCATCGATAAAATGAGCCGCTCAGGAATTAGTGACTTCTTCAAAGAATTCCTGGGAGTAGAGCGCCTCCGGAACTCAAAGGAAATGACGGTAGATTTGGTTAAGGCAATCAAAAAAACTGTAAGGACACACCTGGGTGATCTGCCGCCGGCTATCACATCGAAGGTCGCTGAGAAAGTCGTTGAGATTGCGAAAAAGCGTAAAGACTTTGAAGTCGACGGATTCTTCATAGATTTTTTTGGCATCAATGGCCAAGATGAAATTCGGGCGACCTTCGACAAAGAATTGGAAAGCCTAAATTTGACTGGAGAAGTGTTCTCCTATGATGAGGAAGAGCTACCTACCAACGAGGCAAAGAAATACGTAACAAGCGAAGGCATAACCATCAATATGCCTGCGCGGGCAAAGGGAAGCTTAACTATTGAAAATGGAAAGGATGAAACTGTTATTACTATTCGTACAAGTCGCTTGCGTGAATCATGAAACAGCTAGCGCTGGAACTTCGCAACTTCTTTGAGCGACTTACGGCGTCGGGTGGTTCTGCGCAGGTTGAAACTACGCATATTTTTCGAATTGATGAAGTGAGCGTTACATCTTCCGGGTTTGTTCGAGAATTGAAAGATCTTGCCCAGCGTGTTTGCTCTATGGGCATCGGAAAGATAGAGCTTTTTGGGGAAGTTTCCGACAGCATCGAGATCAAGAATTTCGATTTGGAGGATGTGAAAAATGACAGACTAACAGTCATCTTGGAAAAGCCAACGGATGATGGTTGGTGTTATTTCCTAACTTTAAAAGGTTTCGAAAACTGGTTGAGGACAAACCAATTTTCAGCACAGAACTCAAAGAAAAAAATGTGCGTGTGGGTTGCAAGTGAAACCTTTGAATTTTCCACTCATCAGTTTTTAGTGAAAGAAATGGGTGGAGATAAAAATTTACCGACCGTCACTCAACATCCTGAAAAGCCTTGGAAAATGGTACGGGATCTTACCCATTCCCTCACCCCACCGTCGCTTGAACCCTGGCTGCTTACTGCTGAGCCAATTACTGAAAGCGAACCTTTTACATCCTGGAAACGCGTGGCGGTGGAAAGGCTTTCCTTCTGCTTGCCTGCCGAGATTCGCAAGGAAGGTGATGAGACTCATGTGGTATTCCGAGGCGGGCGCTCACTCCCCATAGCTATAGACCAGGCTATTAACTGGGCTGATATCAATTTTGAAACGCTTCACGACACCTGTCAGTGGATCTACTCCACCCCTAGGGAGTGTGAAACGAAATTCCAACTTTTCAACAACCACATTGCTATCAACTGGAACAGTGGGACGACGTGGCCCTCTGGCTCAACTCCAATCCTAAAAAATAGCCTCTCGGGGGCCAAGGAAGCGTTCTCCTTTCATCTCCAGGATCAGAGCAAGGAGGCTGTCAAAAGCCTGGGGGATCTGCGCAAAGGTTTGCAGGAGGAGGTTAATAAGACACAAACTGCGACAAGGGATTTAATATCAGCTCTCTGGCGTGATTTCGCGGTGGCGGGTGTTGTTTTAGCTCTCAAGACTCCGATAGCTACTACAGGCGTGGCCGATACAGCTACCACGATTCTGTATCTCGGTGTCTCTGCACTTCTCATGTTAAGCATAGTTATCAACACTCTATCAACCTTGAGGTTTAACAGTCTTGCTGACAGCAGTAGAGAAGGATGGCGGAGGAAGATCTATAACTTCATGTCTGCCGATGACTGGAAGCGCTTGGTTGAAAAACCTATATCGTCCGGACGCACCGTTTACTGGCTCGCTTGGACTGTGTGTTTCTGTCTATACGTAGCCATTGCCCACTACTTCCTATCGCTTGCGGCACCTACTTTTGTAGCGAACCACATCGATTATTATTTTTTCTGCGCTTGGAACTACATCGCCGGCTTTTTTAATAAAACCATAAATACAGCTACGGTTGAATCTTTATGGTGCAGTATTCCTGCGCGGATATTTAGCAGCTATGCCAGGAACCATTAGGGACTTGCTTCCAAATCAGAAGATAGGCTGGGTTAGGTAGGGGGCTATAGTCATCATTGTCCGCATTCCTTTGCTCAGCGTAATGTACCCAAACAGGGTCATTAAGCCTAAAAATGGTGGTTAATGTGCCGTATAAGGGACATTAGCCTGGCTCGTCACACGGGACATATCCGCAGCACTCGGCGTCCAGACGGCGGTTAATACTCTTAGTCGCTAGGCTCATGGCGAGCCCAGCGCAACGCAGCTATCGACATGAATTGCCTAATCGCCAGTGCTCCCCGTTCATTTCTGGCTTTCGAGCCAGGCAAGGTCAATGCTACCTCTACCTTGGCACGACTCGCTTCGTACATTGCAAATGCGTTGAACTCAGAATCAAGCAGCACCAAGAGCACAGTATCGAAGGGTTGTCGTAGATCAATTGCGCCCATACGGCCCGTAATCTTTTGCTGGTTCAGGATACAGCGCCCCTTGATCTGGATTCTCGCGACGCCATCTTCCAGCGTCTCTGTTGCGTCGTAACCTGCCTGCCTTGCAGGATGTAGTAACAGGCCGAGTCGAGTAGCAGCTTCGTACTCTGCGACCTCGCCTGTCACGCCCAGCGGCTTGCCGGTCAAGCGATAGAATCTACGCGCAAGCACCTTGGCTTCTTTCAAGATCTCTAGGATTTCATCCTGGATCAATGCAGCCTGCTGAGGTTCGTTGCCATGACCGAGTTCAGTCATCTGCAAACGCCTCGAGCGCAGTGAGCAGCTTGGCAAGCTCAGCCAGGTTGGCTGCCGTCACGATGTCATATTCTCCTCGACTACTCAGCCGATATACCTCTCTAGCCTTTTTCACCCGTTCCAGTAGAGGAACAACAATGCCTGAAGCTCTTTCAAGAAACTCGTTAATGTCTGCCCGTGTTTGAGGGATCTTGTAGCCTTTGGCCGCGCTTGTGATGATGACGTCCGCATCCCGAAGCTTGGCAATGCCACTGGATCGAATTCGCTGGCCGTTGACCTCACCCAATCCGCTATCTTTTAGATGGGCCATGATCTCCGTAGTCAGCACGTAATCCTTGGTGACGAATTCGCTTTGAAATCTTAAGAACCGCAGGATACTCAATTGCAGGCGCTCATCCTCATCAGGATGCTCACCAACCCGCTCGCTGAAACGGTCTGCCTGGCGGAGAGCTTCCTGGTGTACCTGGTAGTCTGCATACCCAGACTCATTCGTCGGCGGCGGCAGAAGAGACTGGTACTTGGATGGCCACTCAAGCATTCCAAGAGTCAGGCTGCGTAGTATCTTTTTGTAGGCAAGAACTGCTTCTTCCGATGCTTTCTCTTCGTAGATCTGAGCGACTGAGCCAGCAAAAAAATCTGCAACCTGAACCAAAACGTTGTCCTTACTGGCCATCGTCTGGAAGGCATCCTTATCGCCAAATAGGTCGTCCACGAATCGTTCTGCAACGTAGCTTTTGAGGCTCTCCTGAAATTCCTGGCCACCATGCTCGTCTACGATCATCTGGAGGTCAGGGTATGCGCGGAACAAACGTTCATAGAGCAACCCGTTCACGTATTTTATGAACGAGGTTTTGATACGGAGGCCGCCGTCTTTGTGAATTCGGGACTTATCAACGACGGTGAAATAGAGCTTGAAAGGCAGCTCAGCTAGCTCGTTGAGGATTCGGGCACGGCGATCTGAATCCTTCGGCTTTAGATTGCTGGATTTGATCTCACCTGTTTGAAAGTGACGCATGCGGAGTGCTTCAGCTTGGGCATAAGCAGCTTCCAGGTCTTTCTCTGCCACCAGAATAGAGCACACGATGAAGAAGCCCGAGCTTCCTCCCTTTGACGTATCAAGGTCGGAATTCCCAGACTCATCCACGAAGGCATATGTTCTGTCCATGAGCTTGCTCCATCAACAACGTACTGAGCGCGGTGGGTCGCCCAATGGCAAGGTGGCGAACTCAGTTCGTCGCAGTGGTAGTACCTGGAGCGGGGCCGTCGCTGAACGTGTAGTTGATGACTACGTCATTTCGGATCAAGACATCGAGAGTTTTCTGAGTGCCTGTAGTCGTCACCTTCATGGTGACCACGTAGCTTTGAGCATGGGCTGAGCCATTGGTGTAAGTGTAGATCCACTTTTCGTCAGTCTCGCTGACAGCACTCTTGGCGTAGGGCTCACCGAATAGAGATTTCAACTCAGAAGTGGTGGTTTTGCCTTTGGTGATGCTCGTTACGCTTGCCGACGGAAAGTCTCGGCCTGCGGTGTAGTGAGACGTAGCGCAACCGCCGAGTGCGACACACATCCCCATGACTGCGATGAGCTTTTTCATATCCTTCCTTGATCGTAGAAAGCTCCAAATCTAGCTGGCATCGAGGCCAAAAGCCATCAGCATGTCGAAGCACCTGGAAGCTGTGGATTTTATACCCGCAACGGAGCTGTGACCGTTCCCAGTTGGGCTGCCTTCGTCCATCACGTTCGCTTCAATTGAGTGTCCTAAGAGTTTCAACAATTAGCGAACGCATCCAGCGATGACCTGGGTCACGCTAAGTTTGCTCATGCCAAGCCAGGATTTTTGTGAAGGCTGACTCTAGGCGTAGGGTTCCGGCAAGCTCGGGGGCAGTCTTTTCGATCACTACGCTGTTTTTTGGGCGAAGCACCCGGCATTGGGCTTCGTTAAATCCATCGCCGTCTTTAGTCGGCTGCAGATGTACCGCTCTTCACCGCCAGGCTCTTGCGCACGATGTCTGCCTCGCATTTGATGGTGTCGTTGTCGCTTTTAACCACCCAATTATTTTGAGCGCAGGGTACAGCGGGGCATTATTCGCTCGGCGAATTTGGCTCGTGACTATTAACGATTTCACAAGCTTCAGCCATTACGCGAACCTGATGACGAACCAAGCTAATCATCGTCAGAGGGTTTAAACATGAAAGGTAAAGATATTCTGGCTTCTGCCGCACTCGCCGCTTCGCTTACCGCTTCCGCAGGCGCCATGGCAAGTGACGTCGTCTCCTTGAAGTTTAGTGATGGCCGCCCAGACGTCGTCGGCGTAGATAAAGTAAACGCAGCGCTGAAAGATCTCGGCGTACACGTCGTGACTGTAGACGTGCCTAAATCAGCTACTCCGATT
The DNA here is from genome assembly GCF_005938625.1 of Pseudomonas fluorescens. Taxonomy (GTDB): domain Bacteria; phylum Pseudomonadota; class Gammaproteobacteria; order Pseudomonadales; family Pseudomonadaceae; genus Aquipseudomonas; species Aquipseudomonas fluorescens_BD. The sequence continues at coordinate 140,698 of NZ_VCNJ01000008.1, forward strand.
CTGGCCGCCTCTTACGAGCGTGCGCTGACCGAAGAGGAAAAGCGCAGCTTGATTAAAGACTTCAGCCTCACCATCCCGCAGTTGCTCGACTACGTGAAAATGGCAGGCCGCAAGCCAGCTGTCACTGACGGTGGTGTGTACACCGAGGAAACGGGAACCGGCCCTTACCCTAAGGTGTACGACATGAAGGCGTTGGACAAGCCGACTCATAAGGCCGTCCTGGAGAAATATGCCCGTCTGCACGTCAACTCCGCCGACGACGGAACCGACGTTGACGAGGTTATGACTGCCGTCTCCGGTGGCCCTTTCCGCTGGGCATTCACCACGAAGGATGGTTCGACCGTTCGCTTCCAAATTGAAAAACTGAAGCTGGGTGATAAGGCAGTTCGTGTGAGCTACCACGGCCTGGGCATGCATGCCGGCATCATGGATCCGGAGCAGGGTTTGATCGTAGCTTACGGCCATGGCCCGAAAGAATTCACCATGCGCTACAAGGCTGACGTACCTCACGCGAATCTGCTAGGTACAAATCCTTGGATGGATTTCAAAGGCGAAATGCCTAAAGCACTGGATAAAGCTCAGTAATCGTCCGATATCAGCAGATCAATGATCCGTAAGGGCCAGCCTGGCCCTTACTTGGTTGAGGAGAAAAAAATGATTCCTTTCGAGTTGAAGCATCTGGATCACGTCGTCTTGCGCGTTCAAGACATGGATCGCAGTTTGACCTTCTACATCGAGACCCTCGGTTGCGAAGTGAAAAAGCGTCGTGACGATTTGGGCATGATCCACCTACGTGCTGGATCCTCAATGATCGACCTCGTGGACGTTGCCGGCCCCCTTGGCCAACAGGCTGGCGGGCCCGCAGATCCGCAACATCGTAATGTCGATCATTTCTGCCTGCGGATCACACCGTTTAACGAGGCCGACATTCTCTCTCACCTACACGGCCACGGTATCCAAGCAGACAAGGCAGTGACACGATACGGCGCCGAAGGTAATGGCCCATCAATCTACTGCTTTGATCCCGATGGCAACCTGGTAGAACTTAAAGGCCCGGTTGAAGGTTGACGCTGGCTCAATGAGTCGCGTCATCAACCACGCCTGGATAATAGGCATCAACAAAACACTTTCGAAGCCACCTCAACGCAGGGTCACCGTCCTTTCTCAAGTGCCAGGCTTGCTGGTACGCGATTTTCGGCAACGCTATGGGCGGCTCAAAGCATCGTAGGTCGGGAAATCGCTTCATGTTTCCGAGAGCCTTTGCAGCAATCGTGAGCATGAGATCAGTCCCCTCGATCAACTCCACCGCCGCCGTCCAGTGAGGGAGGGCCAGCACAATATTTCTGCGTAGCCCCATGCCACTGAGTGTTCTTTCAATCTCATCGTTTGCATCAGGCCGCAACGCAAGCATCACATGCGGTCGCTGCAACCACTCCTCAAGCGACATCGTCCCCTTTGACGGTAAGGCAGCTTTATCGGCAACGCTAACGAACTGATCGGGAAATAGGTCTTCGACCATGATGTCTTTCGGTGCCTCCGGAAAAATACCCAGAGCCAGGTCTAATTCACCATCGGCCAGTTGAGAATGCATTGTCTCGCGGCTTGCTTGGCTGACGGCCAGCTCGATACCTGGTGCTTCAGCCCTGACTCGCCGAACAACGGAGGGGAACACTGTTTTCGCGGCGTAATCTGAGAGCGATAGCCGCAGTCTGGTTCTCGCTGTTGCAGGATCAAAGTCAGCCTCCGAAAGCAAACTGTTGAGCCCGATCAGCGCCGATTCCAGTGGGCCCATAAGAGCTTGAGCTTTGGCTGTCAGCGCCATGTAGCCATCTCGCCTAATCAGCAGCTGATCGTTGAAATGTACGCGCAGTTGGGCGAGGGAATGACTCACTGCTGGTTGACTCTTGTGCAAGCGCACTGACGCTCGGGTTACATGACGCTCTGTCAGCAATGCATGCAAAGTCAGCAGGAGGTTAAGATCGATTCGCCGGAGTTCATCCATAGAAGGTTCCACTGGAGCATATTTGATAAAGTTTCTAAGTCTCAGGCCAAATGGTAGCGTGAATATCAACTCCTCTGCCTGACTGGTCTACTTGCCATTAGCTTCCATCCTAGCGCTGGTAAGCCTCCCTATGGGTTCGAATTCAGTTAAAAAGATTGCTGATTGTCCGAGTGCCAGGTCAAAGCGGTATAGCGCCAGGTGCGATGCCAGCGAGATGATTTGGCTGTTATTGATAGCTCCTGTTTCAAACGTTAAGCATGAAACGACGATGGAGTCGATATGGCGCTTCCCCCGCTACACAGCTTCAAGGTATTTGAAAGCGTGGCCAGGTTAGGCAGCCTTGCCGGCGCGGCTTTAGAGCTGCACGTCACAACGGGTGCAGTTAGCCAACAACTCAAAGCCCTGCAGTCCAGTCTATGCGTGGAGCTCTTCTCCAAGCAGGGCCGACAATTGGCTCTCACACCCAGCGGTCGCCGACTGCACATGCGTATCGCTAACGCGATGCGCGAGATCAATGACGCTGTGAGTGAAGTTCGAATTGGCAATGAGCAGGAGCTCGTTGAAATCACATTGTCCACTCCGCCGTCCGAAGGAACCGAATGGCTGGTCTCGCCCATACTGCGTTTCATGGCAGAGTCCGAGGCGGTCAGGGTGACCGTGATTACGGCTCCGAACATGGCGCTGGTGGACTGGCGTCGTGCAGATGTTGCGGTTATTTATGGCACACCTCCATGGCCAGGCTACTGGTGGCGCCTGCTGCACGGCATACGCATGATTCCCGTATGCAGTCCTCAGCATTTGCGGGGAGCTCTTGCCATTCACGAAGTCGGGGATCTAGTGAAGCATCGGTTGCTACATGAGGATGACGGTAGCCAGTGGCAGCAATGGCTTGCTGAGACGGGGGGCGCACGTGGTGATTTTGACAATATCCACTTTGAAGACTTCGGCATGGTGCTTCAGGCTGCGCGAGAAGGTTTCGGTGTAGCGCTGAGTGATGAAACAGTATCTGCCCGAGATCTAGATGAAGGTCGTTTGGTCTGCCCTTTGCCAGTCTCTGTGCCAGCGCTACACAACTACTACGTCGTTTGCTCCGAAAGCGCACGTGAACGCCCGGAGTTGCGGGCGTTCATCGACTGGTTATTGGATACGGTGGGCCGCTCTGATCAGTAACCGTACCCGCGACCATCTGTGAAACGGATGTTAGTCAGGATGCTAATGTCCTTCTCCACCTTGTACAGCTTGGAGCTCTTGATGAGCTCTGGGTCGCTGAAAGACTCCCCCTTGGCCCGTCCTGCCTGGATCTGCAGCATCTTGTCGCGGATGACCACAACTTCGGCATAGGTCATGGCCGGTACTCTCGATGGGTCTTCATCAGCATGGGCGCCGTAGATTGCAGTATTGGGATTGATGACCTTCAGAGTGGCATCGAGGGATGACACATAGTCCTTCAGGTTTCCTGCCAAGAGCCATGATGGATAGAGGTGATCACCGGCCAGCAGGATGTCATGTGCCTCATCGTACAAAGCCACTTCGTCTTTGGTGTGCCCAGGGACGCTCAGCAAGCGAACCCTAAGGCCACCCAAGTCGATAATCTCCTGTGGCTTCACCAAGCGCGAGACCTTGAAGGGCGGTACTACCATGTGGTCGAAATTGCCCAGGTATACCGGCTCCGGTACGTGGTAAAGGCCATCCTTCCCTTTGAACTTGCTAGTGAAGGGGGTATCGACCAAGTACACGCTCTGGAAATTATGCAGGCCGCCCAGATGATCAAAGTGCAGGTGCGATGGCAGAACTGATAGTGGCTTATCGGTGATTTTCTTCGCTACTTCCGTGATGTCCTCCCTTTGGTTTGCACCTGAATCGAACATCAGAGCCTGTTTCTCTCCCACGAGCAGATAGGAGAAGTTTTTTTGGTAGTAGGTAGGCTCGCCGATGGCGTAGAGGAAATCAGTCAGCTTGTGCACTACGAAGGCTGGCCCAGCTGTCTTGGTCACCTCTTCTGCATGGGCAACGAATGGAGCGGAGAAAATCGTAATGGATGCCAGCGTTAGGGCATTAATGAACTTGCGCATTTGGCGCGAACCTCTTCTTCTAGTTATCGAGGGGGGGCAGAACGTGATCTGCGAGGTTCATCTCACCGTCTGTCGTGCCTGACATCAATCCACTTTTTTAAGATCAAAAACTTCAGTACAGCTAAAGCATCAAGAAGACGCTCGGCCACCGCTGATTGGTAAGCTCTGTGATATCGGGACGCCGATCACCAATCAACTCGATGTAGCGGTGTAGCGGTTTAGCGGTGTAACTGATCATCATCGGGTAACTTGGCTGCAGGCGAAGATCACGCTTCGTAGCCAGCTGTTGGCCGGATCTGCTTCCTTTCGAACGTGCCAGGCTTGCTGATACGAGAGGGTTGGCAGTGCGAAGGGAGCCTCGAAGGTTCTGAGGGTAGGGTGTTTGTTGAGATCGCCGACTGCCCAGCTCGCCACAGTCAGAATCAGATCGGTGCCGGCGATTAGCTCAATGGCCGCGCTCCAGTGAGGAAGTGCGACAGCTATCCGACGGCGGACACCTATAGCCGTGAGTGCTTTCTCAATCTCGTCGTTGGCGTCAGGCCTCATTGCCAACATGACATGAGGCCGCTCCAACCATTCATCGAGGCTCAGGCAGCCATTTTCAGGCAGAAAGGACACATCAGCGAGGCTCACGAAGTGTTCGGGAAACAACTCCTGGACATGAATGCCTTCGGGATACTCGGGGAATATGCCGAACGCGACATCCAGCTCACCATCTGCGAGCTGAGCTAGCATCATCTCTCGCGTGGCTTGGCTGACAGCCAGGTCGATACCAGGTGCTACTTCACGCAGATGTCGAACCAACCCTGGCAGCACGCGCCGAGTAGCGTAGTCCGAGAGAGAGAGACGGAATCGGGCATGAGACTTACCAGGATCGAACTGCGAAGCTCCCAGTAGACCATTTAGATTTTGAAGCGCCTGCTCTAAAGGAATAAGCAGACATTGCGCACGAGCCGTAAGAACGAGCTGCCCATCCCTTCTGATAAGAAGCTGGTCGTCAAAGTGAGCACGAAGTTGGGCCAAGGCATGGCTAACAGCAGGCTGGCTCTTGTGCAGGCGCACCGATGCCCGAGTGACATGTCGCTCCAAGAGCAGAGCATGCAGGGTCATCAGCAGATTGAGGTCAATTTTACGTAGCTCTTCCAGCATCAATTACTTCTCGATTTCTACTCGACCCAGCTTAGCAAACCTACCTGGCTCTTTGAGTGGAGGCCTAGATCGGAGCTGGGGCACGCGATCAGGTCAATTTTCGAATTCGACAACCTCAAGGCAACTAGGTGTGGTCTTTGACCGATAATTCGTACGGCGAATATTGGACGTATGATTAATCGATTTCCATTAGAAAAACGGATGGAGGATTATCTGTACACCAACTGAATACAGAGGGCGCAAAAGTGATTGGCAAAACTGCAATTCTCGCTCTGATCCCTGTCAGCATGGCATTCCTGGCTGGCGTAGTTCTTCCCTTTCAAGCGGCTAGTAATGCCGCAGTGGGCCGGGCCCTGGGCAGTCCTCTTTGGGGCGCTCTGACCTCCCTGATTGTCAGCGCGATAGTTGTCATCGCAGCAGTTCTCGTAATGCGAGTGCCTGCGCCGGACATCAGCAAAGCGTTGCAAGGTTCCTGGTGGCTATGGATCGGCGGGGTGCTAGGGGCAATCTACGTGGTGGGGGCGTCGGCACTCACCCCGAAACTTGGGGCTGGTGGCTTCCTTCTGCTTGTAGTGGCTGGCCAAATCACCGCCTCAGTATTGGTTGACCACTTTGGCCTGATGGGCTTGAGCCCGAAGCCGATCAACTTCGCCAAACTTGCAGGAGTGATTCTGATCTTCGGCGGCGTTTTCTTAGTACAGAGCGCTGGATCAACACCCACAGATAAACCATCGATTGAAGTCGCTAAGTAAGCCCTTCTCAGTTCGATGCGAGTGGACACTTCAAGAGCCTCACTGGAAGTCGACCTGAGGTTAACGGGAGGGAGGCGCAGGCGGAATTTTGATCATCATGGCAAAGATAATCGGACTTAAGCGATCTCAAAGCAGCTGAAACGCTGACCAAATTTCCGCACCGTTATAGATGGATTCCACGACGCTCTGCTTAGGCTGATTTTAGCTTCAATAATTCAGCCTCTTTTTACAGAAGCCTGATATCTAAATTTTATAAAAATTAACACTCAGAACTTGCATAGACGTTTATGTTTTATCACGTCAGCAGGATGTGCACATGAACGAAAGTTCATCACTACATTTCAATCTAAATCGTTTTATTGGAGTATCTCTTATGAATATCGTAAAGTTGCAATTCAGTGATGGTCGTCCTAATGCCGTAGGCCTCGAAGAAGTTAATGCTATTCTTCGGAGCGTCGGAGTTCGTGCGAGCACCGTCAGCATTCCCGATGCTGCCAAGCCAATTCTAGAAGCATCGAAATCTCGCCCTGTTACCGAGGCTGAGCAAGAAGAACTGATCAAGCATTTCAGCCTGAACCGTGCAGAGCTGCTTGAGCAGATCGAACTGGCAGGTCGCGTCCCGGAAACCCCGCGTGGAGGCCTGCTCGGCACTCGTCAACCTGGCGTTGCTCCTTACCCCAAGGTGTACGACATGTTGGCCATCCCTGAAGATTATCGCGCTAACGTTCTGGAGACTTTCGGTCGCTTTCACGTGAACATGGCCGAGAACGGTCAAGGCATCGATGAAGTGATGACCGTCGTATCGGGTGGCCCATTCACGTGGATGTTCGTCCTCCCTGACGGCGTCGTGATACGGCTCACCGTTGGCCCAGCCAGTGAAGAAACTGCGATCCGCCTGAGCTACCCAGGCATGGGTATACACGCCGGCTACATGGATCCGAAGCAAGGTCTGATCGTGGCATACGCACACGGCCCTGAAGAGTTCGTAGTTCGCTACGACGAACCTACAGCGCCCCATGCAGAGTTGCTGAATACCAACCCATGGGTAGACTTCACCGGAAACATGCCGTCCCTGTTCGACAAGATCTAACGGGCTCCTCCAAAAGCCTCCGTACCGAAAGGACGGAGGCTTTTTCGTAGCTGCCCAAAAAGCTCCTCTGCCTCACCATCCTATCTGTCCCCTGAGGCTTTCTCTAGATTTTCGCCATCTAAGACAACGTGCTTATTTCTGCAGTTAGCGATCCGTTCCTTGGCGCAGTAGAAATTGTTCCTCCCCGTTTTCCACGGTGCCACCTCGGTACTCGAAAACCGGTAAAAGCGGAATTCCCCCGGTTCGTGCTGGCTCTCCCGAAGCTTGCTGCGAGGCCCAATCACAACGACCAACTCGTCATAATTATCGGGGTTACCCACATTGATGTTGTTGCCCGTTGGCGAGTTGTTGAATTTGATCTGCACTCGCTTTTCGTCATGCACACCGTCATGCCCTGGTAGCCGCAGTTGTTCAGCAAGCACTGTTCCGAAGGCATCAGCGCAGAGGAACTCGCCAATGTCTCCCAAAAATCTCGAGGATCGGATGATGCCGACTTTTTCTAGCCTATCGACGGCCTCGAAGAACGCTGCCAAGGCAGATTCTTGATCACTTGTCATAACAGTCCAGCCATAAGTAGATGATCTATGTGGCGAAATAATTTCGCTAATTTTATCGCATAACTTTGATGAGCAGCCGCCTAGGCCAATTGATACCAGCGCTAAAACCGCGATATGAAGATGCAAGATGGGTCAAGCTCTGCGCAGCGATCACGAATTCATTGCCAGCCTGCCCATCAGATGTTTGCGGTCTGCTTACGCTGTGCATAAATGTCCGCTTCTGGCCCGAAGTTGACTGCTATGGGTCGATATCCCACTCAAGGCCAGCGAGTGTGCAGGTCAATTCGAATGTAAATAGGTGGTTACCCATGCGCTTACGCACACGAAGCACATTAAGACTGAATTCCCAATGCGTACTCGCGGAGAAGCCTCATAGAGCTCGATTCGGAGCATGCACAAAAAACCCGGTTGATCGGAAGGGAGCAATGATTCAACCGGGTGGGAACTGAAAACGCCAATCTGGCGCTCTAATAGTTAACGAGCGCTTTCAGAAACGCGCCGGAGGGATTGTGTTATGCACCACAACAGATATTGGGAATTGCTGACCGCCAAGGCTGCCACTGATAAACCAGCAGAGACATTTTTTGCTCGGGCTCATAAAAGACCAAGATTTTGCCCTCACCGCCGTCATCACGGGGGGAGTTTAAAGAGGTCACAAACCGGAACAGGTGGCCCGAGGGACTGATGGGCGATGGCTTCCCCTCAGTCGTTACCTCGACCGGAAAATCGACCTGATCAACCCAATCCAAGTTTTTCCCGGCTTGGGCGTCCTTTCCACCCACTCTCATGGCGGGTAATGTCCAAGAAGTACAGGGTGGTCGAGCGACATCTACTACGTAACACCCCTCTTCCTGCACGTCAAAATGAAAACCAGGATGAGCGGATAGGCGACTTAATCCGTTTGCGATCTCGAATCGGAGCCATGTGGTGTACACCCCCTTATGTGAGGTTAAAACACCGTCATGTTGAGCTTTGATTTCACACGCCGAACTTGGCACGACTACCCGAACTTTCTCGCTCCACTCTGCGTGAAAGTGCCCTAGGTATATCGTCACCAGAGGAACCAGATCACTCCCGAGTAGAGCTGAGCCATCGGCGGATTTCGGATTACAGTAATTGTTCACGTTTCCTCCTACGAAGCCAAACTGTGTCTTCCTATGAGGTGCTGTACTTGAGGCTTATGACGCCCTGGAAGCATCTAACGAACGGGAAGTGCATGTGTGTGTGCATCTTTAGCCACCGAGGAATTTAGCTTGCTGCTTTGGCGAAGACATACATTCCAACACCATCTCTGCCCATGTCTTCAACGCGAATAATTGAAAATCCACATTTATTTACGTAAAAACACACGTTGTTAATGAGGCATGTCGGAGTTTTCAGCTTCCAGCCTCCTTCGCACGGAAAGCTCCTTTCAATTTCTACCCATGCGCGGTAGCCATAGCCTTTCCCCTGTTCATCAGGAAGGATAAACAGTCGTTCAATTATGTTTGCGTTATAAGTATCTAAAGAAATTAAAGCCCCTCCAATCAGGAGGTCATCCTTCCATAGGGTCAAGACAGTTTTGTCCGGGAGCGCTATTGCGGACTCGAATGAAAGCTCTCTCTCATCATCGCCATCTTCCTCTTCCATATCATCAGGAAAGTAAGGCGCATTCGAATCGAGAGATAATGCATATATTCTTTCAAGCTCGTCGGCATCAGCTTCAACAGCTGTCTTTATTTGCAATTCTTTCTCCATTTTCATGTATAAAAAATGAGTTGTTAGAAGGTGCATTCTTTATTCTGGTGACAGGCCGTTATGCTCGAGCGCTCTGACTGGTAGGCGGGCGCACAAGCGTCGATAGTCTTTGGAGTAGATATGACCAAGGAGCCGAGCTGTCGGCATCACCGACTGGTGACTTCACTTTGCGGCTTCTTTTCTACTGGTGACAGGTTTGTACCGGTGAACTGAGCAACCAGCAACCCGACAAACATGATCCCGACGCCGATGGCGCGTCCCATGTTGATAGGCTTGACGGTCAATCCCAGTAATCCAAAGTGGTCGAGAAGCATTGCTGCGATCATCTGCCCGGCGATGACACACACGATGAAACCCGCAGCACCGATTTTTGGCAGAAGCGCCAGTGAGGTCGCGACGTAAATCGCCCCAGTTATGCCTCCGATCCACATCCACCATGGGCCTTGGAGGGCGTTTGACATAGAGGGAAGGGGTAACCGCAAAGCGAACGCAACAATTAATAATGCAAAAAAGCCGATGAACAGCGCGACAGCGGCACCCCACAGGGGATTGCCAAGCACCCGGCCCAGAGTGCCACCGCTTGCTGCTTGGACAGGAATAAGAGCTCCTGCCATTACTGCCATCGCCAACGGAAGAACTGATAAAAGTACGGTTTTGCTGAACATAACGAATCTCCGTCTGGAACCGATGGATGATTCGCATATTCTTCGTCATCTTAAATATATATAGAAATCGTTTATACGCACAAAGGTTATTCGTCGCATGGATGATGACCGAGAAGACCTTAGCGCCGCTAACCCTCCATGCAGCTGCTTAAGAGTCAAATCACTTGCACATCCGTTCGGCTCCATCGAAGCCTACGAACTGCAAGATAGCCACTGGGGGCAGCTATCTACATCGACTTTACCGAGACAACGTCCACATACTTGTACTTCTTCCTAGCGGCTTTCACGGCCTCTTGCTCAGCAAGCAACGAGCTCAACGTATCAACCTCGTGAATCAACTCGGTCATTTTCCCCTCAAATTCGTTTCCAACCCTGAGAATGACCTTCAGTCTAGGCGTAAAAGCTTTTGCCGCTTTCTTCTTGACTAGGGGAGCTGCTGGCTTTGTAGGCACTACTTCGGGCACATGCTCCTGTACTTGAGGAGCAGGCAACTGCTCTTCGGGCTGAGGCGTACCGAATAGAGCACGGCGCATTTCTTCTTCAGTTAATTCAGAGTTCATAGAACATCTCAAAGGGACGCATTTCGCTGGGCAAGTTCTAATAGGATTGTTGCTGACCGGTGTTCGGGGAGCCTGCGGGGACGTCAAATCCCCAATTCGATTTCAATACAAGAGCCTCGCAGGGCTCGCGAAAGCTGCGCCTTTGGCAGCAGTGTAATGAGCCCATCAACTAAGTTGCTAGCGTGACGAGCGTATAGCGTGACTGTGCCTGGATCCGGCGTTCGGCCTGGCACGATAGCACCTACCCGCTGCTGGGCAATTTTCAGTATGCTCAAGACGTCCTGACTCACCTCATTGGTGGACAGGTGTTCAACCAATGGTCTGGGCGGAGGGGCGGCGCGGCTCCACATTTCCATGACCGCTTGGAGGAGCCCGTCTGAACCAAGATGCTCGAGGGCCATTTCCCACAGCTGACCTTCCTGCACCATATCCAGGCGAGCCCTAGTCATTACGGAGTTCCGGCAAATGAGGCTCTTTCTTGATTGCGAGTTTACCCAGCTCTCAGCCACAGCGAAGCTGATATCACTCGCACTGGTAGCTGAGAATGGACGCGAATTCTACGTGGAATTGCTCGACACATGGCGAGTAGACGACTGCAGCGACTTCATCGTACAGATCGTTCTTCCGCAGCTCTGGGGCGGTGGCAATGCACAACCCATTATTGGGGCGAGAGCTGCACTGCTCGATTTCCTCGCGTCGTTCGACGAAGTCCTGGAAATTGTCACAGACGCTCCACAGTTCGACTGGGAGCTTTTCTGCGAACTCGCATATGACGACGGCAAATGGCCAGGGAATGTTCGGAACTACCCCACGGACGCAACCACTTTAGATGCCTCAAGTGACGGGGATCCGCTTCCGCATCACGCTCTCCTTGACGCCCGTATCATCGCTAGCATGTTCACCAAGAGCAATCCAAGGAGAGAGTTACCCTGAGAAAGGGCAGTCAATCATTAGTATGTATGGGGCAATCGAGTGGAGTGAAATATGAAATGGAAAGCGCACACGACCGAGCAAGTCGCCGAGTTATTTGTGGGGACAACACGGAAGGTTATTTCCGCTTTCTTATCCGCGCATGCAGCAGAGGCCGTCGTCATTATTCGCTCAGCTTAATGTGCCCGGATAGGGCCATTGAGCCCAAAAATGATGGTTAATGTGCCGTATTGGGTACATTAGCCTTGCACATCATTCGGAGCGTCCGTTGCGTTAGTCTTCAAGACGGCAGTTAATTATCTGAGTCGTTAGGCTCATGGCGAGCCCAGTACAACGTAGCTACCGCAGTCCTCCACAGCAGTCCTTCCTGTGACATTTTTAGCCGGGAGCTGGACACTGGAAAATCATTCGGAATCCGTTTGCTCGGACGTGATTGTTTTCAGATATCTGCGGACAGTCGATCTCGACAGATCCAGTCTCTCTGCGATTTCGGACACCGCAACTCCGGCACTGCGGAGGCGATCCGCTTCAGCCGCCTTTTGCGCAGCATCGGATCGGACGGGTCGACCAGGCGCCGGCTTTCCGTCTCGTGCCATTGACTCCATTTCCTGATCAACGCTTTCTTTTTTAATTCTGTTCAGCTGTTTGGAAATGCGTTTAAGGCCCTCCCCGAATGGCTCATTAGATTGCAGGGATGTCGCCATGAGAATCAGCGAGGCCGGCTCAACTTCCATTATCGCTGCAAGACGAATGAGCACATCAATCGTGATGTTCACCTCGCCACGCTCTATCCGGCCCCAGTAGGAACGGTCAATCGTGATCAGGTTTTCCTGCGTAAAACCCTTTCTTCTACGCAGTGCTCGTACCACTACAGCTAGGGCTTCTGCGGCCTCCATGACATTTCCCCAAGCAAATCGAGGATGAGGCCATATTGCGAAGCACCATAACACGGACTATCATCCTCATTATGGTGCGCTCGGCGCTTTCAGGCTGGCTTCCCTTGATCTGATTGACGTCTCCAGCCCCACACAGCTGGCGTGCGGAGAGGTTCCCACGAGGGGCGAGCGCAGACTAACGGGATTGAATTGTCAATTTCCGGGTTATTAATTGAGGTGAACCTTATGGCTAGCGTCCAAGAGCCCGATTTTATGAAAGGGCCTAGAACGCCCCTCGAGGGCCTGACGGGTACTTCCGAGGCTCGAGCTTTAGCAGTCGAACGATTTCCTAAAAAGCCTTACTGCCTAGTTCGCGACTGGACAATATTTCGTATTGAAGTTACCCGCGACGAACTCTTCAAATGCCAGGCAGCGGGCCAACTCCCGATGATTCTGTTTGCTCACAACGTGGCCGAGGACAGCCAAGGCCGTTTCGAACGCGGCGATTGGGTTCGTTCAAGCATGTGCACCGGTCTCCACGACGGTGTTGCGTTCGAGACCAGAAACTCTGTTTACGTATTGATTGGCCCTGGTCATGAACAGCTCGCAAGCCTGAAAGACGTTTTCTCCCTCTTCTAACCTGCGCTCTATATCGGAGCCCCTTCAGGCCAAGGACATACGATGTTTAGAACACACGACGCCGACATGCTGGGCCTACCGGGCATGTTCGGTGAGGGTCAATACCAATGGCAACAGGTATCCAAAGTGCTTCGTAATCACTGGTATCACGTAACTGTCCAAGCCATGTACGAGGACAGAACTTCAGAGGCGGTTCTGATGATCGACAGCGAACCACGGCTTCAGCAACTGCTGATTGCCCAGGACTCGGAGACGATCATCACAGAGGTGCAAGTAGTCACTCCCGCCTATATGAACGGAACGGGAGGCTGGCGAATGGAGACTCTAACCAAGGTGACGCTTGGCGAAGACGAGAACGAATGCGTTGTGTCTTTGTTGGAAGTGGAGACCGGCTCCAAGTACCACAGCTCTCACCAACCTGGCTTCACCACTGATGTGCTGAGCAACCTTCGTCCGATCTATCACGCAAACATGATTCGTACAGCCTGAGATTTACCAGGATTCCTGCACGATACCAGCACAGATGGTTGCGTGTGGTTTTCCTGGTAACGCCATACTGGCTGCGAAAGGAGCGCAAATATGCCGAACACTGTGGATGTAAATTTTCATGGAAAACGACACACAGATTTTGATCTTGCACGAATCCTAAAAGCACAGGCGCAATGCTTCGACAAACCGATAACAGCCTATCTCTGCGGGGTATCCATAAAGGCTCGTGCTGGATTAGGTGTCGTGTTTGGTCACAACCGTAAAGACCAATATGGACGGTTCGGCGACGGTCACCTGATTCGGACTTCTGACGTCATCAAAGCGGAGCGCGAGGGACGATTTTGGGTGCTGACCACAGTGGACTCACGATACGTGCTCGCGACGTTTCAGCGCGGCAATGGGCGTGCGAGCCTGCGAGATTTTCTACGTATTTCACAGGGTCAGTACCATTTCACTCCGCGAGTGTTGCAGTGACAGTCGCGCCCATTAGCATGAATGGAAATCACCATCCTCCGCTCAATCTGGCTCGTCCGCCTGCGTACTTTTAATGAGGTAATTACCGAGAGAGGCACATAGGCCAACTATCAACTCAGCCTCATAGAAGGAAGGCTCTCGCCCTTCGCGTATGTGCCGACCATTTTCAGATGCGTAACCCCAAGCTTTTGCTACAGCCTGATCCAGTGGGGGAGGAATGATGGTGTTGTGTCGTTTGAGAATGTCACCCAAATTCGCTTTGACATCACCAGTGATTTCTCGGGCAACACACTCTAATGATGCCATAGCATGTTGGATGGCACCTGTTGGATCAGGAGAGGGGCGACGGGAGAGATCACCTATTGCTTCGTGCAGCTCCTTACCCGCTGTCACATGACCGTATTCGCTCTCTGTCTCCCTAGCATTCTTTACGATGACTTCGAATGACTCCGGGCCACGAATTTCGACCAGGCCATCTGCAAGCTTCCAACCAATGCCATTCTCTACGAAATAGTCATTCAACTCGGTGTGAAAATGTTCGTACGTATCCGGGTTGTAGTTGTGCTGACCCAAGTCGGCCTGGATGCGTTCGATTACGTCATAAACTTTGTACCACTTACATTCTTGGAGAAGATTGTTCACCTCCCAGTCAACGTTGGGAAATTCGCTCCAGTTATTCGGGTCAGGCTGTTTTTTTAGGGCTTTACAAAGAATGGCCCGCAGGCCTGAGGGCTTGAATCCGCACTCGTAGGCCAGTTGAACCAAATACCCTCGTAGCTCCTCTGGCGCATCCTCCCTGATGGTGATTTCACTCTCTTGGGTGCTATGAAATCCGTTGCGCTTGGAAAAAGAGTCTTTCATCCCGTTTCCGCTCCGTTGATCCATGTTTGATCAAGCTAAAGTTTTTCCGGATCCGTGTCTATTGCTCAGGCTCTCATAGCAGCAGAGGAGCCGGCACGCTTACGAGATGGCCCATCCTAGCGCTGGACGCCAACCTGCTTTCCCAAAGCTGATCGTCATTTTCTGCGTGGATCGCGAGCTTTATGCCACATCCGAAAACCTGAGAGCTTTTGGGAAGGCTCACTTATTGATTCAGAGTCAACGCTGGAAAACCTTCCGAAATTTGCGAGCAAGAAACTGTTCATTCGATTGCATTGATATTAAAAATCAACAAAGGGCCGTTGAAAGCCTACCAACTGGATGGTAGCTTTGTTGCAGATTTTAAATTCGTGCAACCAACGCCATCCCTGTGAGAATCCCATGCAAGATTGGAAGCAAACCCGCAAAGACATCAATACTCGTTTGGTAGAGCTCAACGGCCTGTCGCCGGAAACAATGAAGGGCATGGCCGCACTCGGCGCCGCCGGTGGGAAAACCAACCATCTGGACGCCAAGACTCGCGAGCTCATTTCCCTTGCAGTGGCCGTGACGACACGCTGCGATGGTTGCATTGCCTTCCACGCGGCTGAAGCCAAGAAGCTCGGTATAACCAGTGAAGAGGTAGCTGAAGCTTTGGGTGTGGCCATCAACATGAACGCCGGGGCTGCGATGGTTTACAGCACCCACGTACTCGACGCGTTCGACAAGTCCTAACTCAAACGCCGAATTCAACCCTTAACGACGTCGAGATTAATCATGAATAAGCTGTTCACTCCTTACGATCTAGCCGGTACTCCTTTGAAAAACCGCGTTGTCATGGCCCCTATGACTCGCACCCGAACCTTGAACAACATTCCGAATGAATCCAACGCGCTTTACTACGCACAACGAGCTTCTGCCGGCTTGCTGATCACCGAAGGCCTGCCTATTTCCGATGAGGCTCGCGGCTATCTGTACACCCCTGGCATTTACGAAGATGTGCACTTACCAGGCTGGCGCAAAGTGACGGAAGCGGTGCACGCCAAGGGCGGGAAGATTTTTGCTCAGCTTTGGCACGTAGGGCGTATGTCCCACACCTCGGTACACGGCATGGTGCCGGTCTCCTCGGGCACAGTGCCTGCGGTGGACACTACGGTGTATGCCTGGATCGAACCTGGCAAAGCTGGCCCGGTACAGCCCAGCGCTCCACGTGCGCTGGAAACTGAAGAAGTGAAACGCGTCATCGCTGACTTCGTGAAGTCTGCACGGATGGCCGTGGACGCCGGCTTTGACGGTATCGAAATCATGGCAGCCAACGGCTTCCTGTTCGACCAATTCCTGAGCAGCGCCCTGAACACTCGTACTGATCAGTACGGTGGCTCCATTGCCAACCGTCAGCGCTTCCTGCTGGAAACCATTGATGCGATTGCTGCTGAAATCGGCGGATCGAAGATCGGTGTGCGCTTCTCTCCATTTGGTCGACTGTATGACTTCGGTGTGTACGAAGGCGAAGAAGAAACCTGGATGAGCATGGCGGCTGCTCTCAACGAAAGAGAGCTGGCATTTGTTCACCTGAACTACCAGCCGACCATCCTGGCCGCGCAAACGCCACCAGGTTTCGGTGCTGCGTTCCGTGAAGCGTACAAGGGCACCTTGATGGCTGCGGGCGGCTTCACCAAAGAGATCGCAGAGTCTGAGCTGGCCAAAGGCGAGCTAGATCTGATTGCCTTTGGCACCGCCTACATTGCCAACCCTGATCTGGTAAAGCGTATGCAGAACGATTGGCCATTGGCCGAGGGTGATCGCGCGACCTACTACGGCGTAAGTGGTTCGATTGATAAGGGCTACACCGACTATCCAGAATACGCAGCGACCAAAGCCTGATATTCCTTCACAAACATTTAGGAGAACACCATGCCACTCGTAACTATCAAAGGGATTGAAGGCGTTTTTTCCGACGAGCAAAAGGCTGAGGTCATTCGCAAAGTGACCGACGCCATGGTGTCAGTTGAAGGCGAAAACATGCGCGCCCTCACCTGGGTCATCTTCGAAGAAGTGAAAAGTGGAGACTGGGGTATTGCTGGCAACCCCGTGACCGCGCAGGAAGTATTGAAGCTGCAAGCCGGCCAGTAAGGCTTCACCTTCAGGTCATTAGCTCCCTGTTTGTTGAGTGCGATTATGCTCAGCGAACAGGGAGCTTTTTCCGTTCTTAAAGAACGCCAGGTTTGTGGGGATTACTCCGTGATTCTGATCATTTACGCCCATCCTTACCCTGACAAATCTCACGTCAACAAGCTGATGCTTAAGCTAGCAGCCAATCATCCTGATGTCGTAATACGTTCGCTGTACGACCTATATCCCGATTTCAATATCGACGTTGAAGCTGAGCAGAGGGCGGTGGAACAGGCAGATCTCCTGGTTCTGCAACATCCTATGTATTGGTACAGCTATCCGCCCCTTTTAAAGCTGTGGATCGATAAGGTCTTCACTCAGGGCTGGGCCTATGGCTCAGGCGCTGTTGCCTTAAAAAACAAAAATCTGCTGTGGGCTGTAACTACGGGCGGAGAACATGATCATTTTGAAGGCGGCGACCACCCAGGTTTTGCGGTGCTGTCCCAGCCCATTCAGGCGACGGCGAATTACTGCGGGATGCGTTGGTTGAGTCCAGTCGCAGTCCATGGTGCTTACAGAGCAGATCAAACCGCATTGCTCAAA
The DNA here is from genome assembly GCF_005938625.1 of Pseudomonas fluorescens. Taxonomy (GTDB): domain Bacteria; phylum Pseudomonadota; class Gammaproteobacteria; order Pseudomonadales; family Pseudomonadaceae; genus Aquipseudomonas; species Aquipseudomonas fluorescens_BD. The sequence continues at coordinate 158,262 of NZ_VCNJ01000008.1, forward strand.
CAGATTCGGAATTATGGCGAGCGCCTGACGTCATGGAGGGAAGATTGAATGGACACTCACAGCCTGATTGAAATGCTCATCTACCTGGGCTCCGCAGGCTTGATAGTCCCAATTGCCGTTCGCTTAGGGCTGGGCCCGGTTCTAGGCTACCTGATAGCGGGCTGCCTGATCGGCCCATGGGGTTTGAAGCTTGTGACCGACGTGGAGTCCATCCTGCACTTTGCTGAAATTGGCGTGGTGTTGATGCTGTTCATCATTGGTCTCGAACTCGACCCCAAGCGCCTTTGGGCAATGCGCCGCATGGTCTTCGGCGGCGGCGCGCTGCAGATGCTGGCATGCGGCGCGGCCATCGCAATTTTCTGCGCTGTACTTGGCTTGAATTGGACGGCTGCGTTGTTGGTAGGGCTGACGTTGAGCCTGTCCTCGACGGCTATCGCCATGCAGGCCATGAGCGAGCGAAACATGAACTCCACCGCCGTGGGTCGCAGTAGCTTCGCCGTGTTGCTTTTCCAAGACATCGCGGCGATTCCCCTAGTTGCCATGATCCCACTGCTGGCCGCAAACGGTGGTACGCCCTCAGGTGCAGAGCTGGCCCTGTCCATTGCCAAAATCGTGGGTGCAATTGTCGCAGTGGTTCTCTTGGGTCAGTACGTCTCTCGGCCCGTCCTTCGCTTTGTAGCGCGCTCAGGCCTGAGAGAAATCTTTAGTGCCGTCGCACTGTTCCTGGTGTTTGGGTTCGGCCTCTTGTTGGAAGAGGCCGGCTTATCCATGGCCATGGGCGCGTTCTTAGCCGGCGTTCTCTTGGCCAGCTCGGAGTATCGCCATGCTCTGGAAAGCGATATAGAACCCTTCAAAGGCCTGTTGCTGGGTCTGTTCTTTATCGGTGTAGGGATGTCGATTGACTTCGGCACGCTGATCGATTCGCCACTGAAAGTCATCACCCTGACCTTGGGCTTCATCCTGATCAAGCTGCTCGTGATCAAGCTCCTGGGTCGCTTACTGAATGTCCCAATTGACCAGCGTTCATGGCAGGCGGTGTTCCTTGGCCAAGGCAGTGAGTTTGCCTTTGTAGTATTTGGCGCAGCGACCGTCTCCGGCATCTTGGTCGACCCTTGGGGTAAGAGCCTAACGCTAGCGGTGGCGTTGTCGATGTGTGTGACGCCTTTGTTGATCCTTTTGCTCAATCACCTGGAGTCGTCGAGCAAACAGGGCAGTAATGAAGCTGACACCATTGATCAGAGCAATCCTCGGGTCATCATTGCTGGCTTCGGTCGATTCGGTCAGATCGCTGGGCGTCTGTTGATGTCCTGTGGTTTTGAGGTAGTGGTCTTGGATCATGATCCAGACCACATCGAGACGCTGCGTAAGTTCGGGGTCAAGGTGTTCTATGGGGATGCCACCCGCCTCGATTTACTGCACGCTGCGGGTGCTGCCCAAGCCGTGGTGCTGATCAACGCCATCGATAATCAAGACGATAACCTGGCACTGACCAAGTTGGCCCAGGAGCATTTTCCATCCCTAAAACTGGTGGTGCGCGCTCGAGATATGGGGCACATCATTACCCTACGACAGATGGGTGTGGAAGAAGTCGAGCGAGAGACATTTGAAAGCGCATTGTCCCTCGGGCGCCGGGCTTTGGAGCAACTCGGGATAGGACGCTACGAGGCTCGTGAGCGTGCGGATCGATTCCGTCGCCTGAACTTGGAAATGCTGGAGGAGATGGCCGCTCAGCCCGAGGATGATTCCGAATTCAAGTACGACGCTTACAAACGAGCCAACGCTTTACTAACGGAGATATTCAATGAAGACCGCGCTCATCCAATTGATGCCGGCCCAGGAAAAGTGAGCCTTACGCATAGGGAGACAGGTAGCTGAGTTGGTTTATATGTCGCGGAGGATGCTTGGTTAGCTAGCATCTTCCAGCTCAGTGATGATTGCTTTTTTCAAGGCCGAAACCGATTTAGACCCAGCGAAGACTTTCAGCAGTCGGCCTTCGTGGAACACTGCCAAGGACGGCACAGATCGAATGCCATACATCTGCGCAATCGTCGGCGATACCGCAATATCAATCTTTCCAAACACTGCGAGAGCATGGAGCTTTTCCTCCAAGTCGACGAAGACTGGCTTCATCTCTTTACAAGGTTTGCACCAGGATGCTGAGAACAGTACGACACTGCTGCCTTTGGCAACAAAGCGGGAAAATTGGGGAGCGCTCAATTCAACGATACGGCTCATTTGGATCTCACGTGTTGTGTTAAGGAAAAGGGGGCACCTTCTGAGTGCCCCCGTTCCGTTGTCCATCAAATTTCGCAGCCATCGATGCCGCAGACTTGGCCCATCAATGAGCTATCCTCGGTTCTCGCTTTAGCAACCATTTGATTCAGCGCTTCAAGAAAGGCCGCTTCTGGCTGAGCGCCTGACACCGAGAACGTGTTGTTGAAGACAAAAAGTGGCACGCCGGAACCCAGTTGGGCTGCGAAATGCTCGTCCTCTTCCATCTCAACTCGCAGCTCCACGGATGACCACGCCAACTGAATTGATTCATCGGGCACACCTGCCGCCTTCGCAATCGCCTCCAAATTGGCGCGATCAAAAAGCGACTTGCCGTGACTGGTACTTTGCTCGTACAGCGCCTCAACAAGACGCTTCTTCACTGTCGTGTCTTCAACTGCTTTCACCAGGACATGAGCATCAGCTGTGTCACCAAACATCATGGTGTCGAAGCGATAATCCAGCCCCTCTCCTCGACCATATTTGCTGACCGTATTCATCATCGCTTCTGCGGAATCTGGGTTGCCGAGCTTACGTTTCAGTGCCGCGATCATCGGTTCAGGGGCGTGATTTCCAGCCAGTCGATAGGCCCGAACGTTGACCTGTACATCGTCTTTCTGCGGGAAGGTTTCGAGCGCTTTTTCAAAACGACGCTTGGCAATCCAGCACCAGGGACACACATAATCAGACCAGATATCGACTACATATTTTTTCGAAGGGGTTTGCATATTTTATCCTGCACGAAGAAACGAAGACTTTATTGCCGACATTTCAAGTAAATGGTTAAAGCCGGCCAAAGGGTCGGTCGAGCGACCGATTGTCCAATCAATGAGGCTTGCTCCCTCCAACATACTCAGCAGCATGAAAGCGAAGCTCTCAACAGATGTTCCCAGCGACCAGTTGTACTGCCGGACTGCGTCATTCAGGGTGGCCTGTAGCCAAGAGAGCTGGGAGTTAAAGAAGTCCCGAGTGAGCGCTTGAAGCGACAATGGCAACGCAGCCATTTCCGCTGCCAAGGCACCGCATAACGGCAGAAGCCCTTCATTCGCGCTGATCACGAAAAGTCGGGAAAAAGCCTGTAAACGTTGCACTGGCTCGGGATGCATGATCTCGATTGACAGCAACGTCTCGTTGAACCGAGTGATGTAGTCGTTGATCAGCTCCGCGCCCAAGCACTCCTTGGTAGGAAAGTGATGGTGAATACTGGCTTTTCTAATGCCGATTTTCGCTGCGAGATCCGCGTAACTGAACGCTGAGTAACCCTTTGATCGCATCTGGGTTTCCGCGTAGCTCAGCAGCGCGGCTTTTGTCGTGATAGACATTTGAAACTCCTACAGCCAGCACCCTTGTCACCGAAGCAGCCTGCTGGAAAGCGCCCCGTTGAGAGGCGCTACACAGCACGCTTGCCTCGGTGTTTAGGCACGTACCGCCATCACCCCTGCATCAACGTCCCAGATAGCACCGGTCACCCAGGCGGTTTTATCGGAGAGTAAGAAGAGGATGGTGTTAGCGACGTCTTCAGGAACACCGACTCGACCCAGTGGGTGGAAATCGTTCAGCGACTTCATTGCATCCGGGATCGCCTCCTTGTCCATGAAGCCTTCGTAGATCGAGGTGTGAACGATGCCAGGCGAAACGGCATTGACCCGGATACCTGAGTGAGCCAATTCAATTGCCAGGTTTCGGGTGACTGCGTGCAGGCCCGCCTTAGCCATCGAATAAGCGGTTGCTGGAGAGCCGGCTAGCGCGGCCTGGGCGCCAATCGAACCGACGTTGACAATGGAGCCTTCGCGCTTGGCAGCGAGCATGTTCTTGACCACAGCCTGAGTGATAAAGAATGTGGCGCGGTTCAGATCCAGGTACATGTCGTAGTCAGCCTCATCGTGCTCGATGAAAGGCTTCGGAATGAATATGCCTGCAGAGTTCACCATGAAGCCGATGTCACTGTGGTTGGCATTGATTTCGCTGCGTACATGATTCATCCCTTCCTCGGTCATGAGGTTGGCAACGATCACTGATACGTTCCCCAGCGGACTCAGCTCGGCGCGCACAGCATCGGCTTTATCCTGTTTACTGCCGGTGAGAACTACGCTGCCACCCGCCTTTAAAAACTGGCGCGCTGTTTCCAGACCCATACCGCTCGTGCCGCCGACGACCAACAGTTTTTTGCCTTTAAAAAAATCGTTCATTACAGACTCCGGTATCAGATAAGTGAGAGGTGGTCAGCGGCCAGGTGCCGTGCTGACCTGTGGCCAGGACGGTTAGCCTTCGATGACTTCCAGCTTAGGGAGCATGCGAATGGCTTTAGAGAAGTTGGCGTAGTTGACCGAAGTCTTGAGCACCACGTTGTGCAGCTCCTCTACACGCTCACGGGAAGCATCTGTGTGCAGGCGAATCACGACACTCACCTCGTCGTAGCCTGGGTTAACGCTTTCGTCGATCCCCAGGAAGCCACGCAGGTCGAGAGTGCCGTCGGTCTCAATTTCCAGGCTGTGAATCTTGATGCCCATCATTGCGGCATTGGCGGCATAGCCGACCGACATGCAGGCGTTTAGAGCAGCCATCAGCAGCTCCTGAGGGTTGGGCGCGGTGTTCTCGCCCAGCAGCTCATTCGGCTCGTCAGCTGCAATTTCAAAATCGCGGGAATAGGTCTCACCGGCCAAGCTGTAACGGCTGACTTTGGCTACAGAACGGGTCTGACCCTTCCAGGCGGTTTTAACGTTGAAGCTTGCGTGGCGCTTGGTCGCATCACCAGTAACGCCTTCGGCGAAATTCTGGAGTGCGGCGACATCGATACCATTCAGGTTGCTGCTCATGTGGACGTTCCTCTTCAGATAAGCCGGACGATTAGACCGGAAGAGAAACAAGCCTACCAAGTAGTAGGTTGGCTTACAAGAGAGATGACGATACCAATAGCTTTGAACAAATAGGCTGCATAGAGGAATTGGGAATATTGATGACAACACAGTGAGTGTCGTGATCAACAGAGTCACTTCGAAAGCGACGCCATGAAACGATCTTTCACACCTCTATGCATCGGGTGAAATTTGTGTAATCGTACGAATTGATGGCATAAGGCCGTCACCACATGGATAAAATCAGGGAGGTTTTATGGCTGTTTATGCACCAGGGCACGTGTTGGGGCGAGATGGAGGTTCGTTTCAAGAAGTCACTTTGAACGCAGCCAAAAGCGCGGTCGTCGCTAAGCATGGACGTTACTGTACAATTCGCGATCACGAAAAAGCGCCGCCTACAAGCCAACCTTCCCGTCATTGGATGCAAATCTACCGCACACCAGATAATACCGAGTGATATATCCGGTGGATTTTAGTTTGCACTAATTGATACAAGCATAGATCGGCTCGCGGCCCTGAATCAAATGACTCAAGGCCGCCTGCTCTTGGCAGGCGACCAAATCGAGAAGCTATTGAAAGATGTACTAAAGATACAGCGATGAAAGATGCCCCCTGAAAAGGGAATGCAGCGATGGAGTCGATAAATGTGCTTGCTAGAGTTTTCAGTGACGAAGGGTAGATAAAATCAAATCAAATCCCGAAGTTTTCTCGTAATCATCGCTCATCGCCCAAGAAACAAAGCTCGCACCTTCCAAAGTATTCAATATGTACCTTGAAACTCTGATTACATCCAGGTCGGCTTTAAGCTCTCCTCGATCTTGACCCTGCTTAATATTTGCCTGAAGCCAAGTGAGATGGATCTCAAAGAAATCCTTCGTCATTTCTTTGAGACTTTCAGGCAGGGCCAGAAGCTCTGCGGCCAAGGCTCCACAGAGTGGAAGCATCCCGTTTAGACTGCTTTGTGCGAACATCAAGGCGAACGCATTCAGTCGGTCGACAACACTGACGTGTTCATCATTGATAGCATCCAGCTGCTTTTTGAACCGGAACAGGTAGCTCTCGACTATGGCAATTGCCAAGCCTTCCTTGGTGGGGAAGTGATGGTGAATACTCGCCTTCTTGATGCCAATGTCGTCCGCAAGGTCGGCATAGCTGAAGGCCGCGTAGCCTTTAGTGCGCAGCAGAACTTCGGCGCTGGTCAAAAGGTCTGAACGTGTACTCATGATGCGAAATCCGAATTTGTCATCCAAGCATCATAAATTAGTCCCACCTCAGAAGACAGCGTTCGCCCTCGAGCGCGCTGAGTCACCGATTGCGTTGTTCGCAGCATGAAAGGGGTAAATGCAAATAATGCCGGAGCGGTCACGCGAAGGTTTCCTGTCGAAGATGAACCAGGCATTAGGTATGGGATCTGTGCGCTGGTAGTCGCGTGCCGAGTTGCTTATCAATTGATATCACTGTTTGTTCCGTTTTTACTACGCCGGCAGCGCTCCGAGCAGTAACGCACTTCGTCCCAGCAACGTGCCCACTTCTTCCTCCATGTAAAAGGAAGGCCGCAGGTCGCGCAAATTTTTACTGGGCGTTCACTCTTATTCATTATGACTCCCTTTCGTCCAAGCTTGTGGCCGCGCCAGGCGCAAGCTCTTGGAACTGCACGCCACCAACAAGAGCATGCTCGCCGAAAAAGCCCTGCGCGACATCCAGCTACCATACGAAATCGAACGCGAAGCCCGCGAACTGGAGCCGGATCTAAGGCGCCAAATACGCCAGGAAAAGCCGTCCCGTCATGGAGAGGCCGCACACTTGGATGATCTCCAGCGAGAGCTCGAACCGGAATGTTCGGCCATCCGCAGAATGCTTGATTACAGCCTAAAAACGCTGGGCAGCGCTGCCTCGATGACGGGGCCGTCCCTGTTGATAATAATTGGGCAGAGAGCCAAATCCGGCCATGGCTATGGGCGGCTACTATCATGAGCTTGATCAAGTCTGCACGGCTTAGCGAGATTGATCCGAGTGATTATTTGAAGGGCGTGCTCACTCGCCTGCCGTCGCAGCGGGCGAGTGAGACTACCGATCTGCTGCCACACAATTAGGTCGCCATCTGACCGCGTATATCCAATGCGGAAATTTGCGGCGTAACGCCAAAGATACTTAATCCTGCGCGACTTTGATTACTACCTTACCAAAGGCGCCTTTGGCCAAATGTTCGTACGCTTCGCGTGCTTGATCGAATGGATACACATGGTCAATTACCGGGCGAATCTTGTGCTCATTCAAGAATTCGTTCATTCGGTCAAATGACGAGCGTGGAGCAACGGCTATGCCGCGAATCGTTGTTTGTCGGAAAATCATAGGCATCAGGTTCAGGGCAGAGGTTTGGCCTGTCAGAAAGCCGATCTGTGCGATACGCCCACCTACCTTTGTTGCAGCAATCGATTGATTGATGCCGTCGCCGCCTGCCACATCCAGTAGGAGATCCACTCCCTTGCCGTCAGTGAGCTTCAGGACTTCCTCCGCCCATTCAGGGGTAACGCGATAATTCACACCAGCAACAGCGCCCAGTCTTTTTACAGCGTCCAGATTGGCATCACTGCTGGAGGTGACGATAACCTTGGCTCCCAAAGCTGTGGCTATTTGCGCCGCAAAAACAGAAACACCTCCAGATCCTTGAACCAAAACGGTTTGGCCGGCCTCGATCTGACCATAATCGACGAGCGCATACCATGCCGTCAGAGCAGCGATTGGAAGGGTCGCTGCTTCCTCATCTGACATGTCGTCGGGGGCACGTACCGCGCTGTCTTCATGGATGATCATGTATTCAGCAAGACCACCAGGCAATGGTGAGCCGAAGCAGTAGTTGGGTTCATCTGGCCCGGGCATGCCGTCCAACCAGCGCGAGTAGAGGTGTGAGTTGACCCGATCTCCAACAGCGAAGCGGCTAACACCATCACCAACTGCCACGACAGTCCCCGCCGCATCGCTGACGGGGATCAGCGGCTTGGGCACCATGTGAGGTTCGTAGATACCGTCAACGATGGCCTTGTCCCGGAAATTGAGTGATACGGCGCCTACTTTAACCAGCAGCTCACCAGCTTGGGGCACGGGGGTTTCCGTTTCGCCCTGCACCAAATTCTCTAGGCCAAAATCTTTTAGAAGCCACGCTTTCATTTTCTTTCTCCAGCAATTTTGAAGTGCTTAGGAGGAAAAGCTCCCCCTGTACGCTGAAGACATTGTTCCGCTTTGCCACTTCTGGATAAATGTGCAGAAACCAACAGGATTGTTATCCTGGCAAGCAACAATCATCGCAGTCACATGCTTTTCGGAGGAGAGTTATGGAGCTTCTACAGGCGATGCAGGTATTCGCTAAGCTAGCGGAGCTAGAGAGCTTCACGAAAGTCGCGGAAGCATTGCAGGCAGGACGCCCGCACGTCACGCGCACCATTCAGGATCTGGAAGCTTCGCTGGGTGTCCGTCTCTTCCAACGCACTACTCGCAAGGTAAAACTGACTGCTGAGGGCGAGCGGTTTTACGAACGCGTCAAAGAGATTTTGGCAACCATCGCAGAAACCACTTCCATGTTCGACCGCAGTGGATCGACGTTGCGAGGACGGCTTCGAATTGACATTCCCACTGCATTTTCCCAGCACAGCTTCATGGAAAGCCTTAGGAGATTTACCGAGGCATTCCCCGAAATCGAGCTTGCGCTAGGCGTGACCGACCGTATGGTAGATCTCGTAGCCGAGGGCATCGACTGTGTAGTACGAATTGGTGACCTCCCAGATTCAAGTATGGTGGCCAGAGAAATTGGCACCGCCATCATGGTGACCTGTGCGTCCCCAAGTTATCTCCACACGTTTGGGGCACCTACAACTCTGCAAGGTCTAATAGACCACCGGTGTGTCAGCTTCCTTTCCGGTCAAAGCAACAGGCCGCTCCCTTGGCACTTCTCGGTGGACGGCGAGGATCATCCTCACACCCCCCGTGGCGGTATCACTGTGAATGAGTCAAATGCCTACGTTCAATGTGGTGTTGCCGGCTTCGGCATTATTCAAGCTCCGGGAATTACCGTTGAGACCTTCCTCGCAAGTGGAGAACTGGTTGAGGTGCTCAGTGAGTATCGTCCACAGCCGCGCTTGGTTTCCGTGCTTTATCCAAGCAGGACGCATCTTGCTCCTCAGGTCGACGCATTTGTGGCTTGGCTGAAGGAACATTTTCCTGTGCTACACCCCAGTTGGTTCACAGCGCACTAACCTTCGCTTGTATGCTGGCTCTACACCAAACTGGGCTAGGCAAGTTATGCCCTGCAGACGCTTACGTGAGATGACCTTGAGCCGTGCCAAATTCCGCCGAGAGGGTTTCTTGCACACTATGCAGTTTCCAATATGTAGCCCAAACTGAGCTCATAGGAATAGCGGTTCGTAGTACCGAACCAGTCCTACCGCCGAAGTGACATCATGTTCAATCTCGATGAATTCCGATTCAATTCTCACCACCTTCTAGTGGCTCTCGATGGGGCGACAAATCATCTAATGATGCTTGTGGTGGCGAAGGAAGTCTCAGGCGCCCGATGGGACGAAGCAGTGATTTGCCACAAAGGCGCATATGACGCTTGGACTATGTTGCTTTCCACTGCCCCACCTTGCGTCGAGCCTTGACGGTCGCCCGTCGGATGGTTTGTTTCGTATTGGAGTAGCTACCATGGCGTCCAGATAGGAAAAGCCTTAAGCCTAGCCTTCATGACGTTTGAGACGCGGATCGCCTGGCCGGAGCAGTTTTGCGACAGCCATCATCAGGTCGTTCATAGACCAAGGCTTATCCAGGTAAATTGTTGAAGGTGGAACCATCGACGGATCCAGCGCATAGCCTGAAGTAAGAATTGTGGCAGTTGTTGGCCACTTCTCATTAATCAACTCTATGAAATCCGCACCCTGAAGTTCACCAGGCAACCCTTGATCTGCGATCACCAGTGGGCAGCTATCTGACATGCCAAGCACGTGGGTCAAGGCATCATCTGCAGTGCTGAAGTCCAAGCATCGCATCCCCATCTCCGACAAGATCTCTACCGTCAGCAGGCGAAGTAATGGGTCGTCCTCAACTACGATTACCAGTCCTTCTATCGGGGGAAGTTTTTCCCACTCTTCGTGCATAAGATCGTTCCTGTATCCGATCTATTTTTCTAAAAATTTTGTACAGCGGCCTAAAGTGTAGGCCTTTTCGAAGGAACTGACTGGTCGGAACGAGCTAAGTGACAAAATTCTACGCGGCATTCAGTCGAACTGGGAGTTGAATACGGCTTAAGAGCAACGCTGACTTTGCTGCGAGCTAAGCCAGGCTTCCATTTTTTGCAGTCTGCCCATTTCGAGAAGCTTCGGTTTTCCTAAATCTAAAAGCATGAGTAGTCCTTGTCTGTCCTCTGACGAGGGGAACCATTCAGCCACTTCAACATTGCAGTGCTTGGACTCACTCATGGCCCATTTTACAACCATGTCTGCCGTAGCTCTGTAATGATCCGCAATGAAGATACTGGCTCCCTCCACTGGCCATCCGCGCTCTGCCAGTTGAACGGTTACGTCAAGGATTCCCGAACTCCCGAAAAAATCAGAGGTGTCCGGATAATGGATGCCTGCCAACGATACCTTCGCCACACCGGCTTCTCGGTCGAAGTACAACATAAAATGCCATCCACCCGTTGTGCTCCCAGCGTGCGGAAAATTGATGGCGGCTTTACCAGTTATGTAGTGCTCGCGTGACACACGTTTGAGATCAAAATCAAAGAGCGGCTGCCTCATGGGAGCTTTTTGAGCCGGGCTAAACCCTGTTTGATATGGCCAGCGTTCTCACCAATTGTGTAAAGCGCGCCACGAACGTTGTCGCCAACTTCCGCATGTCCCTGCGCTTCCACCTGGAGGGTTAGCTCCATGAGGGCAGCTTCCAGGGCTAGCTGGTTTTGGTACATCCTTTCCAGTACATCTGATAGGGAATACTCACCCTGCATTTGGCTCACCTCCATGTTGGGAGCAACAGCATAGCAACAGGCGTAAACGAGTAGGCGCTTTTCCAGACTGGCCTACAGCTCATCACCATTGAACTAATCATCAAGCGCACGTCCCTAATGTCTTGCTGATAGCCACTCGGTTTCGCGGTTCGGAGCTCCCCACTCACACGCAAAGGTTTGATGAATCATGAAGAGCGAACAAGTTGAAGGTGTAGCAGAAAAGCTGGCCGGCAAGGCGCAGAGCACTGTCGGGAAACTAATTGGTGATTCGAAGATGGAAGCTGAAGGTGCGGGACATCAAGCAGCTGGTCAGCTGACTAAAACCTATGGCGATACACTGAATAGCGTATCCACGTTCGTTAAAGAAAAACCAGTCGCCGCTCTCGCGATTGGTGCTGCAGCATTGATCTTGATAAATCGCATTTTTCGTCGTTGATCGTGGAGGAGGTGTTTCCAGCCAGGTGACACCTCTCGCTAACGTCCCTCCCGCTTCGCACTCCCGCTACAGTTTTCTGCCAAGAGAATGCGAGGGTAATAAACCTGCAGCCTCTTTTGCCTCGAGCAGCCTTTGCTCAGCGTACATAGCCGGATCATCGTCTGGAAGCGGGTAGCCTGCAGCCGATAGGGCCTGGGCCCGCTCCTCAATCACCAGGCGCTCGGGATCGCGAACCGCTTGGTAGGATCTGCCTGGTACGCGTTGAGTTACGCCAATTCGCAACTCCCCAGGACTTAATCTCCAGCCGGCATCGTCTGGGTGCTTGGTAAGCTTGTAACCAGAGCAGTTAGGCACGTGATTAGTGATCTCGTACTCTCGCCATTCGGCCATAGCTTGACCGTCAATCTTCTGTGGCCTGCACTCAATCAGCCAAGCCACCGCATTGATGAGTTGCCCGTGTGAAAACACGGCGACCTCCTGGGCAGGATGCTCTGCAATTCTATCTAAAAAAGACTGAGCTCTAGATATAAAGTCCAGGAATGACTCGGCGCCTTCACCATCCGTGAACGCTGGGTCTGACTTGGCCCAGTATTCCTCCACCCAAGCTCGTCTCTGGGCAACGGTGGTGTTGATACACCGCGCAGGTTCAAGGTAGGTGAACTCGTGAATGGGCCATATTTCAAACGGCACTGAAGGGAAAGCAGCCACTGTCTGCATTGCAGTTGCTTGCGCTCGGGAGAACGGCGAGGCAACGATCAGATCTGGGGCCTGGGCGAATGCCCTGGCCACCAAGTGCGCTTGTTCCACACCCTTTGGCGTTAGCGGGATGCTCGCATGATCCGAACTGGCTTCTCCAGCGTTCGCGGCGCTTTCCCCGTGGCGAATCAGTCTGACGTGCTTCACCGACCAAATACCCCCACTATTTCAGCCATCCGAACCTGCTCTCTACGTTATGGGCAACACCACAAGTGCCTCCCTTCCCCAAGGATACACCGCAGCCATGAGCACGAAAGACATCACGTAAAGAAAGAGGGATCGCGATAACCTGGAGGTTTATGTATTCCAATATTTTTGGACTGTGCTTTTGGCAATGCCTAGCTTTTCAGCGATTGTTTTCCTGTCCAAACCTTGCGCTTTCATGGCTCGAACGTATTCCGCATTAAGCGGTTGCTTAGGCTTTCCCTGGGAGCGCTTGATGAGCTTTCCATCACTGAATTGCTCCTCTACCAACTGCCATCCTCCGGACATTTCGAATTCCCTGATTCGCAAGGCAGTACGTTGCAGAGCCTCCGAGGGAAGTTCGTTACCCTGAGCCGCAATGGCGAGAGTGACTACCGTCAAAAGGTCGAGGCCTAAGTAGTCAGCGATCTCGTCCAGTTTCTCCAACGTCGGCGTCGTCCTGGCCTGTTCAAGCTTCCCTACATTCGTTCGGTGCGTTGCCCCTGCGAGATCCTCGTAACTCAACCCTTGGTGTGCACGGGCTCCGCGTAATGCCCCCGCCAGCGCTTCCTTCAGATTCATGTGTCGGATCCCCAAAAGCGAGGATAGAGCCACGGGGAGCATGTTTCGATAAACAGATCATAGTGATATTATCGTGGCATTAGGTTCGTCAGGCGGTGGTCGATCAAGTCGTCACGGCGTCAGGGGCGATGGTTTGGTTTGATCAGGAAAGCGGGCTGGTGGGACATGGCTCGGTGGCATTGACGCGAGCCACTCCATAGAGCGTGCATTGAATGGCCTCCGCGTGCCTACCTGCAACCATCATTGAAGGCTTCCTGGCATGAACCGAATGCGTTTTTTAAGCGAAGGCAGGGATAGGTAGTAATGAAATTTGATTGCGTGAAGTTTTCTGGGAAAGTCGACTACGTTCGGCATACTGATCGTATAAGTGGAGGTTATAAGGCTAATGTTAGTATTAATGGGGCCGTGATACCAAAACTACAGCTGACGAATAAATTTTACGAAGAACTGGAGGCTGGCGAAAATGTGACGTTGTACGGCGTTTTTAAAAACAAAAGGAAAAAAGAAGAAAACGACGGCTTTATATATGGACTTCAGAAAGAGAGCGGCGAAAAAATGTTCGCGACTCACTATAGATATCAAGTTCCTATTTTTATGGCATTTACGGCTGCTATAGCTTTTTGTCTGACATTCGTTGCAGGCTGGTTTGCATCGATATTTCCAGTGCTGATGCTCTTTGGCAAAGATGATCCGAATTACATGTATAACACTACTGTATTTGCGACAATTGAAGCGAGTATGGTCGCTGCTTTTTTCCTGTGGCGGGCCTGGCTAATGTTCAGCGTTACGGCGGATCCAGAAAGCTGGGAAACCATTGAGCCAGCAACTCTTTCGAGCCGTTTCAGTAAGTTTTATAAGTAACACACCTGTCGGTGGGTGGGGTACGTACAACGCTTGCTCCACTTGCTCCACTTGCTCCACTTGCTCCACTTGCTCCACTTGCTTCAGAGCGCGGCAAGATCCAGGTTCGCTGGGCATGCCGCCTGACTAGCAGATGGAGTCGTGGGCCGTGGGAGAGCGAATTAGTGAACAGTGGTAGGAGCTACCGGGGGAAGAGTGCGGAATCTGATAGCCTTAACGAGGGACAACCTGCATGAGCTCGAAGCCATCGAGCGCCTCGCCTCGACGCTTGGTGCCGACCGCTTCTTTGTTCTGGCATTGCAGATCGCTCACGAATACCCGATCAAGATCGAGGAGTCCTATCAATCTGTACGTAAACTGCAGCACAGCTCGGTTATTGGCATGAGCGCCACCCCGTTTGAGGCGCTACGCTCCGTATGCGAAGTCATTATTGAGCGAGCTCCTGAGCTGCTGCGGATACTCTCATATCGCAATCGACATGAGAGTCGCACGACTATTCCCCATGGACTTTGGCTAGCTCTCCTAGACTGTGCTAATGGAGACATGTCTCAGATCTACGCTGTCTGATCGCATGGATTGATGGGCGCTGGGTTCGAAGATCGTTGCCACGTTCCACGATTGATCGCTTACCACAAGGTTGTTGGGAGCTTAGTCGCATACAGAAGGGAAGCACGCGCTCGCTGGCAGGCTGCAAGAGGGAGGAACAGACTCAAGCCCATTGATCGCGGCAATTGTAGGTTTCAATGCTCGGCAGACCAAATATGGCATCTTTGTTTTTTCATCGTTGAGATACTGGCTGTCTAAAGTAAAGGGATGACTATGGCCCGAGTCTAAGGATCTTGGCCTGTGGGTAAGCGGAGCGCGCAGGCGTGTGGGATGGACGCCCGTAGGGACGAGACGTGGCTTGCCACGGCTCGGTTCACGCCAGCCATCCGCCGAAGGCGGCACGCCATCACCACTGCCCTGCTTTGTGAAAAGGAGGCTTAAATGACCTGCGATTTACTCCGCGAGCGTGAGAGAACTAGGCGAAGGGTTCTGTGGGCGCTTGCCACCTTCCACCCTGGTGATCCCAACGCATCCGACCTCCTGGCCATCCTCGATGATCTCGCCGACCAAGAGCGAAACGACACCCCCTATAGCGATAGGTTACTCGAGCTCACTGAGGTTCGTAACTCTGTCTTGGTGATGCGCCATAAATCCGGAATTGGCATCATTTTGGAGCAGACTATCCCGCAGCCGTGGAGGGAGCGGTTCCATCAGGCAAGCATCGGGTCGACCCGCGTTCCGGATGGGCCCTACGCCACAGACTGGGATAAATTTTTGGTTGAATGGGAGCGTGAGATGCAGCATCTGCAAAATCACCGAGTTGCACAGGCTACTAACAGCTAGAACGGCTGGCGAGCGATGGCGGCGCAACCACACAAGCAGTCGGTGTAGCCTGGTGAAGTTGCACCCTCAAAACAGGAGCTGCAGAGTGGAACGGCCTTCTTTTTTTATCGATTTCGAAGCCTCAGGGATAGCCCCGGATAGCTATCCTATCGAAGTCGCCGTCGTGTCGAATGAGACCGTCTACAGCTCGCTGATTAAGCCCGCCCGCTATTGGACGCACTGGTCGTTCGATGCGCAAGACATGCATGGCCTCACTCAGGATTATCTGCTTCAGGAAGGTGATCCCCCCCACGCCGTGGCGAAACAAATGAATCAGCTGTTTTCAGGGCAGGTGCTTTGCAGCGACTCACCTCAAGACGTGTTTTGGTTCGATGTCCTTTATGAGGCAGCAGATCTGAGACCTACCTTCGAGTTGAAGCCTTTGGAAGTTTTTGTGGGCAGGGAGGCTGCCAGTGAAATCTACCGGCGACTGCCGACAACCAGGCACCACCGAGCTTCAAATGACGCAACTGCTTTGATGAACGCCTGCCGTGCTTTTTTCGAAGCTTGAACTATCAAAGGTATGGATACCCTCTGCTACGACAAAGAAATGGGCCCATTGAGCTTTGGATCTAGCTCAGCCTGAGTGTCCGCTCGAACCGAAGGCAGGTGTTCACGCGGCTAAATAGCACGGTAAGCGGAGCGCGCAGGCGTGTGGGATGGAAGCCCGAAGGGCCGAGGCCGGCGCTTGCGCCAAGGCTCGGTTTACGACAGCCCCTCACCGAAGGGGCACGCACCAAACGCCAGGCCGTATGAACTGGAGACGAAGAACATTCTGCGAGGATGTGCCGATGGGAATGAAGAGCGATGACGACACAGTGTACTGCGACGTTCAAATGCCCTTAGCTCAGGGTAAGGAGCTGCTGCATTTGTTCAGCACACTCCGGGAGTCAAATACCCATCCGACTCTGAACAGGGTCTTTGAGCAAATGCAGTACGAGCTCAGCACGTCGATTGATATAGTCGAAAATCCGCCGACTTGGGGCCTTTGGCGCGAATGATTCCCTCATCACGGTGTTACTAGCCAATAGCAAAGCCGCTATATAACGTCGAGGGTTGGATTTCGAAAAATTTATTTCTGGCGTCTATGGTCGGCATGGATGTGCGCAGGAATAGCGTCACTTTTTGGCCATCTACCAGGAGGTTAAAATAGGGTTCGCTCGACCTTACCCTAACCCGGATTTGTGCTCTGTTAGCACCATTGGCAAATTTGCTGAACGTTTTGATATAGAACGAGCCGTTAAATAAGTTAACCGATGCATTTCCAAAAACAATGGTATTGCTCCAGTTTACTGAGTTGACATCCTCCCCAGCGTGACTCAACGGAACGAATGCATCAAAGTAATTGAGCGGCTCATTTTCTATATAAAGCTGATGCTCGACTCGTTCGTTCATGCTCAAAATTCTCCAAGCATCGACAACTTCCTGTAGCGTGCCAGGGTGGATTGCTGGAGAGCTCTGAACTTGTTGAGCAAGCGCAAGCATTTGTGCTCGCGTAGGCATGGCCTTTTTTTTCGTAGTAGGAACTGCGCCTAAGTGGCTTGGGATGATCGTGGGTGCTACTGCCATTGCAACTTTTTTTTGCTCTCCCTGTACATTGGAGTTCTCGATGGATTCCTTTTCATTCTTACATCCAGTGACATGCCTGTTTGGTGCCCTAAAAAATTTGTTGTTCCTTTGCGCTGGGACGACCTTTTCCAAGCAGTTCTGCTCAGGACAAAAATAATAGGAAGTGGAGTTGTCTTTTGCGTACTCTGCCGACACGTTGGCGCCCACCTCCCAGCACACTGCGGTGGTCATCAATTCAGAGCTCATATTTCATATTCCCTCATTCGTCCGAGAACTCATCCTATCCACAGTGATGGCCCATGACTATCTGTGGTTTTCATCTTGTCCTGAGACCAGTGGCGACGGCGGTGGGGCCTGATCGCGAATTACGACAGGCTACCTATGTGCAAATGCCTTGGGATGAAACTAGGATCGATTCTGCACGTCGCTCCCAACGTCCTGCCGCAACAGGAGTCGGCGATTAATGCCATTGGAAAACCATCTCATACGTCACCTCCAGAATTAGCCGGGCTAATCACATCGCCTTCTTATAGGCTTTCGAGGTAGGGCTTCTTATCAATCACTGCAGCACGTACCTTGCTTCGCAGGAGACTGACCAAGTCGCTTTTGTTCATGAGCAGCACCACGATTTCCCTTAGCGTGCAAAGCACCATCGTTTTCTGGGTTGAGTGAGTGACGCACTCGGCAATAGTGGTAGAGGCAAAATCTGAGTTCGAGATGAAGATTCCTCGAGCGTCAGCTCTCGCAAACAGTCTAACCATGTGCGCCGCGAGATCATTCACTCCTACTGGATCCTTGAGCCATTTCATCTCTACAAGGTAAATGTGTCCTTCAAACTCGATGACTCCATCTATTTGCTCAACGACGGCGCCTCCAGATTGATCAAGTCGCTTGAAGTCTTCTCGTAAAAGGATTCCGTGTGCCCTGAACAGGTCGTTCAAAACTCCTTCCAAGAGCTTGCCGCGCTTTTGAGGTTCTTTATCCATACCAAAGAGAGCACTCAGCCGATCACGCACGTCTTCAACTTTACGATCCCTCGCTGCAGCCGCTTGACGCTCGGCTCGTGCCTTGCCGGCAACCTCGGCTTGAGCGGCCTCTCGTTGCTGGTTCATTCGGGTAAACGAGTCTTTAACATTGACGATGCGCGCCAGGTCTCCCACGTTAGCTTTAGCCTTGTGAACATTGTTGGGCCAGCATCCTGAAAACTCCTCGAACTCCACCACTCGTTTGATGATTTCGCGCCTAGCCGCCAAGCCCCCATCCCCTCGCTTATTCAGCTTTTCAAGGACGTCGCGAACTATGGCAAATGTACTGACTGAATCACGGTTTGTTTTAACCGTGACCTCCATCAGCGCCAGGTCATCATGAGGCACTCCCGCTCCCCGTAAAAAAAGCAGCACGTCAGCCTTACTTCTGCAAAGTAGCGGGATGGTGTCGACCAGCAGGTTAAAGACATCAGGGGGATAGTGGTAGCGCGCGTCCATGTTCCAGCCCAGCACGTGGTGGTGAAATGCAAGAGTAGCTACCAAGACCACAAAGACACCATCGGTGGATGTGAAAAAAGCTCATGACGGACATGTCTTGGTAGCAGGCAAAGCTCCTGCGCCATGCTACGGCCTCATCTGATTAGGTTTTGGGGCATGTGGCACAAGCGTTGAGTGATGCCCATTGATACTTAACATCGTCACGGGGCGTCAGAAGTTTCGTATCAGACTCCCTAGTAGGTTGAATCATCCTGGCGATGTGCTATCCATTGGGTATATACGCTATCGTTGGAAACAGGGTATCCCACCGGGGCGCATCTATCGGCGCGACCAATGCCTATCTGCAAGGAAGAACCATGCGCCTCGATCAGATGCCGTACCACTCGATGCCTACTCTAGCCGTACTCCCATTCCGTCAATTTGGAATCGGCTGGTCATGGCAACTGCGAGCCCTGAAGCTCTTCCCTGACTCCCTGCTCGCCTGGAAACGCTATTTCTACGATAACGGCCAGGGGCATGCACGTGGTTCCTCATTTAGCACCTTTGCAGAAGCCATGATTGCGGCAGATGCGTTCAACCAGACCATCGCCGAGCGCATAGGCATAGCGGTGCTTGATCCCGTGCTCCAAGCCTCAGTCACCCTAAAGGTCGACAAGGCTTTGACTGCGGCTCGCCGCATTCAGGACGAAGAGGAGCTAATGGAGCGCGAGGCGATCAAACGTAATGCTCATCTGCCCCGCCCAGCCATCCGAGATTTAAATCTGCCCAGTAAGATGGACAGTTTGCGGGAGCCGCTACACGAACAGCTTATACGTGCCCCGTATTTGCAAGTGGTTGCAATCCCAAGGTTTAACGCTTGTCTTCGTCGTACCGGAGACATGGAATGGGAAGAGATCGGCGCTCTAACCCCGAAGCGCTCACAGATATGCCTTAGAGAATTTACTGCCAAGGGTTTTGGTCTTTCGGCAGCTGATCACTGGGGAAGAACCAAGGCACAGATTCGTGCTCTGCTGCTTCCAAGAGCTAACCAACTGCTTCAACTGGCCAGCGTCAAACAAATGCTTGCCGAAGCCAGGATGCGCGGCCAGAGGGTGTTGGTCTGTGGAGGTTTCGTGTTCTGGCTCGAGGATGATGGGCAGCCTAGGTGGGTCATCAAGAACACCGGGGGCGAGTCCAATAGCGAAGAAGGTACGACCCTATGGCATGAAGGCACCATTTTGTCCAAGAATCATGGTCGGATCGTAGTGCTTCCATATATCAAGGAAAATGGCGAGCGGGTGCAAGGGCACACTAAGAACGCGCCACATGACGGAAAAGCTCTACTTCGTCATCGAGATCAATATGTCACCCTTCCGTTCGAAATCTTGGAAGGAGATCTCATGATCGGTTTGTTCGGAGAGCTGCACTATGAGTGACAACCGAACAGCACCTGATGCGATCCCACCGCATCGAAGACCGTGAAATCAATGGTCAAGCGACAACAATCAGAGCTCTGCATCCCATGCATCCATCGCCTCGCTCACGGTAGCCAACCAGCGGAGATGATCGTTCTGTATAGCATCGGCGACTTGCCTGGCTGTGTTAGCTTCGATCCAAGATGGGAGACTATGCGAGCCGTCCGAGAACAGGTTTGCGGTCGCGACAGCGAATCGCCCCGTACTCGTTGACTGGAGGCACACGTAGCGCACGGAAGCGCCAGTCTGCAACCGACGCCAAGCCACCACCTCGATACAATCCAAGGCACTCACTGGAGCCTCAACGGCGGGACTCGCATCCTGTTCCACCAGGACGTCTCCCACTGCTTTGAATGAGCTGCTAGGCGGTTCTGGTTTGTGGACAAACTGCTTCAGCTGCTCACGTGAGGCGATGATCTGTTCGCGGAGCTCTTCGGGGTCTATAGACATGCCACCCCGGTCGGTGACCGAAAGGGTCTTCAGGCTGTTCGCTGCCAGGATGAACTCACGTTCTCGAGTTTTCTCTCGCTCGGGGCGGCGGTCGGGGCTGATTAGGTTCCGAATACTATTTAGGAGCTTCAAAGACATTCCTAGCAAGGATGAGCCGATCTCAATTATACATCCCCGGAACGTTTATCATCTCGAGCTTGGATAAAGCGTCCTCATCAAAAAGGAACGATCCACAGTGCCCAAGCCCCGCCAACGGTCTTCGTTGTTTCTTAGGTATTGAGCCATCTCATCCACATCTAGGTCATAAGGGACATCCATGAGAGTGTTGAGCCTCTGGAGCGTCTGTACCGGCACGCCCATTTCCTCCAAGCCAGCCAGGCCAGATGGGAGGTGGTAATGTTCAAAAACCCCACGAAGTTTTGAATAATCAATCTTCGCATTAATATTACGCCTTTTAGCATGCAACTTAACGACATCCTCAAGAATACCGAGTAGTTTTGGAACTGTGTGCCCCAGAATATTGACCACCACCTTGAGGTCATCATTAATACATGTGGAAAGATTATCGACCTCGCCCTTCTCTAAGCGCGCCTTCGACTGAACAATCTGTGACTTAAAGTATTCTGCGTACTGAGGGGTATACAGATAACTTGTGAGTTTTGCATGGATAACCGAACTATTCTTGGTTGGGATCCGCACTCGGCGAAGCGCGCCGGATTGGAACCTCGTTAGTGCCTCAGCCAAAACATTGAGAAACTCACCTGAAGGCATCCAATGAAAGATGGTGGACTGAAAGGATTCCTCAAATAACATCTCGACATAAGAGTACAGCTCTCTGAATGCCTCCAGAGTGAATGAGCTATGGCGCTTCAACAAGTCCACACCAAATTCATCGATATTTTCATCTCGTTCGAATCTGGACTGAGAGTAATCACTAAGGTGCTCAGGCTGAACGCCAACCAGAAGATTCATTGGCGTCGTATCATCTTGAATTCCGAGAGGGATATCCACCTCTTGGTTGAATGAGTCCTGGGGAATCGACTCTAGGCAGTAAACTTTTCCTACGAAATGGACACCCATGCGACCAGCGCGCCCCTTTATGTTGCCATGTGTGAATTTATCAATGCTAAAATTGCCATCCCTGTTGTCATGTATCACAACATTTTTTGCAATAGTATTCACCCCCTCGATTATCGTCGAAGTACAAATAAGGTAGTTAATTTTTCCCCGATTAAAAAGATCAATAGTGTACTGCTGCAAAGCACGCGGCAACCCCCCAAAGTGAAGACCGATTCCGCTTCGTAGAGCGACACAATAATCCCAATCAGAATCGTACTCTTGGGCGACCCAGTCGAGATGAGGGCTATGAAACTCAGCACCAAACCCATGCTTGGCTAAAGACCTTGCAACTCCTCCAGCAACAGCAGAGGATTTACAGTAAATTATTGTCGCCTCACCACGACACAGGTCTGCAATAGAGAGAACCGCTTCCTCTTTACCCTCCTCATCATTAGGAGACAGGTCGAAGGACTCAACATCCAAAGCCACGGTATTAAAATCGGAGGAGATGAAGGTATACTCGAGGCCGAGACTCGCTAAGCCTGTCACACTGTTAATAAAAGGCCCGGTCATATAAAACTGCTTAGATGCCTTCAACAGCTTACTCAAAGCGATATTAAGCTCGATAACCCGCTCATTTTCATAGTCTATCTTCCCACTGGCCCGCTGCTGAAATGCAAGTTTGTAGAACTCATCAATTACGAAGAAATCAATTCCAACAATATCCTGTCGTTCATTAACCCTTTCCTGCGTGAGAACGTAAATCACCTTATCACCATTCGCTTCCTGAGAACTGTGATGGATGATTTGATAGAATTCGCCGAACCGCTCCTGAAGGCGCCTGCGCGTTTCGTCGGCTAGCGCGATAGTAGGAACAACTAGAACCACTCTACTCACTATTCCCAAGCCAATTATCGAATCTACGATTGCGCTCTTTCCCATGCTGGTCGGTGCACTTAGAACAACGTTGCGTCCAGATCGAAGCAGTTCAAAAACCTGAAACTGCATTGAATGGAAAACAATTTCATCCGAAAAAGGAGTCTGATAGATCCCTAAAGCCGCTTTTTCGCTGACCGTTACCTCTTGGAACTCTTTCTTCAAATACGGATACAGCCCAGACTTGCGTACCAGGTTGCGAAGCAAAGGCGTATAGCTCGTAAACTTCAGCCTAGCGTCCAAGGCTCGGATAACTAAATCCCTACCCATATGCAATGAAACGGGATTCGACAACAGCTTGTCAGCAGCATGAAGATAGCTAAATGCTGATGTTCCTTCTGTTTCGAGCAGAAGCCGAGCAGTGTCGTAAATCCTATTCACATGTCATCCCTCATTTTCTTTTCCACCAACCCACATAAGTCGTCAAAGCTTGGGGCAGGATAGAGATAGAGCTCAAAATTAAATTGTGAATATTCCGGACTCTTGGTGATATCGGAAATAAAATCAACGAAGAGATCATAAGCTTCCTGATACAGGTTAGCCTCATGACCTTTAGTCTCAGGAATAGTGAGAAAACTTGACTCATAGCCGAAAAAAATTACAAATCGAAGGCGTTCCAAATGATCTTCAAACGAATTGCTGGTATCTAGAATATCATCGATATCGTGATTAAGTAGATATGAGTCCTCCTTGACATCCAGAACCTTTTCTCTAACTCCGTCCAGACCACTTACAATATCATTATACAGCGTATCTCTAAGATCATTTAAAACCTGTGATAACGTCTTGGCTTTTGTTAACTTGCTGATCCCAAGCCATAACTCATCACCTCCCTTAGCACGCTGTACGATGTGAACATTCTCAAAAACCCGCATTTCATCTTTAGAATCAAGGTATAGGGTAGCCGGAATAGGCTGACTGTTATGTCTTAGCCTCATGACCGAATGCAGCAATGCATTTCCAAGAAACCGCTCAAGGTCTCTGGCATTATCAGCGAGACGTGACCTTAATAATTTGTATTTTTCCGTAGCAGTCGAACTGATGAAGTCGGCAATTTCACCTGGTCTCAACAGGAGCTCGTCAAACCAACAACAAATATTCTTGGCGATGTGCTCATAGCGGTACTGCCCCATCTGATAACGCTGATGTAGGGCAAGCCCATTCCTGGTTGGAATCGGACTTAAAAAAGGCGCCTGAAGTTGAATTAATATATCTGGCAGCTTGCGATGAACATAAACTTTGCAATGAGAATTTCCGCGATCATAAAATAAGACCTCCGCCTTGAACCAAGCAAGAAAATTATCTCTATGGTAGGTTTTGTCATCTTCAACGTACACACGCCTATCGAGCGCACTTCTTTTAGTCATAGCTACTAAAATATTAACCCAGATACTTTCAACCATTGAATCCGAACTTAGAATTACGCCATACAGGTTAAGGGCAGCATTTCTGATATTACTAAGACCTGTAAGTTCTACTTGCCTTAAGCTAGGTATAACCTCCCACGAACAAGAGTCAACCCAGTCGGATATAGAATTGCCTGCTGGCGCAACATATTTTCGCAATTTTACGTCGAGCTCATCGATCAGGCTTTGTCGGCCAGGCTTACCGTCTCGCTTTGAGAGCTCAATTTCTAAGTAGTCGAGTGGCGCTTTACAGTCTCTAGGAGATAAGATCCGAAACTTGCATTTCTCAATAGGCGTGAATGCACATTGCATTGACTTGTGCACAATTGAACTATTGGCAATAAGCTTTTTATCAGCTCCACGAGTACGACTTGTAACCGTACTAATAGACCAGCGAGGC
This sequence comes from Pseudomonas fluorescens, assembly GCF_005938625.1. GTDB lineage: Bacteria > Pseudomonadota > Gammaproteobacteria > Pseudomonadales > Pseudomonadaceae > Aquipseudomonas > Aquipseudomonas fluorescens_BD. The sequence goes on from NZ_VCNJ01000008.1 coordinate 182,387, forward strand.
TTGTCAGAAGTCTTAACTTGAACGAACTCAGTATGCGTATCGTATAGGATATCGATGTCGTCTGTAACTTCGCATCTGACAGCCTGGATCTTCTTGTTGAGTAGCATCTGGGTTACGAAAAGCGCCGCCGCACAGTCCTGATACAAGAATCCAAGCTTGGCTGCTACGCCCCCCGCATTGCTTGAGTCCATCACCTACTTCCATGGTTTTTGATGCCCAAGGCTATGGGAAAAGACATGTGGCGTCCACGCCTAATGGCCTTAGGCTATTTCGCCTGCGACGTGAGGAGAAAAAGCGGGCAGAACGTGAGGCTGATTTGGCCCGAAAGTCAGGGCTTCCTAGGCTTGGCTTTGGCAGTCGCCTCAGCCACTAATGGATCTTCGGGCCAGTAGTGTTTCGGGTATCTGCCTTTAAGATCCTTCTTCACTTCCACGTAGGTTCTACGCCAGAAATTGGCTAGATCTTGGGTAACCTGTACAGGCCTCCGCGCCGGCGACAAAAGATGCAACGTCAGGGGCTGTTTACCTTGGGCAATCCGAGGTGTTTCTGACAGACCAAAAAGCTCCTGCAGCCTCACAGCCAATATCGGAGGATGCTGCGAATAGTCGATTCGGATATTCGACCCAGATGGCACCTGGATGGTCTGAGGTGCCTGTGTCTCTAGTTCCTGTGGAAGCGGCCAAGGCAGAAGATTCCTGACAATCGATGACAGATCCAGTTGGCTGAAGTGGCTGAGCCTCGAGACTTTGCCCAGGTACGGTGCGAGCCATTCTTCCAGCGTGTCCAGAAGGTTGGTATCGCTGAGATCAGGCCACTTGCTTTCTGCTTGGCCATTTTGGATATCCAACTGACGCAGCAGATTGACCCGCGCCTGCCATTGGCGCAACTCAGGGTTCCAAGGCAGAAGCTCGATGCCCTTGCGCCTCACCAGATTGACCAAGGCTAGCGAACGAGCTTGCTCATCAAGACTTGGCAAAGGGGTTGCGGACAGCACCAACTGCCCCACCTTGAGTTGCCGCTCAGCCTTGAGTACCCCCTCCCTCTCGTCCCAGTCAACCTCATCGACTGACCTTACAAGGTCAGCCAGCTCGTCATCGAACAAGGCTGGATCGAGATCGCTCGCTAGGTAGATCCGCTCCTCGCGCTGCCCTTGCCGACTACCCAGATCGGCCACTATTAGCCACTCATGTTTAGTGAGAGCATCAGGCTCTGAGAACAAAGCAGCCCGCCCGTTGGAGAGACGGTACTCAGACGCACTCGCACGCCTCTGGAGACCTACTCGGTCAGGGTAAGCGAATGCCAGTAGGCAGCCTACCCATCTTGGGTGATCCGGCTCTCTGACAGGGTGAACGGCTCTCCCACTTAGCAGGGATCGATACTGCCGAGCAGACTGCTTCACGCGCTGGAAGGAGCCACCGCCTCGACGTGAATGTTGCTCGCCGGATAATGCACTCAGTCTGGTGTGAAGATCGGCACCTGCACCACGCAAAACATCCTTCTCACCCAGCAGCGCAGCTATGTTGCAAGCAAGGTCATCCAGCCCCATCGCGTTGCCCTTGATGAGCATGTGAGCGATCCGTGGATGCGCTGGAAGCTCGCTCATGGCTGATCCGTGTGGTGTGAGCTGTCCGGCATCATCGAGTGCGCCCAGGCGCTTCAGCAGGTCTCTACCTTGGCCGAAGGGAGCTGATGGAGGTTGGTCGAGCCAGGCCATCTCCTCTGGCTTCATTCCCCACCGCGCCAACTGGAGTGCCAGGGCTGCAAGATCAGCCTGCAAAACTTCAGGGGTACTGTAGCCGGCCATTTGCTCGTGCTGCGACTCAGACCACAGGCGATAGCAGACACCTGGCTCCAATCGCCCTGCCCGCCCCGCTCGCTGAGTAGCGCTGGCCTTCGAGATACGCTGCGTGTCGAGTCGGGTCATCCCACTGCGAGGATCGAACTTCGGCACTCGCTCGAGACCACTGTCCACCACCACCCTGACGCCTTCGATGGTCAGGCTGGTCTCGGCGATGTTCGTGGCCAGTACAATCTTCCGGGAGCCCTTGGGTGCCGGGTCTATCGCGGCACGCTGGGCGTTCAAGTCGAGGTCACCGTACAGCGGGCATACGATCACGTCTGGACGGCTGCTCAATTGCTCTTTGAGTGTCTCTGCCACCCGCAGAATCTCAGCCTGCCCAGGAAGGAAAACCAGAACGCTTCCCGGCTGTTCGTTGATGGCGGCCAAGCAGGTGTGCGTGACTCGCGCATCGATACGCTCGCCCGGCTGATATGGGCTACCCCAAACCGTCGAGACCGGATACATCCGCCCTTCACTGGTGACCACAGGCGCATCATTCAGCACCTTTGAAAGGCGAGCACCTTCCAGTGTTGCGGACATCAGAAGTAACTTCAGTGGGGGCTCATCACGCAGAAGCTCCCGAGCACTCAAACACAGAGCCAGTGCAAGGTCGGAGTCCAGGTTTCGCAGGTGGTATTCGTCGAAGATCACCACACCCACACCATCCAGCGCAGGATCATCTTGAAGCCGGCGAGCCAGGATACCTTCTGTGACCACTTCAATCTGGGTGCGAGGGCCTACCTTGCTTTCAAGACGAATGCGGTATCCGACAGTCTCACCAACCTTCTCACCAAGCTCACTTGCCAAACGTTCAGCGGCGGCCCGAGCAGCCAATCGACGAGGCTCGAGCATCAGGATCTTCTGATCACCAAGCCAAGGTTCGTTCAGTAGTGCTAGGGGCACACGAGTGGTCTTGCCCGCACCAGGAGGAGCTTCAAGGATTACTTCGTGGCGGTTGGCCAGGGCCTCTCGTAGGTCTGGCAATACGAGGTCAATAGGTAGTGAAATCATCGAGGCTCCCAAATCAGGGAAGCAGTATACGACGGGGGATCAAGCGAGGAGATTAAGCCCTCAGACTGAGACGGCGTTGTTTGAGAGTTTTTGACAAGAAAGTGATTGTTTCTGTGCATTCAGCAAAACGTGAAATTCGTCGAAGATCAGCAACCCCACGCCTTCCAGCGCCGGGTCATCCTGCAAGCGACGGGTGAGAATGCCTTCGGTGACCACTTCGATACGTGTATTGGGGCCAACCTTGCTGTCGAGACGGATGCGATATCCGACGGTTTCCCCGACCTTCTCGCCCAATTCGCTGGCCAGACGTTCTGCGGCAGCCCGCGCGGCCAGACGGCGCGGTTCGAGCATCAGAATGGTCTGCCCGGCCAGCCACGCTTCATTGAGCAAGGCCAACGGCACGCGCGTGGTTTTACCGGCGCCGGGCGGTGCTTCGAGCACGGCTTCGTGGCGTGTCGCGAGGGCTTCACGCAGGGCGGGTAAAACTTCATCGATTGGCAAAGAAATCATGCTGGCTCCAAAACAGAGGCCCGAGTATAACGGCGAACTGGCGGGCGTTCGTCAGGGTCTTAACTTCACACGACGACGCTTCGTTCTTAGATCAATCAGGAGATTTCCCCATGCGCTTACCTTTTCGCCTGATCGGCGGTGTACTGGTCGCCACCCTGCTCACGCAAATCACCGCGTGCGGTTCGATTTTCTACCCGGACCGGCGCGGCCAGATCGACGGAAAGATCGATCCGGCGATTGCCGTGCTCGACGCCGTGGGCTTGCTGTTCTACATCATCCCCGGCCTGATCGCGTTTGCCGTCGACTTCGCCACCGGCGCGATCTATTTCGAACCGGGCCACACCGCGCAGATCGATCCGGCCAAACTCAAGCAAGCCATCGGCCCGGACGGTCAGGTCGATAATCACAAGCTGCAGGCTATTCTCGAAAGCGAGCTGGGCAGAGATTTCCCACTGGATGATCCACGCCTGATTCAACACAAAGGCAGCACTCAGCAACTGGCGATGTTCGGCCTGCAACCCGCCGCCTAAAAAGGAAGATCAATGACATCCAGCCCCGAACACGCTCGCCTGCTACGGCTGGCGACCCGCGCCTCGGTGGCGGTCGCTTGCACGTTGATCGTCGCCAAAGCCATCGCCTGGTGGCTCAGCGGCTCGGTGAGCATGCTTGCCGGCCTCACCGACTCGGCGCTGGATGGCGTCACTTCGATGCTCAATCTGCTGGCGGTGCATTACGCGCTGCGCCCGGCGGATGACGATCACCGTTACGGTCACGGCAAAGCGGAATCGCTGGCGGGCATGGCGCAGGCGCTGTTCATTGGCGGCAGTGCGGTGCTGATCGCGTTTCAGGCGTACGAGCGATTGCATGATCCGCAGCCGCTGGGCGCGCCGTGGCTGAGCATTGGCGTCATCGTGTTTTCGTTGCTGCTGACGGCGGCGTTGCTGGTGTTGCAGCATCGGGTGATCAAGCAGACCGGCTCCAACGCCGTGCGCGCGGACTCGCTGCACTATCGCTCGGACATGCTGCTCAACGGCAGCATTCTGATTGCGCTGATTTTGGCCGGGTTTGGTTTTGAGCAACTGGATGCGTGGTTCGGTCTGGGCATTGCTGCGTACATTCTGTGGAGCGCAATCCAGATCGCCCGGGAAAGTTTTTCGGTGTTGATGGATGAAGAACTGCCAACCGACGTCAGCCAGCACATGCTCGAACTGGCTTGCAGTGTGCCGGGCGTGTTGGGTGCGCATGACTTGCGCACGCGGATATCCGGCAACCGCTGGTTTGTGCAGTTGCACCTGGAATTGCCGGGGGAATTGACCCTGTCAGTGGCGCACGGCATCAGCGATCAAGCCGCCGATGCCATTCACAAGGCCTACCCGCGAGCCGAAGTGCTGGTGCACGCCGATCCGATAAAAGCAGCTACAAGTCGCGAGCCGCAAGCTTCAAGCTTGTAGCTCGAAACTTGCCGCTCGCAGCTGCTTCTATCTGACCTGATAACCACGACTGCTCAGGCAATTGCCCTGAGCCTGTCGATAGGCCTGAACCACTTCGGGCGCCGGTTGATAAGTCGCGGTGCGCGGGTCAAAACCGCTTTGCTGCACGGCGTACTGGTAGCACTGGTAACCGTCCTGCTGCACCTGCTCCGGCGACTGACCGTTGGCTGGATACGCCTCGACGTCATAGCCTTGGGACTGTGGCTGCGGCTGTTGCTGCACCGGCGGCTCGACCACCACGTAATCCTGCGTCGCTTCCTGATACGCGTAGTAGGAACCGGCGGCAAGGAACAGCAGCGAACCACCGATCCACACTTCACGGGCGTAATCCGGCAAATACTGGATGCGGATCCCGCGCGGCGGTTGCACGACGATGTAGCGCGGGCCTTGCGGGCGATACCAGTAGCCGCCGGAGAAGAAGTAATCCTGCCCGCGATACGGCACGCGGTAATCGCGATCCGGGAAACGGTCGATCACATGCCCCGGACGATACTGCGGGCCCGGGCCCCAACCGTTGCCGTGTCCGTCGGGACGCCCCGGCCAGCGATTGTCATTGGGCCGGTTGTTGGTCTGCCAATGCTGATTGCTGTAGCCGTTTTGCGGACGCTCGTCGCGGTAGTAACCCTGACGCGGCTCTTGAGTCTGGCGCACGGCGTCGGGCCGTGGCTGGATCGGCAGGCTGTTGGCCGGCAGTTGCGGCGGTGGTGGCGGCTGACGTACCGGGTTGGGGTTGTAGGCCGGACGGTTTTGATCATGGTTTTGCCACTGGCCGTTATTGTTGTGCTGCTGACCGTTGTGCTCGAACTGGCGGCTGTTGTCGCCACGAATGATCTCGTTGTTCTGCGGGCGCGGCTGATTCTGTTGCGGCTGATTCTGCGATGGATTGCTCTGCGGGCGCGGCTGATTGTTGCTGCCATGGCCCTGATTATTGCCCTGATGGTCCGGGCCGTGGCCGCCGCCATCCGGTCCATGATTCTGCGGCTCATCGGCAAGCGCTTGCGCACTGACACTCACGCACAGCAAACCAACACCGGCCAGACGCCAGATGCGCGACTTCATGCTTTTTCTCACTGCGGGGCCTGCAAATGTAAGAGGACTTGTCACTAAGACCGGGAATACCCACAACGGGTTCTGCAACAGGTTATCAGTCACGCAACTTATTTATTGAGTGTCAGGCATGAAATCGCAGGCAAGAAAAAAGGGAGACCCGTCGGCCTCCCTTCTAGAGAACTTCGTCCTGGCTCGACGCTTTTGACGTCGGCTCACCTCACGCCGTCTTCTGGACAGTGTGCAGCTCGGGGGCCGGCACAACCCCGGTGGGGGTGGCGGCCGCGGCAGGCCTGATAGGGCGGGCCGCGTGGACTGTGTTACCGAGCAGTGATTCTGGTGATAAGAATAGGCCTGAGGCCGCGACAGAGGATTGCGAAGATTGCTGAAATAAACACCACTTGCGCAATTTTTAACCCTGGATAGATAATCCGCCGCAATAGTTACAACCAAGGACAGATTGATGAGCAAACTCGACCGTTACGACCTGAGCATTTTGGCGGAATTGCAGCGCGACGCCCGCATCTCCAACCAGGAATTGGCCGAGCGCATCGGTCTGTCGCCCTCGCCATGCTCGCGCCGGGTCAAGCAGCTGGAAGACGACGGGTATATTTCGCGTCAGGTGGCGTTGCTTGATCGCAAGATGCTTGGGTTGAGCCTGACGGCCTATGTGCTGATCGGCATGGACCGGCACACACCGGAGCGTTTCGAGAATTTCGAAGCGGCAATTCGGACGTTGCCGCAAGTGCTGGAGTGCAGTCTGGTGACGGGTGTGGATGCCGATTACCAGTTGAAAGTGGTGGTGCCGGATATGGATCACTATCAGAAGCTGTTGCTGGGGCACCTCACCCGCATCGAAGGCGTGACCAGCGTGCGCTCAAGTTTTGTGCTGAACCAAGTCCTAAACAGCACCGAACTCCCCCTAACCCATCTGCGCAACTGATCAAGGACACCCTCACCCCAGCCCTCTCCCGGAGGGAGAGGGAGCCGACCGAGGTGTCTGCTGTCATACATCGACTTGAAAGATCGAGTCGATTATGGATTCACAACAGAACGTTCAGGTCGGCGTATTTTGCGAGCATCCCCCGGTCAGTCCCCTCTCCCTCTGGGAGAGGGCTAGGGTGAGGGCTAAAGGCTTCGGATCAGACCCAGATCAATGCCACCTCACACACCTTGGCGTATACTCGTCGCGCCCTTTTAGCCGCGTGCGCGCCGGAGATGCCCAATGGATCCAGCCTTATTAGAAGAGTGGATGATGACCGGACTGGTCAGCATCCTGATCATTTTCATGGGTTTCATCGTCTGGGATCTGGCGAAGAAGTCCAAGGCCGGGCGCTTTGGCTCGTTCATTCTGTTCTTCGTGCTGGGCCTGGGCGTGGCGGCGTTCATCATCAAAAGTGTAGTGATCGGCCTGATCGAATCCGGCGCTTTATAAGCGCGCCGGCACTTCCTTCCACTGGCCCTGATCGAGGCCTTCGACCGTCCAGTCCCCAATCTTCACCCGCACCAGCCGCAGCGTCGGCAGTCCGACGGCTGCGGTCATGCGCCGTACCTGACGGTTGCGCCCTTCGCGAATCACCAGCTCCAGCCACGAAGTCGGCACGGTCATGCGAAAGCGCACCGGCGGATTGCGCGGCCACAACTCAGGCTCATCCAGTTGCCGCGCCTCGGCGGGCAAGGTCATGCCGTCGTTCAGCTCTACACCTTCGCGCAAGCGCTGCAATTGCTCAGCCGTCGGCACGCCTTCGACCTGCACCCAATAGGTCTTCGCCAGTTTGTGTTTCGGATCGGCGATGCGTGCCTGCAACTGCCCGTCGTTGGTTAGCAACAACAAGCCTTCGCTGTCACGATCGAGGCGTCCGGCCGGATAAATGCCGGGCACATCGATGAAATCCTTGAGCGTCGCCCGCCCTTCACCATCGCTGAATTGCGTGAGCACATCGAAGGGTTTGTTGAACAGGATCAACTTCGGCTCGGCCGGGGGTGCCTTGGCAACACGGCGCGGGGAAGAAGACTGAGGCTTCACGCCTGGGCGGCGGGAAGGTGGACGCGGGGGACGAGACATAGGGAGAGCAAACATTTAGCGATCAGGGCTGACAATGCTAGTGCCCTGACCGCCAAATGACCACGACTAACCGTTAGCGGAACGGCGGCTCGTCGAAGCTGCGCAGTTTGCGCGAGTGCAACGAGTTGAGTTCAGTGCGCAGCAGATCCACCGCTTCGATACCGATCTTCAAGTGCTGGCTGACCGCGCGTTCATAGAAAGCGTTGGCCGAGCCCGGCAGTTTGATTTCACTGTGCAACGGTTTGTCCGAAACGCAGAGCAACGTGCCGTACGGTACGCGCAAGCGATAACCCTGCGCGGCAATCGTGCCGCTTTCCATGTCTACCGCGACCGCTCGGGACAGGTTGATCAACGGCCGTTCCTGCGCCCAACGCAATTCCCAGTTACGGTCGTCGTAGGTCAGCACGGTGCCGGTGCGCAGGCGTTTTTTCAGATCGTCGCCCTTCTCGCCGGTGACGTTCGCCGCTGCTTGCTGCAGCGCCATTTGCACTTCGGCCAGTGCGGGGATTGGAATGTTCGGCGGCACCACGCGGTCGAGAATGCCGTCGCGACGCATATAAGCGTGGGCCAGCACATAGTCGCCGATGGTCTGCGACTGACGCAGGCCGCCGCAGTGACCGATCATCAGCCAGCAATGCGGACGCAGCACCGCCAAGTGATCGGTGATGTTCTTGGCGTTGGACGGGCCGACGCCGATGTTGACCAGCGTCACGCCGTGGCCATCGCTGGCGATCAGGTGATAAGCCGGCATCTGATAACGGTGCCAGACCACACCGGCGGCAATCGCCGAAGCTTCGCCGTGATCCATGCTCTTTTCGATGATCACGTTGCCCGGCAGGACCATGCGCACGAAACGCGGATCGCTGCGCAACTGTTCCAGACCATGAACGATGAACTGGTCGACGTAGCGGTGATAGTTGGTCAGCAGAATCCACGGCTGCACATGACGCCAGTCGCTGCCGGTGTAATGCACCAGACGCCGCAGCGAGAAATCCACGCGCGCGGCGTCGAACAGCGCCAGCGGCAGCGGATCGGTGTTTTCCCAGTCGTAGAGACCGTCGGCGATGCCATCGGTGGCGGCGGACAGGTCGGTACTCGGAAACACCCGCGCCAGCACGGCAGCGGTGACGCCGGAGCCGGCCAGTTCATCGCCCTGCTCGACCACGTACGGATACGGAATGTTTTGCTGGCTGACGCCGACTTCCACGGTCACGGTGAAGTCGTGCATCAATGGCACAAGTTGTTCGAGCAGGTATTTGCGGAACGCCGCCGGGTGGGTGACGGTGACGCTGTAGGTGCCCGGCAGTTGCACCTTGGCGTAAGCGCGGGTGGTCTGCGGGACTTCGCCCTGGCAGTGATAGGTCAGACGCAGTTCGGGATAACGAAACAGAGCACGCTGCGCAGCGTCGGGTTCGACGCGATCCTTGAGGTAACGCTTGAGCGCCGAGTTCAGCGCAGTGGTGGCCCGCTCATGCAGCTCGGCCAGACGGTCCACGGCTTGTTCGGCGGTTTGAACGACAATAAACGCTTCGGTCACGATCAGCTTCCTGTGTTCTGACTTGCAGAGCTTCATCTTGCCTGCATCGTGGCGTCACGGGAACAGTGGCATGTTGGCAACCACACAATATATGGGTCAGCACGATCCCAGTAGGAGCTGTCGAAGGCTGCGATCTTTTGATCTTATAAACAGCAAGATCAAAAGATCGCAGCCTTCGGCAGCTCCTACTGGGGATGTGTGGTGGGTCAGAGAATCTGTGGGGTTGAGCGGGCGACGATAGCTTCGACGTCCAGCCCACGTGGCAAGGCGCCGTACACGCGACCAGCACCGCTCAGACGGCTGGCAATGAACGCATCGCTGATCGCCGAGTTACCGGCCTCAAGCAACAGTTTGGCCTGCAAACCGAGCGCGATGTCCTCAGTCAACTGCCGCGCCCGATACTGAATGTCGCTCGTATCCTTGAACTGCGCCTGCAACTGCTGAATATGCGCGGCCAGTCGTTTGTCACCATGACCATTACCGAGTTCGCTGAACAACACATCCAGCACGCCCGGCTCTTTCGACAAGGCTCGCAGCACATCCAGACACTGCACATTCCCCGAGCCTTCCCACGTCGAGTTCACCGGCGCCTCGCGGTACAGACGCGGCAGGATGCTGTCCTCGACATACCCGGCGCCGCCCATGCATTCGGCGGCTTCGTTGATCATCCCCGGCGCGCGTTTGCAGATCCAGTACTTGCCCACCGCCGTCACCAAGCGCGCAAATTGCGCTTCGTGGCGATCATCCAGATGATCCAGCGCTTTGCCCATGCGCAAACTGAGGGCCAGCGCGGCTTCGCTTTCCAGGGCCAGATCGGCCAGCACGTTCTGCATCAATGGCTGTTCGCTGAGCAGTTTGCCGCCGACCTTGCGGTGCGCGCAGTGGTGGCTGGCCTGGGTCAGCGCCTGACGCATCAGCGAGCTGGAACCGACCATGCAATCGAAACGGGTCATGGCGACCATTTCGATAATGGTCGGCACACCGCGCCCTTCCTCACCGACCATCCACGCCAGCGCGCCACGGAATTCTACTTCGCTGGAAGCATTGGACTGGTTGCCAAGTTTGTTTTTCAGGCGCTGGATGTAGAACTGATTGCGCGTATCGTCCGGGCGATGACGCGGCAGCAGGAAGCAGCTCAAGCCCTTGTCCGTCTGCGCCAGCGTGAGGAACGCGTCGCACATTGGCGCGGAGCAGAACCACTTGTGCCCGACCAGCTCATACGCCTGCCCCGGGCCGCTGGCGCCGACCGGATAAGCCTTGGTGGTGTTGGCGCGCACGTCGGTGCCGCCCTGTTTCTCGGTCATGGCCATGCCGATGGTCACGCCGGCCTTGTGCGCCATGCCGACATTGCGCGGATCGTATTCGGTGGCGAGGACTTTCGGCAGCCATTGCTCAGCGAGATTCGGCTGCAAGCGCAGGGCCGGCACGCTGGCGAAGGTCATGGTCAACGGGCAACCGCTGCCCGCCTCGGCCTGGCTGTGCAGATAAGTCATCGAGGCGCGGGCGACATGGGCGCCATCCTGTGGATGCGCCCATGGCAGCGAGGTCAGGCCATGCTCGATCGCCGTGCGCATCAGCTCGTGATAAGCCGGGTGAAATTCCACCAGATCAATGCGATGGCCATAGCGGTCATGGCTGGCGAACACCGGTTTGTTCTGGTTGGCAAGGAAGCCGGCTTCCATCAACGGCCCGCCGGCGAGCGCGCCGTAGGCATCGATCCGCGACTCGGCCCAACCGGCACCAAAGCGCCGCGACCACTCCTGCAACGGCTGGTCGATGCGGTACAGGTTGGTGCCGTCCAGCGACGGCGGCTGGTTGGTGACTTCGTGGGTTTCGGCGAACTGATGCAGGTTCATGACGGGCTCCTTTGCTCAACCAAGAGATCCAGTTAAGCACCGCCCCAAGGTTGATCAAAGTGTCATATATGCCGATTTTGCGGCGCTTTTACCCTATCAACAACACAGTACGCGGCGCTCAAGTGCTGACTGCAAGTCCTCGAATTTCACCGGTTTGTTCAGGTAATCGATAGCGGCGCCGGTGCTGCAGAGCTCTCGGTCGGCGGTGAGCGCCAACATGAATACCGGCAAGTTCGCGCAGCCAGGCAACGCATGAATCTGGCAGCATAATGACGCGCCGTCGTGAGCCGGCAACTGGCAATCGATCAGCACTGCATCGAAGGTCTCCCGCTGCAGGCAGTCCAATGCCGCCGCACCGTTATCGGCAGTACGCACGCGGAAGCCGAGCTTGAGCAACATGCCGCGCATCACCAGTTGATTGACGCTGTTGTCGTCCACCAGCAACACCGTGCAGTCCTGCGGTGCACGTACGCAATCGTGCGAAGGTGTAGCGATCGGCGCAGATTCCATCACCGGCAATTCGAATTCGACATCCAGCTGGAAGCGGCTGCCACGCCCGGGCTCCGAGCGGTGCGTGAGCTTGCCACCGAGCAACTCGACCAACTGTCGGCAGATCGCCAGACCGACGCCGAGCCCGCCGTATTCGCGGGTCATCGAACCGTCGAGCTGGAAGAAACGCTGGTACATCGTCGCCTCGCCCAGATCGGTGAAACCAATGCCGGTGTCGATCACTGCGAACGACAGCGCCAGACGATTGCCCGTCGACGGTTTGCCGGTGACCCGTAGCGCCAGACCACCGACGCGGGTGAACTTGATCGCGTTATCCAGCAGGCACTCCAGGCATTGCGCGAGTTTGGCGCTATCGCCGTGCAGGCGATCCGGCAGGGTCGGCAGCACCTCGACTTTGAAGTCCAGCGACTTGCTCGCTGCGTTGCCGTCGAACTGCAAGCGCAACGCTTCAACCACTGCGCGCAGACTGAAGCTGCCCGGCGTGGCCTTGAGCTTGCCCGCCTGCAATTCGGTAAGGGTCAGGATGCCGTTGACCATGCGCATCATGTCCCGCGCGGATCCGGCGGCGGTCTGCTGATATTGCTCAAGCTCAGGATTCAGATCGACGGTCTGCATCAGCTCCAGCGAACCGATCACACCGTTCATTGGCGTGCGCAGTTCGTGGGTCAGGGTCGCGAGGAATTCGTCCTTGAGCTTGTTGCTGTGCGCCAGTTGCTGGTTAAGCACTTCGAGCTTCTGACCGGCGTCGTACAGCGTCTGCGCCTGTTGCTCACGCATCGCGTTGATGCGATCGGCCAGCGCCAGCGACAACAGCGCCACTTCGATGGCCGAACCGATCTGGCTGGCGTACATGGTCAGGAATACGTTCGGTAGCAAGCCCAGCACCATCAGCGTGTTGACGATGCCGCCGAGCAGGAACGCCGACCAGGCGATGATGAAATAACGCGCAACGCGCAAGCCGCGCCACCAGGCCAGAATCCCGGCGGCAAAAATCACCACGGTGAAGGTCAGCGCCAGCGTCGTTGCCAGGCGCAGGGCCAGGGCGTAACTGGTCATCAGCGACAAGCCGATGACCAGTGCACCGAATGCAATGAGTCCGATCAGCAACCGATCGAGCCAGCGACTGTGGTTTTTGGTCTGCAAGAAGGTGCGGGCAAACTGGCTGCCGAACAGGCCGGCGCAGCCGATGAAGAACGGCGTCGCCGCATTGGCCCACCATGGATTGTCCGGCCAGAAATACTCGACAGCGGCGCCATTCACGGAAAGTTGATACAGGCCGAACGAGGCGATGTAGAAGATGTAATAGAGGTAACTCGTGTCACGCACGCTGAGGAAGATGAACAGGTTGTAGACCACCATCCCCAACAGCACGCCATAAATGATGCCGAGCACGTACAGGCGCACCGGTTGATCTTCGAGGTACGCAGTACTGGACCATAACGTGACCGGTGCCTGAATCGAGCCTTCGCTGGCCAGTCGCAGATACACGGTTTGCGTTTGATCCGGCTTGAATGAAAGATCGAACAGATAGTTGTTCTGGCGGATCTCGCGACTGGCGAACGGCCAGGCGTCTCCGGTTTGCCGGACGAGGCGGTAGTCGCCATTGACGTCGGCCGTATAGAGGTCGAGATGGTCGAGCGGTGGATAAGCCAGTTCCAGCAGCCAGGTGCGCTGGGCGGCGGGATTGCTCGGGCGGTAATGCAGGTCGATTTTCAGCCAGAACGCCGAGCGCGAGTAGCCGGCATTGAGCGTGTCTTTATCGTGAGCTTTGAAATTGCCGGCGGCAGCTTGCGCACGAACATCGGCAATGCTCGCCTGACCGCTCGGGTCTTCGAACACTTGCAGCGACCGGCCCAGAGGGAGGCTCTGGGTAAATTCGTCGAATTCGACGGCGCTCGCCATAAGGGGCAAGCAGAACAACAACATCAGCAAATAGCGCATTGAAGCCCCAGCGTGGCTCGTCCGGTTGTGTCAGGAAGCCCCCCATTCCCTTTGAGTAGACGTAAAACCGGTATTACCTGTTATTGGTTTGGATCCAGACTAGCATAGCCGTTGATGGCCATTGAGCACCATTGAAATTTTTCCTACAAAGGCTCTAGAACGGGCGTTCCAGAGCAAAGCAGCGAGCTAGAGCTGTTGAGTTGGTCAGCTTGTGACAGAGCGGTCGGATTCTCCTGCCAGGTTATCGGCCCGGGACAACGGCACTGAACCGGAAAATCAGGTTTGGTGGTAAGCTCGCGCACCATGAATATCTACAGCTCCCGCCCCGTTGTCCTCTGTCTCTCCGGCCACGACCCAAGTGGTGGCGCCGGCTTGCAGGCAGATATCGAAGCCTTGCTCGCGCAGGGTTGCCATGCGGCTCCGGCCGTCACCGCCCTGACCGTGCAAGACACCGTCAACGTCACTGACTTCCGCGTCCTCGACCGTGAGTGGGTACTGGCTCAGGCCAATGCCGTGCTCAACGACTCCGAAGTCGCTGCGGTCAAACTGGGCATGCTCGGTTCGCTGGAAATGGTCGACACCATTGTCGAACTGCTTTCGGCGCACCCGCACTTGCCGGTGGTCTGCGACCCGGTGCTGCGCGCCGGTGGCGGCGGTCGCCTGGGCAAGGACGAGGTCGGCTATGCGATGCGCGAGCGTCTGCTGCCGCTGTCGATCATTGCCACCCCTAACCTTCCTGAAGCCCGAATCCTCGCCGAACTGCCCGAAGGCACTGCGGACGAGTGCGCTGAAAAACTCCTGCCGTTCGTCAAAAACCTGCTGATCACCGGCGGCCACGGCGACGAAACTGAAATCCACAACCGCGTGTACAGCCGCGACGGTCTGCGTGAAACCTTTATCTGCCAGCGCCTGCCGGGCAGCTATCACGGTTCCGGTTGCACACTGGCCAGTGCTTTGGCCGGTCGCCTGGCGCAGGGCGAACACCTCGCCAGCGCCGTGCGCAGTGCATTGGATTACACCTGGCGCACCCTGCGCGATGCAGAACAACTGGGCAAAGGCCAGTTCGTCCCGCGTCGCCTGCCGCTGGATTTCTGCTCGTAACGTCGTGAGGTCTGCCCGATGAAACTACGTGGCCTGTATGCCATTACCGACAGCGATTTGCTGGCCGGCAAGTTTCTGTCTTACGTGGAGGCGGCGCTGGAAGGCGGCGTCACCCTGCTGCAATACCGCGACAAGAGCAGCGACGAGGCCCGCCGTCTGCGCGAGGCCGAAGCGTTGCGCGATCTGTGCGAGCGCTACAAGACGCAACTGATCATCAACGATGACGCCGAACTGGCCGCACGCCTCAACGTCGGCGTGCACCTCGGCCAGACCGACGGCCCGCTGTCGCCGACCCGCGCCCTGCTCGGCTCCAAAGCAATCATCGGTTCGACCTGCCACGCGCAAATCGCGCTGGCCGAACAAGCGGCCAAAGAAGGCGCGAGCTATGTCGCTTTCGGTCGCTTCTTCAATTCCAACACCAAGCCCGGCGCACCGACCTGCAGCCTCGATCTGCTCGACGAAGCCAAACGCACGCTGCACCTGCCGATCTGCGCGATTGGCGGCATCACCCTCGACAACGCCGCACCGCTGGTGGCCCATGGGGTCGACCTGCTCGCCGTAGTCCACGGTCTGTTTGGTGCCGAGAGCACCGCCGAAGTGACCCGCCGCGCCCGCGCGTTCAATGAATTACTGAAAGTCTGATTTGAGAGCCCGATCATGTCTCGTTCCGAAACCCTGTTTGCCAATGCCCAGAAACACATCCCCGGTGGCGTGAACTCGCCCGTTCGTGCGTTCAAGAGCGTTGGCGGCACCCCGCTGTTCTTCAAACACGCCGAAGGCGCTTACGTTACGGATGAAGACGACAAGCGCTATGTCGATTACGTTGGTTCGTGGGGCCCGATGATCCTCGGCCACAGCCACCCGGACGTGCTCGACGCGGTGCGTAACCAGCTGCAACACGGCTTGTCGTACGGCGCGCCGACCGCGATGGAAACCGAGATGGCCGACCTGGTTTGCTCGCTGGTGCCATCGATGGACATGGTGCGTATGGTCAGCTCCGGCACCGAAGCGACCATGAGTGCGATCCGTCTGGCCCGTGGTTACACCGGCCGCGACAGCATCATCAAATTCGAAGGCTGCTACCACGGCCACTCCGACAGCCTGCTGGTCAAGGCCGGTTCCGGCGCCCTGACCCAAGGCGTACCGAGCTCGGCTGGCGTACCGGCAGCATTCGCCAAACACACCCTGACCCTGCCATTCAACGACATCGACGCTGTGGAAAAGATGCTCGCTGAAGTAGGCCAGGAAGTGGCATGCATCATCGTTGAGCCGGTGGCCGGCAACATGAACTGCGTACCACCGGCGCCGGGTTTCCTCGAAGGCCTGCGTTCGCTGTGCGACAAGCATGGCGTGGTGCTGATTTTCGACGAAGTGATGACCGGTTTCCGTGTCGCCCTCGGCGGTGCCCAAGCGCACTACGGCGTAAACCCTGACCTGACCACCTTCGGCAAGATCATCGGCGGCGGCATGCCGGTCGGCTGCTTCGGCGGCAAGCGTGAAATCATGGAACGCATCGCGCCGCTGGGGCCGGTGTATCAGGCCGGCACGTTGTCGGGTAACCCGTTGGCAATGGCTGCTGGTTTGACCACCCTGCGTTTGATCAGCCGTCCGGGTTTCCACGCCGAGCTGACCGACTACACCACGCGCCTGCTCGACGGCCTGCAACAGCGCGCCGATGCCGCTGGCATTCCGTTCGTGACTACCCAGGCTGGCGGCATGTTCGGTCTGTACTTCAGCGGCGCCGACGACATCGTCACTTTTGAAGACGTGATGGCCAGCGACGCTGCACTGTTCGGGCGCTTCTTCCACCTGATGCTGGAAGGTGGTGTGTACCTGGCACCGAGCGCCTTCGAAGCCGGTTTCACCTCGATCGCTCACGGCGAAGCCGAGTTGAAACTGACCCTGGACGCGGCCGAACGCGCCTTCGCTGCACTAAAGTAATCGCCGTACCGCTGACGTTGGCTATCGCCAGCGTCAGCATTCACCTACACCCACGCTGTTTTTCCGATGCCCCTGCTAAAAATCTCCCCTAAAGTGGGCGATATATTCCCCGCGCAGCAGAAAAACGAGTAAAGACTTTGTAAGGTTGGCCCTGCTTATTTCATAATGCGCGCTTATTGGATCCCTCGATGGGTCCGCGTGCCCTTCAGAGGTAAGTCGATTCCCATGAACCGCACCGGCCGCACCCTTGCCTTGGGCTGCCTGTTGCTCCTTCAGCCCCTGCTCGCGCATGCACAAGCAGGCGGCAACTCGTTGTTGATCCCGGCGATGGGTCGTTGCACCCTCAATACTCAGCCGCAAGACGTCACGCAGGCACTGGCCGCCTGCCAGAAAGCGGCGGACGAAGGGGATGCGCAAGCGCAATACGAGTTGGGTGAGTTCTACTACGACGGCAAGATTGCGCCGCGCGACCTCAATCAAGCCCTGAGCTATTTTGAAAAAGCCTCGCTGCAAGGCCACGCTCAGGCACAGTTCAAACTCGGCACGATGTTCTTCCACGGTGAAGGCGTGCAGGCCAACAACATTCAGGCGTATATCGTGTTGAAGATGGCCGCGGTCAACGGCGCTGAAGACGCGCTGGACACGGCCGACGAAGTCTCCGAAAAAATGTCCCGCGAAGACCTCGAAACCGCGACCCAGGTGCTCGGGCAAATTTTCCGTAAATACCTGATGGAACTGCAAAGCGCCGATGGGCGTACGCCGTTCTCGCCCCTTCCCTGATTTTTGCGCCGACCTTTCCGGCCCCTTCGCGAGCAAGCTCGCTCCCACAGTAGATCTCCAGTGTTCAGAAGATCCCCTGTGGGAGCGACGGTGCGACGATTCGACTTGCTCGCGAATGAGACGACTCGGTCTTGAAGCTTACTTCTCAGGCATCGGCATCGGGAACGGCATCACATTGCCGACCGCGCCGCGGGCTTCGCTGATTTTCGGGGTGCCCAGACGTTCCACTTCGTCGATACGCACGATCGAATGCATCGGCACAAAGCTGCGCACCACGCCTTCGAACTGCGCCTTGAGCTTTTCTTCGCTCGGGTCGACGACCACTTGCGTGCGCTCGCCAAAGACGAACTCTTCCACTTCCAGAAAGCCCCACAGATCACTTTGATAGATCTGCTTGGCGTACATTTCGAACACCTGGCCCTGGTTGAGGAAAATCACCTTATAGATTGGAGCTTCGCGTTTGGTCATGGCGGGGGGATAACGTCGGGGATAAAAATGAGGGCGCAAACTATAGCATAGCCACCGGACGCGCAGCGGTAGGAACCTGAAGGCTTGTTCCCTATAATGCCGGGTTCTTTGAATCACGTGATGACCCTATTCCATGGCCAAGAAGCTTTACATCGAAACCCACGGTTGCCAGATGAACGAGTACGACAGCTCGCGCATGGTCGATCTGCTGGGTGAACATCAGGCCCTGGAAGTCACCGCTCGCGCGGAAGACGCCGACGTGATTCTGCTCAACACCTGCTCGATCCGCGAGCGCGCCCAGGATCGCGTGTATTCGCAGCTGGGCCGCTGGCGCGAACTGAAACTGGCCAACCCGGACATGGTCATCGCCGTCGGCGGTTGCGTGGCCAGCCAGGAAGGCGCGGCGATCCGTGATCGCGCGCCGTACGTCGACGTCGTGTTCGGCCCGCAGACCCTGCACCGCCTGCCGGAGATGATCGACGCCGCGCGCATCACCAAGCTGCCGCAGGTCGACGTGTCGTTTCCGGAAATCGAGAAATTCGACCACTTGCCCGAGCCGCGCATCGATGGCCCGAGTGCTTATGTGTCGGTGATGGAAGGCTGCAGCAAGTACTGCACGTTCTGCGTGGTGCCTTACACCCGTGGCGAAGAAGTCAGCCGGCCATTCGACGACGTGATCGCCGAAGTCATCCACCTCGCCGAAAACGGCGTGCGTGAAGTGACCCTGCTGGGGCAGAACGTCAACGGCTATCGCGGCACCACTCATGACGGTCGTCTCGCCGATCTGGCCGAGCTGATCCGCGTTGTCGCCGCCATCGACGGCATCGACCGCATCCGCTACACCACTTCGCACCCGCTGGAGTTCTCCGACAGCCTGATCCAGGCCCACGCCGATGTGCCGGAACTGGTGAAACACCTGCACTTGCCTGTGCAGTCGGGCTCCGACCGGATTCTCGCAGCGATGAAGCGCAATCACACCGCGCTGGAGTACAAATCCAAGCTGCGCAAATTGCGCGCCGCTGTGCCGGGGATCTGCATCAGCTCGGACTTCATCGTCGGCTTCCCCGGCGAGACCGAGAAAGATTTCGAACAGACCATGAAGCTGATTGCCGACGTCGGTTTCGACTTTTCCTACTCGTTCGTTTACAGCCAGCGCCCGGGCACCCCGGCCGCCGATCTGGCCGACGACACCCCGGAAGAGTTGAAGAAAGAACGTTTGAACGCGCTGCAACATCGCTTGAATCAGCAAGGTTTCGAGATCAGCCGACAAATGGTTGGTTCGACACAGCGGATTCTGGTGACCGATTACTCGAAGAAAGATCCGGGCGAGCTGCAAGGACGTACCGAGAATAATCGTATCGTCAACTTCCGCTGCGAAAATCCAACCCTGATCGGTCAGTTTGCTGATGTACACATCGACGCTGCACAACCGCACTCGCTGCGCGGCTCGCTGATCCAATAAATGCAAAAGATCGCAGCCTTCGGCAGCTCCTACATGGATTACATTCTCCTGTAGGAGCTGCCGAAGGCTGCGATCTTGATGGTGTCGACGCCAAGAATATTTAAGAGCTTTCGCACCCAGGCCTCTGGCGTTATCCTTGATTTCATCTTAATTGCCCCAGGGCGGCTAAATACGACCTTGAACGCACCCATAGAACCACATCGTTTTATCCTCGAGCCCTTTGAGGCTCGCCGCTTCGCCAATCTGTGCGGGCAATTCGACGAGCATTTGCGCTTGATCGAACAGCGCCTGACGATCGAGATCCGCAACCGCGGAAACCAGTTCGAGCTGATCGGCGACCCCAAACACACCACTTCTGCGGAAAATCTGATTCGTCGCCTGTACCGGGAAACCAAAGGTTCAGAGCTGTCGCCGGATACGGTGCACCTGTTCCTGCAGGAATCGGCCGTGGTCGAGCTGGACAATCACGCCCCCGCCGAAGCGTCCGTTGCCCTGCGCACCAAGAAAGGCATGATTCGCCCGCGCGGCTTGAATCAACTGCGCTACGTGAAGGAAATCCTCGGCAACGACATCAACTTCGGCATTGGCCCGGCCGGTACCGGCAAGACCTATCTGGCCGTGGCGTGCGCTGTCGATGCACTGGAACGCGAGCAGATCCGCCGCATCCTGCTGGTGCGTCCGGCGGTTGAAGCGGGTGAAAAACTCGGCTTCCTGCCCGGCGACCTGTCGCAGAAGATCGACCCGTACCTGCGCCCGCTCTACGACGCACTCTACGAGATGCTCGGCTTCGAATACGTGGCCAAGCTGATCGAACGTCAGGTGATCGAAGTTGCGCCACTGGCCTATATGCGCGGTCGCACGCTGAACAACAGCTTCATCATTCTCGACGAGAGCCAGAACACCACCGTCGAACAAATGAAAATGTTCCTGACCCGGATCGGCTTCGGTTCTACCGCCGTCATCACCGGTGACATCACCCAGGTCGACCTGCCGAAAGGCACCAAGTCGGGTCTGCACCATGTGATCGAAGTGCTCAAAGACGTACCGGGTATCAGCTTCACCCATTTCCAGCCTAAAGACGTCGTGCGCCATCCTTTGGTCCAGCGGATCGTCGAAGCCTACGAGCGCTTCGAAAACCGTGACGAAGCACCCAAGGACACCCCGCGAAATGCTTGAGCTAGACCTGCAAATCGCGACTGAAGCGAGCGCGCCGAGCGAGGCTGACTTCCGCCTGTGGTGCGAACTGGCCCTGCGCCAGCGCACCGCCGACTCGGAAATGACCATTCGTCTGGTCGACGAGGAAGAAGGCCGCGAGCTCAATCACACCTGGCGCCACAAGGATTACGCGACCAACGTCCTGTCGTTCCCGGCTGAAGTGCCCGACGAGTTTCTCGACATCCCATTGCTTGGCGATCTGGTGATCTGCGTGGCCGTGGTCGAGCGTGAGGCCGCTGAACAGGGCAAGGAACTAAAGGCCCACTGGGCACATCTGGTCATTCACGGCTGCTTGCATCTGCTCGGTTACGACCATATAGATGACGAAGAAGCCGAAGAAATGGAAGCACTGGAACGCGAGTTGCTTGCTGAACTGGGCTATCCCGATCCGTACGCGGACGACGAACCCGAAACATCCCCTATCGTTACAACAAAGGATTCAGAGTAATCGCTATGAGCGAAGATCGATCGAGCAACGGGCAGAAGTCATGGCTGGGTAAACTGACCCAGGCTTTTGCCCACGAGCCGAAGAACCGGCAGGAGCTTCTCGAGCTGCTGCGTGATGCACATCAGAACAAACTGCTGGACAGCGAAGCGCTGGCCATCGTCGAAGGCGCCATTCAGGTGGCTGACCTGCAAGTACGCGACATCATGGTGCCGCGTTCGCAGATGATCAGCATCAAGGCGACCCAGACACCCCGTGAATTCCTCCCGGCCGTGGTCGATTCGGCCCACTCGCGCTATCCGGTCATCGGCGAAAGCCATGACGACGTGATGGGCGTGCTGCTGGCCAAGGATCTGCTGCCGCTGATCCTCAAGGAAAACGGCGACAGCTTCAACATCAAGGATCTGCTGCGCCCGGCCACCTTCGTGCCGGAGTCCAAGCGTCTGAACGTGTTGCTGCGTGAATTCCGCGCCAACCACAACCACATGGCCATCGTCATCGACGAATACGGCGGTGTGGCCGGTCTGGTAACGATCGAAGACGTGCTGGAACAGATCGTTGGCGATATCGAAGACGAGCACGACGTCGAAGAAGACAGCTACATCAAGCCACTGCCAAGTGGCGACTTTCTGATCAAGGCCCTGACGCCGATCGAAAACTTCAACGAGTTCTTCGACAGCGAATTCTCCGACGATGAATTCGACACCGTCGGCGGCCTGGTGATGAGCGCGTTCGGGCACTTGCCAAAACGTAACGAAATCACTGAAATCGGCGCCTATCGCTTCCGCATCCTGAACGCCGACAGCCGTCGGATTCATTTGCTGCGACTGACGCCAATTGCTCGTTAATTCTAAGGACTGAAATGCGCTGGACAACCCGCCCCGGCTGGCCCGGTAACTTGCTGGCCGTGGCGGCCGGTGCAATCACCACTTTTGCTCTGGCACCTTTCAACATCTGGCCGCTGGCTTTGCTGGCGGTCGGCTTGTTTTATGCCGGTTTGCGCGAGCTGACCCCGCGTCAGGCACTGGGCCGTGGCTGGTGCTTCGGTTTCGGCCTGTTCGGCGCCGGCACCAGCTGGATCTATTACAGCATTCACCATTTCGGCGGCGCTTCGGTGCTGCTGGCCGGTTTCCTGATGCTGTTGTTTACGGCGGCGATTGCCTGGTTCTTTGCCCTGCCCGCCTGGTTGTGGGCGCGCTGGTTGCGCCGTAACGAAGCACCGGTGGCCGATGCCTTGGCGTTTGCCGCTTTGTGGGTGGGCCAGGAAGCGTTTCGCGGCTGGTTCCTCACCGGTTTCCCGTGGCTGTATTCCGGTTACAGTCAACTCGACGGGCCGCTGTCCGGACTCGCGCCAGTCGGTGGCATGTGGCTGGTGTCGTTCGTGCTGGCATTGACTGCGGCGCTGATCTACAACGCGCCGCGTCTGCTGCAAACCGGCCGCAAAGGTTTTATTGCCGCAGGTCTCGTGCTGCTGGTTGGGCCGTGGGTGGTGGGCATTGCACTCAAGGGCTACGCCTGGACCAGCCCGTCCGGCGCGCCGCTGAGTGTTGCCGCGATTCAGGGCAACGTCGCCCAGAGCATGAAATGGGATCCGGCCGAACTCAACGCGCAACTGGCGCTGTATCGCGATTTGAGTTTCCGTTCGAAACCGGTGGACCTGCTGATCTGGCCGGAAACCGCCGTGCCGGTGCTCAAGGAATCTGCCGAAGGCTACCTGAGCATGATGGGCACCTTCGCTGCCGAGCGTAAATCGGCGCTGATCACTGGTGTGCCGATCCGCGAAACGGTTCGTCACGAAAAGCGTTTCTTCAACGGCATCACCGTGGTGGGCGAAGGCGATGGCACTTATCTGAAACAGAAACTGGTGCCGTTTGGTGAATACGTGCCGCTGCAGGATGTATTGCGCGGACTGATTGCTTTTTTCGACCTGCCGATGTCGGACTTCGCCCGTGGCCCGGCGGATCAGGCACTGTTGCAGGCCAAGGGTTATCAGATCGCGCCGTTCATCTGCTACGAAGTGGTGTATCCGGAGTTTGCCGCCAGCCTGTCGGCGCGCAGCGACCTGTTGCTGACGATCAGCAACGACACCTGGTTCGGCACCTCGATTGGCCCCCTGCAACATTTGCAGATGGCGCAAATGCGTGCACTGGAAGCCGGGCGCTGGATGATCCGCGCAACCAACAACGGCGTGACCGGACTGATCAACCCGTTCGGGCAGATCACCGAGCAGATCCCGCAGTTCGAACAAGGGATTTTGTACGGTGAAGTGGTGCCGATGCACAACCTGACGCCGTATCTGCAATGGCGCTCGTGGCCGTTGATCATTGTCTGCTTGCTGCTGTTTGGCTGGGCACTGATGGCGAGCCGGATGTCGAAAACCCTTTAAAGCCCCCCGGCAGCGTTCCGCTTCGGATGTGGCGCAGAGCGCCACGGGATGCGTTCCCACGCAGAGCGTGGGAACGATCAATCACCGCGGTAGAACAACGAATACCCCACCTGCCCCACCGCCTCGTTCAGCAACTGCCCGCTCTGCCAGATCGACTTGAACTCCGGCAGCCAGCCACCAAACGGTCTTGCGTTATCGGTACCGAGAAACCCGACCGGCGCCGGCACCACTTCAAATCCCGCCTGTTGAAAACTCCACACCGAGCGCGGCATGTGCCAGGCCTGAGTGACGACAACCACGCGTTTGATCCCCTGCGGCAACAGAATATCGGCGGTGAGTTTGGCGTTTTCCCACGTGGTACGGCTTTCACCTTCCTGCCAGCGCACCGTCACACCGAAATCGTCGCGCAATGAATCCGCCATCAGTTTGGCCTCGGTCGGCGGCGTTCCGTAATGCAAGCCACCCGTGGTCAGAATCGGCAAGCCCGACGCTTTGGCCAGTCGCGCCGCGTAACGCTGACGTTCAAGCCCCACGCCGGTCGGCTGATCCTCACCCCACGCAAGATCGCCGCGCTCGCGCCCGGAGCCCAACACCACAATGGCGTCAGCCCGCTGCGCCAGCGTTGTCCACTCTTCTCGGGCCAGCGGTGGGTCGCGCTCCAGCGCTTTTGCGCCCAACTGCACGACCACCGGCAAGCTCATCAGCCATAAGCCGCCAAAGCCAAGGGCAAAACACACGCCTGCGAGTCGCGGCCGTGAGCGGCGCAGCCACCACGCAGCCAGCAACAGCAGCAAGAGAATGCCGGGCGGCAATAAAAGTTGTTTGATGAAATAACGAAAGGGCATCGGGCATCTCCAGAGATGCCCGAAGCCTAAGAGTGTTAATTAAGCGTTACAACCAATAGGTGGGATCCTGTTGAAAAAGATCCGGTTCTTGACCTGCCATGCGCTTACTTGGCCTGCAGAGAGCGAACCTTGACGGTGTCTCTGCCGGGCGCCTTGTCCTTGAGCCAGATGACCTTGGCCGAATGTGCTGCATCGAGCTGCTTCACTGCCTGTGACAAGCATCCGTGCGTTTCACGTTCACTGCGATCCAGATAGGCCTTGACCAGTTTGAACTCGGCGGGACTCAAGCCACGCAATTCCAGTTCCAGGGGGCGCTCGTCGCGCAGCCGGTCAGCGGTTTTTACAGCGTCCAGGGCCATACCCAGACGGTCGATCAACCTTTCGTACAACTCGGGTTTAGTCACTTTTTTCTGCCGTTGCTCCACCATCCCTCACCTCATTGAAGATAAGACTCACTCCCCAGTTAGAGCTTAGCTTCGCTGCACAAACCGGCTGCACGCCGCGACCAACGGCCCTCGCCACGGATTGGCCGGGAAAAACAGCTGTAATCAGGGTTTCCCTAGGCCAAGCGCGGTCATGTATGCTACGGCGCTTCCTGTAATTCCACTTCCAGCTCGTCCGGGCCAACCCCGGAACCTGCGTTGAAGAGGATTAGGCCACCCCTATCCAGTACAAAAGTAGCCATGCACGAACAATATCAGCCCCGTGAAATCGAAGCCGCCGCCCAATCGTTCTGGGACGAGCAAAAGTCCTTTGAAGTCAGTGAACAGCCAGGCAAGGAAACCTATTACTGCCTGTCGATGTTCCCTTACCCCAGCGGCAAGCTACACATGGGGCACGTGCGCAACTACACCATCGGCGACGTGATCTCCCGCTACCAGCGCATGCTCGGCAAAAACGTTCTGCAACCGATGGGTTGGGACGCGTTCGGCATGCCGGCGGAAAACGCCGCGATGAAGAACAATGTCGCCCCCGCCAAGTGGACCTACGAAAACATCGCCTACATGAAAACCCAGCTGCGCAGCCTGGGTCTGGCGGTCGACTGGTCGCGCGAGGTGACTACCTGCAAGCCGGATTACTACCGCTGGGAACAATGGCTGTTCACTCGCCTGTTCGAAAAAGGCGTGATCTACCGTAAAAACGGCACCGTGAACTGGGACCCGATCGACCAGACCGTTCTCGCTAACGAACAGGTGATCGACGGTCGCGGCTGGCGTTCCGGCGCGCTGATCGAAAAGCGCGAAATCCCGATGTACTACTTCAAGATCACCGCCTACGCGGATGAGCTGCTGGAGAGCCTCGACGAACTGACTGGCTGGCCTGAACAGGTCAAGACCATGCAGCGCAACTGGATCGGCAAATCCCGCGGCATGGAAGTGCAGTTCCCGTACAACGTCGACTCGATCGGCGAAGCCGGCACTCTCAAAGTCTTCACTACCCGTCCGGACACCCTGATGGGCGCGACCTATGTCGCCGTGGCTGCCGAGCATCCACTGGCCACTCTGGCGGCAAAAAACAACACCGGGCTGCAAGCGTTCATCGCTGAATGCAAGGGCGGCAGCGTTGCCGAAGCCGACGTTGCCACGCAAGAGAAGAAAGGCCTGCCAACCGGCCTGTTCGTCGAGCACCCGCTGACCGGTGAAAAACTGCCGGTGTGGGTCGCCAACTACGTGCTGATGCATTACGGCGACGGCGCTGTAATGGCGGTACCGGCGCACGACGAGCGCGATTTCGAATTCGCCCACAAGTACAGCCTGCCGGTGAAATCGGTGGTGCGTACCAGCTCCGGCGACAGCAACCCGGCCCCTTGGCAAGACGCCTACGGCGAGCACGGCACGCTGATCAACTCCGGTGAGTTCGACGGCCTGGACTTCGCTGGCGCGTTCGACGCGATGGAAGTGGCCCTGATCAAGAAAGAACTGGGCGCCTCGCGCACCCAATTCCGCCTGCGCGACTGGGGCATCAGCCGCCAGCGCTACTGGGGCTGCCCGATCCCGATCATCCACTGTGATGCTTGCGGTGACGTGCCAGTGCCGGAAGATCAACTGCCTGTGGTCCTGCCGGAAGACGTGGTGCCGGACGGCGCCGGTTCGCCGCTGGCACGCATGCCTGAGTTCTACGAGTGCAGCTGCCCGAAATGCGGCCAGCCTGCCAAGCGTGAAACCGACACCATGGACACCTTCGTCGAGTCGTCGTGGTACTACGCCCGTTACGCCTCGCCGCACTTTGAAGGCGGTCTGGTGGAAAAATCCGCGGCCGATCACTGGCTGCCGGTCGATCAGTACATCGGCGGTATCGAACACGCCATTCTTCACCTGTTGTACGCTCGCTTCTTCCACAAACTGATGCGTGACGAAGGCCTGGTCAGCTCGAACGAGCCGTTCAAGAACCTGCTGACCCAAGGCATGGTGATCGCCGAGACTTACTATCGTCGCGAAGCCAATGGTGCCTACACCTGGTTCAATCCGGCAGACGTGGAACTCGAGCGCGACAGCAAAGCCAAGGTCATCAGCGCCAAACTGAAGTCCGACGGTCTGCCGGTGGAAATCGGTGGCACCGAGAAGATGGCCAAGTCCAAGAACAACGGCGTCGACCCACAGTCGATGATCGATCAGTTCGGCGCTGATACCTGCCGCCTGTTCATGATGTTCGCTTCGCCACCCGACATGAGTGCTGAGTGGTCCGACTCCGGCGTTGAAGGTTCGCACCGCTTCCTCAAACGCGTCTGGCGCCTGGCGCAAGCCCACGTCACTCAGGGCTTGCCGGGCAAACTGGACATCGCCGGCCTGAACGACGAGCAGAAAGCCGTTCGCCGCTCGATCCACGTAGCCATCAAGCAAGCCAGCCATGATGTCGGCCAGAACCACAAATTCAACACCGCCATCGCTCAGGTGATGACGCTGATGAACGTGCTGGAAAAAGCCGCACAAGCTACCGAGCAGGATCGTGCGTTGATTCACGAAGGCCTGGAAGCTGTGACGCTGTTGCTGGCGCCAATCACGCCGCACATCAGCCACGAACTGTGGAACAAGCTGGGTCACGCCGACGCAGTCATCGATGCTGGCTGGCCGGCAGTCGACGAAAGCGCGCTGGTGCAGGACAGCCTGACCCTGGTGATCCAGGTCAACGGCAAGCTGCGCGGCCAGATTGAAATGCCGGCCAGCGCGACCCGCGAAGAAGTCGAAGCGGCAGCGCGCGGTAACGAAAACGTACTGCGTTTCGTCGACGGCCTGACGATTCGTAAAGTGATCGTTGTGCCGGGAAAACTGGTCAACATCGTCGCCAGCTAATTGGATCGGGCGTCAGGTTTGCCTGACGCCAAGTAAAACCTTTCGGGCCGTACAGTCGGCCCACGTGGTTTCAAGGGGAGCAACACAATGATCAAACGCAATCTGCTGGTGATGGGCCTCGCCGTTCTGTTGAGCGCCTGCGGTTTCCAGCTGCGCGGTACCGGCACCAACGAACTGTCGATCAAGGAACTCGATCTGAGCGCCCGTAACGCCTACGGCGAGACGGTCACGCAACTGCGCCAGATGCTGGAGTCGAGTGGCGTCAAGGTTTACAGCGGTGCCCCGTACAAGCTCTACCTGGCAGACCAGCAGGAGAGCCAGCGTATCCTCAGCTACGCCGGTGCCGGTCGTACGGGCGAGTATCAAGTCAGTACGGTTCTGAACTACGAGATCCGTGGCGACAAGAACCTGCAACTGCTGAGCGACAAGCTTGAAGTTCAGAAAGTGTTTATTCACGACGGTAACAACCTTGTGGGCTCCGATCAGGAAGCCAACGACGCCCGTCGCGAAACCACTCGCGAACTGGTCCAACGCATGATGCTGCGTCTGCAGCAACTGACCCCGGGTCAACTGCAGCAGCTGCAGCAAGCCGCCAATGACCGCGCCAAGGCAGAAGCCGATGCGCTGCAAGCGGCACAAAAGGCTGAAGCGGAAACCCCGCGTCAGTCGCCGCTCGAAGTACCGCAGCCGTAAGACGTTCGGGGCGCTCAGGCGCCCCGTTCGGCATTTCTTATGAAGCTCGCTCCCGCCCAACTCGGTAAACACCTGCAAGGTGCTTTGGCACCGGTCTACATCATCAGCGGCGATGACCCGCTGCTGTGTCAGGAAGCCGCCGACGCCATCCGCAATGCTGCGCGCCAGCAAGGATTTGATGAACGCCAGGTTTTCGCCGCGGACGCCAATTTCGATTGGGGCACGTTGTTGCAGGCCGGCGCCAGCATGTCGCTGTTCTCGGAAAAACGCCTGCTGGAACTGCGACTGCCTTCGGGCAAGCCCGGTGACAAAGGCGCCGCTGCATTCATCGAATATTGCTCGCGTCCCGCCGAAGACACGGTGCTGCTGATCAGCCTGCCCAAGATGGATGGCAGCGCGCAGAAAACCAAGTGGGGCAAGGCGCTGGTCGAAGGTCAGCAAACCCAGTTCATTCAGATCTGGCCGGTGGACGCCAATCAGTTGCCGAGCTGGATTCGTCAGCGTCTCTCTCAGGCCGGGCTATCGGCGAGTCAGGACGCCGTCGAATTGATTGCTGCGCGTGTCGAGGGCAACCTGCTCGCCGCCGCGCAGGAAATCGAGAAGCTCAAGCTGATGGCCGAAGGTGCACAGATCACCGTCGAAACCGTGCAGGCCGCTGTGGCCGACAGTGCGCGGTTCGACGTGTTCGGCCTGACCGATGCCGTGCTCAACGGTGAACCGGCACATGCGCTGCGCATGCTTGAAGGCTTGCGTGGCGAAGGCGTCGAACCGCCGGTGATTCTCTGGGCGCTGGCGCGGGAGCTGCGGCTGCTGGCCAATATTTCGTTGCAGTACAGTCAGGGCACGCCGCTGGACAAGTGTTTCAGCCAGGCAAAACCGCCAGTGTGGGACAAGCGCAAACCGCTGATGAGCAAAGCCCTGCAACGCTACTCGGCGCAACGCTGGGCGCAGTTGCTGCTGGAAGCGCAGCGGATCGACGCGCAGATCAAAGGCCAGGCTGCCGGGTCGCCGTGGATGAGCCTGAGCCGCTTGGCGCTGTTGATGTCTGGCCAGCGTCTGACACTCCCCGCCGAATAACCTGCTCTACCGCATAACGGCCATTCGCGAGCAAGCTCGCTCCCACATTTGGAATGCATTTCAATGTGGGAGCGAGCTTGCTCGCGAAAGCGTCAGAACATTCCTACCTATCAGGGACTGGACAGACGCCCGACATCGGCAGATTATTTCCCCCGCAAAACCCACTCACTCGAGAGAACCCTCATGAGCAAAAAGCCATCGAAACATGGCCCCAACAAGGCCAAATCCATTGTCGCCCAACCCCTGTTCCGCAGCCGCCAGGAACGACCAACCAAGGGTAAAGGCAGCTACCGCCGCGAAGCCTTCCAGTCTGACAGCTGGGAGGCTTCTTACTTTCTGGCCGCTTAAAGCGCAGTACCCCCCGGTCATGTTAAGGTCTGCACCTGATTCGTTTTCCTGGAACTGTGCATGCCCCTAAGTCTTTCCCGTCGTTGGCCTGTTCGCCAACTGATCGCTGCCTCCAGCTTCATTCTGCTTGTCGCCTGCGCGGAAAAACCGACCGCAGCCGATGCGCAACCTCTTCAAGCCGCTCCTGTCGCCACGGCCCCAGCGATTATCCCGCCGGTAGTGCCGTCCGCCGACCCTCTGGATCTCCAGCCGACCCAGACCTTTGCTGAATGGCAGGCTGGCTTCCGTAAAGATGCGCTGGCCGCCGGGATCCGCGCTGACCTGTTCGATCGCGCCTTTGCCAATGTCAGCTTCGACGCCAGTGTGATTCGGGCCGACCGCAGCCAACCCGAGTTCTCCCGCCCGGTGTGGGAATACCTCGATGGCGCGCTTTCGCCACTGCGCGTGCGTAAAGGTCAGGCACTGATCAGCCAGTACGCCGATATTCTGCAAAGCATCGAACAACGATATGGTGTTGACCGTCAGGCGCTGGTATCGGTTTGGGGCATGGAAAGCAACTTCGGCCAGTTCCAGGGCAGCAAGTCGGTGATCAACTCGCTCGCCACCCTCGCCTACGAAGGCCGTCGCCCGGGCTTTGCTCACGCACAGCTGATCGCCGCACTACAGATCCTGCAACAAGGCGATATCACGCCGGAGAAGATGCTCGGTTCCTGGGCCGGCGCGATGGGACAGACCCAGTTCATTCCGACCACCTACAACACCCATGCTGTGGACTTCGACGGTGACGGTCGCCGCGATATCTGGGGCAGCCCTGCTGACGCACTGGCCTCGACCGCGCATTACCTGCAAAGCTCTGGCTGGCAGCGTGGCCAGCCGTGGGGTTTTGAAGTGCAATTGCCGGGCAGTTTCAATTACACGCTGGCTGATGGTGCGATTCGCAAGAGCGTTGCCGAATGGCGTCAGTTGGGCGTGAGCCTGCCAAACGGTGCTCAGGTGCCAGCCGGTTCGGATCAATTGTCCGCCGCCTTGCTGCTGCCCGCCGGCTACCGTGGCCCAGCGTTTCTGATCCTCGACAACTTCCGCGCGATCCTCAAGTACAACAACTCCTCGTCGTACGCGCTGGCAGTGAGCCTGTTGTCCGAGCGTTTCAGCGGTGGCGGCTTGATCAACGGGAGCTGGCCTAAAGATGACCTGCCGCTTAGCCGCACCGAGCGTATGGAATTGCAGACCCTGCTGAGCGCGCGCAATTACGATGCCGGCACGGCGGACGGGATTATTGGCGCCAATACGCGTAAAGCGATTCGCAGTGCCCAGCAGTCGTTTGGCTGGCCGGCGGATGGGTATCCGACGCACAAGTTGCTGGAAAGCCTGCGGACTCAGTAGAACGATTGTCGTATGGCTGATATCGCTTTCGCGAGCAAGCTCGCTCCCACACTGGTTCTGTGAACGCCACAGATCAAATGTGGGAGCGAGCTTGCTCGCGAAGACTGACTATCAGGCAGTAAACCTTCAGGCCTTGATCACCACATCCTGCTCCAGCATCAATTCCTGCTTCCCCGCATCCAGCCGCACCAGTGCGCCCATCGGCAGCGTCAGGTTCGGATCGCAATGCCCGCTGCGCCAGCCAGACAAAACCGGAATTCGCAAAGGCTCGAAGGTCTGCTTGAGCAAGCGGTTCAGCGCTTCGACATCCACGCCGGCAATATCCCCGACCAACACCCCGCGCAATTTGGCCAACTTGCCGGCCAGACGCATCTGGGTGAGCAAGCGATCAATGCGATACAGCGGCTCGTTGATGTCTTCGATGAGCAGAATCACCCCCTCGACATCGATTTCGTAAGGCGTACCCAACGTCGAAGCGATCATCGCCAGATTACCGCCGAGCAAGCGCCCATGCGCGACACCAGGCTCGACTGTGGTCAATGGATAAGCCACCGGATGGCTAAACACACTCCCTGCCTTCAATTGCCCACGCAGCATGGCGAAGAACGAGGTGACCGTCGGCGGCTCCTTGTCACCCAACAGGTCGGCATTGAGCAGCGGCCCGTGAAAGGTCACGAATCCGGCATAACGACTGATGGCCAGGTGCAGCGCGGTGATATCGCTGTAGCCAACGAATGGCTTGGCGTTGCGGCTCAGCAGGTCGTAGTCGATGCGGTCGAGCAATCGCGGCGTGCCGTAGCCGCCGCGCAGGCAAATGATCGCATCGACCTCGGGATCAACGAACGCTGCGTGCAGATCGTGCAGACGCACATCGTCACTGCCGGCCAGATAGCCGTCCTTCTCGTAGACGCCGGGAAATACCTTCAACCCATAGCCACGGGCGCGCATCCATTGCACCGCCTTATCGGTGTCCAGAGCACCGGGGCCGGCAGGCGCAATGACGCCGATCAGCCCTTCCGAGGGCAGCGCAGGCACGGCTTTGTGCGGGCAAAGTGTGTGGGTTGGTCGAACGGTCATCCTTGGATCTCCCTGTGAAGTCATGCACACACAGTAGTCAGGAACGGCGCTAAACAGAAGAGGGTCAGCCACGCCGCAGGTTGCAGGAAAAATCAGTATCGAATGTAAGACGGGCAAAAAAATGCCCGCCGGGCGTTAAAACCTCGGCGGGCATTTTCAATCAACGCTGAATCAGGAACCCAGCAGCTCAGCCTTGACCAGCTTGGCCTGCTCGTCTGCGTGGTACGAAGAACGCACCAACGGGCCCGAGGCGACGTTCTTGAAGCCCATCTTGTAACCTTCCTCGGCGAACCAGGCGAAGGTGTCCGGGTGCACGAAACGCTGCACCGGCAAGTGGCTACGCGAGGGCTGCAGATACTGACCGAGGGTCAGCATGTCGATGTCGTGTTCGCGCATGCGCTTCATGACTTCGATGACTTCTTCGTCGGTCTCGCCCAGACCCAGCATCAGGCCGGATTTGGTTGGAATGTGCGGCATCATCTGCTTGAAGCGTTGCAGCAGAGTCAGCGACCACTGGTAGTCCGAACCCGGACGCGCAGCCTTGTACAGGCGTGGCACGGTTTCCAGGTTGTGGTTGAACACATCCGGCGGCTCGGCCGCGGTGATTTCCAGAGCGACATCCATGCGACCACGGTAGTCCGGAACCAGAGTTTCCAGCTGCACGTTGGGCGACAGTTTGCGGATTTCGCGGATGCAGTCGGCAAAGTGCTGGGCACCGCCGTCGCGCAGGTCGTCGCGGTCAACCGAGGTGATCACCACGTACTTGAGCTTGAGGTCGGCAATGGCAATGGCCAGGCTTTCCGGCTCGTTGACGTCCAGTGGCTTCGGACGGCCGTGGCCAACGTCGCAGAACGGGCAGCGACGGGTGCAGATGTCACCCATGATCATGAACGTCGCGGTGCCGCCGGAGAAGCATTCGCCGAGGTTCGGGCAGGACGCTTCTTCGCAGACGCTGTGCAGTTTGTGTTTACGCAGCAGGCTTTTGATACGGTCGACTTCCGGCGAAACCGGGATGCGGACACGAATCCAGTCAGGCTTCTTCGGCAGTTCGGTGGTCGGAATGATCTTTACCGGGATGCGTGCAACCTTCTCGGCGCCGCGCAGCTTGACGCCGGCTTCTACCTTGGGACGCGGGGCCGGGCGCTCGGTCACGTCGAGCGTCGGGATCATGGTTTGCACTGCATCAGTAGTCATATCAGTCGATTCCGCCCGTCAGGGTCGTCTGCTCAGCATAGTCGAGGTGTTTGACGAGCTGCGCGCGCAGCCGGGCACTTACCTCGGCAAATTCAATCGATCCTGCGTGCTCGCTCAGCTGGGTCATCGCCAGCCCGGCATAGCCGCAGGGATTAATCCGTCGAAACGGTTCCAGGTTCATATCCACGTTCAGGGCCAGGCCATGAAAGGAACAACCGTGGCGAATCCGCAAACCCAGAGAAGCGATTTTCGCTCCATCGACATAGACGCCGGGAGCATCTGGCTTGGCTGCAGCAGTTACGCCGTAGCTGGCCAGCAGTTCAATCAGGCAAAGCTCCATGCGACTGACCAGATCACGCACGCCGAAACCCAGCTTGCGTACATCCAGCAACAGGTAGGCCACCAACTGGCCGGGGCCATGATAAGTCACTTGCCCGCCGCGATCGACCTGCACCACCGGGATATCTCCCGGCAGCAACAAGTGTTCGGCCTTGCCGGCCTGGCCCTGAGTGAACACCGGCGGGTGTTCGACGAGCCAGATTTCGTCAGCGGCATCGCTGCCGCGTTCGTTGGTAAAACGTTGCATGGCATGCCAGACCGGCTCGTAGGCCATCTGGCCGAGCTCGCGAAAGCCCAGCGTGCCCGGCATCACAACACCATATGCACGAAGCCGGTCGCCCGCAGTTCGCTGTTGATGTTGTACAGCTGATCCTGATCGGTCGCGACGATGTGCAACTGAATCGTGGTGTATTTACCGTTGGTGCTTTGACGCTCGTCGATGCGCTTATCGTTGATGGTCGCGTGTTTCAGGACGATCTCGATGATCTTGTCCTTGTTGCCAACACCCGTATCGCTGATCACCTTAATCGGATAGTCGGTCTGCGGGAATTCGATCTTTGGCGCCTTTACTTCGGTATCGGTCATGGCGTAACGGCCTCTTGAGCGCAAGCCGTGGTAACGCACATGGCCCCGCACCGGATCGGGGCGGGGCCATGCAGGTCAACACAAATCAGTTGAACAAGCCGTAGAAGAATAGACGGATGCTATCCCACATGCGGCGGAAGATACCACCCTCCTCGACGCCATCCAGAGCGATCAGGTCAGCACTGTGCACGACCTTGTCTTCCAGTTTGACTTCGACTTTACCGATCACGTCGCCCTTGGCGATTGGCGCGGTCAGTTGCGGGTTCATGGTCATGCTGGCAGCGAGCTTCTTCAGCTGGCCTTTTGGCAGGGTCATGGTCAGGTCTTCAGCCAAGCCGGCCTTGACTTGATTGGTGGTGCCTTTCCACACCGGGGCCTGAGCCAGTTCGGTGCCCTTCTGATAGAAGGTCTGGGTTTCGAAGAAGCGGAAGCCGTAGGTCAGCAGCTTCTGGGTTTCAGCGGCGCGAGCCACTTCGCTGTTGGTGCCGAACACCACGGCGATCAGACGCTGGCCGTCACGTACAGCCGAGGACACCATGCAGTAGCCGGCTTCGTCGGTGTGACCGGTTTTCAGACCGTCAACGGTCTTGTCGCGCCACAGCAGCAGGTTGCGGTTAGGCTGCTTGATGCCGTTCCAGAAGAACTCTTTCTGCGAGTAGATCGCGTAGTGAGCCGGGTCTTCATGGATGATCGCACGGGCCAGGATCGCCATGTCGTGAGCCGACGAGTAATGCTCAGGGTTTGGCAGACCGGTCGGGTTCATGAAGTGGGAATTGGTCATGCCCAGATCAGTCACGGTCTTGTTCATCAGGTCGGCGAACGCATCTTCGCTGCCGGCGATGTGCTCGGACAGCGCCACGCTGGCGTCGTTGCCGGACTGGATGATGATGCCGTGCAGCAGGTCGCTGACAGTCACCTGCGAGCCGACCTTGATGAACATCCGCGAACCGCCGGTACGCCAGGCGTTTTCGCTGACGGTCACCGGATCGTTTTCACCGATCTGGCCACGACGGATTTCCAGGGTCGCGATGTACGCGGTCATCAGCTTGGTCAGGCTGGCCGGTGGCAGACGCTGATCGCCATTGTTCTCGACCAGCACGTTGCCGCTGCTGGCATCCATCAGAACGTAGGCTTTGGCGGCCAGTTGCGGTGGCGACGGCATCATCTCGGCCGCGAAGGCGGCTGGCGAGAGGAGCAGCGGGACTAGCAGACACAGGCGTTTGGCAAAGGTGGTGATGTTCATCCGTCTCTCGAAATCGCTAATGGAAACTGTCCTTGCGGACAAAATTTAATCAGATGACTTTCTAACGAGCCATCGCGTGTTCAGTTGCTCACTCCAGTCACCCTTGCCGGGCTTTTGTTCTTCGACGAGCCAACAACCTGATTCACCCCCCAATCGCTGGTGAACCGTCAATCAAGATCTACGTTTTGCTTACTCGGTGACCACACTTGGCGAACCAAGGTTGGCCAGACGCACACTGTTCTGCACCTGGGCAATTTCACCCGGCGAGCCGATCGGCCCCAGGCGAACCCGGTGCAGGGTCTGCTGATTGCGCACGATCGAGCTGATGAACACCGGAGCGCTCACCATCCCGCTGAGCTTCGACCTCAGGAGTTCTGCAGCGTCCGGGTTGGCGAACGCGCCCACCTGCAGATACTGGCCAGTTGCTGTTGCAGAAGCGTTTTTTTTTGCACTCATCGGCACGGGGACGGTGTCAGAGGCATGTTGTTGCGGTGGCGGCGTCCATTGCTCGACGGTGCCGGCCGAGGCCGTGATCACCGGCGCGCTGTTCTGCGCGACCTGCGGCTCGTTGAGCATCAACGGTGCCGGACGGCCCTTGGCAGCCCAGTATTGCTGCGGATCGATGCCTTCAACCTTGACCCGCGCCGTGCCGGTTTCGGCGTAACCGAGTTTTTTCGCGGCCGCGTACGACAAGTCGATGATGCGATCGGAATAGAACGGCCCACGGTCGTTGACCCGCAGGATCACCGTGCGGTTGTTGTCCAGGTTGGTCACCCGAACGTAACTTGGCAGTGGCAATGTCTTGTGGGCGGCACTCATGCCGTACAGGTCGTAAACCTCGCCATTGGCGGTGTTCTGGCCGTGAAACTTGGTGCCGTACCAGGACGCCGTGCCAGAGGCGACGTAGGTCTTGGATTCCTGCAACGGGAAATAGGTTTTGCCCAGTACGGTGTACGGGTTGGCCTTGTACGGACCGGTGTGCAGGGTCGGCGTGGCATCGGGGATGCGCGAAACATCGACGTCCCACCACGGCGCGCCATCTTTGTGCGCGCGATTGATGTCCAGGCCCGGCTGCGCTCGCACAGCGGTATTGGAGGTTTTCGGTGTCGGCGAACGACTGGTCGAACAGCTGGCAACCAGCACCGCCAACGCAGCGAATGCCACCAGCTTCAGGGGTTTATTGTTAGGCAATGCCCGCATTACTTGACGCCCCGTGCTTGTACCAGCTGTTCAGACAGTTGATGTACGGCCATGGCGTACATCACGCTGCGGTTATAACGCGTGATCGCGTAAAAATTCTTCAGGCCCATCCAGTATTCAGGGCCGTTGTCGCCTTCGAGGCGAAATGCAGTAACCGGCATATCATCGCGCAGCGCATCATGACTTGACCAGCCCAGCGCCCGCAACTCTCCAACCGTTTTCGTCGGCTCGATACCGGTGGTCAGGCCTTCATCGACCTGCTCGCCACGGACATCGGCGCGGCTGACCACAGGCTCACCCGCGACCCAGCCGTGACGCTTGAAATAGCTCGCGACGCTGCCGATCGCATCATCCGGGTTGTTCCAGATATTGATGTGGCCGTCACCGTCGAAATCCACCGCATACGCGCGAAAGCTGCTCGGCATGAACTGCGGCAGGCCCATGGCCCCGGCGTACGAGCCTTTGAGGGTCAATGGGTCGACCTGTTCTTCACGCGCCAGCAGCAGGAACTCACGCAGCTCCTTGCGGAAAAATTCGGCACGGGGAGGATAGTCGAAACCGAGCGTCGACAAGGCATCGATCACCCGGTAATTACCGGTATTACGTCCGAAAAAGGTTTCAACGCCGATGATCGACACGATGACTTGTGCCGGTACGCCGTATTCCTGCTCGGCACGGGCCAACGTCGCCTCGTGCTGACGCCAGAAGTCCACACCACGGGCGATGCGTGCATCGGTGATGAACATTGGACGGTATTCTTTCCACTGCTTGACGCGCTCGGCGGGCCTGGAAATGGCGTCGAGAATCGCCTGCTTGCGCTGAGCCTCGCGGAATACCGCCATCAGCTGCTCACCGGCAAAACCATAGTCGCGGGTCATTTCACCGACGAATTCGGCCACCTGAGGCGAGCCTTCGTATTCGCCGGCCAGCGCTTCCTGCACGCTGCCCAGGAGGCCCATCAGGCCAACCAGCGGCGCGCATCGAGTCGCCCAGCCACGCATTACTTGCATTGAACTCTTCACCTTATTCAAACCTGTGCGATCCACTTGCGATGGGTATGGATCGACATCAAAACCCCAAACGCTGACAGCAGCGTCACCAGCGAAGTTCCTCCGTAGCTAATGAACGGCAACGGTACCCCTACGACCGGCAACAGGCCACTGACCATACCGATGTTGACGAAAACGTAAACAAAAAACGTCATGGTCAACGCACCGGCGAGCAATTTGCCGAACAGCGTTTGTGCCTGAGCGGTAATCACCAGCCCCCGGCCAATCAGCAACAGATAGATCAGCAGCAGCGCACAAATACCCACCAGGCCAAACTCTTCGCCGAGTACGGCAATGATGAAGTCGGTGTGGCTTTCGGGCAGGAAGTCCAGGTGTGACTGGGTGCCGAGCAGCCAGCCCTTGCCGAACACGCCGCCGGAACCGATCGCGGCTTTCGACTGAATGATGTTCCAGCCAGTGCCGAGCGGATCACTTTCCGGGTCGAGGAAGGTCAGGATTCGCTGCTTCTGGTAGTCGTGCATGATGAAAAACCACATGGCGACCGACACCGGAATCGCCGCCGCCAGCACGCTGAGAATCCAGCGCCAGCGCAGCCCGCCCATGAACAGCACGAACGCACCACCCGCCAGAATCAGCAGCGAAGTACCGAGGTCAGGCTGACGGACGATCAGGATGAACGGCACACCGATCAGCATCAGGCTGATGCCGACGTGCTTGAGCTGCGGCGGCAACGTGCGCTTGGACAGATACCAAGCGATGGTCGCCGGCATCAGGATCTTCATGAATTCCGAGGGCTGGAAGCGGATCACTCCGGGGATGTTGATCCAGCGTGTGGCGCCCATGGCGTTGTGGCCCATGATGTCCACCACCAACAGCAACACCACGCCGATCACGTAACCGAGCGGCACCCAACGGGCCATGAAGCGCGGCTCGAACTGGGCGATGACGATCATCGACACCAGGCCGATACCGAACGAAGTGGCCTGTTTAGCCAGTAGATCCCAACTCTTGCCACTCGCCGAATACAGCACGAACAGGCTACCGGCGGCGAGAATCAGCAGCAGGATCAGCAGCGGGCCATCGATATGCAGTCTTTGCAGCAACGTCGCGCGGCGACGCATCACATCCTCACTGGAGAGCATGCGATCAAAGTTATTCATCACGGGCCGTAGCCTCCGCACTGATTGGGCTGGCGTATTCGGCCTTCAAACGTCCGTCCTGATCGAGCAGCCAGGCGTCCATGACCTGACGCACCACGGGCGCGGCGACACCGGAGCCGGACTCACCGTTCTCGACCATCACCGAAACAACAATTTTCGGGTCATCAGCCGGGGCAAAACCGACGAACAAGGCGTGGTCGCGGTGGCGTTCCTGAACCTTGGAGCGGTCGTACTTTTCGCCCTGCTTGATCGCCACGACCTGCGCCGTACCGGACTTGCCGGCAATCCGGTATTGCGCGCCGATCGCTGCTTTGCGCGCGGTACCGCGAGCGCCGTGCATCACCTGCTGCATGCCGTGATTGACCTTGGCCCAGTCCGACGGGTCGCGCAGGACAATGTCCGGCATCGGGTTTTCATCCACCGGTTTCACCCCTTCGAGGGATTTGGCCAAGTGCGGACGATTCCAGATGCCTTTGTTGGCAACCAGCGCCGTGGCCTGGGCCAGTTGCAGCGGCGTTGATTGCATGTAGCCCTGGCCGATCCCGAGGATCAGGGTTTCGCCCGGGAACCACGCCTGTTTACGCGTCGCCCGTTTCCATTCGCGGGACGGCATCAGGCCGGGGGATTCTTCGAACATGTCCAGCGAGACCTTCTGGCCGATGCCGAATTTGTTCATGTAAGTCGACAACCGATCAATGCCGAGCTTGTGCGCCAAGTCATAGAAGTAGGTGTCGTTGGACCGCATGATCGCCGTGTCGAGATCGACGAAGCCGTCACCGGTGCGGTTCCAGTTACGGTATTTGTGATCGTAGTTGGGCAGCATGTAGTAGCCCGGGTCGAACACCCGGCTCGATGCCGTCACTACGCCGGAATCAAGACCGGCAATCGCCACCGCCGGTTTGATCGTCGAACCCGGCGGGTACAGACCGCGCAGCACGCGGTTGAACAATGGCCGGTCGATCGAGTCACGCAACTCGGCATAGGCCTTGAAGCTGATGCCGGTGACGAACAGATTCGGGTCGAAACTCGGCTGACTGACCATTGCCAGCACTTCGCCGGTCTTCGGATCCAGCGCCACCACCGCGCCACGACGCCCGCCCAGCGCTGCTTCCGCCGCTTCCTGCAATTTGATGTCCAGGCTCAGGACGATGTCCTTGCCGGGAATTGGATCGGTGCGTTTGAGCACACGCAACACGCGGCCTCGGGCGTTGGTCTCGACTTCTTCGTAACCGACCTGACCGTGCAATTCCGGCTCGTAGAAACGCTCGATGCCGGTTTTGCCGATGTGATGGGTGCCGCTGTAGTTGACCGGATCGAGGCTCTTCAGCTCTTTCTCGTTGATCCGCCCCATATACCCCACCGAGTGCGCGAAATGCGCGCCCTGCGGGTAGTGACGAACCAGCTGCGCAACCACTTCCACGCCCGGCAGGCGGAACTGGTTCACCGCGATGCGGGCGATCTGCTCTTCGCTCAGCTCGAACAGAATTGGCACCGGCTCGAATGGTCGGCGCCCCTGGCGCATGCGCTTCTCGAAGATCACCCGGTCCTCGGGCGTCAGCTCGAGCACTTCGACAATGACGTCGAGCACTTGCTGCCAGTCGCCGGAGCGCTCGCGGGTCATGCTCAGACTGAAGCTGGGACGGTTGTCCGCTACCACCACGCCGTTGCGGTCGAAAATCAGCCCGCGGGTCGGCGGAATCGGCTGCACGTGGACGCGGTTGTTTTCCGACAGCGTCGAGTGGTACTCGTACTGAATCACCTGCAAGTAATACAGCCGCGCAATCAACACGCCGATCAGCAGCATGATCGCAATGGCCCCGAACACGACGCGGCTACGCACTAAGCGTGCGTCCTTTTCGTGGTCCTTGATGCGGATCGGCTGAGACATGAGGGCTGGATTACTTGTGGTAAGGGTGACCGGACAGCACGGTCCAGGCACGATACAACTGTTCGCCGATCAGGATCCGCACCAGCGGGTGCGGCAACGTCAGCGGCGACAACGACCAGCGCTGATCGGCACGGGCGCAGACTTCCGGCGCCAGCCCTTCCGGGCCACCGACCATGAAATTGACCGTGCGCGAATCCAGCCGCCAGCGGTCGAGTTCGACCGCCAGCTGCTCGGTGCTCCAGGGTTTGCCGTGGACTTCCAGCGTGACGATCCGCTCGTTCGGCCCGACCTTGGCCAGCATGGCTTCGCCTTCCTGGCGGATGAATCGGGCCACGTCGGCATTCTTGCCACGGGTATTGAGCGGTATTTCCACCAGTTCCAGCGCCAGCTCGGACGGAAGACGCTTGGCATATTCATGCCAGCCTTCTTCCACCCACTTGGGCATGCGTGAACCGACGGCGATCAGGCGCAGTCGCACAGCAATCCCTTACAGCTGGTCTTTGTTGAGCTTGGTGAAATGCTCGTGGGTGTTTTCCGGGCTGTGGTGCTTGGCGTCGGCCGCACGGCTCTGCTCGGCACCGGCCCACAGGCGCTCCAGGTCGTAGAACTGACGTGCCGAGGCAGTCATCATGTGCACGATCACCAGGTCCAGGTCCAACAGCACCCAGTCGCTGTCGCCCTTGCCTTCTTCGCCCAGCGGCTTGGCGCCCTGCTTTTTGACTTCTTCGCGAACCTTGTCGAGCATCGCGTTGATCTGGCGGTTGGACGTACCAGTGGCGATGATCATGTAGTCAGTGATGCTCTGCTTGTCGCGAACATCAATGATCTGGATGTCTTGTGCCTTGACGTCTTCCAGCGCGGCTACAGCCAGCTTGACCAGTTCGTCGCCCTTCAGCGGCTCATTGGTGTTGACCGGTTCTGGCAGCGGGGCGCTCTTGAATGTGCCTTTGCGCTTTACTTTGGTTTGGTCTTTGTCAGTCATATAAAACTCGTTTTGCTCATATATTCGGCGGCTTGGCGATACGTGGATTCGTATCAGTGAAGCACGCCTTGCTCAGTTCGACGCACGGTAAAGACCGTGCGCATCGATGTAGGCCAGGACCGCGTCGGGCACCAGGAAACGTACCGACTTACCGCTGGCCAGCAGTTGACGGATCTGGGTGGCGGAAACCGCGAGCGGTGTCTGCCAGACGAATGCAATCTGTCCGCTCGGCCCCTTCAGGGCCAGCGGGTCGCTCACCGAACGCGCTGCCAGCAGGTTGCGCAAGGCATCCGGCGGTTCGCTGTCGGCGTCCGGGCGCTGTAGCACCAGGATGTGGCAATGCTGGAGCAACTCTTCCCAGCGGTGCCAAGTGGGCAGGCCGCAAAATGCGTCCCAGCCCAAAAGCAGAAAAACCTGGGTCTCGGCGGACATTTCAGCCCGCATCGACTCCAGGGTATCAATGGTCCAGGACGGCTTGTCCCGCTGCAATTCGCGGGCGTCCACCACCAGCGGCGGCATGCCGGCCACCGCGCATTCGACCATCGCCAGCCGATCCTGCGCAGACACCTGCGGCGTACCGCGATGTGGCGGCCGCGCATTCGGCATCAGGCGCAACTCGTCGAGCGCCAGCGCTTCGGCGACTTCCAGGCCCCCGCGCAAATGGCCGATGTGCACCGGATCGAACGTACCGCCCAATACGCCGATGCGTCGGGGGCGGGACTCGCTGCCGGTTTGCGGCGCTGTCAGGTCGAGGTCGGTCAAGTCAGACCGTCGCCTGGCCGCGCAACTGGCCATCACCGACCACGATGTACTTCTCGCAGGTCAGTCCTTCGAGGCCCACCGGGCCGCGGGCGTGCAGCTTATCAGTAGAAATGCCGATCTCGGCACCCAA
The DNA here is from genome assembly GCF_005938625.1 of Pseudomonas fluorescens. Taxonomy (GTDB): domain Bacteria; phylum Pseudomonadota; class Gammaproteobacteria; order Pseudomonadales; family Pseudomonadaceae; genus Aquipseudomonas; species Aquipseudomonas fluorescens_BD. The sequence continues at coordinate 225,198 of NZ_VCNJ01000008.1, forward strand.
TCCGTATTCAAATCCATCGGCGAAGCACGTCGGGGTATTGATCATCACCGACGCTGAGTCGACTTCCGCCACAAAGCGACGGGTATCGGCGAGGTTTTCGCTGACAATCGAGTCGGTGTGATGGGAGCCGTAATGGTTGATGTGTTCGATCGCCTGATCCAGACCCTCAACCACACGGATCGACAGGATCGGCGCCAGGTACTCGGTGCTCCAGTCGTCTTCGCTGGCCGCAACGGCGTCAATAATCGCTAGGGTGCGCTCGCAGCCACGCAGTTCGACGCCTTTTTCGCGGAACTGGGCGGCCATCGACGGCAGGAAATCTTGCGCAACCTTTTGATCGACCAGCAAGGTCTCCATCGCACCGCAAATTCCGTAACGATAAGTCTTGGCATTGAAGGCGATGCGCTGGGCTTTCGGCAGATCGGCATGGGCGCTGACGTAAACGTGGCAGATGCCATCCAGGTGTTTGATCACCGGCACCCGGGCATCGCGGCTGATGCGTTCGATCAGGCCACGACCACCGCGCGGCACGATCACATCGACGTACTCGGGCATGGTGATCATCGCGCCGACGGCGGCACGGTCGGTGGTTTCAACCACTTGCACCACGGCGGCGGGCAATTCAGCCTCGGCCAGACCGCGTTGAATGCACGCGGCAATCGCGCGGTTGGAGTGAATCGCCTCGGAGCCACCGCGCAGGATGGTCGCGTTGCCGGACTTCAGGCACAGGCTCGCAGCATCGATGGTCACGTTGGGACGCGATTCGTAGATGATCCCGATCACGCCCAGCGGCACGCGCATCTTGCCGACCTGAATGCCCGACGGACGGAAGCTCATGTCACGGATCGCACCGACCGGGTCCGGCAGTGCCGCGACCTGACGCAGGCCAACGATCATGCCGTCGATGCGCGCCGGGGTCAGTTCCAGACGCTCCAGCAAAGCGGGTTCCAGACCATTGGCGCGACCGGCGGCCAAATCCTGCTCATTGGCGGCGGCAAGCTCGGCACGCGCGGCGTCCAGGGCATTGGCAGCAGCCTGCAAGGCGCGGTTTTTCTGCGCGGTGCTGGCACGGCCGATGACCCGGGAGGCTTCGCGGGCGGCGCGACCCAATCGGGTCATGTAGTCAAGAACGGACTCAGTCATGGTCTGCTGGGGTCTTGGCAAAGAGGAAAGCGGCAGATTATAGCTGTCGCGTCCCGGGACTAACAGCGGTGACGGGCGGATGGTCAAAATGAGCGCAGATTCACCGGCGTTCAGGCCCAATTAAGCCGTGCGTTGTTATCATCACGACCTCTTCAGCCTGGATATACCTTGCCTGCCATGTCCAACCTGACCGCTCGCTCCCACGCCGAACGCCTGCCGCTGGGGCTGCCGGACGCCTTTTTCGACCGAGATGCGCAAGTGCTGGCGCAGGATCTGCTCGGCAAAGTCATACGCCATCGCGTCGGCGATCTGTGGCTGAGCGCGCGAATTATCGAAACCGAAGCCTATTACTGCGCGGAAAAAGGCAGTCACGCGTCCCTCGGCTACACAGAAAAGCGTAAGGCTTTGTTTCTGGACGGCGGCCACATCTATATGTATTACGCCCGTGGCGGTGACTCGTTGAATTTCAGCGCGCAAGGGCCGGGCAATGCGGTATTGATCAAATCCGCCTATCCGTGGGTCGATGAAATCAGCGGGCCGGCGAGTCTGGCGCAGATGCTGTTGAATAACCCTGATGCTCAGGGACGTGCGCGTCCTTCGCAAAAGCTCTGCGCCGGGCAAACCCTGCTGTGCAAGGCGCTGGGGCTGAAGGTGCCGATGTGGGACGCCAAGCGTTTCGATCATGAAGTCCTGTTGGTGGAAGACACCGGACCGGCGCCTTCGCACATCATTCAAACCACACGTTTGGGCATTCCCCATGGCCGTGACGAACATCTGATGTACCGTTTTGTCGACGCAACCTATGCGCAATGGTGCACGCGGAACCCGCTGCGACGCGGTCAGGTCGAAGGCCGGGATTATTTTCTGCTGTAAACACACACTCATGTAGGAGCTGCCGAAGGCTGCGATCTTTTGATCTTGCTTTCAGGATCAAGATCAAAAGATCGCAGCCTTCGGCAGCTCCTACAGGAGGCCATTAATGATTTGGAGTTTTTCTGTATGGGCCCATGGCTCGATAGCGTGACCGGCTGGCTGGCAGCCAATCCACAGTGGCTGGCTGCTGCGGTGTTCATTGTTGCCTTTGTGGAATGCCTGGCGATTGCCGGTTTGATCGTGCCGGGCACCGTGCTGCTGTTTGCCGTCGCTGTACTGGCTGGCAGCGGCGCACTGTCGCTGAGCGAAACGTTGCTGTTGGGTTTTCTCGGCGGGATTCTCGGCGATGCCGTTTCGTATTTCCTCGGCCGCCATTTCCACCAGAACATTCGGCGCCTGCCAGGGCTGCGCCATCATCCGGAATGGATGGCCGGCGCCGAGTCCTACTTCCAGCGCTACGGCATCGCCAGCCTGCTGGTCGGTCGCTTTATCGGGCCGTTGCGGCCGATGCTGCCAATGGTCGCCGGCATGTGCGACATGCCCTTCCCGCGTTTCGCCGCTGTCAGTCTATTGGCCGCCGCCGGCTGGAGTCTGGCTTATCTGCTGCCCGGTTGGGCCACCGGCGCGGCCTTCCGCCTGCCATTGCCTGAAGGGTTCTGGCTGGAGGCCGGGATTGTCGCCGGCAGCGTCGCCGTGATGGTCGGCCTCAGCGTGAACAGCAGCCTGCGCCGGCACCGCCGCGCAACAATCTGGATCAGCAGCATGAGCCTGTTGATACTGATCGGTCTGTTCATCGGCTATCCGTACCTGACAGCACTCGATCAAGGCGTGATGACGCTGGTGCAGGAACATCGCCAACCGGTGCTCGATGAAATCGCGGTCACGCTGACCCTGATTGGTGAATTCCGCAACATGCTGCTGTTCAGCGTCCTGCTGACAGGTCTGTTGCTGTTGTGCCGGCAATGGCGCCAGGCGATTTTCGTCGGCGGCACGTTGCTGGTCACCGCACTGGCGAACACCGGGACCAAATACTTCTTCGCCCGGGTGCGCCCGGAAGTGCTGAGCGATCCGCTGACCACTTACAGCATGCCCAGCGGCCACGCATCAGGTTCATTTGCGCTGTTTCTGACCCTGGCCGTGCTGGCGGGTCGCGGACAGCCACCGCGCATGCGCCTGACCTGGTTGCTGATCGCCTGTATTCCGGCCCTCGCCATCGCGCTGTCGCGGGTCTATCTGGGCGCTCATTGGCCAACCGACGTATTGGCCGGCGCCATGCTTGCCGCTTGTGTCTGCGCCGCTGCCTTATGGCTGAGCCAGCGCAAAACCCCGCTCAATCCCATGCCGTTCAAGATCTGGTGGCTGATCTTGCCGGCCATGTTGGCGCTGTTTGGCTTTTTCGTCCTGCGGCATCTGCCCCATACGTTGTTGCGTTACGCCTACTGAATGAGGCGATATACAAGCCTTATTCCCTTCGCGCTGCTCTTTTAGGAAATATCCGACATGAGCAGCGCTATTCCCTTATCAAACCTTACTCATCCAAAGTAAAACTTCCTATCTATAAAAACTGCAACTTCCTACACTTCAAAACAAAAACAATAGAAGTTACACATCACCTGTAAACCGCTACAACAACGCCTTCCATAACTTGAAAAACCAGTTAGATTAAATCCACAACCCTTGAAGCCCTTCGGCAAATTCTCGCCATTAAAGTGAGACTGCTTGCACTTGCCTGCCAGACAAACAACTCAACTTACAAATCGAGGGGTTCAATACATCAACTGATTTCGAGTACTCCATGAGTCCAAAGATACCGCGCAAACCACCCCAGCCCTCAACGCAGCAACCTGACTCGAGCACATTCCCGCCCCTGCGAACCGAAACGCCCTTCGCTACCAGCGGGCCTTCCATTTTCCGGGTACCGGGTTCGCCGAGTGGCGAGGATTTCGTCCCCACCGCTAGCGGTCGCCCGATCATCGACAACACCCCGCCTGCCGTGGCCATCCAGGCCATGCCGGTTACGAGTCCTGCCCGCCTCGCAAACGATAGTTCGCCCGACACTTATTGGCTGCGCGACGACTTCCTGCGCGGCATGAAACCGGCGGAGGATGACGGTTTTCGCTGGATCGTCGGACGCCAGTTTGTCGACGTCGAACATGAAGGAGGCTTGCGCACTACCCATGTCGGTCAGGATGCCGCCGGGGTTTATCGCTGCAAGTTGGTCTCTGAGCGATCAGCGTCCGGGCCGGTGCTTTACCGGAACGAAGGCCGATTGACCTGGCGCCTGACGGAGCATCCGGCGCCAATCATGGCCTCGACGAAACGACCTGCGCCGCCACCCGGAACCGCCCCCCTCGCAAAACGGCCCCGCCCCGCCCCCCTCGATCAGAATCTGTACAAGCCATCACCGCGTTCGCCGGATGCCCAAGGCTATTACGAATTGGCACCTTCTTTCGGGTCGAACAAGACGATCACGCAATTGGCCTTCCTGGACGCCTTCGGTAACTGGATCCCGGTCGATCCACCGGCCGGCGGTTTCGGTGCCCAGCCCACGCTCTTGAAGCACTGGACCGATCTCGAGATCTGGCAGGCGTATGACATCCACGGCCAGGATCTCTGGCGTTTTCGAACCGATGCCCAAGCCAGCGGCAAGAGTCCGCTGTGGGCGGTTCCCAACATCACGAACCCCTACCGTGATTTGCTGCGCGATACCCTGCGCTGGCTGCACCCGACCATGAGCCTGACCCAGCGCGAGGCATTCCTGCAGTCCTACAACCTGCTGCCGAGTCAGTTGACCCGCTTGCAACAAGACCTGAAGACCGAACCGAAAATGCCTGACTGGGCGCAAGCCCACAAAAGCCTGATCGACGACATCGCCAATCCACAGCGCCTCGAACAGATGACCCAGGACGCCGTCAAGGAACTCAACCTCAAGCGCGATGCCCGGCATGCCTGGTACAGCCCCGAAACCAGCATGACCGCGCCGGTGCGCGACGCGCTGCTGAGCAAACTCGGCTATCTGCGCAACAAGAACAATTGCCTGTACCGCACGGACATCCCGGCGCTGTTCCGTGGCGACGAGCGCACACCGTTCGAACTCGCCAATGATGGCTTCATGCTGCCGCGCTATCACCACGAACCTGGGGCAACCACGCACAAACCGATGAGTGCCACCTTCAGTCTCAAAGAAGGGAAGATGTACGCGAGCGAGCCTGATCCCGAGTACTTGCGCTTCAACAGACAGACCAACAAACACCCGGGACGGGATGCCGATGATAGCGATTCGGGCAGCGATGCCAGTGACACAGAAAGCACCACATCGTCCGAATGGTCAGATGCCGCAGACACGGTGCCGTGGGATCACGATCGTCGCTATGAATCAACGCGCACCCGCCAGCAGGAAATGTTTTTGTATGTACTCGACACCCGCGGCCTGGAAGTGGTGCCTCATGAAGAAAACATGAGTTTCAATTCAGCGGCGCGCAATACACCTCCGACCTGGTTTCCCTCCGACGACTTCGAAGGGCTGATTTCAGTCACCCGCAGCGGACTGGATGCCGAGCGCATCTGGCTGCTCAACTCGGCCCTGACCAAAGCGGTGAAGATCGACGACATCAAAGCGCAAGCAGGCGCAAGCGCCAAGCGCATCAAAGCCGCCACCCATGCCGGACACCAGAACAAATCCGAATACGATCAGTTGATCGACAAAGCCGAGGCTGCGGGCAAGCCCGTGCTCCGGCTGTCGGGGCGCGGCGACGAATTCGCCTACGACGTCAGGTGGCCTGAACCGACTCAAACCTCGTGACACACCGGTACGGATACCGGGATTGCTACGCACTTCATTAAAGGATTAATGACATGTCAAAAATGATCACGCCCCCGCTGCAGAATGTCAGCATCAGCCCCATCCAGGTCGCCCCCATCAGCGCCTCGGCCAACCTTCATGCGCCATTGGCTGGCATCCTCAACAGCGCAACACCGCCAGACGACGCGGATGCCCCCTACCGACGCACGCTCAAATCCCTCGACAAACATTTCGGCCCCTTGCGCATCGGCGAGGTGATGGCCAGCCGGGTCGAGCTTCAGGCTTTGGGTGCGACGGTCAATGGCCAGCCCATCAGTACGGCGAATGCCGGCATGCAGCGAGCGGATCAAGCCTTTATAAACGGACTGAATTTCGACGCCGACAGGGTGCAGGCGCGCTTGAAGTCCGTGGACATCGCTGACAGCGGTGTGGCGGCGATGCTGTTCTACGAGATCGCCTGCAAACGTTCCGTCGATGCCGCACCGCTGTTCGTCGCCGACACCGCCATCGACCCCGGCAGCGCGATGGATCGTCTGAACCAATTGGGCAAAGCCGCGCAGAAACTGGATATCCACCGCGCCGATGCGCTGGAAAATGCGCCGGGCTGGATCAGCAAAAACAAAAGCTACTTGATGAGCGGCGCCGGCGTCGGTATGCAGGCATTCGGCATCTATAGCGGCTACAAGGCCATGATTGATGCGATCAAGCACGGCGACACCCTGGAAGCGGTTTTTCAGGGTGGCTCGATTGCCGCCGAATTCGGCTCACTGATCATCGAGCGAGGGCTGACCAGGACCGGTGAAGCGATGCTCAGGAATGGCGGCACCGCGCTGAAGTATTTCCCGCTGACGTCGGTCGGCAAATACATGAGCCGCGGTGCCGGGATGTTCGCCAGCGCAATCACCCTGCCTTTCGATATTGCCGATGCGATCAAATCGTTCAATGCTGCCGCCGCGGCGCAGGGCAAAGTGGCCCAGGATCACTACGTCAGCGGCGGTCTGAGTGTTGCGGGTGCCAGTCTCAGCCTGGTGCTGGGCGTCGCTGCGCTGGCCGGTTTTGGCAGCGTCGCCGGGCCGGTCGGACTCGTCGCTGCGGGGTTGCTCATCGCCGCGTCGATGATCTACCAGGCCGCCCGGGTCGTGGACGACATCGATGACTACATCGAACTGACCTTTGAGGAACGCCTGCGCTCCGGCTGGTTCGCCTTCACCAACAAGGAACTGGATCAAGACGTACTGGACCGTTTCAAGCTTTCCAAGGGCTATCGAGACCACCAGCAGCAGCTCGAATTGTCGGCCAGGGACATGCTGGAGGGCGCCTACAAGCACTCCATCGAACACGTGATCAACGGCGCCTTCCAGGTCGAATTGAAGCCCGTGGAAATCTGGCGCTACCAATGGGACGAAAGCACCGGTCAACAGCCGTTCAAGCTCGACAACCAGACAGTCGTTGTCGCGGGTGACGACGTGATCGATGCCGGCAACGGCCTGCCCGCCAATCTCCAAGGCAAAGTATCGGGCAGTGCCGGTGACGACAAAGGCATTTTCTGGCGCCTGGGCGACGGCAACGATCGGGTCATCGGCGTCCGGGACAAACCCAATCTGTTCACCTATCGCGCGGATCACAAGGCACTGACCGGGGGCGACAGGAACGATGCGTTTTATCAGGACATCACCGAGCAGGAATTGAACCGGATCAACAAACCCGCGCACCTCAATGTGCTGGATGGCGGCGCAGGTTCCGACACACTGGCCTTCGAAGGCAGCCGCCCGCTCAGCGACACCCGCCACATCGGCCACGACATCAATCTGCACAGCGGCCGAGTGGCGCTGCGAGGCCTTGACCCTGCGGTCGATGCCGTTGAGGTCGCGCAACTCACTTCGATCGAAAACGTCTCGACACTGCGCAAAGGCACCAGCCGTGTCAGCGGAAACGATGAGGCCAACCAGATTTCCGCCAATGGCTACGACCGCATCAGCGCCGGCGGCGGTGACGATACGATTGCCCTCTACGGACTTGACTGCCGGGTGGAAGGCGGCAGCGGCGCCGATCGTTTTTATATCGCCAGCAGCAACGCTCGCACGACCATTATCGAGGACGGTGAACAGTCGAGTCTTATCGAATTCGGCTGGCCGGCGGAGGTCATTCAGCGCTGGCAGATTATCGGCACTTCGCTGGTGGTCAGCTCATTGCGCGGCGCGGATGGCAACGATCCCGAACATGTCCTCACGCTGGAAAATGTCTACCAGTGGATCGATGGCAAACGTCAGCTGAAAAATGATCGATTGCAGTTCAAGACCCAAGACGGTTATGAACTGCTGGCTCAGTTACCTCAGTCGCCGGATGAGGCAGCGCCTGTGGATATCGAGCCCGCCGTGATTGTCATCGGGCAACCGGCAGCCGCACCACAAATCGTCAACGGCGGCACGGTCGAGATCGCCGAACAAGGCTTGAAGCGGCACTTTGTGTCGCGCACCGACCGACAAGTGGAATTCGTCGCGCAGCGCAACACAGCCGAAACGTCCCGCAGCGTTTATCTGGAGTTCGACAGCGCTGAAATCATCGATGTGCAAGTCAGTTATGAAGTGCAAGTGCGCAAAGGCGTCTCCGACAATACTCATTTGTATTACACAGACTTCACCCTGTCGCTCAGGCTGCCCTCGAAAGTCGTGATGTTCAAAGGCGTCGTCCAGCCCAGCGCAGCGGCCACCGGTTACAGCGGCAGAAACAGCCTGAAAATCACCACGCCACGTCTGCAACAAAACGTTGTGCTGATCATGCAGGACCAAACTTCATACCGCCTGCAGATTCCCACACTGGATTATGAGGACGATGCGAAAAACCCCGGCCCTCGCGTAAGCAGCACGCGCAGTTGCCTCAAACTACGCAATGGCAATTATCGCTTTGTCAGACCGTTGGCCAGCGTGAAGCCGCTGATAACAGCAGAACCCAGCCGCATTACGATCGACACGGGGTCGCACACCGGCATTTATGTGCTCGAAGGCCAGAGTTCGACTTACGATATCCACCTTGCCAGCAACACGATCATTCGCCTTTCGACGCCCAGTGCTACAGCCAAAACCGCCGATGCATCGACCTGGACTCTGTACACCCACACGCTGAAAGAAACCGTCACCCGCACTGACATACAACTGGACGGCAACCGTTTACGCATCGCCAGTGTCACGATTGAACTGCCCGATATCGAGGACGACGTCCCGGTGGAGTCCATCAACGTGGCGACTTCGGCCGGCAATATTTATGAGGTTTCCCTGCTGTTTGAAGTGCTCCAGCTTTACGTCATCGATGCGCGTGGCTACGCCAGCATCGAAGCGCTGTTGGCCGAGATCGAAGCGCACCAACAGCGCAACGAACTGGCGACCAGGGTTCATGTAACCCACATCGGCGTCAAAGCAGGAGCCATCGGCACAGTGGTTTACAACTCAGTGCGCAAGTACTGGTGCCTGGGGAGCGATCCACAAGCGCGAATCAAACCCGAAGATCTGAACTTCTCAATCAACAAGACCTGACCGCGCTTTGCCCGGTTTCATCGACTTGCCCGTGTGGATCTGACGTCCACACGGGCACCTGCTCACTTCAGCCGACGGACAGGCTGACGCGCAAAAACGGAGTTTATGCATGCGCCAAAAACCGGGCCCACGCCCCAAATCACCGACAATCGACACACCGGCGACCTCCGCATCGCTACCTGTGGATCATTCGGCGAGAAACCCGATACTCCCTACACTCGAAAGCATTACGGGTCGTTTACCGGTCGATGCACCCTCTTCACCCAAGCGACCTCGACTGGATGAGCCAGGCAGCTCCCGACCAATAAACCCACCTTTCGAAATGAGCGTTGTGCCAAGGTCTCCCGCTGACACGCCAGATTTTTCGATGACGTCGCTGGAAGATGTCGCACATCCGTACTTCGGCGATCTACCCGCGCCGAATGAATCTGGCATCCGCCGTTATCTCGCCAAGGACTGGGTGGACGTGCAACTTCCAGGCACCGAAGGCCGGCACCACGTTTGCGTTCAATACGATGCCGACCTCAGGGCGTATCGGGTGATGTCCTTCAGGCGCCTGGCACCTGGCCCGCCGATCTATCGAACCACGCAGGACAATCTGTGGAGTCTGGACCGGCACCTCACCTTCCTGAACGGCGATGATTACGCGTTTTCCGCGACACCGAATGCTGACGGTTACTACGCGTTTCGCGCCCTCGGATCGAGCAGTGAGACGGCCATCCTCGGCTATGCCATCAAGCACCCAGAGCATCAGTGGATTGCCATCGATCCCGCGCAGCCGAAGGACCGGAGGTTAGCTGTTGCGCAATGGTCGGATCAGGACATCCAGCGTATGTACATTGTGGATGACGCCCGGGTTACGGATTTCCGCACGCAAGCGCAAGCGTCCGGCAGAGCGCCAGACTGGGCAACTCGGGCGCAGAACATAGAAGACCCTCTATTTGTGGCCGAGTCGTTGAAGTGGCTCCATCCACAAATGTCTTTGGCCCAGCGTCTGGAATTACAGCGCAGCTACAACCTGACTCAGGATCAACTGTGTCGGCTGCGTACAGAGTCGGGTGACGGCCTGATCCCGGAATGGGCTGAACAGCATAAACGTCTGAGCCTCGACCCGACTAATGACCAGCGCTTCAAACTGATCGCCGAAGAGCTGGAAAACTACGTTCAAGACCTGAGATCCCAAGGGCTGACCCTCGACCGTCAATGGCCTGCCACCCGCTACAGCGATGTTTTTTTAGCCGACTACGCAGCGCATCTCGGTTACCTGCGAAGCAAGCACGACATGTTGTATCGCACCGATATTCCGGCGATGTTTCGCGGCGAAACCCGGTTACCGTTCGAGTTGGCCAGGGACGGGCGGATGATGTACCGCAAAGGCAATCCCACTGGCACCACGAACAAACGCGCGCTCAGTGCAACGTTCGGACTGCATGACGCTACCGCCTACGCGGCGACCAAGGGCGGCTTCTATCACGAGCTGCATTACAACTCGCAGGCCAATCGTTTTCCCGGCGTGAACCCTCAAAGCTCGAAAGGCCAGACCGGCGAGTCATCCGATTCGGGTGGCAGCTCAGTGTCGGAGGGTAAACGAACCGGCGACGAGATCGACTCTGACAACTCTTTCGTGTTCGACGACTCGCAAGGTTATGAATCCACGCGCCGCCAGCAAAAGACGTCATTTGTTTACGCCATTGATACCCGAGGCCTGGAAGTGGTACCCGGGGCTGAGAACAAGGCATTCAACCCCGGCAACGGAAAATTCCTCTTCGACGACCTGGAGGGGCATATCTCCACCCCCACACGCGGCATCAGTGCCGAGCGGATCTGGCTGGTACGCTCCGACCTGACGCGAGCCGCCCGGGTCAAAGATGTGCTGGAGCAGGCGGGTGACCGTGTCGCGGCCCTCGAACAGGCCACCTGGGCAGGCACCGACAGTCGAGCGGCCGGTAACTTTGGCAGCAATGCCTATGACAGCCTGATCGACGAGATTGCCGGTTCAGGCGGCCTGATACTTGAGCTGCCCAAGGGCGACAAGACGTTCGCCGACGACATCGTCTGGCCGGTTCCCGAGCATGACCGGTCTTGATTGCGCGCGGTGCGCTGACAACACAACTGAGCCAACGGATGGCTGACCCAACCACATGGAGTGACCTTTATGCGTCAAAAACCAGGGCCGCTGCGCCCACCGCCAACGACCGATACACCCGCCCCCCCGGTTTCTCGTCCTGCGCCCTACGATCGGCCCATTGACCTGGATTCCCGCTTGCATGGCCGCGTCAGGCCGGATGGTTCGAACGAGCCGCCGGGCATTAACCCCGACGGCCCTCACGGCAGCAGCGCGAGTGTCGAGCCTGGCATAACGATTACACAGATGTCCGAAACGCAGACGCCCCGGACTCGTATATCGACGTCGCCCCTGGAGCCTTATTTGCAGAGTGTCGACGCGTCTTTGCACCACGATGCAGACGGCCTGAAGATGCACAAGGGGCGCAAGTTCGCGGACATCGCCAACGAAGATGGATCCGCCGCCGGGTTGACGGTGATGGTGGCGTTCCACGATTTGATCAAGGCCTACCGGGCCAGGTTGCCCAGTGAGCTGACTCCCTCGGGACCTCCCCTTTATCGTGTGGCCGACAGTAACGTCTGGAGCCTGAAGAAGCCGATCGAATACTACGACCCCATGCAATTTGCCTCGTCTTATACCGCAGATGCTCAGGGCTACTACTCAGTTCACAAACACCGGGCGGTTGAGCACTCTGGCCCGTATGGCAAGTGGACTGAATTCGAAGTGGTGCAACGAGACGCAGGTTTCGCCTTTGCCGATGAGCATCGACGTTTGATTCGGGTTGATCCGAGTGAGGCACGAGGAGAGACAGCTGTCCCGCTGAAACTTGCGCATTGGAGCGATGGAGATATCTGGAAGATGTACCGCCTGGAGGGCGCGCAGGCCTTGGTATTTCGAATCGAAGCACAAGCCTTGGGAACAGCACCTGACTGGGTTACGCGTTTCAACGAGCCGGATACTCACACATTTTTGATCGACTCATTGAGATGGTCTTATCCACAAAAACCCGAGACTGAACGTGCGCAAATCCTGCGCAGCTACAACTTGAGCATGGCTCAGCAAAATCGTCTGCGACAAGACATGGAACATGGACGGTTCCCCGATTGGGCCGAACAGCACAAACGCTTGAGTCAGAATCCGTTGGACAACTCACGCTTTGAGCAGATTGCAGAAGAACTGGAGCCATTCATTCTAAAAATGAGAAATGAAGGCGAGAACCATGATTTCGACTCACATCCCGTCGAACAACGTTATGAAGAAAACCTCCTGAAAAGTTATCTGGAGCACGCCGGCTACAAACGCAATAAGCATGACTATCTTTATCGGATAGACATTCCGGCGATGTTCCGCGCCGATTTGCGTACGCCTTTCGAACTGGCTCGGGACAAACGCTTGGTAAAATTGCGGGGCAATCCTTCTGACTCCACGACCAAATCGGCTTTCAGCGCGACATTCGGTGCGGCCAATGCTTTGAGCTACATGGGATTTGATTACTACTCCAACCCTCGGCACTACAACAGCCAGGCCAACCGCTATCCAGGGCATTTTTCCGACAGCGATTCGTCGAGCGGGTATCGACACAATTCGGCTGAGGAGTCTGACACCTCGTTTGAAATGGACGACTCACGCGACTACCCATTGCTCCGTCGCAAACAAACACTGGGTTTTCTGTATGTCATTGACACCCGTGGTATCGAAGTCGTCCCGCGAGTGGAAAACATTTACCTGAACGACAAGGATTTCGACGGAGACAAACTGGAAGGCCGGATATCAATGCCGACGCGAGGTATCAGTGCAGAGCGGATATGGCTAGCGAGTTCGGACTTGAGCCAAGCGGCCAGAGTCGAGGATATTTTGCGGCAGGCCGGTGACAACGCCGAGCAGATAGAGAAGGCGACATGGGCAGGTACCGACGGGAGCGACAGCTATTTTTTCGGAACCACTGCTTATGACCGATTGATCAACCAGATAGCCCACTCCGGCGGCATCGTGTTGAAGTTGCCCAAAGGCAAAAACACCCACTCCAACGATATAACCTGGCCGGTGGCCGAACATTACCGAGCCTGACGAAAGGCGCCATCCATATTGATAATGAATGGCGCCTTTTATGAAACAGCGACTGATCGCTATTTGATTACCTTGATCACGAATTTTGCCGGTTTCTGATTGAAGGCGTTATGCCCCGTCACATTAGGATCTACATCCAGGAAGGTGCTCATCCCACTGCTCACATTGCGATACAAGGGCCGGTCATTCGGCTCGCTGATCAATTCAAGATAGGCCGGCCCGGATTCGAGGTGGCGCAGAGAAGCCCTCGTCGTGGCAGGTGTACTGATTGAAAAAGACTGTGTTGGCGCATGGGTACTGGCCAGCAGGTTATGCGTCTTGTCCTCTATGAATAACCGCGCACCGTCGAATGCTCCCGCAAGTACAAGGTTGATTGCATATTCGTCACCCTGTGCGACGAATTTCAACAGCAGTGGCGCGTCATTCTCATGATCCGCCAGGGTGATGAAACTGGAGACACGCCAATCCGCCAGGCCCACTTCGGCATCCAGTTTTTCGCCTTTGGTTATCCGCAGGTCGCGAAGCGACTGTTGCAGACGTTGTTGATTAAGCACCACTGGCCGGCCATCAAGATAAAGATGCGCGGTGAATGTTTGGTTGGTTTTTTCTGTTAAAGACATACAGTTGCCCACGTGCAAACGCCTGCTGTGACTAAAACTGTAACGGCAGGCCATGCTGGAAAAAGAAAGGATCAAATGGCGGTCGCGGCCATTACTGTTTTGGCGCTCGCAGACATCCGCGGGACTTCGCCAACAGGAACTTTTTCTGATTTTCGTTTACGCCGGGCAATCACCATACGGTCTGCATAAACCGTTGCGGCTTCAATAATGTGTGTCTCGTTATGATCCGCCCCGGCATATTTAAAAATATACTTGCTGGCAATATCATCCCAAAACGCCCACTCATCTTCATAGACAGTCATGTCTTTCATCCTTGTTGTTATTCAGGTTGCCCGCTTCCTGCGGACAACCTGAAATTAAGACAAAGACAAAAGCAAAACAATGCTGGCAGTCGCCATGAGTTGATTCAAAGTGCAACTAGGCAAACAACTCACCCTGAAGCTCGTCGAGCAATGCCTGGATCGCATCCAGTCGCTGCTGGGGATCGTCGAGTTGCAGCAGATCGATCTTGTCCTCTTCGGCGAACGGCAGCAGATAGGCCAGTTGATTGGCCAGCGATTGCTGACCCAGCGCCTCGGTGCCCATGTTCAGCGCTTCCACCATCGGGTGCTCGGCCAAGGCCTTGAGCAGTGCCACCAGATCAGCGTCTTCGTCCTGTAGCGGTTGCTCGGGTTCGTCATCCAGCCACTCGACTTCCGCGAGGATCAATTGATCGCGCTGGACCTCGGTACGCAATACGTTGAACCGGCGTCCGCCCTGCACGCGAATCCCCAACAAGCCATTATCCTGCTGCTGGAAATCAGTGATACGTGCTTCGCAGCCGACCAGCGCATACCCCGCCGGCGCCAGACCGACTTCACTGCCCTCAAGGATGCACACCACACCGAAACCGCCGCCCTGTTTCATGCAGCGACCGATCATGTCGAGGTAGCGCGCCTCGAAGATCTGCAAGTCAAGGTTGCAGCCGGGAAACAGCACTGTGTTCAGTGGGAAAAGCGGCAGACTCATAGACATTTCCTTACACCACCATCGACACCGCCAACGGCAGGAACACCGCCGTGGCCACGCCCATCAGACTCATTGCCAGCGCGGCGAAGGCGCCGCACTCATCGTTTTCCTGCATGGCCACCGCCGTGCCGACCGCATGCGCGGTCATGCCCAGCGCCATGCCTCGCGCTTCGGGACTGTGCACGCCGAGGCGGGTGAGCAGCGCCGGGCCGAAGATCGCGCCGATCACCCCGGTGATCAGCACGAACACCGCCGCCAGCGCCGCAACGCCACCAATTTGTTCGGCCACCAGCATGGCAATCGGCGAGGTCACCGACTTCGGCGCCATGGTCATCAGGATCATGTGCTCGGCACCGAACCACCAGCCCAGCAACACGCCCATGCCCGTGGCGACCACTCCGCCTATCACCAGCGTAGTAAAAATCGGCCAGAACAATTGCCGAATACGCCGCAGGTTGAGGTACAGCGGCACCGCCAGCGCCACGGTGGCCGGGCCGAGCAAAATGCTGAGAATCTCGGTGCTCTTGCGGTACTCGGCGTAAGTCAGGCCGCAGCCAACCAGCACACCGATCACCAACAACATGGAGACCAGCACCGGTTGCAGAAAGATCCAGCGGGTTTTCTCGAACGCCGCCAGCACCAGTTGATAGGCACCGAGGGTGATGCCGATGCCGAACAGCGGATGATGAATGACCGAAGCCCAGGCGCCGTGCCAGTCGAAAAGCATCAGGACTCCTCCGACGCAGGCGCGTGACGCTTGACCAGGCGCTGCATCAGCACCCCGGCGAAGGCCATCGACAGGATCAGCGAAAGCACCAGCGCGCCGACAATTGCCCAGAAATCCGCGGCAATCGCTGTCGCGTACACCATCACACCGACGGCAGGCGGCACCAGCAGCAACGGCAGATAACGCAGCAGACTGCCGGCCGCGAGGTTCAGCGGCTCGCCGACTTCACCGCGAATGATCAGGAAGATCAGCAACAGCAGCAGACCGATGATCGGCCCCGGCAGTACCGGCAACAGCAAATGATTGAGCGCCGTGCCGAGCAGTTGAAACAGCACCAGCAGGGTCAGGCCACGTAGCAACATCCGACATCTCCGTCTTACTTTTCGCCCAGCAGGGGCTCGGCATTATAAGCACGCCTGCGCTATGGATCGGCATTCGCCAAAAGCATGGTCGGTTGACCGGAGCAAATCGCCATGATGATCTACAGTGGTTCGCAGGGAGGTCAAATCCCCCCACCTTGAAAACTATAAAACCGATGAACCCAAGGAGAGTCTCAATGCCCTATGTTCCAGTTGCAGAGCTCAAAGATTATGTCGGCAAGGAACTCGGACGTTCCGAATGGCTCACCATCGATCAGGAACGTATCAACCTGTTCGCCGAAGCCACCGGTGATTATCAGTTCATTCACGTCGACCCGGTCAAAGCCGCGCAAACGCCTTTTGGCAGCACCATTGCCCACGGTTTCCTGTCGTTGTCGCTGATCCCGAAATTGATGGAAGACATCCTCGTGCTGCCGCAAGGCGTGAAGATGGTCGTCAACTACGGCCTGGACAGCGTGCGTTTCATCCAGCCAGTGAAGGTCAATTCGAAGGTACGACTCAAGGTCGACCTCGGCGAAGTCACCGAGAAAAAACCGGGCCAGTGGCTGCTCAAAGCCACAGCGACGCTTGAGATAGAAGGCTCGGACAAACCGGCCTATATCGCCGAGCCTCTGTCGCTCTGCTTCGTCTGATGGTTCTGGATGCGAAGCAGCGCACGCTGTTTCGCGTCAACACTGGTTTTACCGGCTGCATTAGTTCACATAGCTGCGGCATACTCGGTCGCCTAATTGCCCGGATCCCGCTATGCGCTCACTCGCTCGTATTGCACCCCTTGCCTTGACCCTGATGCTCACCGCGTGCGGCGACGGCGAATCGCTGTTGCCGCCAGATGCGCGCCTGCCCGACGGCGGACGCTATCGCGGTGAACTGGTCGATGGCTTGCTGCAAGGTCAGGGCCGCGTCGACTACCCCAATGGCAGCTGGTATGCCGGGCAGTTCGACAAGGGTCAGTGGCATGGTCAGGGCGAATGGCATGGCAGCAATGGCGAGGTCTATCGCGGCCAGTTCCAACAAGGCCTGTTCGACGGTCAGGGCAGCCTGACCACCAACGCCAGCAGTTACACCGGCGGCTTCAAGCAAGGCCGGCGCGAAGGCGAAGGTACCCTGAAAGAAAACGCCATGACCTACCGTGGCGAATTCAAGGCTGACCAGTATTCCGGGCTCGGCCGTCTGGAGATGGACGACGGCAGTTCCTATCAAGGCCAGTTCGCCCACGGCAAGCCCAACGGCGAAGGCCTGCGCGGCGACGCCAGCGGCAACTCGTTCAGCGGGCATTTCGTCAACGGTCAGCTGGAAGGCAACGGCACCTTCAACAGTGCTGACGGCGACATCTATGTCGGCGGCTTCAAGAACAATCAATTGCACGGCAAGGGCCGCTACGAAAACGCCGACGGCGATGTCTGGCTCGGCCAGTTCAAGGAAGGCGCGCTGACCGGCAAGGGCGAGTTGATCGGTGCCGACGGCAGCCATTACGTCGGCGTGTTCAGCGACTGGCGTTTCAGTGGGCCGGGCCGTTTGAACCTGCCTGATGGCAGTTTCTACATCGGCGGCTTCGACAACGACAGCTACGCCGGACGCGGCACCTTGGTGCTCACCGATGGCAGCGTCATGAGCGGCACCTGGATCAACGGCCAGCGCGTGCGCGATGCCGACGGCAAGTTGCTGCCCGACACCCTCGAACTCGGTTTGCTCGCTCAGGGCCGTCTGCTCGAAGACGCACTGGCCGCCATTCCTGCTTCGACCCCAGCGGTCGAGTTGTACACCCTGACCCTCGGCGGTGACGGCAAGCAAAGCGTGTTCCTGCGCGAATCCGACTACGTCGCCAACATGCTCAACACACGCTTCGGCGCTTATGGCCAGATCCGTCTGGTCAACCACCGCGACCACCTCGGCGACCGGCCGATGGCCACCCGCGAGAACCTGCGCCGAGCCGCGCAAACCCTCGCCGAACGCAGCGGCCCGGAAGATTTGCTGTTCATCTACCTGACCAGCCACGGCACCGCCGAACATGAACTGGTGCTCGACCAGCCGCGCATGGAACTGGCCGACCTGCCCGCCGACGAACTTGCTGCTGTGCTGGCGCCGCTGAAAAACCGCGACAAGATCATCGTGATTTCCTCGTGCTACTCCGGTGGATTCATCCCGGCGCTGAAAGACGAACGCACGCTGATCATGACCGCCTCGCGCGCGGACCGGGTGTCCTTCGGCTGCTCGGAAGAAGCCAACTTCACCTATTTCGGCGATGCCCTGTTCGCCCAGGCGCTGAACCAGACCGATGATCTGGAGCAAGCCTTCAAACTGGCCAAGGCCACCGTCGCCGAGCGTGAACTGGCGGACAATTTCGAAGCCTCGGAGCCGCAGATCTGGGCGCCGAAAACCGTGCTGGCGCACTGGCAACTGCTGCGCAAACAGCAAGCAAGAAAAGCTTTGCAAAGTGCTGCATTGAACGACGGTGCGATAAAGAGCAACTAAGCTGAACAGTATCAAGGGAGAGACACTATGTACTTGACGCCTCAGCACGTATTGCTTGCCGGAGCCACCGGTTTGACCGGTGAACATCTACTCGACCGGTTGCTCAACGAGCCAACGATTTCTCGCGTGCTCGCCCCTTCGCGTCGGCCATTGGCCGAACATCCGCATCTGGAAAACCCGGTCGGCGATCCGCAGGCGTTTCTGCCGCAACTGAGTGGCCGTGTCGATATCGCCTACTGCTGCCTCGGCACCACGATCAAACAGGCCGGTTCGGAAGCGGCGTTTCGCGCGGTGGATCTGGACATGGTCGTGGCGTTCGCCAAACGCGCGCGGGAGATGGGCGCGCGGCATCTGATCGTCATCAGTGCGATTGGCGCCGATCCGAAATCGTCGGTTTTCTACAATCGGGTCAAAGGTGAAATGGAGCAGGCATTGCGTGCGCAGGACTGGCCGCAACTGACCATTTGCCGGCCATCGCTGTTGTTGGGTGAGCGGACTGAACCGCGTCTGGCCGAGCAACTGGCCGGGCCATTGTCAAAGCTGATTCCCGGTAAATACCGTGGCATCGAGGCGTGCCAATTGGCGCGGGCGATGTGGCGGTTGGCGCTGGAAGAGCAGGATGGCGTGCGGGTGATCGAGTCGGATGAGCTGCGCAAGCTCGGTAAATAATCTTCCGCCGCATGATCGTTCCCACGCTCTGCGTGGGAATGCAGCCACGGACGCTCTGCGTCCCAAAGCGTGACGCAGAGCGTCACCGGAGGCGTTACCACGCAGAGCGTGGGAACGATCTGTCTAACTACAATCCGCCCGTTGCCTGGAAGCTCACACCGATCACCGTCAGCAATGACAACGGCAACAACAGCGTATCGAGCAACGCACTCGCCGGCAGGTCAACGCCCGGATAGCTCGGCGCCTCAGCCCCGAACCGATCCATCGCGCAACAGCCGCCATTCATCGCGTATAAGTCCAGACGCGTCCCGGAGTACACCACCGGTGCCCCCGGTTTGGCCGCATCCAGCGTGCGCGCCGTGGCGCACCCGGTCAGTAACAACACCAGCCCGATCACCAGCAGCTTATTCATCACTGCTCAGATGATGCTCACCCCAACGCGGCAGCATGTCCTGGGGAATGCCGAGCAGATTGAGAATCCGCGCCACGACGAAATCGATCAGATCATCGATGGTCTGGGGCTGATGATAGAAACCCGGTGAGGCCGGCAGAATGGTCACACCCATGTTCGACAGCTTGAGCATGTGCTCCAGATGAATGCTTGAATACGGCGCCTCGCGCGGTACCAGAATCAACTGACGGCGCTCCTTCAACGTGACATCGGCCGCACGTTCGATCAGGTTGTTGCACGCGCCGGTGGCAATCGCCGACAACGTGCCCGTAGAGCACGGCACCACGACCATCGCCGCCGGAGCGCCAGAGCCCGAGGCTACCGGCGACATCCAGTCTTCCTTGCCGTAAACGCGGATCTGCCCGGCGGCAGCCCCGGTGTATTCGGTCAGGAATGCCTGCATCATCTGCGGCTTGGGCGGCAGCGTGACATCGGTCTCGGTAGCCATGACCAGTTGCGCAGCTTTCGAGATCAGGAAATGCACTTCGCGATCTTCGCGCACCAGACAATCAAGCAGGCGCAAACCGTACTGGGCGCCGGACGCGCCGGTCATCGCCAGCGTGATGCGTTCGGGGCCATTGCTCTCAAAACCAGTGTTCATTGCAGCGCCTCGGCGAGTTTGCCGTGCAGGCCGCCGAAGCCGCCGTTGCTCATGATCACCACATGAGTGCCGGGCTGCGCCTGGCTCTTCACGCGCTCGATGATGCCTTCCAGCGAATCGCTGACAATCGATGGCACTTTGCACAACGCAGCGGTGCCGGCCAGGTCCCAACCGAGGTTGACCGGGGCGTACCAGATCACCTGATCGGCATCGACCACACTGTCGGGCAAGCCATCACGGTGCGCGCCGAGTTTCATCGAGTTGGAGCGCGGTTCGATGATCGCGATCAGTGGCGCATCGCCGATGCGTTTGCGCAGGCCGTCGAGGGTGGTGGCGATGGCGGTCGGGTGGTGAGCGAAGTCGTCATAGATGGTGATTCCGCGTACTTCAGCGACTTTCTCCATGCGACGTTTGACGTTCTTGAATGCGCTCAGACCGGCGATGCCCATCGACGGCACCACGCCAACGTGACGTGCCGCGGCCAGCGCAGCCAAGGCGTTGGCGACGTTGTGCTGACCGGTCAGCTCCCATTCGACGGTGCCTTGCGACACGCCTTCGAACATCACTTCGAACGCCGAACCATCTTCGCTGAGCAGTTTGACCTGCCACTGACCGCCAGCACCGGTGGTTTGCACCGGGGTCCAGCAGCCCATTTCGATCACACGTTGCAAGGCAGGCTCGGTGGTCGGATGAATGACCAGGCCTTCACTCGGGATGGTGCGCACCAAGTGATGGAATTGCCTCTCGATCGCCAGCAGATCCGGGAAGATGTCGGCGTGATCGAACTCAAGGTTATTGAGGATCGCGGTACGCGGACGGTAATGCACGAATTTCGAGCGCTTGTCGAAAAAGGCGCTGTCGTATTCGTCGGCCTCGATTACGAAGAACGGCGTACCGCCCAAGCGAGCAGAGACCGAGAAGTTCTGGGGTACGCCGCCGATGAGGAAACCCGGGCTCATGCCGGCGTGCTCCAACACCCAGGCGAGCATGCTGCTGGTGGTGGTTTTGCCGTGCGTACCGGCCACCGCCAGTACCCAGCGACCTTGCAGCACGTGGTCAGCCAGCCACTGCGGGCCGGACACGTACGGCAGGCCTTTGTTCAGGACATATTCCACCGCCGGGTTGCCGCGCGACATGGCGTTGCCGATCACCACCAGATCCGGCGCCGGATCGAGCTGCGCCGGGTCATAGCCCTGCGTCAGCTGAATGCCTTGGGCTTCAAGCTGCGTGCTCATCGGCGGATAGACGTTGGCGTCGGAACCGGTCACGTGATGGCCCAGCTCTTTGGCCAACACCGCCATCGAGCCCATGAAAGTCCCGCAGATACCCAGAATATGAATGTGCATAGTCGACCTCGTAAAACATGGCCGCAGGTTAGCGTAGGGAGGGGGAAATCGCACTCTTTAGGTGAGGGGCGGGGCTGGTTGGCCGCAGCATCTCGGTTCGGCTGCAGATTGTAGCCCCTCACCCCAGCCCTCTCCCGAGGGAGAGGGAGCCGATCTGCGTTGCTTTCAAATCCGCAGTTCGGCTCGATATTTCAGCTCGGCGTAAATTGCCGGATCACCTCGGTCAGTCCCCTCTCCCTCCGGGAGAGGGCTAGGGTGAGGGCCTTCTAACTGACTCGCCGCTCAATCCCATGCTTACGCAGCTTTCTATAAAGCGTATTACGGCTAACCCCAAGCTGCTCAGCGGTGCGAGTCATGTGCCACCGCGTTTGTTCAAGCGCCCCGAGCAAGGCTAACCTTTCGGCATCGTCCAGTGGGTGTTCGCCAGACTCGGCTGGCGGAAGGACTGCACGCCCCTGCCGAATCATCACCGGCAAATCCTCCACCCCGACCCGCCCCTCATCACATAACGCCGCCAACGTGCGCAGCACATTGCGCAACTGCCGCACATTGCCCGGCCAGTTGAACGCCAGCAACGCCTGACGCGCCGGCTCGTCGATCACTATCGTTTCACCGCCCGCCTCCTCGGCCAGCAGAAAATCCAGCAACTGCGATTTGTCACTGCGCGCGCGCAATGCCGGCAACCCCACTTCCAGCCCATTGAGCCTGTAGTACAAATCCTCGCGAAAACTGCCGTCCGCAACCCGCTCCAGCAGATTGCGGTGGGTGGCGCTGATGATCCGCACATTGACCGACTCCGGCTCACCACCGATCGGCACGACCTGTCTGTCCTCAAGGACTCGCAACAAACGAGTCTGCAAGGCCAATGGCATATCGCCGATTTCATCGAGGAACAGCGTGCCACCATCTGCCTGCTGCAGCTTGCCGCGCATGCCGTCCTTGCGCGCGCCGGTGAAGCTGCCGCCGCGATAGCCGAACAGTTCGCTTTCGATCAGGCTTTCAGGAATGGCCGCGCAGTTGAGCGCGACGAAGGCTTTGGCGGAGCGTTGACTGGCCTGGTGCACAGCTTTGGCGAAGGCCTCCTTGCCCGAGCCGGTTTCACCATTGATCAACAAAGGCACGTCACGCTCGAACACGCGCAGGGCTTTGCGGAAATCGGCCTGCAACGCCTCGTCACCGAGACAGATGCCCGACAAGCGCGGCGCTTCAGCCACCACCGGCGTCGATACCATCGGTACAGGTTTGCGCGATTCCCCGCGCAACACAGCAAACAGATGTCGCCCGTCACGGGTGCGCAGCGGCCAACTGGCGCTGGCATGGGCACTGGCGCGGCCAAGCAATTCATCCAGCGAACAATCGAAAAACGCCTCCACTGGTTTACCCAGCAAGCCACCGCGAATATGCCCGAGCAGATTCAGTGCACTCTGGTTGACCGCGCTGATCCGCCCTTCCCCGTCAAACGCCAGCAGCCCTTCGCTGAACAGACCGACCGATTCGGCCTGCAAATGAAAACGCAACAACCATTGGTTATCGAAACAGCGCAGGAAGTAGCAACTCTCGATCATCTTCGCCGACAGATTGACCAGCGCCATGGTGTGGAACTGGCTTTGCCGCGAGACATCGTGGCGCGCCGAAGACACGTCGAGCACCGCCAGCAGTTCGCCATGCGGGTCGAATACCGGGCTCGCCGAGCAGGTCAGGCCGGTGTGGCGACCGCGAAAGTGTTCATCTTGATGAATGGTCAGCGCCTGACGTTCGACCAGGCAGGTGCCGATGCCGTTGGTGCCTTCGCAGGCTTCGCTCCAGTCAGCCCCCAGCCAGAGCCCGGCGCGTTCGAAGATCTTGCGTTCGGCCGGCGCGGTGACGCAGTTGAGGATCACCCCACGCGCGTCAGTCAGCAGCACTGCATGGCCGGCGCCGGAGAGTTGTTGATGCAGGCTGCTCATTTCATTGCCGGCGATCTGCAGGACTTGCTGCAGTCGTTCGCGGCTTTCGAGGACGCGCCCGTGTTCGAGCACGGTCGGCGCCATGGTCAGGGCCGGGTCGAGGTGATAGTCCTCAAGACAGCGCAGCCACGAGCGGGCAATCGACGGATCAGCTCCAGGCCCGTGCAGGTGCGGTTTGCCCTGACTGACGGTGAGAACCTGCTGGGCATGGCGACTCAAATGGTTGTCGTGCATTTCTTATTGTTCTCCCCGAGGCTCGACGGCCCAATGCTGAGGTGACGCTCAGCATCCTCCAGCCACCGACGCATTGCAATGCTGGCAAGACTGCCCGGTCATCAGCTGTGCCGAAAGCGGTACAAACTGTCACCCAAGCTGTACCGAAACCGCCACAGGCAAAATCCACTCGTCCGACATAAACCAGCCAACCCCTTGATTTACCGGCCCTGTACGGCAGTGGCCCGACCTTTGCTCTACGCTTATAGCAAGCGCACTTGCGCGTTTCTCTAATAAGTACAAAGCCAAGGAGAACATCATCATGCGTTACGCTCACCCCGGTACTGAAGGCGCCAAAGTCTCGTTCAAAGCCAAGTACGGTAACTACATCGGCGGCGAGTTCGTCGCGCCTGTCAAAGGTCAGTACTTCACCAACACCTCGCCAGTGAATGGCCAGCCAATTGCCGAATTTCCCCGCTCCACTGCCGAAGACATCGACAAGGCTCTGGACGCCGCCCATGCCGCTGCCGACGCGTGGGGCGCGACCTCCGTGCAGGCGCGCTCGCTGATCCTGCTGAAAATCGCCGACCGCATCGAACAGAACCTCGAACTGCTGGCGATCACCGAAACCTGGGACAACGGCAAAGCCATCCGCGAAACCCTCAACGCCGACATCCCGCTGGCCGCCGACCATTTCCGCTACTTCGCTGGCTGCCTGCGCGCCCAGGAAGGCAGCGCTGCCGAGATCGACGGCAACACCGTGGCGTATCACATTCACGAACCGCTGGGTGTGGTCGGCCAGATCATCCCGTGGAACTTCCCGATCCTGATGGCCGCGTGGAAACTCGCGCCTGCGCTGGCAGCGGGTAACTGCGTGGTGCTCAAGCCTGCCGAGCAAACCCCGCTGGGCATTACCGTATTGCTGGAACTGATCGGCGACCTGCTGCCACCGGGCGTGCTGAACATCGTTCAGGGCTACGGCAAAGAAGCCGGCGAAGCGCTGGCCACCAGCAAACGCATCGCCAAGATCGCCTTCACCGGCTCGACCCCGGTCGGCTCGCACATCATGAAATGCGCGGCCGAGAACATCATCCCGTCCACCGTGGAACTGGGCGGCAAATCGCCGAACATCTTCTTCGAAGACATCATGCAGGCCGAACCGACGTTCATTGAGAAAGCCGCTGAAGGTCTGGTGCTGGCGTTCTTCAACCAGGGCGAAGTCTGCACCTGCCCTTCCCGTGCGCTGGTGCAGGAATCTATCTACGACGAGTTCATGGCCGTCGTCATGAAGAAAGTCCTGCAAATCAAACGCGGCGATCCGCTGGACACCGACACCATGGTCGGCGCGCAGGCGTCCGAGCAGCAATTCGACAAAATCCTTTCGTACCTGGAAATCGCCAAGGGCGAAGGCGCCGAGCTGCTGACCGGCGGCAAGGTGGAAAAACTCGAGGGCAACCTGTCGACCGGCTATTACATCCAGCCGACCCTGCTCAAGGGCACCAACAAGATGCGCGTGTTCCAGGAAGAAATCTTTGGCCCGGTGGTGAGCATCACCACCTTCAAGGACGAAGCCGAAGCGCTGGCGATCGCCAACGATACCGAGTTCGGCCTCGGCGCCGGCCTGTGGACCCGCGACATCAACCGCGCCTATCGCATGGGCCGCGCGATCAAGGCTGGCCGTGTGTGGACCAACTGCTACCACCTGTATCCGGCGCATGCCGCGTTTGGTGGCTACAAGAAGTCCGGCGTTGGGCGTGAAACCCACAAGATGATGCTCGATCACTATCAACAGACCAAAAACCTGCTGGTGAGCTACGACATCAATCCGTTGGGCTTCTTCTAAAACCTGAGGGCGACTCAGATATTTCTGTGTCGCCCGTTCAACCGCTTTCGCGAGCAAGCTCGCTCCCACAGGGATCTCTACAAGGTCTCGATATTGGGCTTACCACAGAAACCTGTGGGAGCGAGCTTGCTCGCGAAGGCGTCCTGTATGACACACCATCAATGGCCTGGCCGCTCTGGCACGGCCCTTGCGTACCCGTCATTCAGGTTTTGCGCGAACACTGCCGCTGCGTGAACAGCATCCATCCACCTCAACCGCGCCACCCGAAAGTCCAATAGATCAAACAATAAAAAACAGAGAGGACTTATGACTTCCACCACACAGCTCAAACCCACACTCGGCACCCTGCATCTGTGGGGCATTGCCGTCGGCCTGGTGATTTCCGGCGAATACTTCGGCTGGAGTTACGGCTGGGGCACCGCCGGCACGCTCGGTTTTCTGGTCACGGCTTTAATGGTCGCGACGATGTACACCTGCTTCATCTTCAGCTTCACCGAATTGACCACCGCCATCCCACACGCTGGCGGGCCATTTGCCTACAGCCGTCGGGCATTCGGCGAAAAAGGCGGATTGATCGCCGGCATCGCCACGCTGATCGAATTTGTCTTTGCGCCCCCGGCAATTGCCATGGCCATCGGCGCCTATCTAAATGTGCAATACCCGGAGCTTGATCCGAAGATCGCCGCCGTCGGCGCGTACTTTGTGTTCATGACCCTGAACATCCTCGGCGTCAGCATCGCGGCGACATTCGAGTTGGTGGTCACCGTGCTCGCCGTCGCTGAGCTGCTGGTGTTCATGGGCGTGGTCGCGCCGGGCTTCAGCTTCAGCAATTTCGTGCTCAATGGCTGGTCGGGGGCCAACGAATTCACCCTGGGTTCGATTCCGGGGATCTTCGCGGCAATACCCTTCGCGATCTGGTTCTTCCTCGCCATCGAAGGCGCGGCCATGGCCGCCGAAGAGGCGAAAGACCCGAAACGCACGATTCCCAAGGCCTACGTCAGCGGCATTCTGACCCTGGTATTCCTCGCTATCGGCGTGATGGTCATGGCCGGCGGCGTTGGCGACTGGCGCCAACTGTCGAACATCAACGATCCGCTGCCGCAAGCGATGAAAGCCGTGGTCGGCAACAACTCGACGTGGATGCACATGCTGGTCTGGATCGGCCTGTTCGGTCTGGTGGCGAGTTTCCACGGGATCATTCTTGGCTACTCGCGGCAGTTCTTCGCCCTCGCCCGCGCCGGTTATCTGCCTAAAGGCCTGGCCAAGCTGTCGCGTTTCCAGACACCACATCGGGCGATTCTGGCCGGTGGCGTGATCGGTATTGCGGCGATTTACAGCGATGGTCTGGTCAATCTGCAAGGCATGACCCTGACCGCAGCGATGATCACCATGTCGGTGTTCGGCGCCATCGTGATGTACATCATCAGCATGCTCAGCCTGTTCAGACTGCGTAAGACCGAGCCGAATCTGGAGCGCACCTTCCGCGCGCCGGGCTATCCGGTGGTGCCGGCGATTGCGCTGTTTCTGGCGGTAGTGTGCCTGATCGCGATGGCGTGGTTCAACACGCTGATCGGCTGTGTGTTCCTTGGCTTTATGGCCGCCGGTTACCTGTATTTCCAGCTGACCGCCAAGCAACGCTCCGAAGCGCCGGCAGACGCTATGCTCGAAGGTATCTAGTTGCACCGGCACCGGGCCAAATACCTGGTGCCCGCATTATTGAAGTGCATACAACACCTGTAGGAGTGAGCCTGCTCGCGATCGCATCGACGCGGTATGACTGTTGTACCGAGTCGCCTGCATCGCGAGCAGGCTCACTCCTACATAAAGCAGATTGCAGCAATTATTGGAGGACACCGCCCCATGGCCGCATTCGCCCACTCCGTCGGCGCCCAGACCTATCGCTTCGACAGCCTCAAGGACGTCATGGCCAAGGCCAGCCCGGCACGCTCCGGGGACTTCCTCGCCGGCGTCGCTGCCCTCAATGATGGCGAGCGCGTAGCCGCGCAAATGGCCCTGGCCGACATTCCGCTGACGCATTTCCTGCAAGAAGCGCTGATTCCCTATGAGGCCGATGAAGTCACCCGGCTGATCATCGACACCCACAACAAACAAGCCTTCGCCGTGGTCAGCCATCTCACGGTTGGCGGTTTCCGCGACTGGCTGCTCAGCGACGCTGCCGACGAAACCAGCCTGCGCGCCCTCGCCCCCGGCCTGACCCCGGAAATGGTCGCCGCCGTGTCGAAGATCATGCGCGTGCAGGATCTGGTGCTGGTGGCGCAAAAGATTCGCGTGGTAACCAAGTTTCGCGGCACCCTCGGCCTGCGCGGACGCCTGTCGACACGCCTGCAACCCAATCATCCAACCGACGAGCCGTCCGGGATTGCCGCGAGCATTCTCGACGGCCTGCTCTACGGTAATGGCGACGCGATGATCGGCATCAACCCGGCCACCGACAGCATCGCCTCGATCTGCGCGATGCTGGAAATGCTCGACGCGATCATCCAGCGCTACGACATCCCGACCCAGGCCTGCGTGCTGACCCACGTCACCACCTCTATCGAGGCGATCAACCGTGGTGTGCCGCTGGATCTGGTATTCCAGTCAATTGCCGGCACCGAAGCGGCCAACGCCAGTTTCGGCATCAACCTGAATGTTTTGCAGGAAGGCTACGATGCCGGCCTGAGCCTGAATCGCGGCACCCTCGGGCAGAATCTGATGTATTTCGAAACCGGTCAAGGCAGTGCACTGTCAGCCAACGCCCATCACGGCGTCGACCAACAGACCTGCGAAACCCGGGCCTACGCCGTGGCGCGACATTTCAAGCCGTTTCTGGTGAATACAGTTGTAGGATTTATCGGCCCGGAATACCTCTACAACGGCAAACAGATCATCCGCGCCGGCCTCGAAGACCATTTCTGCGGCAAGCTGCTCGGTGTGCCGATGGGTTGCGACATTTGCTACACCAATCACGCCGAAGCCGATCAGGACGACATGGACACCTTGCTGACTTTGCTCGGTGTCGCTGGGATCAACTTCATCATGGGCATCCCCGGCTCCGACGACATCATGCTCAACTACCAGACCACTTCATTCCACGACGCGCTCTATGCCCGGCAGACTCTGGGCCTGAAACCGGCGCCGGAGTTCGAGCAGTGGCTGGCGAACATGGGCATCTTCACCCAAGCGGACGGCAAGGTCCGCTTCGGTAACAACTTGCCGCCGGCCTTCCGCCAGGCGCTGGCGCAACTGGGATGAGTCACATGGAAAAACCGCCCATCGACCCACAGAACCCTTGGCTGGAACTGCGCCGTCTGACCCCGGCACGGATCGCCCTTGGCCGCACTGGCACCAGTCTGCCGACCAACGCGCAACTGGATTTTCAGTTTGCCCACGCGCAGGCACGCGATGCCGTGCACTTGCCGTTCGATCACGCCGGGCTCAGCGCGCAACTGACTGAACGTGGCCGTGAAAGCCTGTTGCTGCACAGCGCCGCTGCGGATCGAAACAGTTATCTGCAACGCCCGGATCTGGGCCGCAAGCTCAGCGATGAATCGGCGCAGGCCTTGCGTGACTACGCAACGGCGCATCCGGGCGGTGTCGATCTGGCGATTGTCGTGGCGGATGGCCTGTCGGCGCTGGCGGTGCATCGGCATACCTTGCCGTTTCTCACGCGACTGGAAGAACAGATGAGCGCTGACGGCTGGTCGATGGCGCCCATTGTCCTGGTGGAACAGGGCCGCGTTGCCGTCGGTGATGAGATCGGCCAACTGCTCGGCGCAAAAATGCTGGTGATGTTGATCGGCGAACGCCCAGGCCTCAGTTCACCAGACAGCCTCGGTTTATATTTCACCTACAATCCAAAGATCGGCCTGACCGACGCCTACCGCAACTGCATTTCCAATGTACGGCTCGAAGGCTTGAGCTACGGCATGGCGGCGCACCGCTTGCTTTATCTGATGCGCGAAGCCTGTCGGCGACAGTTGTCGGGGGTCAACCTGAAGGACGAAGCACAGGTTCAGACGCTGGAATCGGACGCTGGTGTAGACATGAAAGGTAATTTCCTACTCGATCCGCCCACAACCTGAACCGTTTCCGCATTGCGTTTCTGCGCCGGTTTCAGGCAGGATCGATGCACGGCCGCACGGGTTTCCCATCGCCGTCAGAGCAGTTGAAGACAGCCACTTGAAGACGAGACCTATCATGCGGATTATTCAAGCGACCCTCGAACATCTGGATTTGTTGACCCCGTTGTTCGTCAAATATCGCGAGTTCTACGGTTCCCTGCCTTACCCGGATTCCTCCCGCGCATTCCTCGAAAAACGTCTGCGCCGCAAGGAATCGGTGATCTACCTGGCGCTGGCCGATGATGACGACAAGAAGCTGATGGGTTTTTGTCAGCTCTATCCAAGCTTCTCTTCGCTGTCGCTCAAACGCGTGTGGATCCTCAACGACATCTATGTCGCCGAAGATGCCCGCCGCCAACTGGTCGCCGACAACCTGATCCGCACCGCAAAAAAAATGGCCAAGGAAACCCAGGCCGTGCGCATGCGTGTTTCCACCAGCGCCGACAACGAAGTGGCGCAGAAAACCTACGAATCCATCGGGTTCAAGGAAGACACCGAGTTCAAGAACTACGTGTTGCCGATCAGCGAAGAGCTCTGACTGCAAATGCAACGTGTGATGAGGGAGCCCGCTCCCTCAGCCACGCTCAATACATCCTGACAATTGTTCACACCCCGACATCCCCCGCTACAAAACCAACGCGCTTTTCATCCTTCAGACCGTATAATCCCGATCTTTCCGGCTTGTAAGAAAAACTACACCCCGCTGTAGGCTTACACGAAGTCATCCGCACAGGCCTGCCGAGTCGGGCCGTCAAACAGGTGCCCCCATGGATTTCAACCCGCTCGACCTTATCCTGCATCTCGACGTCTATCTCGATTTGCTGGTGAACAACTATGGGCCATGGATCTACGCCATCCTGTTTCTGGTGATCTTCTGTGAAACCGGCCTTGTGGTGATGCCGTTCCTGCCGGGTGATTCGTTGCTGTTCATTGCCGGTGCCGTTGCGGCTGGCGGTGGCATGGACCCGGTGCTGTTGGGCGGCTTGCTGATGCTCGCGGCGATCCTTGGTGACAGCACCAACTACGTGATCGGACGAACGGCTGGCGAGAAACTGTTCAGCAACCCGAACTCGAAAATCTTCCGTCGCGATTACCTGCAGAAAACCCACGATTTCTATGACAAGCATGGCGGCAAGACCGTAACGCTGGCGCGCTTCCTGCCGATCATCCGTACCTTTGCGCCGTTCGTCGCCGGCGTAGCGAAGATGCCATACCCGCGCTTCTTCGGTTTCAGCGTACTGGGCACCATCCTTTGGGTCGGCGGTCTGGTCACACTGGGCTACTTCTTCGGCAACGTACCGTTCATCAAGAAAAACCTGTCATTGCTGGTGGTGGCGATCATTCTGTTGTCGCTGGTGCCGATGATCCTCGGTGTGGTTCGCAGCCGTTTCGGCGGCACCAAAGCGCAATCGCACTAAGCCGATGTGGTCGCTGAGCGCCTGGCGTCGCCGGCGCATTCTGGCGAAGCACCCGATTGCTGACGACATGTGGCAACGGGTGCGCCATCACCTGAGCTTTCTTGACGGCATCAGTGCAGCCGAAGACCAGTGGTTGCGCGAAGCCTGCGTGCTGTTCATCGAGGACAAACACCTGAGCGCCCTGCCCGGCGTCGAACTGCATCAGGAACAACGCCTGCTGCTCGCCGCCCAGGCACAATTACCACTGCTCAATCTGGGCGATCTGAACTGGTATCAGGGTTTCCATGAGATCGTGCTCTACCCGGACGACTTCCTCAGCCCGCAACGTCATCGTGACGCCAGCGGTGTCGAGCACGAATGGGACGGCGAACACAGCGGCGAAGCCTGGCAGCAGGGGCCGATCATCCTCGCCTGGCCCGGCGTCATGGCCAGTGGTGGCTGGGAAGGCTACAACCTGGTCATTCACGAACTGGCGCACAAGCTCGACATGCTCAACGGTGACGCCAACGGCCTGCCGCCGCTGCATGCCGACATGCGTGTCAGCGACTGGGCAGACGTTATGCAAAAGGCCTATGACGACCTCAATCGCCAACTCGACCATGACCCGGACGCCGAAACCGCCATCGATCCCTACGCCGCCGAGAACCCGGCCGAGTTCTTTGCGGTCACCAGCGAGTATTTCTTCAGCGCCCCGGATCTGCTGCACGAGGCTTATCCACAGGTGTATGCGCAGTTGCAGCTTTTCTACCGCCAGGATCCGTTGAGCCGGTTGCGGCAACTTCAGGCCACAGACCCGGTCTATCAGGCGCACGACTAAGCTCTGCACGACTTTCGGCACATGGCGTCGACGGCAGAATATGCCTATAATCGCCGCCACTTTTTGGTCAATCCGGCCAAGTGTTTTTGGTCAACTACGGGGGCAACGCCCAATGAGCTACAGCAAGATTCCGGCTGGCAAAGACCTGCCGAACGACATCTACGTCGCGATCGAGATCCCGGCCAACCACGCGCCGATCAAATACGAAATCGACAAAGACAGCGATTGCCTGTTCGTTGACCGTTTCATGGCCACCCCAATGTTCTACCCGGCCAACTACGGTTACATCCCGAACACCCTGGCTGACGACGGTGATCCCCTCGACGTGCTGGTTGTGACCCCTTACCCGGTTGCGCCAGGCTCGGTGATCCGCGCGCGTCCAGTCGGCATCCTGAACATGACCGACGACGGCGGCGGCGATGCCAAAGTCATCGCAGTGCCACACGACAAGCTGTCCCAGCTGTACGTCGATGTGAAGGAATACACCGACCTGCCGCCGCTGCTGATCCAGCAGATCGAGCACTTCTTCGCGAACTACAAAGATCTCGAAAAAGGCAAATGGGTCAAGATCGAAGGCTGGGCCGGTGCTGACGCCGCCCGCGAAGCGATCACCAAGTCGGTTGCCGCCTACAAAGGCTAAGCACCTGCGCTGCGCGTGAGGCTTGAAGAAAACCCCGGTTGATCCGGGGTTTTTTGTGCTCGGCAAAAGCCGTCTTAAACAGAGTGTTTATTACGGACTACAGAAAAGTTTTAGCCTGTGTAATTTCCCACAAGACCGTCTTACATCCCGTCGCAAAATTCAGCCCGTTTTTGAACGTCCGGTTTATTCAAACCGCTCTGGCACGGCCGTAGACTCCGTGTTTATGAGAAAGAACACTAGCGGTCCAAGATTCAAGGCACTCCTGGAAGCTGCGAACATCTCGACGACGGGTTTCGCAAAGTTCTGGGGCACGGAAGCCCAAAATGTCCACAACTGGTACACCCGGGGCGTCCCGGCGTATCGCATGGAAGAAGTCTCACGCCTGCTGTCCGTCAACAGCGAATGGCTGAAAACCGGCCAAGGCACAAAAGAGCTGCCGAGCCTGACTCCACCTGCCAGCAACGGCGACAGCTTTGACGCCCACGATCCACAGGGCGCCTACCGATTCATCCATCCCAACGACATCGAACTGGCCTTCTTCAAAGAAACACCGCAAACCAACGGCTCCGACAAAACCCACGTTATCCAGGACCCGGACCTCTCCATCCGCCTGCTGCGTGCACACGTTGATCAACTGGAGATCCGCCCCGCCGACGCTATCTGCGCACACATGATCGGCAACAGCATGGCCGAGCGCATCGAGGACGGCTCCGTTGTCGCCATCGATCGCGGCCTGACCCAAGTCGTCGACGGCGAGATCTACGCCATCGAACACGACGGTATGCTGCGCATCAAATACCTGCACCGCATGCCCGGCAACGGCCTGCGCCTGCGCAGCCACAACAGCGCCGAATACCCGGACGAAGTGTTCCGCCCAGCGCAGATCGAGGAGCAACGGATTCATATATTGGGCTGGGTGTTCTGGTGGTCGACGGTGAGCAAGCGGCGGCCGGTGGTGCCGTTTCTCTGACTTGATGCAGTTTTTCGAGTTCGCACTGAACCTGTGGGAGCGAGCCTGCTCGCGAAGAGGCCCGGACAATCGGTACAAATCCCGGATTTCTGGCGCTGAAGTCGCTCTAACTCGCACTTCAGACTGGGAATCCCAAGCAAAACTCAGTATCCTGCGCCCCACATTTGCGCATCGACCCGCCCCGCGGCTCAGACAGCGCCCGACGCGGCAGACCAACGTCTGACCAAGTCCCACAGCCGGACGCAGATCCGGATGTACGTTTTGAAGGCTGGCAAGGCTTACCAAAAATAGGCCAAGCCAGTCCCCGAGAAGCCGGCCACAAGCCGGCTTTTTAATGCCTGAAAGACACACAGAACAAGGGCTTGATATAAAGCACCATCTTTGACCCACACTTTGACCCACACCCAAGCAATGGGTTGTTCACTTGCTCCAAGGACTCAGCGTCTACGACACAAGAAATCTGTGTCGACCCATGCTCTCGTGCGGAATTACTTCAGCTTAATTCCAACGCATTCCTACGATCACCTGCTTGCATGCGGCTTTAGACGGTTCGGACCATCCTCCGTCGTGCTTGTCTCACCACAGCAAGTCGTATCCAACTGTTGATGTAGAGGTAATCCGCCGCGCTTTCTCGATTGCACTGGCATGGCGATATCGGTAACCCTATCCGCTTGTCAGGACAACATGGAAAATCAAATGAATGAATCTCAACGCCAGGCCCGGTTAATGAGAGCTCAAACGCTGATTATCGAGGCAATCGACGCCACGGAAGCACGCACGCGCACCGCGTATTTGCACGGTTACCTTGATGGACTATTAGTAGAGGGGCATATATCGGTATCTAATGCGCAAAGCCTAAAGACAGTAGCCACTGAGTACCGTGACATGCGGCTCACTGCCCTGGGTGCCGCGCCTGTGCCAAACCCACCTCAGGGTGAGGATTACGGCCGCCCCTACACTGCTGACCAAGAGGCCAGCATGACCTGGTGGAATATTCTTACGGTTGTCGAGCGACAGCATTGGATGGCGGAAGCGCGTAACACTGGACTGGTAGCAGACGCCTGGGCCGCCTACAAACGCGCTCACGATTAACCAACCGCAAATGCCACTGCATCTTCAGCCCGCCATTGTCGCTGGCTTTGACAGTGACAGGATGCGAGTTTCACGCGCCTGCAAGCTACCTATCTCTCTAAGGGCAATCCATGACCGACATGAGCGTTCACACAGGGTAGCTACGCAGCTTATCAGCGCAAATCCCGAAGAGATCGTTGACGGTGAATCGGGATTGCCCGCTCTGCACTACATCACACTCGTTTCGTGATCGGGGAGATTCCGCTACATACCTCTGAAGCTTGACTGCACCTCTTTGCAGTACCAGACCGTGGTTGTAGCGTCCGCGAAACTGAAAAAACGGTAAGGAACATTGATGTTTGGATCAAGAACGCGCTACTCCGCTGCTCAGTTTTTAGGACTTCAGGAGGTATCGGTTATCCGTGCACTGCTAGGCAAAAACGGTGTCGATACTTCGTGGATGCATCCCGCAACCATGATGGAAAACCTAATCCACGTCACCACCAGCAGCGACGATAGAACGCTGATGTCGATGCTGGATGAAATCACTCGAACCCAAAAGGATCTTCGTTCACGTGTAAGTCCCAAGGAGCGCTTTGATGAACGGTTCAATGATCTGCAAAAATGCCTGCTCCTCGATGGTTTCGTGATTGAGAACAAGCAGCTTCGAACCCTCGACCCTTCAATCAGGGACGCCCCTCCTATTGATGACGAGCTCATCGCAGCACTGCATCACTCAGGCCTTACACAGGGTCCTGCGGTTATCCAAAAGATCAACGACTCTACTGATGCGTTTAAGCGGCCGAATCCCGATTTCAATGCATCTCTCACAAATGCTCGAGTGGCTTTGGAGACGCTCGCGGGCAATATCGCACAGTTGAGAATTCATGGCATGCAACCACAGCCAAATCTGGACACAACGTCTTGGGGAAGTATTTTGTCTTGTCTGCGTGCGATTGATTTCATCACTGTTGAGGAAGAAAAGGGTTTGGCAGGGGTGTTTAGGTTCCTCAGTCCTGGCGCCCATCGACCTATAGGTTTACCTCAAGATCAAATGACACGCCTGGGTCGGACTTTAGCTCTGAACATGTGCTGGTTCTTGGTCAAGCTCCATCAGCCTAGCGCTGACACAACATCGCGAAATCCAGTGGTGCAGGGGTTTGGAGGAAACGCCGGTTTCTAGAAGTAAAATATCGCGGTTTTACACCTACACCGAAGATCTCGGTGAAGGCCTGACAAAGTACTAGAACAACGCCCTGCTCTGTCAGTGATCGGTTCAAGGAGAAACAACCCTGGTGATTTACTTTAAAGAACGCGTCGACACGATAGCAGGCGATGCTATCTGGATGGGTTTACCTAAGGACCTTCAAGACGTTCCGAAACTTGTCACTGAGAAGACAGGGATCGAGGTTGATATTTTGCCCCTTGAAGCCTGCTCAGTACCTTTGTTCAGGATAGAGAAGGCAGCGGCGGCGCTGGATATCGACGGTGATGCTCAGCGAATAACGGTTTGGTGCGATCCTGAGAAAATTACTGCTTTCACCCTGGGCCATGAACTGATTCACCTGCGCAGATATGTTCTAGAGGGCACCCCTGTGATGGCGCCGTTTCGGTGCGGCCCTAGGGAGACCAGCCTGATTCTTATGGTGGAAAACGAACTAGAGCACCTGCTGATAATTCCAGAAGAAATTAAGCGATTTACAGACTCGGAAGACTGGTGGTCTAAGCATTACAGCGAGCTTGTAGACACAATTGTTGCGAGGCCAAAACCAAGCATTTTGGAACTGATTTTTACCTGGACGCAACTCCGAAGCTCTTTGCCAAGCCAAATGGAAATCGCTAGGAAGCTTGGTGCCCACCTCCAGTCGCTGGGCCCTGAATTCGTTAGAACCGTTGACCATATTCGGTGTAACGCGATGGAGTCTCTCCCCGACAAAGTGAGGCTTTTAACGCTCTTCAGCGGCGAACTGAAAGAAATCTCACAATGCGTTGCCATTGGCCGCTGGGAGATGTCAGGAGGCCGTCTGGAGTTTTCGTACAAGATGGCAGCCGGCTTACGCCTGAGCTGACCAGAAGGTAATTCTCCCCGAGATGCCTCATATACCGGATAATCAGTGTTTGCTTCGCTCCGCCATGGTGGAAGCCTTGCTTGAGTTCATGCCAAAGGATCGGAAAGAATTTCAACAACTAATACCTGGCTATCTCCGTACGAGAACCAATCCGGCGGAAGGCAAATACATAGATGACGTGCTCACTTTGATTAGTGAGCACGAAAAATTTGAAGTCCCTGCAATGCGGGGGCCGTTGGAGCAGTAAATGACGGATATCACCACCCTCCGCGAGGCACTGCTCGCGGCGGTGCCTACCGATGGCAATACCATTGGCAACCAATCACTACTAGAACGTCTGCACGGACAGTTTCCGCAGATGACCGAAGAGGAGTTTTGGAGTGTTCGCGATGGATTGATCGATAAAGGCGTGCTGGCCAAGGGGCGTGGCCGTGGCGGTGCGGTGAAGCGCGTGCAACAGCCGGGTGGCAGCGCGGTGAGTCTGGCCGAGCAGGCATTGAGCAAGGCGCGGGAGCGTTTCGATCTGGCCCAGCTCGAAGATGTCTCGGTAGCGCATGTTATTGAGACGATCAAGAAGCCCAAGGTTCAGGCCAGCATGAGCCTGCAAGACCTGGAGAAAACGCTCTGGGCTACAGCCGATAAAATGCGCGCTAACATGGATGCCGCCGAGTACAAGCATATTGTCCTCGGGTTGATCTTTCTCAAGTACATCTCCGACAGTTTTGCTGGTCGCCGCAGTGAACTGGAAAGGAAATTTACCAACGAAAGCGACGACTACTACCTGGGAGCGGGCGCCTCCGAACTTCTTGATGAAGAACTTGAAGACCGGGACTACTACCGCGAAGTCAACGCCTTTTGGGTGCCTGAAGTTGCTCGCTGGGAGTCGATCCGCGCTGCCGCCAAGCAGGTTGATATCGGCAAGCGCATTGATGATGCCCTGACCGCGATTGAGGCGGAAAACCCCAAACTAAAGAACATCCTCGATAAGCGCTATGCCCGTGCCCAGCTTCCGGACGGTAAGCTCGGCGAGCTGGTCGATCTAATCTCTACCATTGGCTTTGGTAGTGATGCTAACAATGCGCGCGATCTACTCGGCCAAGTCTACGAATACTTCCTTGGCCAATTCGCCAGCGCTGAGGGCAAGAAAGGCGGGCAGTTCTATACCCCAGCCAGCATCGTCAAAACGCTGGTCGCTGTGCTTAACCCGCATCACGGCAAGGTCTACGACCCATGCTGCGGCTCCGGCGGTATGTTCGTTCAGTCTGAAAGATTCATCGAAGCCCATGGCGGCAGATTGGGCGACGTTTCTATTTATGGCCAGGAGTCCAACCCCACTACCTGGCGGTTGGCTGCGATGAACCTAGCGATTCGCGGTATTGACTTCAATTTAGGTAAAGAGCCGACTGATACTTTTATCCGCAACCAGCACTCGGACCTACGCGCAGACTTTGTACTTGCCAACCCGCCGTTCAATATCAGCGATTGGTGGCATGGCAGCCTAGAGGGCGATCCGCGCTGGGTCTACGGTACTCCGCCGCAAGGCAACGCTAACTATGCCTGGCTGCAACATATGCTCTATCACCTCAAACCCAACGGCCGTGCGGGTATCGTACTCGCGAATGGATCGATGAGTTCCAACCAAAACAGTGAAGGCGATATACGTCGCAGCATGGTAGAGGCTGACGTGGTAGAGGTGATGGTTGCGTTACCTGGGCAGCTGTTCTTCAACACGCCGATCCCGGCCTGCCTGTGGTTTCTGACAAAACAAAAATTTACCCGTCCCGGTGAAGTGCTGTTTATCGATGCACGCAAGCTCGGCAGCAACGTCAGCCGCGTGCAGATCGAGCTGCTCAACAGCGACATCGAACGTATCGCACAGACCGTTGCCAATTGGCGCGGTGAGCCGCTGGATGTTGGGGGCGAGATCTCTGAGTACCTCGACATCCCAGGCTTCAGTCGCAGCGTAACTCTTGCTGAAATCGCCGAGCACGGACATGTTCTTACCCCTGGCCGCTATGTCGGCGCCGAAGCGGTGAAGGATGACAACGAAGCATTTGCTGAAAAGATGCAGAACCTCAGCGCACAGCTGGGCGAGCAAATGGCCAAAGGGGCGGAACTTGATCAGTTGATACGCCAGAAGCTTGGGGAGCTAGGCTATGAGTTCTGAAAATCCTACGTATCAGGTTCTTCGGAGCAAAGTACCGGCAAGCTGGGATGTATGTTCTTTGTCCAGCGTAACTGATTTTCAGGAGGGGCCTGGCATTCTCGCCAAGGACTTTCACCAAAGCGGGGTTCCTCTGTTACGGTTGCGTAACATTGAAACTCCAACGGTTAGACTCGAAGGCTGTAATTTTCTTGATCCTGAGAAAGTTGCAAAGAAGTGGGCTCACTTCGCTTTACGCAAAAACGATCTCCTCATTAGTACAAGCGCATCACTTGGGCGGGTGAGTGCCGTTGATGAAAATTCGGTAGGCGCGATTGCCTATACAGGGATCATCAGGTTTCGCTCATCTGATCCGAAGAAATTGGATCTTGGTTACTTACGTGCCTTCTTATCATCGGCTGCTTTTGTCGAGCAAGCAGAGCAAATGGCAACGGGAAGTGTCATTCGACATTTTGGCCCGAGCCACCTCAAGCAAATGTCCATTGCTCTCCCTAATCTCACAGAGCAGCGGCGAATTGCTGAAATATCGGATGCGCTCGACGATCGCATTGCCCTGCTGCGCAAAACCAACGCCACTCTGGAAGCCATCGCCCAGGCGCTGTTCAAATCTTGGTTTGTCAATTTCGACCCCGTACACGCTAAGTCCGCAGGGTTTAAGCCAGAATGCATGGACGCAGCAACCGCAGCGCTGTTTCCCGACAGCTTTGAAGAATCCGAGCTAGGATTGGTGCCAAGGGGGTGGCAGATCTGCTCAATACTAGATATCGCAGATCTATTAAGCGGAGGCACTCCAAAGACTGATCGCGCCGAATTTTGGGGGGGGGAAATTTCGTGGGCTAGCGCGAAGGATGTCTCTCAAACGCCTAACTCAATTCTGACGAGTACTGATCGCACTATCACAGCCCTTGGGCTTCAAAAAAGCTCTACAAGAATGATTCCGGCATTGAGCACTGTGGTTGTAGCGCGAGGTGCTACTACGGGGCGCATGGTTATGTTCGGTAAGGCAATGGCTATGAATCAAACTTGTTATGCATTGGAATCCAAAGCCGGAACACCAGTTGCCCTCTATCTACTATTGAAGAAAGAAATTGATGCGCTTACGCAGAAAGCGCATGGGTCTGTATTCGACACAATTACGACGAGTACCTTTTCCGCTTCAAAAACGTTGCAGATTCCTGATGCCTTATTGTCTTGCTTCGAGAGCGTTGCTGGCCCTTTATTCCATCGCATCCTCATGGGCACCCAACAAACCAAGACCCTTACCCAACTTCGCGACACCCTACTGCCTCGCCTGATTTCTGGCCAATTGCGCCTAGTAGAGGCGGAAGCTGACGTCGAAAACGCATTATCAAAGTGTGGCTGAATATTAACTATTGAGTGATTTCCCCAGAACACTGGGCGGCAAACTACCGAGCATCGCCGAGATCGAGACAGAGCTGGCCGGCGAAATAGACACAGGAAGTGAACTGGAATGACCGAAGACCAGCTTGAAAAAGATGCCCTCGGATGGCTAAGTGAGTTGGGATACTCACATGTTTACGGGCCGACTATTGCCTATGATGGCGACAGCCCTGAGCGCGACAACTACCGTCAGGTCATCCTGGTCGAGCGACTACGCAGTGCTATCGCCAGATTAAACCCCAAAGTGCCTCTGACAGCGCGTGAAGACGCATTAAAGCAGGTGCTGGAGTTGGGCGTCCCTGTGCAAATGTCGGCCAATCGAGTGTTTCATCGGCTGCTTGTCAGCGGCGTACCTGTGCAATATCAGAAAGAAGGCGAAACGCGAGGTGACTTCGTTCGCTTGATCGATTGGGCTGAGGTAAAGGCCAACGACTGGGTCGCGATCAATCAATTCAGCATCCAGGGTCCTAAGCATACCCGACGGCCGGACATTATTTTGTTCGTTAACGGGTTGCCGCTTGTGTTGCTGGAGTTGAAAAACCCCGCCGACATGAATGCCAATCTGTGGCAAGCGTTCAAGCAACTTCAGACCTATAAGGAGCAGATCCCTGACCTGTTCCAGTATAACGAAATTCTGGTGATTACCGACGGCAGTGAAGCTCGCATGG
Source organism: Pseudomonas fluorescens (assembly GCF_005938625.1). Classification (GTDB taxonomy): domain Bacteria; phylum Pseudomonadota; class Gammaproteobacteria; order Pseudomonadales; family Pseudomonadaceae; genus Aquipseudomonas; species Aquipseudomonas fluorescens_BD. The sequence goes on from NZ_VCNJ01000008.1 coordinate 266,296, forward strand.
GATCGCTGTCTGCGGATACTGAACGGTTTATGAACTGGCGAACCATTGACGGTCTGGGCCTAGACCCGTTGGGGCAGTTCAACGAGCTGGAGACTATGATTCGTGGTTTATTGGCTCCTGAGATGCTGCTCGACTACCTGCGTTATTTCGTATTGTTCGAGGACGATGGTCATCTGATAAAAAAGATCGCCGGATATCACCAGTTTCATGCTGTGCGGGCGGCAATCCAACAGGTCGTCAGCGCATCGCGTCCTGGCGGGACCCACAAAGGTGGCGTCGTATGGCATACGCAGGGGTCTGGCAAAAGCATCACCATGACTTGTTTCGCCGCTCGGGTGATGCAGGAAGCGGCGATGGAAAACCCCACCATTTTGGTGATCACTGACCGCAATGATCTTGACGGTCAGCTATTCGGAGTATTTTCACTTTCTCAAGATCTACTCCGCGAGCAGCCGGTTCAAGTAGAGTCCCGCGGTGACTTGCGTACCAAACTGGCTAATCGACCAAGTGGCGGTATCGTGTTTGCCACTATCCAGAAATTCATGCCAGGGGTTGATGAAGACAGCTTTCCGGTATTGTCCCTGCGCCACAATATCGTAGTCATCGCCGACGAAGCCCACCGCACTCAATATGGATTCAACGCCGAACTAAAAGCGCCCAATGGACTTCAGGTAGCCGAAAGTAGGACTCGCTACCAAGTGGGCTACGCCCAGCACTTGCGTGATGCGCTGCCGAACGCCACGTTTGTTGCGTTTACCGGCACTCCTGTATCTAGCGAAGATCGTGATACTCGCTCGGTGTTTGGTGAGTATATCCACGTGTACGATATGCAGCAGGCCAAGGAAGATGGCTCCACCGTCGCTATCTATTTTGAGTCACGCTTGGCGAAGTTGTCGCTGAAGGCCAGCGAACTTCCGAACATTGACGATCAAGTCGATGAGTTATCCGAAGATGAAGAAGAGGATCAGCAATCACGCTTGAAGAGCCGCTGGACAGCATTGGAAAAAGTAGTCGGTTCTGAACCCCGTATTAGAAGTGTGGCAAAAGACTTGGTTGCTCACTTTGAAGAGCGTAATCAGGCGCAGGACGGTAAGGCCATGATCGTGGCAATGAGCCGAGAGATTTGTGTTCACTTATATAACGAAATCGTGGCGTTACGCCCGGACTGGCATAACGAAGATCCGGAGAAGGGCACGATCAAAGTCGTGATGACCGGCAGTGCCTCAGACAAGGTATTGCTACGCCCGCATATTTATCCTGGCCAGATGAAAAAGCGGCTGGAGAAGCGCTTTAAGAACCCCAACGACCCTCTCCAGTTGGTGATCGTTCGTGACATGTGGCTGACCGGCTTCGACGCGCCCTGCGTGCACACACTTTACGTAGACAAACCCATGAAAGGTCATAACCTGATGCAGGCTATCGCTCGCGTCAATCGGGTTTTCAAGGACAAACAGGGTGGTTTGGTTGTCGATTACATTGGCATCGCCAACGAGCTAAAGGCCGCACTCAAGGAATACACTGCAAGCAAAGGCAAAGGCCGTCCTACGGTTGATGCATATGAGGTCTACTCAATATTGGAAGAAAAGCTCGACCTGCTCCGTAGCTTCCTTCACGGGTTTGATTACAGCAGCTTTCTAATTGGAGGCCACAAGCTTTTGGCGGGCGCCGCGAACCATGTGCTGAGTCTCAAAGACGGGAAGAAGCGATTTGCTGATGCAGCACTAGCGATGAGCAAGGCATTCTCTTTGTGCTGCACCCTCGACAACGCCAAAGCTGTACGCGAGGAAGTTGCTTTCCTTCAGGCGATCAAAGTGATTTTGATCAAGCGTGACGTAAGTCTGAAGAAAAAGACCGATGAAGAGCGTGAGCTGGCGATCCGTCAGATCATCGGTAACGCGGTAGTTTCCGGCGAAGTGGTGGATGTGTTCCAAGCGGTGGGGTTGGATAAACCAAATATAGGTTTGTTGGATGACAACTTTCTCGCCGAAGTCCGGAACCTGCCAGAAAGAAACTTGGCGGTCGAGTTGCTTGAGCGCTTACTTGAGGGCGAGATCAAGAGCCGCTTCAGCACCAACCTGACGCAGGAGAAAAAATTCTCTGAATTGCTCGATAGCGTTATCAAGCGCTACCAGAATCGCTCCATCGAAACCGCGCAGGTCATCGAAGAGCTCATTGAAATGGCCAAAAAATTCGCATCGGCCAGCAAACGCGGAAATGAGCTCGGCCTGAATAATGACGAATTGGCGTTCTATGATGCCTTGGCGAATAACGAGTCTTCGGTGCGCGAGTTAGGCGACGAAATTCTGGCCAAAATCGCCCATGAGTTGACCGATAGCCTTCGAAAAAGCGTCACGGTGGACTGGAGTAACCGAGAAAGCGTTCGGGCTAGACTTCGACTGCTGGTTAAACGAATCTTGCGTAAATATAAATATCCTCCGGATCAGCAAGAGGAAGCGACCAAGTTGATTCTGGCGCAGGCAGAAGCGCTTTGTGAGACGTGGATGTAACGGGGGTGAAAGGGTGTTAATACGAAGAGGCTAATTAGTAGGCGCGACCTGTAGCTTTGACCAAAGTAGGTGGCGACATGCAGGAGATGATCCAGTGTTCGCACAAAAACGGGGCCGAGATCAGCCAGCGTAGCTTGCGCCGAAGCATTGGAATTGGTCGGGCAACTTGAACCTGCGTCAGGATGTTTGCAACGTGCTCGAAGCCAGTAACCCTCGGGTGTACATGTTAGGCAGCACCAATTCAATTGGGTATTAATAGGTCGAGCCATTCCGTAGACGGGCTGTCAGGTGATGATACGGCCGAGTAAAGTTTAATAAATGAACAAAGTCTCTAACTCTTGCGGGGTTCCAAGATCACCAAGCTCTTTTTGGCGATTGCTGAAAATACTTCAGTGGTTCTGGAACCGAACCACATCTCGCTCTATTTTCTCCTCAATAGCCTGACGCACGAAATCAAGAACGGTTGCTGACTTACCCGAGTGAAGACTGGAATTGCGAACGCGAGTCTTACCCGGTGTCCCAAGGCGATGTGGTCGATTACATCGGACGAAATACTCAGTCGGGCCAACGACTGGAGTAATAAGCGGATTCAGCGCTACTTGGAGCGCCTTTATTAGGAGGATTGGGAGTAAGAGCCATCCATAGCGCTTCACTCAGTCCAGAATCTCTCGACGAATCTTGTCCAGCTCTCGAAGCTCTTCGGCCAGCTCTCGTAGCAGCGGCCTCATCCCGCCCGTCCAGGCATTGCGCGATGCAGCAGCCTTACCCTCGGCGCTGCTTGGTCCGCTGCTTCGCTCCCATGGTCGCCATTGCCGGATCAGCTCCGCCTGCCGTGCCCGTCGCTCGGGTGTCCAGCCGTTCGCCATGCTCAACCTCCAATAGTTCGTTCTGCGCTTTTTTGGTTTTCCGCGTGCGCGCGGGCTTCTCTTGAACACCATTGTTGACCTGGACCTGATTGCCGATATTCGCCTGCTTCACGAAAGCGATCTGCTTGGGAGCTTTGAGTTCGCCCAGGGTCTGCAAGGTAGCCCTGGCCTGGTTCTGGGCCTTGAGCGCCAGACGCATGTAGGACTCCAAGCCGCCCATGTGTTTGGCCGACAGCGCCCGACTTGCGAGATGCGTGAACAGAGCGTCCAAAGTGTGTGCCTGCGCCACCAGCATTTCTTCTGCTCGGGTCATGTCACCGCGGGTAATAGCAGCCGACTGCCGAAAAAGTTCGGAGACAACCTCGATAACCGGCGTCTTGCCGAGCAGGTTACTGCTGACAAGCAATGCGGCGCTCAGGAACTCCGGAGTCAGGTAATTGCGGGCGTTGATCTGGTCCTCATTTTCCTCAATGGCTAACTTCACTGTCGAGGCGTCGCTCATTCGCTCATCTCCATCGGAGTGTTGTTATAACGCTGGCGCAGCGCTTCCCCTATTGCACAGTAACGAACAGTCGGTGCGTGACAGGCATCGCAGCGCATCAGATGGCCGATGTACAAGTCGCGGGACTGGTGCCATTCAGGTGAGGCCGTTGCAGCAGTGCGGATGAGATGTTGCGGCTCGTGCTGCTGCGCTACTGGCGCGATCTGCGGATCGTTGGCAACTCAATTCGGCCAGCAGGTCAGCGCGGTGATCGCTCAGGTACTGGCGGTGCTCGTCGGTGATACGCGATGCTGGGGTCACGCGCAGTCGCTTGCCCTCCAGCTCGACGACCAGGCCAGCCTGGCGCAAATAGTCCAGGGCGGCCATGACTAGAAGTACTCCGCTGTGTTGTCTTCGTGCTGTACCGCCTTTTGATCCGCTACAACGCTACAAGCCTCGGAACTACTGGCTTTCAGCGTGTTTTGCTTCGCTACAGACGTGACCTGTGTAGCGTTCGAAAAGTCGCTCAAAGCCTTATGGTTGTTGGGCTGTAGCGTTGTAGCGGTAGCCGCGGGGGTAGTGCCGGGAAGGTAGCGCGTCCATACGTCTTCGAAGTCGCTACGCTCGAAGCCTTTTTTTACAGCTACCCCAATACGCACGTCTTTCGACTTAACGCCAAAACCCTCAACGCGACCGGTGAGCTGACGGCGAGTCATAGGGCGGCCACGATTCCAGGTTGCCCAAGGCGCTTCCTCATCAGCCAACAAAAAAGCGAGAAGGTCTTCTCCGAACATCTTGAGCGCATGCTTTTCCGTGAAAGCGGTGCGAATGTCGTTCAACAGTTCGGCATCTGCGCTCGGAGCTTCCTCCTCCAGACCGTGAAGCGTGATCGCAGACTGTCGAGCAAGGCGCAACCAGTCACCACCAGCGACTTCCGCAATCTTCAGAAGCGGTTCCCAGCAATCATTGGCCCGGTCGTTCAAGCCTTCGATCTCTGCCGGCCTGGCGATACGTACTGCATCCCGGTTGTCGATGGCGAAACGGGCCAACTTACCCGCCAAGGTTGCGAAGTGATGCGCATCGGCGTGGCGAATCTTCACCGTGCGCTCCCCCGGCAGTTTGCGACGCAGGCGAAGCGGAATACTGCGATCAGCGAGAGTGTCGGCAATTTTACCGATGCCACACAGCGCCTTCGCACCCCAAACGTTAAAGCGGGTTGGCATGTGATCGTCGCCCACACACCGAATTACGTAAGCCGTGTCACGGGTGAAGCCGGCATTCAGGATACCTCGCGCTTCTTCATGTGCGGCAAGGAAGGCATCCACCTCGTCAAGCATCAAGGACGGCGTCCACAGCTCCAAGGCACGGAACAGCGCAGCCGGGGCGATGTTGGAAACTGCCAACGGACGATAGACCAGCCGTGCCAACACACCCAGCATCACCGTCTTCCCGCAACGCTTTTCCGGGGCGGTGATGTTAGCGATGGGCGCCACGTCCACCACGTCGATAAACCAAGTGAAGGCAACCCACAGCGCAGCGGCATGGATTGTCGTCGGATCGGCAATGACGTGGTCACGGATGGCAATCGCCACTTCGTGCAAGAGTGCGGCGCCGTCCACCGAGTCGGGCCAAAACATCACCTCGGGGAAGAGCTCGGCGTTGCCGGTTTCTTTGGGACTGCTGGTGCTAGTCAACTTATCCAGGTCGGCCATGCTCACGACACCACAATCCTTGATGGCCTGCCGGTAACGCGCCCAACGCGCCGGATCGGTATCGCGTACTTGACGAAGAGGCGCCAGCACCTCAGCTTCAAACACGGCACCGGGATCGTGCTTAAGCTTCGAGATGGCGTTTGCGATAGGGTCGGGCGCAGGCAATGCCTCGGGCACCAGCGGGCTTACGTTGGATGCGCTCATGCGTTGGCCTTCCGCCATTGGTGCAGATCGTTGAAGTCGGAAAGCTCCAGTGGCTCGTCACCAGACCAGGGCGGGAAGATCAGCCCACAGCCCAGCGTTGCAGCGGCCATGGTGGCGGCAGTCCTGCCTGGGTTGCCTTCGGTCTGGCGGTCGTCGTCGCCGGCGACGATAAGCACGGCGTCTGAGTGTTGGCGCTGCAGTCGCTGGCCAACGCCCAAGAGGTTGCCAGCATTCATTGCACACGCCACGGCGGCCCCAGTTTCGGCATGAATGGTGGCGCCAGTAGCCCAGCCTTCGCAGTAGTACAGCGGCTGGCCAGCGGTGATGATGCCCAAAGGCGAATAGCAGCCTTTGAACATGCCGCCACGCAGGAAACTTTTACCTCCGTTCGGATAAATACGTTGGAGGCTAACCAACTGGCGATTCAGGCACAGCGGAACCAACAACACGTCGCCACGCTGGCGCAGGATGTATGGCTTAGTACCCTTGCGGGTCAGATAGGGATGATCGGGATCAGCCGGTGCGCCAGCATTCCACAAGCGCATAGCTTCGACGGTGGCCGCCCGTTGGCGCTTACGCAGCTCCCCCTCTCGCAGCTGCCGGGCCTGCTTGAAGCGCTGGGCGATCATCTGTGCCTCAAGATGATTGAAGGGCTTACGGCTGCGCCATTTGTATACACCCCCGGCCTTCCAGCTACCGAAACAGCCCGCAGCGATGCGATCGACAAACAGCACATACCAGCCGTTCGTACTGCCAGGCTTATCACCGGGGACATGGAAGCGATGGATACTGCCATCTGGTACCGGAAGGCAATCAAGCGGGCCATAAAAAGCTTGCATGGCATCAAGAAACAATAGGGAGTGGCCGTTTTTCATTATTGGCACTCCAACTGCTGGGAAATCCAGGCTTCGATCTCCAGCGAGTCCCAGCCAACAACATGTGCGCCAGCAATGCGGCGGGCCTTCGGAAAGCGGCCCTCCTTCATCAAATTATAGATTTTGGAACGCCCCAAACCCGTTGCAAATTTCACAGTAGGGAGTCGCCAGATCATGCGCTGTTGGCGCAGGGTGGCGGTCTGTTGGCGTATTGTTGGTTGGTTGCTGCCATCGTCGTTTCCTCTAAGGATTCACCCAGCTCGGGGTGGACGATGGCATTTCACATGGAGGTGACGCAGGCTCTAACCGGCCATAACGCGCTTTATGAGGGAAGTGCCGCCTAGCGGCCCCAATATCTCCAAGAGGGTGACGTCAGGGTAGTGCTCAATTTCAGACTTGTATTGCGCATGGGCTACCTTGATCGCCTTTTCTCCCTCACCATCAGGGAACATAAGGTTTGCTGCATCGCCTATTGCGTCCTGCCACAGAAGACCCTTTCGCATCAGCAACACAACACAAGCTGCCGCCGTCACATCACGCTCCGTCGTATCTTCACGGTCGTACCCACCTCTCCATAGCTTCAAACCAAATGCTTGGCACCCGGTTCTTTTATCCTCCACAATTCTCGCGAAGACCAAAGTCATGTACTCGTGAAGAAAATCCCTGTCGTATGGATAGCCGCTACTCATGCACTCATGAAAGTACTCCTGGAGGTTTCGCGCCGCTTCTGGGTCATGGCCATTCTTGATGGAAGCTAATGCTGCGTTCAGGTCATCGCGCGTAACGTTTGCCCACTTCATCTCTCACTCCTGTCCTAACAGATATCTGCCTCTGGCATTGGCAATCATTCTCCCGCCAGCCGTACTTAAGCTCGTTTGAAATCGCCTTGAATGACGTTTGCCGATGGCGGCGTGGTAATGAATTTCGCCCAATCAGCCATCAAGGCACGGCGTTTCTCTATGAAGTCGGATCGGGAGTAGGCGGCCTCGGTCTGGTCACGCTCGTCGTGGGCCAAGGCCAGTTCGCAGATTTCACGAGGATACTGAGTGTATTCGCTTGCCCAGTCACGGAAGCTCGACCGGAAGCCGTGACGGGTCACGTCGTCATGCCCTAAGCCGTGCAACAGGTTGCGGATGGCGTTGGCATGCATAACGCCGGTCTTGCCCTGACCAGGGAAAAGGTACGAGCTGTCCTCGTCGGACCGCAGAGCCTCTAGCAGTTCGACTACCTCGGGAGCCAGGGGAATATTGAAGGCTTGGCGCATTTTCATCCGTTCAGCAGGCAGCGACCAAATACCGGCCTTCAAATCGAACTCCGACCATTTTGCAAAGCGGACCATGAGTGCGCGCGCGCCAGTGAGGATCAGCAGGCGGGCTGCTACAGAGGCGCGAGACTCGTCCATCGTCAGCTTGACCATAAGCGTCGGTACATCCTTCCACTTCATTGCTGAGAAGTGCTGGCGCTGGCGGGCTTTTTTCTTTTCTACTTTGCTCAGCAAGCTATCCAAATGCCCGCGCCAACGTGCCGGATTGTCACCATCGCGCAGCTTGTGCGCCTTGGCTGCATCTAGAACCTGCTCGATTTGTCCGCGCACCTCGTCGGCGGTACGGGTCTTGGTTGCCCAGATGGGGCGAAGCACTTTCAGGACCTGCTCGGTCTGAATCTCGGCGGCAGGCAACTTGCCGATGATGGGGAAGACATACAGCTCCAGCTTTCGTAGCCAGCCTTTACGCCATTTTTCCGACCATGCAGAACCATGAGCATTCCGGTATTCGGTCGCCAGCGACTCAAAGGTCACACGACGCGTTTGCGCTTGTCGCTCGGCTTCGCGCTTTGCTTCTCGCTCTTCATCGCGGGCCGACAGAGGGTCAGAACCAGCAGCCAAAACCTTGCGTTGATCTGCAGCCAGTTCGCGGGCGTTAGCGAGAGTTATGGTTGGATAAGGGCCCAGGCCCATTTCCCGACCTTTACCTTCAAGCTTGTAGCGGAAAATCCAACTGGACACACCCGCTTTGCTTATCTGGAAATACAAACCATCGCCGTCGTTGGTTTTACCTGTGTCTCCGGATCGGACAATTGATTCGATTGCCTTGATTGTCAGCTTGCCCATAGAGCCCTCCGGTTCCGACCCACACCTTGACCCACACCTAAATCGCGGATTCTAGCAATTTGCTGTGGACATCTGAGGACTGATAGTAGGCGTAAAGCCCCGTAATATCTAGGCCTTGTGGATTTATGGAGAAAGCTGTGGATCTATAGAAAGCCGGCCACAAGCCGGCTTTTTAATGCCTGAAATAAACCCGTCCCCACATTATTCGCACACGTATCAGTCCAAAGCCGCCATCGAAAAAACGATTTGCATGCCGTCATTTCCGATGACATCAATAGGCATCCGGCGCCAAGGGGCATCGATGAGCAAACTTACCCGTTGTCTGAGCCTGTTTATTGGAGCGAGCCTGTCCTTTCTGGCGAAGGCAGCCCCGGTGCAGTTCACCGATTACCGTGCTTTTTACGAGTCGCTGGGCAGCAACTTGTTTACGGGGCCCGGAATTGAACTGACCATGCCCTGCTCGGAATCACCGAGGCATTGCCTTTGGGTCAATGCCATGCGGCCAGCGTTTGAACGTTATGACCAGGCGCAGTGGAGCGCCCCCGAAGACCTGGCTCTCAGCCCGCCCAAAGGCATACCCGAGATTGTCTTCGATGGCGTGGCCCTGACGATTGGGAAGCAGCGTTGGCTGCTGCGCGACGCCAGCAACTTCGCGCCACCGGCATGGCGCACAAATGATCCCGTCGACCCGGAAAATCTGGCGTCGGCCACGGTCTGGCGCCATGACACCTCGACGTGCGTCGAGATGCAGTATGTGAGCAGTGGCCGCGGTGTTCGCTACACTCATGTGTTGTTGGTACACGAGCAACACCTTTACGCACTACCGCCGCTGTTTGCGTCCTGTGCAGGCATTCGCAGGGCGCCGCAGAACCAGTTCAGTTATCCGGACAACTCCTATCTGGGTCCAGAGCTGGAAAACAACCCTCTCGGTCTGAAAATGGATTATCGGCTGTCCGATGGTAAAACGCCGGTTGCGCAGTACCTGTTGCACTTCCCGGACCCGGGGAACCCCTACGTATTTGAGGCGCACCGTCAATAAGCGGCCGCGTGCAGATATGTCATGACCTTGCCGCAGCACAAAGGTCATCATGGGCGGGGATCAAAGGGAAAGGTCAGGCAGTCACCCCTGTTCCTAGCGACCAACGGGGTAACTTTCAAGGAAGAAATGCACGATGACTCATGCAGCTCTGGCAAAGAAACTCTGTATCGCCCCATTGCTCCCCCTGGCCAGCATCAGCCTGCGCGCCGACGATGACGGCAAGGCCTGCTTGCGTCGCAAACGCAAAAACCGCACTCATCTCAATCCTGCTTGCCTGCTTATCGTCGGTTTTTTCCTGACCAGCCCGCTGGCTCGCGCGGCTGAACAACCGCTGACGCTCAGCCGTTGCTTTGCCAGTCCGACCTCCGCCGTCACGCCCTATACCTCGGCCAACGAAGCGACAGCCATGACCGTGGATGCCCGTTACCGCGCGCCAGCCACTTCGCCCCGTCTGGACACTCTCGATGTGCTCGCCGTCGGCATAAGTCTCGACGTATTCCGGCAAGGTCAGGTCTGGAAAGCCTTGCAGGAGCAGAATACAAAACACGCCGAATCCCTGCACGCTGGCAGCATCCTGCCGACTGATCCAGGAAAATATCCGGTGGATAGCGACGACAAGGACATGGCCTACGACAAGCGCAAGGCTGATGCGCTGGAACTGGGTTTAAGCGACTTCGTGGAGAAATGGCCCATCCCGACCATCACGGTCGTGCGTGGCTGGAATTCCGATGCACCGAACCTGCGTTTCTCTCCAGACAGGACCCGAAAAATGCTCTCAGGCATGGTCAACGCTTACCGTACGGAAGCGGGCCTGCACTGGCATCGCGTGCGCAATCTGCAAGACGGCATTGTCTGCAACGACACCCCAGAAGGTCTGTTGGAAGAGTTGTTCCGGTTGTTCGAGCAAAACCCCGACCTCCCCGCCGTGCTGATCTACAGTGTGGAGGGCTTCAGCATGTCGTTTGCCCTCTCGGCAAAAAAAGCGCCGCTGATTGGTGGACCCGGGCCGCGTAAGCCCGGTGAACTCACCGACTCGATGGTCGCCATGGTCGTCGGCCGCCCCGAGCGCGTCGAATGGCTGCGTTACTACGCTCAGTTTGCCAGGATCAACGAGAACAGAATCGACCCGGAGTTCAACGGTTGGGGAATGCGCAAACCCGCCGTGGCATTCCAGCCCTCGCCGTTCATTCCTCAACCCTGGACCCAGCGTGCGTTCGAGCAATGGGATGCGCTGCCGGTACTGGCCAGGCTGCATCGGCCGGTCAGCGTGTCGCTGCGGCGGCCGGATAACGGCGAACCGCTGAAGCGTGAGGCCATGACGCTGAAACTGGCCGCTGGCTGGAAAGAGGCCACGGCCGGGCTCGCGCAAAAGCCCACCCGGCTGTTCTTCGACAGTGGCTCGAACGCCACGGCAATGGCGCAGCTGTTGCCGGCGCTCAAAGCAGCACACAGTTCGCTGAACCTGCTCGATTCGCGCGCGGGTTACGACCTGACTCAGCGCTTGGGTGACACTGGCTCGGCTTCACCTTTTGTCGGGCTCACGCTCGCGACGATGGCCAGCTACTTGAATGCCGACACCAGCGTGGTCATGCCGATGCGGCGTCAGGATCAGGCAATGATCATCGCCGTAACCTCCCCGACACCCGGAAAGAAACCGGTGGGCAACGAGCACTTCAGCGTCACCTTGATGCCATCCTCCGCCAGTCCCTATTCAGCCCCGTGAACCGCGGATACGGCGTGAGCCTTTAGGCGGTTCCGCTGTGTCATTCGGCAACCGACACTTGCCAATTGCAATGGCTCGGTGCTAAATCCCGCCCTGTCACCGCCCTCTGTTTTTACCCGCATCCCCGACCCCGGCCGGATTCCGGTATTGCGCCTCACGGGAATCCATGGAATGGCCCTGCATATCCCGACCCTGTTGGTCGTTTCGGTCTTCGTCTTCTTTTTGATGGGGCTTTTGACGCTGCACGCCTGGTATCGCGAAACCCGTGAGCCGCCGCTGGCGTACCTCGGCAGCATGATGCTGCTTGGCGCTTTGGGCGTGGTCTTGGTCAGTTGGCGTGATCGAGGCGTCGACTTCATTCCCATCGTGTTCGGCAATGTTGTTCTATTGCTCAGTGCTGCCCTGAACTGGACGGCCATGCGCACACTGGTCGGGCGCAGGCCTTCAGTGTCCGGCATTCTGGCGGGGGCGTTCGCCTGGCTGACCTTGTGCCTGATTCCCGCCTTCTACGAGTCGATGCCCAATCGGGTTCTGATCTACTCCTTGCTGGCATTCGGTTACGGCGTGCTGACAACGCTGGAGCTCTGGCGCAGCCGCCACACCCTGGACGTCGCGTTCATGCCGGCGCTGGTGCTGACCGTTTTGCACACTGTGTTCTACGCCGTTCGCAGTGCGACCGATGAAGGGCTGCCGGTGACAAAGGCGCTGCTGGGCAGTGGCGAGGGCGTGCCGTTTTTCTCGTTCATGCTGTTCGAGTCGATGCTGTATGTCATCGGCATTGCCTACATCACGTTGGCGATGGTCAAGGAGCGTGCCGAGCTCAAGCTCAAAGCGGCAGCGTTCAGCGATCCGCTGACGGGCATTGGCAATCGTCGCGCGTTCATGATGAACGCCGGGCAGTTGCTTGCCGAAAGTCAGCAGCACGCGGAACCGGCGGCGTTGTTGCTTTGCGATCTGGATAACTTCAAGCGTCTGAATGACACCTATGGCCACCCCGTCGGGGATCAGGCGTTGATTGCGTTCGGCCGGATCGTGGTCGAGAGCCTGCGCAAGGAAGATGTATCGGGGCGGATTGGCGGTGAGGAATTTGCTTGTTTGCTCAACGATTGCGATGAGCAGACTGCATTGGAGATTGCCGAGCGGATCCGTCGTTCTTTCTCGCAATTGTCGATTCTTGAACCGGGGCTGCTCAGCGTCAGCATCGGCGTGGTGACCACTCGTGAATCCGGTTACGACTTGTCACGCCTGCTCTCGGAAGCGGATCAGGCGCTGTACGGTGCCAAGCATCAGGGGCGCAATCGCGTACAAACACTGCGTTCTTTGTACCTGAGTCTTTCCGACAGTTAATGCCCGACAATCGGCCATTTCAATAAGCCATTAGCACATCCGCCCTAATTGCCCCAGCCGGCACCCGCCACTAAATTTCCATTCTGTTTTTGTGCACTACAAAAGCGCCAAGGAATGGAGCAGCACCATGTCATCGTTTTTCAAACTGAGTAAATCCCTCGCTCTACTGGCTGCCCTCTTGACTGCTACTTCAGTGTCAGCAGAAGAGCCGAACCCCGTCGGCGACTGGTGGATCATTTACGGCAACGGTGTCCCGCACAAGAACATCATGTATGTCGCCGACAGCACATCAGTAGTGCCGTCGACGCGTACCAAGGGCGCGCAAATGCTGGCGGTGACGCTGGTGTATGAAGAGCCGGGCAAGCCAATGATCGATGCCTACAACCTGGAAGTTCAGTGCAAGACCAACAAGGTGCGGTTTGTTAATGGCCAGTCGGTGGATCGAATTGCCTACATGCTGCGCCACCTGAAAGTGAACGAGCAATGGCAGCAGCCGAAGGAATTCTGGGTGCAACGCGCTTTGGCTTTCGTTTGCACTCCAGAGAAAAAAGACATGATTGCAGTGGGCAAGATGGAGCACTTGCAGATGATTCAGGGCATGCAGCAAATGTTCTTCAAACTGGCACCTATTCAGGAAAAAGGCCAGATGATGGACAACCTCGATTCGATACTGGGCAACAAGTAACAGCCTGACCTCTTAACGCTGCAGCGCGCCAATTCTCGCACATGACACCGGGAGTCATGATGAATCAATGGACTAAAACGTTACTGACGCTGCTGATAACAGCCACAGTCTCAATGGTTAATGGCTGCCACCTGATTGCGCAGTCGCGCTGGGAAGGACGGGATGTTCAGGAAGCACTCGATCTGTTTGGCAAACCCGACTCAATGAAAAAACAGACCGCTGCCAACGGCGAAAATCTGGCCGTCCTGACTTGGTTCAAGTCCTCAAGTTGGACCACCACTGAAGCGGCCGGTACTTCCATGAATCACACCGGCAACGGCATGGTGTACACCGAGTACTACGAGACGGTCGGGCATAGCTCTGACTGCAAACTGGAAGCCACCGTCAACAAAGCCAAAAAGATCGTACTGTTCAGGATCGAGGACGGAAAAATCATTCATGGCAAATGCATCAACGTTCCGTTCGTACCCGGTTACATTCCGCCTGGACTCTAGTGCTGCCCCTGAGCAACTAACTGCTCAGGGATAACTGAACGACTTCACCAGCGTCAGCTCCCCCACCGCGCGCATCGGGATCAAAAACGTCTCCATCTTCTCGTTCGGTGTGCCTTCTTCGGTAATCACCGTCACCTGCGCCGTGGTCAGCGCCTGCACCGCCTCATCTCCGCCCTCGTCATCACCGCGATAACCACCGCCGTAATAATTCACATACACCAGATACTGGCCCTTGATCGGCGCCGGCATGGCGAAGATTTCCGGGCCGTAGCCGGTGGTGACGTCGACGTCGAGCGCGGCGCCGTTGGCGGCGCTGCGGTTGCCGTACCAGATGTGCGCGCCGTCGGGGGTGACGAGGTGCAGATCGAGGTCGGTGCCGTCGCTGTCCCACGCCAGCAGTACGCGCAACTTGGCCGGAGTGGCGCCGCCGCTGGTGTTGAGGAATTGCGTGCGGTGGCGCTGTTGGCCGTCGGGGCTGCGCACTTCGACGCTGTTGCTGCCGTTGGGGAACGAGAACGGGCGATCAAAATGGCCGCTGTCGTCGATTTTCAACGGCATGCTGACGCCGTTGACGATCAGTCGTCCCGGCTCGTTGTTTTTGGGCGTGGCTTTGATGTCGCCGCTGATGCGCGCGGTATTGGCCTGGCCAATCGGGGTGTTGACCGACGAGGCCGGGTAGTTGACGGTCTGGCGGAAGCTTTCGCCCTCGCCTTCTGGCGCGCCGCTGCGCCAGCCGCCGACCGGGGTGTCGAGTTTGACGCTGTCGGCAGCGATGGTCGGCGAGAGCGCGGTCAACGTGCAGAGCAGCAGCAAGACCTGTGGAAAACGGAGTGTCATGGTCTATTCCAGCAAAAGGTGACGGGCGAGCCCTTCGATGTAGGTTTCATCCTGGCCATTGGGGTGTGCTTCAAAGGCCAGGTGCAGATATTCGTGAGTCAGGTCGAGGCGATCCTGCAGGCTCAGTACGCCGCGCACGTAGATGCGTTGGCGTTCGCGATCGACGAAGGGCCTGCCGAACGCCAGTTTGCACACGGCGAAGGTGCTGACTTCGTTGTAGCCGGTTTCGCTTTCCAGCTTCGGGCGCCAGCCGCGACGTTGTTTTTGCAGCCAGTCTTGCGCGGCGGGCAGCGCTTCGCAGGAAGCGACCGGGTTGTCCCAACGACTGAGGCTGGCGCGCGGATAAGCGTGCAGCAGAATCGCGTCGTAACGTTGACCGGCATTGGCTTGCTCGACGGCTTGTTGCCAGGCGAGTTTGTCCGGGCCGGGTTGATCGGAATGATAGGTGACGGTGCTGCCGGCCAACACCAGATCCGCCGTCCATGCGGCGATGTTGCGGGATTCGGCCGAGGCCGGGCGCGGTGCGACGCGTTGGCGATTGCTGCTGTCGTCGATGCTCAGGCAATCGCCATTGCGTGTGGCGTTTTGCAGCAGATACGTGCGGATCGCTACGGCCAACGCCTTGGCCGCTTCGGCGGGTTCGGGTTTGGCTTCGCGCTCAAGGACGCGGGCGACGTACTCTTCGCGATCAAGCCTTGCGACGAGTTTGTCGTTGAGCAGAAACAGTTCGCCATCGCCGTGGATATCCAGCGCGTTGCCGTTGGCGAATTCAACGCGGTAATCGCCTTGCAACGGGCCGGAAGTGACCACCCGCTCGCCAGTCAAAACCCGGGTTACCGGATAGCGCGAAAAAAGACCGACCTCAACACAGCGCCCCGCCTCTGCCGGCCAAACCGCAGGTAACACCGTTGCTAGCGCTTGCCCGTAATGACGTAAAACCATTTGACTGGTGCCCCGCCCGCCAGCCCAGACCGGTGAGCCATCAGCCGTCCAGCCAGCGAATCCGCCCTGTCGCGATTGCGGGTCTTGATCGCCGAGCCAGCTCCAGGTTTTCACCCGTAAGCGACCGCCCAATTCACCCACGACATTGCCGTCCGCCGCATTCAGCACCACATCGAGCAACACCCGCCGCGCCTGATCCTGCGCCGGCAACGAGGCCAGGACCTTCAGCAGTTCAACCACGGAAACCCGTTGAGCCGGTTGCACCGAAGGCAGATCGAGCAACCACGACGGCGCTTGTCGCGCCTGCCAATAGTTTCTCCAATCAGCCGTCGCAATGCCCAACCGCGCAGGCTCAAAATACAACCCGCAGGATTTAACCAACGCCTGATCACGTTCAATCCTGCCGCCCGCCGTGCAGCAATAAACCTCGTCCTTCGATTGTCCGCGACATTCATACGCAGGTTCCCGGGCGCCGGTGTCCACCAGCCACGCGTAGACAAACAACTTCCACAGACTGCCCAGTGGCGTATCCAGCGATGACGGCAACGCTTCACGGGCGATCAGTTGTGTCTGACTCAACGACAACAATTCGCCCTTGTAGGCCACGCGCAACGGCTCGTCCTGCGCCGTCGCCAGCGCAGGAGCCACACACATCAGCAGCCACAGTAGCGGCCGGGTCATGTCAGTTGACCGTGACCTGACCGAGGGCGGCTTTCGCTTCCTGGGCCTGATGCTGCGGCGCGTAGACCTGTTTGAAACGCACCGGAGGCAGGTTGAACTGGCCCTTTTGCGAGAAGCGCACCAGATGGCGCAGGCGCAATTCGCCGCTCAACGCATCGACGGGCACCGCATAAGCCAGTTGCCCCGGTTCGAATCGCGCCTTCTCCAGTGCGGTCGGCTCGGTACCGTCCTTGCCCCGCAACTTGATGCCCCACGTCGTGCGCTCGACATCGGCGCCCGGTGGCAGCGGCACTTCGAGCATGCCGTAGCGCAGCGGTTTCGGCGCTTTGCTGGTGAGGATCACTTCGTCCAGATACAGGCTGTCGCTGGACAGCGGCTTGGTGCCGATCGGCTCCAGTTTGAAGGTGAAGGCTTCATCGCCCGGCACCAGTCGCGACAGGCGACGGGTGATGGTCACGGCCATTGGATCGACCGGCGGCTGCTGGGTCTGGAAGCTCAACGCCGCACGCAGTGGGCGCTCCTGAGTCCCCGACACCGTCAACACACCCGGCACCGGCGTGGCGCCCTGCCAAGTCCAGTACATCTCACCGGTTGCACCGTAGTTTTTCTTCCAGCCTTCACCCGGTGTGAGGGCAATAGTCGGCGACGCCTGGGCGATGCTGCGTTGCAACCAGGTCAGCGCCAGCGCACGTTCGAGGGTCGATTGCTGTGGCAGCAGACGTTGCAGCAGCGCTTGCGCACGAGCCTGATCGAACGGTTGCAGCGACAGGTTCAGCGCTTCGGCAAACGGCTGCGAGCTGACCGACAGACGTTGTTGCGCAGCGCCCACTTGACGATTGAACGCGTCTGGCAAGGCCACTTTTGACTGCGCGGCCAAAGAGGCGGTCAACACCCGCGCCGCCGCCAGTCCGAGCGCCGAATCCGGATCGCTCATCACCAGACTGTCTTCGCCATCGGCGAGCATGGTTTCAGCATTGCCTTCGCCGGCCTTGGCCAGATCCTCCATCAAACCGCTGAGCAGCGTGTTCACCGGCAAATGCATCTGCTTGGCGAACGACAGAATCAGCGCCCGTTGCAGCAACGGCGTGTTCGGCGCCTGCTTGGCGTACACCTCCAGCACGCGCTGCCAGTGCTCCGGCGGCAGGGTCAACTCCAGTACCTGACTGGCATTGAAGTCAGCGTAATAAGCGTAAGCGGTGAGGAATGCATCCGGCTCTCCGTCGTAACCCCACCAGGTGAAGCTCGCCGATGGCCCGGCCATTTGCACCAGACGCAGACGGCTGTTCTGCATGATCAGACGCAAGCGATCGCGGATCTGCGGATTCGACGCCAGCGACGGATAAGCAATGCTCAGTGGCAGCAAACGGCTGGCCGTCTGTTCAACGCCGCCGTACGGATAGCTGAGCAGATCATCGAGTGCCGAGCGGAACAACGCTTGCGGACTGTCATCCAGACGCAGGCGAATATCGCTGGCGTCGGCCGGCAGACTCAACGGCGTGTCACCGCTGGCGACATCGAGGCTTTGCGTTTGCGTCACTTGCCAGCCGTCACCGGTCGCACTCAGGCGCACGGTGAGGGCGTCGGCGGTTTTGCCGTCCTGCACCAACTCCGCCATCCACTCGCCGGAAGCCAGGGCGAACGCCGGCAGCGGCAGGTAGTTGATGCCGTTGTTCAGGGTTACCGGCAGGCGTTGCTCGGCACCCGCGTAGTGAGTGACCAGTTCAGCCTTGACCGGTTTCTCGGCCTGACTGAACGCGAATATGCCGAGTTGCGGCTGATCGCCCTTACGGAATTTGCTCGGGCCGCTCCACTTCAGGTACAGCGGTTTTTCCGAACGAACGAATTGCTTCTTCTGCCCGACCTGACCGTCATCGGCGATGGCGCGGGCGGTGATGCGCCAGCGGGTCAGCGAGTCCGGCATCTTGAAGGTGAAACGGGTTTTGCCGTCGGCACCGGTCAACAACTCCGGCTGCCACGCGGCGGTATCGACGTCTTCACGACGCGGACGCTCCAGCACTTTCACCCCACGCTCGCTGCGGTTGGCTTTGCCCGGTGCGCCGGGGCTGCCCGGCAACGCGACGTCGTAACTGATGAACGACAGGCTGGCGCTGGTGCGCACGTTGTTGCGGCGCGGGTGATAGAAGAACTGGTCGATGGTCGGCGCGACTTCCGGTTGCAACGCGTAGACCATTTCGTCGACGACGCTGACGGTCAGATGCGCCGGTACTGCTTTGCCGGCGAACTGTGTGGTCAGGTCAACCGTGACGGTATCGCCCGGCAGATACACCGCTTTGTCAGTGCTGATCGCCACGTCGATTTGCGGCGCGACCACTTTGATCCCGGCGTTCTGGAAGCTGTACTGACCGCCCTTGGTGTAGAGCACGGAAAAAGTCAGGTTCGGCGCGAAGTTGTCCTTCACCGGGATACGCGCGCGGTATTGGGTGTCGCTGAGTTTTTCCAGCTTCAGCCAATCACCGCCCTTGGCCAGCAGCGCAGTGGCTTCGACCTTGTCACGTTCCAGCGACAGCAATGCATCGCTGACCGGTTCCGGGAACGTGATCAGTGCCAGCGCTTCATCTCCAGCCTTGTACTCGGGTTTATCGAGGACGATTTCTACGGTGCCCGGCACTGCTTTCACGCCGTCGCCAGTGACCGAATGCCCGGTTGCCCCGAGCACGCGACCGTGTTGATCCTTGAGCGTCAGGTTGTAAGTGCCGGGACGATCAAAGGCCAGACTGAAGCCCTTGTCCGTCGCCGCCAGTTTGCCTTCGCCCGTGCTCTGGTCTTCCAGACGCACCCAGCCATACGTGCTCGGCGTCACCGCTTTGCTTTGCTCGGTGCCGCCCTCGTTGGCGTAACTGAACGCAACCTTGTCGCCGACCGCACTGAAGCGTTGCGGAGCGCTCAAGCGGAAGCTCGCCGCGCCACGGTCGATGAGGATTTCCTTGGTGGTCTTGACCCGATACGCCGCGCCATCGCTGGCGAACACGGTGAGCATGTAGCGGCTCGGTTTGTCGGCAGCCGGCAGGTCGAGGGTCGCGTTACCTTTGCTGTCGGTGGTCAGTTCGGTGCTGGTCAGTTCCACCGGGAATTGCCCGAGGTATTGCAGCTCGTTGTCGACCATCGACAGTTGCTGGGCACGCAGGCTCAGGGTCAGCTTGGCGTTGGCCACCGGTTTGCCGTCCGGGTAGAGCAACACCAGATTGCCTTTGACCGGTTCGCCGGTGCGGTAATCCTGCTTGGCCAGATTCAGTGAGATTTCGAAGTGCGGTTTGATGTATTCCGCCACTCGGAACGCGCTGCTGTAGGCCTGATCCTTGTAGTTGAAACGAATCTCGTAGCCGCCCGCCACCGCGTTGTCCGGCAACTGGAAACGGCCCTGAGTACCGGCCTTCGAATCGAGTTTCAAATCGAGGTGCTGCAACTCGGTGCCGGTGGCATCGAGCACACTGACCGTGACATCCGCTGCACCCGGCAACACCGAATCCCGCGCATTCTTGAACTCGCGACCGACGATCTTCAGCGACACCCAATCACCCGGGCGATACAGCGGCCGGTCGGTGAAGGCATACAGTTTGGTGTCATAGATTTCGCTGTCGTAATAGAAGTTTTCCGAGACGAATACACCGCCCTCTTCGTCCTCGCCGATGACGAACGAACGCTCAGGGCTGACGTGTTTCAGCCGCAGCAAGCCATCGGCATCGGTGGCACCGCTGCTCATCACGCCGAGGCCGTCAGTCCACAGCACGTTAACCTTCGGCACCGAACTGCCTTCATGTTTGCGCGCAGCCCAGACCAGCAATTCATCACCGGCAATCTTGCTCACCGCGACGGTGTTGGAGACGAAGACCATGGTGGTCGCACGGTATTTACCGATCAGCGCTTCAACCAGATACAGACCCGGTTTCAGATTGCCCAGCGGGATGTAAACGTTACCCGGCGCGACACTGACGAAATCGCTGGAAGACCCGGCCAGATTGACCCCGGCCGGCGGCTCAATCGGCTTGGCCTGCCACAACGGATAACGGAACTGGCTGACCACCGGCAGACCCGGGATCAGCGCAAATTGCGGCTGTGCGTCGTACGGCGTCGGCGCGGCAATGGCGTTACCCATCTTCAGTTCCGGCACTTCCTCGGTAACCTGTTTGCGCGACTCGTAAGAGAACGCGCGTTGCATCACTCGACGGGATTTTCGATACCAGTTGTCCCACAGGTACGCGAGGGTGTTGGACAGGCCTTCGCCCTTGAACTGGCCATCGCTGACGACGCGGTGCAGGTTCTTCTGGCGCTTGAGGAAATCCAGCGGCTTGTCGATGCGATACACGCGAATGTCGGCGCCGCCATACGGTTCCATGCGGAAACGACGGTAATCACGGCCCGGCGCTTCGAGGCGCACCATCGCCTGTTCGTCGGCAGCAAAGCTGCTATCGGCCAGCAGGAAGAAGCTTTCACCGGAGACCGGCGTGTAGCCACTCGGCTCGACCGAATCTTCGGCGTTGACGGTGGCCAATGGCAGCAACAGCGCCAGCAGCAAAGGAATTCGGGAGCAGAGTCGCAACATGCGGGCACCGGTCATTGGGAGAGAAAGTTCAGTCGATAGACGCCGATGAAGTTGGGGTTGGCTGCGTCGGGTATCCATCGGGTGTCCTTCCATGTCATGAGTTGCTGCAGGCTTGCTGAACGCATGCCGTTGTCAGTAGGGGTGGTGGTGCCGGTGTGATAGGCGATGTAGCGGCCCATCCAGATCATCAGGTGCTGGTCGTCGCCCTGATCGAAAAACATCAGATCACCGGGCCGCGCCTGCGACACGTCACGGCTGACCAGGTGGCTGTTGAACTGAATCAGTTTGATCGCGTTGACGTACGGCCCGACCTTGCCACCGCCCTGCTGCCATTGCTGGGCGAGCTTGCGCTGCTCATCGCTGAGCGACAGTTCCGGCGGCAGATAACGATTGGACAGGCCATTGCTGCGCAGCCATTTGTCGTCGTGGACTTTCAGCGCTTCGTTGGCGGCAAAACGCACCAGCCCGGCACAGTCCTGCTGATACCAGCGCGGGCTCGGGCCCTGGCTCAGTTGCTCCTGGGCGATGCGCACGAACCAGGCGCGGAACACCTGGGACTGCGCCGGATCCAGTGCAGGTGCTTCAACGGCGCGGGCGCCCGCGCTGAGTAACAGCGCGAGCAGGCCGAGGCTGCGGATCAGTGTGGTCACAGCGCTTTCCATTCCAGCGGCAACCATTGCCAGTGGCCGTCTGGTTCACTGCCTTCGGGCAAGGTCAGGGCATATTTGCCATAGCCGCCGAGGGTGCGCAGTTTCGGGATCAGGTAGGTTTGCGCGGCGTTGTAAAACACCGGTTCCATGTCCTGCGGCAGGCTGTCGAGGGTTTCCTGCTGCATCAGCTGCGCCATCGAATCCGGGCCGAAGTAGATCGGCATCAGCACATCTTGGGGCAGCACATCGGCCATCGGCGGGAAGCGTTTGTCGAGGGTGCCGAGGGCCTTGTCGACGAGTTTGTCGTCGAGGGAAAACAGCAGCGTCGAACCGTGACGGGCGAGGCTGACTTTCATGAAAGCCTTGCCGGAAATCGCGTCCGGGTTTTCGGCAGTCTTCGCCGCATACGGGCCGAAGTTGGAGCTGACCTGACGCTGCCAGACGTGGTTCTGGCCTTCTTGTTTCTCGACCACCGGGAAGACGTTTTCGTCGACATTGGCCTCGAACGCACCAACCATCGAACCGAACAGCTTGCCGAGGTCGCCATCAAGTTTGCTGCTGTCCTCGTCTTTCAGACTGGCCACCAGCAACGGCGTGTACAAACGCGAATCGGCGTACCAGCACAGGCCTGCCGCGCCGGCCACGTGTTCGGTGAGTGTCTGCGCCACGGCTTCTTCAGCGCCGAGTTTTACCAACAGCGGCTTTTGCGGCTCGGCCGCGACCGGCAGAGTTACGCAGGCACTGGCACCCAGCGGCATCGCTTGCCAGACCGGTTTGAAATCGAAGTCTGGCTGGTTTTCCAGTTCGTCCATGGCCAGGTAGCTGTGCCAACCCTTGTCGTCCATGTCGAAGCGCAGCCCGGCGAAGTTCGGGATAAAGCGCTGATAACCCATGGCCAGAACACTGGAATTGACCGAAAGGCGTTGCTTGGTTTCCGGAGTTTTCGCCGGCAGGCCGAACGCTTCAGGGAACAGTTTTTCGCCATTGAGCAACGCCGCCAGCGCTTGTGGCGAGACGTGGCCCGACTCCTCGGATACGCCGCTTTCCGGGTCGTAGTACTTGGCCGGATTGGACAGCACCACCAGTTTGTCGCCGTGGGAGGCGAACAGCAGGGCTTTGCTGGCGTTATAGGTCAGTTGATACAGCGGCACGCTATCGCCGCCGACTTTGAGTTCGCCCATCTGACTGAGCTGCGTGTCATCCAGTGCAACTTTCGCCAGCGGCTCGAGCAGTTTCGCCAGACCGCCGCGATCCATCACCAGCAGGAAATCCTTCAAGCGACCATCCGCGCCACGCCACAACGCCACGTCAGCCGGTTGATCGAAAAGCTGTTCGATCAGGCTGTCCTGCAACTTCAGATCATGCTCGTAGATGATCCGGCGCAGACTGCCGATCAGCCCGAGACGATCGGCATGGGTCTCGTAATAGAAGACGAAATCTTCGGTGAGCGTGGCCTTGAGGAACGGCACCGTCAGCAAGTCCTTGGGCAACTGGCTCAGCGAGCGGGTTTCCAGCAACGCATCCGGACGGCTCAGGCCAAGTTTGTCACTGGCCAATTCCGCAGGCGGCGCCTTGGGTTTGAGCAGCAGCCAGCCAAAACCACCCGCCACACCGGCCACCAGGCACAGCCCGGCCAGCAGCAAAGGCCAGCGTCGCGAAGGTTTGGCCGCTGGCGTGTCGGCAGCCGAAGTCACAGTGTTATCGCTCATCTTCTCGCTCATTTCCCAAAGCTCAGGATTTCATCCGTGGCGGGATGCTTAAATGCTTAATAGTTGAAAGTCTTGACTAGCAGCAGATCACCGATCGCCCGCAGGGGAACGATGAACGTTTCGCGTTTTTCGTCGACGGTGTTTTCGTTGAGCACCAGCGTGATTTGCGAGGTGATCACCTCGTTCTGGTTGCTGGTCTCCTCGAAGTTATAGCCGCCGTTGCCGAAGTTGCCCCAGTAGTTGACGTAAACCAGATAGGTGCCATGCAGCGGCGCGGTCATGGTGAACATTTCCGGGCCCGGGCCATCGACGCCATCCGGGTCGAGCCCGCCGCCATTGCTCAGCGCCGGCTGCGCCCAGAACGCATGCTGACCGTCGGGAGTGACAATGTGCAGATCGAGTTCGGCTTTCGGATCGTCCCATCCCAAGACAAGACGAATCCGCGCCGGCGTGCGCAAATTGTTTGCTTCATAAAATTGCACGCGCTTGAGCGACTGGCCTTCGGCGCTGATCACCTCGACGCTGTTGGAGCCCGCGCCGAACGCGTACGGCCGGGCGAAACGGCCCTGATCGTCGGTGTACAGATTCAGTGGATTGCCATTCACCGCGAGGCTGTGCGGCGGGCGCATGTGCCCTATGGCCTTGAGTTGGCCCTGGATCATCGTGCGATTACGCTGGATGCCGCGATCGATCGGCGGCGTCGGGTAGGCGACTTGCGGGTTTTCCGTGCGATCGAGCAAGCCGTGATAGCGCCAGCCACCCACCGGCTCCGACAGCTCCGCACTCGGCGCGGCCCACAGCGCGGGCGCGCAGGCCAACCCGATCAGCAGCCAAAGAAATGAACGCATGTGATGCCTCCTGCCATGCCTGAACGAAACCTTGCACCCGATCCTCGGTACTTCACAGCGGTGAAAACTGCGTTTCGTCTGAAAGACCCGTGACTATGGGGTCGTAGAAGGCGCGAAGATTAGCGATTCGGCGGTTTTTTAACAATCGGATACATGTGCTTTTACCGTAGGAATAAAGCCGACGCGGTGGACGGTGAGCCGAATAGGCGTCATATTCGGCTCACAAAATGAGCCGAATAGCTTTTTCTATTCGGCTCACGGACTCAAGGCAGGCAACGAATGGCAACTCACTGGATCTGGCAGCAGCCCGATTGGCCCGACTTCAACTGGCAGGCAGAACGCCTGACGCCGTTGTTGCGCGAGTGTGTTCAGGCACAAGGCCAGTTGATGGGGATGGCCGGTTCGGTAGGTAACGCCTTGGGGGCCCAAACTGAACTGGATGCCTTGCTGCAAAACATCGTGACCTCTTCAGCCATCGAAGGAGAGCAACTGAATGCCGGCTCCGTACGCTCATCTTTGGCGCGACGGTTGGGCCTGGAGTTGATCGAAGGCGATAAAGTCAGCCAACGCAGTGAAGGTCTGGCGCAGCTCATGCTTGATGCCACCCGTAGATTTGCCGAACCGTTGACGCTGGAACGCTTGCTGGAATGGCACCAATGGCTGTTTCCCGATCAAGAGGCTGACCTCACTGCACGCGCAATGCATGTGGGGGCACTACGCGGTGACGAGCCAATGCAGGTGGTATCGGGTCGCATTGATCGTCCAACGGTTCATTTCGAGGCGCCACCTGGTAAAGGTCTTGAACAGCAGCTCGACCAATTTCTCCAATGGTTCGAGGCCAGCCAGCATCAGACAGCACTCGACCCAATACTACGCGCGGGCATCGCCCATTTCTGGTTCGTCACCTTGCATCCGTTCGATGATGGCAACGGTCGTCTGACCCGCACCATCACTGATCTGGCGCTGGCACAGGGCGAAGCGCAAACCATCCGTTTCTACGCCATGTCGGCGAGCATTCTGGATGATCGGTCCGGCTACTATCGGATTCTGGAATCGAGTCAAAAAGCCACACTGGATATCACTGAATGGCTCACATGGTTCCTGCAAACCTTGCTACGCAGCCTGCAACAAGCCATCGCACGGATAGAAAGCGTGCTGGGCAAGACACGCTTCTGGCAGGCACACCGCGAGTCCGAACTTTCGGCGGAGCAGGTCAAAGTGCTTAACCGCCTGCTCGACGGCGGTGAGCGGGGCTTTGAGCACGGTATCAGCGCCGGACAATATCAAGCGGTGGCGAAAGTATCGAAGGCCACAGCGACCCGACACCTCGCGGAGTTGCTGGAGAAAGGTTGCCTGCAACGCTTGCCGGGAGGTGGCCGTAGCACGCGTTACCAGATCAATTATCCGGACAGAGCAGCACGTTAAACCCAACCGCCACAGAGTCATTTTTGCCCTTGAGGGCCGGCCTGCTCATTTGCCCATAACCCCCCTATCTGCTAGTGTCGCGCCGGTTTAACGTCAACCGGAAATCGCCGCCATGGCCCGCAAAAAAGCTGCACTGGATTTCGAACAGTCCCTCGCCGACCTGCAAACATTGGTCGAGCGTCTGGAGAACGGTGAATTGTCGCTGGAAGACTCGCTGACCGCTTTCGAGCAGGGCATCGGCCTGACCCGTGACTGCCAGGCAGCGCTGGCGCAAGCCGAGCAGAAGGTGCAGGTGCTGCTGGAGCGCGATGGCGAACTCGCCGAGGAACCCTTCGACGCGGAACAGTCAGAATGATTGCGGCGTACACGGCGAGCAGCCAGACCCGGGTCAACGCCGCTCTGGAAACCCTGTTCAATGCGCCGCTGCCGGAACTGGCGCGGCTTTACGAAGCCATGCGCTACAGCGTGATGAACGGCGGCAAACGCGTGCGTCCGCTGCTCGCCTACGCCGCGTGCGAAGCGCTCGGTGGCAAGGCTGAACAGGCCAACGGCGCAGCCTGCGCGGTTGAGCTGATCCACGCTTATTCGCTGGTTCACGATGACTTGCCGGCGATGGACGACGACGATCTGCGTCGCGGCCAGCCGACCACCCACAAAAAATTCGATGAAGCCTGCGCGATTCTTGCCGGTGATGGCTTGCAGAGTCTGGCCTTCAGCGCCCTGCTCGACCCGCGCCTGAGCGACTGCAGCAGCGACATCCGCCTGCAAATGGTCACCGCGCTGGCTAACGCCGCCGGCCCGGCAGGCATGGTCGGCGGTCAAGCCATCGACCTTGGTTCGGTCGGCCTCAAACTCGATCAGAAAGCCCTCGAACAGATGCACCGGCACAAGACCGGCGCGCTGATCGAAGTCAGCGTCAAGCTCGGCGCTCTGGCCAGCGGCCGTGCCGAGAAGGATGAACTCAAGGCCTTGCAGACTTATGCACAGGCGATCGGCCTGGCCTTTCAGGTGCAGGACGACATCCTCGACGTCGAAAGCGATACCGAAACCCTCGGTAAACGCCAGGGCGCCGACATCGCTCGGGACAAGCCGACCTACCCGGCGCTGCTCGGTCTCGACGCCGCCAAGACCTACGCGCTGGAACTGCGCGACCAGGCCCTGCACGCCCTGCGACCGTTTGACGCGGCAGCCGAGCCGTTGCGCGAGCTGGCCCGGTATATCGTCGAGCGCCGCAGCTGACGGCGAATCAGCCAAAAAAGACCAACGCGTGGGCAGGGGGCGATGCATCAGGTAAACTGCCGCATCTTCTATACCTATAACGATTCGCCTGATGCCCACGACGTTTCATGAGATTCCCCGCAAGCGCCCGACCACGCCCCTGCTCGACCGCGCTAACACGCCGGACGGCCTGCGCCGGTTAGGCGAAGCCGAGCTGGAAACCCTGGCCGATGAGTTGCGCCTGGAATTGCTCTACACGGTCGGTCAGACCGGTGGGCATTTCGGGGCGGGGCTGGGCGTGATCGAGCTGACCATCGCGTTGCATTACGTCTTCGACACGCCGGACGACCGTCTGCTGTGGGACGTCGGGCATCAGGCGTATCCGCACAAGATCCTCACCGGTCGCCGCGAGCGCATGGGCACCCTGCGCCAGAAGGACGGCATCGCCGCTTTCCCGCGTCGCTCCGAGAGCGAGTACGACACCTTTGGCGTCGGCCACTCCAGCACCTCGATCAGCGCTGCGCTGGGCATGGCGATTGCCGCCCGCCTGCAAGATAGTGATCGCAAGGCGATTGCGGTGATCGGCGACGGCGCACTGACCGCCGGCATGGCTTTCGAGGCGCTGAACCATGCGCCGGAAGTCAACGCCAACATGCTAGTGATCCTCAACGACAACGACATGTCGATCTCACGCAATGTCGGCGGTCTGTCGAATTATCTGGCGAAGATCCTTTCCAGCCGCACCTACGCAAGCATGCGAGAGGGCAGCAAGAAAGTCCTGTCGCGCCTGCCCGGCGCCTGGGAAATCGCCCGCCGCACCGAAGAATACGCCAAAGGCATGCTGGTGCCCGGCACCCTGTTCGAAGAGTTGGGCTGGAACTACATCGGCCCGATCGACGGCCACGACCTGCCGACCCTGATCGCCACGCTGCGCAACATGCGCGATCTGAAAGGCCCGCAGTTCCTGCACATCGTCACCAAGAAAGGCAAAGGCTTCGCCCCGGCGGAAGTCGACCCGATCGGTTACCACGCCATCACCAAACTCGAACCACTGGATGCTCCGGCCGCCGCGCCGAAGCAAGCCGGCGGGCCGAAATACTCGGCAGTGTTTGGCGAATGGCTGTGCGACATGGCCGCATCCGATCCACGCTTGGTCGGGATCACCCCGGCGATGAAGGAAGGCTCGGATCTGGTCGCGTTCAGTGAGCGTTTCCCGCTGCGCTACTTCGATGTGGCGATTGCCGAGCAACACGCGGTGACGTTCGCTGCCGGCATGGCCTGCGAAGGCGCAAAACCGGTGGTGGCGATCTACTCGACGTTCCTCCAGCGCGGGTATGACCAGCTCGTCCATGATGTGGCGGTGCAGAACCTCGACGTGCTGTTCGCCATCGACCGCGCCGGTCTGGTCGGCGAAGACGGCCCGACTCACGCTGGCAGCTTCGATCTGTCGTACCTGCGCTGCATCCCGGGCATGGTCATCATGACCCCGAGCGATGAAAACGAACTGCGTAAAATGCTCACCACCGGCCACCTCTACAACGGCCCGGCGGCAGTGCGTTATCCGCGTGGCAATGGCCCGAACGCTACCATCGAGAAAGACCTCGAGCCGATCGAAATCGGCAAGGGCATCGTTCGTCGTCAGGGCAGCAAAGTCGCCTTGCTGGTGTTCGGTGTGCAACTGGCCGAGGCGCTGAAAGTTGCTGAGAAGCTTGATGCGACAGTGGTCGACATGCGTTTCGTCAAACCGCTGGATGAAGAGTTGGTGCGCGAGATTGCCGGCAGCCATGAGTTGCTGGTAACGATCGAAGAGAACGCGATCATGGGCGGCGCCGGTGGCGCGGTCAGCGAGTTCCTGGCACGCGAGAACATCCTCAAGTCGATGCTGCATCTGGGCTTGCCGGATGTCTACGTCGAGCACGCCAAGCCTGCGCAAATGCTCGCCGAGTGCGGGCTGGACGAGGCCGGGATCGAAGCGTCGATTCGTGAGCGTCTGGCCTTACTCGACAAATAAACGCAATACTTGTGCAAAACCCTGTGGGAGCGAGCTTGCTCGCGAAAGCGGACTGTCAGTCGACTCATTTTTGACTGACACACCGTATTCGCGAGCAAGCTCGCTCCCACAGTGGTTTGTGTCACTGCCAAATTGAATCCGCCCCAAGCGTCAACGGACCACCGATGAAACTCTCGCGCCTCGCCCTGCCCTTCTTCTTGCTGCCGTCCGCTAATGTTCTCGCCGATAACTTCGAGCGTGATCAGGCGTTGAAGCTGCCGGACACGTTGATCTCCGCCAACCGACAGGTCGAAGCGCGGAACGACAGCAGCGCCGCCAACACCGTGTTCACCCGCGAAGACATCGACCGCCTGCAACCGAGCGATGTGCCGGATCTGCTGCGGCGCGTCCCTGGCGTGCAAGTGGCGCAGGCCGGCGGGCGCGGCAGCTTGCCGGGGATCTACATTCGCGGCACGCAGTCAGCGCAGAGTCTGGTGCTGGTCGATGGCCAGCGCATTGGCAGTTCGACCTCCGGTGACAGCAATCTGCAACACCTGAACATCGAACAGATCGAGCGCGTGGAAGTACTGCGCGGTTCGCGGTCGGTAATTTACGGCAGCGATGCGATTGGCGGGGTGATTCAGATTTTCACCCGGCGCGGCACCGAGCAAGGCTTGCAGCCACGGATGCACGTCGGCTTCGGCAGCAACCAGACCTGGGAGCGCAGCGTTGGTTTGTCCGGCGGCGATGAGCAAACCCGTTTCAACCTCGGCGCCAGCCTCAATGAAACTGCCGGGATTGACCGCACTAACGAGTCATACCCGAGCGATGGCGATCACGATGCCTATCGCAACAAATCCATCAGCCTGAGTCTCAGCCATGCGCTGACCGATGACATCGAAATCGGCGCCAATCTGCTGGATAACCGTGGCAAGAGCGAGTTCGACAACCCGTTCGGCCGCTTCGACATGAACACGTTCGAATCGGTGCAACAGCAGCCGTACAGCGATTTCAACGTCAGTAGCGTCAGCAGTTACATCGATGCGCGGGTCAACGAAACCTGGAAAACCCGCGTCGAGTTCGGCCATACCGAGAACCGCGAAAAGACCCTCGACAAGCTCAGCGACGAGCGCACGGTGTTCAACACCTACCGCGACTCGGTGAACTGGCAGAACGACCTGACACTGGACGCGCGCAACAGCTTGATCCTCGGCGGCGACTGGTACGAAGACCGGGTCAACAGCAGCACCGCGTTCGACGAAGACAGCCGCTGGAACCGCGCCGCGTTTATTCAGCATCGTTATCACGCCGACAGCTTCTCCACGGAACTGGGGCTGCGCCATGACGATAACCAGCAATTCGGCAGCCAGAATACCTGGAGCGGCACGTTCACCCTGCCGTTGAACCCGGACAATGATCTGTTGCTGAGCTACAGCGAAGGCTTCCGTGCGCCGACCTTCAACGACCTGTACTACCCGGATTTCAGCAACCCGGATCTGAAACCGGAAACCTCGAAAAGCTACGAGCTGCAGTGGCGCAGCCAGTTGACCGACAGCAGCCGCCTCGAGGCGTCGATTTACCGTACGGACCTGGAGGACGCGATTATCTTCGGCAGCAATTCACGTCCGGAGAACGTCGCTTCGGCGCGAATCAACGGTTTCGAAGCAGCGCTGAAGCAGGAACTGTTTGGCTGGCAGAGCAACCTTGGCGTTTCGATCATCGATCCGCGTGATCGCGATACCGGGCACACCTTGGCCCGGCGTGCGCGGCGCACGGTGAGTTGGGATCTGGATCGACAGTTTGACCAAATCAGCCTCGGCGCCAGTTGGCAGGCGGTCAGCAGCAGTTATGACGATAAGGACAATACGCAGGCGCTGGGCGGCTATGCGCTGTTCGGCTTGCGCAGCAGCTGGGCGCTGAACCGCGAGATCAAGCTGGATCTGAAGGTCGATAACGTTTTTGATAAGGGTTACAGCCGCGCAAATTACAGCTATGACGGCAGTCAGTATGGTTATCGCGAGGAAGGCCGGGTGTGGATGTTTGGGGTGACCTGGACTCCCGAAATCCACTGAAATCCACTGTGGGAGCTGCCGAAGGCTGCGATCTTTTGATCTTGATCTTCGGCGATTCCAACTCAGTCAAACGGCAAAATCAAAAGATCGCAGCCTTCGGCAGCTCCTACAGGGTTACCTGTCCGGCGCGATCAATTGGCAGAGTTTGGCGGTGGCGCTGATCATTTGGCCGCTTGGGCGCTCAAGGCCTTTGTCGGTGACCAAGAGTAATTTCCCCTGCTTCACCGCTACCACTTGCGGCCAAGCCTTCCACGCATTCAGCTGCGCCTGATCACTCGCCAGAATCACCTCCGGATCACGCTGCAACACCGCCTCAATACTCACCTGCGGCGCCGGCAGACTCAAATCACTGAACACATTCCGCGACCCGCATACCTCCAGCGCATCGCTGATGATCTGCCCGCCACCGACGGTGTACAGCGGCTTGTCCCAAACCTGATAGAAGACCCGCAACGGCACATCGCGGCGATAGCGCTGGCGCAGCTCAACGAGTTGTTTGCGCAACTCCACCGCCCGTTTCACCCCTCGCTCAGGTCGGCCCAATTGCGCGGCAATGGCCTCTATCTGGGTGGCGAGTTGTTCTAAAGAATGCGGTTCGGCGACGAAGGTCGGGATGCCCAAGCGCTTCAACTGATCACGCTGCGCCGGGCCGACACTGCCGGGCCACAGCAACAACAAATCAGGCTTGAGGCTCAGTAGCTGTTCCATGTCGAGTTGGCCATAGCGACCGACTGAGGGGACGCTGGCAATTTCAGCAGGACGCTCGCCGGCATCCAGCACGCCGACCAACAGATCAGCCGAATCCAGTTCAACGACGATTTCAGAAAGAGACGGTGCGAGGCTGACAACCCGCAGTTGCGCCAGCACAGACCCACTGACGGCCAACAGCAGAACCGCCAGCCACAGACGGCGCATCAGCCGAGTTGACGCGGGATACGGTAGAGGTAGAACAGCACTGCCGTGGACAGCGCCAACAGCATCAGCGGCACCGCTTCGAGACCGACGAAAACCGCCAGCGCACCTATCCACGCCGGCAAGGCTGCCGCCAGAAACGCAGTGCGACGGCGCGCAGCGAGGGCAATCCACGCGGCCGGCTCATCCGGGGTATCGAGGGCTTTTTGCGTGGCGATCAGTGCGTGTTTGTAGCGGCCGAAAAACTTCAGGCTGACAAACATCGACGCCACACCAGCAATGAAAAACGGCATCGCCAGTACTGGCAGAATTCCTTCGCCCTGACCAAACAGCGCGTTGAGCACGAACAACGGCAGCAGCGCCAGCGCGAGGTATTTCCACCAGTCGACCGACAATCGGCGCCGCACCTGACCGCGAGTCACGCGCGATCAACCTCGCCCTGATGCTCATTGCCCATCATGTGGTCGAGCTTGCTGGCTTTGGTCGCCAGGTAGAGTTTGTTGTGCGGGTTGTGCCCGGTGTGCAGCGGCACGCGCTCGGCGACGGTAATGCCCATGTCGGTCAAGGCTTTGACCTTGCGCGGGTTGTTGGTCATCAGGCGCAGGGATTTCACACCCAGGTGCTCCAGCATCGGCAGGCACATGGCGTAGTCGCGCTGGTCAGCAGCAAAGCCCAGACGCTCGTTGGCCTCAACGGTGTCGGCGCCGCCGTCCTGCAACTCGTAGGCACGGATCTTGTTCAGCAGACCAATACCGCGACCTTCCTGACGCAGGTAAAGCAATACGCCACGGCCTTCGCGGGCGATGGCTTTGAGGGCGCCTTCGAGTTGCGAGCCGCAGTCGCAACGCTGGCTGAACAAGGCATCGCCGGTCAGGCATTCGGAGTGCAAACGGCCGAGAACCGGGGCACCGTCGGCAATTTCACCCAGGCTCAGCACGACGTGCTCGCGGCCGGTAGCTTCATCGAGAAAACCGTGCATGGTGAATTGCGCAAAAGGCGTTGGCAGCTTGGAAGCGGCGACAAAGACGACAGGCACCGGTGTGCTCCTGATCTAAAGAGTCTGAAAATTCGCAGGCCGGCATTGTAACA
Source organism: Pseudomonas fluorescens (assembly GCF_005938625.1). Classification (GTDB taxonomy): domain Bacteria; phylum Pseudomonadota; class Gammaproteobacteria; order Pseudomonadales; family Pseudomonadaceae; genus Aquipseudomonas; species Aquipseudomonas fluorescens_BD. The sequence continues at coordinate 299,273 of NZ_VCNJ01000008.1, forward strand.
GCAGGTTCCTACAGACGCTTAGGCTGAATTATCGGGCATAACGATCAAAAAGTTTGATAACTACCCGGTCGACATGGATCCCTGTAGGAGCTGTCGAGTGAAACGAGGCTGCGATCTTTTGATCTGGCTTTTAGGATCAAGATCAAAAGATCGCAGCGTGCCGCAGTTCCTACAGGGGATTCGTCGCGCCCGTAGCGAATGGATACGGCTGCTTCCACTTCTCGAAGATCGGCTTCAACTCGCCGCTCTTCACCAGTTGCTCCATACGCTGGTCATACAGCGCCATCAGCGCCCGCGCCTGAGGCGTGTCGGCGAAGCCGAGAAACAGCGGCAACTCGGCCAGGTGTGAATAACGATACTGGGATGGATCAGCTGCGGTTTTCACCACCGCTTCAATCTCGGTCAGCGCATCAATGTAGTAATCCGCCCGCCCCTGCTTGAGCATCGACAGAATGCCGGTGCGCCGCTCGATCTGGTTGTAACGCTTGATATTAGGCAAGTAGTTTTCGTAGCGATAACCGCGCACCCAGGCCAGCCGATACTTGCCCAGCGTCGCCTGGGTGGGCGAAGGATTGCTCGCCAGACCCAACGCGTAGATGTGATCGGAATCGAAATTCCAGCGTGGGTACAGCACTTGATCGGCTTCATCGCGATAGGAACCGACCAACGCATCGACCTCTTTCAACTGCACCAGACCAACCGAACGGGTGTAAGGCACCGTGCGAAGGTCCAGCTTCACCCCGGCCGGTTCGAACACTTTGCGCAACACATCCCAACCGAGGCCATGGCCGTCAGCGGCGGTGTAGTCTTCCCAATCTTCGCTGGCCAGATGGATGACCGCCGGCGTCGGCGCAGCTTCCTGCGCACTGATAACAGTGCTCAGCAAAGCAAAAACCAGCAGCGCCAACCAGCGTCGAGCCATCCCTAGTCCCCTTACTTGACCCTGATATCCCTTGAGATCAGGCGAAAATCCACACCAGTCCCTGCATGGCCAGCCAGGCGAACACGCCGGCCAGCACGTCGTCGAGCATGATGCCGACGCCGCCATGCACATGCCGGTCGATCCAGCGGATCGGCCATGGCTTGAGAATGTCGAAGAAGCGGAACACGAGGAAACCCGCGAGCAACCAGTACCAGCCTTCGGGTACCAGCCAGAGGGTGATCCACATCCCGACCATCTCGTCCCAGACGATGCCTTCGTGGTCGTGTACCCGCAGATCATCGGCGACTTTGCCGCACAGCCAGAAGCCGAACAGCATGGTGATCCCGAGCATCAGCCAGTAACCCCAGTCAGGCAACATTTGCCACAACGGGATAAAGGGTAGCGCAACTAACGAGCCCCACGTGCCCGGGGCTTTCGGCAGGGTGCCGGAACCAAAGCCGAACGCGAGGAAATGCCAGGGATTGCGCCAGACCGACGGCGGAACGAATTCGGCCGGAACCTGTTTCGGGTGATCTGTCACGGTGTCTCCTGAAAATGTTGATAGCCCCGGATTTGCGGGGTGATGTCGTGCCCTTCGCGGTCCAGCAAGACTACGCCCTGCCCCTTTGCGACGCGACCGATCACATGGATCGGCCAGCCATTGGCCAGCAGCGGCGGCAACTCGACGGACGGTAGAGTGAACGCCAGCACGTAATCATCGCCACCGCTCAGCGCTGCACGCTCGGCGCCACGCTGACCGAGAAACGCCACTAATGCATCCGACAGCGGTACGCGCTCGCGTTCAATCTCAAGCCGCACCTTTGAGGCCAGCGCAATATGGCCGCAATCGGCGAGCAGACCATCAGAGATATCCAGCGCTGAGGTAGCTTTGCCACGCAGGGCCTGACCGAGGGCCAGTTGCGGTTGTGGCGACCAGTAATGATCGAGCAGCGGCTGGGCGATATCAGGCTCGGCGTCACGCTGCCCCAACACCAGCGGCAGAGCGCCGGCGGCATTGCCCAACTCACCGCCGACACAGAGCAAGTCGCCCGGTTTCGCGCCGCTGCGGGTCAATGCCTGACCCGCCGGCACTCGACCAAACACCGTTACCGTCAGACTCAACGGCCCGCGCGTGGTGTCGCCGCCCACCAGCGCAACGCCGCAGCTCTGCGCCATGCGGTTCAAACCGTGGGCATAGGCTTGCAGCCAATCGGCGGTCACCGTCGGTACAGTCAGGGCAAGGGTAAAGGCAACGGGCGTGGCGCCCATGGCGGCCAGATCGCTGACCGCAACGGCCAGCGAGCGCTGACCGAGCAGAAACGGATCGCAGGGGTCGGCGAAATGCACACCGGCCACCAGCGTATCGGTAGAAATTGCCAGTTGTTCCCCGGAGGGAACAGCGAGCAAGGCGCAGTCGTCGCCAATCCCCAGAGCAACGCCTTCGCCGCCCTGCGCACAAGGCGCGGCGGCGAAGAAATTGCGGATCAGCTCAAACTCGCCCATGGCTGAGACAAAGGATTCAAGCGCCGATCAGCGCTTGAACGCCTTCACTTCAGCTTCACGCAGGCGCGGGGCCAGCTTGTCGAGCACACCGTTGACGAACTTGTGACCGTCGGTAGAACCGTAGACTTTCGCCAGTTCGATCCCTTCGTTGATCACAACGCGGTACGGCACGTCGACGCGCTTGAGCAGTTCCCAAGTGGACAGGCGCAGTACGCACAGCTCAACCGGGTCGAGTTCTTCGATGGCCAGGTCCAGGCACGGCGCCAACGCATTGTCGATCTCGGTCAGATTGGCCGGAACACCGTGCAGGATGTCGTGGAAGTAGCTGGCATCGGCGAAGGTGAAATCGTTGTCGACGCGAAACTGCGCTTCGATTTCGTTCAGCGAAGTACTGGCCATGTGGCGCTGGTACAACGCTTGCGTCGCCAACTGACGGGCAGCGCGGCGCTTTTCACTTTTCGAAGGCTTGCCGGCGTCGGTTGGACGCGGTTCGCGCGGGTTGAAACGATCGCTTTCGTCGCTAATCACTTGGCCTCCAACTGTGCCAGCAGGCTGACCATTTCCAGAGCGGACAGGGCAGCTTCGGCACCTTTGTTACCGGCTTTGGTGCCGGAACGTTCGATGGCTTGCTCGATGGAATCTACGGTCAGGACGCCGAAAGCGACCGGCACGCCGAATTCCATGGACACCTGGGCCAGGCCCTTGGTGCATTCGCCCGCCACGTATTCGAAGTGCGGAGTACCGCCACGAATGACTGCGCCCAGGGCGATGATTGCTGCGAACTCGCCTTTCTGGGCGACTTTCTGCGCAACCAGCGGGATTTCGAAGGCGCCAGGTGCGCGGATGATGGTGATGTCGCTTTCGCTCACGCCGTGGCGAACCAGGGCATCAACTGCACCGCTGACCAGGCTTTCAACAACGAAGCTGTTGAAGCGGCCCACTACCAAAGCGTAGCGGCCTTTAGGGGCGATGAAGGTACCTTCGATGGTCTTCAGGGTCATTCGTCAGTTCTCTTAAAGAGCCGGGACGCGTCTGCTACGCGTCCCTCAGTGATTTATTTGCCGCGAATTGGCGTCCGGAAACAACCGGTCATTATTCGGAGGGCACGTATTCTACAACTTCCAGATCGAAACCGGATATCGCATTAAATTTCATTGGCGCGGACATCAGGCGCATTTTGCGTACACCAAGGTCACGCAGGATCTGCGAACCGGCACCGACGATGCTGTAAGTCGTCGGTTTTTTCGGCGCAGCCTGATCACCGGTTTCGCGGATATGTGCCAGCAGCACGTCGCCGTCGAGCGGGTGACCGAGCAACAGCACCACACCGCTGCCCGCTTCGGCAACCGCAGCCATGGCGGCGCGCAGGCTCCAGCGGCCCGGCTGTTTGACCATCAACAGGTCGCGCAGCGGATCCATGTTGTGCACGCGAACCAGCGTCGGCTCTTCGGCGCAAACAGTGCCCAGGGTCAGGGCCATGTGCACGTCGCCTTCCACCGAATCACGATAGGTCACCAGGTTGAATTGGCCCAGTTCGCTGTCCAGTGGCTGCTCGGCAATCCGCTGAACGGTACGTTCGTGGATCATCCGGTAGTGGATCAGGTCGGCGATGGTGCCGATCTTGATGTTGTGTTCAGCGGCAAACTCTTCGAGTTCAGCACGACGGGACATGGTGCCGTCGTCGTTCATCACTTCGCAGATCACCCCGCTCGGCTCGAAACCGGCCATGCGCGCGAGGTCGCAAGCGGCTTCGGTGTGGCCAGCGCGAGCGAGGGTGCCGCCGGCCTGGGCCATCAGCGGGAAGATGTGGCCCGGGCTGACGATGTCTTCAGCCTTGGCGTCCTTGGCGGCCGCCGCTTGCACGGTGCGCGCACGGTCAGCGGCGGAGATGCCGGTGGTGACGCCTTCGGCGGCTTCGATCGAGACGGTGAACTTGGTGCCGAAACCGGAACCGTTGCGCGGCGCCATCAGTGGCAGCTTCAACAGTTCGCAGCGCTCGCGGCTCATCGGCATGCAGATCAGGCCACGGGCGTGCTTGGCCATGAAGTTGATGTGTTCGGCCTGGCAGCATTCGGCGGCCATGATCAGGTCGCCTTCGTTCTCGCGGTCTTCGTCATCCATGAGGATGACCATCTTGCCTTGGCGGATGTCTTCAACCAGTTCTTCGATGCTATTGAGCGCCACAAGGCACCCCCCTTCTTTCGAATTTAGAGCTTCAGGATTTGAGGTAGCCGTTTTGGGCCAGAAAGCTTTCAGTAATGCCGCCAGCGCTCGGCTCTGCGGCCTTGTCGCCGAGGAGCAGACGCTCCAGATAACGCGCCAGCAAGTCGACTTCCAGATTCACCCGGCGACCTGGCTTGTAAGAAGCCATGATGGTTTCGCTCAGGGTGTGCGGGATGATCGTCAGCATGAATTCGGCGCCATCGACTTCGTTCACGGTCAGGCTGGTGCCGTCGACAGTGATCGAACCTTTGTGGGCGATGTACTTGGCCAGCTCTTTCGGCGCACGGATGCGAAATTCCACGGCACGGGCATTGTCACTGCGCGAGACGATTTCGCCGACGCCGTCGACGTGGCCGCTGACCAGATGCCCGCCGAGACGGGTGGTCGGGGTCAGGGCTTTTTCCAGATTGACCGGGCTGCCGCTTTTCAGGTCGTTCATGGCGGTGCAGTCCAGCGTTTCACGGCTGACGTCGGCGGCAAAGCCGTCGCCCGGCAGCTCGACCGCAGTCAGGCAGACGCCGTTGACCGCGATGCTGTCGCCAAGTTTGACGTCGCTCAGGTCGAGCTTGCCGGTGGCGACGTGGACCCGCACATCACCGCCCTTTGGGGTCAGTGCGCGGATACTGCCGATGGATTCGATGATGCCGGTAAACATGGGGTTCTCCTTGAGAACTAAGCCAGCGCTAACGCGATGGCCGGGAATTATACGCTCGCCGCTTGAGCAGGGATGGCAGTGACTCGCCAGTCATCGCCCACCGCGCGAATTTCAGTGATTTTCAGCTCCGGCGCATCCTTCATATAAGCCAACGGCCAGTCCAGAAGAGGACGCGCCGAAGAGCCGAGAAACTTGCCGGCGATGAAGATCACGAACTCGTCGACCAGACCGAGCTGAGCAAAAGCACCGGCCAGACGCGGGCCGGCTTCGACCAGCACCTCGTTGACGCCACGGTTAGCCAGTTCAATCAGCAATTGATGCAGATCGACCTGTCCGTCCTCACCCGGCACGATCAGGCACTCGGGGCCGTGAGCGTATTGCTCTTCGATCGCGACGCAGGTGGCGACCAACGCCGGGCCAGCCTTGAAGAACGGCGCATCCAGCGGCACCCGCAGGCGCCCGTCGATCAGCACGCGCAGCGGCGGACGGCTCATGGCCAGCGCGGTTTGCTCACTGTCCAGACCGAGTTCGTCAGCGCGAACAGTCAAGCGCGCGCCATCGGCCAGCACGGTGTCGGCGCCGGTCAGGATCACGGCGGCCTGAGCGCGCAAACGCTGGACGGCCGAACGTGCGGCCGGGCCGGTAATCCATTGACTCTCACCGCTTTCCATCGCCGTGCGCCCATCAAGGCTCATGGCCAACTTGACCCGCACGAACGGCAAGCCGTGTTCCATGCGCTTCAGAAAACCTTGATTGAGTTTGCGCGCCTCAGCTTCCAGCACACCACTTTCGGTGGCGATGCCGGCATCGGCCAGGCGCTGCAAACCGCGACCGGCGACTTGCGGATTCGGATCTCGCATCGCCGCCACGACTCGGCCGACACCGGCAGTCACCAGTGCATCAGCGCACGGCGGCGTGCGGCCATGGTGGCTGCACGGTTCGAGGGTCACGTAAGCGGTAGCGCCCCGGGCCAGCTCACCGGCGGCGCGCAGGGCATGGACTTCGGCGTGCGGTTCGCCGGCGCGTTCATGCCAGCCTTCGCCGACAATCTGCCCATCGCGCACCACCACACAGCCGACCCGCGGATTGGGATGGGTGGTGTAGTGACCTTTGCGCGCCAGCTCCAGCGCACGCGCCATGAAGTGGGCGTCGAGGACGGCCTGCTCGGCGACGGTGGTCATTCTTTCACCGGTTCGCGGGCGAGGCGGTCGATCTCTTCGCGGAATTCGTTGAGGTCCTGGAAGCGCTTGTACACCGAGGCGAAACGGATGTAGGCGACTTCATCAAGCTTTTGCAATTCGGCCATGACCAGTTCGCCGACCACAAGGGATTTGACCTCGCGTTCGCCGGTGGCGCGCAGCTTGTGCTTGATGTGAACCAGAGAGGATTCGAGGCGCTCGACGCTCACCGGACGTTTCTCCAGGGCGCGTTGCATGCCGGCGCGGAGTTTTTCTTCGTCGAACGGTTGGCGACTGCCGTCGGTTTTGATCAGGCGCGGCAACACCAGTTCGGCCGTCTCGAATGTCGTGAAACGCTCGCCGCAGGCCAGGCATTCACGCCGGCGGCGCACCTGTTCGCCCTCGGCGACCAGACGCGAGTCGATGACCTTGGTGTCGTTGGCACCGCAGAAGGGACAGTGCATGGTGGCTGGCAACAAAAAAAGGGAGGGCCATGGTAGCGCATCCCGGTGGCAAGACAAGCCATAGGCTTTGCGGTATACAGAACGGCATGATCGTTTGATCCATGGATTTCATTTTGCCGGAGCATCCAATGCCGTTACGTCCGCTCGTTTTGCTCAGTCTTTTCAGCCTGCTGGTGGCCTGTGGCAGCGATGCACCCAAGCCCCAGCCGCCAACGCCTGGCCCGGCGCCGCAGCAAGCGCAGAAAAAAGCCAAAGAGGCTGCTGACCTCGGCCCGCTGCCGGCCTATCAACGTGAACTGAGCGGCACCCTGCAAGGCGTGCCGGCCGGCGCCGAAGTTGAGCTGGCGCTGCTGGTGATCGACGAGAAGGATCGCCCGCAACAATTGCTCGCCAGTTCCAGCCTGATCGGCAATAACCAGATTCTGCCGTTTCGCCTGCGCTTCAACCCGGACGCCTTCCCGGCTGGCGTGCGGGTTGAGCTGCGCGGCCGCGCCAGCCAGTCCGGGCAGTTGATTCTGCATCTGCCGTCGCAAACCATCACCCAGCCGACTACTCAGGCGCTGGGCCAACTGCAATTTGTCAAAGCACCATGAATGCACCGCTAGACCTGCAACAGGCGTTAGGTCAATTGCTCGGCGACGCCAGACTCAAGGTCTGTGCGTTGCCGGACACTGATTTACAGCTATGGCTGATCGATGGCGACAACATGGATCGCGAGTTCAGCCAGGAAGAAATTCAGCGAATTCTGCACGAGCCACCGTATTGGGGTTTCTGCTGGGCCAGTGGTCTGGCGGTGGCGCGGTATCTGGCGGAGTTTCCCGAGTGGGTGCGCGGTAAACGCGTGCTGGATTTCGGCGCGGGTTCCGGGATTGCCGGGATTGCGGCGGTCAAGGCCGGCGCGCTGGAAGTGGTGGCCTGCGATCTCGATCCGTTAGCGATTGCCGCGTGTAAGGCGAACGCCGAGCTCAATGATGTGCAGATGAGTTATTCAACGGACTTCTTCGCCGAGGCGGATCGGTTTGATCTGATTCTGGTGGCGGATGTGTTGTATGACCGGGCGAATCTGCCGTTGCTCGATGCATTTTTGAGCCGTGGCCGCGAGGCGTTGGTCGCGGATTCGCGGGTTCGGGATTTTCGCCATCCGTTGTATGAACGCATTGAAATGCTTGAGGCGATGACGTTGCCGGATCTGGCCGAGCCTGAGGAATTTCGGCATGTCAGCCTGTACCACGCGCGGCGCTAGCCAAAAGCATCGCTGGCAAGCCAGGTCCCACAGTGACCGAGTCGAACCAACATTTCGTATACGACACAGAACCCTGTGGGAGCTGGCTTGCCAGCGATGGCGTCCTGCCTAGCGATACACCTCTCAAATCTGCCCCGCTTCCGGCCACACCCCGCCAAGCCGTATAGTTGCCCCATCCACGCTTCTACGAGATCCCCCATGAGCGAGCAAACGCCGTACATCTTCGACGCCACGACGGCCGATTTCGACCAGTCGGTGATCGAGGCTTCTTTCAACAAACCGGTGCTGGTGGATTTCTGGGCCGAATGGTGTGCGCCGTGCAAGGCGCTGATGCCGATGCTGCAAGGCATTGCCGAGAGCTATCAGGGTGAATTGCTGCTGGCCAAGGTCAACTGCGACATCGAGCAGGACATCGTCGCCCGCTTCGGCATACGCAGCCTGCCGACCGTGGTGCTGTTCAAGGACGGTCAACCGGTCGACGGCTTTGCCGGTGCACAACCAGAGTCCGCCGTCCGCGCTCTGCTTGAGCCGCATGTGCAGATGCCGCCACCCGCTGCGGCCGATCCCTTCGAGCAGGCTCAGGCGTTGTTCGATGACGGCCGTTACGCCGACGCCGAAGCGGCGCTGGTGGTGATGCTCACTGAAGACAACACTAACGCCAAGGCGCAGATCCTCTACGCGCGCTGCCTGACTGAACGCGGCGAGCTGGACGAAGCGCAAACCGTGCTGGATGCAGTCAAGAGCGATGAGCATAAGGCTGCGTTGGCCGGAGCCAAGGCGCAGATCAAGTTCCTCGGTCTGGCGCGCGATCTGCCGGATGCGGCTGACTTGAAAGCGCGTTTGGCGAAAGATCCGCAGGACGATGAGGCGGTGTATCAACTGGCGATTCAGCAGCTCGCTCGCCAGCAGTATGAGGCGGCGCTGGATGCACTACTGAAGCTGTTTATCCGCAACCGCAGCTACAGCGAAGGTTTGCCGCACAAAACCTTGCTGCAGGTGTTCGAGCTGCTGGGCAACGATCATCCGTTGGTCAGCGTTTACCGCCGCAAGATGTTTGCTGCGCTTTATTAAGATCAAAAGATCGCAGCCTTCGGCAGCTCCTACATTGGAACCGTGTACATCCTTGTAGGAGCTGCCGCAGGCTGCGATCCTTTACGGTTCACTCGATCCAGCTGTAGAGCGGCGTATCCCCGCCGCTCACGACTTTCACGTCCGAACTGTGGCGCAGGCGCACCAGCAAGCGTTTACCTGCCACCGCGCTGCCGGTCAGCCCTTCCAGTTGATCAAGCAGGTCCGGACCGCTGAGCTGCCCGGCCTTGCGCAACAGATCCTTGGCCAACTGCCACAAGGCATCGTCCTGATTAAGCGGTTTCGCCGCAGGGGCTGCCGCGACCGCTGCAGATTCAGCGACCGGCGCCTGCCCATTCAGTGCCGAACCGAGCTTCGCCCAGTCGCCGTCATCCAGTTCCACCGTCAAGTCCACCGGCACATCGCCGACGGTTCCGCGTATCCGCAACATTGAGTTCGCTCCCGCACTTTTCTGACCTGCATGCTCCCACGGGACTTGTGCAACGCCAAGCGCACGGGCAAACTCTGCGCACTTTCGTTATAAGATTACATAACAAACTCTTCACTTTACTTCCCGGAGACCGCCATGCGTCGTCTGCTGCTCGCTTTGCCGTTTGCCCTGTTGCCGCTGGCCATCGCCCATGCGGCTGATGAGCATGACCACGATCACGACCATGAACACGGCAGCCTCGGCGCACATGAACATGGCGTTGGTCGCCTGAACGCTGCGCTCGACGGTCAGACCCTGGAGCTTGAGCTGGAAAGCCCGGCGATGAACCTCGTGGGTTTCGAACACGTTGCCTCCACCGATGCCGATAAAGCCAAAGTCGCTGCTGCCCGTGCGCAACTGGAAAAACCGTTGACCCTGTTCAGCCTGCCCGCCGCAGCCGGTTGCAAAGTGGTCAGCCAGGAACTCGAAAGCCCGTTGTTCGGCGACAAGCCGGATGCCGACGACCATGGCGACGATGAAGCGGACAAGGACGGTCACGAGCATCACCATGACCACAGCGAAATCCACGCGCATTACCAATTCAGCTGTGCCGCACCGGGTGCATTGAAGACGCTGGATCTGGCGAACATTTTCAATACCTTCCCGGCGACGCAGAAAATTCAGGTACAACTGATCAGCGCCAGCGGCCAGCAAGGTACTGAAGTGACAGCCAAGGCTGCCGCGCTGAAATTCTGATAACACCGAAAATCCCCTGTGATCCACCGCGATCCAATGTAGGAGCTGCCGAAGGCTGCGATCTTTTGATCTTGCTTTAAGAAGATCAGGATCAAAAGATCGCAGCCTTCGGCAGCTCCTACAGGGGCTATGAAAACCCATGAAACTGGTGCCATGACCCAAGCACTCATCGAACTGTCCGACCTGGGCTTCAACTGGCCCGGTCACCCGCCGTTGCTGGACATCCCGGCGTTCCGCCTGGAAGCCGGCGAAACCCTGTTCCTCAAAGGCCCCAGCGGCAGCGGCAAGACCACCTTGCTCGGCTTGCTCGGCGGCGTGCAGAAACCCGGTCGCGGCAGCATTCGTCTGCTCGGCCAGGAACTCACCGAACTCTCTGCCGGCGCTCGCGATACTTTTCGCGTCGACCACACCGGCTACATCTTCCAGCAGTTCAACCTGCTGCCATTCCTCTCGGTGCGCGAGAACGTTGAACTACCTTGTCACTTTTCCAAACTGCGCGCGCAACGGGCGAAACAGCGCCACGGCAGCGTCGATCAAGCCGCCGCCACCCTCCTCGCCCACTTGGGTTTGAAGGATGAAAGCATCCTCAGCCGTCGCGCCGATTCACTGTCGATTGGCCAACAGCAACGGGTTGCCGCCGCACGCGCATTGATCGGCCAGCCAGAACTGGTGATCGCCGACGAACCAACCTCGGCGCTGGATTACGACGCCCGGGAAAACTTCATTCGCCTGCTGTTCGCTGAATGCCGCGAGGCCGGATCCAGTCTGCTGTTCGTCAGCCACGATCAGAGTCTGGCGCCGCTGTTCGACCGTCATTTGTCCCTGGCCGAACTCAATCGCGCCGCCACGTCTGCCGAGGTCTGAGATGTATCTGTTTCGTCTGGCCATGGCCAGCCTGGCCAACCGCCGCTTCACCGCTTTGCTCACGGCTTTTGCCATCGCCCTCTCGGTTTGCCTGTTGCTCGCCGTTGAGCGGGTACGTACCGAGGCCAAAGCCAGTTTCGCCAGCACCATCAGCGGCACCGACCTGATCGTCGGCGCCCGCTCCGGTTCGGTGAATCTGCTGCTGTACTCGGTGTTCCGCATCGGCAACGCCACCAACAACATCCGCTGGGACAGCTTCGAACACTTCGCCAACAACCCGAAAGTGAAGTGGGCGATCCCGATGTCCCTCGGCGACTCCCATCGCGGCTACCGAGTGATGGGTACCACTGAAGCGTATTTCGAGCATTACCAGTACGGTCGCCAGCAGCATCTGGAATTGGCCGACGGTCGCGCTTTCGCGACTGATCCGTTTGAAGTGGTGCTCGGCGCAGAAGTCGCCGATGCGCTGCATTACAAACTCGGCGACCAACTGGTGCTGGCCCACGGCGTGGCGGCGATCAGTCTGGTCAAACATGACGACAAACCGTTCACCGTGGTCGGCATTCTCAAGCGCACCGGCACCCCGGTGGATCGTACGTTGCACATCAGCCTCGGTGGCATGGAGGCGATTCACATCGACTGGCACAACGGCGTGCCGGCGCGCGGCAACGGCCGGATCACGGCGGATCAGGCGCGCAACATGGACCTGACGCCGCAGGCGATCACCGCGTTCATGCTCGGCCTCAACAGCAAGATTTCCACCTTTGCGCTGCAACGCGAGATCAACGAATTCCGTGGCGAGCCGATGCTGGCGATTCTGCCGGGCGTGGCCTTGCAAGAGTTGTGGAGCCTGATGAGCACTGCCGAAAAAGCGCTGTTCGTGGTCTCGTTGTTTGTGGTGTTGACCGGGTTGATCGGCATGCTCACGGCGATTCTCACCAGCCTCAACGAACGGCGCCGCGAGATGGCGATTCTGCGTTCAGTCGGGGCGCGGCCGTGGCATATCGCGAGTCTGCTGGTGCTCGAGGCGTTTGCCCTGGCGCTGACCGGTGTGATTGCCGGACTTGCTTTGCTGTACATCGGCATCGCCGCTGCGCAGGGCTATGTCCAGGCCAATTACGGTTTGTTCCTGCCGCTGGCATGGCCGAGCGAGTATGAATGGACGCTGCTCGGTGGCATTCTGGCCGCCGCGCTGCTGATGGGCAGCGTGCCGGCCTGGCGCGCTTATCGCCAATCCTTGGCCGATGGCCTGTCGATCCGTTTATGAGGATGTTCACCATGCCACGCGCTGCACTCGCGCTGCTGTTGTTGATCGCCCTGCCCGTGTGGGCAGCGGCGCCGAAAGACCTGACGTGGTCGGAGATGATCCCGCCGGACGCCGCGCCGGAAGTGCCGAACATGACGCCGCTGCACGACATGTCGAAGATGAGCGACGCGTTATCTGCCGAGGCGGCGCCAGCGGCGAAGCAGGACATGCCGAATGCGCCGGTGGTACAGAGTCTCGACGGGCAGAACATTCGTTTGCCGGGCTACATCGTGCCGCTGGAAGTCAACGAAGAAGGGCGCACCACAGACTTTTTGCTGGTGCCGTATTTCGGCGCGTGCATCCATGTGCCGCCACCGCCGTCGAACCAGATTGTGCATGTCAAAAGCGAGCTGGGCGTGAAGCTTGATGAGCTGTATCAGCCGTACTGGGTCGAGGGGCCGTTGCAGGTCAAGGCGTCGAGCAGCGAACTGGCGGATGCCGGCTATCAGATGGATGCCGACAAGATTTATGTGTATGAGCTGCCGGAGTAATTCCCGGTAGTTTTGTGCTGTCTGTAAAAGCCCCATCGCTGGCAAGCCAGCTCCCACAGTGATTGAGTCGTTCACAAATTTTGTGATCACCAACAAAACCTGTGGGAGCTGGCTTGCCAGCGATGGGGCCCGCAAAGGTTCCGCAAAAGTCTGCCCCTTCACTGTTTCATTGAGCTGAGTCAAAAGACCGTATCAGTTGGCTTCGTACCATAGGACATCAAACATTTTTAACGTCCTTTCGGAGCCCCCATGAACAAGTCCTTGCTCAGCGCTTCGCTGTTTGCCCTCGCGCTCGCAGCCCCGCTCGCCCACGCCCACGAAGCCGGTGACATCCTCATCCGCGCCGGCGCGATCACCGTCAACCCGAAGGCCGACAGTTCCAGCGTCAAGGTCGATCAGGGTCCGTTGAGCGGCACCAATCTGGGCGGCAAGGCGACCATGAGCAGCGACACCCAACTGGGTCTGAACTTCGCCTACATGCTTACCGATCACGTCGGCCTCGAACTGCTCGCAGCGACGCCGTTCGAGCATGACGTCAAGCTCAAAGGCACTGCCCTGCCAGCGGCCAATGGCAAGCTCGGCACCCTGAAACACCTGCCGCCAACCCTCAGCGTTGTGTACTACCCGCTGGACTCGAAGTCGCCGTTCCAGCCTTACGTCGGCGGTGGCATCAACTACACCTGGATCTACGACGAGCACGTTGGCAGCGAAGCCAGCGCCAACGGTTTCAGCAACTTCAAGGCGAAAAACTCCTGGGGTCTGGCCTGGCAGGTCGGTGCTGACTACATGCTGACCGATAACATCATGCTCAACGCCCAAGTGCGCTACATCGATATCGACACCCGCGCCACCGTCGAGAACAACGCGGTTGCACCAGGCACTCGCGCACGGGTGAACGTGGATGTGGATCCGTTCATCTACATGGTCGGTTTGGGCTATAAGTTCTAAGTCGAGTTACCGAACGTTCACGTGGTGGTGAATGAGGCTTGGTGGTGAGCAGGCATAGAACTGACGGCGACATTACGCAGTTGATCGGGGGATAACATCCCCTCGCCACAGGAGTAGCGACATATATTCCGGCCGTGAAAAAGGCGCCTGTCAAAGGGCGCCTTTTTCATGTCTGCCGCAAATGTGTGGCGTGAGTTGGATCTCCCCCTCACCCCAGCCCTCACCCTCAGGGAGAGGGGGAAAGGGAGCCGATTTGTGTGTTCTTCAAAATCTCAGTTCGACTCGGTATTTCACGTCGGCGTAACTCGAAAGTACACCTCGATCAGTCCCCTCTCCCTCTGGGAGAGGGCTAGGGTGAGGGGCTTTTCAGGTTCGACCGAGCAACCGCGCCAAACCCACGCTCATCGGCGTCTGCTGTGGCAGCTTGAAGCGTTCCAGCAGACGAGCATTGTTCGCCCGCGAATGCCGGATATCGCCGGAACGCGCCGGTCCGTAGCTGACGGGTGGCAGCTCACCGACCACCGCTTGCAGCGCTTCAAGCATCTGCTTGAGGCTCATCGCCTGATTCCAGCCGACGTTCACCGGGCCGACTTCCACCTCAGGCTTTTCGATCGCCTGTACCAGCAGATCGACCAGATCTTCGACATAAAGGAAATCGCGCGTCTGTTCACCATCGCCGAACACGGTAATCGGTAAGCCTTTCTGTGCGCGTTCACTGAAGATGCTGATCACTCCGGAATACGGCGAGGACGGGTCCTGGCGCGGGCCGAAGATGTTGAAGAAGCGGAAAATCACCGGCTCCAGACCATGCTGGCGGCGATAGAAATCGAAATAATGTTCGCCCGCCAGTTTGTCCGAGGCGTAAGGCGTCAGCGGGGCTTTGGGCGTGTCCTCATCTATCGACTCGCCCTCGCCATTGTTGCCGTACACCGCTGCGCTTGAGGCATACACCACACGCTTGACCCCGGCCAGACGCATGGCTTCGCAGACATTCAGCGTGCCAATGAAATTGCTCTGGTGAGTTTTCACCGGATCATCCACCGACGCCTGCACCGACGCCACGGCCGCCAGGTGCGCGACAGCGCTGCAGCCTTGCATGGCCTTGGCCACCAGCGCCGCATCAGCGACGTCACCAACAATCAGTTCAACCTGCGGATTGTCCTGCGGCAGGTTGCTGCGTTTCCCCGTCGACAAGTCGTCGAGGATGCGCACCGAATGCCCCTTGGCGAGCAAGGCATCGGTCAGGTGCGAGCCAATGAAGCCGGCTCCGCCGGTGATTAAAACAGTCCCTTCAGCCATGACGGTAGAACCTATCCAGTAAGCCCGGGAGAGCGGCACGCCAGGCGCGCGGCTTGATCCCGAAAGTGTGCAGAATTTTCTTGCAGGCCAATACAGCGTGTTGCGGCTCTTCGGCAGCGTCCGGTCGCGCGGCGTGAGCCTGAGCGGTCGGCGCTTCGATGGCCAGCGCATGCAGGCTGCGCGCTTCGGTCAGAATCGCCTGGCCCAGCGCCAGCGGCGTGGTCGCTTCGTGACCAGCGTAGTGGTAAGTGCCCCACAACGGCGCGGCACAATCGAGTTGCTTGAGCACCGAAATGATTACTCGCGCGGCATCGTCGACCGGGGTCGGATTGCCACGGCGGTCATCGGCCAGCAGCAATTCTTCCGGCTGCTCGGCACGCGCGAGGAAGCGCCCGAGGGTGCCATCCATGCTGTCATCGAGCAACCAGCCAAATCGTAGCAAAACGTGTTGCGGGCACGTGGCGCGCACACTTTGCTCGATGCGCCACAACGCCTGACCGCGCAGCCCCAGTGGCACCGGCTCGTCTTTTTCGCTGTACGCCGTGGCACGCGAACCATCGAACACCCGATAACTGGAGGGCTGGACGAGGACGATATTGTGGTGCTGGCACAGTTCGGCCAGACGCTCTATTGCACGTTCCTGCCCGGCCATGCGGCTTTCGCTGACGGTTTCGGCCTGGAACCAGTCGAAATAGTAGGCGAGATTGATCAATGCATCGGGACGGGTGTCGTCGAGCAGTTGCGTCAGGCTCGCGGCATCCCAGCCGTCTTCGGGCGGGCGGGGGGCGAGGAAACCGATGTCTTCCTCTGCACCGAGGCGAATCAGCGCCTGCCCAAGGGCATTTCCGCCGCCCAGTAACATAAGGCGCATTCGCATAGAGTCAGCAGGCCCAGTCTGATTGGAACGATGGCTTTAGCGACGGATCTCGTGGAACCGTCGTCGATAATTACCGGAATCGTTGCATTTTGCGGGTTTAGTGCGCAACCGTCATCCGTAAAGTGTAGATCCCGGATATTTGTAGCGCTTCGACTGGCACCATCGCGAGCAGGCTCGCTCCCACAAGGGATTTACGGCGCTCACAAATCCACTGTGGGAGCGAGCTTGCTCGCGAAGAGGCCAGGCCAGACGCTGAAGATCCCAGCGGTACTTGCATCTTCCCACCTGCGCCCGCATAACTTAAGCCATGAATCTGCCCATCCCCACGGACGCGGCCCTGGCAGGCTTTCACCCCGCCGTCAGCGCCTGGTTCAGCAACACATTCGCGACGGTCACCGCCGCCCAGGCCCGCGCATGGCCGTTGATCCGCCAGCGACGTTCGACGCTGATCGCTGCGCCCACCGGCTCCGGCAAAACCCTTACCGCGTTTCTCGCCGTGCTCGATGACCTCGTGCATCGAGGCCTGGAAAACCCCGACGGCCTGCCCGATGAAACGCTGGTGGTCTATGTCTCGCCGCTCAAAGCGCTGTCCAACGACATCCGCATCAACCTGCAAAACCCACTGGCCGGGATCACCGAACAACTGCGGCAGATGAGTCTGCCCGAGCTGCAAATCACCACCGCTGTGCGCACCGGTGACACCCCGCAGAAAGAACGCGCGGCCATGCGCAAATCGGCGCCGCACATTCTGGTGACCACGCCGGAATCACTCTACGTGCTGCTCGGATCCGAATCCGGACGCAAAATGCTCGGCACCACGCGCACGGTGATCATCGATGAAATCCACGCGATGGCCGCTGGCAAACGCGGCAGTCATCTGGCCCTGAGCCTTGAGCGCCTGCAAGCACTGTGCGCCGAACCGCTGACCCGCATCGGCCTGTCCGCCACGCAGAAACCGGTTGAAGCCGTGGCGCAATTTCTGGTCGGCCATGAGCGCCGCTGCGAAATCATCGACATTGGCCACGCGCGGCCACGGGATCTGGGTATCGAAGTGCCGCCCGTGCCGCTTTCGGCAGTCATGGCCAACGATGTCTGGGAACGGGTTTACGACCGCCTCGCGGAACTTGCCCGCGAGCACCGCACCACGCTGATTTTCGTCAACACCCGGCGACTGGCCGAACGCTTGAGCCGACACCTCAGCGAACGTCTCGGCAAGCACGCCGTGGCTGCGCATCACGGCAGTCTGGCCAAGGAGTTCCGCCTCGACGCCGAACAACGGCTCAAACGCGGTGAACTGCAGGTGTTGATCGCCACCGCCTCACTGGAACTGGGCATCGACATCGGCGAAGTCGATCTGGTCTGCCAGATCGCCTCACCGCGCTCCATCGCCGGGTTTCTGCAAAGGGTTGGCCGTTCCGGGCACCAGGTCGGCGGCACACCCAAGGGTCGCCTCTTCGCCACGACCCGCGACGACCTGATCGAATGCACCGCCCTGCTCGACTGCGTGCGCCGTGGCGAACTCGACACCCTGCACATTCCCGAAGCGCCGCTGGATGTGCTGGCGCAGCAGATCATCGCCGAAGTCAGTTGCCAGGAGTGGCCGGAGGACGCCTTGCTGGCGATGTTCCGTCAAGCCTCGCCCTACCGCGATCTCGACGAAAGACACTATCAGGCCCTGCTGAGCATGCTCGCCGAGGGCTACAACGGTCGCCAGGGTATCCGCAGCGCCTACCTGCACCGCGACGCCGTCAGCCGCACCTTGCGCGGCCGGCGCGGCGCGCAACTGACCGCCGTGACCAGCGGCGGCACCATCCCCGACAACGCCGACTACAGCGTGATGCTTGAGCCGCAAGGCCTGAATATCGGCAGCGTTAACGAAGACTTTGCCGTGGAAAGCATTGCCGGCGATGTGTTCCAGCTCGGCAATACCTCCTACCGGATTCTGCGGGTGGAAACCGGCAAGGTGCGCGTCGAGGATGCCCACGGCCAGCCGCCGACCATTCCGTTCTGGCTCGGCGAAGCACCGGGGCGCAGCGATGAATTGTCGTCCGCCGTCGCCCGTCTTCAAGCGCAGCTCGACGAGCTACTCGGCGCCAGCCCCGGCGATCTGCAACCGGCACTCGACTGGCTGACGCAAACCCTCGGCCTCAACCTCGCCAGCGCCGAACAACTGGTCGAATACCTTGCCCGTGCCCGGCAAACCCTCGGCGCCCTGCCCTCGCAGGACACGCTGCTGATGGAGCGTTTTTTCGACGAGTCCGGCGGCACCCAACTGATCATCCATTCGCCGTTCGGCAGCCGTATCAACCGCGCCTGGGGCCTGGCCCTGCGCAAGCGGTTCTGCCGCACTTTCAACTTCGAATTGCAGGCGGCCGCCAGCGAAGACGCGATCGTGCTGTCGCTGTCCACCAGCCACAGCTTTGAACTCGACGATATCTGGCGTTACCTGCACAGCAACAGCGCCGAGCACATCCTCATTCAAGCGGTACTCGATGCGCCGCTGTTCGGCGTGCGCTGGCGCTGGAACGCCGGGGTGGCGCTGGCGCTGCCGCGTTTCACCGGCGGGCGCAAAGTTGCGCCGCAGTTGCAGCGGATGAAAAGTGAAGACCTGATTGCCAGCGTGTTTCCCGATCAGATTGCCTGCCTGGAAAACCTCGCCGGTGAACGCGAAATTCCCGAGCATCCGTTAATCGAGCAGACACTGGACGATTGCCTGCATGAGGCGATGGACAGCGAAGGCTGGCTCAATCTGCTGCGGCGCATGGAGCGTGGCGAGGTGCGTTTGATCAGCCGCGACCTGCCGGCGCCCTCGCCGCTCGCGGCTGAAATTCTCAGCGCGCGGCCGTACACCTTTCTCGACGATGCGCCGCTGGAAGAACGTCGTACCCAAGCGGTGATCAACCGGCGCTGGAGCGATCCGCAATCGACCGATGATCTCGGTGCGCTGGATGCGGACGCGATTAGCGCCGTGCGTCAAGAAGCGTGGCCGACGCCGAATGCTGTGGATGAAATGCACGAGGCGTTGATGAGCCTGGCGTGCATCAGCGATGAGGAAGTACAAGCGAACGAAGGTTGGCGTGCATGGCTGGAAACCTTGGCCAGCACCGGTCGCGCCTGCCATTTACAAATCAATCCCGAGCATGGTTTGTGGCTCGCGCGCGAACGTCTGATCTGTCTACAGGCGCTTTATCCACAGGCCCGATTGCAGCCCGAACTGCAGGCGTTGCCGGGATTTGATGAAGCCTGGACGTTCGATGAAGCGCTGGTCGAATTGCTCCGCGCGCGCCTTGGTGCCTTCGGACCGCTGCCGTTATCCGCGATTGCCGAACCGCTCGCACTGCCGGTCACTGAAGTCCATCAAGCCCTCGCGCAACTGGAGCGCGAAGGTTACGTGCTACGCGGCCAGTTCACGCCCAAGGTCAACATTGAGGAATGGTGCGAACGGCACCTGCTCGCGCGTATTCATCGCTATACGGTCAAGCGCCTGCGCCGGGAAATCGAACCGGTCGCGCTGCAGGATTTCATGCGGTTTCTGTTCGACTGGCAGCATCTGTCGTCCGCGACACGCGGTCAGGGCAGCACCGTGTTGCCAGCGATTGTTGGCCAGTTCGAAGGCTACGCGGCGGCGGCTTCAGCGTGGGACAGCGACATCCTTCCCATGCGGCTCAAGGACTACTCACCGAGCTGGCTGGATGAGCTGTGCCGCAACGGAAAACTGGTGTGGACGCGCCTCAGTGCCCGGCAGAAAGTCAGCGGCACGGCGCTGCGCAGCACGCCGATCGTGTTGCTGCCGCGCAGTCAGGTGGGTTTGTGGAGTGCGTTGGCCGAACAGACGCCGGTGAGCGAACTCTCGCCAAAAACCCAGAAGGTGTTTGAAGCCTTGAGTCAGCACGGTGCATTGTTTTTCGATGAGCTGATTCATGAAGCACACCTGCTGCGCACCGAGCTGGAAATCGCCTTGCAGGAACTGGTCGGCGCCGGGCTGGTGAACGCCGACAGCTTCGCCGGCCTGCGTGCGCTGATCACCCCGGCGAGCAAGCGCCAGCAGCGCAGCAGTCGTCGCGGGCGCGGCGCGTTTGTCGGCGGTATGGATGATGCCGGGCGCTGGGCGTTGCTGCGGCGCGGAGCGGCTGTGGATAACAGCGAAACCCTGGAACATGTCGCAATGACGTTGTTGCGGCGTTACGGCGTGGTGTTCTGGCGTTTGCTGGAGCGTGAGGCCGACTGGTTACCGAGTTGGCGCGAATTGCTGCGCACGTTTCATCGGCTGGAAGCACGGGGCGAGATCCGTGGCGGGCGGTTTGTCAGTGGTTTGGCGGGGGAGCAGTTTGCCTTGCCCGAGGCGATTCCATTGTTACGCGAAGTACGACGGCGGCCGCATGACGGCAGTCTGGTCGCGGTGTGCGGGGTGGATCCGCTGAACCTGGCCGGGACGTTGTTGCCGGGGATAAAAGTGCCGGCGTTGGTGAGTAATCGGTTGGTGTATCGGGATGGTTTGCCGGCGGCTGCCGAGATTGCCGGCAAGCAGCAATACTGGCTGGAGCTGGATCAGATCGACATGGAGCAGGTGCGCAGCAAGCTGATCCGGCATTGAGGTTGTCCTCACCGGCCTCTTCGTCGGAACGCCGCCCGGAGCGAGCTTGCTCGCGAAGGGGCCGGCACTGCACCACTAATATTGCGTTAAGTCCGCGATTCCTGCGGCACCTCAGTCGCAATCACCTCCCCCTCCTGCGGCGACCGCTTCGGCAACAAAACCTGCTGTGGATAAGTCTGCGCGAAATGCACCTCCGGGCTGTTATCCACAAGCTTTTTCAAGCGCTGATTGAACGCCCGGCTCACCGCATACTGACCGCCCGACACCGTACGGAACTGCGCCGTCAGCACCACGCCGTTCAGATCCATTTTGTCCACGCCAAACACATCCAGCGGCCCTTGCAGGTTGTACTTGAGGAACGGATCTTCGCGGATCGAATCGCCGGTCTCGCGGATCAGTTCAATGGCCTTGTCGACATCCGTGTCATAAGTGAACTGCACCGAGAAAAACGCAAAGGCAAACTGCCGCGATTGGTTGGTCACAGCCTTGATCTGGCCGAACGGCACCGAGTGCACGAAACCCTTGCCGTCACGCAGGCGCAACGTACGAATGGTCAGCCCTTCGACGGTGCCGGCATGGCCCGAATCGAGCACCACCCAATCGCCGATCGACAGGGTGTCTTCGATGATGATGAACAACCCGGTGATCACGTCCTGCACCAGTTGCTGCGAACCGAAGCCGATGGCCAGACCGACCACTCCGGCACCGGCCAGCAGTGGCGCAACGTTGATCCCAAGATTGGCCATAGTGGTGATTGCGCAGATCACCACGAGGATGATTTTGATCGCGTTGCGCAGCAACGGCAGGATGGTTTTCACCCGTGTGCTCGGTTGGCGTGCGGCGCGTTTGCTGAGCGGCGGCTTCAACGCTTCCTGAATCGCCGTGTCGAGCACCACCCACAGCAACCACGTCACCAGGAAAATCAGGCCGATGCTGCTTAACGCGTTGCTGATGGCTCTTCCGACCGTGCTGCTCTGGGCAAAATCGAGCAGCGACACGCCCCAGATCCGCCCGAGGATATCGATGAAGGCAATGGCGATGACGATCCGCAGCAAGGCATGCAAGAGGCTGAGGAAACGTTCCTTGTAGGCGCTGCTGCGCTGGATTGCTTCGGCCTTTCGTGACTTGAACAAGTGCTGCAGGATCGTGCTGAGGAACACCGTGCCGATCAGCAACACCGTGGTGAACAACGCGCAACGCAGGGCTTTCTGATTGTCCTCGCCGATGCCGATCAGGTTGACTGCCGAGACCAGCACCATCAGCACGATCGGCCAATACCACAGCCCGGAAAAGATCCGCAGCGACTCCTGCAACGAAGGCTGTTTCAGCCGCTGACTGAGCGAACGATTGCGGATCAGATGCGCCACCGGGCGACGTAGACGAATCACTAACAAGCCGAAAATCACTGAGGCAATCAAGCCCGTAAATACCGCGATGCTGCTGGTGATATTGCCACCCAGTTGACGGGCGATCTGCGGGCTGGTCAGCGCATCGCTGAGGGCGGCGAGAAAGCCGATCAGGAACAGCGGACGCGGGCAGTAGTTGCGGATGATCCGCGCCGCCGGGCGTTTATGGCCGACGTTGAACATCACCACTACGCACAACAACATCGAGGTGGAAAAGATGCCGCTACTGGTGGCGTAGGCCAGACACAGTGCCAGTGCACGCCCTACCGAGGCTTGCAGAAAATGGCTGACGTACAGCGTCAGCGGCAGGCAGATCAGCGCCGGTAAGGTGTACGGCAGCAAATAACCAATCAGGTCCTGACTGCGCTGGCGGGTGCGCAACCAGCGACCTTCGCGCAGACGTTTGGCCAACAGGCTGCCGAGTACCGTCAACAAAGCAAAACTGCCGAGCCAAGTACCGGACAGCGAGAGGAAATCCCCAGCGACGCTCCAGCCCGAGCGGTTCGACGGTTGATTGACCAGTTTGTCGACTTCATCTGCGGCGCGATCGGCGCGCAGGCGCCAGGCGTCGACCAAATGTTCGTTGAGATCGAGTTTGTCCTGGACGTCGTCGATGCTCGAACTGATTGCACCGAGCAGACCGCCCTGCACAATCGGTTCGGGTTTGGCCGCTTCTTCGGTGGCGTCCGGGACGCCTGGCAATGCGGCGGCGTCAATTTCACTGGCGCCGAGAAACAGCAGTGCTCCCAGCAGAATTGCGATCCTGAACTTGACCAAAACTCCGATCTCCCGTGGCTGAACCTGTAAGGAACTGATCGGTAATTGCACAGCAAGTTCAAGAGCACCCTCACAGAGCATCACCGCGAACCCCGATCGCTCCCACGCTCTGCGTGGGAATGCAGCCAGCGACGCTCTGCGTCCCAGAAGCGGACGCGGAGCGTCCATTGAGGCGTTCCCACGCGGAGCGTGGGAACGATCAACAAAGACCAGCGCCCTTATCCCTTGTGAGGCGAACTCAAATCCTGAGAACCCTGAAGATCAGCTCCCTTCCCCCTCGCCCCCTTTGGGGGATAGGGTTGGGGTGAGGGGGAGCGTTTTTGATCTGCGCCTTGGACGTGACCGTCCGTAACGCCATCGAAACTTTCCCGGCCCGCCCGCAGTCATCAAAAGATACCGGCAACACGAGGACTTTCGACGGGAGGGCGGCATGGCAACGATTCATATCGGTATTTCCGGCTGGCGCTACGAACCGTGGCGCGGGGACTTCTACCCCAAGGGACTGGCGCACAAACGCGAATTGCAGTTCGCGTCGAGAGCGGTCAACAGCATCGAAATCAATGGATCGTTCTACGCCCTGCAACGGCCCGAACGTTATGCCCAGTGGTACGCCGAAACACCCGACGACTTCGTTTTCAGCGTCAAGGCGCCGCGCTTCATCACCCACATTCGCCGCTTGCGCGAGATCGAAAAACCACTGGCGAACTTCTTCGCCTCCGGGGTGCTGGAACTCAAGGAAAAGCTCGGGCCGATCCTTTGGCAATTCCCGCCAAACTTCAAATTCGAGCCCGAGCGCTTCGAACATTTCCTCGCGCTACTGCCCCACGATACCGAAGCTGCTGCCACCCTCGCCCGGGAACACGACGCTCACCTGCACGGTCACGCGAGCATGAAAGCCTGGCGTAGAAAACCGCTGCGCCACGCCGTGGAAATCCGCAACGACAGCTTCCTTGATCCCGATTTTGTGCGCCTATTGAAGCGCTACAACACCGCACTGGTGATCGCCGACACCGCCGATAAATGGCCGTACCGCGAAGACCTCACCAGCGACTTTGTCTACCTGCGTCTGCACGGTGCCGAAGAACTCTACGCCAGCGGCTACACCGCGCCAGCCCTCAAGCGCTGGGCCGAGCGCATCGACGCTTGGCACCACGGCGAGCAACCAAAGGATGCTCATCTGATCGCTCCACGCTTGAAGCCGCGCGCGCGCAAATCCCGCGAAGTGTTCTGCTACTTCGACAACGACATCAAAGTCCGCGCGCCCTACGACGCCCGTGATCTGCTGCATCGTTTCGAACTGGATAAAGACCTCGTCACCACCCCCGGCGAACCCGCTGGCGAAGGAGTGTTGGCATGAGTATTCCAGAACCGGTTGGCTTCACTGATGAAGGCTCTGTTGTTGCGCCTTCGGTACGCACCTTCACCGTGCTGACGGTCAACACCCACAAGGGTTTCACCGCCCTCAACCGACGCTTCATCCTCCCGGAACTGCGCGAAGCCGTGCGCAGCGTCGCTGCCGACGTAGTGTTTCTGCAGGAAGTTCACGGCACCCACGAACATCATCCCAAGCGCTACAGCAATTGGCCGACGATGCCGCAATATGAATTCCTCGCCGACAGCCTCTGGCCGCAGTTCGCCTATGGGCGCAACGCGGTGTACCCGGAGGGCGACCACGGCAACGCGTTGCTGTCGAAATACCAGATCATCCGTCACGACAACCTCGACGTGTCTATCAATGGCCACGAGAACCGCGGCCTGCTGCATTGCGTGTTGCGCCTGCCGGGTGACGGCACCGAAGTGCATGCGATCTGCGTGCATCTGGGTCTGCGCGAAAGTCATCGCAACGCCCAGCTGGATTTACTCATGCAACGCTTGGCGGAGTTGCCCGACGACGCACCGGTGATCGTCGCTGGCGATTTCAACGACTGGCGCCAGCGCGCCGATGCGCAGCTAAAACCTTGCGGCCTGCGCGAAGTGTTCGCCGAGCACCAGGGCAAACCGGCGCGCAGTTTTCCCGCGCGCCTGCCAACACTGCGCCTTGATCGTATTTACGTGCGCAACCTCAAGGCCAGCCAGCCAAAAGTTCTGGCGAACCGGCCTTGGTCGCACCTTTCCGACCACGTTCCTTTATCGGTAGAGATCGAACTATGAGCAGCGCGCCGCTGGAGAAATCCGCTGTGGAACCGATCGCCATCAACCCGCCGATACGCGAGCCCGGCCACGTTGATGTCGAGTACCGCTGGCAGGGCAATAATCGCGTCGAGTTGCTGGAAAATGGTGAAGAGTATTTCCCGCGGGTGTTCGATGCGATGCGCGCGGCGAAGAGTGAAATCCTCCTCGAGACCTTTATCGTTTTTGAAGACAAGGTCGGTGCCGAGTTACAGGAGATTCTGATCGACGCAGCCCGGCGTGGCGTGCGCACCACGGTCAGCCTCGACGGCTTCGGTTGTGGCGAGTTGACCACCGGCTATCTCGCCGCGTTGAGCGAGGCCGGCGTGCATCTGCAAATCTTCGATCCGGCACCGAAACGCCTGGGCATTCGCACCAACTGGTTCCGTCGTTTGCACCGCAAGATCGTAGTGGTCGACGGCCTGACCGCGTTTATTGGCGGGATCAACTTTTCCGGCGATCACCTCGCTGATTTCGGCCCTGAAGCCAAGCAGGATTATTCGGTGCAGATCCAAGGGCCGGCAGTCGCTGACATCCACCACTTCGCCCTGCTGCAAAGCGGTCGGCCAGGTCGTGCGCGGTTCTGGTGGCAACGTCGGCGCCAGCGCCGCGCGGAGATGGCTTTCGAGGATCACGACGGACAGGTGCGCCTGGTGTTCCGCGATAACGACCAGCACAACTCCGATATAGAAGACGTGTATCTGCAGGTACTGCGCCGCGCCAAACGCCGGGTGGTGATCGCCAACGCCTACTTTTTTCCCGGTTACCGTTTGCTACGTGAAATCCGTAACGCGGCGCGGCGCGGGGTCGAGGTGCGCCTGATTCTGCAAGGCCAACCGGACATGCTGGTGGCCAAACTCGCGGCACGCATGACCTACGACTACCTGCTCAAGGCCGGCGTGCAGATTCATGAATATTGCCAGCGCCCGCTGCACGGCAAAGTGGCGCTGGTCGACGAAGAGTGGAGCACCGTTGGTTCGAGCAATCTCGACCCGTTGAGCCTGTCGCTGAACCTGGAAGCCAACGTACTGATCCGCGACCGCGCGTTCAATCAGCATCTGTTCGAACGCCTCGAAGACCTCAGCCAAAACCACTGCAAAGCCATGGATGCCAGCAAGTCGCCGCGTGGGCGCATCTGGCACATGACCGTGGGGTTTCTGGTATTCCACTTTCTGCGGCATTTCCCGGCGATGGCCGGATGGTTGCCAGCGCATAAACCGCGGCTCAAGCCATTTCGAGGTAACACGCCATGAGCCATTCCGAAGCGCACCCGAGCGGCCATGCGGCGCCAGCAACTCATTCGAAATGGAGTCGCTGGAAGCGCCCGTTGACCCTGCTGTTTTTCCTCGCACTGATCGTGTTGCTGACGCTGTTCGCTACGCGCATCGAATGGGCCGAGGTGCTGCAAACTCTCGCCGATTTCAAGGTGCGCACACTGATCATCGCCGCCAGCCTGACGCTGCTGAGCTTTCTCGTGTACGCCAGTTTTGATCTGATCGGCCGCACTTACATCCGTCAGGACCTGACCTGGAAACAGATTCTGCCAGTGGGGATCATCAGCTATGCGTTCAACCTGAATTTGAGCGCATGGGTGGGCGGCATCGCCATGCGCTATCGGCTGTATTCGCGCCTTGGCGTGAGCAAAAGCAACATCGCCAAGATTCTCGGCTTGAGCCTGGCGACCAACTGGTTCGGCTACATGACCATCGCCGGTGCGGTTTTCAGCAGCGGACTGGTGAGCATGCCGCCGGGCTGGAAAGTCAGCAGTGATGCGCTGCAAGGCATCGGTGTGCTGTTACTGCTGATCAGCGCCGGCTATCTCGCCGCATGCCAGTTTTCCAAGCGCCGCGAGTGGTCGATTCGCGGGGTGGAAATCAACCTGCCGTCGTTGCGCATGGCGGTCCTGCAACTACTGCTGGGCGCGTTGAACTGGTCGCTGATGGCGGCGGTGATTTTCACTTTGTTACCGAGCAAACTCGATTATCCGTTGGTGCTGGGCGTTTTGTTGATCAGTGCGATCGCCGGGGTCATCACGCATATTCCAGCGGGGCTTGGGGTATTGGAGGCGGTGTTTGTCGCCTTGCTGCAACATGAGGCTTCGCGCGGCAGTCTGGTGGCGGGGTTGCTGGCGTATCGGGTGATTTATTTTCTGTTGCCGTTGTTGATCACGGTGGTGATGTATCTGGTGGTGGAGGCCAAGGCCAAGGCGCTGCGAATAGAGAAGAAACCCAGACATTAGAATCAAGATCAAAAGATCGCAGCCTTCGGCAGCTCCTACAGGGAGAATATATTTCAAATGTAGGAGCTGCCGAAGGCTGCGATCTTTTGATCTTCAGGATTGGATAATGCTCAACCGTTCACCCACGACCATCTCGGTAATCCAGTCCACCAGAATCGAGGTATACGCCTGCTGCGAAACCGGCTCGCTCAACGCATGATCGGCGCCGTCGATTATCCGGTGCGTCAGCGAATGGGTCTGCTGGCACGCCGCGCGGTAACTCATGATCGCCGCGTGGGGCACGTAGTCATCGGTTTCCGATTCCACCAGCAACACATCACCGGTGAATTGCGAGCAGGCATGCAATGCCCGGTTGGTGTCCGCGCGCACCAGCGTGCTGCGGTAATCGCGCAAATCGGCCTTGTCCAGCTCACGCTTGGGCGTGTGCCATTGCTCGTCGCGATACAGCGCCGGCACGCGCAACGCCAGCCAGCGTACCGGACGCAGCGAAGTCAGGATCGCCGCCAGGTACCCGCCATAACTGGTGCCAACCACGGCGATCGCCGAGGTGTCGAGCGCCGGATGCGCGAGCAAGCGGTCATACGCCGCGAGAAGATCGCGCAGATTGTCTTCGCGCGTCACACGGGTCAGCGGAATCCCGGTACCGCCGGTGTGCCCGCGCAAGTCGAAAGTCAGGCATACGCAACCAAGACCGGCGATGCCTTTGGCGCGCTCGAGATCACGTTCCTGACTACCGCCCCAACCGTGCACGAACAACACTCCCGGGACTTTCGATTTGGGACTGAGAAAGGTCCCGCTCATCTGTTCATCATCAATGTCGATTTGAATGCTTTCGCTTCTAGCCGTCATAGGATTTGACCGTTACGTATTTGAGGAGAAATTCACTGTTCTCGGCCGGCCCGCGATACACCTCGATGGCGTCCGCCGGCAGCGGCTGATCGATGTAGGTTTCCACCGAAGACACACGAATCGCGCGCATACCCGGATCGTTGACGAAACTTTGCAGCGCCGCGACCTCAGCACTGCTGGCGCCGCCCATGCGCCACGATTGTTCGAGTACACCGCTGCGGGATTTACCGTTGCTGTCCAGGCCCTGGGCGATGTCGTAATTGCGCCGCGACGCGTAAAAACGCGGATAGGCTTCATTCGCCGCACTGTCGAAAACCTGCGCCTGCTCAATGGCCAGACGCACATCGTCGGGCAGGTCCAGCGTCAGCAGTTCGTCATAACCACCCTGCACCACCAGCAGATTCGAGCCGCCATAGACCTCTTCGCCGTGAGCATCCTTGGTCAAGTATTGATCACCGCAGTAGCTCAGTACTTTATCGCCGATGAACGACTGGCCGACGCTGTGGGTGACAACGTCGCTCAAGTCCTGTTCCAGCACCACGCCCTCGCTGAACTGCTTTGCAATGTCGGGGCGGGCAAGGATTTGGTCGAAGGCATCCAGGCTTTTGATCACTTCTTGCCCGCGACCGGCGCAGGCGTGAACCGGCTTCAAACGGATCGGCCCGCTGTATAACAAATGCTCTGCAGCGGGCCGCGCATCCTCCAGCGAGAACACGCTGAGCCCGTCGAGCACCACATTGCGCGTTCGCTCGGAAAATAATGGCGACCAACCTTGCGGCGCCTGAGCCAGATGACTGTGCAAACCGTGGCTGATGGCTTTGGTGCAGATGAAATCGTGCTCGACAAAGCCACCCCACAAATCGTCGGGGCCGTTGATACCAAGTTGATGAGCGCTGGCAGTGCCGACTATGGTTTGCGTCGGTAGCAGATACAGGTCTCGGCCGCGGTGTTTGTCCGGGTCGTAACTGCCGCCGAACTTGCATCCGAGAATCTGCGCCAGCCATCGCGCCAAGGCCTTGTTGGTCTGTACTTCATGTTGCGGCGCGTCAGCGCGCACCGAATGGGCGACGACGATTTTCTTGCGAGGTGTCGGGGTCATGCGTTCCCCTTCCATCGGTTCGATGACTGTAGCGGTGAGAGGTGCAGAGATCAGGCCAACGGCGACTCTACGAAAATCCTAGTCCAATCAGAAACTTGCCGAAAACGTACTGGCACCACGCCTGTTTCAATCTGCACGACCGCGTGCAAAATCCCGGCAAATTGCACGACCTATAGTCCTATAGAGTTCAATGTGGAGCGAGCTTGCTCGCGAAGGCGTCGTGTCAGTCGACATCAAACTTACAGCCCCCACCGCTTTCGCGAGCAAGCTCGCTCCCACATTAGGTAATGGATGCTTTCGGGTTTGGGGACACACCAAACCGCGCCCGATAATCACTTGGCGCCAGCCCGGTGATCTTCTTGAATATCGCACGAAACGCGCCCGGATCCTGATAGCCCACCGTCCAGGCAATGTGATCGATCGTGCCATTGCTGAATTCGAGCATCTCACGCGCCTTGCCAACCCGCAGATGTTGGCAGTACTCGGTCGGTTTCAACCCGCTCGCCGCGCGAAAACGGCGCAGAAAGGTGCGCTCTTCCAACCCGGCCCGCACAGCCATCGCAGTCAACGATACATCCGTCGCGCCGGTGCTTTGCAGCCAGTGCTGCACCTTGAGAATCGCCGCATCGCCATGCCCGAGAATCGGCGCGAAGTTACTGCCGCACTCACTGGCGCTGTCACTGTGCTCAATCACCAGAAATCGCGCGGTGCCGGTGGCAATGCTCGGCCCGAGCAACCTGTCGACCAGACGTAATCCCAGTTCCGACCAAGCCATCAATCCGGCCGTGGTGATCAAGTCGCCGTCATCAACAATCGGCGTATCCGCCTTGAGTCTGATCTTCGGATAACGCTCGGCAAAGGCCTTGGCCGACGTCCAGTGGGTAGTGGCGCTACGGCCGTCGAGCAGACCGCTTTCAGCCAACATCAGCGAGCCTACGCAAACCCCGCCCAGCGTCGCACCGTGGGCATGTTGATCGCGTAACCATTGCATCAGGCTGGCCGGAGCCTGCGCCGCCGAAAACCCGCCAATCGATGGCGGAATCAGCACCGCCAGCAAAGCGCTGTCGTCACCCGCATGACTGTCGTAAGTGCGCGTTGGCGGCTGATCACTTTCGACCTGCCAGTGACTGACCCGCAGCACCGGCAATTGCGCAGCCTGATATTCGGCGGCAATCCGGTTGGCCACCGCAAACAAATCGGTCAAACCGTGCACCGCTGCCATCTGCGCACCGGGATAGATCAGCACGCCCAATTCAGCGATGGCGGCCCTTTCTGCGCCCATTGTCAGTTTTCCCCTGTCTATTGTCGGTGCGGCCAATCCTCGAATCGCTGGCCAGCGCCAATACTGAAGCCACTTCCAGCCAATACATCGAGGACACACCTATGGCCAAGCAAGCGCTCATCGTAGTCGATATCCAGAACGACTACTTCCCCCAAGGCAAGTGGCCGCTGGCCGGTGCCGATGCGGCTGCTGACAACGCCGCCCGGCTGATCGCCGCGTTCCGCGAGGCCGGTGATTCGGTAATACACATTCGCCACGAATTCACCTCAGCCGAGGCGCCGTTTTTCACCCCGGGTTCCGAGGGCGCCAAGCTGCACCCGAAAGTGCTCAATCGCGCTGATGAACCGGTGGTGCTTAAACACTTCGTCAATTCGTTCCGCGAAACCGAACTGCAAGCAATCCTCGACGAACATGGCATCAAGGAACTGGTGGTGGTCGGCAGCATGAGCCACATGTGTGTTGACGGCATTACCCGTGCGGCGGCAGATCTGGGTTATGGCGTGACCGTGATTCACGATGCCTGCGCCAGCCGCGATCTTGAGTTCAATGGCCTGACAGTGCCGGCGGCACACGTCCACGCCGCTTTCATGTCGGCACTGGGCTTCGCTTACGCCAGCGTGGTGTCCACTGACGAATTCCTCGCCGCCTAACGCTGAGTCACACTCTGTAAAACACCAGGCCCGCCTTGCAGCGGGCCTTTTTACAACTGTCATAAAAATCTCACGCGTGAGCCATTGATGGCACTTTGAATTGGTTGTAGTGTGGCTCACGCGTGAGATGTTCATAACCGAGCCATTGCCATGAAAACCCGTTCCCCCAAAGTGAAATCAGAGAGCCCGAAGGGGGAGCGCGCGAAACCGTCGGCGAAAAAACCGTCGAGCTTCTATATGAAGCAGATGCGCGCGGGCCTGGCCGCTGCCGGTTATGTGAAACACGAAACTTGGGTGCTTCCCGAAAACCGAAGCTTGCTCAAGCAAATGGAGCAACAGCTACGCCAACCGATTCTGGCTGGCTCTTTCATGTCGGAGAATTACATGAGCGCAGGCAACAACTGGACCATCGATAGCCTCTTCAACGCCCTCAAGGCCCTGGATGAGGTGGCTTCGCAAGAGACTACTCTGTCGCTGATCCAGAGCTCCGAACCCAGCATCAAGCTGGAAATGAACGAATTCGGCGGTCTGCCGATTCACATCGCCCTGGCCGGTCAGCAGATCATCGTCGACACCGTGCTGGTGGACATCGACTCGATCAGCGACGTGCGCGCCTTCAACGATGCCGTGCTGCGCAGCCGGGAAATGTTCCCGCTGTCGTCGATCGGTATCGAGTCGATGCCGAACGGGCAGACCGTTTACAACATGTTTGGCGCCCTCAGCGCCGACTCGAGCCTGACCAACGTGGTGACCGAGGTGAAAACCCTGGTCGACAACGTGCAGCGCGCGAGTGAAGCCTTCGAACACTTCTTCAAGTAATCAACAGGGAATATCCAATGACTCAGTCCATCTGGAGCAAGTTGTTCACCGCGCTGCGCGGCGGCGCCAATGAAGTCGGCGAAGCGATCGCCGACCAACAGGCCCTGCGCATCCTCGACCAGGAAATTCGCGATGCCGACAGCGCGCTGTCGAACGCCCGTCGCGAACTGGTCACCATCATGGCCAAGCACAAACTGGCCGCCGACCGCGTGAGCGAGTACGACGCCAAGATCAAGGATCTGGAAGCCAAAGCCGTCTCGGCGCTGAATGCCGGCCGTGAAGACCTGGCGCTGGAAGTGGCCGAAGCGATTTCGACCCTGACCAACGAGCTGGATGTTGAGAAAAAGCAGAGCGACGAGTTCGGCACTTACGCCGAAAACATGCGCAAAGACATCAGCAAGGCCGAGTCGCGTATCAAGAGCCTGCGCCAGCAAGTGGACATGGCCAAAGCCCGCGAAAGCGTGCAGAAAGCCCAGGTCAGCGCCTCCATCGCCAGCGGTGGCGCCAATGGCAAACTGGAAACCGCCGTCGGTACGTTGAACCGCCTGCAAGCCAAGCAGCAGCAACGCGCGGCTGAATTGAGCGCTGCCGACGAACTGGCTGACGCTTCGACCGGCAACGACCTGGAACGCAAACTGCGCGACGCCGGCATCACGCCGAACGAAGGCAGCGCCAACGCGATTCTTGAGCGTCTGAAGCAAAAGTCTGCTCAGTAAACACTGCACAAAAAACCTGTGGGAGCGAGCTTGCTCGCGAAAGCGTCGTATCAGTCGCCATCAATGTTGACTGACACGCCCTCTTCGCGAGCAAGCTCGCTCCCACATGGTTTACGGCGTGTCGTTCGCCGTTCGGCCCGGTACACTAGCGACGTTTTTTTCGCCGACGAACACCTCCACCCGCTTCAAGGAACGTACCCATGGGATGGTTTAAAGACTTGCTGGGCACCAGCAACTGGCAGACCGCTGCGCCAACTCCGACCGTTGCCAGTGGCCCACTCGGCATGGCCCAAGGCAAGGCTGTCAGGTTCGATACGACGCTGGCGCTGTTGCTCGATGGCTCGACTACAGTGCGAGTGCCCTTCGATCAGGCGATCTGGAGCCACGGCTGGGTCGACCTCGGCCAGTCCAATAAA
The DNA here is from genome assembly GCF_005938625.1 of Pseudomonas fluorescens. Taxonomy (GTDB): domain Bacteria; phylum Pseudomonadota; class Gammaproteobacteria; order Pseudomonadales; family Pseudomonadaceae; genus Aquipseudomonas; species Aquipseudomonas fluorescens_BD. The sequence goes on from NZ_VCNJ01000008.1 coordinate 332,516, forward strand.
CTGCACCGCTATTACATGAATGACGAGGATTTCTGGCTGCAGATTCACGTCACCGGTGACGATCAGATCGAATCGGTCACCCTGTTCAACTACCTCAGTTACGTGACCGTCAACAGTGACGCCGAACTGCAGCGCCTGGCCGGCCCCAATAGCTCGATCGGACTGCCGACCTACACCCACGAAGGTGTCGAATACACCCGCGAGTGGGGCACCGAGCACGGCCAGACCGAACTCGTACCGATGACCGAACAGGTGGTCAATCCGGACGAGAGCTACACCATCGAACACCACTCCATGCTTTATGCGCGCGAGACCGGCCTGACCGATCGCCGCGAATTGCTGCTGTTCTCCGTCGAACAGGATGAAGAAGGCACCGTCAGCCTGAGCACCTCGCTCGGCATCTCGCTGTACACGACAGATCTGAGCACCATTTAAAAAAGGAAGTTTTACATGCTGGAAGTGCTGGCCGTTTCCCTGAACAAAACCGCTCTGGTCGGTTTCGTCGTCTACCTCATCGGCGCCGTACTGCTGTTCATGCTGTTTCAATTCGTCTACACGCGCATCACGCCACACAAGGAGTTCGAGCTGATTCGTTCCGGCAACATCGCCGCAGCAATCGCCCTGTCCGGCGCGATCATCGGCTTCGCGATTCCTGCCAGTAACGTGATTGCATTTTCGGTCAATGTTCTCGACTTCGTACTCTGGGCAGTGATTGCCGCCGTCGTGCAACTGCTGGCGTTTCTTGCCACGGGTCTGGTGCTCAAAGGCACCTCCCAGCGCATCGCCAATGGTGAAATCGCCTCCGGCATCTACGTCGCGGCGGTCGCGATCAGCGTCGGCATGCTCAACGCCGCGTGCATGACACCGTCCAACTGATCGGCAGGAAGCCTTAGATGAAACGCAGCAAATACGTTCAGTTGTCCCTCGCTGCCTCGGTGGCCATGGCCGTTTCCGGCCAAGTGACAGCCGCGGATCAACCGCGCAATTTCCAGAACGTTGAACAGTGCGTCGACGCCGAAGTGGCTGCCGATGTCTGCTCCAACGCCTACGTCGCCGCTCTGACCGAACACCGGCGCATCGCCCCGGCGTACGACGCCAAGGCCAAGTGCGACGCGGACTTTGCCGCTGACTGGTGCCAGAAGAATTCCGACGGCCGCTTCGTGCCGAAACTCGGCGGCTTCAAAGTGCCGCAGGAAGGTGAGCCGGCGCAGAACCTCGACGCCATCGCGAATGCGCAAATGCCTGCGGGAAACGCGGCGGCGGTGCAGAATGTGCAAAATACTTCGCACACCTCCAGCGGCGGCAACGGCTGGTTGACTGGCTGGCTGATCGGCAACGCCATGAGCAACAACGCCGAACGCACGGTTTACCGCGATCGTGACACGCGCCAGCCCTATAACACCTCGACGCAATACCGCAGAGCCGAAACCACGACGCGCAACCAACCCGATTACGAGAGCAGCAAAAGCAAACCGGTCAACGTTGCCTCGTCGACCTCTCGCGGCGGCTTCGGCAGCCAGTCCAGCGCCCGTAGCGGCTGGGGTGGCTGGGGTAGCAGTTCCGGTCGTTCGAGCAGCTGACCATGAAGAAGATCCTCTGCGCCGAGCGCCCCGACTGGAAACACACCGCCGAAAGTCTCGGCTTCATGTTCCACACCATAGACGACGAGCCATACTGGGACGAAAGCGCGTACTACCAGTTCACGCTCGCGCAGATCGAAAACGATCTCGAGGACCCGACCAGCGAACTGCACGAGATGTGCATGGACCTGGTCGACCGTGTGGTGCACAGCGAGGAACTGCTCGATCGCTTGAGCATCCCGGCGCCGTACTACGACATGATCCGTACTTCATGGCTGGAAGGTCATCCGCATCTGTACGGCCGCATGGACTTTTCCTACAGCGGCAACGGCCCGGCGAAACTGCTGGAACTCAACTACGACACCCCGACCAGTCTTTATGAAGCAGCGGCGTTTCAGTGGGGCTGGCTGGAACAATGCATCGAGCGCGGCACGCTGCCGCGCCATGCCGACCAGTTCAACAGCATCGACACCCAACTGCATCAGGCCTTTGCTGAGTTACAACTGAAGCGGCCATTCTACTTCGCTTCGATGAAAGAATCGGTTGAGGACAAGGGCACCACGGATTACCTGCGGCTGATCGCCGAGAAGGTCGGCATCGAATCACGGCACATCGATATTGAAGACATCGGTTTGACGGCTGAAGGGCGTTTCGTCGATCTGGAAGATCGCTGGATTCCGCACCTGTTCAAGCTGCATGCCTGGGAGTTTATCTTCCACGAACCGTTCGGCGCGGCGATTGCCGAGTGCGACACGCAGTTTTTCGAACCGGCGTGGAAGGCGATTCTGTCGAACAAGGGGGCACTGCCGTTGCTGTGGGAACTGCACAAAGGGCATCCGAATCTGCTGGCCGCGCATCTCGACCCGAATCCGACCAACGCCGTGCCCAAGGGCTGGGTACGCAAGCCGTACTTTTCCCGGGAAGGCGCCAACATTGAGCTGCAAACGGCTGACGGTCTGATCGTCAAAGAGGACGGCCCCTACACTGATGCGCCGTTTATCCTGCAGGAATTTGCACCGCTGCCGAAATTTGGCGACAGCTACACGCTGATCGGTTCCTGGGTGATCGGCGATCAGGCAGCGGGGATTGGTGTAAGGGAAGATAACAGCCTGATCACCAAAGATTCGAGCCGGTTTCTGCCGCACCTGATCCTCGACTGACTTGCTCGGCAGATGGCTGCCCGACACTAAAAACCGCAGCGTTTGCGCACTGCGGTTTTTTTGTTTCTGTGCCAGGTTACGCAATATCCACCGAACGAACTGGCGATTCCACGGGTGGTTTTTCCCTCGCCGTTTCAGTCGCGCCAACGCCAGCCATTCTGCGCCGGGCGATCTCTGCACCACGGCGCCGCAATGGCGTTTCGACGAAGCGGAAATTGAGTTCACTGCACACGACCATGATCACCAGCGAGGTCAGCAGCAGCTCTACCGTGAAGGCAGCCCCCAACTCCACGTCTCTGCTGGCGGCAATGCGCGTCCAGATCTCGGTGCTCAGATGGTAGGCAAAGATGTGCACGACGTATAACGCGTAAGAGCGCGAACCGAGCCACTGGAAAAGACCATTGAGCAGCGCCGGGCAGTAGATGTAGCCCTTCTGATAACTGGCGAGCCAGACAATGATCAACGCCGTGATCGCGATCAGACCGACGGCAATCGGCGCCATGATCATCTGACCGGCGATGGCGCCCATCATGTACAGAAGGAACAACGTGATGGCCAGACGCTTGAACCTGCTGCCGCCAAGCCCGACAGGTTCAATATCCTTGTACAAAGAGGTGCGGGTGAACAGGCAAAGCAGAATCCCCCACATCATCGCGTCCAGGCGGAACGAGAAAAGCATCGGTGCGGGAGGGGCTGCGAAGGTATCGCGATTGAACGGAAATTGCGCCGCGATCAGCAAGATCAGAATCATCACGCGCCAGCGGGGCGACGTCACCAACAGCAGGAACAACGGAAAGATGAAGTAGAACTGCTCTTCCAGCGCCAGGCTCCAATACACGGAATTCGGCCCCAGCAGCACCCCGTACTGATTCGCCAGATTACCGGAGAACGTGGCCACCGCGGTGAAACTGCGCAAGTTTTCATACCAGGACTGGAACGCATTCGACTGGTTGAAAAAGATCGAGAACGCCAGCGGTATCAACACCCACAGCCAGGCTGTCGGCAGCAATCGGTAGGCGCGCCGGATCCAGAAAGACGTTGCCGCAAGGCCAAAGCGGTTCTGCTCGCGGTTCTTATCGAAGTAATCGAGATAGGCCTTGCTGACGACGAAACCGGAAATACAGAAGAATAGATCAACGCCGGTCCACGGCGCATACACATTGAACACCTTCAACAGGTATAAACCGAAGAACGGCAACAACTGAGGGAGATGGGCAAAAATGGTCATGAGAATGGCCACGCCCCGCAGAAACTCAATTTCCTTGTTTTTGCTACTGCTCATCGGTTTCTCTTGTTTTTGTGAATGAACAAGCGCTGATAGTCACGCAATCTGTTCTTGAGAAGATGGGCCGGTTCTCCAGCCGCCGGGGCCGATCATGGAATGGCTTGCGATGGCGTTCAAGAGCCTTCGGCAAACTTTACCGGCACGCGCTGACGCGTGAATATTCGCTTTATGTTTCGCCAAAACGACGAAACCCCCGCAATGCGGGGGTTTCGAGCTAAGCCAGGTGACGGCTCAGGGACAAATCAGAACGGGATATCGTCATCGAAGCTGTCGAAATCCGGAGCCGGTTGCGGTGCGGCCTGCTGTGGAGCCGGGGCCGAACGCTGCTGTGGAGCCGACTGCTGCGGGCGCGGAGCCTGCTGGCGTGGAGCCGGAGCCGACTGCTGGTAGTTGTTGCCACCGCCTTGTTGATCGCCCTGTTGTGGACGGCCGCCGAGCAGTTGCATGGTGCCTTGCATGTCGACCACGATTTCGGTGGTGTAACGCTTGATACCGTCTTTTTCCCACTCACGGGTCTGCAGCTTGCCTTCGATGTAGACCTGCGAACCCTTGCGCAGGTATTCGCCGGCGATTTCGGCAACCTTGCCGAACATCGAAACACGGTGCCACTCGGTCTTCTCGACCTTCTGACCGGTTTGCTTGTCGGTCCATTGTTCGCTGGTGGCCAGACTCAGGTTGGTCACGGCGTTACCGTTAGGCAGGTAGCGAACTTCGGGATCCTGGCCGCAAGTGCCGACCAATATGACTTTGTTAACCCCACGGGCCATAACGTTCTCCTAGGCTTCGCAAGCAGCCCCGGCCGGGTTGTTCACCAGGCGTTCGAGGGTGTCGCGATCCACTAATTCTTTGTCCAGTTTGATGTAAACAGCCGCTTCGTCAGCAACTATCACTGCATCGGTTACCCCTACGAGGGCCTTGAGGCGCTCGACCAGACCCGCTTCGCGGATCGCTTCGGGCGACAACGGCAAGCGCAGACTCGTCACGTAGGGAGGTTCACGCATGGTAACAGCAAAGGCTAACCAAAGTGCAGCCAGCCCGGCACATCCAAGGAACACAACCGACAGACCGCCATGCTGAAACAGCCAGCCGCCGAGTATCCCGCCGAGTGCCGAACCGAGGAACTGGCTGGTGGAGTACACGCCCATCGCCGTGCCCTTCCCGCCTGCCGGTGAAACCTTGCTGATCAGCGACGGCAATGAAGCCTCCAGCAGATTGAACGCGGTGAAGAACACCACCGTACCGATCACCAGAGCCCGCAGGCTGTCGCCGAACTGCCAGAAGAATAGCTCAGTCAGCATCAGCGTCATGACGGCGCCGAGCAAAACTCGTTTCATTTTGCGTTTCTTCTCGCCATAGATGATGAACGGGATCATGGCGAAGAACGAAATCAGCAGCGCGGTGAGGTAGACCCACCAGTGCTGCTCCTTGGGCAAACCGGCTTTTTCCACCAGTGCCAGGGGCAATGCGACGAAGCTCGACATCAACATGGCATGTAACACAAAGATGCCCAGATCGAGGCGCAGCAGGTCCGGATGCTTGAGTGTCGGCATCAAGGCCTGACGCGCGACGCCGGACTCACGATGCTGCAGCGGCCCGGTAGAGCGCGGCACCATGAACATGATGATGGCGATACCGACCAGAGCCATGGCACCCGTGGCGAGGAACAGTCCGGACAAACCGAAAGCCCGGGTCAGTAAAGGCCCGACGACCATGGCCACGGCAAACGACAAACCGATGGTCATGCCGATCATGGCCATCGCCTTGGTGCGGTGCTGTTCGCGGGTCAGATCGGAGAGCAACGCCATGACTGCGGCGGAAATAGCCCCGGCACCTTGCAGGATCCGTCCGGCGATCACGCCCCAGATCGAATCAGCCTGTGAAGCCAGGACACTGCCGAGCGCGAAGACGATCAGCCCGAGGTAAATCACCGGACGACGGCCTATGCGGTCGGAAATGATCCCGAAGGGTATCTGGAAAATTGCCTGGGTCAGGCCGTAAGCGCCGATAGCCAACCCGATCAGGGCCGGGGTCGCTCCCGCCAGATCCATGCCGTAGGTCGCCAGTACCGGCAACACCATGAACATGCCCAGCATACGGAAGGCGAACACCAGGGCCAGACCGCTCGCCGCGCGGGTCTCGCTGCCACTCATGCGTTCGCTGTGGGGATCGTGCATGGAAAAACCTCGTGTGAACCGGCGGCGATTCTACCAGTCCCATCGGAAGACGGGGTAGATCGCGACGCTTTGACGCGTATAGATGAAACTCTCTTCATCCAGGGCAAAAAACCCTTCGTTTGATAGTGTGCATCCATCCAGTATTTGGCCGTATACTCCTACGTTTTCGACGCCCGCCGAGCGAGGCCACTTTGGACAAGATCCTGATACGTGGGGCCCGTACCCACAACCTGAAGAACATCGACCTGACCCTGCCACGGGACAAGCTGATCGTCATCACCGGCCTGTCCGGATCCGGCAAGTCGTCCCTCGCCTTCGATACGTTGTACGCCGAAGGTCAGCGCCGCTATGTCGAATCGCTGTCGGCCTACGCCCGCCAGTTCCTGTCGATGATGGAAAAACCCGACGTCGACACCATCGAAGGCCTGTCGCCGGCGATCTCCATCGAACAGAAGTCGACCTCGCACAACCCGCGCTCCACGGTCGGCACCATCACCGAAATCTACGACTACCTGCGCCTGCTTTATGCACGCGTCGGCACGCCGCGCTGCCCGGATCACGACATTCCGCTGGAAGCACAAACGGTCAGCCAGATGGTCGATCTGGTGCTGGCGCAACCGGAAGGCAGCAAACTGATGTTGCTGGCGCCGGTGATCCGCGAGCGTAAAGGTGAACACCTTTCGGTCTTCGAAGAGCTACGTGCCCAAGGTTTCGTTCGCGCCCGGGTCAATGGCCGCATCTGTGAGCTCGACGAGCTGCCGAAACTGGATAAACAGAAGAAGCACTCGATCGATGTGATCGTCGACCGTTTCAAAGTACGCGCCGATCTGCAGCAACGTCTGGCCGAGTCTTTCGAGACTGCGCTGAAACTGGCGGACGGCATTGCTCTGGTCGCGCCGATGGACGATGAGCCGGGCGAAGAGATGATCTTCTCCGCGCGCTTTGCCTGCCCGATCTGCGGCCACGCGATCAGCGAGCTGGAGCCGAAGCTGTTCTCCTTCAACAACCCGGCCGGCGCCTGTCCGACTTGCGACGGCCTGGGGGTGAAGCAGTTCTTTGACATCAAGCGACTGGTCAACGGCGAACTGACGCTGGCTGAAGGCGCAATACGTGGCTGGGACCGGCGCAACGTCTATTACTTCCAGATGCTCGGCTCATTGGCTTCGCACTACGGTTTCAGCCTGGAAGTGCCGTTCAACGAATTGCCGGCCGATCAGCAGAAATCCATCCTGCACGGCAGCGGTTCGCAGAATGTCGACTTCAAATACCTCAACGACCGTGGCGACATCGTCAAACGTTCGCACCCGTTCGAAGGCATCGTGCCGAACCTCGAGCGTCGCTACCGCGAGACCGAATCGGCAAGCGTGCGCGAAGAGCTGGCCAAATTCCTCAGCACTCAGTCGTGCCCGGATTGCCGTGGCACGCGCCTGCGTCGCGAAGCGCGGCACGTGTGGGTTGGCGAGAAGACATTGCCGGCAGTGACCAATCTGCCGATCGGCGATGCTTGTGAATACTTCGGCCAGCTGAAGATGACCGGCCGCCGCGGCGAGATCGCTGACAAGATTCTCAAGGAGATCCGCGAGCGTCTACAGTTCCTCGTCAACGTCGGTCTCGACTATCTGTCGCTGGATCGCAGCGCTGATACGCTGTCCGGTGGCGAGGCGCAGCGGATTCGTCTGGCCAGCCAGATCGGCGCTGGCCTGGTGGGCGTGTTGTACATCCTCGACGAACCGTCCATTGGCTTGCACCAGCGTGATAACGACCGACTGCTCGGCACGCTCAAGCACCTGCGTGATATCGGTAACACGGTAATCGTCGTCGAGCACGACGAAGATGCGATTCGTCTGGCTGATTATGTCGTCGATATCGGCCCGGGCGCCGGCGTGCACGGCGGGCAGATCGTTGCCGAAGGCACGCCGGCCGAAGTCATGGCACACCCTGATTCCCTGACCGGCAAATACCTGTCGGGACGGGTGAAGATTGAAGTACCGGCCAAGCGCACACCACGCAACAAGAAGCTCAATCTGTCGCTCAAAGGCGCGCGTGGCAACAACCTGCGCAATGTCGATCTGGACATCCCGATTGGCTTGCTGACTTGCGTCACCGGCGTATCCGGCTCGGGCAAATCGACACTGATCAACAATACGCTGTTCCCGCTCAGCGCCACGGCACTCAATGGTGCAACAACGCTGGAAGCGGCAGCGCACGACAGCATCAAAGGCCTGGAGCATCTCGATAAAGTCGTCGATATCGACCAGAGCCCGATTGGCCGTACACCGCGCTCTAACCCAGCAACGTATACCGGGCTGTTTACGCCGATCCGGGAACTGTTCGCCGGTGTGCCCGAGTCACGTTCCCGTGGTTACGGTCCGGGGCGCTTCTCTTTCAACGTCAAGGGCGGTCGCTGCGAAGCTTGTCAGGGCGATGGCCTGATCAAGGTAGAAATGCACTTCCTCCCGGACATCTATGTGCCGTGCGACGTGTGCAAGAGCAAGCGCTACAACCGCGAAACCCTTGAGATCAAATACAAGGGCAAGAGCATCCACGAAACCCTCGAGATGACAATCGAGGAAGCCCGGGAGTTCTTCGATGCAGTGCCGGCGCTGGCGCGCAAGCTGCAGACCCTGATGGATGTCGGCCTGTCGTACATCAAGCTCGGGCAGTCGGCGACCACGTTGTCCGGCGGTGAGGCGCAACGGGTCAAGCTGTCTCGCGAGCTGTCCAAGCGTGACACCGGCAAGACCCTGTACATCCTCGATGAACCTACCACCGGTTTGCACTTCGCGGATATTCAGCAATTGCTCGACGTCCTGCATCGTCTGCGTGACCACGGCAACACGGTGGTGGTGATCGAACACAACCTCGACGTGATCAAGACGGCCGACTGGCTGGTCGACCTCGGGCCGGAAGGTGGTTCCAAGGGTGGCCAGATCATTGCCACCGGTACACCGGAAGAAGTGGCCGAGATGAAGCAATCTCATACTGGTCATTACCTCAAACCGCTGCTGATCCGAGATCGGGCGTAAACGCCAGACATGAAAAAGCCCCTGTCACTTCATCAGTGACAGGGGCTTTTTTGTATCGATTGCAATCAGGAAGTGTGAGATTGCAGGTAGTTCTCAAGGCCGATCAGCTTGATCAGACCCAACTGCTTTTCCAGCCAGTAGGTGTGGTCTTCTTCAGTGTCGTTGAGCTGAACCCGCAGGATCTCGCGGCTGACATAGTCTTTGTGCTGTTCGCACAGCTCAATGCCTTTGCACAGGGCAGCGCGAACTTTGTATTCAAGACGCAGATCCGCTTCCAGCATCTCCGGCACAGTGGTGCCGACATCCAGATCATCCGGACGCATACGTGGCGTGCCTTCGAGCATCAGAATCCGGCGCATCAGTGCATCAGCGTGACCGGCTTCTTCTTCCATCTCATGGTTGATTCGCTCGTAGAGCTTGGTGAACCCCCAGTCCTCATACATCCGCGAATGAACGAAATATTGATCACGCGCGGCCAGTTCGCCGGTCAGCAACGTGTTGAGGTAATCGATTACGTCTGGGTGGCCTTGCATCGCCCTACATCTCCCTACTTGAAAGTCTGTAGTTTGAACCAACATGACTGGAAGGTCACCCGTTCCACGCAATAAAAGCGAAGATATTCTGAGAAAAGCGGCCTAAATAACGCAAAAACCGCCCAAATGAGGGCGGTTCTGCTTCTCGTTTAGACTTCGTTAAGCTGTACGTTCAGCAGCTTTGCGATTGCTTCTCCATACGCCGGGTCGGCTTTATAGAAATGCTGCAGCTGACGGTCGACGACATCACTGGAAACGCCCGCCATGGCGCCGGCGATGTTGCTGATCAGAAGCGCTTTTTGCTCGTCACTCATCAAGCGGTACAACGCACCGGCGTGGCTGAAGTAATCGGTGTCTTCGCGATGATCGTAACGATCAGCCGCACCACTCAGGGCCAGTGCAGGCTCTGCGTAACGCGGAGCTTGTTTCGGCGCTTCGGTGTAGCTATTCGGCTCGTAATTAGGCGCTGCACCACCGTTGCTACCGAACGCCATCGAGCCATCACGCTGGTAAGTGTTCACCGGGCTGCGTGGCGCGTTCACCGGCAGTTGCTGGTGATTGGTGCCAACACGGTAACGGTGGGCGTCGGCGTAAGCGAATACGCGACCTTGCAGCATGCGATCCGGCGACAAACCTACACCCGGCACCATGTTGCTTGGGCCGAACGCGGCTTGCTCGACTTCAGCGAAGTAGTTCTGCGGGTTGCGGTTCAGCTCCAGCTCACCCACCTCGATCAACGGGAATTCTTTTTGCGACCAGGTTTTGGTCACGTCGAACGGGTTCTCGTAATGCGCTGCGGCCTGGGCTTCAGTCATGATCTGGATGCATACGCGCCATTTCGGGAATTCACCGCGCTCGATCGCTTCGAACAAATCACGCTGGGCGTAATCCGGATCGGTGCCAGCCAACCGCGCAGCATCGGCCGGAGCCAGATTCTTGATGCCTTGCTTGGTCTTGTAGTGCCATTTCACCCAGTGACGCTCACCTTTAGCGCTGATCAGGCTGTAGGTGTGGCTGCCGAAGCCGTGCATGTGACGGTAACCGTCCGGGATGCCTCGATCGGAGAACAGAATGGTGACCTGGTGCAGCGCTTCAGGCGAATGCGACCAGAAGTCCCACATCATCTGCGCGCTTTTCAGGTTGCTTTGCGGCAGACGTTTTTGCGTGTGGATAAAGTCAGGGAATTTAAGTGGATCACGAATGAAGAACACTGGCGTGTTGTTGCCAACGATGTCCCAGTTGCCCTCATCGGTGTAGAACTTCAACGCGAAACCGCGTGGATCGCGCTCGGTATCAGCCGAACCACGTTCACCGCCGACCGTCGAGAAACGCAGGAACGTAGGTGTTTGCTTGCCAACAGTTTCAAACAACTTGGCACTGGTGTACTCGGTAATGTCACGAGTCACTGTGAAAGTGCCGTATGCACCCGAGCCCTTGGCGTGTACACGACGTTCAGGAATATTTTCACGGTTGAAGTGCGCAAGCTTCTCGAGCAGATGGAAATCGTCGAGCAGCAGCGGGCCACGAGGGCCTGCGGAGCGAGAATTCTGGTTATCAGCGACAGGTGCGCCACTGGCGGTAGTAAGCGTTTTAATCTGGCTCATACGGTCTTCTTCCTCTGTCAGTCTTGAAACTGCCGGCTAATCGGCTTGGTGGGAAGTATTGATCATCCATGTGACGGCCACAAATTCATTAACTTGCGCACATCGATAGAAAATTACTAATTATATTCCAGCACATAGTGACAACAGAGACATGTCAGAAGCTTGTATGAACAGCGCATTTTCTTGCACGCACAAAAAACCGGGCACTAGGCCCGGTTCTTTGTTTCAGACTGACGTCTTACTCGGCGGATACAGCTTCGCCAGCAGTAGCACGATCAACCAACTCGACGTACGCCATAGGCGCGTTGTCGCCAGCGCGGAAACCGCACTTGAGGATGCGCAGGTAGCCACCCTCACGGGTAGCGTAACGCTTGCCCAGGTCGTTGAAGAGCTTACCAACGATAGCTTTCGAACGAGTACGGTCGAAAGCCAGACGGCGGTTAGCCAGGCTATCTGTCTTGGCCAGAGTGATCAGCGGCTCAGCAACGCGACGCAGTTCTTTGGCTTTTGGCAGAGTAGTTTTGATCAGCTCGTGCTCGAACAGCGACACCGCCATGTTTTGGAACATGGCCTTGCGGTGCGAGCTGGTGCGGCTCAGGTGACGACCACTTTTACGATGACGCATGGTTCATTCCTTACCAAACACTACGTTCGGTGATTACGACGATCAGGCAGTCGCCTTGTCGTCCTTCTTAAGACTTGCAGGCGGCCAGTTGTCGAGGCGCATGCCGAGGGACAGACCGCGGGAGGCCAGAACGTCCTTGATTTCAGTCAAGGATTTCTTGCCAAGGTTCGGAGTCTTCAACAGCTCTACTTCGGTACGCTGAATCAGGTCACCGATGTAGTAGATGTTTTCCGCCTTAAGGCAGTTAGCCGAACGTACAGTCAGTTCCAGATCGTCAACCGGGCGAAGCAGGATCGGATCGATCTCGTCTTCCTGCTCGACAACCACTGGCTCACTGTCACCTTTGAGGTCGACGAACGCAGCCAACTGCTGTTGCAGGATGGTTGCAGCGCGGCGGATAGCCTCTTCAGGATCCAGAGTACCGTTGGTTTCCAGATCAATAACCAGCTTGTCCAGGTTGGTACGCTGCTCGACACGGGCGTTTTCCACCACGTATGCGATACGGCGAACCGGGCTGAACGAAGAGTCAAGCTGCAAGCGACCGATGCTGCGGCTTTCGTCTTCATCGCTCTGACGCGAGTCGGCTGGTTCATAACCACGACCACGAGCTACGGTGAGCTTCATGTTCAGGGCGCCGTTAGACGCCAGGTTAGCGATTACGTGATCGGGATTAACGATCTCGACATCATGATCCAGCTGAATATCGGCAGCGGTAACCACCCCCGAACCCTTCTTCGACAAGGTCAGCGTAACTTCGTCACGACCGTGCAGCTTGATGGCCAGACCTTTAAGGTTCAACAGGATTTCAATTACGTCTTCCTGTACACCTTCGATGGCGCTGTACTCGTGGAGCACACCGTCAATCTCGGCCTCGACTACTGCGCAGCCGGGCATTGAGGACAACAGGATGCGTCGCAGCGCGTTGCCCAGGGTGTGGCCAAAACCACGCTCGAGAGGCTCGAGAGTGATCTTGGCGCGGGTTGGACTGACAACCTGCACATCAATGTGGCGGGGTGTCAGGAACTCATTTACCGAAATCTGCATGGATGCACCTATTTTCTAGCCCTTACTTGGAGTAGAGCTCGACAATCAGGCTTTCGTTGATGTCGGCGGACAGATCACTGCGAGCAGGAACGTTCTTGAAAACGCCCGACTTCTTCTCAGTGTCTACTTCTACCCATTCTACGCGGCCACGTTGGGCACACAGATCGAGAGCTTGGACAATGCGAAGTTGGTTTTTTGCTTTCTCGCGAACTGCAACCACGTCACCAGCACGAACCTGATACGACGGAACGTTTACGGTCTGACCGTTAACGCTGATCGACTTGTGCGATACCAGCTGACGGGATTCGGCACGAGTCGAACCAAAGCCCATACGGTATACAACGTTGTCCAGACGGCATTCGAGCAGTTGCAGCAGGTTTTCACCGGTTGCACCTTTCTTGCCAGCAGCTTCTTTGTAGTAGCCGCTGAACTGACGCTCGAGAACGCCGTAGATACGACGGACCTTCTGCTTTTCACGCAGTTGGGTGCCGTAGTCGGACTGGCGACCGCGGCGTTGGCCGTGGATACCAGGTGCTGCTTCAATGTTGCACTTCGATTCGATCGCGCGCACGCCGCTCTTCAGAAAGAGATCGGTGCCTTCGCGACGAGCGAGTTTGCATTTTGGACCAATGTAACGAGCCATTCTTTACAATCTCCTGGATTACACGCGGCGCTTCTTCGGCGGACGGCACCCGTTGTGCGGGATTGGCGTCACGTCGGTGATGCTGGCGATCTTGTAGCCACAGCCGTTCAAAGCGCGGACTGCGGATTCACGACCTGGACCTGGACCCTTGACGTTAACGTCGAGGTTTTTCAGGCCGTATTCCAGCGCAGCTTGACCAGCACGTTCAGCAGCTACTTGAGCAGCAAACGGGGTGGACTTGCGGGAACCGCGGAAACCCGAACCACCGGAGGTAGCCCAAGAAAGCGCGTTACCTTGACGGTCGGTGATGGTCACGATGGTGTTGTTAAAAGAAGCATGGATGTGGGCGATGCCATCAACCACTGTCTTTTTAACTTTTTTACGAGGACGAGCAGCAGGTTTTGCCATGATTAATTTCCTGTCGATTCGCGTGGGCGATTACTTGCGGATCGGCTTACGCGGACCTTTACGGGTACGCGCGTTAGTCTTGGTACGCTGACCGCGTACTGGAAGACCACGACGATGACGCAGACCACGGTAGCAACCGAGGTCCATCAAACGCTTGATTTTCATGTTGATTTCGCGACGCAGGTCACCTTCAGTGGTGAACTTCGCCACTTCGCCACGCAATTGCTCAATCTGCTCGTCGCTCAGATCTTTGATCTTTGCGGCTGGGTTTACCCCAGTCTCTGCGCAAATTTTCTGCGCAGTAGTGCGACCAACACCATAGATGTAGGTCAGCGAGATAACAGTATGCTTGTTATCTGGAATGTTAACGCCTGCAATACGGGCCATTCAGTGGGACTCCAATTGACAGCTACCTACGCCCCGGAAGCCAAGAAATAGGGCGCGAGATAATATCGCTGTAATAACAAATAATCAACCCGGTAGCGCACTAGCTACCGGGCTTGAAGCACAATCACACTCAGCCTTGGCGCTGTTTGTGACGCGGTTCCGCGCTGCAAATTACTCGAACAACACCTTCGCGGCGAATAATCTTGCAGTTACGGCACAGCTTTTTCACCGATGCACGAACTTTCATCACCAACTCCTCGAACCTTATGGGTACTCAGCGCAACATGCCGCTGCCGTAACCCTTCAGGTTGGCTTTCTTCATCAGGGATTCGTACTGGTGCGAAACGAGGTGCGATTGTACTTGGGACATGAAGTCCATCACAACCACGACCACGATCAGCAACGAGGTCCCGCCAAGGTAGAACGGAACGTTTGCTGCAACCACCAGGAACTGGGGCAACAAGCACACGGCCGTCATGTAAAGAGCACCGAACATGGTCAAGCGAGTCAGAACGCCATCAATGTAGCGCGCAGACTGCTCACCTGGACGGATGCCCGGAATAAAGGCACCGGACTTCTTCAGGTTTTCCGCTACGTCTTTCGGATTGAACATCAACGCCGTATAGAAGAAGCAGAAGAAAATAATCCCTGCACTAAACAGCAGAATATTCAACGGCTGACCAGGAGCGATCGACTGCGAGATGTCCTGCAACCAGCCCATACCTTCAGACTGACCGAACCAGGCACCCAACGAAGCCGGGAACAGCAAAATGCTGCTCGCGAAGATAGCCGGAATAACGCCGGCCATGTTCACCTTAAGCGGCAAGTGGCTTGTCTGTGCAGCAAAAACCTTGCGGCCTTGCTGACGCTTGGCGTAGTGAACAGCAATACGACGCTGACCACGCTCAATGAACACCACGAAACCGATAATCGCTACTGCCAGCAAACCGATGGCAACCAAGGCGAAGATGTTGATATCACCCTGACGCGCAGACTCGAAAGACTGCCCGATTGCTCTCGGAAGACCGGCGACGATACCCGAAAAAATCAACATCGAGATACCGTTGCCTACACCACGCTCAGTAATCTGCTCACCCAGCCACATCATGAACATCGCACCAGCCACAAACGTGGATACCGCGACGAAATGGAAGCCAAAGTCACCAGTGAACGCAACGCCCTGCCCCGCCAGACCAATGGACATGCCAATAGCCTGAACGAGAGCGAGGACGACGGTGCCGTAGCGGGTGTACTGGCTAATCTTGCGACGGCCAGCTTCACCTTCCTTCTTCAACTGCTCCAGCTGCGGGCTGACGGCTGTCATCAATTGCATGATGATCGATGCCGAAATGTACGGCATGATCCCCAGTGCAAAGATGCTCATCCGTTCCAGCGCGCCGCCGGAGAACATGTTGAACAAGCTAAGAATGGTCCCCTCATTCTGTCGAAACAGGTCTGCGAGTCGGTCCGGGTTGATACCTGGAACCGGGATGTGTGCGCCTATTCGGTAGACGATAATCGCCAGGAACAGAAAACGCAGACGAGCCCAGAGTTCAGACATACCGCCTTTGCCGAGCGCAGAGAGAGCACCTTGCTTAGCCATTTATTCCTCGAACTTGCCGCCAGCTGCTTCGATAGCCGCACGCGCACCTTTGGTGGCGCCGATTCCCTTGCCGATAGTGACAGCGCGAGTCACTTCACCGGACAGCATGATTTTCACACGCTGTACGTTGACGTTGATCACGTTGGCATCTTTCAGGGACTGCACGGTGACGATGTCGCCTTCCACTTTAGCCAGTTCGGAAAGACGCACTTCTGCGCGATCCATGGCTTTCAGGGAAACGAAACCGAACTTCGGCAGGCGACGATGCAGCGGCTGTTGACCGCCTTCAAAGCCTGGAGCAATGGTGCCACCGGAGCGGGAGGTCTGACCTTTGTGACCACGGCCACCAGTCTTACCCAAACCGCTACCGATACCACGGCCCGGACGATGCTTTTCGCGACGGGAACCCGGCGCTGGACTCAGATCATTGAGTTTCATCGATTAACCCTCGACACGCAGCATGTAGTAAGCCTTGTTGATCATCCCGCGATTCTCGGGAGTATCCTGGACTTCTACAGTGTGACCGATGCGACGCAGACCCAGACCCTTAACGCACAGTTTGTGGTTAGGGATGCGGCCGGTCATGCTTTTGATCAGCGTTACTTTAACGGTAGCCATGATCAGAAGATCTCCTTGACGCTTTTGCCACGCTTGGCGGCAATGGATTCAGGAGACTGCATAGCTTTCAAACCTTTGAAAGTGGCGTGAACCACGTTTACCGGGTTAGTCGAGCCGTAGCACTTGGCCAGAACGTTCTGAACGCCAGCAACTTCGAGGACAGCACGCATAGCGCCGCCAGCGATGATACCGGTACCTTCAGAAGCAGGCTGCATGTACACCTTCGAAGCGCCGTGAGCGGACTTCATTGCGTACTGCAGAGTGGTGCCGTTCAGATCAACTTGGATCATGTTGCGGCGAGCAGCTTCCATTGCCTTCTGGATCGCAGCAGGCACTTCACGCGACTTGCCACGGCCGAAGCCAACACGCCCTTTACCATCACCAACCACGGTCAACGCGGTGAAAGTGAAGATACGGCCGCCTTTAACGGTTTTGGCTACGCGGTTAACTTGAACCAGCTTCTCAATGTAGCCTTCGTCGCGCTTTTGGTCGTTATTTGACATAACTTAGAACTCCAGCCCAGCTTCACGAGCAGCATCAGCCAGCGCTTTAACGCGGCCGTGGTACTTGAAGCCAGAGCGGTCGAAAGCCACTTGCGAGACGCCCGCGGCCTTAGCACGCGTAGCGACCAGCTGGCCAACCTTTGTGGCCGCGTCGATGTTGCCAGTGGCGCCATCACGCAGTTCTTTATCCAAAGTCGAGGCGCTTGCCAGGACTTTGTTGCCGTCGGCCGAGATGACCTGGGCGTAGATGTGCTGCGACGAGCGGAACACGCAGAGACGCACGACTTCTAGTTCGTGCATTTTCAGGCGTGCTTTGCGAGCGCGACGCAGTCGAGTAACTTTTTTGTCGGTCATTTGCTATGCCCTACTTCTTCTTGGCTTCTTTACGACGGACGACTTCGTCCGCGTAGCGCACACCTTTGCCTTTGTACGGCTCTGGTGGACGGAAGTCGCGGATCTCAGCGGCCACTTGACCTACCAGCTGCTTGTCGATGCCCTTGATCAGGATATCGGTCTGGCTAGGAGTCTCAGCGGTGATGCCTTCCGGCAGTTCGTAATCCACTGGGTGCGAGAAGCCAAGGGCCAGGTTCAGAACCGTGCCTTTTGCTTGCGCCTTGTAACCAACACCGACCAGCTGGAGCTTGCGCTCGAAGCCTTGGCTTACGCCTTGGACCATGTTGTTTACCAACGCACGCGTGGTACCGGCCATTGCGCGAGTTTGTTGATCGCCATTGCGAGCAGCGAAACGCAGCTCACCAGCCTCTTCAACGATCTCAACGGACGAATGGATGTTCAGTTCAAGAGTACCCTTGGCACCCTTCACCGAAAGCTGTTGGCCTGCGAATTTTACTTCGACACCGGCTGGCAGCTTAACGGGGTTCTTAGCGACGCGAGACATGCTTATCCCCCCTTAGAACACAGTGCAAAGAACTTCGCCGCCGACACCGGCAGCGCGCGCAGCACGATCCGTCATCACACCTTTGTTGGTGGAGACGATAGACACGCCAAGACCGCCACGAACTTTCGGCAGATCTTCAACGGACTTGTACTGACGCAGGCCTGGACGACTAACGCGCTTCACTTCTTCGATAACCGGACGGCCTTCGAAGTACTTCAGCTCGATGGACAACGACGGCTTAGCGTCGGTGGTGATCTGAAAATCCGCGATGTAACCTTCGTCCTTCAGGACTTTTGCTACAGCCGCCTTCAACGTGGAAGATGGCATGCTTACGACAGACTTTTCAGCCATCTGGGCATTACGGATTCGAGTTAGCATGTCCGCTAACGGGTCCTGCATACTCATGGGCTAGACGCTCCTAATACAGAAAAATTAGCCTTGCGGCTACTACTTGTCGCCGAGAACTTCCGGGCATGAAAAACACGGGCTCAGGCGAGCCGGTCATTCTAGACACACCCCAGAAATGAATCAAGCCCCAAAAGGGGCTTGATTCAGATTCAAGGCCACCGATGGTCAGGTTCTTGTGAACCCGAACATCGAGACTTTGACAGCAATTACCAGCTGGCTTTAACCAGACCTGGTACGTCACCACGCATTGCAGCTTCACGCAGCTTGTTACGGCCAAGGCCGAACTTGCGGTAAACGCCGTGCGGACGACCAGTCAGGCGGCAACGGTTACGCATGCGCGAAGCGCTTGCGTCACGTGGTTGCTTCTGCAGAGCTACGGTAGCTTCCCAACGCGCTTCTGGACTTGCGTTCAGATCAACGATGATAGCTTTCAGCGCTGCACGCTTGGTGGCGTACTTGGCAACGGTGAGCTGACGCTTCAGCTCACGGTTTTTCATGCTCTTCTTGGCCATTTTCCTACTCCAATCAGTTGCGGAACGGGAATTTGAAAGCACGCAGCAGAGCGCGGCCTTCATCATCGTTCTTGGCAGTGGTGGTCAGGGTAATGTCCAGACCGCGGAGAGCATCGATCTTGTCGTAGTCGATTTCCGGGAAAATGATCTGCTCTTTCACGCCCATGCTGTAGTTGCCACGACCATCGAAGGACTTGGCATTCAGGCCGCGGAAGTCGCGAACCCGAGGCAGGGAGATCGACAGCAGACGATCCAGGAACTCATACATACGCTCACGGCGCAGAGTCACTTTGACGCCGATCGGCCATCCTTCACGGACTTTGAAGCCAGCGATGGATTTACGAGCGTAGGTCACAACGACTTTTTGGCCGGTGATCTTTTCCAGGTCAGCAACAGCATGCTCGATGACTTTTTTGTCACCAACAGCTTCGCCCAGACCCATGTTCAGGGTGATCTTTGTAACGCGTGGAACTTCCATCACGTTCGAAAGCTTAAGTTCTTCCTTAAGCTTCGGTGCGATTTCCTTCCAGTAAATCTCTTTTAGTCGTGCCATGGTCTTCTACCTAGCAGTGTTCAAGCATCAACCGCTTTTTGGGTCGACTTGAAGACACGAATTTTCTTGCCGTCTTCTACTTTGAAACCAACGCGGTCAGCCTTGTTGGTTTCGCCGTTGAAAATGGCGACGTTAGAAGCGTCCAGTGGAGCTTCTTTTTCGACGATACCGCCTTGCACGCCCGACATCGGGTTAGGCTTGGTATGACGCTTGACCAGGTTCAGACCGCTAATAACCAGACGGTTATTAGCAAGAACCTTAAGCACCTTACCGCGCTTACCTTTGTCTTTGCCGGCGATCACGATGATCTCGTCGTCACGACGAATCTTTTGCATGTCGGATCTCCTTACAGCACTTCTGGGGCGAGCGAGACGATCTTCATGAACTTCTCAGTACGAAGTTCACGGGTCACTGGCCCAAAGATACGGGTGCCGATCGGCTCTTGCTTGTTGTTCAGAAGAACAGCAGCGTTGCCATCAAAGCGGATAATGGAGCCATCAGCACGACGTACGCCGTGACGAGTGCGGACTACAACAGCAGTCATCACTTGGCCTTTTTTCACTTTACCGCGAGGAATTGCTTCCTTCACGGTAACTTTGATGATGTCACCGATACCAGCGTAACGACGATGGGAGCCACCCAGCACCTTGATGCACATAACACGGCGAGCGCCGCTGTTATCGGCCACATCGAGCATGGATTGAGTCTGAATCATATAATTTCTCCGACCCCTAGTCCTTAGACTTCCACAGCGCGTTCGAGAACATCAACCAGCGCCCAAGACTTGGTCTTGGCCATAGGACGAGTTTCACGAATAGTGACTTTGTCGCCGATGTGGCACTGGTTGGTTTCGTCGTGCGCGTGCAGCTTAGTCGAACGCTTAACGTATTTACCGTAGATCGGGTGCTTTACGCGACGCTCGATCAGTACGGTGATGGTTTTGTCCATCTTGTCGCTGACAACACGGCCAGTCAGCGTACGGACAGTTTTTTCGGCTTCAGCCATGATCACTTACCTGCCTGCTGGTTGAGCACAGTCTTCACGCGAGCGATGTCACGCTTAACTTGCGAGAGCAGATGAGACTGCCCCAACTGGCCAGTTGCTTTCTGCATACGCAGATTGAACTGGTCGCGCAGCAAGCCGAGCAGTTGCTCGTTCAGCTGCTGTGCGGATTTTTCACGAAGTTCATTCGCTTTCATCACATCACCGTCCGTTTAACAAAGGCGGTGGCGAGCGGCAGCTTTGCAGCAGCCAGGGCAAAAGCCTCACGCGCCAGCTCTTCAGAAACACCCTCGATTTCATACAGGACTTTGCCTGGCTGAATCTGGGCAACCCAGTACTCCACACTACCCTTACCTTTACCCATACGAACTTCGAGGGGCTTTTTGGAAATAGGCTTGTCCGGGAATACACGGATCCAGATCTTGCCGCCACGTTTAACGTGACGGGTCAGAGCACGACGCGCTGACTCGATCTGACGAGCGGTGAGACGACCACGAGCTACAGACTTCAGCGCGAACTCGCCGAAGCTGACTTTGCTACCGCGCTGAGCCAGACCACGGTTGTGGCCTGTCATCTGCTTGCGGAACTTCGTACGCTTAGGTTGCAACATTTGGCGTACCCCTTACTTAGCAGCTTTTTTACGAGGCGCTGGTGCTTGTGGTTTCAGCTCTTCTTGGCGACCACCAATTACTTCGCCTTTGAAGATCCAAACCTTTACACCGATCACACCGTAAGTGGTGTGAGCTTCGTAGTTGGCATAGTCGATGTCGGCACGCAGGGTGTGCAATGGCACACGACCTTCGCGATACCATTCAGTACGTGCGATTTCAGCACCGCCGAGACGACCGCTCACTTGGATTTTGATGCCCTTGGCACCAATGCGCATGGCGTTCTGAACTGCGCGCTTCATAGCGCGACGGAACATTACACGACGCTCCAGCTGCTGAGCTACGCTCTGCGCAACCAGCATACCGTCGAGCTCCGGCTTGCGGATCTCTTCGATATTGATGTGCACAGGCACACCCATTTGCTTGGTCAGGTCCTGACGCAGTTTCTCAACATCTTCACCTTTCTTCCCGATAACGATACCTGGACGAGCGGTGTGGATGGTGATACGTGCAGTTTGGGCCGGACGATGGATATCGATACGGCTTACGGACGCGCTTTTTAGTTTGTCTTGGAGATACTCACGCACTTTCAGATCTGCGAACAAGTAGTCCGCATAAGTCCGACCGTCTGCGTACCAGACGGAGGTGTGCTCCTTGACGATTCCCAGGCGAATGCCAATGGGATGTACTTTCTGACCCATCTCTTCGACTCCGTTACTTGTCAGCAACCTTGACAGTGATATGGCAAGACCGCTTGACGATGCGATCAGCACGGCCTTTGGCACGTGGCATGATGCGCTTCAGCGAACGCCCTTCGTTGACGAAAACGGTGCTGACCTTCAGGTCATCAACGTCTGCGCCTTCGTTATGCTCGGCGTTGGCTACGGCCGACTCCAGCACTTTTTTCATGATCTCGGCGGCTTTCTTACTGCTGAAAGCCAACAAGTTGAGCGCTTCGCCCACCTTCTTCCCGCGGATCTGGTCGGCGACCAAGCGGGCTTTCTGGGCGGAGATTCGAGCGCCCGACAACTTAGCGGCTACTTCCATTTCCTAACCCCTTAACGCTTGGCTTTCTTGTCAGCCACGTGCCCGCGATAGTTGCGGGTACCGGCGAACTCGCCCAGTTTGTGGCCGACCATGTCTTCGTTAACGAGAACTGGGACGTGCTGACGACCGTTGTGTACTGCGATGGTCAGACCGACCATTTGTGGCAGGATCATCGAACGACGCGACCAAGTCTTAATTGGTTTGCGATCGTTCTTTTCCGCCGCCACTTCGATCTTCTTCAGTAGGTGAAGATCAATAAAAGGACCTTTTTTCAGAGAACGTGGCACTGTCGTATCCCTCTATTTACTTGCGACGACGGACGATCATTTTGTCGGTACGCTTATTACCACGAGTCTTCGCGCCCTTAGTCGGGAAGCCCCATGGCGATACCGGATGACGACCACCAGAGGTACGACCTTCACCACCACCATGTGGGTGGTCAACCGGGTTCATGGCAACACCACGAACGGTTGGGCGAACGCCACGCCAGCGCTTGGCACCAGCTTTACCCAGCGAACGCAGGCTGTGCTCGGAGTTCGAGACTTCGCCCAGGGTCGCACGGCATTCAGCCAGGACTTTACGCATTTCACCGGAACGCAGACGCAGGGTAACGTAAACGCCTTCACGAGCGATCAGCTGAGCCGAAGCACCAGCGGAACGAGCGATCTGTGCGCCTTTACCTGGCTTCAGTTCGATGCCGTGTACGGTAGAACCGACTGGAATGTTGCGCAGTTGCAGAGCGTTGCCTGGCTTGATTGGAGCCAGAGCACCTGCGATCAGCTGGTCGCCAGCACTCACGCCTTTAGGGGCGATGATGTAGCGGCGCTCGCCGTCTGCGTAGCAGAGCAGTGCGATGTGAGCAGTACGGTTTGGATCGTATTCGATACGCTCGACAGTGGCGACGATGCCATCTTTGTCGTTGCGACGGAAATCGACCATACGATAATGCTGCTTATGACCACCACCGATGTGACGCGTGGTAATACGGCCATTGTTGTTACGACCACCAGTCTTCGATTTTTTCTCGAGCAGCGGTGCGTGAGGAGCGCCTTTATGCAGCTCCTGGTTGACCACCTTGACCACAAAACGGCGGCCAGGGGAAGTCGGTTTGCATTTAACGATTGCCATGATGCACCCCTTCCTTACTCAGCACTGCTGCTGAAATCGAGATCTTGGCCTGGCTGAAGGGAGATAACTGCCTTCTTCCAGTCATTACGCTTGCCCAGACCGCGAGCAGTGCGCTTGCTCTTACCCAGAACATTCAGGGTAGTGACGCGCTCTACTTTCACGCTGAACAGGCTTTCGACGGCCTTCTTGATTTCCAGCTTGGTTGCGTCAGTAGCAACCTTGAAAACGAACTGGCCTTTCTTGTCTGCCAGAACCGTAGCCTTCTCGGAAACGTGCGGGCCAAGCAGAACTTTAAATACGCGTTCCTGGTTCATCCCAGCAGCTCCTCGAATTTCTTCACGGCCGACACGGTGATCAACACCTTGTCGTATGCGATCAGACTAACTGGATCGGAACCTTGAACGTCACGTACATCTACGTGCGGCAGGTTACGAGCAGCCAGGTACAGGTTCTGATCAACAGCGTCCGACACGATCAAAACATCGGTCAGGCTCATGTTGTTCAGCTTGCCCAGCAGATCTTTGGTTTTCGGAGTTTCAACAGCGAAATCCTGAACCACGACCAGACGATCAGTACGCACCAGCTCAGCAAGGATGGAACGCATTGCTGCGCGATACATCTTCTTGTTCAGCTTCTGGGAGTGATCCTGTGGACGCGCTGCAAAAGTGGTACCGCCGCCACGCCAGATTGGGCTACGGATAGTACCGGCACGAGCACGGCCAGTACCTTTCTGACGCCATGGGCGCTTACCGCCACCACGAACGTCGGAACGGGTCTTCTGCTGCTTGGTACCTTGACGGCCGCCAGCCATGTAGGCCACGACTGCTTGGTGAACCAGCGTCTCGTTGAATTCGCCGCCAAATGTCAGTTCGGAAACTTCGATCGCTTGAGCGTCATTTACATTTAATTGCATGTCAGCTTCCCCTTAACCGCGAGCCTTGGCTGCTGGACGTACAACCAGGTTGCCGCCAGTAGCGCCAGGAACAGCACCCTTGACCAACAACAGATTGCGTTCAGCGTCCACGCGCACTACTTCCAGGGACTGCACGGTCACGCGCTCAGCGCCCATATGACCGGACATTTTTTTGCCCTTGAATACACGACCAGGAGTCTGGCACTGGCCGATAGAGCCTGGGACGCGGTGGGATACGGAGTTACCGTGGGTGTTATCTTGCCCGCGGAAATTCCAACGCTTGATCGTACCCTGGAAGCCTTTACCCTTGGACTGACCGGTTACATCAACCAGTTGACCAGCGGCGAAGATTTCAGCGTTGATCAGATCGCCAGCCTGGTACTCGCCTTCTTCAAGACGGAATTCCATGGTGGTGCGACCAGCGGCAACGTTCGCCTTAGCGAAGTGGCCAGCCTGAGCTGCTGTTACACGCGAAGCACGACGCTCGCCGACAGTGACTTGCACTGCACGATAGCCATCGGTCTCTTCAGTTTTGAACTGGGTGACGCGATTCGGCTCGATCTCAATGACCGTGACCGGAATGGAGACACCTTCTTCGGTGAAAATACGGGTCATACCGCATTTACGACCGACTACACCAATAGTCATGTTGTAAACCTCATGAGTGTACGGGGCTTTCACCCGCTATGGCCGCCCATTTCAGAGCGTTACACGACTAAGACCGAGTCTTAGCCGAGGCTGATCTGCACTTCCACACCGGCCGCAAGATCAAGCTTCATAAGAGCATCAACGGTTTTATCCGTTGGCTGGACGATGTCCAGAACGCGCTTATGAGTGCGGATTTCGTACTGGTCGCGCGCGTCTTTGTTGACGTGCGGAGAAACCAGAACGGTGAACCGCTCTTTACGGGTAGGCAGTGGAATTGGACCACGCACTTGAGCACCAGTACGTTTCGCGGTTTCCACGATTTCCTGGGTTGATTGGTCGATCAGGCGATGGTCGAAAGCCTTCAACCTGATACGGATTTGCTGATTTTGCATTGGATTTCAGACTCCGGCTGCTATTCCCACCGAGCGCAATACGCCCGTTAAAAGGAGGCGCAATTCTATAGACGCCCCAGATAGGTGTCAACCCAATAAAAAAGCCCCCGCTGAGCGGGGGCTTTTTCAAAGCATCAAGCAAACTCTAAAAAGAGAATTACTCGATGATTTTGGCTAC
>NZ_VCNJ01000009.1 GCF_005938625.1 Pseudomonas fluorescens
CTACGGCACTCTAACTCGGGCTCATAATCCTTTGGTCCACGGTTCAAGTCCGTGTGGGCCCACCAAACCTGAAAGCCGCGCAAATGCGCGGCTTTTGCGTATCTGAAGCGAAAAAAATGCGGCTCCTCAAATCGCGAAATAGCGTGTTCCGCCCATAATCTGTCCACTCGTGTGCACTGATGCTGCAACATTTCGCGTTTTATACCTACGACGAAGGTGGGATCATCCAGTCGGGCGCACACCCGTACATAGCCGGCGATGGCGAGGATCTGAGACCAGCGCCATATGTACTGATAAACCATCTGCTCAAACCTGTTCGCTACGAGTCTGTCGAGTCGCTGCATGGCAACAGTCACGCGGGGGAATTGAGGTTGGTCGGATGGTCAGCCGATCAGTGGCTTAAACGCCTGGATGTTGACGACAGTTGGATTACAGACTGGCGCCTCAAGTTGCTGCACGAGGAACCGCATCTGAACTCTACAAATTCGCTGGCAGAACGCTTGTAGCGGTCTGCGCGCAGAGAAAAACCGACGCTCGCTGCACATGCTGAACCGCCCGTGATGGGCGGTTTTTTTGCGTGTGCTTTTCTGCTCATGAGATCACCCTCCTGTAAATCAACCATTAACCAGTTCGTTACTTCAGTATCCAGGCCCCACAGCCGTGGCGCATCTGATGATCCGAAAAGGGAGTTTTCATGGTTGATGTCACTCGACGCTCATTCGTTGGATTTGCTGCGACGCTGCCGTTGCTGGCCCACAACCCCTGGGCACAGGCTCACATTGAAACCGCCTCGACAGCGGCAACTTCTGATGACGTGCTGATCAACTTCAACGAAAGTCCTTGGGGACCCTCAGCGGCAGCCCGGCACGCGATGCAGGAAGGTATCGCCCTGTCGGGGCGCTATCCCTACAAGATCCAGTATCGACTCAATGCACTGTTTGCCCGCCAGCAAGGCATTCCCGAGGATTTCGTCCAGACGTATAGCGGCTCCAAACAGGCCTTGCAGTATGCCGTGCATGCCTTCACGCAGCAGGGAAGTCTGGTCGTCGCCACACCGTCCTACGAAGATCCCGCCCAGGCGGCTCGCAGCAGGAAAGTCACGGTTCATGAGGTATCTCTTGACGCAGAGCATGCTCACGACCTGCCGCGCATGCTGGCTGTCGACCCTCGGCCGGGGTTGATCTATATCTGCAACCCGAACAATCCGACCGGCACCCTCACGGCCCGCAGCGATATCGAACTTGCCCTGAAGAACAAACCCAAAGGCTCGATTCTGTTGGTGGATGAGGCTTACATCGATTTTTCGCAGGCCGCGACGTGCATCCCTCTGGTCAAGAATCACCCCGATCTGCTGGTGCTGCGTACCTTTTCGAAAATCTACGGCATGGCCGGAGCAAGGCTAGGCATCGCGGTGGGCAACCCGGCGCTGCTGGAACAACTTGAGGTGTTCGACAACTACAACGTACCGGCCGCATCGTCCCTGCTGGGAGCAATTGCCAGCCTTGAAGACGCGTCGTTGTTGACCCAAAGGAAACAGAACAATACGCGCCTGCGCGAGGAAACCGTCGCGTGGTTGAGCACCCGCGGTTTTCGCTGCACGGCGTCCCAGGCCAATTGCTTCATGATCGACGTCAGACGCCCGGCGAATGACGTGGTCAAGGCACTGGCCGAGCGCCGCGTGCATGTCGGTCGAGTATGGAAAGAATGGCCGACCTGGGTGCGTGTCAGTGTCGGCACGGACGATGACATGCGCCGATTCCGGGATGCGTTTGCCGAGGTTATGGGCTAAGCAACACGGGCATGAAGCAACGGTCAGGTTTCAGCAGCTCAATATCGTCGACACGCAGGTGAAAACCTAATCATCGCCTGCAAGCGTCCCCTCTATTGAGCCTGTAACATGCGCAAGCCACCGATTCGCGCCAATGGAGCCGCCCCCCTTGCCAGACATCCGCCCACCCGTGCTTGATGAAATCGACCGTCAGCTAATCGCCGCCCTGCAGATCAATGCCCGTGAGAGCGTGGCCATGCTCGCCCGGCAGTTGGGCATTGCGCGCACCACCGTGACGTCGCGGCTGGCGCGGCTGGAAAAAGCCAAAGTGATCACCGGTTATGGCGTGCGTCTGGGTCAGCGGGTAGTCGATGGCGGGTTGCAGGCGTATGTCGGGATCAAGGTGCAGCCGCGTTCCGGCAAAGAGGTGGTGCGCCGGTTGAGTGCGATGGCGCAGGTGCAGCAGTTGTGTGCGGTGAGTGGCGAGTTCGATTATGTGGCGTGGTTGCGTACGGATTCGCCGGAGCAACTGGATCAATTGCTCGATCAGATTGGCAGCGTGGACGGGGTGGAGAAAACCACGACGTCGATCATTTTGAGTAGCAAGATTGATCGGGGGCAGCCGGTTTAAGATTTCGATCGGGCTTCTCGGGTGGATTTCAGGGCCTCTTCGCGAGCAGGCCCGCTCGCGCACTTTGGTCGGAGTGCAGCCCCCAATCGTCATATTGATTATTAATCTGGCAAAATGACGACACTTTGCGTCTTATTAACGTGTTCTACGCTCCCTAGAATGGCTGGCATCTTTCCCTATACTCAGACGCGCATTCCGCGTCGGGTCGCCAGCAAGGTCAGCCATGAACAAGAACAATCGCCATCCTGCAGACGGTAAGAAACCAGTCACCATTTTCGGTCCGGACTTTCCGTTCGCGTTCGACGACTGGATCGAACACCCGGCCGGTCTCGGCAACATTCCTGAGCACAATCACGGTGCTGAAGTGGCGATCGTCGGCGCTGGTATCGCCGGGCTGGTAGCCGCTTACGAACTGATGAAGCTCGGCTTGAAACCCGTGGTTTACGAAGCATCAAAACTCGGTGGCCGTCTGCGTTCGCAGGCCTTCAACGGCACTGACGGCATCGTCGCCGAATTGGGCGGCATGCGCTTCCCGGTGTCTTCCACCGCGTTCTATCATTACGTCGACAAGCTCGGCCTCGAAACCAAACCCTTCCCGAACCCACTGACGCCAGCCTCCGGCAGCACCGTGATCGATCTGGAAGGCAAGACCCATTACGCACAGAAACTGGCGGATCTTCCTGCACTGTTCCAGGAAGTGGCTGACGCCTGGGCGGATGCGCTGGAGGCCGGTTCGCAGTTCGCCGATATCCAGCAAGCCATTCGCGACCGCGATGTGCCGCGCCTGAAAGAGCTGTGGAATACTTTGGTGCCGCTGTGGGACGACCGCACGTTCTACGATTTCGTCGCCACCTCCGAGGCCTTCGCCAAACTGTCATTCCATCACCGTGAAGTGTTCGGTCAGGTCGGTTTCGGCACCGGCGGCTGGGACTCGGACTTCCCGAACTCGATGCTGGAAATCTTCCGCGTGGTGATGACCAATTGCGACGATCACCAACACTTGGTCGTCGGCGGCGTCGAACAGGTTCCACAAGGCATCTGGCGCCATGTGCCGGAACGCTGCGTGCACTGGCCCGAAGGCACCAGCCTGAAATCCCTGCACCGTGGCGCGCCGCGTTCCGGCGTGAAGAAAATTGCCCACGCGGCGGATGGCCGTTTCGCGGTCACCGACAACAATGGCGACACCCGCGAATACGCCGCCGTGCTGACTACCTGCCAGAGCTGGCTGCTGACCACCCAGATCGAATGCGACGAAACCCTGTTCTCGCAGAAGATGTGGATGGCCCTCGACCGCACACGCTACATGCAGTCGTCGAAGACCTTCGTGATGGTCGACCGGCCATTCTGGAAGGACAAGGACCCGGAAACCGGCCGCGATTTGATGAGCATGACCCTCACTGATCGCCTGACCCGCGGCACTTACCTGTTCGACAACGGCGACGACAAACCGGGGGTGATCTGCCTGTCCTACTCATGGATGAGTGACGCACTGAAGATGCTCCCGCATCCGGTGGAAAAACGCGTTGAGCTGGCGTTGAATGCGTTGAAAAAGATCTACCCGAAAGTTGATATCGCCGCGCGAATCATTGGCGACCCGATCACCGTGTCGTGGGAAGCCGATCCGTACTTCCTCGGTGCCTTCAAAGGTGCACTGCCCGGCCACTATCGCTACAACCAGCGCATGTACGCGCACTTCATGCAGGACGATATGCCGGCCGAGCAACGCGGGATTTTCATCGCCGGCGACGACGTTTCGTGGACACCGGCATGGGTGGAAGGCGCGGTGCAGACCTCGCTCAACGCAGTGTGGGGAATCATGAAGCATTTCGGCGGTTCGACACATAAAGCGAACCCGGGCCCGGGTGATGTGTTCAAAGATATCGGCCCTATCGCCCTGCCCGAGTAAGAGGAATCCCTGATGCGTGTAGCCCTTTACCAATGTCCACCGCTGCCCCTGGACCCTGCCGCCAACCTGCAACGCCTGCATCAACTGGCGATGGAGGCCAAGGGCGCCGACCTGCTGGTGTTGCCGGAGATGTTCATGACCGGCTACAACATTGGCGCCGAAGCGGTCAGCACCTTGGCCGAGGTTTACAACGGTGAGTGGGCACAGCAGATCGGGCGAATCGCCAAAGCCGCAGGTTTGGCGATTGTTTACGGCTATCCGGAGCGCACCGCCGACGGGCAGATCTACAACGCCGTGCAGTTGATCGATTCGCACGGCGAGCGCCTGTGCAATTACCGCAAGACGCATCTGTTCGGCGATCTGGATCGTTCGATGTTCAGCCCCGGCGATGATGATTTCCCGATCGTCGAACTCAACGGCTGGAAGCTCGGTTTCCTGATCTGTTATGACCTGGAGTTTCCGGAAAACACCCGCCGTCTGGCGCTCGCCGGCGCCGAGCTGATTGTGGTGCCGACGGCGAACATGATTCCGTTCGATTTCGTCGCTGACGTCACCGTGCGATCGCGCGCCTTCGAAAACCAGTGCTACGTGGCCTACGCCAACTATTGCGGCAGCGAAGGCGACATCCACTATTGCGGGCAAAGCAGCCTCGCCGCACCGGATGGCAGCCGCATCGCCCAGGCCGGACTCGACGAAGCGCTGATCATCGGCGAACTGGATCGACAGTCGATGCTCGACTCGCGCGCGGCCAATCGCTACCTCAGCGATCGCCGCCCGGAGCTTTACGGCGCGCTGAATCAGCGCTAATCCGCTAGCATTGGCACTTCACTGTTCTGGAAGTGCCCATGCCTGCGCCGACTCACCCCCGCCCTCACACCGAAACCATGGCCAATGGCTTGCGCGTGACCCTGCGTCATGTGCCAGGTCTGAAGCGTAGCGCCGCCGCATTACGGGTGTCTGCCGGTAGCCACGACGCGCCATTGGCGTGGCCGGGGCTGGCGCATTTTCTTGAGCATTTGCTGTTTCTCGGCACCGAGCGTTTTCCTGCAGGCGAAGGGCTGATGGCCTATGTGCAAGGTCACGGCGGGCAGGTGAATGCCAGTACTCGCGAACGCGCCACTGACTTTTTCTTTGAGCTACCGACGCAGTCGTTCAGCGGTGGGCTGGAGCGTCTGTCAGACATGCTCGCCAAGCCGCGTATGAATCTGGACGATCAGTTGCGGGAACGGGAAGTGTTGCAGGCGGAATTTGTCGCCTGGTCGCAGGATCCTGCGGCGCAGCAGCAGTTTGCCGTGTACGAAGGTTTACCGGCAGAGCACCCGTTGCGCGGATTTCATGCGGGGAATCGTGACAGCCTGCATGTCGAACAGCCTGCGTTTCAACAGGCCTTGAAGGACTTCCACCAGCAGTTTTATCAGACTGGGCAGATGACCCTGAGCCTGGTCGGACCGCAGAGTCTTGATGAGTTGAAAGCATTAACGGAGAAATTCGCAGCGGCTTTACCGGCTGGGGATAAAGTTGCGCAGGCTCTGCCCTTGTCGTTAGCGGTGAAAAGTTATCAACAGGTCGATGAGCGACGCGGCAATCTGTTATTCGCGTTTGAGGCTCTGCCTGAATCGTCCAGCGAGGCGTTGGCGTTTCTTTGCCATTGGTTGAACAGCGCCAAGCCCGGCGGATTGCTCGCGCATTTGCAGCAGCAAAAACTGGCGGATGGATTAAAAGCCACGCCGATTTACCAATTCGCCGGGCAAGCATTGCTGGATCTGGAATTCAGCGCGCCGTCCCAATCGTTGAAAGCCATTCGCGACGACCTGCTCGATTGGGTGAGTTTCTTTGCTCAACAAGATTGGGCGCCACTGCGCGAGGAATACGCCGCCCTTCTTCAACGTCAGCAGCAAGTCAGAGGTGCGCTACAACTGGCGCGGCACGACAGTGAACAGCTGGAAAATGGTCTGTCAGACAAAGGCGCTGAAGCCCTCACTCAAATCCTCGGCGAAATCGGTACTGTGGATAACTTCAGCGAGCACTGGCACCTGCCCGCTGCCAATCCATTCCTGCGTGTCAGCGAACCTCTGGCCAATGCCGGGCTGATTCGCGGCCAGACCAGCGCCCACCGTGGCTTGCGAACGTTCGCTCAGGATCGCTCGCGCGGCCGTCGCGAACGCTCGCCGATGCAATTCAGCCAGGCATTGCCGGACAGCGGCGATGAAGGCGCGATCTATCTGCGTTGGCACATGGAAGCTGCAGCCACCGCTGATCTGCACTCAAGATTGCAACGCAGTCTTCGGCAAACGCAGCAGGACGCGCGCGAAGCCGGGGTGGAGGTGTCTTTCAACGCCACCGGTACTCAATGGCTCCTGAAGCTCACCGGGCTTTCGGAATCGATGCCCAGCATCCTGGAGCACGCGCTGAAAAGTCTGACGCAAGTTGATGCGGATTCCTCACGCAGTGAGCCAGAAACCCCGCTGATCCCCATCCGCCAACTGCTCAAAACGCTGCCGGAACAGGTGCTGGAATCAGTCAACATCAGCGACGACGCCAGACACCTGTGGACAAGTTCACGCTGGGACGGCCTCGCTTTAGGTCTCAACCAACAGACGCAAGCGGCTATGGGCCTGGCCTTGAGCCGCATTCCCGGGAGCCCGGACAATCAGTTGCCAGCGCCTGCGGCGATCCCGACGCAAAAACACTGGAGCCACATCGATACCGCGTCCAGCGAACACGCCTTGCTCCTGTGCTGCCCGACCGAAGGCCGCGACATCACCGACGAAGCTGCTTGGCGCCTGCTCGCGCAACTTTGCCAGACACCGTTCTATCAGCGTTTGCGAGTCGAGCTGCAATTGGGCTACGCGGTGTTCAGTGCGCTGCGCCAGATGCAGGGCCAGACCACTCTCCTGTTCGGTGTGCAATCGCCAAGTGCCAAACCTGCGGCGTTGCTCAAGCACATTCAACAGTTTCTCAACGGCATTCCCGCGCTGATCGAAGAGCTTGATGAGGTCAGCCTCGGCCAGCAACGGCAAAACCTCGCCAATCAATTCGACGACGCCAATCTGTCCAGCAAAGACGCTGCCGAGCTGCTTTGGCAGGCCAGGCTCGCTGGCCACTCGTCGGATTATCTTGAGCAATTGATCATTGCGATCCGCCAACTGGATCGCCAGACACTGCTCAGCGCTGCACAGCGCTTGATCAAAGCCGAAGGCGGCTGGCTCTGCATCGCCAGCGATCCAGTGCCGCAAACCCCATGGCAAGCGGCAAATTGATCATTACCGAGGCTGCAAGGAGCTTTCTCAAAGATTCACGGGCAAACCCGGTGAAATTTTGAGTAACATAGCCGCCTAACTATTTGGAACATCTTTGCGCTGCCGTGGACTATACCTATGGACAGCGCTATCCCACCAACCTGAAGGAGACACCCATGTCCTGGACAAAACCAGCTTACACCGACCTGCGTATCGGCTTCGAAGTCACCATGTACTTCGCCAGCCGCTGAGTTCTGCTTACGTAGAATTGCAGTGCAACGCCTCGGTTCGCCGGGGCGTTTTATTTTCCGCGTTGAAATGATGGAGTGTTCATGTTCGTCCAGATTCTGGGTTCGGCCGCCGGCGGCGGTTTTCCGCAGTGGAACTGCAACTGCGTCAATTGCGCAGGCTTTCGCGACGGCAGCCTGAATGCCAAGGCCCGCACCCAATCGTCCATCGCGATTTCCGATGACGGCGTGAACTGGGTGTTGTGCAACGCCTCACCGGACATTCGCGCGCAGTTGCAA
Source organism: Pseudomonas fluorescens (assembly GCF_005938625.1). Taxonomy (GTDB): domain Bacteria; phylum Pseudomonadota; class Gammaproteobacteria; order Pseudomonadales; family Pseudomonadaceae; genus Aquipseudomonas; species Aquipseudomonas fluorescens_BD. The sequence continues at coordinate 8,072 of NZ_VCNJ01000009.1, forward strand.
AGCTTCGTCCCGATGCAACCGGGCCGTGCGCTGCGCGACACCGGCATCAGCGCGATCATCCTGATGGACAGCCAGATCGACCACACCACCGGCCTGCTCAGCCTGCGCGAAGGTTGCCCGCATCAGGTCTGGTGCACGGACATGGTTCACGAAGACCTCAGCACCGGTTTCCCGCTGTTCAAGATGCTTACGCACTGGAACGGCGGGCTGGACTGGAACCGCATCGAACTCGACCAGAGCTTCACCGTGGCCGCCTGCCCGAACCTGCGCTTCACCCCGCTACCGTTGCGCAGCGCCGCGCCACCGTATTCGCCGCACCGCTTCGATCCGCATCCGGGCGACAACATCGGCTTGATCGTGGAAGACCTGAATACCGGCGGCAAATTGTTCTACGCGCCGGGTCTGGGCAAGGTCGATGCGCCGCTGCTGGAAATCATGGCCAGCAGTGATTGCCTGCTGGTCGACGGCACCATGTGGGACGACGATGAGATGCAGCGCCGTGGCGTTGGCACTCGCACCGGTCGCGAGATGGGCCATCTGGCACAGAACGGCCCTGGCGGCATGCTCGAAGTGCTGGAGCAGTTGCCTGAGCAGCGCAAAGTGCTTATCCACATCAACAACACCAACCCGATTCTCGATGAGGATTCGCCGGAGCGTGCGGAACTGGCGAGACGTAATGTTGAAGTGGCGTTCGATGGCATGAGTATTGTGCTGTAGCGACCGGCCTCTTCGCGAGCAAGCTCGCTCCCACACTGGATCTGTGGCGTTCACAAACCCTGTGGGAGCGAGCTTGCTCGCGAAGGCGTCCGAATAGACACCCAGGATTCCAACGGTTGTTCCCCGGAGAACCGCAATGACCGACACCCCGCTGTCCCCCACCGAATTCGAAGCGGCCCTGCGCGCCAAAGGCGCCTATTACCACATCCACCACCCGTACCACGTGGCGATGTACCAAGGCCGCGCCACTCGCGAGCAGATTCAGGGCTGGGTCGCCAACCGCTTCTACTATCAGGTGAACATCCCTCTGAAAGACGCGGCGATCCTCGCCAACTGCCCGGATCGGGCAATACGCCGCGAGTGGATTCAGCGCCTGCTTGACCATGACGGCGCCCCCGGTGAAGACGGCGGCATCGAAGCGTGGCTGCGACTCGGTCAAGCGGTCGGTCTCGACCCGGATCAACTGCGCTCTCAGGAGCTGGTGCTGCCCGGCGTACGGTTCGCCGTCGATGCCTACGTCAACTTCGCCCGCCGCGCCAGTTGGCAGGAAGCCGCCAGCAGCTCGCTGACTGAACTGTTCGCGCCGCAGATCCACCAATCACGCCTCGACAGCTGGCCGCAACATTACCCGTGGATCGACCCGGCCGGTTACGAATACTTCCGCACGCGCCTCGGTCAGGCGCGACGCGATGTCGAGCACGGGCTGGCGATCACGCTCGAGCACTACAAGACCCGCGAAGGTCAGGAGCGCATGCTGGAAATTCTCCAGTTCAAACTGGACATTCTTTGGAGCATGCTCGATGCCATGAGCATGGCCTACGAACTGAACCGCCCGCCGTATCACAGCGTCACCGAACAACGGGTCTGGCATAAAGGAATCACCTTATGAGTTTCGACCGCAGCAAAGTTCCGACCTGGCGTCCCGGCTACCGTTTCCAGTACGAACCGGCGCAGAAAGGCCACGTGCTGCTTTACCCCGAAGGCATGATCAAACTCAACGACAGCGCCGCGCTGATCGGTGGTTTGATTGACGGCGAACGCGATGTCGCAGAAATCATTGCCAAACTCGATGAGCAGTTCCCCGGTGTGCCCCAACTCGGTGACGACATCGAGCAATTCATGGAGGTTGCCCGTGCGCAGCACTGGATCGAACTTGCCTGATTCGTCGGTGCAAGTACCGCCAAAACCTGAAATCGGCCTGCCGCTGTGGCTGCTCGCCGAGCTGACCTACCGCTGCCCGCTGCAATGCCCGTACTGCTCCAATCCGCTGGATTTCGCCGAGCAGGGCAAAGAGCTGAGCACCGAGCAGTGGATCAAGGTATTTCGCGAAGCGCGGGAGATGGGCGCGGCGCAACTGGGCTTTTCCGGTGGCGAACCGCTGGTGCGTCAGGATCTCGCCGAGCTGATTCATGAAGCTCGGCAGTTGGGTTTCTACACCAACCTGATTACCTCCGGCATCGGCCTGACCGAGCAGAAAATCAGCGACTTCAAAAAGGCCGGACTGGATCACATCCAGATCAGTTTTCAGGCCAGTGACGAGCAAGTGAACAACCTGCTCGCCGGTTCGAAAAAAGCCTTCGCGCAGAAATTGGAAATGGCTCGCGCAGTGAAGGCCCACGGTTATCCGATGGTGCTGAATTTCGTCACCCATCGGCACAACATCGACAAAATCGACCGCATCATCGAGCTGTGCATTGCGCTTGAAGCCGACTTCGTCGAGCTCGCCACCTGCCAGTTCTACGGTTGGGCGCAGCTCAATCGTGTCGGCCTGTTGCCGACCAAAGAGCAACTGGTCCGTGCCGAACGCATCACCAACGAATACCGCGCAAAACTGGAAGCCGAAGGGCATCCGTGCAAGCTGATTTTCGTCACCCCGGATTACTACGAAGAACGCCCGAAAGCCTGCATGAACGGCTGGGGCAGTATCTTTCTGACAGTTACCCCGGACGGCACCGCCCTGCCCTGCCATGGCGCCCGACAACTGCCGGTGCAATTTCCCAATGTGCGCGATCACAGCATGCAGCACATCTGGTACGACTCGTTCGGCTTCAACCGCTTCCGTGGTTACGACTGGATGCCCGAGCCGTGCCGCTCCTGTGACGAGAAAGAAAAAGACTTCGGCGGCTGCCGCTGCCAGGCGTTCATGCTCACCGGTGATGCGAGCAATGCTGACCCGGTGTGCAGCAAATCCGAACATCACGGCGTGATTCTCAAGGCCCGCGAAGAAGCCGAGACCGCCACTCAAACCATCGAACAATTGGCCTTCCGCAATGAACGAAACTCACGCCTCATCGCCAAGGGCTGAACCTTTCAGCGCCTCGCAAGCTGTGGCCGCTGGCATGGACTTCGCCGAGTTGCAGCTCGGTGCTAACGGTTTGTTCTGGAATGAATATCGCCCGGAAGATGCTGCGTGCCGGATCTGGCATTGGCGCGATGGTGTGGCGAAATGTCTGACACCGAACGGTTTCAGCGTGCGCAGTCGGGTGTACGAATATGGCGGTGGCGCGTTTTGTCTGACGCCGGACGGGGTGGTTTTCGTCGCTGAGGCCGATCAGCAGTTGTATCGGCAGACGCTGGATGGAACGCCTGAGGTACTGACGTCGGGTGAGTGCCGTTATGGTGATCTGCATTTTGCTTTTGGCCAGGTTCTGGCGGTTGAGGAACAGCAAGACCAGCATCGGCTGGTGGCGATTGATCTGGCTGACGGCGCGCGGCATTTGCTGATTGAGGGCGCGGATTTTTATGCTGCGCCAACACTCAGCCCGGATGGCCAGCGTTTGGCCTGGATCGAGTGGAGCCGACCGCATCAACCGTGGACCTCGACCCGGTTGATGGTGGCTGAGCACTTGACTGACGCCGCGTTCGGTTTGCCGCGATGCGTTGCTGGCGGTGAGGTTGAAGAATCCATTCAACAGCTACGATTTAACGCCGGAGGTCGACTGTATTGCCTGACCGATCGTGGTGGATTCTGGCAACCGTGGGCTGAGACTTCCGACGGTTTGGAGCCATTACCTGCTGCACAGGCCGATCACGCACCCGCACCGTGGCAACTGGGCGGCTGTACCTGGCTGCCTGTTGATAGTTCGTTTTTGGCGAGCTGGAGCGCAGATGGTTTTGGTCGCCTGACGCTGGGTGACGAAGATTTCACTGGCGACTACAGCCGCTTCCGTCATCTAGCTGTGGATGAGCAATTTATCTACTGCATCGCCGCCTCGCCGATCAGTCCTTCGTCGGTCATCTCCATTGATCGAACTACACGCGAAGTGAACGTGCTGGCCGGCGGCGTGGCGCCGTTGCCTGCCGAACGCATCAGCCGTCCGCAAACCCTGCGCTACCCAAGCGGTTCGGGCGAGGCGCACGGGTTCTTTTATCCGGCCATGAGCGGCGAGGCAAAACCGCCGCTGGTGGTGTTCATCCACGGCGGCCCGACATCGGCCTGCTACCCGATGCTTGACCCACGCATTCAGTACTGGACGCAACGCGGTTTCGCCGTCGCCGACCTCAACTATCGCGGCAGTAGCGGTTACGGCCGCGAATATCGCCAGGCCTTGTACCTGAGCTGGGGTGAAGTGGATGTCGAGGATGCTTGTGCGGTGGTGAGCTATCTCGCCGAGCAGGGTTTGATCGACGGTGAGCGCGCATTCATTCGGGGCGGCAGCGCAGGCGGCTACACCACGTTATGTGCGCTGGCGTTCAACCAGGTTTTCCGCGCCGGAGCGAGTTTGTACGGCGTTAGCGACCCGGTTGCGTTGGCTCGAGCAACGCACAAATTTGAAGGTGATTATCTGGACTGGCTGATCGGCGATCCCGAGCAAGACGCCGAACGCTACGCTGCCCGCACGCCGCTGCTGCACGCGAACAACATTCGCGTGCCGGTGATTTTCTTTCAGGGTGAACTGGATGCTGTCGTCGTCCCGCAACAGACACGCGACATGGTCACGGCACTCGAGAAAAACGGCATCCCGGTCGAAGCGCATTACTACCCCGACGAACGCCACGGCTTCCGCCGCGCGGCCAATCAGGCGCATGCACTGGAGCAGGAGTGGAAGTTCTATCGGCGGGTGATGGGACTGGCGGACTGATCACCGCGCCCCATTCAAAATCGAGTTGCGCCATTCGCGAGCAGGCTCACTCCCACATTGGATCTGTGTTGTTCACAAATCCCCTGTGGGAGCGAGCCTGCTCGCGAAAGCTATCTACTTGGCGCCGCCGGACTCAGCGCTTGGCGATGATGTACACCGCATGCACGATCCCCGGAATATACCCGCACAACGTCAGCAGAATGTTCAACCAGAACGCCCCGCCAAACCCGACCTGCAGAAACACGCCCAGTGGTGGCAACAAAATAGCGATGATGATGCGAATGAAATCCATGGGGCAGCTCCTGTATGGGGGTTGGCTCACTTGAGCCATACAAGCTAATCGACCTGCGCCGTTCGTCAGGGTTCAGTACCATGTTCCGTGTCAGCATCAGATTGACGCCGAGCCGCGTCAGAAATTGCAGCTAGGCATGACTCATCAAACTCCCGCATCGTTGCCTTGCTGATGGCACCGACATCAAGCAGAGCAATGGCTGACTCGTGTATCAATTCAGAAACTTCACTTTTGAATTTTTCACCCATGAGATGGCTCCTCCATTTCCTTGGTCGAGAGGTTCTCGATTTGTCGTAGCAACGGCTGAGCTTAAAAACATGAGCTGCTCCATCGTTCAAGCATTAATTGCCATTTGCAAAAGCCGGCCACAAAAAAAACGCCCCACGCCAAAAGAATCAGGCGTGGGGCGTGCGTTATACCGCGAGACGGTTCTTGGATTTGGGTAGGAAACTTCAGCTCAGACGGCAATCCCTTTGCGACATTGCAGTTGTGCCGTGCGCACTCGCGAGAACGCGCGGCCCAGGCGCAGGAGCATTTCGTCGATGTTGCTTTTGCTCACGGTGAGCGCCGGGGTGAAGCGCAGGCAGTTGGCTTGCGGGGCGTTGAGCAGCAAGCCTTCGTGAAGGGCGGCGTGGACCACGGCCTCGGCGGAATCGTCTGACAGGGTCAGTCCGTAGAACAGACCTTGACCGCGCAGTTCGCCGTGGTCGTAGCGGTGTGCCAATCGGGCCAGACCTTCACGCAGGTGCTGACCGTTATCGTTGATCTGCTGGAGGAAGCTGCGGTCGTGCACGCTGTCGAGCACTACCAGACCGGCCGCCGTCATCAATGCATTGCCGTGATGCGTGCCGCCCAGTTCGCCGGCCTCGAAACAACATGCTTTGCCCCGCGCCAGCAGCGCCGCCAATGGCACACCGCCGCCAAGTCCTTTGCCGAGCACGACGATATCGGCGCGCACGCCGTAGTACTGTTCCGCGAGCAGAGCGCCGCAGCGGCCGATGCCAGTCTGCACTTCGTCGAGAATCAGCAGAATGCCCAATTCGCGGCACAGCCGTTCGACACCTTTGAGGTAATGCTCGGTGGCGGGAACGACGCCGGCATCGCTCTGGATCGGCTCAAGCATGATCGCCACGGTCTGCGCATCGACCGCCGCGTGCAGGGCCGGCAAGTCGTTGAACGGCACCGGATCGAAACCCGGCAACAACGGTGCAAACCGGTTGTGCAGGTTGCAGCTGTCCGAGGCGGAAATTGTCGCCAGACTGCGACCGTGACAACCCTGCTTCGCGACAATGATCCGCGAGGCGCCGCCGCGATGCAGCTGCCCCCACTTGCGCGCGAGTTTGATCGCCGCTTCACAGGCTTCGCTGCCGCTGTTGAGCAAGTAGGCCTGATCGCTGAAAGTGGCGGCGCACAGACGCTCGGCAAGGCTGAGCATGCCGCGATTATGCAGATTGAAACCGGGATTGATCAGCGCCTGGGCTTGACTGGCAATAGCTTTGACCAACGCCGACGGGCTGTGACCAAGGCTGTTGGCACCACCGGCCTGGGAAAAATCGAGGTACGCACGGTCATTGCTGTCCCACAACCACGAACCCTGACCCCGAACGAACACCTGTTGCGGCCGTTCGACACTGGGCATCAAGCGCGCAGCGCTGGGATTTTCGCTGATATCAGAAGAACTGGCCTCGAAAGCGAGGTCATCAAGACTCGGCGTCTGACGCCGCAAACTGAACAGATTCATTGAAAAACACCTCGTCTCAGGTGTTTTGAACTGCCTATGCAAACACTTTCGAAGCGAACGCTATTCATCGCGCTTTCTGGCCCTGTAAGCCTTGTGAATGCGGTTAGACTAGGCTCACTGACGCCTACGGGCCATTTCGATTTACCAGCATTTTCGATAAGTATTACTTATGGATTTCAAACAACTGCGTTATTTCGTCGCGGTCTACGAAGAAGGTCATGTTGGCCGCGCCGCCGAGCGCCTGTCGATCTCGCAACCGGCGCTGTCGCAACAGATCCGCCAGCTCGAACAGAACCTCGACGTCACCTTGTTCGAACGCAGCAGCAAACGCCTGCTGCCAACTCTCGCCGCGCACACGCTGTACAACCATGCCTTGCCATTGCTTGATGGCTTGCAACGAGCGCGCGAGGCATTGGGCAATTTCAAGGGCCAAGCCTTGCGCACGCTGGCGATCGGCGTTTTGCAAACGGTGCACACCAGTCTGGTGCCGCAAATGCTTGAGCGGGTGCGCAAGGCGCAGCCGCATCTGGTGGTGCAGATTTATGAATTGACTGGGCTTGAAATCGAAAGGCGTCTGCTCAACGGTTCATTGGACATCGGCATCAGTTATTTGCCGCCGCGCCAACCGGGCCTGCATGGCGTGATGCTGTATGAAGATGAACTGACGCTGGTTATCCCGGCCGATCACCCCTTGCGTGAATTCAAGAAAGTCTCGATGCGCCAGGCTGCTGAACTGCCCATGTTGCTGCTGGGTGAAGAGTTTCAGATTCGCCAGATCTGGCAGGCGCAACTGACCACCCTCGGACGACGTCCGCAGGTGCAAGCCGAGTTGAACAATATGGTGGGGATTCTCGACAGTCTGCCGCACACCAAACTGGCGACGGTGCTGCCGGGGCGTTCGCAAAAGGAGTACGACGATCAGGATTTGCTGTGGAAACCGCTGAGCGAACCCAGGGTGCCGCTGAAGGTTGGTCTGGTCTGTCGTGATGTGCAGCGTCAGCAGGCGCCTTTGGCGCTGTTGCAGACGTTGCTGGAAGAAGTGATGGAGCGCGAAGTGAAGCCGGCGTTGGACCCCTTGGCCTGAGCACTATTCTGCAGGCAAAAGAAAACCCCGCCGAAGCGGGGCTTTGCAGACTGTTTCCCTGACATCCATTTCACTCCGCCACCCTGGCAGAATCCTACGTGTCCGTGTTGTTGCTTTGCGCTTCCTGCGCGACGTCCATGAAATGTAGATTAGCCGTGGATCCAATCTACGCATATGGGAGAACAGCAGCACGTCATGTAAGAGAATGCTTACATGACGCTATCGCATCAGAATTGTGCGGCATCCAGCAGGAACAGCGACTCGCTACCGGCCTTCACCGACGCGCTCAACGAGTGAATACGCGGCAGCAGACGGGCGAAGTAAAAGCGCGCAGTGCCCAGTTTGCTGGCATAGAAATCATCTTGCTCTTCTTTGCCCAGCGAAGCTTTTGCCATCAATGCCCACATGTAGGCGTAGGAAACGTATCCAAACGCTTGCAGATATTCGACCGAGGCCGCGCCGATTTCGTTCGGATTGTTTTTCGCCCGATCCAGCAACCACGAGGTCAGCTCGTCGAGGGTGCCGACGGCATCGTTCAGCGGCTTGGTGAATTCGCCCAGATCGGCGCTGGCAGTTGCGGTGAAGTGGCGGATCTCGTCGGCGAACAATTGGTAGAACGCGCCGCCGCTGCCGACGATCTTGCGCCCGACCAGGTCCAGCGCCTGAATGCCGTTGGTGCCTTCGTAGATTTGCGTGATGCGCACGTCACGCACCAGTTGCTCCTGACCCCACTCGCGGATATATCCGTGGCCGCCGAAAATCTGCTGGCCGTGCACGGTGGTTTCCAGACCCAGATCAGTGAGGAATGCCTTGGCCACTGGCGTCAGCAACGCGACCAGATCTTCAGCACGTTTGCGGGTGGTGGCGTCTTCGCTGAACTTGGCGGTGTCGAGTTGCATCGCCACGTAAGTGGAGAACGCACGGCCGCCCTCGTTCGAGGCTTTCATGGTCAGCAGCATGCGCCGCACGTCCGGGTGGACGATGATCGGGTCAGCGACTTTGTCTTTGTTCTGCGCACCGGTCGGCGAACGGCTTTGCAGACGGTCGCGGGCGTATTCGACAGCGTTCTGATACGAACGCTCGCCGGTCGCCAGGCCTTGAATACCGACGCCCAGACGCTCGTAGTTCATCATGGTGAACATCGCGGCCAGGCCTTTGTTCGGCTCGCCGACCAGATAACCCACGGCTTCGTCGAAGTTCATCACGCAGGTCGCGGATGCCTGGATGCCCATTTTGTGTTCAATCGAACCGCAGTTCGCCGGGTTGCGCGCGCCGAGGCTGCCGTCGGTATTGACCATGAACTTCGGCACGAGGAACAGCGAAATGCCTTTCGGACCCGCCGGGGCGTCCGGCAATTTCGCCAGCACCAGGTGGATGATGTTTTCGGTGAGGTCGTGTTCGCCGCCGGTGATGAAGATCTTGGTGCCGCTGACTTTGTAGGAACCGTCGGCCTGAGGCTCGGCCTTGGTGCGGATGATCCCCAGGTCGGTGCCGGCGTGCGGCTCGGTCAGACACATCGAACCGGCCCAGACGCCTGCATACATGTTCGGCAGGTACGCGGCTTTCAGCTCTTCGCTGGCGTGGGCATTGATCGACAGGCAAGCACCGGCGGTCAGCATCGGGTACAGACCGAACGACAGGCTGGCGGAGTTGACCATTTCTTCAACCTGCGCCGACACGGCTTTGGGCATGCCCATGCCGCCGTACTCGGGGTCACCGCCAACGCCGACCCAACCACCTTCAGCGTAAGTCTGATAAGCCTGTGGGAAACCGGCGGGAGTGGTGACGGCGCCGTCGGCCCAGTGGCAACCTTCTTCGTCAGCCGCACGGCTCAGCGGCGCGATGCTTTTGCTGGTGACCTTGCCGGCCTCTTCGAGAATGGCTTCAACGGTTTCGGCGTCGACGGTCTCGGCCAGTGCTGGCAGTTCAGCCCAGAGTTTGGCGACTTCGAACACTTCATTGAGGACGAAGCGCATATCGCGCAGCGGCGCTTTGTAGTCAGCCATGGCAAACCTCGCAAGATCTAAACAGGTGATTCGTGGAATGGTGTTTTCGTTGAGCCGGAGTGTACCTCAACAACTTTTGCGACACATAGGGTCAACCGGTGACTGTTTTGTTATTTTTAGTCACCACAAAAAGATCACAGCCTTCGGCAGTTCCTACAGAGAAATTAGATCCCGTGTAGGAGCTGCCGAAGGCTCGTGCCGCGATCGGACGATCTTTTGATCTTTACTAAAGTGCAAACAACTCCGCAGGCAGTTTCATCAGGCAATCACTCCCCGCCTCGATCGCCGCCCGATGCGCCGCCGTACGCGGCAACAAACGCTTGAAGTAAAACTCGCACGTCGCCAACTTCCCGCGCAGGTAATCCGCCTCGCCCTCGCCCGCCTCCAGTTGCGCCTGCGCCACCAATGCCATGCGCAACCACAGATAACCGAGAATGATGTAACCGCTGTACATCAGATAATCCACCGACGCCGCGCCCACTTCATCCGGGTTCTTCATCGCCGCCATGCCGACCTTCATGGTCAGGTCGCCCCACTGCTGGTTCAGCTCATTGAGCTGCGCAACGAAACTGCCCATTTGCGGGTGCTCAGCGTTGGCCGCGCAGAACTTATGGACGATCTTGGTAAAGCCGCGCAGCAATTTGCCCTGACTGCCCAGCACCTTGCGACCCAGCAAATCCAGCGCCTGAATGCCGTTGGTACCCTCGTAGATCGGAGCGATCCGACAGTCGCGCACCAGTTGCTCCATGCCCCATTCACGAATGAAGCCATGACCACCGAACACCTGCATGCCGAGGTTGGTCACTTCCAGCCCGGTATCGGTCATGAAGGCCTTGCAGATCGGCGTGAGGAAGGCCAATAGATCTTCGGCCTCCTGACGCGCGTCGGCATCGCTGCTCAGATGCGCGACATCGAGCAACTGTGCGGTGAAATAGGTCAGCGCGCGGTTGCCTTCGTTGAAAGCTTTCATGGTCAGCAACATGCGCCGCACGTCCGGGTGGACGATGATTGGGTCGGCCGCTTTGTCCGGGGCTTTGGCACCGGTCAGCGAGCGCATCTGCAAGCGGTCGTTGGCGTATTTGATCGCGCCCTGAAAGCTCGCCTCGCCCAGACACAACCCCTGCATGCCGGTGCCGAGGCGCGCATGGTTCATCATGGTGAACATGCAGTTCAGGCCTTTGTTCGCCTCGCCGATCAGATAGCCCTTGGCGCCGTCGAAGTTCAACACGCAAGTGGCCGAAGCCTTGATACCCATCTTGTGTTCGATCGAACCGCAGGACACGCCGTTGCGCTCGCCCGCCTCGCCTGCCGTATTCGGCAAGAACTTCGGCACGATAAACAGCGAGATGCCCTTAGTCCCGGCCGGCGCGTCCGGCAGTTTGGCCAACACCAGATGAATGATGTTGTCGCTCATGTCGTGCTCGCCGGCGGAGATGAAAATCTTGCTGCCGGTGACCGCGTAGCTACCGTCGGCCTGAGGCACGGCGCGGGTCTTGATAATGCCCAGGTCGGTGCCGCAATGGGCTTCGGTCAGGCACATGGTGCCGGTCCACTGGCCGGCGGTGAGTTTGCTCAGGTAGGTTTCTTTTTGCTCAGCGCTGCCGTGGGCATGGATCGCCGACATCGCGCCGTGAGTCAGTCCTGGGTACATGCCCCAAGACGTGTTGCTGGAGCCGACCATTTCGCTGATCACCAGCCCCAGCGAACTTGGCAGGCCCTGGCCGCCATAGGTCGGGTCTGCAGCCAGACCGTGCCAGCCGCCCTCGACGTATTGTGCGAAGGCTTGCTTGAAGCCTGTAGGCGTTGTCACCACACCGTTGTCGAAATGGCAGCCTTCTTCGTCACCGCTACGATTGAGCGGCGCCAGAACGTTCTCGCAGAACTTCGCGCCCTCTTCGAGGATCGCGTTAATCATGTCCGGGCTGGCGTCGTGCGCGCCGAGGGCGGCGTAGTTGCCGTGGAAGTCGAAGACGTGATCGATCAGAAAGCGCATGTCGCGCAGCGGGGCTTTGTACTCAGGCATGGTGGCTTCTCCGTCAGCAGATTGCCTCAACCTACTGCCGGCCACTGCGCCAAACAATCACTGTGCAGACGCTGAATGCGCCGTCATCACTCAACCTGCGGCCGTGTCCATGCGCACCGCGCCGCGGCGGTTCTGGCCGAATGCGACCACGCAGTTACGTCCTGCGCCTTTAGCCGCGTAGAGCGCTTCGTCGGCGGATTTCAGCACTTGTTCCGGATTGCGCTGCTCCACTCGTTCAGCGACGCCGATGCTCACCGTCACCGATACGCTGGAGGCACCCGAGCCGGCACGACGCTGACGACCCTGTTGGTCATCCTGCGGGCGGTTCTCCTGATTACGCAGCTGAATGCTGTAGGAAGCAATCGACTCGCGGATCACTTCAAGATGCGGCATGCACTCTTCAAGGGTTTTGCCTGCAAACACCAGGGCGAATTCCTCACCGCCATAGCGATACGCCCTACCGCCACCGCTGATTTTCGACAGTTTGCTGGCCACCAGACGCAGCACTTGGTCACCGACATCGTGGCCGTGGGTGTCGTTGAATTTCTTGAAGTGGTCAACGTCGCTCATCGCCAGTACATAGTTGCGGCCGAGGCGCTGCATGCGCTCGTTGAGTGCGCGACGGCCCGGCAGACCGGTCAGTTCGTCACGGAAGGCCATTTGATAAGCCTCGTGCGCAACTGCAGCGGCGATCATCAACATCACCTGACTGCACATGATATTCAGGGTAAACGGCAGGATGAAGGTTTTCGGCAGCATCCAGAACACGCCGAGCAAACCGACCAGTTGCGCCGCATGCAATGGGCGCGGATTGCGCCAGTATTGCCAAGCCAGCAGCAGGAACGCCGAAATAAACACCGGATAGGACAGCTGGATAAGGCTCATCCACGCGCCGTGCAGCGCAGGCCAGCGGATTTCCGACAGCCAGATCAGCAACGCCTGGGGATAACTTTGCTCCAGGCCCAATGCCACACTGCCAAAAGCCAGCAACACGGCGAAGCGCGCAACCATGTCCTGAAACAGATGCGTGCGCTCCTGCCACGCCGCAAACAGCCCAAACAACAACGGCAGCAATAAACAGACGAGGTGGAACACCACCGCGGCGTCTTCGCGCACCTTGCCGTTGTCGCGGTAATAGTCGGTCTGGGTGTCGAGCAAGAAGTAGGCGATGTACACCGTGAGCATCAGAAACAGTTCGCGCTGTCGGCGGTAAACCGCGCAATACGCGCCGCCCAACAACAGCACCAACGTCGGCAACACGTTGAACAGCGAAGTGAAGAACACACTGAGGTCTTTGACGTACGCAGCCGCCAACCCCGCGAGTAACAACAGCAGTGAAGGTAGGAAATGGCTGAAACGTACAGCGGAAGAACGCGGCAAGGGTAAAGCTCCGACCCGTCATGGCAAAGAGATGGCATTGTGCCTGCAATGCGTGCAGTTAAGCACACACAATGTGATCCAGATCACACGCAGTCTCTTTAACGGCAGAAAAGCTGACTATCTGAGCGATTTGCCAAGTTTTTTGCCCGATCCGCCGCGCTGGCCATCATGACTGGTGGCCAGGCTGGAAAATCCCCCTCAGAGATCGTTGTAGAACGGCAACAGTGGCCCCTCCGCCGGACTCCGCCCCTCAGCGCCGTAAGGCTTGAGATTGAGCGAAGCATCCGCCGCTTGCCGAGTGGTAACTTTCGGGCTGGCGGGCCTTTGGGTTACGGCGTTTTCATCACCGATATGGCCTTGTGGGATAACCAGTGATGGATGATCGAACGGCGCCCGCTCCCAAGCCACGCGCGGATCGGTCAGGCCGACTTCCATGAATTTCACCAGTGCGTCGATTTCTTCAGGCGTCAGATTGAGGTTGGTCATGTCCGGATCGAGGTTCGAGGTGTTGTGCTGATTCGCCGAAGGGTGTTCGAAACCGCTGGTGTTGTTGGCGTCTTCACCACGGCGATCACCGCCGCGGTTGTAGAACTCCATCACTTGCTTGAGCGTGGCGCGGCTGCCGTTGTGGAAGTACGGCCCGGTCAGCGCTATGTTGCGCAGCGTCGGCGTCTTGAATGCGCCATCGACCGAATCGCGGAAGTTGACGTTGGGTTTGAGCGTCGCGTCGCACGGAATCGCTGCGCTGAGTGGCGCTTCGAAGGTGCAGACATCGATGTCCAGCGGATCGGGAATGCTGGCGCCCTGCAACACCTTGTTGTACTGACGGCTGAACGACCATGGGTTGCCCCAGGCATCCGAGCCACCGAGGGCCAGATCTTCGGAAGTCGGACGTACACCCGTGTTGTAGAAACCGTTGTCGTAGAGGGTGGTGAGGTTATCGGCCATGACCATGCGTTCAATGCGCTCACGTGGATGCATCAGCAGGCGGCTGGCGGCATTGGTCAGCTCCGCGCCGCCATGGCAGTTCACACATTTACCTTTGCCGAGAAACAGGTTCATGCCTTGGACCTGCTGCGCATTCATGGCGGTTGAGTCGCCTTGCAGATAGGCATCGATTGGCGCCTGATCAGAAATCAGGGTGGATTCGTACATCTGAATCGCCAGCCCGAAGAACAACGGAAAATTGGCTTCCATTTGCGTGTACGGCGCACCACCCACCAGCACGTTTTGCGTGGCGTTCCACAGGCGTGGCTGGAAGGCGTTTTTGATCAGTTCGCGATAGGTCGGACGCCGCGCGCCGGATACTGATGCCAGCACGGAGTCGTTGGAAGATATCCGCTGTTGTTTGAGCATCAGTTGATCGAGCATGCGCCGGCCGATGTCGGCGAAGGTACGGCCGCCACAGGACATTTCCACCCCGCTACCCGGCGGGCCCACAGCTTGCGACGCGGCGGAAGCATCGTTGAGCGCCAGCCGGACTTTGCTTGCCACGGTGCTGCGCTCGGCGGTCACGTAAATCCCTGCATCGGGATCGCGATTGCCGAACGGCGAGAAACCGTTGAACACGTTGTTGGCCCGGCCATCCCAGAAGTTGCGCACATTGAACGCAGCGTTGATCACCGACGGCGCATTCCGCCCGGTGCTGCGACGTACATTGATGCCGCCGACCTGGAAGATGCCGTCCGGTTGCTGGGTGCATTTGTCGAAACGTGGCTGATTCGGTTTGACGAAGTTGGCATCGAATACGCCTTGGGAGCCGACGACATCGTCGCTCGAATAGACGATCGGTGAGTTGCGCTCCAGTGGATTGCTCAGCACGTGGGTCGGGAAATCGGTTTTCTTCAGCGTGTAGTTCGGCCCGCCCTTGCCACCAGATAGTGTCGCGTAGGACGCCACGTCACCGGGGATGTCCGATGCTACAAAGGGTTTGTTGAAGATCGAGGCGACGTTGGCGTTGGTGTGCGCCTGGCCGGGGTTGAGCTGGTTGGTGATGCGATGATCGACGCCGGCGTGATAGTGACAAGATGCGCATGCCGTGGCGCCATCGCTGCCGACTTCCATGTCCCAGAACAGCGCCTTGCCGAGCAGGATCGCGGCGGAGCGATTGAGTACGTAGTCGGTCATCAAGTCGACTTTGCGGCCGCCCTCGGTTCCAGAGGGATCGGGCGGCACCATGCCGCGCAAGGACTGCAGGCTTGGCACCTCCGGCACGGGCGGATCCACCTCTGCCGGATCTGCCGCCATGGCACTGAGGGTTGCAAGTGCGAGGACTAACTCGACAAGTCGACAGATGTTCATAGGCTTCACCCTGACGTTGTTGTTATGAGTTCGCCGGGCGAGAGGTGTCGTGGAACAGGACTGGCTGTCTCGTTTGCGCCGGTTAATGTGCGCAGTGCAATTAATTGGCCAGCGTTCCGAGAAACATTTTGAATCAATAAACGCTAGGACTGCGCGCTGTCAGCTCACCGTTTCTGCTGGGGAAACGTCCCCAGTGTTGGGGATAAATCCAGCGCAAAAAAAACCGCCGCCCCCGAAGGAGCAGCGGTTTTTTTCAATCGACAACGTTAGGACTTAGTAGCCCAGTGCGAAGTCTTCCTCTTTCATGTCCATCAGGTTGTTGGCGCCCGACAGCATGGTGGCCACGTGGGTACGGGTACGGGGCAGGATGCGCTGGAAGTAGAAACGCGCGGTTTGCAGCTTGGCGGTGTAGAACGCCGCGTCGCCGGTGCCTTCTGCGAGCTTTTCAGCTGCCAGACGCGCCATGTCTGCCCAGAAGTAAGCCAGGCAGGCATAACCGGAGTACATCAGGTAATCCACGGAGGCCGCGCCGACTTCTTCGCGATCTTTCATGGCCGCCATACCGACCTTCATGGTCAGCTCGCCCCATTCCTTGTTGATTGCCGCCAGCGGTGCGACGAATTCTGCAACGGCTTCGTTGCCTTCGTTGTTCTGGCAGAACTTGTGGACGATCTTGGTGAAGCCTTTCAGGGCTTCGCCTTGAGTCATCAGCACTTTACGGCCCAGCAGGTCGAGTGCCTGGATACCGGTGGTGCCTTCGTACAGCATCGAAATGCGGCTGTCGCGAACGTTCTGCTCCATGCCCCACTCGGCGATGAAGCCGTGGCCACCGTAGATCTGTACGCCGTGGTTGGCGGATTCGAAACCGACTTCGGTCATGAACGCTTTGGCGATCGGGGTCATGAAGGCCAGCAGTGCGTCGGCTTTCTTCTTCTCTTCTTCATCGACGCCGTATTTGACGATGTCGACCTGTTTGGCGGTGAAGTACACCATCGCACGGTTACCTTCGGCGAAAGCCTTCATGGTCAACAGCATGCGACGTACGTCAGGGTGCACGATGATCGGGTCAGCGGCTTTTTCCGGCGCTTTCGGGCCAGTTAGCGAGCGCATTTGCAGACGATCGCGAGCGTATTTTAGGCCGCCCTGGAAACCGATTTCGGCATGGGCCAGACCTTGCAGCGCAGTACCCAGACGTGCGGTGTTCATAAAGGTGAACATGCAGTTCAGGCCTTTGTTCGCCGGGCCGATCAGGTAACCGGTAGCACCGTCGAAGTTCATCACACAGGTCGCGTTGCCGTGGATGCCCATCTTGTGTTCCAGCGAACCGCAAGTCACAGCGTTGCGTGCACCGACGGTGCCATCAGCATTCGGCATGAACTTCGGAACGATGAACAGCGAGATGCCTTTGGTGCCAGCCGGAGCGTCCGGCAGGCGAGCCAGCACGATGTGGACGATGTTGTCGGCCATGTCGTGTTCACCGGCCGAGATGAAGATCTTGGTGCCGGAGACTTTGTAGGAACCATCAGCCTGAGGTTCGGCCTTGGTGCGCAACATGCCCAGGTCGGTGCCGCAGTGCGGCTCGGTCAGGCACATGGTGCCGGTCCATTCGCCGGAGACCAGTTTGGTCAGATAGGCTTCTTGCTGCTCTGGGGTGCCGTGCTCGGAGATGGTGTTCATCGCGCCGTGCGACAGGCCTGGGTACATGCCCCACGACCAGTTGGCTTCGCCAACCATTTCGCTCACGGCCAGACCCAGCGACTCAGGCAGGCCTTGGCCGCCGTGCTCGACGTCGTGCGCCAGGCTCGGCCAGCCGCCTTCGACGAATTGCTTGTAAGCCTCTTTGAAGCCCGTCGGGGTTTTCACGCCGGACTCGCTCCAGGTGCAACCTTCGAGGTCGCCCACGCGGTTCAGCGGTGCCAGTACCTGCTCACAAAACTTGGCGCCTTCTTCGAGAATGGCGTCAACCATGTCCGGAGTTGCGTCTGCGCAAGCCGGAAGGCTCTGATAGTGCGCTTCGTAGCCGAGCAGTTCGTCACGAACGAAGCGAATATCACGCAAGGGGGCCTTGTAGTCAGGCATAGCGATAAACCTCTGCTGATGTAACCGGGAATGAACGACCGCGTTGATTTGTTGTGACGGTCAAACAGTTGTTTGAAACATACGTTTACGCCGAAATCTTGTCAAGCATCGAAGTTTTGCCGTTCGTCCCCATATCGTTCAAACAGCGGACGCAGCAAACCGCCATGAACTCGAACGAGTCACGGGCGCTGGAAAAAGATTAGTTGAGGGAGAAGGACTTACAACGAAAAACGCCGCGACAAGGCGCGGCGTTCAAGATGCAGATTACGAAAAAATCAGGCGAAGGTGTCGATGATCGTACCCAGCACTTCGTCGGATGCCTTAGCGACTTTCACCCCCAGTTCCACTTGGAATTTACCTTGGGCCATCTGAACCATGTCGCTACCCAAGTCCATTTGCTGACTGCGATCGACACCACGCAGACGATCAACCTGTGCCTCCGAAGATTGGCTGGTGACCGAACGTTCAATGGTGTTGTTGGCAATTTGGCTGGCAGCCTGATCGACGCGGTTCTGCCCGCTCTGAATCGAGCTCAGACCTGCATAAAAAGCAGTGTTACCGGAGATTTCCATAACGGTTCTCATCCTTGGAAAGGATCAATGACGCCATTGAAGCAGAGGCGCCAGAAAAACACCCGTCAAAAACACTAATGGCACAGTGCCTGCTCATAGAGAAAAACTTAGTCAAGCAGATCCAGTTGCAAATGATCCGCCACCGTTTCCGCGCTCAAGGTCTTGAGTTTAGGCACGCGCCCCAGACACGGCGCCGGAATTCGCTCGGCCAATGTCGCGAGGTTTTCTTCCAGCCGCGACGTCTTCGGATCGATGATATTCGCCACCCAACCTGCCAATTGCAGCCCATCGCGAGCAATCGCCTCGGCCGTCAACAAGGCATGACTGATGCAACCCAGCCGCACGCCCACCACCAGAATCACCGGCAACTTCAGCGCAATCGCCAGATCCGACAAATTATCCTGATCTGCCAATGGCACCCGCCAACCACCCGCGCCTTCGATCAGAGTGAAATCGGCATTCATCGCCAGAATCTCGCGCATCGGCGCCAGCAGCGATTGCACGGTCAAGGACACACCCGCTTCTCGCGCCGCCAGATGCGGAGCAATCGCCGGCTCGAACGCCACCGGATTGACCTGTTGATAACTCAGCGGCAACGAGCATTCGGCCAGCAGCGCCAACGCGTCGGCATTGCGCAATCCCTTCGGCGTCACTTCGCACCCGGACGCCACCGGTTTGCCCGCCGCTGTGCTCAGCCCGGCCGAACGCGCTGCATGCAGCAACCCTGCGGCAACCGTGGTCTTGCCGACATCAGTGTCCGTTCCGGTGATGAAATAGGCTGCGCTCATACGGGTTTCTCCAACACGGCGTAGACCACCTGATAAGTCGCCGGCAACCCCGACGCCTGACGGAACTGCTCGTAAGCTTCGACCAGCCCGAGAATCCGCGCGCGCCCGGTCAAACCGCCCGGCCGCCCCGGATTCAGATTGTGCGCACCCAAGGCTTTCAATTCATGGGTGAGACTGCGCACATCCGGGTAGTGCAACACGTGAGGCTGATTCTCCAGACTCAACGTGCGCAAGCCACTGGCCGCACACAATTGCTCATAACGGGAGAACTCGCGGAAGCGGTTGACGTGCACCAGCCCATCGACCTGCCGCCAGCTATCACGCAATTCAAACAACGTCCCTACACAAAGACTAGCAAACGCAAAAACCCCGCCTGGTTTCAGCGCGCGGAAGGCTTCGCTGAGCACCCCTTCGAAATCCGCACACCACTGCACCGCGAGGCTGGAGAAAATCAGGTCGCAGGTCGAATCCTGCAGCGGCAGCCGCTCCGCATCGCCAGCGATGAAATGCTCGGCACCGCCCAACGGCCGCGCATGCTCAAGCATGCCTTCAGCGATATCCAGCGCCAAACCGTGGCTCTCAACAAAACGCGAGGCCAGCGCTCGGGTGAAATAACCCGTGCCACAGCCCAGATCCAGCCAACGCGCCGGTACAAATTCCTGCGGCAACCGCTGCAGCAATTGTGTACCGACATCACGTTGCAACTCGGCGACGCTGTCGTAACTGGCCGCTGCACGAGAAAAAGAGGCTGCGACCTGACGCTTGTCAGGCAAGGCGCCAGGCAGCACAAGAGACAAATCAGTCATCACCGCACTCATGTAAAAAAGCCTGGATAGCGCCCGCCAGTCCGTGGGGCTCTTCCAGAAGAAACGCATGACAGGCCTGTTCGATCAGACCTATTTCAATATCCGGCAACAGCGCGAACAACCCCCCCGCCGCTTCCGCCGGGACCAGAGCGTCCTGTCCGGCGAACAGATGAAATTGCGGGCCACGAAACGCCTGCAATGCTTCACGGGTGTCCAGTTGCGCGAGCAGTTCCAGTCCCGCCATCAACACAGCGGGCGCCGTCTGCGGCGCGCCGCCGAGCATCAGCCGCGACAATCCGCGCGGATCTTGCGCACCTTGAGCACACAGCAACGAGAAACGCTTGAGAGTCATACGCGGATCGGCCTGGCACCCGGCAAGGAACGCATCGAAGGTCTCGCCGGGCATCGCATTCGGCCATTGTTCTTGAGCGACAAAAGAAGGATTGCTCGCCAGCGTCAGCAAGCCGCAGCAATGTTCACCCCGACGTGCGGCCAATTCGGACGCAAGCATGCCGCCCAGCGACCAGCCACCGAGCCACACGTCGTGGGGAATACGTTCATCGAGTTCGTCGAGCCAGTCTTGCGGATCGCTGGAATCCAACTGCGGCAGCGGCTCGACTTCCACTTTCAGATGTTCGTCGAGCCCTTGCAACGCCGCAGCCAAAGGCTCCATGGGCGACACGCCGAGGCCCCAGCCGGGCAGCAGAATCAGGCGATCACGCATGGCTTGGCTCCGACGACAGTTGGGCAAAGCAATCGGCCAGTCCCTCTAACAATAGCTGCACCTGCGCCTCGCTGTGGGCGGCGGTAAGGGTCACGCGCAAGCGGGCGCTGCCGGCGGGCACGGTCGGCGGGCGGATCGCGGTGACCATCAATCCGCGCTCGCGCAACATCTGTGACAGCCGCACCGCGCGCCCGGCATCGCCAATCATGATCGGCTGAATCGGCGTGAAGCTGTCCATCAGCTCCAGGCCGATCTGCTCGGCACCCCGACGGAACTGGCGGATCAGCGTCTGCAAGTGCTCGCGGCGCCAGTGTTCACTGCGCAGTAAATCGAGACTTTTCAGCGTCGCACAGGCCAGCGCCGGTGGCTGGCTGGTGGTGTAGATGTACGGCCGGGCGAACTGGATCAGGCTTTCGATCAGCTCTTCGCTGCCCGCGACGAAAGCGCCAGCCGTACCGAAGGCTTTGCCGAGGGTGCCGACCAGCACCGGCACATCCTCCTGACTCAAACCGAAATGCTCGACAATCCCGCCGCCATTCGCACCCAGCGGCCCGAAACCGTGAGCATCATCAACCATCAACCAAGCACCTTTGGCCTTGGCTTCACGGGCCAGCGCCGGCAGATCCGCGAGGTCGCCGTCCATGCTGAACACACCGTCGGTGACCACCAACGTGTTGCCGATGGCTTTCTCCAGGCGCTTGGCCAGACTCACCGCGTCGTTGTGCAGATAGCGATTGAAACGCGCGCCGGATAACAGACCCGCATCCAACAGCGAAGCATGATTGAGGCGATCTTCCAGCACCGTATCGCCCTGCCCGACCAGCGCTGTGACTGCGCCTAGATTGGCCATGTAGCCGGTGGTGAACAGCAGCGCACGCGGACGCCCGGTGAGATCGGCCAGTGCCTCTTCCAGTTCGTGATGCGGGCCGCTGTGGCCGATCACCAGATGCGACGCACCGCCACCGACGCCCCAGCGTTCAGCACCGGAGCGCCAGGCTTCGATCACTTGCGGATGATTGGCCAGGCCGAGGTAATCGTTGTTGCAGAACGCGAGCAGCGGTTTGCCGTCGACCACCACTTGCGGCCCCTGCGGGGACTCGAGCAGCGGTCGCTGGCGATAGAGGTTTTCGGCACGACGGGCAGCAAGGCGTGCGGCGAGATCGAAAGACATGCAGGCCTCACATCTGAAAAATGACTGTGTAGGAGCTGCCGAAGGCTGCGATCTTTTGATGTTGTTTTTTAAAAGACAAGATCAAAAGATCGCAGACTTCGGCAGCTCCTACATGGAATCCGTATGGCGATCAGACGGCAGCATTGTAGAACTGCTCGTTGCTCTTCTGCTCAACCAATGCCTGCTCGATCGCAGCCTGGTGAACCTCATCGGCATGCTCTTCACGGGCTTCCGGCTGAATGCCCAGGCGCGCAAACAGTTGCATGTCCTTGTCCGCCTGCGGGTTGGCGGTGGTCAGCAACTTGTCGCCGTAGAAAATCGAGTTGGCACCGGCGAAGAATGCGAGGGCCTGCATCTGCTCGTTCATCGCTTCGCGGCCGGCGGACAGGCGCACGTGGGATTGCGGCATCAGGATACGCGCCACGGCGAGCATGCGGATGAAGTCGAACGGGTCGATGTCTTCGGCGTTTTCCAGCGGCGTGCCGGCGACTTTCACCAGCATGTTGATCGGCACCGATTCCGGATGCTCCGGCAGGTTGGCCAACTGGATCAGCAGATTGGCGCGGTCATCCAGCGACTCGCCCATGCCGAGAATGCCGCCGGAGCAGATCTTCATCCCCGACTCACGCACGTAGGCCAGCGTTTGCAGACGCTCGCTGTAGGTACGGGTGGTGATGATGCTGCCGTAGAACTCAGGCGACGTGTCGAGGTTGTGGTTGTAGTAATCGAGCCCGGCCTTGGCCAGTGCTTCGGTCTGATCCTGATCGAGACGGCCAAGGGTCATGCAGGTTTCCAGGCCCATGGCCTTCACGCCTTCAACCATTTTCAGCACGTACGGCATGTCTTTGGCCGACGGGTGTTTCCACGCCGCGCCCATGCAGAAACGCGTCGAACCGATCGCCTTGGCGCGTGCCGCCTCTTCGAGGACCTTTTGCACTTCCATCAGCTTTTCTTTTTCAAGGCCGGTGTTGTAGTGACCGGACTGCGGGCAGTACTTGCAGTCTTCCGGGCAGGCGCCGGTCTTGATCGACAGCAGCGTCGAAACCTGAACGCGGTTGGCGTTGAAATGTGCGCGGTGCACCGTTTGCGCCTGGAACAGCAAGTCGTTGAAGGGCTGTACGAAGAGTGCTCTGACTTCGGCCAGAGACCAGTCGTGACGCAGGGTGGCGGTGGTGCTCGCGCTCATGGGTAATTCCTTGGTTATGCTTGGCTCGCGACTGGGGAAACGGAATACCCACAGGCGCTACACGGATGTTCGGCATATTTAAGGAAGAGTCATGCGCTGTCAACCACGATACGAAGGACAGGTTTACATCTGTTTAAATAATGTACAGAACTGCTTGCTTTGCGATGAGCCGGCAGAAGCAGAAATGCCAATCTGCGTGGCCTGCGAAACCGATTTGCCTTGGCTTGGCGAGCAGTGCATCACCTGCGCTTTGCCGTTAAGCGCAGCGGGCGGGACCTGTGGCGAGTGCCTGCTGGAGCCGCCGGCGTTCGAACAGGTTGTGGTGCCGTGGTTGTATGGCTTCCCGGTCGACAGTTTGATTACGCGCTTTAAACACAACGCGAAATGGCCGTTTGGCCACTTGCTCGCCGACGTTCTCGGGGAATACCTGCAACATCGTTTCGATGAAGGCTTGCCGAGACCCGATGCGTTGTTGCCGGTGCCGCTGGCGGGTAAACGTCTGCGTCAACGGGGATTCAATCAGGCTGCGATGCTGGCGAGGTGGTTGAGTCAGTCGCTGGATCTGCCGTGCGAAGAACAGGTTCTGCGGCGAATCAAGGAGACCGACGCCCAGCAGGATCTTGATGCCAAGGCGCGTAAACATAATCTGCGCGATGCCTTCGAGATCATGCCGGATGCGCAGGTACGAGGCCGGCATTTGGCGTTGGTTGATGATGTGCTGACCACCGGCGCTACCGCACAGGCGCTGGCCCGGTTGCTGATGAACGCAGGCGCTGCGCGGGTCGATGTCTATTGTCTGGCCCGCACGCCAAAACCCGGAGCCTGAATATTGCACAACCCCCTGTGGGAGCGAGCTTGCTCGCGAAGGGGCCAGCACATTCAAAATCAATGTTGACTGAGACGCCGCTTTCGCGAGCAAGCTCGCTCCCACAGGGTTCTGTGTCGGGCTTGACTCTCGCGTCGCTAGCGGCCAACTTCCACGTCCACCGCCACAAAAAAAGCATCCACCCATGTCCATGCCTTCCCTGTTGTCCCAGCACATCGTCCGCCGTCCGCAGCGTATCGCCCTGCTGCAACACATCGCCGAACAAGGCTCGATCACCCGCGCTGCGAAGAGCGCAGGCTTGAGCTACAAAGCGGCGTGGGACGCCATCGATGAGTTGAACAACCTGGCGCAAAAACCATTGGTCGAGCGTGCCGTCGGTGGCAAGGGTGGCGGCGGTGCGAAACTCTCCAGCGAAGGCGAACGCGTTTTGCGCCTGTACCAAAAACTGCAGGCCTTGCAGGCGCAGGTGCTGGAAGCGGCAGAAGATGCCAGCGATCTGGATCTGCTCGGTCGCCTGATGCTCAGAACCAGCGCGCGCAATCAGTTGCACGGCAAAGTCGTGGCGATCCAAGCGCAGGGGCGCAATGACCTGATCCGCCTCGAACTGGCCGAAGGGCTGTGCCTCGACGCGCAGATCACCCACGACAGCACCGTGCATCTGGAGCTGCAAGCCGGCACAGAAGTAGTGGCGCTGATCAAGGCCGGCTGGCTGGAATTGCTCGGACACGAGCAACCTGCAACGTCTGGTCACAATCTTCTGAAGGGCACCATCGAAGCGATTCTCGACGCCGAGGACGGCCCCAGCGAAGTACGTATTACCCTGCCCAACGGCCATACCCTCTGCGCCTTGGCTGAGCCGCTCGATTTGCGCACGCGCGGATTGAGCGTGGAACAACCGGTGCAGGTGCAGTTTTCGCCGTCCAACGTGCTGATCGGCACGCCGCTGTAATCAGACGCTGCAACGAAAGCGTCATCGATGCTCATTAAGGTAGCTGCCAAAACCAAGCAGGGAGCCTGATGTGAGCCTATTAGAAGAAAACCAATCCACTGACCTGGAAAAAATGGTCGGCCTCAGCCGTCGCGGTTTCATCGGCGCCGGTGCGCTGTGCGGCGCGGCGATGTTCCTCGGTGGCAGTCTGTTGAGCCGCAGCGCGCTGGCCACCGGAGTCAGCGCCGGCAACAGCCGCCTGCTCGGTTTCGAGAGCATTCCCGCGGCGACCACCGACGTCATCACGCTGCCCAAAGGCTACAAGTCTTCAGTGCTGATCAGTTGGGGTCAGCCCCTGCAGAAGAACGGCCCGGCCTTCGATCCGAGCGGCAATGGCACTGCGGCCGCACAGGAAATGCAGTTCGGCGACAACAACGACGGCATGAGCCTGTTCGCCTTCCCCGATGATCGCAACCGCGCGTTGATGGCGATCAACAACGAATACACCAACTACCGCTACCTCTACCCGCACGGCGGCATGCCGCAATCGGCCGAAGACGTGCGCAAGGCACTGGCCTGCGAAGGCGTGTCGGTGATCGAGGTACAGCGCAAGAACGGTCAGTGGCAGTTCGTTCAAGGCTCGCGTTACAACCGCCGCATTCACGGCAACTCGCCGCTGCGCATCAGCGGCCCGGCGGCTGGCCACGAATTGATGAAGACCGCCGCCGATAAACACGGCAAGAAAGTCCTCGGCACCTTCCAGAACTGCGCCAACGGTAAAACCCCGTGGGGCACTTACCTGACCTGTGAAGAAAACTTCACCGACTGCTTCGGCAGCAGCAACGCCCAGCAGCAGTTCGACCCGGCGCAAAAGCGCTACGGCGTCTCGGTCGCCAGCCGCGAAATAAATTGGCACCCGTACGACCCACGCTTCGACATGGCGAAAAACCCCAACGAACTCAACCGTCACGGCTGGGTGGTCGAGATCGATCCGTTCGATCCGCAATCGACCCCGGTCAAACGTACGGCGCTGGGCCGCTTCAAACATGAAAACGCCGCCTTGGCCGAGACCGATGACGGTCGCGCCGTGGTGTACATGGGCGACGACGAACGCGGCGAGTTCATCTACAAATTCGTCAGCCGCGACCGCATCAACCACCGCAACGCCAAGGCCAACCGCGACATTCTCGATCACGGCACCCTGTACGTGGCGAAATTCGACAACGGCGACAGCAACCCCGATCACCCGAAAGGCCAGGGCCAGTGGATCGAGCTGACCCACGGCAAGAACGGCATCGACGCCAGCAGCGGTTTCGCCGATCAGGCCGAGGTGCTGATCCATGCGCGCCTCGCCGCCAGCGTAGTCGGCGCAACGCGCATGGACCGCCCGGAATGGATCGTCGTCAGTCCGAAGGACGGCCAGGTCTATTGCACCCTGACCAACAACGCCAAGCGTGGCGAAGACGGCCAGCCAGTCGGTGGGCCGAATCCGCGCGAGAAGAACGTCTACGGGCAGATTCTGCGCTGGCGCACCGACCGCGATGATCACGCTTCGAAGACGTTTGCCTGGGATCTGTTTGTGGTCGCCGGCAACCCGGGCGTACATGCCGGGACGCCGAAAGGTGGCTCGAAGAACATCACCCCGCAGAACATGTTCAACAGCCCGGATGGTCTGGGCTTCGACAAGGCCGGGCGCTTGTGGATTCTCACCGACGGCGATTCGAGCAACGCTGGGGATTTTGCCGGGATGGGCAACAACCAGATGCTTTGCGCCGATCCAAAGACCGGTGAGATTCGCCGGTTCATGGTCGGGCCGATTGGTTGCGAGGTGACGGGGATCAGCTTCTCGCCGGATCAGAAAACCCTGTTTGTCGGCATTCAGCATCCGGGGGAGAACGGTGGTTCGACGTTCCCTGAGCATTTGCCGAATGGCAAGCCGCGGTCGTCGGTGATGGCGATTACTCGGGAGGATGGCGGGATCGTCGGCGCCTGACAGGCCCTCATCGCTGGCAAGCCAGCTCCCACAGGGAACGCATTTCTAATGTGGGAGCTGGCTTGCCAGCGATGGCGTCAGCACAGACACCAACCACCTCCCCCGCTGCCATCTGCGCTACCATGCTGGGCCGGACGCGGCAGCCTGCTGCGCGCAGGAGTCAGCATGGCCCACCCGTTTGAAACCCTCACCCCCGACCTCGTGCTCGATGCCGTTGAAAGCATTGGCTTCCTCAGTGATGCGCGCATTCTGGCGCTCAACAGCTACGAAAACCGTGTCTATCAGGTCGGCATCGAAGACTCCGAACCGCTGATCGCCAAGTTCTATCGCCCGCAGCGCTGGACCAACGAAGCCATTCTCGAAGAACACAAGTTCACCTTCGAGCTGGCCGACGTCGAAATCCCGGTGGTGGCGCCGCTGATCCACAACGGCGAAACCCTGCACGAGCATGCCGGTTTCCGCTTCACTCTGTTCCCGCGTCGCGGCGGTCGGGCGCCGGAGCCGGGCAATCTTGATCAGTTGTATCGCCTGGGCCAGTTGCTCGGGCGGATTCACGCGGTCGGCGCAACCAAGCCGTTTGAACACCGTGAAGCCCTCGCCGTACAGAACTTCGGCCACGCCTCGCTGAACACCTTGCTCGAAGGTAACTTCATTCCGAAAAGCCTGCTGCCGGCCTACGAGTCCGTCGCCCGCGACCTGCTCAAGCGCGTGGAAGATGCCTACGCCAACACTCCGCACCAGAATATCCGCATGCACGGCGACTGCCACCCCGGCAACATGATGTGCCGCGACGAGATGTTCCACATCGTTGACCTCGACGACTGCCGCATGGGCCCGGCGGTGCAGGACATCTGGATGATGCTCGCCGGGGATCGTCAGGAATGCCTCGGGCAGTTGTCGGAACTGATGGATGGCTACAACGAGTTTCACGATTTCGATCCGCGTGAGCTGGCGCTGATCGAGCCGCTGCGCGCCTTGCGCCTGATGCATTACAGCGCCTGGCTGGCGCGGCGCTGGGACGACCCGGCGTTCCCGCACAGCTTTCCGTGGTTCGGCACCGAGCGGTATTGGGGCGATCAGGTGTTGGCGCTGCGTGAGCAACTGTCGGCGCTTAATGAAGAGCCACTGAAACTCTTCTGATCAAAGCTCAAAAAGATCAAAAGATCGCAGCCTTCGGCAGCTCCTACCTTGGAATGCATATCCCTGTAGGAGCTGCCGAAGGCTGCGATCTTTTCGCTTTCTGACACGACACATCTATACAACCTCCTTACAATCCCTCCTTTGTTAGCTGCCTGAGCAAGGATTCTGCATGCAAGCCGCCAACCCGCGTCGCGGGTACATTCTGGGCCTGAGTGCCTACATCATCTGGGGCCTGTTCCCGATTTACTTCAAAGCCATCGCCGAAGTGCCGGCCGTCGAGATCATCATCCACCGGGTGCTGTGGTCGGCGCTGTTTGGTGCGCTGTTGCTGATGGTGTGGAAACACCCGGGCTGGTTGCGCGAGTTGCTCGACAACCCCAAACGTCTGGCGATTCTCGCGCTGAGCGGCACGTTGATCGCGGCCAACTGGCTGACTTACGTGTGGTCGGTGAACAACGGGCGGATGCTTGAGGCGAGTCTCGGTTATTACATCAATCCGCTGGTAAACGTGTTGTTGGGCATGTTGATACTTGGCGAGCGACTGCGGCGCATGCAATGGGTCGCGGTCGGTTTGGCAGCAGTGGGCGTGGCGCAGCAAGTGTGGCAAGTCGGTAGTTTGCCGTGGGTGTCACTGGTGCTGGCGCTGACGTTCGGTTTCTATGGTCTGATCCGCAAACAGGCACCGGTCAAGGCATTGCCGGGGCTGGTGGTGGAAACCTGGATGCTGGTGCCGATTGCCATCGCCTGGCTGCTGTTCAACCAAACCGCAACCAGCGCGCAACCGGAGTTCTGGACCACGTCCCAAGCCTGGTGGCTGGTGGCGGCCGGTCCAGTGACATTGGTCCCGCTGGTGTGCTTCAACGCCGCCACGCGCCACTTGCCGTACACCACGATCGGCTTCCTGCAATACCTGGCGCCGACCTTGGTGCTGTTGCAAGCGGTGTTGCTGTTCGATGAGCATCTATCGTCCAGCACACTGGTGGCGTTTATCTTCATCTGGGCCGGTCTGGCCGTTTACAGCGTCGATGCGGTGATCAGTTTGCGTCGGCGTAGCTGATCAAAAAACGCACAAACCCTCACAGGCCACGTTTCTCGTGGCCTGCATCGTTCCTTCCCAAGGTTATCCACAGCGTGATCCCCGCCGTTTGTGTGCAAGTCACTGAATGTTGGCGGTTTTTTGATCACCTGCAGCAAAGCCAGGGCGGGCCTCGCGTTGCGGGGTGTCTCTACAGGTTATCCACAGGCAGGTGCACGATTAAACTGGATAACCTGATCGGCGCTTAAACGTCTGTGCGTAACACCAGTTCTACCATCAGATCGTCAGCCAGGGTTTCCAGGCGCGACTGCAAGACATCAAGCGACAGGGTCAGTGGCACTGCAAGAATCGCCTCAGCGTGGAACAGCGGTTCACTGCTCATCGGTGCTGGTCGTACCTCAGTCACCAGCCGCTCAAGGTTGACGCCCTGTTCGCTGAGCAACCGGGTGATGTCACGCACGATGCCGGGCCGATCATTGCCCACCAACTCCATGGCGATCGGTTTCCAGGTACAGGACTGCTCGATACCGCTTTCGGCAATCAGTACGCGGATACCATGAGTCGACAGTGCTTGTAAGGCATCGACTAATTCGTCGTAAGCCTCTGCCGGTACCCCCACTCGAAGAATCCCGGCGAACTGCCCGGCCATCCGCGACATGCGGCTTTCCAGCCAGTTACCGCCGTGTTCGGCAATGCATTGGGCGATGCGCTCGACCTGCCCGGGCTTGTCCGGGGCGAAAACGGTGAGTACGAGATGGTCCATGGCGCAGCCCTCTTGTCATGACTTTTGTTGTAGAAGGGCAAGTATAGGCAAGGGATGGTCAGCCGCCTCAGACGCCCGAAACGACAAATCGTGTACAACTTTTTATATTTAGCTGGAACAATCCATCGGTTTTTTGAGAACATCCCGTTCCGCGATGTGACCGCAATGCGACATGAGGTCGCAGAACGACGTAATTAGTCTGATTTTCACAAGCGCAACTCATCATGTAGTATGCCGCAGCGCGCACTACATAACGCTGAATCGATGTCTGCCCAAGGCCTGTTCGCAACCCTGAAAGCCCCGTCAGCAAGGCCCCAAGCCGTTGATTGGTCCCAGCCCAGCCGCCAGCAATGGCATGTACTGGTCGGCAGGTTTGTGGTTTAAATGGCCAGAGGCTTCATTGTCAAATTGAAGAGCTGAAAAGCGAAATAGCTGAGCAGAGTGAGGCAAGCAATGACTGAACACGTTCAAGTCGGTGGCCTGCAGGTCGCCAAAGTCCTGTTCGACTTCGTGAACAACGAAGCCATTCCCGGTACCGGCCTCACCGCCGAAAAATTCTGGGAAGGTGCCGACAAGGTCATTCATGACCTGGCGCCGAAGAACAAAGCCCTACTCGCCAAACGCGATGACTTCCAGGCTCGTATTGACGCCTGGCATCAGGAACGCAACGGTCAGGCGCACGACGCCGTGGCCTACAAAGCCTTCCTGCAAGAAATCGGTTATCTGCTGCCAGAAGCGGCTGATTTCCAGGCAACGACGCAAAACGTCGATGATGAAATCGCCCGTACCGCCGGCCCGCAACTTGTTGTGCCGGTGATGAACGCTCGCTTTGCTCTCAATGCCTCGAACGCCCGCTGGGGTTCGCTGTACGACGCCCTTTACGGCACCGACGCGATCAGCGAAGACGGTGGCGCGGAAAAAGGCAAAGGCTACAACAAGGTGCGTGGCGACAAAGTCATCGCCTTCGCCCGTGCGTTCCTCGACGAAGCCGCGCCATTGGCTGCTGGCTCCCACGTTGATTCGACCGGCTACAAAATCGCCGACGGCAAACTGGTGGTCACCCTCAAGGGCGGCAGCAACAGTGGCCTGCGCGATGATGCACAACTGATCGGTTTCCAGGGCGACGCCAACGCGCCAATCGCGATCCTGCTGAAACACAACGGTCTGCATTTCGAAATCCAGGTCGACGCCACCACACCGGTTGGCCAGACCGACGCTGCCGGCGTCAAAGACATCCTGATGGAAGCGGCACTGACCACCATCATGGACTGCGAAGACTCCGTGGCCGCCGTCGATGCTGACGACAAAGTGGTGATCTACCGCAACTGGCTCGGCCTGATGAAGGGCGACCTGGCGGAATCCGTGTCCAAGGGCGGCCAGACCTTCACCCGCACCATGAACCCGGATCGCACCTACACCGCACCAAATGGCGGTGAAGTTACCTTGCACGGTCGTTCGCTGTTGTTCGTGCGCAACGTTGGCCACCTGATGACCATCGACGCGATCCTCGACAAAGACGGTAACGAAGTGCCGGAAGGCATTCTCGACGGTCTGGTCACTTGCCTCGCGGCGATGCACAACCTCAATGGCAACACCTCACGCCGCAACACTCGCACCGGTTCCGTGTACATCGTTAAACCGAAGATGCACGGCCCGGAAGAAGCAGCGTTCACCAACGAGCTGTTCGGCCGCATCGAAGACGTGCTGGGCCTGAAGCGCAATACGCTGAAAGTCGGGATCATGGACGAGGAACGCCGTACCACGGTCAACCTCAAGGCCTGCATCAAGGCAGCCAGCGAGCGCGTGGTGTTCATCAACACCGGTTTCCTCGACCGCACCGGCGACGAAATCCACACCTCCATGGAAGCCGGCCCGGTTGTACGCAAGGCTGACATGAAGGCTGAGAAATGGATCGGTGCGTATGAAAACTGGAACGTCGATATCGGTCTGAGCACCGGCCTGCAAGGTCGTGCGCAAATCGGTAAAGGCATGTGGGCGATGCCGGATCTGATGGCGGCGATGCTCGAGCAGAAAATCGCTCACCCGCTGGCCGGCGCCAACACCGCTTGGGTGCCATCGCCGACTGCTGCTGCGCTGCACGCGTTGCATTACCACAAGGTTGACGTATTCGCCCGTCAGGCCGAACTGGCCAAACGTGCTCGCGCGTCGGTCGACGACATCCTGACCATCCCGCTGGCGGTCAACCCGAACTGGACCCCAGAGCAGATCAAGAACGAACTGGACAACAATGCCCAGGGCATTCTTGGTTACGTGGTGCGCTGGATCGACCAGGGTGTCGGCTGCTCGAAAGTACCGGACATCAATGACGTCGGCCTGATGGAAGACCGTGCCACGCTGCGTATCTCCAGCCAGCACATCGCCAACTGGCTGCGCCACGGTGTAGTCACCGAAGCGCAAGTGATGGAAAGCCTCAAGCGCATGGCGCCGGTGGTGGATCGTCAGAACGCCAACGACCCGCTGTACCGTCCGCTGGCCCCGAACTTCGACAGCAACATCGCCTTCCAGGCGGCGGTCGAACTGGTGGTTGAAGGCACCAAGCAGCCGAACGGTTACACCGAGCCGGTTCTGCACCGTCGTCGTCGCGAGTTCAAGAAGGCCAACGGCCTGTAACTTGCGCTGAATGCCGGACATGAAAAAGCCCTGATCGAGAGATCAGGGCTTTTTTGTTAGTGCGGTGTGGGCTGGTATTTGTGGAGGGCTTGAGATCGATCCCCCTCACCCCAGCCCTCTCCCCCAAGGGGTAGAGGGGGAAAGGGAGCCGACCTTTTTGCTTTTCAAAACCGGAGTTCGACTGAGGAATTTCAAGTCGGTGGACCTTGCACATTCACCGCGGTCAGTCCCCTCTCCCTCTGGGAGAGGGTTAGGGTGAGGGGCTCTTAGGGGTCAATACCCAATTCGTGTTTGACCAGACCGAGCAACTTGCCCGTATCAATCGGCTTGAGCAAAAAATCCACCACGCTCAAATGCATCGCCGCAATCGCGTCTTTCACATCGGCATCGCCGGAAACAATGATGATCGGCAGCGCCGCCCGCACCGACTCACGCACCTGGCGGATCAGCTCGAGGCCATCGACATTGCCCATGCGCAGATCCGTGATCACCAGCCCAATCGAGGTTTTTTCCGCGAGCATCTTCAGCGCTGTTTCACCACTGGCCGCAGTCATGCAACGAATACCGTCCAACGCGAGAATTTCCGACAACAGCTCCCGGGCGTCCTTGTCGTCATCAACGATCAACACACGCTGCGGTGGCAAGTCAGGCTCGAGCATGACTGCACTGAGCGCTTCTCGCTCGGCATCGCTCAAAATATCGTGGTCGGACATGGCGTTCTCTAAGTATTCAAAACAGTCCCTTGGCAAGTGGTCAGACATCGCTGGGCAGAGCTTCAATGTGCACTTCGTCGGATTTTTTTCCAAGGGGGTAGACCGAGGAATTTCCGACTGTTTGCGTAGGGCATCTCCGAAACGGCGCCAATGGTGGCAAAACCTAGACTTACGTCCAATGGGCACCCTGTCCGTAGGGGTCGACCATGGCCGTAACGATCCGACAACAACAATTCGAAAAAGACTGCGGTAATGGTTATGAGTAAAGCGGACGCCTTCATCCAGGCAGGGAAAACCGCGGTATTGCAGAACATTCAGGGCACCCTGCAATTCCTCCAGCGCTTCCCGCCCTTCAATCAGATGGAACATGCCCACCTTGCGTATCTGGTGGAGCAATGCCAACTGCGGTTTTACGCTCAGGGCGAGAGCATCATCAAACCCGCCGACGGCCCGGTCGAACACTTCTATATCGTCAAACAGGGTCGGGTGGTCGGCGAACGTCAGCACATCACCAAACCCGGCACCGAGACCACGTTTGAAATCACCACCGGCGAATGCTTTCCGCTGGCTGCATTGCTCGGTGAACGCGCGACTCGCACCGAACATCTGGCCGGCGAGGACACCTTCTGCCTGCAGCTGAACAAACTGGCGTTCATCAAACTGTTCGCCCTCTCCAATGCCTTTCGTGACTTCGCCTTGCGCGGGGTCAGTAGCCTGCTTGATCAGGTCAATCAGCAAGTGCAGCAGAAAGCCGTGGAAACCCTCGGCACGCAATATTCGCTGAACACCCGCCTCGGCGAACTGGCGATGCGTCACCCGGTGACCTGCAGTCCCGACACACCACTGCGTGAAGCGGTGAAGCTGATGCACGAGCAACAGGTCGGCAGCATCGTTGCGGTGGATGAACACAAGTCACCGCTGGGAATTTTCACCCTGCGTGATTTGCGCCATGTGGTGGCTGCTGGCATCGGTGATTTCAGTGAAGCCATCGAGCGCCACATGACGCCTTCGCCCTTTTATCTTTCGCCGGACCACAGCGCGTTCGATGCGGCGATTGCCATGACCGAACGGCATATCGCCCACGTCTGTCTGGTCAAGGATCAGCGTTTGTGCGGCGTGGTCTCCGAGCGCGATCTGTTTTCGCTACAACGGGTCGACCTGGTGCATCTGGCCCGGACGATCCGCAGCGCCCAGCGCGTCGAACAACTGGTGAGCCTGCGCGGCGAGATCGGCCAACTGGTCGAGCGCATGCTCGCCCACGGTGCGTCTTCGACGCAGATCACCCATATCATCACCTTGCTCAACGATCACACCGTGTGCCGGGTGATCGAACTGACCCTCGCCGAAAAAGGCGATCCCGGCGTGCCGTTCAATTGGCTGTGTTTCGGCAGCGAAGGCCGCCGCGAGCAGACCCTGCACACCGATCAGGACAACGGCATTCTGTTCGACGCCCGCGATGCCGCGCATGCGGCGGAGATTCGCGGCAAGCTGCTGCCGCTGGCCCAGCAGATCAATCAGAGCCTGGCGCAGTGCGGCTTCACCCTGTGCAAAGGCAACATCATGGCCGGCAACCCCGAGCTGTGCCTGTCGCGGGCAGAATGGGCACGGCGCTTTGCGGCGTTTATTCGTGAGGCGACGCCGGAGAATCTGCTCGGGTCGAGTATTTATTTCGACTTGCGCGTGGTCTGGGGTGATGAACAAGGCTGTGAACAACTGCGCCGGGGCATTCTTGATCAGGTCGGCGACAACCGTTTGTTCCAGCGCATGATGGCCGAGAACGCCCTGCGCAATCGCCCACCGGTGGGACGTTTCCGTGAGTTTGTGCTGGCGCGCAAGAATGGGGAGAAAGCCACGCTGGACCTCAAGGTGCAGGGGCTGACGCCGTTCGTGGATGGCGCGCGACTGCTGGCGCTGGCCAATGGCATCGACGCCAACAACACCCTTGAGCGCTTCCGGCAGTTGGTCGAGAAAGAAGTCATCGAGCGACTGGATGGCGCGGCGTATGAAGAGGCCTATCACTTCATTCAGCAGACGCGCATGCAACAGCATCAACTGCAAACGCGGGAGAATCTGCCCTACTCCAACCGAGTCGACCCGGACAGCCTCAATCATCTCGACCGACGCATCCTGCGTGAATCGTTGCGCCAGGCCCAGCGCCTGCAAAGCAGCCTGACGTTGCGGTATCAACTATGAGCCTGTTCTCGTGGCTACGTCCGACAAGTCCGGTGGTGCCAGCGGATTTGCAACAGCGTCTGGCGAAGCTGCCGGCGATCACTGAACTGCGCGAATGCACGTTGCGTGAACAACGTTGGGTGGTGCTGGATCTGGAAACCACCGGACTGAACCTGAACAAGGATCGTGTGTTGTCGATTGGCGCGGTGGTGATCGAGGACGGCGCGATCGATTTCAGTCAGCAGTTCGAACGCACGTTGCAATGTCGCGAATTGAAGCTCAGCCCCAGCGTGTTGATTCACGGATTGGGGCCGAATGCGATTGCCGCGGGCAGTGAGCCGGCCGAGGCGTTGTTGGAATTGCTGGAGTTTGTTGGCGACAGCCCGGTGCTGGCGTTTCATGCGCCGTTCGATCAGCACATGCTCGGGCGCGCGTTGAAGGAGCATCTGGGGCACAAGTTGCAGCCGGTGTTTCTCGATGTTGCCGACATTGCGCCGCTGGTGTGTCCGCAGGCGAATATTCGTGAGGCCGGGCTGGATGAGTGGATCGACTGGTTCAAGCTTGAGGTGTTCGAACGGCATAATGCGAGTGCCGATGCGCTGGCCACGGCGGAGTTGGCGTTGATTCTGTTCAGCCGGGCGCGAGGGCAGCAGATTCATAGTCCGTTGAATTTGCATCAGCGATTGAGTCAGTGGAAGCGTAGGCAGCAGGCGCCTTCGTTTTAAATCAAAAGCCCCTCATCGGAACGCCGCCCGCCCAGCCCTCTCCCAGAGGGAGAGGGAGCCTACCGAGGTGTCTCGGGTTTTCCATCGACCTGAGAAACCGAGTCGATTATGGATTCAGCAGAAATCTTTCACGTCGGTGTATTGCGTCAATATCCCCCAATCGATCCCCTCTCCCTCTGGGCGGTCCGACGTTTCGGGAGGGCTAGGGTGAGGGTTCGCCTTCAACGCCCACCTGACCAGTGGCCAATTGCTAACCATTCCCACCTCTGCCACAATCGCGAACAATTCGCGTTAGTTAACATTTCCCAATCGGTGATGTCCGGTGTCGTCAGTCCCAAGCCCTAACAGTGAGCTCGTCGGTGCGATGTATCGCGACCATCGCGGTTGGCTGCTGGCATGGCTGCGACGCAATGTGGCGTGCCCAGAGCGCGCCGAAGACCTCAGTCAGGACACTTTTGTGCGCCTGCTCGGTCGCAACGAAATGCTGACGCCCCGCGAGCCGCGCGCCTTTCTGGTGGCGATCGCCAAAGGTCTGCTGTTTGACTACTTCCGCCGCGCGGCGCTGGAACAGGCCTACCTCACCGAACTGATGCTGATCCCCGAAGGCGAACAACCTTCGGTGGAAGAACAGCAAATGATCCTCGAAGACCTCAAAGCCATCGACCGCTTGCTCGGCAAACTGTCGACCAAGGCCCGTGCCGCTTTCCTTTATAACCGCCTCGATGGCCTCAGCCATGCCGAGATCGCCAACAAGCTCGGCGTTTCGGTGCCGCGTGTGCGCCAGTATCTGGCGCAAGGCATTCGGCAGTGCTACATCGCCCTGTACGGGGAACCGACATGAGTCCGGCCAGTTCCAGACCGGTGCCGGCCCATGTGCTGGACGCGGCGATTGCCTGGCAACTGACCCTCGATTCGAGCAGTCCGCTGGAGCGCGAGGAGTTCGCCAAATGGCATGCGGCCCATGAAGAACACGCCCGCGCCTGGCGCCAGCTGGGCATGCTCGATCAGCGATTCAGCGTGGCCAAAGGCCCGGCCCGCAGCGCCTTGCTGCAATCGCGCGAAGGCATTCGGCGACGGGTACGCAAGCTCGGCAGTGGGCTGGCCAGCGTTGTGGTGCTGGTCGGTGTGGGCCTGTTTGCCAGCGAACGCTTTCTGCCGCTGGATTACTGGCTCGCCGATCAACGCACCGCGACCGGTGAGCAGCGCATCGTACGTCTGGCTGACGGCACCGTGCTGAATCTGAACACCCACAGTGCGGTGGATGTGCGCTTCGATGAGAAGCGCCGATTGATCGTTTTGCAGGAAGGCGAAATTCTCGTCGAGACCGGTCATGGCGATGCGCGGCCCTTCATCGTTGAAACCCGCGAAGGCAGCATGCGCGCTCTGGGTACGCGGTTTCTGGTCAAGCGTGAAGACGAAGGCACGCGCCTGAGCGTGTTGCAGTCGGCGGTCGCGGCGCACCCGCAATCCAACCCTGAAGAGCAAATTCTCCATGAAGGCCAGCAAGTGCTGCTGCGCAGTGACGGATTCGGCTCGATTGCCACGCTCACTCCCGGCGCCGATGCCTGGACGCGCGGCATGCTGGTGGTGGATAACGCGCGCCTCGGCGATCTGGTGCATGAACTGGGGCGTTATCGTCGCGGGCATCTGGGCGTGGCGCCGGAAGTGGCGGATTTGCGGATTACCGGCAGCTTCCCGCTGCATGACACCGATAAAGCCTTGAGCGCATTGCTGCCGACCCTGCCGGTGCAGATCGAGCGGCATACGCCGTATTGGGTCACTGTCGCGAAGGCCGAGCCCTCCTCCCCTTGACCTGATCGTTCCCACGCTCTGCGTGGGAATGCAGCCCGGGACGCTCTGCGTCCCTGCCGAAGCGGACGCAGAGCGTCCATTGAGGCATTCCCACGCGGAGCATGGGAACGATCAACCCCGCAGAAATGTGGCTGTTTTCCGGCTAATAGAAATTATTTTCATCCAGCCCTATCACTTTTTGCTTTTCATCCGGCACACAGGCAATTGAGAAATATTTCCATTCAGGAGCCGCCGTATGTCCCGTTCGCTAGACACCTTGTTGCGCCCCAGTCTGCTGGCTGTCGCCATCGCGCTCAGCGCACCGCTGATCAGCAGTCCGTTGCTCGCCGCTGAACAAGCGTCCAGCGTGCGTGCCTACAATCTGCCGGCGGCGCCACTGTCGACGACCCTCAACCAGATCGCCAGCCAGGGCGGGATTGCGCTGTCGCTCAATCCGTCACTGGCGGCAGGCAAGACCTCGGCACCGGTCAACGGCCAGTACGACGCGTCCGGCGCCTTGCGCGCGGCCCTGCGTGGCACCGGTCTGCAACTGGAACAAAGCAGCACTGGCACCTACACCCTGGTGGCCGTACCTGAAGGAACGTTGGCCTTGCCGGAAACTTCCGTCATCGGCGTGGAAAACTTCGAAAGCGCCTGGGGCCCGGTCGAAGGCTACACCGCCACTCGCACCGCCGCTGGCAGCAAGACCGACACCGCGCTGGTCGAAGCACCGCGTTCGATCTCGGTGGCTACACGTCAGCAAATGGACGACCGCAGCGTGCACAGCCTCGACGACGCCGTGCGCTACATGCCGGGCATTACCGCCAGCAGCTACGGCAGCGACACCCGCGCCGACTGGCTGCGTGTACGCGGTTTCGAACCGACCCAGTTCCTCGACGGCCTGCCGCTGCCAAAAGGCGTGTACGCCAACCCGAAACAGGAAACCTGGAACCTCGACCGCCTCGCCCTGCTGCGCGGCCCGGCCTCTTCGGTTTACGGCCAGACCCCGCCGGGCGGCCTGCTGGACATGGTCAGCCGTCGCCCAAGCGTCGAAGCCAGCAACGAAATCCAGTTGCAGTACGGCAGCGACAATCACCGCCAGATCAACTTCGCCAGCACCGGCAAGATCGATGACGCCGGCCAGTTTCTCTACGGCCTCAGCGGCGTCGTGCGCGACAGCGGCACGCAGGTCGATCACGTCGACAACAAGCGCTACAACATCGCGCCGAGCCTGACCTGGAACATCGACGACGACACCAAATTCACCCTGCTGAGCCAGTTCACCCGCGACGATACCGGCATCACCAGCCAGTTCCTGCCGGTGCAGGGCACCAAGATCAAATCGCCGCTCGGTGATATTTCCCACCACAAGAATCTGGGCGATCCGGACTGGGAATATTACGATCGCACCTACTACGCGCTGGGCTATGCCTTCGAACATCGTCTGAACGATGTCTGGCAGTTCAAGCAGAACCTGCGCTACACCAAGTCGGACCTGTCGTTCCAGTCGCTGACGCCGGGTTCCTACCCGTTCGCGCAAGTCGATGATCAGGGCAACGTGAAGCGCACCAGCACCAGCGTCGAAGAAGACATCAGCCAATTCGCCGTCGACAACAATTTCCAGGCCGACTTCGCCACCGGCGATATCCGCCACACCCTGCTGCTGGGCCTTGATCACCAGCGCAGCAACACCAACTACACCTCGATCTTCGGTGACGGCCTGACCACCAACGTGATCACGCCGATCTACGGTCAGCCGATCGTGCGCCCGGCGCGCTCCACCGCGTTTTACGATTATGACCAGAAAACTTACCAGACCGGCCTGTACATCCAGGACCAGATGGCCCTTGACCAGTGGCGCCTGACCCTCGGCGGCCGTGAAGACTGGGTGCACACCAGCACAAAGTTCATCAACAAGGGCGATGCCACCAACACTCAGCGCGACAAGGCCTTCAGCGGCAACGCAGCGCTCAGCTATGTCTTCGACAACGGTTTCGTGCCGTACCTGTCGTACGCCGAATCCTTCCAGCCGACCACCGGTGCCGATGCCACCTCGACCGGCTCGCTAAAACCGACCGAAGGCAAGCAGTGGGAACTGGGTATCAAGTACCAGCCACCGGGCAGCAAAACCCTGCTGACCGCCGCCGTGTATGACCTCACCCAGAAGAACGTCTCGGTCAACACCTTCGTCAACAACGTGTCGATCACCAGCCAGACCGGCGAAGTGAAAGTCAAAGGCCTGGAGCTGGAAGCGGTTTCCGACGTGACTGACAACCTGAAAGTCATCGCTGCCTACACCCTGGCCAAATCCGAAGTGCAGAATGGCGTCGACAAGGGCAATCGCCTGCAACTGATGCCGAACCAGCAAGCGTCGCTGTGGACTGACTACACCTGGCACGCCGGCGTGCTCGACGGCTTCGGCATTGGCGGTGGCGTGCGTTACACCGGCAACACCTACGGCGACAAGGCCAATACCTGGCTGGGCAAGGCGGACGCCTACACCGTGTTCGACGCGAGCGTGCATTACGACCTCGGCCGTCTGGACAACAGCCTCAAAGGCGCGTCGCTGGCAGTCAACGCGAACAACCTGTTCGACAAGGAATACATTTCCACCTGCGACAGCTTCTACTGCTACTACGGCGACACGCGCAGTGTCGTCGCCAGCGCCACTTACAAGTGGTAAGCGATTGAGCTGAAACAGGCCCTGTGACCAGGCCGTCCCTCGTGGACGGCTTTGGTGTTTTTGAAGGTCATGAAATGAAAAGTAAAACAATTCGTCGCTGGTCGTTCATCCACACTTGGACCAGCCTGATCTGCACCGTGTTTTTGCTGATGCTGGCACTGACCGGATTGCCGCTGATTTTCCATCACGAGATCGAACATCTGCTCGGCGATGCGCCCGAAGTGCGCGAGATGCCGGCCGACACGCCGCGCCTGAATCTGGCGCAACTGGTCGAGGCCGCCGAGAAACATCGCCCCGATGAAGTCGTGCAGTATTTCGGTTTCGATGACGATGAGCCGAATGCCGTGCTGACGATCATGGCGAAAACCGCCGGCACCGAACCGAATTCGTCGCACACGTTCATGCTCGATGCGCGTACCGGTGAAGCGCTGGAAACGCCTTCAGCCAACGGCGGCTTGATGCTGTTCATCCTGCGCCTGCACGTCGACATGTTTGCCGGGCTGCCGGGCAAATTGCTGCTGGCGTTCATGGGGCTGCTGTTTGTCGTGGCCATCGTTTCCGGGACGGTGCTATACCTGCCGTTCATGCGCCGGTTGAAGTTCGGCACGGTGCGTCAGGACAAGTCGACAAGGTTGCGCTGGCTCGACCTGCATAACCTGATCGGTGTTGTCACCCTGACATGGGCCTTGGTGGTCGGCGTGACCGGTGTGATCAGCGCTTGCGCCGACTTGTTGATCGCGGCGTGGCGCAATGAAGCACTGACTGCGCTGATCGAACCTTACCGCGATGCGCCTCCGCTGACCCACCTGGCGCCGGCCACGCGTTTGCTCGATATCGCCGCTGAAGTGGCACCGGGGATGAAGCCGGATTTCATTGCCTTCCCCGGCACACGCTTTTCCAGCGAGCACCATTACTCGGTGTTCATGAAGGGCGGCACGCACCTGACCTCGCACCTGCTGACGCCGGTGCTGATCGATGCCACCACACTGCAAGTCACCGCCGTGGCTGAACGCCCTTGGTACATGGACGCCATGGGTATGTCGCAGCCGCTGCACTTCGGTGACTACGGCGGCATGCCGATGAAAATCCTTTGGGCGACCCTCGATGTGTTGACCATCATCGTCCTCGCCAGTGGCGTGTACTTGTGGGTGGTGCGGCGCAAAGCGGCCAAGCCTGTAGTGGAAACGGCGGAGGCCTCTGCATGAAGCCGCGTCAGTCGAATTTCTGGAAGGTGTTCAGTACGCCGTTGGTGATTGCACTGCTCAGTGCGGCGGGGTTGTTTGCGGCGTTGCTGGGGGATGGGATTTGGGATGCGTTGAGTTGGGTTGGGCTGGGTGTCCCGGCATTTTTGGCGGTCAGGGGATTGCTGCTGCGCGGGTGAAGTCTGCGCTGCCTGGGATGGCCCCTTCGCGAGCAAGCTCGCTCCCACA
Organism: Pseudomonas fluorescens; assembly: GCF_005938625.1. Classification (GTDB taxonomy): domain Bacteria; phylum Pseudomonadota; class Gammaproteobacteria; order Pseudomonadales; family Pseudomonadaceae; genus Aquipseudomonas; species Aquipseudomonas fluorescens_BD. Next base: position 49,855 of record NZ_VCNJ01000009.1, read on the forward strand.
TTTGAAATGCGCTCCCCTGTGGGAGCGAGCTTGCTCGCGAAGGCGGCAGTAATTACACCATCAATTTCTCGCCAGCCTCGCCGCATCTGGCTAGGCTAACCACCTGCTCTTCGATGATCACCGAGGTTTGCCAATGTCCGCCCCCAGCATGACCCTGTACCACAACACGCTCTCCCCGTTTGTGCGCAAAGTGATGGTGTTGCTGTACGAAACCGGCCAGCAGGATCGCGTCGCCCTGCAAGACTGCGTGCTCAGCCCGGTCAGCCCGAGCGCCGAGCTCAATCTCGACAACCCGCTGGGCAAGATCCCCGCCCTGCGTCTGGCCGATGGCAATGTCATCCATGACAGCCGCGTGATTCTCGAATACCTCGACCAGCAACACGTCGGCAACCCGCTGATCCCGCGCGAAGGCGCGGCCCGCTGGCGTCGTCTGACCCTGGCCTCGATGGCCGACGGGATCATGGATGCATCGGTGATGGTGCGTTATGAAATGGTTTTGCGTGCTCCGGAAAAGCATTGGGATGAATGGCTCGAAGCGCAGCGCGACAAGATCCGTCGCGCCCTCGCTGTACTGGAAAAGGATGCCATTGCCGAGCTGACCAGCCATTTCGATGTGGCAGCGATCAGCGTGGCGTGTGCGTTGGGTTATCTCGATTTGCGCTTCCCGGATCTGGGCTGGCGTGACGCCAACCCGCATCTGGCCAACTGGTTTTTTGAAGTGAGTCAGCGACCGTCCATGATCGCGACCATGCCCAAGCCTTAAATCGGCGGCGCCTGTACCGGCCTCTTCGCGAGCAAGCTCGCTCCCACATTGTTTTTGGGTATGGCAGAAATCTCTGTTCCAACACCAATCCTGTGGGAGCGAGCTTGCTCGCGAATGAACCACCTCGGTTCCGATGGCAGCGCTGCAAAAATCAGTGTCACCAAAACCTCTACCTCCCGCTGATCTTCACGCAACCCGCTCATTGCATCGCCCCCACATCAAACTCCAGCGGCTTGGCCGGTTTCTGCCCGATCCCGTACCAATCCAGTTTGCGCGTCAGCACCATGAACACACCGAGCAAACCGAACAGCAACAACGAGCCCATCAACAACGCGTAATCCTCAGCGCTCAGCAACCCGTAAAGCAGGCCATACAACGCCGCCAGCCCCGCCGAAAAGCTCAAACCGTGGCGCACACTGCGCAACACATGGCAGACATAAAACCCGATCAACAACACACAAGCGCTGGCCGACAATAGATACGCCAGGGCAAAACCGATGTGCTCCGACAACGACAGCAACAACAGATAAAAGAACGCCAGCGCCACACCCACCAGCGCGTATTGCACCGGGTGCACCGCCAGGCTCTTGAGTACTTCGAACAGGAAGAAACCGGCGAACGTCAGAACGATGAACAACAACGCATATTTGATCGCCCGGTCACTCTTCAGATATTGATCCACCGGGTCGATGAAACTCACACCGAAGCTGCGACCATTGAACGCCTCGCAATCATTGCCGCTCACACAACGGCTCATGGCGTCTTGCAGGTTGGTGGAGAAAAACGTGGTCTGCCAATCCGCGCTGAAACCCTGATCGTTGATCTCACGCTTGGCCGGTAGAAAATTGCCGATGAAACTCGGGTGTGGCCAGTTGGCCGTGAGGCTGACGCTGCTGCTCTTGCCCACTGGCAGCACCTGCAATGAACCGGTGCCTTGCAGGCGCAGGTCAAATCCAAAACTCAACTCGGTGCTTTTGCTGGTGTCGAGCTGCGGCAACGTCACTCGCACACCCTCACCAAGCCAACCCACTTGAGTACCGGGAACGAAGTCCAGGCGCTGGCCATCGAGTTCCAGTTTCAGCGCATTTTCGATGCCGCGAATGTCGCTGATGCCGACCGCGAGAAACGGTGCGTCGAACTGGTAGTCGCTGAAGTCTTCCTTGATCCCCAATTGCGCCGGCAATGTGAAATGGCCATTGATGCGGTTGTCGGCGTGGAACAGCCGCGCCTCATAAATGCCCCGCGCACGCAGTTCGGTTTGCACCTGGCCGTCGAGCTCGAAACGCTCCGGCAGGAAGTACAAACGCCCGCGCTCTTCGCTCGGTTCGTCGTAGCGCTGGTTGGTCTTGTCATTGGTTTTCCAGTTGTGAATCACCTTGCGATACGGCACCACCATCACCGGCCCGCTCAGTTGCTGGCTGTAGCTGGAGCTGCGGGCGATGTCTTCAAGCACGCCGTCACGCAACTGTTGGCGCTCGTCGATGACGCCGTCGATCATCAGCAGCGGGATCAGCAACAGCAGGATCAGCACGGCAATGGCGCCGAGCTTTATCGTCAGATTCTTGTTCATGGGACTCTCCCTGTTTGGATGGGCAGAGTCTGGTGGTGCTGTATGAGGGGAATGTGGGGGGAATATGGAGATTGTGTGGAAAGATCAAAATATCGCAGCCTTCGGCAGCTCCTACAGGTGTACGCAACCCTATGTAGGAGCTGCCGAAGGCTGCGATCTTTGACTGAATCAAGGCAAGCGCAATGTCACTTCAACACCGTTCTCGACATTGCGAATCTGCATCGCCCCACCATGCAACTTGACCACTTCTTCAACGAAGTTAAGCCCCAACCCCGTACTTTTACGCCCACTGTCCGGACGCGGCAACGAGTAGAAGCGCTCAGTCAGACGCGGCAAGGCGTAGTCAGGAATCGGCGCCGTTTCATTGAACAATCGAAATTCGATCTGCTCGCCAACCCGCTCGGCACTGAAACGCAGCAGCCCCTGAACCGGAGTGAAATCCAGCGCATTCTCCAGCAGATTACCCAACGCCTGACGCAGCAAAAACGGTTCGCCAATCAGCAGCAGATCCGGCGCAATCGTCTGCTCGACCCGCAACTGTTTGCCTTCAATCCGCGCCGCCTGCCCTTGCAACAGTTCATCAACCAAAACCGCCAGCGGCACAGCGACCCGCTCTTCAAGGCCCTGACGTTGTTCAACCTGCGCCAGGTTCAGCAACCGCTCGATCAACTGCTGCATCCGCGCACTTTCGCTGTCGATGTTGCCGACAAAGCGCAATCGCTGAACCGGCGGCATGTCGCCTTGCAGCAACTCCGCCGCGCCACGAATCGCCGCCAGCGGACTTTTCAGTTCATGGGTCAGCGTGTGCACATAGCGCTCGACGTAGGCCTTGCCTTCCAGTTGTGTGCGCATCTGCTCAACCGCTGTGGCGAGCTGTTCCAGTTCACCGCCACGGTAATGCGGCACTTCCACCCGCCGGCCCTCGCTCACCGCTTGGGCATAACCGGTCAGACGGTGCAGCGCGCGGCTCAGCCACCAAGACAACAACGCACCGAACAACAAACCGAGGCCGATCAACCCGGCGCCGTAAAACAGCAAGCGCCGCTCGGTGCGATCCACGTAAGGCTGTAAAGAGCTGTTGGGTTTGGCCACGGTGACCACGCCGATAATCTGCCCGTTGTCACGGATCGGCGCGCCGACGTGCATCACCGACGAGCTCGCGTCGTCCGGGTCGCTACGGCTCGAACGCGCGCCGTATTCACCGCGCAAGGTCAGGTAGACATCGTTCCAGCGCGAGTAGTCCTGCCCCACGGCCACGCCACTGGAATCGAGTACCACAATGCCCTTGGCGTCGGTGACGTAGATGCGATGGTTGACCTGATTTTTCGGCAAGCCCCAGATGGTCGCTTGCGGCTGGCGCTCGCCATACGCACGCAGCAACTCGGGCCAGCGGTTCTCACTGAGAGTGCCAGCCTTGAAATCGTCACGGAGGATTTCCGCCATCAGGTTAGCGGTATCGACCAGGGTTTCTTCGGTGGACTGACGCACGCCGGGACGGATTTCTTCCATCACCGTGTTGAGCACGAAATACCCGGTCAGGCCGACAAACAGCACGTACACCAGAAAGATCCGCAGCCCCAGTGACATCAGCTGTGCCCCGGGCTGTAGCTGTAACCGAGGCCGCGATGGGTCTGGATCGGCTCGGCGTCGGCGCGCACCAGACGCAACTTGGCGCGCACGCTTTTGATGTGGCTGTCGATGCTGCGCTCGTAACCGGCATCAGCGGCGACACCCAATGCGTCAAGCAATTGCTCGCGGCTGAACACTCGCTCGGGTTGTTCAAGGAGGCATTGCAACAGGCGGAATTCGTGGCGGGTCAGGCTCAGGGTCTGGCCGCGATAAATGATTTGAATCCGCTCCGGATCGACACGAAACAGCGCCGAAGTGGCTTCAATCGTCGGACGCGGCGCCATGCGTTTAAGGATGGCCTTGACCCGCGCCGCGACTTCACGCGGGCTGAATGGCTTGACCACGTAGTCGTCGGCGCCAATTTCCAGACCCACCACGCGATCAATCTCGGCATCCCGGGCGCTGAGGAACAGCACCGGCACTTCGCTGAAGCGCCGCAGCTGTTTGCAGGTCTCAAAGCCACTGATGTCCGGCAGGCCGATGTCGAGGATGATCAGATCGGCCGGGGTCTGCCGCTGATGCTCCAGCGCCGCCACGCCGAGGCTCAACCACGTGGTGGTGAAGCCCTCGCCCTGCAAGGCAAAAATCAGCGTGTCGGCAATCGCCGCTTCGTCTTCGACAATCAGGATATGAGGCATGGCGTCCGAGCCCGTGGGTTAAGTGCGCGAACGGTGCCCCAAGCCTGACGTTACGTCAATGAGACCACTTAGCAGTCCGGCTTGTCGGCCGTGAAACGACGCGCCGGATTCACTGCCGCACCGAATTCGCGCAAGGCCTTGGCACCAATCAGCAGCGGGTAGTTGAAGTTGCTGCGGTCGGTCAGGTTGACCTCGACGGTACGCTTGACGTCGCCCAGGCACAGCTCCAGATCGACCACCGGGCGCTTGGCGACTTCGGTGCTTTCGCCCTCGTCCTCTTCATCCGAACGGCTCTTGATCTTGCTGATGCGTGCGACCTTGTGTTCGTAGACCTTGTTGCTGGCGTCCTTGGTGGCGAGGCGGAAACGCACCCATTCGTCGCCATCACGGGTGAAGGTCTCGATGTCCTTGGCCGACAGCGAGGCGGTCAGCGCACCGGTGTCCATCTTGGCCTTGAGCACTTCACCGCCGATTTCCGGCAGCGCGATGTATTCGTAGCGCCCGTACAGGGTCGGCTCGGCGGCCATGACCGGCAGGGCGACGAGGGCAAACAGTGCAAGGAGGGATTTCACGTAAGGGGCTTCCTTGGGAGAGGTTGGGCAACGGGATTTTAGACCGTTGCGCGCTTGATCGTTCCCACGCTCTGCGTGGGCATGCATCCAGTGACGCTCCGCATCACAGGGACGCGGAGCGTCCCGGGCGGCGTTACCACGCAGAGCGTGGGAACGATCAGGTTAACGCTTCAAAAGTGAAACATTCGTCACCGCCGATTTGGCCTGTCGCGCGAAGCTGCTTATCATGGCGCGCCCATCCGTTTGCAAAGAGTTGCTTATGCGCCGCCTGCTCACCGGCTGTTTCGTTACCCTGCTGCTGTTGCTCAACACCCTGATCCTGATCGGGCCATTGCTGGTGTCTGCCCTGCTCAAACTGATCGCACCAGGCCGCTGGCGCGATTACGCATCGGCGGCGGTGATGTGGATCGCCGAGACCTGGGCGGAAATCGACAAGCTGATTTTCCGCCTGTGCATTCCCACTCAATGGGACATTCGCGGTGGCGAAGACTTGCGCGGCGACACCTCGTATCTGGTGGTCAGCAATCACCAGTCGTGGGTCGACATTCCGGCGCTGATCCAGACCCTCAACCGCCGCACGCCGTTCTTCAAATTCTTCCTCAAGAAAGAACTGATCTGGGTGCCGTTTCTGGGGCTGGCGTGGTGGGCGCTGGATTACCCGTTCATGAAGCGCTACACCAAAGCGTTCCTGGCAAAGAATCCGGAACTGGCGGGCAAGGATCTGGAAATCACCAGACAGGCCTGCGAGCTGTTCAAGCGTCAGCCGGTGACGGTGGTGAATTATCTGGAAGGCACGCGCTACACCGCCGCGAAAAGTGCCGAGCAACAATCACCGTTCAGCCATTTGCTCAAGCCCAAGGCCGGCGGCGTGGCGTTTGTCTTGGCGGCAATGGGTGAACAACTGGATGCGATTCTCGATGTGACGGTGGTTTATCCACAGGCGAAAATCCCGGGGTTCTGGGATTTGATCAGCGGCAACGTGCCGCGCGTGATCATCGATATCAAGACCCGCGAACTCGACCCGGCGTTGTGGCAGGGCGATTACGAGAATGATCCGGCGTTTCGCCAGAAGGTCCAGAGCTGGGTCAACCAGCTCTGGAACGAGAAGGATCAGCGCATCGCCGAACTGCGCAGCGAGCGCGGCTGAATCAGCTACCGGTGCCGGCGCCCCAGATGCTGCCCAGACTCTGCAGCAGCGGGCCGCCAACGCCCTGATCACCCAGATACTTGAGCAGCACCGGGGCAAACTGGCCGACCATGCCGCTGTCCATGCCCAACGCACCGAAAGCGTTGTTCAGGTCATTGGTGTCCTTGACGTTGCCCAGCGCGTTTTCCAGACCGGCAGACTTGCCGGACTGACCGAGCAACCCGCTCAACGCCGCCAGATTACCGCTACCGCCCGACAGCTTATCGATGCCCGGTACTTCCTTGGCCAACTGCGAATAATCGGTGCTGCTCAATTGGTTCTTGGCCAGGCCAAGCATGGCGCTGGTGCCGCCGACGGCTTGCTGCGGGGTAACCCCCAGACCGGTGACGGCTTGCAGCAGACCGGCGGTTTCCGAAGTCGGTGCGGCGGCGGTGGCCGCGTTGCCACCCTGCATGCTCGAAGCCGCCTTGGTCACGTCATCCAGACTGAAACCGGCGAATACCGGGCTGGCCGCAAGGGTCATCAGTGAAGCCAAGGCAATACCGCGTGAAATCTTCATTCAGACATCCTCTTGCGCTGTGAAAACCACCCGTTGAACGGGCAGTGAAACTGCCGGTTTGACCGGGCATCCGCCGGCATGTTCCGGCGCGGCGCATCCATTTTCATCCGGTCTGCGTATATAAAACGTGAAATCCCGGACCCCCTCGCGATGAATGGCATAACCGCTGTCGCTGAACTAGCCTCTGAACAGTCCGAGTCACGCCCTCGCGCGCTCACTTTTGCCTGGAGAGTCGTCATTTCCATCGCCGACACCGATCAGCTGCGACAGCTGTTGGCCCAGTGTTCACTGGGTGATCGTCGCGCCTTCGAAACGCTCTATCGCAGCGTCGGCCCGCGTCTGCATGGCGTGGCTTTGGGCTTTATGGGCCGCGCCGATCTGGCCGAAGAAGTGCTGCAGGAAGCCTTCGTGCGCATCTGGAACAACGCCTCACGCTACGAAGCGCACTTGTCGGCACCGCTGACCTGGATGATCAACATCACGCGCAATCAAGCCATCGACCAGTTGCGCAAGCACCGCGACCGACCATTGACCGATCTCGAACAGGACGCGCTGCCGGACGAAAGCCCTTCGGCTCATGATCAGCTGAACAGCGCGCGCGAGGCGCATGCGCTGAACCGCTGCCTGGAGACCCTCGACAGCATGCAGCGCCAGTCGATCACCGTGGCCTACTTCCAGGGATTGTCGTGCACGGAACTCGCCGAACACCTGGCCACGCCGCTGGGAACGGTGAAATCGTGGATCCGTCGTGGCCTGGAACGTCTGCGCCGGTGCCTTGAATCATGAACTACCAGACCCCTGCCCTGCGCCGCGCCCTTGCTGCCGATTACGCGATCGGGCTGATGCCTGCGGCGGCACGTCGGCGTTTTGAACAGTTGCTGCTGGATGACGCTGCACTAAGGGCTGAACTGGCGCAATGGCAGGAAAGCCTGAGCGCTTTAACGCAAGCGCTGCCGGAACATCCCGTGCCCGACCGCGTCTGGCAAGGCATCACCGCGCGGATCGAACCGCAAGAACTGCATGTGCCTGAGAAACGGCCATTCTGGAACTGGCTACGACTCACCGCTGCGGTCTGCTCCATCGCTGTGCTGGTGTTTCTCGGCTCGCTGTACAACCGCGACGACGCCCGCTACCGCGCCACCCTGCTGAGCGCCGATGCGCAACCGGCACTGAAGGTCGAGGCGCATGCGGATTACCTGCAAGTCGAGCCGCTGACGCTGGCGGCGGTCGAGCCGGATCGCAGCCTGGAACTGTGGGCGATTCCGGCGGATGGCAAACCGATCTCGCTCGGGGTGATTCCGGCGGGTGGCAAAGGCAAGGTTGAGTTGAGCGAAGCGCAGAAGGTGTTGATCGGCAAGCCGATTGCTTTGGCAGTGAGTCTTGAACCTAAAGGTGGTTCGCCGACTGGGCAGCCGACTGGGCCGGTTCTGTATCAAGGGGCGCTGGCGGCGCTGTAAAGCAAAGCCCCTCACCCTAGCCCTCTCCCAGAGGGAGAGGGGACTGACCGTGGGATATTGACGTAATACGCCGACGTGAAAGACTTGCGTTGAATCCATAGTCGACTCGATCTTTCAGGTCGATGTACGACGCAAGACACCTCGGTCGGCCCCCTCTCCCTCCGGGAGAGGGCTGGGGTGAGGGTAGCTTTTGACCTGGGCTTGCAACAAAAAACGGCGACCCTGAAGTCGCCGTTTTGCATCGCGCTTAAGCCTTACGCCGCACTAAACAACTTATGCGGATCAATCACAAACTTCTTCGGCACGCCCGCATCGAACTCGCCGTAACCTTCCGGCGCCTGATCGAGACTGATCACCTGCACGCCCACCACTTCGGCGATGTTGATGCGATCCCACATGATCGCCTGCATCAGTTGGCGGTTGTACTTCATCACTGGCGTCTGGCCAGTGTGGAAGCTGTGCGACTTGGCCCAGCCCAGACCGAAACGAATGCTCAGGCTGCCCATTTTCGCGGCGGCGTCCACAGCACCCGGATCTTCGGTGACGTACAGGCCCGGGATACCGATCTTGCCGGCAACACGCACCACGCCCATCAGTGAGTTGAGCACGGTGGCCGGGGCTTCCGATTTCGCGCCATCGTGACCATGACCACGGGCTTCGAAACCGACGCAGTCCACTGCGCAATCCACTTCCGGCTCGCCCAGCAACGCAGCGATTTGTTCGTGCAGCGGCGCGTCTTTCGACAGGTCGACGATTTCAAAACCCTGAGCCTTGGCGTGAGCGAGGCGGATGGTATTGACGTCGCCGATGATCACCACCGCAGCGCCGAGCAGACGTGCGGAAGCAGCAGCGGCCAGACCGACCGGGCCAGCGCCGGCGATGTAAACGGTGCTGCCCGGGCCAACGCCCGCTGTTACGGCGCCGTGGTAACCGGTGGGCAGAATGTCGGAGAGGCAGGTCAGGTCGCGGATTTTCTCCATGGCCTTGTCGCGGTCCGGCAGTTTCAGCAGGTTGAAGTCGGCGTATGGCACCAGCACGTATTCGGCCTGGCCGCCGGTCCAGTCGCCCATGTCGACGTAACCGTAAGCACCGCCGGCTCGGGCCGGGTTGACCGTCAGGCAGACGCCGGTGTGTTGCTCCTTGCAGGAACGGCAGCGCCCGCAAGCCACGTTGAACGGTACGGAAACCAGATCACCGATTTTCAGGTTTTCGACGTCGGAGCCTTTTTCGATCACCTCGCCGGTGATCTCGTGGCCCAGCACCAGACCGGTCTGCGCCGTGGTACGGCCGCGCACCATGTGTTGGTCGGAGCCGCAGATGTTGGTGGAAACCACTTTGAGAATGACCCCGTGCTCGATCTTGCGACCGCGCGGGTCCTGCATTTTCGGATAGTCGATTTTCTGTACTTCGACCTTGCCAGCGCCGAGATACACCACACCACGATTGCCAGACATGCTTTCACCTCGCTGTTGTTTTTATGGAACCGCGTTGCCCAGGCAGGCAGCGCGTTGAGTGCTCGGGTACAGATGCTGTTTATGTGTTGCCTGTTATGGCCTCTTCGCGAGCAAGCTCGCTCTCACAGGGGTATGCGTTCCAATGTGGGAGCGAGCTTGCTCGCGAAAGCGATCTAAAGAACGACCGTGCGATTGGCGTTGAGGAAAACCCTTCTTTCGATGTGATATCCAACAGCACGGGCTAACGTCAGGCCTTCAATATCGCGCCCCTTGGCAATCAGATCCTCGGGGTAATGACTGTGATCCACCGCCTCGACGCCTTGGGCAATGATCGGCCCTTCGTCGAGGTCGTTATTGATGTAATGCGCCGTCGCGCCAACCAGTTTCACGCCTTTGTTGTAAGCCTGGTGATACGGCTTGGCGCCCTTGAAGCCCGGCAGCAACGAGTGATGAATGTTGATCGCCTTGCCATCCAGCTTGCGGCACAACTCCGGCGACAGCACCTGCATATAGCGGGCGAGGATCACCAGTTCGGCGCCGGATTCTTCGATCACCTGCCACACCTGACGCTCCTGCGACGGCTTGTCGTTGGGGTCGAGGGGGAAATGGTAGTAGGGAATCTGGTGCCAGTCGGCCAGCGGTTTCAGATCCGGGTGATTGGAGACCACCGCCGCGACGTCCATCGACAACTGGCCGATGCGCTGGCGGTAGAGCAAGTCGTTGAGGCAGTGATCGGCCTTGGAAACCATGATCACCACTTTCGGCCGGTAATTCGGCGCGGTCAGCTCGAAAATCATACCGAAGGCCTGGCCACGTTCGGCCAGGCCTGCGCGGAAGGATTGTTCGTCGAAACCATCGGGCTGGCGGAATTCCACGCGAATGAAGAAGCGCCCGGAGAGGCGGTCATCGAACGAGTGGTGCTCGGTGACGTAGCAACCCTGCTCGAACAGGAAACGCGTGACCGCGTCCACGGTGCCGAGGACGCTGGGGCAGTCGGCGGTCAGAATCCATGTGTCTGGGGCGCGGCTCATGGTGCGGTGACTCCTGTTCTTTGTGCGGGGTGTCAGGTTTTTCCCTCACCCTAGCCCTCTCCCAGAGGGAGAGGGGACTGACCGAGGTGTTGTTTCGAGCTACGCCGACCTGAAATATCGCGGCGAACTCAGGCTCGAAAACTACACAAATCTGCTCCCTTTCCCCCTCTCCCCCCTGGGGGAGAGGGCTGGGGTGAGGGGGTAGCTTTTGATCTTTCAGGCCTGAACGCTCAACCCGTACTCAGCCGAAGCATCCTGCAACCACAACCACCAGTAATCCGAAAAACTGCGACGAATCAGCAATTCCCAAGTGTCCTCAGCCGTATGCCGAATCATCAGCTGCGACTTGGCGAACACCGTGCCGACCGCTTTACCCACCGGAAAATTATTCGGGTGCACGTCGTAGCTGGTCGACTTCATCAGCACCTGACGCACGTTCGGCCCGCTCAGTTCGAGCACTTGCTGGCCGCCGCTGACGTTGACGATCGCGATGTGCAGATCGCCCAGCGCTTCACGCAGCTTTTGTTCAGCGGCGAATTCTTCACCGCTCGGCACGATCAGCAACCACTCGTCCGGGCCCATCCATTGCAGGCTGGTTTCGCCTTTGACAATGACGCTCAGAGCGCCGGGCAGTTCGATGCCCAGGGCTTTGTGCACGCCAGCGGCGAAGGCTGCATCGTGGCCATCACCACGAATGGTCAGGTGGCCGAGGAGTTTCTTTTCCCGCACGATCACGCCGGCGTTCTTGCGGCCCTTGCCGACCAGGCTGGCGAGGTCGGCATGGTGCAGCGACGACTCGGCCTTGGCCCCGGTGGTCGGGCGTTGTTGGTAAACATTGGCTGTGGTCATAAAGCACCTTTATCAATTCTGTTGGTTCCGGTCCCTGTAGTGGCTGTACTGCCGCCTTCGCGAGCAAGCTCGCTCCCACACTGGACTGATGCCTGACACAAATTCCATTAACAACCCGAAACCTGTGGGAGCGAGCTTGCTCGCGAAGGCGACATCAGCCACCCCACAGGGCCCGAAGCTGTCAGATGTTCTGGCGATCACCCTTCGGATCGAAGAACACCGAAGAAACGATTTCCGCCTCGATCACGCTGCCATCGGCCAGCGGTGCAAACACCCGCTCACCGAGACGCTTCAGACCGCCCTTGACCACACCCATGGCAAACGAATAACCGAGGGAGTTGTGCGCGTAGCTGGAGGTCACGTGGCCGACCATGGTCATCGGAATCGTCTGCTTGGTGTTGAACACCAGTTGTGCGCCCTCCGGCAGCCAGACATTCGGATCGATTGGCTTCAAGCCCACCAACTGCTTACGCTGATCTTTCACGCAGTCTTCACGGTTCATCCCACGCTGGCCGATCCACGAGAACGGTTTGGTGCGACCCACACACCAGCCCATGTTCAAGTCGTCCGGGGTCATCGAGCCGTCAGTGTCCTGACCGACAATGATGAAACCCTTCTCGGCACGCAGCACGTGCATGGTTTCCGTGCCGTACGGTGTCAGGTTGTATTGCTTGCCGGCCTCGACGATTTTCTCCAGCACGCCCATCGCGTAGTCGGCCTGCACGTTGACTTCGTACGACAGCTCACCGGTAAACGAGATACGGAACACCCGCGCCGGCACCCCGCCGACCAGACCTTCTTTCCAGGTCATGAACGGGAAGGCTTCGTTGCTCAGGTCAATGTCAGTCACGGCGCTGAGCAGCTTGCGGCTGTTCGGCCCGGACAGGGTCATGGTCGCCCAGTGGTCGGTGACGGAGGTGAAGTAGACCTTCATGTCCGGCCATTCGGTCTGGTGGTACAACTCCAGCCATTGCAATACGCGAGCGGCGCCGCCGGTGGTGGTGGTCATGACGAAATGGTTGTCGGCCAGGCACGCCGTGACACCGTCGTCGAAGACCATGCCGTCTTCTTTGCACATCAAACCGTAGCGCGCCTTGCCCACGTCGAGTTTGGTCCAGGCGTTGGTGTACACGCGGTTGAGGAACTCGCGGGCATCCGGGCCTTGAATGTCGATCTTGCCGAGGGTCGAGGCATCGAGCAGGCCGACGCTGTCGCGCACGGCTTTGCATTCGCGCTTAACGGCGGCATGCAGGTCTTCGCCGTTTTTCGGGAAGTACCATGGACGCTTCCACTGACCGACGTCTTCAAACTCGGCGCCGTTCTTCACATGCCAGGCGTGCAGCGCAGTGTGACGCACCGGCTCGAAGATGTGCCCACAGTGACGACCGGCCACGGCGCCGAAAGTCACCGGCGTGTAGTTCGGGCGGAACATCGTGGTGCCCATCTGCGGGATGGTCACGTTCAGCGAACGGGCGGCAATGGCCAGACCGTTGACGTTACCGAGCTTGCCCTGATCGGTGCCGAAGCCCAGCGCGGTGTAGCGTTTGACGTGCTCGACCGACTCGAAACCTTCACGAGTTGCCAGCTCAATGGCAGCAGCGGTCACGTCGTTTTGCAGGTCGACGAATTGCTTCGGCGCCCGTGCGGTGTTCTTTTCATGCGGCACCTGGAACAGCGCCAACGTCGGCTCTTCGTGACGGCTCAGAGCCTTTGGCAGCACGCCTTCGACTGTCTGGAAACCGGCTTCAGCGGCAGCACGCACGCCGCCTTCAAAACCGTCAGCGAGCGAATCGCCGAGACCGTAAACACCGTTGATGCCACCGACGCACACGCGTTTCTGCGGTGCTTCGCCCGGTACGAAACCGAGGATGTCTTCACGCCAGGTCGGCTTGCCGCCGAGGTGCGAAGCCAAGTGAACCACCGGGCTGTAACCACCGGAACTGGCAACCACGTCGCAGTCGAGCCATTCGCCAGGGCTGGTCACCGAATGGGCTTTGACATCGATCGCGGCAACGCGGGCAGCGGTGACGCGCTTGCTGCCACGGGCCTCGATCACGGCGCTGCCAGTGAGGATGCGAATGCCTTTGGCGCGGGCTTCTTCCACCAGTGCACCACGCGGATTGCTGCGCGCATCGGCGATGGCGACCACTTGCAGACTGGCGTCGAGCCAATCCAGAGCAACGCGATAAGCGTGATCGTTGTTGGTCGACAGCACCAGTTTCTTGCCCGGCGCCACGCCGTAGCGACGCACGTAAGTCGACACCGCACCGGCAAGCATGTTGCCCGGCACATCGTTGTTGCCGTAAACCAGCGGACGCTCGCAAGCACCGGTCGCCAGCACGACACGCTTGGCGCGAACACGGTGGATACGCTGACGCACCTGACCGATCGGCGCGCGGTCACCGAGGTGATCGGTAAGGCGTTCGTGAATGGTCAGGAAGTTGTGGTCGTGGTAACCGTTGACCGTGGCGCGCGGCAACAGCAGCACGTCCGGGGTGTTCTTCAATTCGGTGATGACGCTGGCGACCCATTCCATCGCCGGTTTGCCGTCGAGGCTTTCACGGGAGTCGAGCAGGCTGCCGCCGAACTCTTCCTGCTCGTCCGCCAGAATCACCCGGGCACCGCTGCGCGCAGCGGCCAGTGCAGCGGTGAGACCGGCCGGGCCAGCGCCGACGATCAGCACGTCGCAGTGCTGGTTCATGTAGTCGTAGGTGTCCGGATCGACTTCGGTCGGCGAACGACCCAGGCCGGCAGCCTTGCGAATGTACTTCTCGTAGGTCATCCAGAACGATTGCGGGTACATGAAGGTTTTGTAGTAGAAACCCGGCGGCATCAGCTTGCCGCCGACTTTGCCGAGAATGCCCATCATGTCGTTGTTGACGCTCGGCCAGCCGTTGGTGCTGGTCGCGACCAAACCTTGATACAGCGCCTGTTGCGTAGCGCGCACGTTGGGGATTTGCGTGGCTTCGGTGGCACCGATCTGCAGCACCGCGTTCGGCTCTTCGGCACCGGCGGCGAAGATCCCGCGAGGACGCGAATACTTGAAGCTGCGGCCAATGATGTCGACGCCGTTGGCGATCAGCGCGGCGGCCAGCGAGTCACCCTCGAAGCCTTTGTAGCTCTGGCCGTTGAAGGTGAAGCTCAGCACTTTGTTGCGGTCGATCCGTCCACCGTTGGACAGGCGATTGGTCTGGCTCATACCTTCTCTCCCAGCGCCGTCGTGGCTGTTTTCGCCGTATCAGCCTTGTCGGTGAATTGCGGCTTGGTGCCGATCTTGTAGGTTTCGAGAATCTCGTAGGTCACGGTGTCGCGGGTGACGTTGAAGTACTGACGGCAACCGGCGACGTGATCCCACAGCTCGTGGTGCAGACCGCGCGGGTTGTCGCGGAAAAACATGTAGTCGCCCCACTCCTCATCAGTGCAGGTGCCTGGATCGAGCGGACGCGGAATGTGCGCCTGACCGGATGCGTGGAATTCCTCTTCGGAGCGCAGTTCGCCGCAGTGAGGACAGAAGATATGCAACATGGGGATTTCTCCTGTTAGTGGGCAACCGCAGCAGCGCCGTGTTCATCGATCAACGCACCGTTGTGGAAACGGTCGATGGAGAAAGGTGCGGCCAACGGGTGCATTTCACCCTTGGCCAGACTCGCGGCAAACACGTTGCCCGAGCCAGGAGTCGCTTTGAAGCCACCGGTGCCCCAACCGCAGTTGAAGAACATGTTCGGCACCGGGGTTTTCGAAATGATCGGGCAAGCGTCCGGCGTGGTGTCGACGATGCCGCCCCACTGGCGGTTCATGCGTACTCGCGACAACACCGGGAACATCTCGACGATGGCCTGAATGGTGTGCTCGATCACCGGGTACGAACCGCGCTGGCCGTAGCCGTTGTAGCCGTCGATACCGGCGCCGATCACCAGGTCGCCCTTGTCGGACTGGCTGATGTAACCGTGCACGGCGTTGGACATGATCACGCTGTCGATAATCGGTTTGATCGGCTCGGACACCAGTGCTTGCAGCGGGTGAGATTCGATCGGCAGACGGAAACCGGCGAGTTTGGCCATGTGCCCGGAGTTACCGGCCGTGACCACGCCAACGCGCTTGGCGCCGATGAAGCCCTTGTTGGTTTCCACACCGATGCACACGCCGTTTTCCTTGCGGAAGCCGATCACTTCGGTCTGTTGAATCAGATCCACGCCCAAGGCATCGGCGGCACGGGCAAAGCCCCAGGCCACGGCATCGTGACGGGCGACGCCGCCGCGACGCTGAACGGTCGCGCCCAACACTGGATAGCGGGTGTTTTTCGAGCAGTCGAGGTACGGAATTTCGTCAGCGACTTGTTTGGCGTTGAGCAGTTCGCCATCGACGCCATTGAGGCGGTTGGCGCTGACCCGACGCTCGGAATCACGGATGTCCTGCAGGGTGTGGCACAGATTGTAGACGCCACGTTGGGAGAACATCACGTTGTAGTTCAGATCCTGCGACAGGCCTTCCCACAATTTCATCGCATGCTCGTAGAGGTGCGCCGACTCGTCCCACAGGTAGTTGGAGCGCACGATGGTGGTGTTGCGCGCGGTGTTACCGCCGCCCAGCCAGCCCTTCTCGACCACGGCGACGTTGGTGATGCCGTGCTCTTTCGCCAAATAGTAGGCAGTCGCCAGACCGTGCCCGCCGCCGCCGACGATGACCACGTCGTAGACCTTCTTCGGCGTCGGCGTGCGCCACATGCGCTGCCAGTTTTCGTGGTGGCTGAGGGAGTGTTTGAAGAGGCCGAAGCCCGAATAGCGTTGCATAGTCAGTTACTCCAGAACACTCAGCGATAAACCGGGAAGTCTGCGCACAGGGCCGACACTTGCTGGGCAACATTGGCCTCGACATCGGCATCACCGAGGTTGTCGAGGATGTCGCAGATCCAGCCAGCCAACACTTCGCACTGGGTCACCTTGAAACCGCGAGTAGTGACGGCCGGGGTGCCGATGCGCAGGCCTGAGGTCACGAACGGCGATTGCGGGTCGTTCGGCACGGCGTTCTTGTTGACGGTGATGTGCGCGCGGCCAAGGGCGGCGTCGGCATCTTTGCCGGTCAGGCCCTGACGGATCAGGCTGACCAGGAACAAGTGGTTGTCGGTGCCGCCGGACACTACATCGTAGCCACGTTTGATAAACACGCTGGCCATCGCCTGAGCGTTGTCGATCACTTGTTGCTGATAGGCCTTGAAGCCTGGCTCCAGCGCTTCCTTGAAGCACACGGCTTTACCGGCGATGACGTGCATCAGCGGGCCGCCCTGAGCGCCGGGGAACACGGCAGCGTTAAGCTTCTTCTCGATCTCTTCGTTGGACTTGGCCAGGATCAGACCGCCACGTGGACCGCGCAGGGTTTTGTGCGTGGTGGTGGTGACCACGTCGGCGTACGGCAGCGGGTTCGGGTACAGACCGGCAGCGACCAGACCGGCAACGTGGGCCATGTCGACGAACAGCAGCGCGCCGACCTTGTCAGCGATCTGACGGAAGCGCGGGAAGTCCAGGGTCTTCGAGTAAGCGGAGAAACCGGCGACGATCATTTTCGGCTTGGATTCGACGGCGAGACGTTCGACTTCGTCGTAATCGATCAGCCCGGTGTCGGTGTTGATGCCGTACTGCACGGCGTTGTAGAGCTTGCCCGAGGACGACACTTTGGCGCCGTGGGTCAGGTGACCGCCGTGGGCCAGGCTCATGCCGAGGATGGTGTCGCCCGGCTGGATCAGCGCCAGGTAAACAGCGCTGTTGGCCGAGGAACCGGAGTGTGGCTGGACGTTGGCGTAATCGGCGCCGAACAGTTGCTTGGCGCGTTCGATGGCCAGTGCTTCGACTTTATCGACGTGCTCGCAGCCACCGTAGTAGCGCTTGCCCGGATAACCTTCGGCGTATTTGTTGGTCAGGCCGCTGCCTTGCGCTTCCATCACGCGTTTGCTGGTGTAGTTCTCCGACGCGATCAGCTCGATGTGATCTTCCTGACGTTGCTCCTCGGCATTCATCGCCGCCAGCAGTGCATCGTCGTAACCCTGGATCTGGTCTTGCTTGCTGAACATCGCGTCTCTCCCAGCGGCATCTGTGCGCCATTCGTCTCGGTAAGGCACTGGCATTGAAGGCAGTGCCCTTTGATGCCGATGGTATGACCGGCGCAGACAGCTCAAATGCCTGCGCGCGCCACGCAAAGGTGCGTTTACGACATGGCCGGAAATGGCTCGTTGAATCTGCACAGATCCCCTGTAGGAGTGAGCCTGCTCGCGATGGCGGTGGGTCATCTGAGCAAATGTTGGCTGATGCGCCGCCATCGCGAGCAGGCTCACTCCTACAGGGGTTATGCGATCAATTGGCGGACGGCGAGCAGCAGGAGGAAATGCGCGGGATAGAGGGCGTAGGCCCAACGGCGCATCGGTGGCGGCTGGAGATGTCGTGCATGTCGCAACAGGATCATTCCGAGCATGGGCGCAAATAGACAGGTGGCAATGCCAAGGATCGCAACACTACTGCCGAACTTCGCCGAGTCATACAGCACCTGCCATTGATTGGCGACGAGACAGATCAATCCCGGCAGCAAGCTGAAGTACCAAGGAAGGCGAAACACCAGCAGCATCGCCAACGGCAGCAGGACCCCGAAGAAGCCGAACATCAAACGTTCCGGGTATATAGCGGCCAGCACCAGCGCGGTAACACCGAGCAATCGCGACGTGATCGAGGGATCCTGCCACCCCCGCGCCACCAACAACCCCAGCGCCAGCGTCGGCATCACATTCAACGTATCGGGCTCAGGAATGTACAACCGGTAGGGAATTTCACTGACGGCACTGAACAGCAACAACCACCCCAGATACCGCCACTCCATCCTCCGCGAACCATCACGCGAAAGATTCGCCGCCATCGCCAGACAAAACCACGGAAACGCCAGCCGCCCCGGCACGTACAGCCAATCGGCGGAGAACCCGACATATCGCAGGTGATCGAGCAACATGCTCAGCAGCGCCAGCCACTTGAGCAGATCCAGCGCGCCGTCGCGTTTAGTCAGGTGCATAATCGGCCTGCGTCCATGTAATGTTCTGACAGCGACATCCCGTGTGCTCCCCGGAAGATCTTCGGTAAAGTGCGCACCATCATTGACCACGAGCCTTCACAAGAGTCTCGACCACGGAAGCCGGCCATGACCGACAAGAGCCAACAATTCGCCAGCGACAACTACTCCGGTATCTGCCCTGAAGCCTGGGCTGCGATGGAGCAGGCCAACCACGGCCACCAGCGCGCTTATGGCGACGATGAATGGACCGCACGCGCGTCCGACCATTTCCGCCAATTGTTTGAAACCGACTGCGAAGTGTTCTTCGCCTTCAACGGCACCGCCGCCAACTCGCTGGCCCTGTCGTCGCTGTGCCAGAGTTACCACAGCGTGATCTGCTCGGAAACCGCCCACGTCGAAACCGACGAATGCGGCGCGCCGGAATTTTTCTCCAACGGCTCGAAACTGCTGATCGCCGGCACTGAAAACGGCAAGATCACCCCGCAATCGATCCGCGAAGTCGCGCTCAAGCGCCAGGACATTCACTATCCGAAACCGCGCGTGGTCACCCTGACCCAAGCCACTGAAGTCGGCAGCGTCTACACCCCGGAAGAAGTCCGCGCCATCAGCGCCACCTGCAAAGAGCTGGGCCTGCACCTGCACATGGACGGCGCGCGCTTCTCCAACGCCTGCGCGTTCCTCGGCTGCTCGCCGGCCGATCTGACCTGGAAGGCCGGTGTTGATGTGCTGTGCTTCGGCGGCACCAAGAACGGCATGGCTGTGGGTGAAGCGATACTGTTCTTCAACCGCGAACTGGCGGAAGACTTCGACTACCGCTGCAAACAGGCCGGGCAACTGGCGTCGAAAATGCGCTTCCTCTCGGCACCGTGGGTCGGCATCCTCGAAACCGACGCCTGGCTGAAATATGCGCGCCACGCCAACCACTGCGCACAATTGCTGGCCGAACTGGTCAGCGACATTCCCGGCGTCGAACTGATGTTCCCGGTGCAGGCCAACGGCGTGTTCCTGCAACTGTCGGAACCGGCCATCGCCGCGCTGACCGCGAAAAACTGGCGCTTCTACACCTTCATCGGCAAGGGCGGCGCGCGCTTCATGTGCTCGTGGGACACCGAAGAAGAACGCGTCCGCGAACTCGCCCGCGACATCCGCGAAGTCATGTCCGCCTGACCTCCCGCCACCGCACTGATCGTTCCCACGCTCCGCGTGGGAATGCCTCCCGGGACGCTCCGCGTTCCATCCCCCAGACGCTAAACACCGCTATGACGCAGAGCGTCAATGGCTGCATTCCCACGCAGAGCGTGGGAACGATCTCTGGTCGGGAATGATTTTTCCCACCGCAGCATCAGACTTCCCCTCTATCGCGAACATCCCGTCCGCCTCACCCTGATCGTTCCCACGCTCTGCGTGGTAACGCCTCCCGGGACGCTCCGCGTTCCATTCCCGTCGCACCGCAAGATTCAAGGAAGAATCCCATGGGTCGCAGCCGCTACACCATTATCGAAACTGACAAACCGCATTTTCTGACCTGCACGGTCATGGAATGGTTACCCCTGTTCATCCGCCCTTACATCGTCGACCACCTGCTCAACTGCTGGCGTTATCAACAGACTCATCATGACTTGAAGCTGTATGGCTTCGTGATTCTGGAAAACCATCTTCACTTCGTCGCCCAAGCACCCGATCTGAGCAAATGCCTGAGTCAGTTCAAGTCATTCACCGCTCGAAAGATTATTGATGATCTGCAAAGCAAAGGCGCCGACAAAGCCCTACAACGTCTGTGCTTTAGCAAACGCGCACACAAGCAGGACCGGGTGTATCAGTTATGGCAGGAAGGTTCTCACGCAGAAATGGTTTATAGCGAATCGGTGATGCGCCAGAAACTTGAATACATCCACAACAATCCAGTGAAACGCGGATATGTGGACTTGCCGGAGCATTGGCGTTATTCGAGTGCCAGGGACTATGCGGGAATGCCGGGGCTGATTGAGGTTCAGTGCTGGTATTGATGGGACGCAGAGCGTAAGAACGATCAGATCTGACTCCACCCCACTGATCATTCCCACGCTCCGCGTGGGAATGCCTCTCCGGACGCTCCGCGTTCCAGCCTCACCACTGTCGACATCCTTAACACCGCTATGACGCGGAGCGTCGACGGCTGCATTCCCACGCGGAGCGTGGGAACGATCATGGCGGAGACAGCGTTACCTGATCTGCTTGGTCTACATTGTCTGTCGAGCCCTCCGCTCACATAACAATAAGCAGGAGCATCGGCATGTCGTTACAAGGCAAAACCCTGTTCATCACCGGCGCCAGCCGTGGCATTGGCCGTGAGATTGCGCTGCGCGCCGCCAAGGACGGGGCCAATATCGTGATTGCGGCGAAGAGCGCCGAACCCCACGCAAAACTGCCCGGCACCATTCATAGCGTCGCCGCTGAAGTCGAGGCGGCGGGAGGCAAGGCGCTGGCGTTGCAGGTGGATGTGCGTGATGAGGACGGCGTGCGCCAGGCACTGGCCCAGGCCAACGATCATTTTGGTGGCATCGACGCGCTGGTGAACAACGCCGGGGCGATCAAACTGACCGGGGTGCAACACATCGAACTCAAGCGTTTCGACCTGATGCACCAGATCAACACTCGCGCGGTGCTGTTGTGTAGCCAGGCTGCCCTGCCCTATCTGAAGAAATCCGCCGGGCACATTCTCAACCTGTCGCCGCCGTTGAACCTGGCGAGCAAGTGGTTTGCACAGTTCAGCCCCTACACCGTGACCAAGTACGGCATGAGCATGCTGACGCTGGGGATGAGCGAGGAGTTTGCCGCGTACGGAATCAGCGTGAATTCGTTGTGGCCGCAGACGATGATTGCCACGGCGGCGATTGAGTTTCAGTTGGGGAACCGGGAGTCGTTCAAACAGGCGCGTCTGCCTTCGATCATGGCGGATGCGGCGCATGTGATTCTGGATAGCGGTGGACGGCAGATCACCGGGCGGTTGCTGATTGATGAGGAGATTTTGCGGGAGAGCGGCATGACCGAGTTCGATCACTACCGCTTTGAACCGGATAGCACTACAACCCTGATGCCCGACCTGTTCATCGACTGAACACAACCCATGTAGGAGCTGCCGAAGGCTGCGATCTTTTGATCTTCAAAAACAAGATCAAAAGATCGCAGCCTTCGGCAGCTCCTACACAGGGATCCCGTTAGAATTCGATCCTCACATCGCCTTTAGGCACACTGCAGCACGACAAGATAAACCCCTCGGCCTCGTCGTCCTCGGTAATCCCGCCGTTGTGCTCCATCTCCACCTCGCCGCCCAGCTTGAGCACCTTGCACGTCCCGCAAATCCCCATCCCGCACGCCTTCGGAATCATCAAGCCCAACTTGGCCGCCGCCGCGTGCACGGTCTCGCCCGGAGCCACACGAATGCTCTTGCCCGAAGAAGTGAATTCGACCTGATGCAGATCCGCCGCATCGATTTCCGGCGCATCCGCAGCCTGCTCGGCTTGCTCCACCGCATCGGCACGCGCTTCCGGTGGCGTAGCACCGAACGATTCCTCGTGATAACGCGACATGTCGTACCCGGCCACTTCCAGCAACCGCTTGACCGCATTCATGTACGGCGTCGGGCCGCAACAGAACACTTCGCGCTCAAGGAAGTCCGGCACCATCAATTCCAGCATCTTGTGGTTCAGGTAACCGCGATAACCGGCCCACGGCTCACCCAAGCCATGCTTCTCACAAATCAGGTGCAAGCTGAAGTTGTCGATCCGCGACGCCATGTGCTCCAGCTCGCGGTGGTAAATGATGTCTTTCGGCGAGCGCGCGCTGTGGATAAAGGTCATGTCGACGTTGGCGTTGGTGTCGTAGAACCAGCGCGCCATCGACATGCACGGCGTGATGCCAACACCGCCGCTCAGGTACAGGACTTTCGGGCTCGGGAAGTCGATGGCGTTGAACAGCCCGACCGGCCCGTGCACCGCCAGCTCCTGGCCTTCATGCAGCGTGTCGTGCAGCCAGTTGGAAACCTTGCCGCCCGGCACACGCTTGATCGTCACCGAAAAGCTGTACGGCACCGACGGCGAACTGGAGATCGTGTACGAACGCATGATCGGCTGGCCTTCGATTTCCAGCTCCAGGGTCACGAACTGCCCGGGCTTGAAGAAGAACAGGATCGGCTGATCGGCCATAAAGCAGAAGGTGCGCACGTCCCAGGTTTCCTGGATGACTTTGACGCAACGGACGATGTGTCGGCCATTGGCCCAGGTCTGGGTGGTGACCGGATTCAGGAAGCTGTTGGACATGCTGTTCTCCACGGCCGACTGTCGGCCTCATGTCGGCGATTCTGCGTATAGCGCGAACCACCCGTTTACCTATCCGCGACATCGGCATACTTATCGCGACCAGCCCCCAACCACCGGGGGTTGCGCGTCGGGAACAGATTGCACCATGTCGCCCATGGATAAGGTTCCGCCCCGCGCCGGCCCCACACTCGCCCCAACACCAAGACAGATTCTTTACACCTTGCGTAGCAACCGTTAGCAGCACACCTGATTAGCCACTTTTCGCCGGCCACGCAGATGGCCATGAGGATCACATCGATGGACGTCACCGCAAAAATCAGCCTGGGCGATCCGCTGGAACCCGCACGCAAGGCCACCGCACAAATGCTCCAGGAGCGCGAGCGGACGTTTTCGCTGCCGCAACCGTTCTATAGCGATGAGCGGCTGTTCGATATCGACATGCAGGAGATCTTCCAGAAAGAGTGGTTGATCGCCGGCATGACCTGCGAGATCCCGGCCAAAGGCAACTACCTGACGCTGCAGATCGGCAAGAACCCGATCATCGTCATTCGTGGCGCCGAAGGCGTGGTGCATGCGTTCCACAACGTCTGCCGCCACCGTGGCTCGCGCCTGTGCACCAGTGAAAAAGGCAAAGTCGCCAAACTGGTCTGCCATTACCACCAATGGACGTACGAGCTGGACGGTCGCCTGCTGTTCGCCGGCACCGAAATGGGCGCTGACTTCGACATGAAGCAGTACGGCCTCAAACCGGTGAACGTGAAAACTGCCGGCGGCTACATCTTCATCAGTCTGGCCGAGAACCCGCCGGCCATTGATGACTTCCTCTCGACGCTGAACCATTACATGGAACCGTACGACATGGAAAACACCAAGGTGGCGATTACCACCACCTTGATGGAAAAGGCCAACTGGAAACTGGTGCTGGAAAACAACCGCGAGTGTTACCACTGCAATGCGTCGCACCCGGAACTGCTGAAAACCCTGCTGGAATGGGACGACGTCACCGACCCGCGCGCCGATCAGGCGTTCAAGGATCACGTCGCCGCCTCCGCCGCTGCCTGGGAAGCCGAAAAGATCCCCTACGCCCACGCCAGTTTCGGCCTGCGCAACCGTATCGTGCGCATGCCACTGCTCAAAGGCACCGTGTCGATGACCCTCGACGGCAAACAGGGCTGCGCGAAACTGATGGGCCGGATCAAGAATCCGGATCTGGGTTCGATGCGCATCCTGCACCTGCCGCACTCGTGGAACCACTGCATGGGCGACCACATCATCGTCTTCACCGTGTGGCCGATCAGTGCGCAGGAAACCATGGTCACCACCAAGTGGATCGTGCACAAGGATGCGGTTGAGGGCGTGGATTACGACGTTGAGCGCATGCGCCAGGTGTGGGACGCGACCAACGATCAGGACCGGCGTCTGGCGGAAGAGAACCAGCGTGGGATCAACTCCACGGCGTATCAGCCTGGGCCTTATTCCAAGACTTATGAGTTTGGTGTGGTCAACTTTGTCGATTGGTACAGCGAGCGCCTGTTGAACAACCTCGGCGCCGAGCCTGCGCCGTACCTCAAAGGCGTCCCGGTCCAAGGCTGATGTCTTCTGCTTGATCGTTCCCACGCTCTGCGTGGGAATGCCTCAACGGACGCTCCGCGTTCGGCCTTTGGGACGCAGAGCGTCCCGGGCTGCATTCCCACACGGAGCGTGGGAACGATCAGTCAGTACGATGACCACCTCACCGATCCATCCTCGCCAATAAACTCCTCAAAGATCTCCTCCCCCACCAAGCGGATCTTCGCGTACCCGTTCAACACCCGCAGCGGATAAGCCGGGTCGTTGGCATCCTGGGTCTCCGACCACAACACCCGCGAATGCCCGTTCAGCTCGCTGGCATTGCCATAGGGAATCGCCCCGTGCCCGGCACAGCGCGCATGCAGACCGCCCTGCTGCGCATAAACGATGCCGTTATGCAGATGCCCCCAATACCAGTAATCCGGCTCACGCCCCAGCGCATCGCACACCGGTTGATACAGCGCAGTCTTGTTGTGCCCGGAAATATCGAAGCCCTGATGATGGCTGAGCACCATGAGTTTTTTGCGTTTCGGCAGGCCTTTCATCCACTGGATCTGCGGCTCGTTCAAGGTGCCATCCATGTACAGGTTCATCGCGTCCGACGCATAGGCCGAATCCAGCCCGACCACCAGCCAGTCATCGTTGATCAAGGCGAAGTAACTGGTGCCCTGCTGCCCCGGAAAACGCTTGGCCAGTTCCTTGAAGTAGCCATGGGCACCGCTGTACATCTCGTGATTGGAATTGAGAGTGAATGAGCCATGCGTGCCCATTGGCCAACCGGCCATGTCGACGTCTTCCTGGGAATGACTGCCGGCGTAATACACATCGCCCAGATGAATGGTGAAATCCGCCTGAGCCAGTTGCATCTGATTGGCCACCGACACCGCCGGCGCATGGCTGTCGAACGGCCCGGTGCCCCAGTCGCCGGCAATCGCCAGAGTCACCTCGCGATCCATTTGCACCACCGCCGGGTCGGTGCCGAACGTCGCGTGATGGCGCAGGTTTTCGATCCACTTCAGCAGCGCCTCACTCCACAACAGATCGAGCAGTTCCCACTTGCGACAACCGAGCAGAGTGCCGTCCTTCAGCACGCGGGTCGCCAGTTGATCGGGCGATTGCGGCAGCGGCGTGGCATTGCCGATGCGCAGGATCGACAAGCCGTGCGACAACTCCCACGGCACGCTCGGCTCATCTTCCGGCAAGTCGCCATTTTTCAGCACGTATTGCGCTTGGTCATGCCCGCGCTGCAACAGCTTGATGATCGCCTGAAACTCCTGCGGCTCCAGTTCGCTGATGAGTTTCATCCAGGCCATTTCCATGCGCGTGAACAAGCCGTGAATGCGCACTTTGACCTTGTCGTACTCGTGTTCCCAATGACTGACCAGTGACATGGCAAATTCCTCTATCCGTAAGGGTTCACAGGGTTTTCATGAATTCGATAAGCGCCCGCTTGTCGTCGTCCGACAGCGTCGTGCCGTACAGGTGGCCCGTGTTGTGGTTGCCCTCCAGGCGCGTGTCGTACTTGAAGTCGGCCGAGGCTTTGGCCTGTGCGCCGCTGGTGACGAAGCCAACATTGACCGGGTCGTAGATGTCCGAGCCGGTGATGAACACCTGCGGACGTTTTTCCGCGGGTTGCAGCAAGTCCCACAGCGTCGGTACCGAGCCGTTGTGCAGGTACGGCGCGCGCAGCCAGACACCGTCGGTGGGCGTGTTGCTGTAGCTCTGGGTCTTGCGATAGGCGCCGAAATCGAACGGCGGTTTTTTAAAGGAGTGGAACGCGGCTACCAAACCTGCGGTGAATGAATCGAGCCGATGCGGATCCGTGCCGAGCTGATCGATGTTGGTAGTGACCTGTCCGGTGTCGGCACGCCCGAAGTCATGACAAGCAGCGCAGTTCGCCTCCCAGATCGGTTTGCCCTGCGCGACTTTCGTCTGATCCAGCGCCCACGGCCACGTCGGTGCCTTGTGCCCGAGCAGCCAGTTGGTCACTCGATTGAAGCTCGGCGGCAATACCGATTCCGGCGTCGCACCGACGGCCATCGCTGCGGCGTAGTTGCGTTCGTGGATCTTGTTGTTATTGCCGTCCCAGTGCAGGTACATCGATTCGCGCGGTTTCTGGTTCCACACTTGCGGTAAATCAACGGTGCCGATGGTCGAGTCATCCGGGAAGCCAAACACGACCATTTTCGTCGGGTTGAAGGTGTCGGTGCGGCCCGGGCCTTGTTGCGGACGCAGCTTCTGCCAGGCGTAGGCTTGTTTCTGCTTGAGCAAGGCGCTTTTCGCCATGGGCATGATCAGGTAGCGGTTGTAGATTTTTTCGAAGAAGCCCAACTGGAATTTGCTGTTGATCGCCGCCATCACTGCGTCTGTGGTGAATTTCGGGTCGCTGGCGCAATCGTAGGCAAACCACTGGAATGCTTGCAGTTGCAGGGTGTTGGCCGGTGCGCTCGGTACATTGACGGCGACGTCGCTGGCATTGGCCCGGTAGGAGCCGGTGTGACACAACGCGCAATTCGGCTCGACGGTCGGGTAGCCGATCTGCCGCTTGGCCATGCCGATCGGCAGGTCCTTGCCATTCTCGAAGAGGAAGCCGAAGACTTCCCAGCCACCGGGTTTGGGCATTTTTTCCGGGCACATCTGCGGCAGCACGGCGAACAGGTAATAGGGAATACGCGCCTCGATACCGAGGCCAATGGCGGCGTATTTGTAGTGATCTTCGTCGGAGGCATATTCCTGTTCGGGGACGACGCGGAGCATCTGATACCAGGTTTCGTAACCGATGAAGCCGAGCACCGCGACCACCACCAGCGTGCCAACCTTGAAGGCGTGACTCTGCCATTGCCGCTGCCACGCCGCGCGCCATTCGCGCCAGCCATCGCAGAGCAGCGCCCATGGCCGGTTCTCCGGCGTGGTGCCGAGGTAGAGCAAAATGCCGAGGACCAGGAAAAAGCTCAGATCGCCCATCAACATCGGCACAAACACCGAGCCCTGGCTGCTGGTGTTGATCAGGTAGATCCAGAAGATCACCGCGATCAACCGCGTCAGCACACACAGCCAGGAATGCACCACGTAGCGCGGTGCGTTGAAACCCGACGGCATGTAAAACACGCTGATGCCGACCAGCAGCATTCCGGCGTTTTCCAGCCATGGGTCGGAGAGTTGCGGCGGCAAACCGACCACCGATGTCAGCAAGCCCGGCGCAAACAGCGCGGGGATGGCGAACACCATGTTCATCGCAATGCCGATCCAGATGAAGCGTTGAAACCAGCGGATGTAGCTGTCCATGTCATCCATTTCCTTGTGCAGACCCAAGAGGTGTAGCGCCTGACCTACCGCTTTCGCGAGCAAGCTCGCTCCCACATTGGAATGCATGCCCCCTGTGGGAGCGAGCTTGCTCGCGAAGCAGTCGACTCGGTCAATAGTCAACCGAGGGCCGTTTTCTCCAGGTGTTCAAGGATGATCGGATAGACATCGACCACCGCGTTCTTGCCGAACATGCAGTCGATGTGGCCGTAGCCCGGCACCACTTGCCGGCTATAGCGCTCTGGCCCGTGCATATCGCACAAACGCTGGTAGGTCTTGAGAGTGCTTTCCGGCAGATAGCACTGGTTGTCGGCACCACTGATAAAACAGATCGGCATGGTCAGCCGATCAAAGTGCGGCATGTACACATCGTTGCCTTTGAAATCCACCAGATGCCCTTTACGCACGATCAGCGCCAGGTGCTCGAAGGTCTCGATGTTCGACTCGCCGAACAATTCGTGCAGGTTGTCGTGCAGGGTTTCGTTGAGGGTGTCGTGGCGATACAGCGACGCGTACATGAAGGTAATGCGGTGGCACACCGGGTTGGTGCAATAGCCCTGCGCCTCGATCCGCGCGTAGCCGTTAAGGGCCTTGTCGTAGAGTTTGTTGAACCAGTTTTCCTTGCTATCAGCGTAAGCAGTCATCGACTTGATGCCGATCGCATCAAGCATCCCTGGCAGGTGCAATCCGGCCTTCAGCCCCGTGGCAGTGGCAACCACGGTGTCAGCGGCAATCTGCGAGCAGACCACCGAACGAACACCCTGCAACCCGGCGAGCAGCGACATGAAGAACGTCGTCGCGCCGTAGCAATGCACCACGCACTGCACATCTTTGGCCTGGGTTTGCTGCTGAATCTGCGCGATGGCAGCCTTGAAGTCGTATTGGGCGATCTGGTCGCCGTTCCATTCCTTCTTGCTCGCCGGCAGCAGAATGCTCACACGGAAATCCAGCAGCCAGACGTCGTAATCGTGCTTGCACAGGTACTCCAACAGGTTGGTCTGAATGGTGTCGGTGGAAAAGATATTCGAACCCACGCCCAGGCCATGTACCAGCATCACCGGGCCTTTGCTGCCGGCCTGATAACGAGTCAGGCGCAACTCGACACCGTCCTCGGTGGGGAAGAAATGCACCGCTGGCGTCGGCGCATCCAGCGGCCGTTTCAAGCGTGGCGGCGCATCTGGATTGAAGTAGATATCCCCGGCAAACACCCCGCCATAGCTTTCCCAGAGAATCCCCGCGAAGAATTTGCCAAAGCGCGCCAGCCCTTCGATTCGCTCACGTTCGTTGCGCGCGTTGAGGACTTTCATGGTGGTCATCTGCTTGGCGAAATCGGTCGGATGAATGTGCATCACCCCCGAGCCGATCACCTCGCCGGTCTTGTCCGGCCCTCGATACAGCGTCACGTAGAGCGTGCTGGTGTCGTGCCAGATGTTCAGCACGCCGTTGTCTTCCGGCACGGTTTTGAAAGCGCTGAAGAAGTAGTCGTTGCCATCCTCAGCGGTCAGTTTCATGTCGTATTTCATGTGCCGGGTATCGACCTGCTGCTCGAATTGTTCGAACAGATTGAACACGCCGTTGCTCGCTGTCAGCGGCTGTGGCGACAACGCCGGGGCGATGACGGTGCCGACAATGGTCGCCGCGTGCTCGGGTTCCTTGATCATGCGGTTGAGGTCGTTGGCGGTGATGGTCAGGGTGAAGTCGATCGGCGAGTTATCCGCCTCGCCGCGTTTGGCCGCCGCTTCGTAGACTTTCAGATCGGTGCTTTGCGCCGCGGTGAAGGCGCGGGAGAAATAGCCTTTCATGGTTTCGGTGAACTGCACGCCAAGGGTGGGCGGCGCCACCGGTTTGCGCGGCGCCGACGGCAGTGTGTAGTCGATCTGCCAGCCACGGTCGGCGGCGAGCAGGCCCATGTTGCGCTCGCTCACGGCAGAGATGGTCAGCAACGGATTGACCGCCAATGAGGTCGGAATCACCGCGCCGTCAGTCACGTACAGGTTGGCGTAAACATCGCTGCCACTGGCACCGCTGAACACCTGGCCCTTGTGATTGACCACGCCTTGCGCCGCGTCTTCGCCCATCACGCAACCGCCCAACGGGTGCACCGAAACGATGCTGTGCTTGAGCATTTTGGTCCAGATCGGATTTTCCACCCAGACTCCTCCCAAGGCCTTGGTGCTCTGCTGCAAACGCTGGTTGCCGAGTTTGAAGTTCTCCTGCTCGCCAACGCCTGGCCAATCGATGCGCAGCTGGTCCTTGTTGTCGAGGATCATCCGCCCCTGGCCGCTGTCGTGGCTCATGATCAGATAAGTCTGCATGTTGTGCAGCGCGCCGTAATACGGGCCGCGCAGGAAACTTTCGGCTTCACGCTCCTTGTACTTCACCTTGCCGCTGAAACTGTCATCGCTGGCCACGCCGATCATCTCGGCAAACCCGGCCATCGCCGGCACCATCGGCCGGCCGAGGGCGCCGGGGATCGAGCCTTCTTCAATGACCATGCGGCTGCGCCAGTCGCCCTCGGTGCGCATGTCGATGATCGAGGTGATGCACGGGCCGACCGGGTGCAGTTCCTTGGCCGGGTGCGCGCCGAAACCGATGCCGTTGATGACCTGTTCGCAGTTGTGGCCGAAGCCGAGGATGTCGCCGTTGCCGCTCATGTTCTCGCCGAGCTGGCCGGACATCACCACGCCTTTGTCGCGCGTGCGCAGAAGAATTTCCGTGGAGCCGAGGGTGCCGGCGGAGACCACGACGATGTCGGCCTTCACGAACAACGTCGGCGCGCTGAACATCTCACGCCCACTGTCGAGGTACTGGAAGTGCACGATCCAGCCGTCGCCGTCGCGCTCCAGATGGCGCACTTCGGCCTGGCAGAAAATCTCCGCGCCGTGATTCCAGGCGTCCGGCAGGTAGTTCATCAGCGTGGTGTTCTTGGCCTTGTTGTTACAGCCCGACACGCAATCACCGCACTGGTTGCACGGCAGTTGCTCGACGCCGACGTGGTTGAGGTTGTTCGGCAGCTTGTCGAAGGTGACGTTGATCGGCGGCTTGTAGAAGTGCGCGCCTTGCTTGAGGTAATCCGCGGATTTTTTGTTGGCGTCGAGTTTGGGCAGATTCGGCGAAGTGCTCGGATAAGGATTTGGTTTGAGCATCTCGCGGGCGCGGGCATAACCATCCTTGAGCAGCGTGTCGCGATGTTCACGCACCGCTTGCGGCCAGCGCGGGTCATCAAACACGCCAGGCTCCGGCTCGAGGGCAACGTTGGCATTGATCAGCGACGTGCCGCCGAGGCCGCAACCGACCACGACGTTTTGCTGGGCGTTGACGTGCAGGTCGAACAACCCGGTGCGCGAACCGATATGGCCATCCGGGTCATGCACCTGCAGCTCTTCGGTGGCGGCGATCATGGTGTTGGGGTATTCGCCGGGCTGGATTTCCCGACCGCGTTCGAGCAGGCACACACGTTTGCCGGCGCGGGACAGGCGCGACGCAGCAATGCCGCCGCCGTAGCCTGAACCGATAACGATGACATCGTAGTGTTCCTTGATCTCGCTGATGGGCGTTGCGATCCGTGTCATGAGGTGCATCCTCTAATCAGGCAGATGGGGGCAACTCTGCGGTTGCCTGCAATCAATGGGCGAACGGGCACCTGGCCTCCGGAGCGGGTCCGGTGACAGCACAACGGTCTGGCGGGTGAGGCGCGCTAAAGGCGAGCGTGCTGATTGGCAGCGCGACGCAGGGTGCGCTTGCGTGAAACGGGCGGGGGGCGGTGCGACGGGCTATCCATCATGTGTTCTCCCAGAACCTGATGTGGATAAGTGACGGCTGTCCTTGTGCCATTGCAGTGAAGACAGCGCAGGAATCGAAGTCAAGGCAATGCCTTAGAACTGTATGAAATCTGATCAATTGCCGTTTGGACTATGGCGGACGGGACTCGCAGGGTTTGACGAACAAGTTATCCACATAGCCACCCACAGCAAATGGGGGTAACTGTGGATGACTCGGAAAATAACCGGCTGATTTGTGAAGAAAAATCGTGACTTATCCAGAAGGACGGTTTGCGAGACGTATTGGCTGTTTTTTGATCACATCCTTGTAAGCCCCGTTTTTAATGGCCTGTAGCGGATGGCGAACACGTTATCCACAGAAGCGCCAACAGAGATCGGGGGTAACTTTGGCCATGCTGTGGAAAAGCACTGAAGGCTGGATTAAATCGGGGTTTGTGCGGGAGTTTTCCGTGGAAACAGATGAATTGACTGTTTATTGATCAATCCATCGTAAGCCACGTTTTACGTGCTCTTCAGCGGATAGCAAACATCTTATCCACAGAAGCGCCAACAGAGATTGGGGGCAACTCACAGAGTTACCCTGCCGAAAAAGCCCGGAAAATCCGTGACTTAGGCTGGTTGTTTTTTGATCGGAGAGCTGTAGGGCTTGATTGGCGTGGGGTGCAGAGAGGGGCGAACACGTTATCCACAGATCCGCCAACAGGGATTGTGGGTAAACAGCTACCCTCTCCCAATGGGAGAGGAGCCGACCAAATCGCCTATTCGAGTTTCACCGACGTGAACGATCATTGTGATCTCATGCTTGGCCAAGCCAAGGTCACTGCGCAATCGCAGGTCGATGTAATTAGCCAATACCACTCGGTCGGTCCCCTTTCCCTCTGGGAGAGGGCTAGGGTGAGGGGCTTTTCAGCGAACAACACCCTCTTCGATCAGCAACTTGAGAATCGCCTCGGCGCCAGCCTGCGCGGTAACTCCCTTGAGCACCTGCCCCCCGCCACCGCTGGCCTTGGCCGTCGCGGCCTTCATCCGGTCCGCCCCGCTTTTGGCCTTGATCACCTTCAAGCGTTTCGGCCGGGGTTTGGCCGGTTGCAGAGTGGCAACCGCGAGGAGTTCATCATCGACAACCTCGACATCAGCAGCCTCCAGCACCCCACGTCGCGACGGGCCGTAGGCACTCTGCCGAGGTTTCGGCGCAGCGTTATCCACAGTCGCGAGAAACGGCAGCTTCACCTTCAACCGCCGCCGCTGTCCACGCGGCAAGGCTTGCAGCACCAGCGCCGAACAATCATTGATCGATTCGACCTGCGCCAGCCCCACCACCAACGGCCAGCCCAGACCTTCGGCGAGCAAAAACGGCAGCATCCCCGAACCTTCGCCGGTTTCCGCCTGGCTGCCGGTCAGCACCACCTGCGCACCGGCATCGCGCAGATATGCGGTCAGCGCCGGCAGCGCATCAGCGCCAACCGGTTGCTCCAGCACATGTATCTGTTCCAGGCCCATGCCCAGATAGGCGCGCAGTGCCGGTTCCGTAACGTCGCCGGCATGCAGCACTTGCAGGTTATCCCCAGCCAGTTGCAGACCGAGTTCCACGGCACGCGCGTCCTGATCAGCGCGGCGCGGTCGACCGGAAGTCGGGTGGGCGCCGATGGAAACCAGACTGATAATCTTCGTGTTCATAGCGTTTCCTTAAGCCGCATCGCGCTTGGCTTCGTTGCGGTAAGCCGCGACTGCTTCGATCAACGCCTGCAGAATCTCTGCGCTCTCGCCGATCACTGACAAATCGGCACGCTTGATCATGTCGCAACCCGGATCAAGGTTGATCGCCACCACCTTGTCGCAAGCGCCAATGCCTTGCAGGTGCTGGATCGCACCGGAAATACCCACAGCCACGTAAACCCGCGCAGTGACCCAGGTGCCGGACGCGCCGACCTGGCGATCACGGGCCATAAAGCCGTCGTCCACCGCCACCCGCGACGCGCCTTCAGTAGCACCGAGCGCCGCCGCCGTTTCGTGGAACAGCGCCCAGTCCTTGACGCCATTACCGCCGGAGAAAATAAACTCGGCTTCAGCCATAGGAATCGCCGCCGGGTCGACCGCCACAGCGCCGAGATCTTCAATCCGCGACAGGCTGCGCGCGACACTTGTGGATAACTCCACCGGCAACGCTTCATGGCGAGTTTCACTGACCGGCTCGGCGCATTCGGCGGCAGCCAGAATCAACCGTGCAACGGGACGGGCAAGGTCTTGCAGCCCAGCGCCAGCGCGGCCAATGCATTCCTGATCCTTGACCTGCCAGACCCGCGTCGCCGGGCGCTCGCCCAATGCCGCCGCAAAGCGTCGACCGAGTTCACCGCCACCACTGCGACTGTCAGGCAGCAACCAGTGGCGCGGATTGAACTGGTTATCCACAGCGCGCAAACCTTGCACGCGCTGTTCCGGTGCATAACCGCTGAACTGTTCGCCTTCGAGCACCAGCAAGCGATCTACGCCTGCGGTGGCAAAAGCATTTTCCTTGTGCTCACCAAAGACCACCGCCAACACCGCGCCGTCCTGACCGGCAAGCTGATGGGCGAGGCCGAACAGATCACGGTCGTGGCTGCTCAAGCGGCCGCCGACCATGTCGGGCACCACGCTGATGTAGAACGCCGGCGCGGGCACCTGATGCAGCGGCAATTGCACTTCCACAGCAGCGGAACGTTTGACCGCCCCGCCCTGTTGCGCGCCGCTGCGGTCGATCCGTTTGATGCCGTTCGGGCCAATAAAGCCGATGCCGTGCAGATTCTTGCGGATGACGCCGTTGGGACCCATCCAGCTGTGTTGCGCCGGTTGCATCGCCGCGTGCAGCGGGTGCAGGCGGTTACGGGCAATCCATTCGGCGCGCGGGTCGCGGCGGATAATGTCGCTCATCAGTGGACCTCCGCTGGTTCACGTTTGGCCGGGGTCGCAGGTTTGCTTGGCGCGGCGTCTTCGAGCAGTGCGTCGGCGACCAGTTCGGCGATGTCCTTGATCAAGGGACGCGGTTCGACCACACCTTCGAGCATCGCCGTGCATTGTGGACAACCCACGGCCACCAGTTCGGCGCCGGTCTCGCGGATGTCTTCCATGCGCATGTCGGGAATCCGTTGCTTGCCCGGAATATCAGTGATCGGCGCCCCGCCACCGCCGCCGCAGCAGCGCGAACGGAAGCCGGAACGTTGCATCTCTTTGACTTCGATGCCGAGCGCACGCAGCACTTCACGCGGCGCTTCGTACTCGCCGTTGTAGCGGCCGAGGTAGCACGGATCGTGATAGGTCACGCTGTTGCCTTTGTGCTGACCGAGATTAAGCGCGCCGGCCTGGATGATTTCCGCCATGTAGGTGCTGTGGTGCTGCACCAGGTAGTTACCGTCGAACGCGCCGTACTCGTTTTTCAGCACATGGAAACTGTG
This sequence comes from Pseudomonas fluorescens, assembly GCF_005938625.1. GTDB lineage: Bacteria > Pseudomonadota > Gammaproteobacteria > Pseudomonadales > Pseudomonadaceae > Aquipseudomonas > Aquipseudomonas fluorescens_BD. Next base: position 84,951 of record NZ_VCNJ01000009.1, read on the forward strand.
CGGATCGCAGGTGACGATGCGGTTGAAGCTGTATTTGGCCAGAGTCTGGATGTTGCGTTTGGCGAGTAACTGGAAGGTTGCTTCGTCACCGAGACGGCGGGCCACGTCGCCACTGTCACGTTCTTCGAGACCGAGTACGGCAAAGTCGATTTTCGCCGCTTTCAGCACTTTGACGAATGCGCGCAGGGTGCGCTGGTTGCGCATGTCGAAGGCACCGTCGCCGACCCAGAACAGCACGTCGGTGGATTTCTTCTCGCTGAGCAGATTGAGGTTCAAGTCCGCCGCCCAGTTCATCCGCCCGCCCGGTGCGAAACCGCCCGGGTTGTCGGTGGCGATGAGATTTTCGAGGACTTCGGCGCCTTTGTTCGGGGTTGCGCCTTTTTCCAGGGTCAGGTGCCGGCGCATGTCGACGATGGCGTCGACGTGCTCGATCATCATCGGGCATTCCTCGACGCAGGCGCGGCAGGTGGTGCACGACCACAGGGTTTCGGGGTCGACCAGACCGTTGACGATGGGTTGATGTGGATTGCCTGAGTGTTCGCCGATGGGTTTGCCAGGATAAGGACTGCCGGCGAACTTCGCATCGGTGCCACCAGCGAGGCCGACGACCATGTCCTGAATCAGTTTTTTAGGGTTCAGCGGCTGGCCGGCGGCGAAGGCCGGGCATGCCGCTTCGCACTTGCCGCATTGCACGCAGGCGTCAAAACCGAGCAACTGGTTCCAGGTGAAATCCTTGGGTTTCTCAACGCCCAGCGGCGCTGACGGATCATTGAGATCCAAAGGCTTCAAACCCGTGGAACGACCACCACCAAAACGCTCTGCACGACGGTGCCAAGCCAAATGCAAAGCACCAGCGAAGGCATGCTTCATCGGCCCGCCCCAGGTCATGCCGAAAAACAGTTCCGACACGCCCCACAGCACGCCAATCCCGAGAATGACTGCGAGCACCCAGCCGCCAAAGTTCTCCGGGAGAATCCCGGCCACGGGCAACGTCAGCAGAAAGAACGACGCCGAGAACGCCAGCAGGCTTTTCGGCAGGCGCATCCACGGGCCTTTCGACAGCCGCGCCGGCGGGTTGCGCCGACGCAGATAAACGAAGATCGCACCAACGAACATCACTGCCGTCATCAGTAGCAAGGCGTAACCAAGAATGCGGTTATGCAGGCCGAAACCGTGCACCAGCAGCGCCAGCACAATCGACGCCACCGCACCGCCCGCTGTAGCGACGTGGGTGTTGGCGATGTATTTGTCTCGCGCCACCACGTGGTGCAAGTCGACCATGTAGCGCTTGGGCATGGCCAGCAGGCCGCCGATCAGATCGACCTTCGAGGCCCGGCCCCGACGCCACATCGCTACCCGCCGCAACGCGCCGAGGACACCAAGGCCCATGGCTGCGAACAACAGGATTGGAAGAAGGGTGTTCAACATCAGAGTCACCTCTGGCGAGGTGCAAGCTACAAGCTACAAGCTGCAAGAAAGAGCAGCAAAATCTGCCGGGCTTTTACTTGCGGCTTGAAGCTTATGGCTCGCAGCTGAGCCGTCAAAAATCCTTACAGAGCCGGAGTGCGTCATAAATGGCGGCGTGCGTGTTGCGCTGCGCCACGCAGTCGCCGATGCGGAACAACAAGTAGCCGTCGCCCGCCTCGCTCAGCGAAGGTTGCGGCTGGATCGCGAACAACGCTTCGACGTCGATCTGGCCCTTGTTGCGCGAACCCTCTTTGAGCGCGTAGTAGATTTCCTCATCCGGGCGCACGCCGTTTTCCACCACCACCTGATCGACCACCCGCTCCTCTTTGGCGCCGGTGTATTCGTTCTCCAACACTGCCACGAGTTTGTCGCCCTCGCGGTAAACCTTCTCGAGCATCATGTCGCCGGTCATGATCACTTCTTTCGGGTACATGCTGCGGTAGTAGGTCGGGAACGACGTTCCGCCGATGGCCACGCCCGGTTTGATGTCGTCGGTGACGATCTCGACCTGGCTGCCTTTGTCGGCGAGGAAGTCGGCAACCGACATCCCGGTGAACTCGCAAATGGTGTCGTAGACCAGCACGTTCTTGCCCGGCGCAACCTTGCCGTCGAGCACGTCCCAGCTGCTGACCACCAGCCCTTCGGCGGCGCCCCAGTGCTCGTTTTGCTCAAGGTATGGATGCCCACCGACCGCCAGCACCACCACGTCCGGACGCAAGTCCATGATGGTGTCGGCATCGGCCGCCGTGCCCAGGCGCAGATCGACTTTCAGCCGCGCCAATTCCAGCTGGAACCAGCGGGTGATGCCGGCGATCTGGTCACGCTGCGGCGCTTTCGATGCGGTGGTGATCTGCCCGCCGATGAATTCCTTCTTCTCGAACAAGGTCACGTCGTGGCCACGTTCGGCGGCAACGCGGGCCGCTTCCATGCCGGCAGGGCCGGCACCGACGATCACCACTTTGCGTTTCGGCCCGGTGGATTTCTCGATGATGTGCGGCACGCCCATATATTCACGGGACGTTGCGGCGTTCTGGATGCACAGCACGTCGAGACCTTGGTACTGGCGGTCGATGCAATAGTTGGCGCCGACGCACTGCTTGATCTGGTCGATCTGGCCCATCTTGATCTTGGCGATCAGGTGCGGGTCGGCGATGTGCGCGCGGGTCATGCCGACCATGTCGACGTAACCGCCTTCAAGGATGCGCGTGGCCTGGTTCGGGTCCTTGATGTTCTGTGCGTGCAGCACCGGCACCTTGACCACTTCCTTGATCCCGGCGGCCAGATGCAGGAACGGCTCCGGTGGATAACTCATGTTCGGAATCACGTTGGCCAGGGTGTTGTGGGTGTCACAACCCGAGCCGACGACGCCGATGAAATCGAGCATGCCGGTGTCGTCGTAATACTTGGCGATCTGCTTCATGTCTTCGTGGGACAAGCCGTCCGGGTGGAACTCGTCACCGCAGATGCGCATGCCCACGCAGAAGTCGTCACCGACCTCGGCGCGTACGGCTTTCAGTACTTCCAGACCGAACTTCATCCGGCCTTCGAAGGTGCCGCCCCATTCGTCGGTACGCTTGTTGACGCGCGGGCTCCAGAACTGGTCGATCATGTGCTGGTGCACCGCCGACAGCTCAACGCCGTCGAGCCCCCCGGCCTTGGCCCGGCGTGCGGCCTGGGCGTAGTTGCCGATCACCCGCCAGATTTCTTCCGGCTCGATGGTTTTGCAGGTGGCGCGGTGCACCGGTTCACGGATGCCCGACGGCGACATCAGGGTCGGCCAGTGGAAACCGTCCCAGCGCGAGCGCCGGCCCATGTGGGTAATCTGGATCATGATCTTGGCGCCATGCTTGTGCATGGCGTCGGCCAGATTCTGGAAGTGCGGAATGATCCGGTCGGTCGACAGGTTGACCGAACTCCACCACTGCTGCGGGCTGTCGATGGCGACCACGGAGGAACCGCCACAGATCGCCAGGCCGATGCCGCCCTTGGCTTTCTCTTCGTAATACTTGACGTAGCGGTCGGTGGTCATGCCGCCGTCCGTCGCGTAGACCTCGGCGTGCGCGGTACTGAGCACGCGGTTGCGGATGGTCAGTTTGCCGATCTGGATCGGCTGGAACATTGCTTCGAAAGCCATGGCGGGTTCCTCGACTTACAACGGCTTGACGGTGAACAGCCCGTCGTCGTGGCCTTCTTCGGAGCCACCGTAAACTTGCTCGGCAACCGTGCGAATCTTGCTGCCGCGCGCTTCAAGAATCTGATCCATGGCCCCGGCAAACCAACCGGTGAACATGTAGTCGACCTTGCGCCCGACCTTGCCGTAGACGTAGACGAATGCCGAGTGTTCGAGCTTGACGCTGGCTGTGCCTTTGTCGAGGTCAATGTCCTGGATCTTGAACAGGCCCCAGCCGCGTTGCGACAGGCGCTTCATGTAGTGCTCGAATACGGCGACGCCTTCCAGGCCGTGGCATTCAGCTTCTTTTTCGCACCAGTGCCAGGCGGATTTATAGCCGGCCTTGTAGAGGATCTCGGCGTAGGCGTCAGCGCCCAAAACTTCTTCGATGCCCATGTGATTGTTGACGAAAAAATGCCGTGGCACGTAGAGCATCGGCAGGGCGTCGGAGGTCCAGACACCGGTCTCGCTGTCGACTTCGATTGGCAATTGCGGGGCGATCTTGGCCATGGAAACTTAACTCCAGAAAATTTGGTTTGTTGCCCCCGGCGCGGACGGCCGGGGGAAAGGATTCAGAAGTGCGGCGGCTTATTCGCCCCAGACATCCTTGAGGATATTCACCCAGTTCTCGCCCATGATCTTGCGCACTACGCGCTCGGAATGGCCGCGCTTGAGCAGGGTTTCGGTCAGGTTCGGGAACTCGCCGACGGTGCGGATGCCCAGCGGGTTGATGATCTTGCCGAAGCTGGTCAGACGACGGGCGTAGCCCTTGTCGTGCGTCAGGTATTCGAAGAAGTCCTGACCATGGCCCTGGGTGAAGTCGGTGCCGATGCCGATGGCGTCTTCGCCGACAATGTTCATGGTGTATTCGATCGCTTCGGCGTAGTCGTCGATGGTCGAATCGATGCCTTTGGCGAGGAACGGCGCGAACATGGTCACGCCGACAAAACCGCCGTGGTCAGCGATGAACTTCAGTTCTTCATCGGACTTGTTGCGCGGGTGTTCTTTCAGGCCCGACGGCAGGCAGTGGGAATAGCACACCGGTTTTTTCGATTCGAGGATGACCTCTTCGGATGTCTTGGAACCGACGTGGGACAGGTCGCACATGACGCCGACGCGATTCATCTCGGCAACGATTTCGCGACCGAAGCCCGACAGGCCGCCGTCACGCTCGTAGCAACCGGTGCCGACCAGGTTCTGGGTGTTGTAGCACATCTGCACGATGCCAACGCCGAGTTGCTTGAACACCTCGACATAGCCGATCTGGTCTTCAAACGCGTGGGCATTCTGGAAGCCGAAGAGGATGCCGGTCTTGCCTTGTTCCTTGGCGCGACGGATGTCGGCGGTGGTGCGCACCGGCATTACCAAATCGCTGTTGTCGCGGATCAGCTTCTGGCTGGCAGCGATGTTGTTCACGGTCGCCTGAAAGCCTTCCCACACCGACACAGTGCAGTTGGCCGCCGTCAGACCGCCCTTGCGCATGTCTTCGAACAGCTCGCGGTTCCATTTGGCAATGATCAGACCGTCGATAACGATGCTGTCGGCGTGTAATTCGGCTGGGCTCATCAGGCGTCCCCTTATTGGCGATTCATGCGCCGAATCGTCTGCCGGCGCTTTGGGGCCAGCATATGCCTCGGTGCCGGGGCGACCGGGTGCAAAAACGACAGGGGAATTGCCGAAAGCGTCAATCCGCGACAAAGGGTCGCCAGACGCTCCGATCAGCTACCTGTTCAAGCCCGCCAGCTTGAGCCAGAATCTCCGGCATCTTGGATACACCACTGGATTAGAGCGGCGACAACAATGAAATCGATCTTCCTGGCTTTGGCACTGATGGCGACCGGCGTACACGCCGCTGAAGAGTCCGACAACAACCCCTGCGACGCCGTCGAAAACGACGTCCAGACCCTGGAATGCTCGACCTACAGCCGCAGCACCGCCGAAGACCTGCTCAAGGACAACTACGCCAGCCTCAACGAGCGCATGCAGACGGCGTATGGCAAGAACGCTACGCAATTGGCGGACATCACTGCCAAGATCAAGACGGCTCAGCAGCAGTGGTTGAAGACGCGGGACGCGGATTGCGCGGTGGAGGCGTTCCCGGCGACGGCGGGGAGCAAGGCGTTTACGATTGCGCAGAATGACTGCGTGGCGCGGATGAGTGATGAACGGTCGGAGTTTTTGGAGTCGATTGGGCAGGAATAGTCCTCAAAATTTGAAGGAAAATTGGCACTGCTTTCTGCAATTGCCTCGTGAATCTCTTCTTCTTACGGCACATGCCGACTTCGCCTGCACCTATTGCGTGAAAGCTCCGATCTACGGGCCTTTCACGCAATATGCTGACAACAGTTCTTGATTGGTCGCCTTGAAAATATAAGTAAAGATTCGCGAATCTTATAAAAGACTTATATTCTTCCATGAACAGCATCCACTGGACTCGAAAGGCCGTTAAGCAACTCTTGAAATTGCATTCTGTGCATCAGGTACAGGTTCGGGATGCCGTTACGGCGCTTGCCCACATGCCTGATGTGGGCAATGTCAAAGCACTGATTGGCCATGACTACGCCTACCGCCTGCGTGTCGGCAATTATCGAGTGATGTTCGACTGGGACGGAGCAATCAAAGTGGTCAGTATTCAAGAGGTCAAAAAACGCGATGAACGCACCTACTGACATCCAAATCATTAATGACGCCGAGGGCAAACCAGCCTTTGTGGTCATTCCATACGCACAATATGTCGCGCAGAAAATGCAGCCCGATCTGATCCCGCATGAGGTGGTCGGTCGAATGGTCGACGGAGCAACACCGATCCGTGCCTGGCGCGAACACCTCAACCTGACTCAGGAAGAAGTCGCTAAACGCATGGGTATTTCGCAACCGGCGTTTGCCCAGCAGGAAACAGTCGCCAAGCCACGCAAGGCCACTCGCGAGAAAATTGCGTCGGCGTTCGGCATCACCGCCAATCAGCTTGAGCTGTAAGCTGCCCTCTTCACTTCAAGGAATTCCCCATGAACATCTGCGGCATCGAAATCAAAGGCAGCGAAGCGATCATCGCCGTGGCCGCTCTCGACGGTTCGACCCTGAGCCACATTCCCCTTGCCACCAAGAAGATCGCCCTCGAAGACGATGACGAAGCGGCAAACGTTAAGCTCTTTGCGGCGCAGGTGGCGTCGTTTGTGCGGGAGAATTCGGTTGATCGGATTGCGATCAAGAAGCGCAGCAAGAAGGGTGAGTTTGCCGGTGGGCCGACGACGTTCAAGATTGAAGGGATTTTGCAGTTGCTCGATGGCTGTGAGGTGACGTTGTTGTCGCCGCAGACGATCAATGCGCAGGCGAAGAAGCATAATTTCGAGCTGCCGGGGACGCTGAACAAGTATCAGCATGAGGCTTACAAAGCGGCGTGTTCGGCGTTGGTAAAGAAGTAACCAACAGCAAGATCAAAAGATCGCAGCCTTCGGCAGCTCCTACTTTGGAAATGCATTTCCCTGTAGGAGCTGCCGAAGGCTGCGATCTTTTGATTTCAGGCCTGTGCGGTACGGCGGTCTTCACGCGGACAGCGGGCGAAGCGCGCGCGGTAGCTGCGGGTGAAGTAGGACGGGGATTCGAAGCCGCAGGCGATGCTGACTTCGAGCACGCTCATGTCGGTCTGGCGCAGTAGCTGCCGGGCCTTTTCCAGGCGCAGGCGCAGGTAGAAATTGCTCGGTGTATCGTTCAGATGCAGCCGAAACAAACGCTCCAGTTGCCGTCGCGTCACCTTGATCGATTCCGCCAGTTGCAGCGTGGTCAGCGGCGGTTCGCTGTGCTGCTCCATCTCGCCGATCACCTGCACCAGTTTCTTGTTATTGATCCCGTAACGCGTGGCGACTTCCATGCGCTGGTGATCTTTGCGCGGACGGATGCGTCCCAGCACGAATTGTTCGCTGACCTGAATCGCCAGTTGCGGGCCATGGGCCTGGGCGATCAGATCGAGCATTAAATCGATGGAAGCGGTGCCGCCCGCCGAAGTGATGCGGCGGCGGTCGATCTCGAACAGCTCCTGGGTCACGCTGAGCTGTGGATAAGATTCCTTGAACGCGTCGATGGCTTCCCAGTGCAGGGTCAGGCGATGGCCATCGAGCAGGCCCGCCTCGGCAAGGACGAAGCTGCCGGTGTCGATGGCGCCGAGGGTGACGCCGTCGTTGTCGAGTCGGCGCAGCCAATGCTCCAGCGTCGACGTGGCAAATTTCAACGGTTCAAACCCTGCCACCACCAATAACGTTGCGCCCTTCTTCAGCGGTTCCAGCGCAGCATCGGCATTGACCGACATGCCATTACTTGCCAACACCGGCCCGCCATCGGCGCTGAGTACATGCCAGCGGTACAACTCGCCACGGAAGCGATTGGCCACGCGCAGTGGTTCGATCGCGGAGATAAAGCCGATGGCGGAGAAGCCCGGCATCAGCAAAAAGTAGAAATCCTGGGACATGTGCGCACTCGGTTGGCGGGTAGCGTGGATCGTTGATACGCCGATTGTCGTCGGCGTTCAAGCGCACAGGTCGCTACAGTGCAAATGCCAGTCGCCGCAGTGCGCTTTCATGGGCGTATAGCTGCGTAACTTTGCATCACCGGCACGACAGATGCCGGAACTCACAATAAACGACCTGCCGAGGAACCCGACATGAAACGACTGATCAGCAGCTGTGTTCTTGCACTCAGCGGTACCGCTTTCTTGAGCGCCAGCGTCATGGCGGCCGAACCGGCAGCGTGCCAGAACGTGCGCATGGGCGTGGTCAACTGGACCGACGTGATCGCCACCAGTGCCATGACCCAGGTCCTGCTTGACGGCCTCGGCTACAACACCAAACAAACCAGCGCGTCCCAGCAAATCATCTTCGCCGGGATCCGCGATCAGCGGCTGGACTTGTTCCTCGGTTACTGGAACCCGCTGATGACCCAGACCATCACCCCGTTCGTCGACGCCAATCAGGTCAAGGTTCTCGAAGCGCCAAGCCTGAAAGACGCCCGCGCGACCCTCGCGGTGCCGACTTATCTGGCGGACAAGGGCCTGAAAACCTTCGCCGACATCGCCAAATTCGAAAAAGAACTGGGCGGCAAGATCTACGGCATCGAGCCAGGCTCGGGCGCCAACACGCAGATCAAGGCAATGATCGCCAAGAACCAGTTCGGCCTCGGCAAATTCCAGTTGGTCGAATCCAGTGAGGCCGGCATGCTCGCCGCCGTCGATCGCGCCGTGCGCCGCAAAGAGGCTGTGGTGTTCTTCGGCTGGGCGCCGCACCCGATGAACGTCAACGTCAAGATGACTTATTTGACCGGCAGCGACGATGCCCTCGGCCCGAACGAAGGCATGGCCACCGTGTGGACGGTCACCGCGCCGAAATACGCCGAGCAATGCCCGAACGTGGGCCGTCTGTTGACCAACCTGACGTTCACCGCCGAAGACGAGAGCCGGATGATGCAACCCTTGCTCGACCACAAAGATGCTTTCGAATCGGCCAGGCAATGGCTCAAGGATCACCCCGAAGACAAGCAACGCTGGCTGGAAGGTGTGACCACGTTCGATGGCAAACCGGCCGCTGAAAACCTCCAGCTGACCAGCAAATAACCCCCAATTGAAAAACCCGCTCTCCCAGATGGGAGAGGCAAATGAACCACGCTTCGCAGCCCCGAAAAGGGCTGCGGACAGACCCATCACGCTTGAAGGAAACCGCACCATGAACCACGACGTCATCATCACCTGCGCACTCACCGGTGCTGGCGACACGACCGCCAAGAGCCAGCACGTGCCGGTCACCCCAAAACAGATCGCTGCGGCGGCTGTTGAAGCCGCCAAGGCTGGCGCCACCGTCGTGCACTGCCATGTGCGCGATCCGCAGACCGGCAAGTTCAGCCGTGACGTGGCGCTGTACCGCGAAGTGATGGAGCGGATCCGCGAGGCGGACGTCGACATCATCGTCAACCTCACCGCCGGCATGGGCGGCGACCTGGAGATCGGCGCCGGCGAGAACCCGATGGAGTTCGGCCCGAACACCGATCTGGTCGGCCCGTTGACCCGTCTCGCCCACGTTGAAGAGTTGCTGCCGGAAATCTGCACCCTCGATTGCGGCACGCTGAACTTCGGCGATGGCGACACCATTTATGTCTCCACTCCGGCGCAACTGCGCGCGGGTGCCAAGCGCATCACCGAGCTGGGCGTGAAGGCCGAGCTGGAGATTTTCGACACCGGGCACCTGTGGTTCGCCAAGCAGATGATCAAGGAAGGCTTGCTCGATAACCCGCTGTTCCAGCTGTGTCTTGGCATTCCGTGGGGAGCGCCGGCGGACACCACGACCATGAAGGCCATGGTCGATAACTTGCCCGCCGATGCGGTGTGGGCCGGGTTTGGCATTGGACGCATGCAGATGCCGATGGCGGCGCAAGCGGTGCTGCTGGGCGGCAACGTGCGGGTCGGGCTGGAGGACAACCTGTGGCTGGACAAAGGCGTGCTGGCGACCAATGGCCAACTGGTCGAACGCGCCACCGAGATCCTCAGTCGCCTCGGCGCCCGCGTGCTGACCCCGGCCGAGGGCCGCAAGAAAATGGGCCTGACCCAGCGCGGCTGACCCTCAGCTCAAAGAATGGGCTCTGACTGCCCCCAATCTCACCTGTAGGAGCTGCCGAAGGCTGCGATCTTTTGATCTTGTTTTTCAAGATCAAGATCAAAAGATCGCAGCCTTCGTCAGCTACTACAGGGATTACCTTCCACGGGGAAAATCCTATGAACTTTATCACCGAAATCAAAACCTTCGCCGCGCTGGGCAGCGGTGTCATCGGCAGTGGTTGGGTCGCGCGCGCCCTCGCCCACGGCCTCGATGTGGTGGCCTGGGACCCGGCCCCCGGCGCCGAAGCAGCACTGCGCAAACGCGTGGCCAATGCCTGGGGCGCACTGGAGAAAAACGGTCTGGCGCCGGGCGCTTCGCAGGATCGTCTGCGCTTTGTCGCGACCATCGAAGAGTGCGTGCGCGATGCCGATTTCATTCAGGAAAGCGCCCCGGAACGTCTCGAGTTGAAGCTCGATCTGCACAGCAAAATCAGTGCAGCGGCCAAGCCCGATACGTTGATCGGTTCGAGTACCTCGGGCCTGCTGCCAAGTGAGTTCTACGAGAGCTCAACACACCCGGAACGCTGCGTGGTCGGCCATCCGTTCAACCCGGTTTATCTGCTACCGCTGGTGGAAGTGGTGGGCGGCAAGAACACCGCACCGGAAGCCGTGCAGGCAGCGATGAAAGTCTACGAATCCCTCGGCATGCGTCCGTTGCACGTGCGCAAGGAAGTGCCGGGGTTCATCGCCGACCGCTTGCTTGAAGCGCTGTGGCGTGAGGCGCTGCACCTGGTCAATGACGGCGTGGCGACTACCGGCGAGATCGACGACGCGATCCGCTTTGGCGCTGGTCTGCGCTGGTCGTTCATGGGCACGTTCCTGACTTACACGCTGGCCGGTGGTGATGCGGGCATGCGCCACTTCATGTCGCAATTCGGCCCGGCGTTGCAGTTGCCGTGGACGTATTTGCCGGCTCCGGAACTGACTGACAAGTTGATTGATGACGTGGTCGATGGCACCAGCGATCAGCTCGGCAGGCACAGCATTTCAGCGCTGGAGCGCTATCGTGATGATTGCTTGCTGGCGGTGCTGGAGGCGGTGAAGACCACAAAGGAAAAGCATGGGATGGCGTTCAGCGAGTAATGCGTTCGCGTCAAACCGCCGCCCTCACCCTAGCCCTCTCCCAGGGGTAGAGGGGACTGACCGAGTTGAATGTTCGAGTTACGCCGACCTGCACCACCGAGTCGAACTCAGGACTTGAAAAGCTTGAAGATCGGCTCCCTTTCCCCCTCTCCCCTTGGGGGAGAGGGCTGGGGTGAGGGGGTAGCTCTTGATCTTAACGACCCGCCAACTGCCGGAACCCAATCATGCCCAACCTCACCACCTACCAAACCAGAATCATCCCCGACTGGGTTGACTACAACGGCCACCTGCGCGACGCCTTCTACCTGCTGATTTTCAGCTACGCCACCGACGCCCTGATGGACCGCCTCGGCATGGACAGCAATAACCGCGACGCCAGCGGCCATTCACTGTTTACCCTCGAACTGCACCTCAACTATCTGCACGAAGTGAAGCTCGACACCGAGGTCGAAGTGCGCACGCAAATCATCGGCCACGACAGCAAACGCCTGCACCTCTATCACAGCCTGTACAAAGTCGGTAATGAGCAGGAACTGGCCGGCAACGAACAAATGCTCCTGCACGTCGACCTCGCCGGCCCGCGTTCGGCACCGTTCAGCGCGGACACCCTGAGCCGTCTGCAAAGCATCGTCGCCGAACAGAAAGACCTGCCCGCCCCCGCTTACATCGGCCGCGTTATCGCACTGCCACCCGCCCGGTAACCCATCAATCGCAAGGAGCCGCCATGAGCACCGCTGCCGCTGTTGCCGATTTCCGTACTTATCCGTTGATCAGCGCGCTAAGCGGCGTGCAGAGCCTGGCGGATCGCGTGGCCATTGAATGGGCTGACGGTCGTATCAGCCCGTTTCACGCTGTCTGGTTGCGGGATAACTGTCCGTGCCAGCAGTGCGTCTACAACGTCACCCGCGAGCAGGTTTTCGAAATTGTCGACGCCGCTGAAGATCTGAAACCCGCAGCCGCAAACATCGATACCGACGGCTGCCTGCGCATCGACTGGGCGGACGGTCACCTCAGCCGTTTCGATCCGGGCTGGTTGCGCGCGCATGCCTACGATGATGAATCCCGCGCCGAACGTCTGGCCGCCAAGCCCAAGCCCTTTCTTTGGCGTAACGATCTGCAACTCCCGATGTTCGAATACGCGGCGCTGATGAACGACAACGCCGCGCTGCTGCAATGGCTGCTCGCCGTGCGCGACATCGGCCTGACGCACGTACGCGGCGTACCCACCGAACCCGGTTCGCTGAAGCTCATTGCCCAACGTATTTCGTTCATCCGCGAGAGCAACTTCGGCGTGCTGTTCAACGTGCAATCGAAGGCCGATGCCGACAGTAATGCCTACACCGCTTTCAACCTGCCGTTGCACACCGACCTGCCCACTCGCGAGCTGCAACCGGGGCTGCAATTTCTGCATTGCCTGGTGAATGACGCCGAGGGCGGCGAGAGTATTTTTGTCGACGGTTTCGCGATTGCCGATGCGTTGCGCAGCGAAGATCCGGCGGCGTTTCAGGCGTTGTGTGAAATCCCCGTGGAGTTTCGCAACAAGGATCGGCATAGCGACTATCGCTGCCTGGCGCCGATCATTGCTTTGGATGCTCTGGGCAGGGTCGCCGAGATTCGCATGGCGAACTTTTTGCGCGGGGCGTTTGAGACGTCGGTGGAACAGATGCCGCTGTTGTATCGGGTGTATCGGCGGTTTATTGCGATGACCCGCGAGCCACGGTTTCGGCTGATGCAGCGGCTCAATCCCGGTGAGCTGTGGTGCTTTGATAACCGCCGCACGTTGCATGCGCGCAATGCGTTTGACCCGGGCACGGGGGCGCGACATTTTCAGGGCTGCTATATCGACCGGGATGAGTTGTTGTCGCGGATCCTCGTGTTGCAAAGATAGACCGTTAAAGGATCGCAGCCTTCGGCAGCTCCTACATTGGAATACGTTCCCTGTAGGAGCTGCCGAAGGCTGCGATCTTTCGCCTTGCAGCAGGCCAAAAAAAGCCCCGATACCAGCCGTGACAGAATCGGGGCGCAAGCTACTGTTGAGGAGCTGCCGTGCGAGGGTGACCAAACCTTCGTGTTGCAAGCTGAGTTCAGTGTGCCCATTCCCTTGAGCGGCAAGTTAGCCGAAAACGACCTGTTCATAGCCGTCGCAGCCACTGCGACAAATCGCCCTTGCCGTGCCCGCCCCGGCCTTACAGAATCAAGCCAAGACCTCCGTTGCCACAGAAGGATTTGCGTAATGATGTACGCCGATTTGATTGACCAGGAAGATCTGTTGGGCCAGCTCAAGGCGTTGGGTATTCAAGTGCCCAGTGGCACGACCGCCGATCAGGCCTGCGAGTGTGCGGTGCGCGGCCTGGATAATGTTCGCGCGTTTGAACTGCGCAAGATGGTCAAGGACATGTACACCAGCGGCGCCAGTATCCAGCCTGCGGTGCGTCAGGCGATCGACAAGCAGTTGTTGCCGGCACTGGCGGACTATCAGCAAAGCCATAGCGCCTGACGTTGATCACCTGATCACTCCCACGCTCTGCGTGGGAATGCCTCAACGGACGCTCCGCGTTCGGCCTTTTGGGACGCAGAGCGTCCCGGGCTGCGTTCCCACGCCGAGCGTGGGAACGATCCTTATCAGAGCCTTACGCTGGCAAACGTCGATTCATTCCGCGCCTGACTCAACGCCGACATCGGCCCCGACAGCGGCGACATCACGATCGCCTGCGGCAGCGGCAGCATCGCCACTTGCTGGGTGGTGTTGGAGCCTACGCGCTCGTCACGCGGCGGAATGCCGAAATATTCGCGGTAGCACTTGGAGAAGTGCGGCGTCGAGACGAAACCACACACCGACGCCACCTCGATGATCGACATCGGCGTCTGCTTGAGTAACTGCCGCGCGCGGATCAACCGCAGCTTCAAGTAGTAACGCGACGGCGAGCAATGCAGGTATTTCTGGAACAGCCGCTCCAGCTGTCGACGCGACACAGCGACGTACACCGCCAGCTCATCAAGGTCGATCGGCTCTTCCAGATTGGCTTCCATCAGCGCAACGATTTCCTGCAGTTTTGGCTGGTTGGTGCCGAGCATGTGCTTGAGCGGCACGCGCTGATGATCCTGTTCGTTGCGGATGCGTTCGTAGACAAACATTTCCGAGATCGCGGCGGACAGTTCACGGCCGTGATCGCGGCTGATCAGGTGCAGCATCATGTCCAGCGGCGCGGTGCCGCCGGAGCTGGTGAAACGGTTACGGTCGAGGGTAAACAAGCGAGTGCTCATGGCCACGCGCGGGAAAGCTTCCTGCATCGCCGCCAGACATTCCCAGTGCACGCTGCAATCGAAACCGTCGAGCAACCCGGCGCAAGCCAGTGCCCAACTGCCGGTACACACGGCGCCGAGACGCTTGGACTGGCGCGCCTGGCTTTGCAGCCACGACACGTGTTCACGGGTAACGGTGCGTTGAATGCCGATGCCGCCGCAGACAATCACAGTGTCCAGTGGCGGGGCTTTGTGCATGGAAGCGTCGGGAGTGATTTGCAGACCGTCACTGGCCCACACCTGGCCGCCATCGACGGTGAGGGTGCTCCAGCGATACAGCTCGCGACCGGACAATTGGTTGGCCATGCGTAGAGGTTCTACTGCGGAGGCCAGAGAAATCAGCGTGAAATTGTCCAGCAGCAGAAAGCCGATGGATTGAGGCGCACGGTTCTGGGGTTGGGCCCCGGAGTTGAACGACGTCATCGCGGTATCTCCTCACACAAAGCGGGTGATGGCCTCAGGCGGAGGCTCTTGTTATTGCCAGCGTTCTCGCTTGGGAGACGGGCTTTGTTATGACAGAGCAATTGCCATGCCTAAAATTGGATGGCCGTTCAATAACTCCTGAAAACGACGTCGCGACGTGTCTATCCGAGCCGTCCGACGAAAGGTATTTCGAAGTGCCATCAGCGACGGTGAAAGCCCTGCCCCGACGTCTGTGAGCAAATCGGTAGCACTTGTGGGAACTGGCCTGCGCGCAGTTTGCGGGGAGTGTCACCGCAAGCACGGGTGACGGACGGTAGCGGGTGCTGAATGCATGTAACAGCTGGGAAAGACTCTTATCTGTTTGCGACGCGCTAAAAGGTGGCGTGATTGATCGCGCGTGTTCACTTGATGAGCAATTTTGACTGGTCTGACCCCATCGCGAGCAGGCTCACTCCTACATTTGGAATGCGCGCCCCTGTAGGAGTGAGCCTGCTCGCGATTGAGGCGACTCGGTCTCAGCACTCAACCGCGCTAACCGCCAACCCACCGCGCGAAGTCTCTTTATATTTGTCATGCATGTCGGCGCCGGTATCGCGCATGGTGCGGATCACCCGATCCAGCGAAATAAAGTGCTGACCATCGCCACGCAACGCCATCTGCGCTGCATTGATCGCCTTCACCGCCGCAATCGCATTGCGCTCAATACACGGCACTTGCACCAAGCCACCGACCGGATCGCAGGTCAGCCCAAGGTTGTGTTCAAGGCCAATCTCCGCCGCGTTGCATAACTGCTCCGGCGTAGCGCCAAGAATCTCCGCCAGCCCCGCCGCCGCCATCGCACACGCCGAACCGACTTCACCCTGACAACCCACCTCAGCGCCGGAGATCGAAGCATTCTTCTTGCACAGAATCCCCACCGCCGCTGCACCCAGGAAGTAGTCGACCACGTTGGCGTCCGTCACCGCTTCGCTGAACTTCATGAAGTAGTGCAACACCGCCGGAATGATCCCCGCCGCACCATTGGTCGGCGCCGTGACCATGCGCCCGCCCGCCGCGTTCTCTTCATTAACAGCCAGCGCAAAAAGATTGACCCACTCCATGGCGCTCAGCGTCGAGCCGATGACATTGGGCTTGCCCAATTCCTGAAGACTGCGATGCAACTTCGCCGCACGTCGACGTACATTCAAACCGCCGGGCAGGATGCCTTCGTGTTTGAGGCCCTGCTCGACGCAATCCTGCATCGCCCGCCACAGTTTCATCAGTCCGGAGCGAATCTCTTCTTCACTGCGCCAGACCTTTTCGTTGGCCAGCATCAGTTCGGCGACGCGCAGGTTGTTCTTTTTACAAAGCTCCAGCAGCTCGACCGCGCTGGAAAAATCGTACGGCAGCTCAGTGCGATCCAGATCGACGACACCGCTGGACGCCTGCGCCTCATCCACGACAAAGCCCCCACCGACCGAATAGTAGGTGTCGCGATGCAGCTCGCCGTGATCGCCCTCGGCCACAATCGTCATGGCATTGGGGTGGAACGGCAGGTTCTCGTCGATCAGACGCATGTCCCGTGCCCAGACAAACGGCACCGATAAACGACCGTCCAAAAGAAGGGTGTGCGTTTCGCGCAGCGCCTTAATGCGTGGGCCGATCTGCGCCGGGTCGATTGCGTCCGGCCATTCGCCCATCAGCCCCATGATCACCGCGTTGTCGCTGCCGTGACCAATGCCCGTGGCTGACAGCGAACCGAACAGCTGCACTTCGATTCGCCGCACCTGTTCCAGTTGATGTTGGCCCCTTAACGACTCGACGAACAACGCTGCGGCGCGCATCGGCCCGACGGTGTGGGAACTGGAAGGGCCGATGCCGATTTTGAACAGGTCGAAAACACTGATAGCCATTGCTGCAGAGCTCCTGAGGATGCCGGTCCGGGACGCAAAAGCGCCCGCTGGCGGAGCTGCTACGCTCAAGCTGCGATCCGCCGGAATGCCCGCATCATCAGGCTTTTGTCGGAGCGCACGGCGTCTGACACCGACGCACTCATGTCCACCAGCGCCGCGCCGTTTTCGCCCCGGTTTTTCGCCGTTTTTATACGGTTCAGATGGCCATCGGGGGCTGAAAAAAGCTGTAAACGACGTCACCGACACTAGATACGACCATCCCTGTACTGGATACGACCCCCCCTGTAGGCGTCAGATTTTCACTGGTACATGATCGTTGTGACTCGATTGCAAGGCGCCGTGGTAGAGCTGTCTCCAGAACGCCATCCAACCGCAACCTATAAGTGCGGTGGTCCACAGTCGGAACACTGCCAAAAAAAACACCAAGGAGTCCATCCATGAAAGGTTCCCCGTCGTTGTTGTTGGCCGCCATGCTGAGTCTGCCGTTACTGGCGCAAGCTGCAGAACCGGCGCAGTGCAGTACTGTTAACTTCTCCGATGTCGGCTGGACCGACATCACCGCGACCACCGCCACCACCTCCGTTGTCCTCAACGCCCTCGGCTACAAGACCAAGACCACCATGATTTCCGTGCCCGTGACCTACAAGTCGCTGGCCGACGGCAAGAACATGGACGTGTTCCTCGGCAACTGGATGCCGACCATGGAAAACGACATCAAGGCCTACCGCGACGCCGGCACCGTGGAAACCGTGCGCACCAACCTCAAGGGCGCCAAATACACCCTCGCCGTGCCGCAAGCCCTGTATGACAAAGGTCTGCATGACTTCGCCGACATCGCCAAATTCAAGAAAGAGCTCGACGGCAAGATCTACGGCATCGAGCCTGGCAACGACGGCAACCGTCTGATCCAGAGCATGATCGACAAGGACGCCTTCGGACTGAAGACCGCCGGTTTCAAAGTCGTCGAATCTTCCGAAGCGGGCATGCTCTCGCAAGTTGATCGCGCGCAAAAACGCGACACAGCAGTGGTCTTCCTCGGCTGGGCGCCGCACCCGATGAACAAGCGTTTCAAGATTCAATACCTGACCGGTGGCGATGATTTCTTCGGCCCCGATTTCGGTGCGGCGACCGTGGCGACCAATACCCGCAAGGGTTACGCCACGGAATGCAGCAACGTCGGTCAGTTGCTGAAGAACCTGGAGTTCACCGTCGACATGGAAAGCGAACTGATGGGCAACATCCTCGACGACAAGATGAAGCCTGACGCGGCCGCCAAAGCCTGGCTGAAAAAGAATCCACAGGTGCTCGATACCTGGCTCGCTGGCGTGACCACCATTGACGGTAAACCAGGCCTGGAGGCCGTGAAAGCCAAGATTGCCCAGTAATCGCTTATGCCGAGGGAGCTTGCTCCCTCGGGCTGTTTATTTCCTTGCATGCGGACGTTCACTACCATGCTGATTGATCAGAAAATACCTCTAGGCCAGTACATCGCGGGCTTCGTTGAATGGTTGACGCAACACGGCGCCAGCACGTTCGACGCAATCGCCGTGACCCTGGAAACGATGATCCACGGCGTGACGTTTGCGCTCACCTGGTTCAACCCTTTTGTCTTGATCGGCCTCATCGCCCTGCTCGCGCATTTCATCCAGCGCAAATGGGGATTGACCGTTTTCGTTATCGCTTCCTTTCTGCTGATCCTCAATCTGGGATACTGGCAGGAAACCATGGAAACCCTCGCCCAGGTCATGTTCGCGACCCTGGTCTGCGTGGTCATCGGCGTGCCGTTGGGCATCGTCGCCGCGCACAAACCGATGTTCTACACTTTAATGCGTCCGGTACTCGATCTGATGCAGACCGTACCGACCTTCGTTTACCTCATTCCTACCCTGACCCTCTTCGGGCTGGGTGTGGTACCGGGCCTGATCTCCACGGTGGTGTTCGCCATCGCTGCGCCGATCCGCCTGACCTACCTGGGCATCCGCGATGTCCCGCAAGAACTGATGGACGCCGGCAAGGCCTTCGGCTGCTCGCGTCGCCAATTGCTTTCACGGATCGAACTGCCTCACGCCATGCCGAGCATCGCTGCCGGCATCACCCAGTGCATCATGCTGTCGTTGTCGATGGTGGTGATCGCCGCACTGGTAGGCGCCGACGGACTCGGCAAACCGGTGGTCAACGCACTGAACACTGCTGATATCGCCCTGGGCTTCGAAGCGGGCCTGGCGATCGTACTGCTGGCGATCATGCTCGACCGTATCTGCAAACAACCCGACGCCAAAGTAGGGGGTGACGCATGAGCATAATTCGCTTCGAAGACGTAGACGTAATCTTCTCCAAGGATCCGCGCGAGGCGCTCAAGCTGCTGGATCAGGGCATGACGCGCAACGAGATTCTGAAAAAGACCGGGCAGATTGTCGGCGTGGAAAAAGCCACGCTGGACATCAACAAAGGCGAGATCTGCGTGCTGATGGGCCTGTCCGGCTCCGGCAAGTCGAGCCTGCTGCGCTGCATCAACGGCCTCAACACCGTGAGCCGCGGCGAGCTGTTCGTCGAGCATGAAAACCGCCAGATCGACATCGCCTCCTGCACCCCGGCCGAGCTGAAAATGATGCGCACCAAACGCATCGCCATGGTGTTCCAGAAGTTCGCCCTGATGCCGTGGCTGACGGTGCGCGAGAACATCAGTTTCGGTCTGGAAATGCAGGGTCGCCCGGAGAAGGAACGCAAGAAACTGGTCGATGAAAAACTCGAACTGGTTGGCCTGACTCAATGGCGCAACAAGAAGCCTGACGAACTCTCCGGCGGCATGCAGCAGCGTGTCGGTCTGGCGCGGGCACTGGCGATGGACGCCGATATTCTGTTGATGGACGAACCGTTTTCGGCCCTCGACCCGCTGATCCGTCAGGGCCTTCAGGATGAGCTGCTGGAACTGCAACGCAAACTGAGCAAGACCATCGTGTTCGTGAGTCACGACCTCGACGAGGCACTGAAACTCGGTAGCCGCATCGCGATCATGAAGGACGGCCGGATCATCCAGTACAGCGTGCCGGAAGAGATCGTGCTGAACCCGGCGGACGACTATGTGCGTACGTTCGTCGCGCACACCAACCCGCTCAACGTACTTTGCGGTCGCAGCCTGATGCGCACGCTGGACAAGTGCAAACGCATCAACGGTTCGGTGTGTCTGGATCCGGGCGGCGATTCGTGGCTGGATCTGGCCGAAGGCAACACCATCAAAGGCGCACGGCAGAATGGTTCGGTACTGAACCTGCAGAACTGGGCACCGGGGCAAGCGGTGGAAGGTCTGGAGCGCAAGCCGACGCTGGTGGATTCGAATATCGGTATGCGTGATGCGCTGCAGATTCGTTATCAGACCGGCAACAAGCTGGTGCTGCACGATAACAATCATGTGGTGGGGATACTGGGAGACAGTGAGTTGTATCACGCATTGCTGGGCAAGAACCTCGGTTAAGGCGGGATAAAAAAAGGGATCGCGGTGAGCGATCCCTTTTTTATTGGGTCAGGAAAAAAGCCCCTCACTGTAGAGA
>NZ_VCNJ01000010.1 GCF_005938625.1 Pseudomonas fluorescens
GCCTACGACGCCCCGCTCTTCACCACTCAACAGGATGAGCGTTAGCTCCTGCAGCTCTTGATCTGTAGGGCGACGTCGGAAGGCTGAGTGGAGGGATTGATCCGGGCGTGGGAGCGCAGCGACCGTTTGGCGCAGCCAAACACAGCGAGAGGAGGTGCAGCGAAGCAAACCGTAGGCGCTGCGCCCGGATCGATCCCGCAGCGAAGGAACCCCGAGCCTTAGCGAGCGGGCCGCACGTAGGAGCAAGCGTTTTTTTGCTTACTTTTTTTAGGCGTTTGAAAAAAAAGTGAGTCGCCGTCAGGGCGAAACCCTAAGTGGCCGTTACCGCAGGAATGGATATGTACTCAGCCAGCCAGAAAATCATCGCCAGCAGGCTGGCTCCCACAGTTGGAACTGGGTACATCTGCCAGAGATTGGTCGGCTGTAAGGCCGCCATCGCTGGCAAGCCAGCTCCCACAAGGATTTGGGTACATCCGCAATGGCAACTGTGTCTGTGAGATAGCTATCGCGAGCAGGCTCACTCCTACAGGTTTAAACCGGTTTCGGCCAAAAGAGCTTGGTCGGCCCGAAGGCCGCCACGTTCACTCCGCCTCAGGATCAACCTTGTTCTGCGTCAAATACCTATTCAGAACATCATCCTGCCCAGGCACAGAAGCGTCCCCCGCCACCTGCCACAAATGCCGCTCAATCCCCTGCGCCACCATATGCCCCACCGCCGCCTCAATCGCCGACAACACACAAAGCTGCGCCGGCTCGTTCGTCGTATACCCAACCTCAGCCTCAAGCAACTTCTTGAACTCGATAAACTTGAAAATCCCGGCACTGCGCGCCACCGAATAAATCGTCTTGCTGGTCATCACATTCGCCAACACCTGCCCGCTACGCACATCCACCGCACGCAAGTTCACCGTCACCTGATCCACCCGATACTCACGCTGCAAATCAATCCCCAGATACCGCGCCCCTTCCCCACCGCTACGCACATTGGTGTCATAAGCGATGATCCCGCCTTCGAGCATCATGTTCGCCGCCTGCAACGGCGGCAGCTCACCCTGAATATTCACCGGCGTATTCGGCTTCTTCTGCGACGCGCGAATAATCTTGCGTTCAGTCAGCAAGTTCTGCAGCCCTTCCCGCTCCAGCACGACAAACCAGCCACTGGCCTGCATCGCGTCCATCAACATCGACGCCGCACCCTGAGTCACGCTGGTGGAAAACGAACTCGCCGGCGTCGGCTTGTACTGCCCGGTCTGGTCACGGAAGCCGTACACCACTGCCATCAACCGGCCCTTGGGTCGCGGCATCTTCAGCAAGTCGTAATACGTCGAAGCCCTTGGAGTCAGGGTCGGGGTTTCGGTGTCCTGCTCGGCCGACATCGGCTCACGCAGACTGCACCCTTGTAATGTCGCCAACAGCAGCCCTAACGCGATGATCTTTTTCATGTCCGTTCTCCCCGGAACCGTCAGCCCGTCATGGGTTGAGGCCGTTCACCTGAATTTCCGAAACCTCACCGGTCGCTCGATCGGTCACTTCAATGCTCAGTGCCCCGGAGTCGTCGATGACGTTGACGATAAAAGAGTCGGTGGACAGGCTCCCCGTGTTGCCGGTGGAGATGTTGTCCAGCAACTGCCCTAGCAACCGCGATTGCAATTGACTGGTGAAGCGCTCCAGCGCCGAGGTGCCGGCCACGCTCGAACGGCTTTTCAGGTCCGGATCGTCGTGATCGTTTTGTGCCTGCGCGTTGTTGAGCAACCAGGTGCCGTTCAGCGGGTTGCCGCCGAACGACGGGTTGACCGGCGTGTAGACCAGTTCAGTGGCCTGGACAGCGGCAGCGCTGGCGAGCCCGATCAACAACCCCGAGATCCACAATCCGCTGCGCCGTGAGAACGTTGTGCTGTTCATAGTTCGTCCTTCTCAAGGTCGGTGGTGTCCTGCAACAGAGCCTCCAGCTTGCGCTGGACAACCTGGCGTCGAACCCAGTCAGCGGCGTCATACGCCTCGTCCTTCAGTTCCACGGTGTTCGGCGGCAGGAAGCGCCGATAAACCAGGCGTTGCTGATATTCCACGGTCACCAGGCTGCCCCAGCGCGCGTCGGGCCGCTCGCGCACCACCAGGTTGAAATCCATCGGGCTGGTGTCGCGCAGGCGTTCACTGAACGAGTAGTAAAAGTCGTGGCCGATGTGCGAGATCGTGTCGTCGACGATGAAGCCCATCATTTCGTCTTCTTCACCGGCGCTGGCGCAGCACGCCACAGCGGTAAAGATCAGCGCGCACCACCACTGACGAGTCATGGCTGCAACGCCTGCGGCAAATTCGACTGGCCTTTGGCCGGGCCATTAGTGCCCTCAAGAAAGGCTTTTTCAGCGACGAACTGCCAATCGGAATAACGCTGCATGCCATCGAAATCCGACCACTGCGTCGGGAAGTCCGCCTGCTTCAACGGCAGCTCGGTCGACGGGCTGTTGAGGCCGGTGATACGCCCGTCGAAACCGCGTTGCAGCGCCCATTCACCCTGACCGATCGGGTCCGGATAAAGCTGACGCATATGATGCTTAGCCTCAGGAAAACGCTGATCGTCGAGCAGGTCTTCAAGCTCTTTCGGGTACTGCGCCAGCCCCGGCGAACTGCGGTAATAGCTGCGCAGCGCCTGGGCGTATTGGGTGCCAACCCAGAGCAACTGGCGTTCACGATCGCGGCGCGAAGCGGTCGACCACAACTCGCCGGCACTGGCCAAACCCATCCCCATCACCACGATCAGGAACAGCACGCCCAGGTAAGTGAAACCACCCTGCTGCGCACGGTTACCACTCGGAATACTGGCTGCCATCACGCGCCCTCCCGGTAGCACCGCTTTTGATATCGGCCACGCCGCCGGCGACGCCGTCCGGTGGCGCGATCAGCACCCACTGGTCTTTGCGTTCGGTGATCGGATCGAGTGGCGCGTTGCGCAGGTAACGCTGTTCGATCAGTTGCTCGATGGAATCCGGATAACGCCCGGTGTCGCCGTAGAAATGATCCAGCGCCTCGCGCATCGCCGACAGGCTCTGGCGCAAGGTGGTTTCCTTCGACGCCTCGAGGCTGTTGAAGTAGCGCGGCAGCGCGATGGTCATCAGCGTGGCGATGATCGCCATCACCACCATCAGCTCCAGCAAGGTAAAACCTTTTTCCCGGCGCATGAGGTTCACCACTCGCGGTAAGCGACACCGTTGAGGCCCTTGCCGCGGGCGTGGGAGTAGACGTCGAAAACGTCCTCGCCATCGCGCGGGTTCTGAGCCGAACTGTTGTAGGCGCGCACGCCCCAACCCCCTTCGTCATCACGTTTGGCCGGCACCAGCGGATCGCGCGGGATACGGCGTAAAAAGTAGAACTTGGCGCCTTTGGCACTGCGCACATCGCGCACGCCTTCGACCAGCACTTTCAGGTTCGGCGGGTAGCCGCTGCTGTTCAGCGACTTCTCGATGTAACCGGCATCGAACGCACGTTTGTAGGCGTCGATACCATCGCGAATCTGGTACAGCGCATTGCGTAATTCCTGCTCCTTGCCACGCCGCACCAGCGTCTCGGTCAGTGGCGCGGCCATGCTCGCCAACAGGCCGATCAGGGCCAGCGTCACCACGACTTCGATCAGGGTGAAACCGCGTTGGGAGGCGTTCATGATCAAGGCTTCTCGACGGTGACGCGGGTGGTGGCCACGGCCGATTCACCGACGGCACGCGGCTGCGCGGCCGGTGACGGCATCACGTAGCTCTGCGAACGATCCGGTGCCTGGATGTGCATGCTGGTTTCGGTGCCGGTGGAGAATTCCATGTCCGACGGGCTCTGATACGGCAGGTTGCGCACGATCCGTGGGGTGATCGACAGCACCAGTTCCGATTTGCCGATGGTGTCTTTGTTGCTGCCGAACAAGCGGCCCAGCCCGGGAATGTCGCCGAGGCCGGGAATCTTGTTGCCGGTGGCGCCGTGATCGTTGCGCACCAGTCCGGCGAGGATCTGCGTTTCGCCGTCGTGCAGACGCAGCGAGGTCTGCGCATTGCGGGTGTCAACCTGCACCGGGATCGTGCCCTGGCGGGTCGGTTCCAGCGGCGTAGCGTTACTCACTTCCAGCGCGATCTTGATCGCCACTTCGTTGTTCAGATGCACGGTCGGGGTCACTTCGAGCTTCAGACCGACATCCAGATAGGTCACGCTTTCGGTGATCACCGGGCCCTGTGTCGACGGCACCGAGGTGGCGCTGATGATCGGCACGCGCTGACCGATGTGAATGCGCGCCTGCTCGCGGTTGCTGACGCGAATCACCGGGCTGGCGAGGGTGTTGATGTCGTTGTCCTGCGCGTTGATCTTGGCCTGCGGCGACGGGCCAATGGAGATGCGGTCAGAGTTGATGCCCTTGAGCTGCCCCAGCAGGGTGACCGGCGAACCATCGGAATTGACCACGCCGAAGGTGCTCGGCCATTGCAGGCCAAGGTCGAGAATGCGCTGGGTGGCGACTTCCATCACCTCGACTTCGAGCACCACTTCCGGGTTGGACTGGTCTTGCGATTGCAGGAGTTTCTCGGCCATGCGCACCGCGTCTTCGGTGTCGCGCATGGTCAGGGTATTGAGGCGTTCGTCGACGAACACGTCGCGGGTCTTGAGCATGGTTTTGACCATGTTCAACGCGGTGTTGGCGTCGATGCTGGTCAGGTAAAAGGTGCGCATCACCAGTTCCTGGTAATCCTTCACTTTCTGCGGCGAATCCGGGTAGATCAGCAAGGTGTTTTCGTTCACCACTTTCTGGTGCAACTGGTTCTGTTGCAGCAGCAGGGTCACGGCGTCTTCGATGCGCACGTCACGTACAAAGATTGTGGCTTTCATGTCCGGGCGCAGGTCTTTGTCGAAGATGAAATTCAGCCCGGCAACCTGTGACAGCACTTCGAAAATGGTCTTGAGGTTGGCGTCGCGAAATTCCAGGGTCACCGGCCGATCGAGCTTGGTGCGCAG
This sequence comes from Pseudomonas fluorescens, assembly GCF_005938625.1. Taxonomy (GTDB): domain Bacteria; phylum Pseudomonadota; class Gammaproteobacteria; order Pseudomonadales; family Pseudomonadaceae; genus Aquipseudomonas; species Aquipseudomonas fluorescens_BD. Next base: position 4,981 of record NZ_VCNJ01000010.1, read on the forward strand.
TTGCGGATAGGCAATCACGTTGCGGCTCTGCACCAGGCGAATGTTGCCTTGCAGCTCCAGCGCGCCTTGGTTGGCCGGGTCGAGTTCGAGGATCTGTTTGACCTGACGATCAGCGCCGTAGATGTCGCCGCGACGCAGGTCGCCACGGGCCAGTTCGAGTTTCTCGTCCATGCTGCGCAGGTATTCCATCTGCTTCAGCGCATCCTGCGCGCGGCGGTTGTTCGGCTCGATGGTCAGCACGCGCATGTAAGCGGTGCGCGCCGAGGTAAAATCGCGGCGCGAACGGTCGGTATCGCCGGCCGTCAGCAACGCCGTGATCGCCTTGGCCCGACCGGTGTTGAGCAGCAGGTGCAGTTCGGTGTCGCGAGGGTTTTCACGCAGGCCTTCTTCGATCCGCGCCAGCCCCGCCTCGTACTGACCCTGTTCAATCAGGTCGGCGGCTTCCTTGTTGGCCACCTGCGCAGAGCTGCACGCGGCCAGCCCGGCACACAGGCCCAGGCTCATCAGCAAACGGGAACGGTTCATTGCGTACTCCCCACAGACAAGGTCTGCGACAAATGCAAAGGCAGGTAAACCAGGCTCAATTCCAGGTCGGAAATGCCGGTGATCTTCCAGGTGTCGTCGATCACATCCCCGTTGCGCACGACGTAGATTTTTTCGCCGTTCTGCAAAAACACTTGCAGGTCGCTGCGGTCATGCAGCCTGCCGACGAACTGAAACGGCACCGGTGGCAGGCTCGGGGCTTGCACCACTGTGGCCGGGTTGATCGCTTGTTCGGTGACCGTGGCCAGGGTTGGCGCGGCCTTCCAGGATTTGGCGGCGAACAGGTCGCCGGCCGGGCTGAGGTCTTTGATTGGCGCATCCTTGGCCTTGGCGGTGCTGGCCGGCAGCGCGCCACGGGTTTTCCCCGGTGTGGCGACGGCAACCTGGTTCGAATCGGCGTCTTCGCTCGGCGAGAAATACTCCGGCAACCACGCCAGCGCGACCGCTACACCGAAGAACGCTAGCCACCCTGTCACGCGCTTGGTATTCATCACGACCTCGACAGGTAAAGGGTCATACGGATCCGGCCATTGAGGTCGGTGTCGCCAATCTTCTTGCGTTGCAACTCGAGGTCTTCTACTACCACCGCTGGCAACTGGCCGAGCAAGGCGTGCACAAAGCGGCGCAGTTGCGGGTAGCTGCCGCGCACTGGCAGAAGAATCTGATAGCGCGCCAGATGGGTTTTCGGGTCGACACCGAGCGCATATTCACCGCGCGCAAGAGTGATGTGTTCCTGGGCTGCGAGGGCGTAGATGCGGTCGATCGCCACGGTGGCTTGCGGCTGCGCCGGCAGTTTGTTGCGGAAGTCGTCGAGTTGACGCTGCGGCACCACCGGCGGCGCTATGCTGCCGTCCTCAACCTTGGCCAGGTACTCAGTAGCTTCCTGAGTCTGCTGGCTCAAGTGCTGCAACGATTGCCAGCCCGGCAGCAAACCACCGAGCGCCCATGCCACGGCGACCAGCAGCAGCGCCAGCCCGGCCAGGCCCGGAATGCCGAGGCCTTGCAGGTATTCGTGGACGATCAGTCTAGGGATTCGCATCGCCAATCTCCCAAGTCGCCGACAGGTTGAATTGCACCGGTTGTTCCGGCGATTTGACGACGATTTCGTGGCTCAGCAGCGAGACGTCGGACAGCTCGTCGCTGGCTTCCAGACGTTTGTGGTAGTCGAGCATCGCTTGCAGATCCCGCGCTTCAGCGCTGATGCGTACCTGGCCTTTGCGCGCATCCGGGGTCAGGCTGAGCAGTGCGACGTCATCGCGCGGCATCGCTTCGAGCATGGCGAACAGGCGCTCCCACGGGCGGCGCAGTTGCTGCGAGACCTTGCGCATTTCGGCGAGGTTTTGTGCCTGCTCGCGGGTTTCCGCCGGACTCAGAGTGGACTTGGCGCCGCTGTCGCCAGTGAGCTGGCGCTGAGTAGTTTGCAGGTGGCCTTGTTGCTGTTCGGTGTGCGCGTCGAGGTGCTGTTGCACGCCGAAGCACAGCAGCGCCAGCAGCACTCCGCCGCCGAGCAGGCTCCAACCCAACGGGCCCGAACGCGGACGCGGCTGAAAGTCGAGATTGAGCGCGCGCATGTCAGGCCACCGCCCGGGACATGACGTACAAGCCGTCACGCACAGTCATCGAGTCGTCTTCAAGGGTGCGCAACTGCACACCCGCCACGTCCGGATGCGCATCGAGGCGCGCCGGTGCATGCAGATAAACGTTGAAGGCGCGTTCACTGGTCGAGGCCTGCAACTGCCGTTCGCGACCGATCAATGCGCTGAGTGCCACATCACTGTCACTGCCGCCCACCGAACGCACGCCAGCCCAGCGCCCTTCCCTCGCCAGCAACAACACGCTGCGTTGCGGCTCGGCGACAACAAAGAGGAAGTCGCCGGCATCGAGGCTTTTGTCGAAGCGGTTGAACGCCGCCATCAGGTACGGCTGCACCGAGCGCAGGCGCAAACCGCGACCGCTGACCAGCGTGCGCAGGCGTTCGAGCAAGTCTTGCGGCAAGGCGCTGGCGATGCGGTCGTAACCGGCTGGTTCGGCGGACAACACCAGACTCCACGGCTGGGTTGGTGCACCGAACAGGTCTTCGAAACACAGTTGGGCGAAACCACGCAGTTCTTCCGGGCTGCTGATCTGCGCGCTCCATGGCACCAGGCAGAAGCGGCTGAAGTGCCCGGAGATGACCACGCTCAACTCGGCACCGGCACGGGCGTGTTCACCGAGCAGGCAGTCGAGGGTGTCCAGTGCCACCGCGTAGCTCTGGAAGCCTTCGTCGATGTAACCGACGCTGCCCAGCCACAGGGTGTCGCTGCCACGCCGCTGACCCAAGCCAACACCGCTGGCGCCGAGCACGGCGACAAAACGCTCACGCGATAAAAGTGACACGATTGATCTCCTCCAGCGTGGTGCGACCTTGTTCCACCAGCTCCAGCGCCGATTCGCGCAGCAGGCGCAAACCACGGGCACAGGCCAGGGCTTTGATTTGTTTGATCGGTTGGCGCTCGACGATCATCTGGCGCAGCTCGTCGTCGAGGTGCAGCAGCTCGGCAATCGCCGTGCGCCCGCGATAACCACTGCCACGGCAATGCCCGCAGCCCTTGCCGTGAACGAAGTGGTAATGGTCGACTTTCTGCGGATCGAGGCCGGATGCGCGCAGCTCTTCATCGCTCGGATTGACCGGCGCGCTGCAGCTGGCGCAGACCAAGCGAATCAGGCGCTGGGCGAGAATCGCGTTGAGTGCCGAGACCAGGCTGTAGGGGTCGATTTCCATTTGCGTGAAGCGGCCAATCACGTCGAAGACGTTGTTGGCGTGGATGGTGGTGAACACCAGGTGTCCGGTGAGCGCCGATTGCACGGCGATCTGCGCGGTGTCCGGGTCACGGATTTCGCCGACCATGATCTTGTCCGGGTCGTGGCGCAGGATCGAGCGCAAACCCCGGGCGAAGGTCAGGCCTTTTTTCTCGTTGACCGGGATTTGCAGCACCCCCGGCAACTGATATTCGACCGGGTCTTCGATGGTGATGATCTTGTCCACGCCGTGGTTGATCTCGGTGATCATCGCGTACAGCGTGGTGGTCTTGCCGCTGCCGGTCGGGCCGGTGACCAGCACCATGCCGTAGGGTTCGGCGGCGAGGCGACGCAACTGGCGCAGGGTTTCGTCTTCAAAGCCCAGTGCCTGCAATTGCACGCCGCAGACCTTGTCGGCGAGGTCTTGCTTATCCAGCACCCGCAGCACCGCGTCTTCGCCAAAGATGCTCGGCATGATCGAGACGCGGAAGTCGATCTGCCGGCCACTGATGCCGATCTTGAAGCGACCGTCCTGCGGCACGCGTTTCTCGCCGATATCCAGTTCAGCCATGACTTTGACCCGCGAGATCACCTGCTCGGAGAACTCGGTGCCCTGGACTTTGCTGATGTTGTTGAGCACGCCGTCGATGCGATATTTGATCACCAGACCGTTGCCGGTGGTGCCGAGGTGGATGTCGCTGGCGTGCATTTTCAGCGCGTCGTAGAGGGTCGAGTTGACCAGTTTCACCACGCTGCTGGCATCTTCGCTGATGCTGGTCAGCGACAGGCTTTGCAGGGTGTCGATTTCGTGGTGAGTGTCGCCTTGGGCGTTGAGCGATTCGACGGCGTGGAAGCTTTCTTCGTGGCGGGCCAGATAGGCCTTGAGGTCATCGGCGTGCACCAGATACAACGGCGCGCCGTGCAGGCAATCGTCGATCCAGGCCAGCCGCGCCGGGTCGAAGGGGTCGGCAAACACGCCGATGACTTCGTCGTTGTGGCGCAGCAGGATGAATTCACGTTTCAGGCACTGTGCGAGGGTGACCCGGTCGAATACCGGCGTCGCTTGAAACAGGCTGTCGGTGTCGAGCACCGGGTAATGCAGGGTGGCGCCGAGGGTGTGAATAAACGGCATCGCTGCCAGTTCGCACAGCACGCCGAGCGCCTCAAGGACGCGTTCGCCAGAGGTGGCGGCCCGCGCCCGGGCCTGGGACAACTGCTCGCTGGAAAAGTATTCACTGGAAAAGCGCGCGGGGGCGCTTTCGGCCGGCAGTGGTTCGACGACAACGGACAGACGTTCCATGGCTTGCTCTCCAACCGGGGCTCAGAGCCCTGTCGGCGCGGCAAACCTAGGCGGCAAGTGCCGGAACGTCTGTTCGCGCCATTACTCCCCGGTGAGCATTTGATCGTCGTCCGGTGCCATGGCGTGCAACTGTCGTCGCCGATCCGCCAACACCCAACTGCCATCGTACAACTGCAACGGGAAGCTCTCGGTCCTGCTCTGGCGTCGTTCGACAAACCCTTCGGAAGGGCTCGCACCGGGTTTCGCTTCACGCTTGATGCCCAGAAGGTCGCAGACCGCCCGCGCCAGTTCCGCCAATGGAAACGGTTTGAACAGGATGTGGCTGACCCCCAGTTGCCGCGCCCGCTCACAGACTTCAGCGGTCGGGTGACCCGTAATCAGCACAAAATGGCACGTCCTGTTCTGGCGGACCGCGTCGAGCACCTCAAAGCCTTCCATATCGGGCAAGCGGTAATCGAACACCAGCACGTCGGGGGCAAAGGTTTCGGCCAAACCGATAGCCGTCGCCCCGTCATGTGCAATCCGGACGTCCAGCCCTTGCGCCGACAGATAATCCTGAAGGTTCTGTGCAAGCAGCTGCTCGTCTTCGACAACCAGTACTTTGTTAACCAAGGTCGACTCCTTGAAACAGCAGGTCCGATGACCCCGTCCTGAGAGTGCGCCTTACCATCGGTAACGCACACTTCATGCCAGGCTGAGTGCCGGTAATTTTATGTCTTCATGTCCTTGAATTTAATGACAATGCCCGCTCGTCCCGGTACCCCGTTCCCCAGAAACGGGGAAGCACCTGAATGGGCATCGAAGCCATTCCCCACTATTGGGGGGGAACCTTCAATCGTCGTCAATTCGTTCGATCCTGTTCTGCACCCGTAATTGCGCGAGCACTTGGCGACGAGCCTGGGTCTGTTGCTGTCGGGCGAGCTTTGCCCTGACTGAATCCAGCCCCTGCAAATCTGGGACATCGGCGGTCTCCAAGTGGTTCGGCAAATAAATCACATGCCAGCCGAACGGTGAACGCACCGGATCGCTGGCGAAACTCGCCCCGCTGACAATCGAGGCGCGCATTTGCATCAAGCGTAGACGCGCTGCGGCCACTGTGGCGGCATCCGCTTGCGCGGGCACACGGATCAGCAAGTGCCGGGGTTGCAAGGTATTGGCGCGGATCAGCTCGGCGAACATCTGCTGCGCCGCCAGTTCGCGGCGGGTGTACTCGGTGAAGGACGCCTCATCGAAACCGGCGTCCTGCAAGCGACGCACGAATTTATCCGCGCCGCCGATGGCCATGCGGGTTTGCTCGATTTGCTGACGCAGCGCTTGCTCGTCGATCTGCCGGCCACGCTTCTGCGATTCCTGCCACAGCAGTTCTTTGTCGATCAGCATTTGCAACGCCGCCTGGCGCAGTTCCTTGTAGGCCTTGGGGCTGCGAATGCTGGTTACCGCACGGCCCTGATCTTCCAGGTATTCGGCAAAGAAACGCTCGAAGCGAAACCCGGAAATTTCCTCGCCGTTGACCCGCGCCACGGCCGGCTCGTTATTGGCCCACGTCAGCGGCAACCAGCCGGTCAGCAGCCATAGCAGCGCTATGAGTTTCATGATCGGGCCCTCCGTTCAGGGGCTGGCAGCAATCGGTTTATAGGGTGCGACCAGATAGAAACGCTGATCGGGCAAATCCACGGTGACCACGTGTGCACCGCTCAAGCCCAGGCGGCGACCGGGGCCGAAACTCAGGCGCGGGGTCAGGCCGGTGTCGAAGTCGTGCAGGCCTTCCAGCGCTGTAACCAGTTTTTCGCGGCTGGCGTCGCGGCCGGCCTGTTTCATGCCTTCGCTGAGCAGCAGCATCGAGGCGTAGGCGCCGACTTGCAGCACCGCGTGTTGCGCACCGAGACCCTGGCCTTCGCGCAGCAACGTCAGGGCCATGCGCCCGGCCTGGGTCCAGTCGCTCGGCACGAACGGATAGGCGAGAAACACCCGTCGGGTGAATCCGTCGGGCACTTGCAGCAGATCACCGGCCACCTGGCTCGAAGCGGCAAACAGATACGGCACTTGACCGGCACTGTGCAGCCGCGTCGCCAGACGACTGAAACCACCGCCATTGCCCAGATAGAACACTGAGCGCGAGCCCAGCGGCAGCGCGTCCGCCGCCGGGTCGTAGGCTTGCAGATGGACGTTCTGCCAGCCGTGATCCTGTAAGTACTGGCCGAGGTTTTGCGCGGCCAGCGTTTGTACTGGGTCATCGGGATAAGCAATCAGCGTCGGCCCTTGCAGCACGCGCAGGCTGGTCGTGGCGTAATCGGCCAGCGCGATCAACTGTTCACGTAATCCTGGCAATGGCTCGAAAATCTGCGGACTGGCCTGCATCGCCCCGAGCGACGACAAGGCGCCGATCAGCGGCACGCCGGCCTGCTCCAACCGGTTCGCCAGTTCGCCGTCGAGGGCCGGTGCCAGCGGTGCGATCAACGCGAATACTTGTTCACGCTCGATCAACTGCTGCAAGGCTTGCTCGGCGCTGGCGCGATCCGGGCCGGGGTCAACAACCGTCAATCGCAGTTGTCGCCCATGAATGCCGCCGGCCTGATTGATCCGCGCGACGCTGCCGTTAAGCACCGCTGCGATGGTCATGCCCTCCTCCGCCAACGGTCCCTGACTGGGCAACAACGTGCCCAGGTGCAAGGTCTCGGAGTCGAGGCCGGGGTCGCGTTCATCGGCGAGTCTTTTAAGGTACGCAGTGAGGTTGCGCTGATCCTTCATCGACAGCACAAAGCGCGGCATGCTCGGGTCGAGACGATTGTGGCCGGGGTCGCGACCCTGCTCGATGACGGTCGCCAGACTGCTCTCGGTGTACGCCGGATAACTGCGTCCGTTGACCTGTTGCTGACCGTAGGTGCTGGTCAGTCGCGCCCAATTCAATGGCGGCGGACGCACCCCGCCTTCGGGTCGACCGAGGCCATCAGCGCCGTGGCAGTTGGCGCACGGCAGGCTGGTCGCCGGCAGCAACACGTCCGCCGCGCCAACTCGCGCCGTGATCGCCTCGCCACTGGCCGACAAGCCCTGACGGTACAGGCGCTTGCCCGCCGCCTCTTCCGGGGTCAGCGGCGCAGCACCCGCGCCTAGGCTGAGGCCAGCGAGCAGGATCAGGGCGAGTACGCGGCAGCGGTTCATGGCGCGGGCTCAGCGACCGGCCACGGGCATTGTCAGCAACTGCAAGCGCTGGGCAATGGCGGCGGCCGGGGCATCGGGACGGATCTTGCTCCAGCGTTTATTGGCGACGTCGCCGACGATCAACTGCGTCGAGTGCTGCTCGGGCGTCGGCACGATCTGGCCGATGCGACTCAGCACCAGATCCATCTGCGCCTTGTCGCCGGTAAGAAAAAGCCAATGAGGGTCATCGGAACCCTGCTTCAAGGTGTAAGCCTTGAGCACCGCCGGCGTATCGCGCAGCGGGTCACTGGTAAGGGAAATGAAGGTGATGTCCTGTGCCTTGTCACCGAGCAGCTCGCGGACTGCTTTGAGCTTTTGGGTGATCAGCGGACAGGCGTCGTTGCAACTGGTGAAGATCACGTTGAGCAGCACTATGCGGTTTTGCAGCGCGTCGCTGTAGAAGCGCAGTGTCTCGCCGTTCTGATCCTGCAACGGCGTGTCGGTGAACCAGGTTTTCGCATCGTGAGTGCCTTTGGCCGGGGCGGCGGCCACAGCGGTTTGCGGCTCAGAGACGTGGCCATCGTGAGCGAACGCGACGTTACTAAGAATCCAGAAGCACACGGTCAGGGAGATCCAGTCGAGCGTTCTCATGGCTGCTGCTCCATGGCGATGGCGGTGTGTTTGGCGTGGGTGCGCAGGCCACTGAGTTTTTCCACTTCCTTGGCCAGCAGCGCCGGGTCGGTGAAGCCGTAGTAGCGCATCCAGTGGCGGTTGTTGCCGTCACCGACGAGGATCAGCGGTTGATGACTCTTCAGGTCGCTGCTGAAACTGCCGAGGCCTTTGAGGGTTTCATTGATCGACTGCGGCGAACCGGTCAGCCAGCTCCAGCCCGGCCCGCGCTGGAAGGTGCGCGCATAATCCTGCAGGCGTTTCGGATCATCGCGTTGCGGGTCGATGCTGATTGAGACCAACTGCACTTCGCTGCCGACTCGTGCGCCGAGCTGTTTCTGCACCTTGCCCATGATCGACGAGACCACCGGGCACACCGTGGTGCAACTGGTGTAGATAAAGCTCATGACGACGATTTTGCCCTGCACCAGATCCTGCTCCAGGCGCACGGTTTTGCCGTTCTGGTCGAGCAGCGGCACGTTGGCGAATTTCACCTGGGCGTGCTCTTGCGTGTTGCTGGCCGGGGCTTTGTGCCCGGCGTGTTCGTCCGCCGAATGAGCGTGGGCTTGTTGGATGCCGAGGCTCAACAGGCACAGGGTCAGCAGGCCAGTGGATGCAAATAGGTTCATGTCGAAACTCCTCTTCAACGGGCCTGGCCGGGGGCTACCCGCACACTGGCAAAGGTCTTGTCATCGAAACCGGCACCCAGCGATGCCGCGCGCACATGCAGATACCAGGCGCCGCTGCGGTCGAGGGTGATCGGTGCTTCGTACACGCCGTCGGCGACTTCCAGCGCCGCCACTTCACGCGGGTGCGAGGTGGGCGCGAGGTAGTAGCGCAATTGCACGTCTTTGACGCCGCTGCGCTGGGTTTTGTCTTTGCCTTGAACGATGCGGAAACGCACGACGTACGGGTCGTTGAGTGCCACGGCGGTCTTGTCGAGAAGGAACTCGACCTTCGGCTGGCCGAGGTGTTTTTGCGGTTTACCGTCAGGATCAATCTGTGCGGTGAAGCAGTGAATGATGTTCGGCTGATTGAGCAGGAACGCCACATCGAAGCGCCCCGCTGCCGGCAGTTTTACCCGCGCGCTGTACAGGCCCGGCGAGACTTCGCGCAGGCTGCGGTCGATAACCATGGCAGCGCGGGCGATCTGACCACGGTTGGGGTAACCAGACATCGGCGCGTTCATGCCTTCGGCGTAGAAGTAGGTGGTGTTGTCGACCGGATTGACCACGAACACTGCGTTGTCGTCGCGTGAGACGGCGAGGCTTGAGGCCAGCGGCAAGTCACCGGCCAGGCGCGGTGCTTGCGGGCCGGCTTCGAAACCTTGGCTGATCGGCTGGCGACCTTCGCCGAGGGAGGACAGGTTGATCATGGTGACTTTTGGTGAAGCGAGTCCGCGGATGTAGGCATAGGCCTGGGTGAACACCACTTGGTAGGGTTCGGCGCTGACGTCCAGATCATGGATGGCGCTGTTGGTCGCGGCGTCGATGACGCTGGCGCGGTTTTCCACGGTATTGAGTACCACGCCGAAGCGGCCGTCGGCGCTGAATCCCATGGGGCCGAGGCCTTGTTGCAGTTTGATCACCCGGCGAATGGCGTGGGTGCTGGCGTCGATCACGGTGACGGTGCCGTCCTTGCCATCGGCCACGTAGACCGCGCCGGACAGCGCAGAGTAGGCGACTGACAGAGGATGGGAGCCGGTTTTGATCTGCTGGACGATGTTCAGGCTGGCGATGTCGATCACGCTGACAGTGCCGTCGTCGCGGTTGCTGACGAAGGCGAAGCGGCTGCCTTTGCTGAAGCTGATTTCGTGGTGGCCGCGACCGGTCTGCAAATATTTGAGGGGTTTGAGGCTTTGGCTGTCGATCACGGTGACGCCAGAGTCTGCAGGTTTGCTGGCGTTGTTGCCGACCCAGAGCAGGCGTTCGTCCGGTTGCAGGGCGACGCGAAACGGTTGGCTGCCGGCGCTGATCGAGTCGATGACTTTGAATTGTTCACTGTCGATCACCGCCACTTCGCCGGCTGTCGGCATCGAGACGAATACGCGTTTGTTGTCTTTGGGGGTGACCCAGTCCATCGGCGGTTGTTTGAGTTCGATCCGCGCGAGGGTGCTGGTGATGCCGCCGACCGAGACCGACGGATCGACCACGGCGATGCTCGCGTCGCGGTTCATCACCAGCAGGAAATAACTGTTGAGGTCGAGCAACGGCCGCGCGCCGATGTTGGACTTGAGGAACACGCCGACCCGGGCTTTACAGCTCTGGTCGCGGCCTTGGGCTTGATCGGCGGCGAGGGTCTGCGGATCGACCCAGGCGCCCGGGGCCACGCCGGACAGAGGCTGGCCGGAAGCGCTGTCGCTGATGCGGAACTGCACATCGGCGAACTCGCCTTCGCGCAGCTTGCCGTCGGCGGCCAGTGGCTTGAGGTTGAAATCCACCGCCACACCGTCACGATTCAGCGTCTGCCCCGCGCCGGTTTGCGCCAGCGCAATCTCACTCAGCGTCAGCAACGCCCCGGCCATGGCCAGCGTGCAAATACCGATGATGTTGATGATCCTGTTCATACAACCCTCCCCTACACATTCCAACCAAACGACGCGATCCCTGTGGGAGCGAGCTTGCTCGCGAAGGCGTCTTCAACCTCACCCTTAAAAAACCGAGTTGCCCCCATTCGCGAGCAGGCTCGCTCCCACAAGGGATTTGCATACATCCCACTCCCTCACTGCCACCACTGCCCACTGTGGGAGCGAGCTTGCTCGCGAAGGCGTCTTGCGCCGCACCCTCAAAAACCGAGTTGCCCCCATTCGCGAGCAGGCTCGCTCCCACAAGGGATTTGCATACATCCCACTCCCTCACTGCCCACCGCAGACCCTGTGGGAGCTGGCTTGCCAGCGATGGCGTCCTTTCCGTCACATCAATGGCGCCTGTGCCGCCGTCATCGCTGGCAAGCCAGCTCCCACAGGGTTTTGCATTTACAGGTCTTGCGTTTGTGCCTACTGGCTTGGCGGCGCCGGTTCCGGTTCGTTGGTCACCCGCAGCAGTCCCCATAACCCGGAAGTGTTGCCGTAAGCGGCGTAGTCGCGGAACAGGTAATCCCCCGGGATCGCATTGCTACCGCCGGCGCTCGGGATCATGAAGCTGAAGTGCGCGGCCGGCAGGATGCTTTCGTGGGCGCCGATGTACATCGACATCGGGTTGTAGCCGAAGCGCACCGAGCCCACGCCCGGCGAACCCATCGGATAACCACCGACATCGCTCTTCTCGGCCTGGAACGGGTTCACCGACCAGACATGCCCGTCGAGCTGGAACGTGGTGCCGCGACTGCCGCCGCTCGGCATCAGAATATGCGTACGGAACGGCTGCCCCGGTTTGGCGTAAAGCACCGGGGTCTGCGGATCGCCGCCGACCAGCGCATTGCTGTAAGCCATGTGCGCGTTGACCATGTCGCCATAACCCGCGCCATCGGCATGACCAAACGGTGCGTCCGGGGCGAGGCCGAAGCGATACCACAGCGGTTCGGTCTTGTAGTTGATCGCCATGCTCGAGTTGTCCTGCGGATCGGTCGGCACACCGAAGCCCTCAGCAGCAATCCCTTCCACCGGACGGCCATTGGCCCAACGGGTGTTCAGCGCCTTGTGCCAGACCATCGCAAAGTCGCGGTAGCTGGTCTGCCCTGGCGCCGTAACCGTGGCGTTGACCTTGCGCGCATCATCAACCCAGGTCGCGCCGATCGGCAGGATGCTCATCGCCCCGCCAAGGCCTTTTTGCGGTTGCTTGATCACGTCCGCCGGGGTGAAATTCAAACCGCCGAACTCGACCGCCGTGGCATTTATGTTGTCTACGCTGCGGCCCAGTTGCGTCACCGGTTTGCCTTCACGCTCCAAGTGCCCGGCGTAGTACTGATAGGTACGGGTCGGGTACGCGCCGCTGTTGCCAACGCGCGGTGGCACGGTCTGGATCGGGTTGGCGCCGACGTTGGCACCGTCGGATTTGGTGATGTCGTAAGCCAGCAATTGCGCGTGCAGGCCGACGTGGCTGGACGGCCGCATCAGGTTGTTGCTGAAGGTGGTCGAGCCCAGACCGCTGTTGCGATCACGCTTGACCATGCCTTGCATCACCGCCGTCTGGGTCAGGTCAGGCATCACACTCGGCAGACGGTTTTCCAGGGTGATGTTGAGGCAATCCCCCGCCGCTGCACGCAGCACCAGCGGCTCGACAGGGATGCCGGGTTTGAGCTTGCCGCTGATCGGATCGAGATCGGATTTGCGCACATAAAGGATCGCGGTCGGGTCATGCAGCGGCCCGCTCTGCCCGCCAATGGTGATGGTTTCGCCATCCTCCGGATCGGTCACGGTGACTTGTGGAATGCTCACCGTGCGCGAGTTCAGCACCAGGGTGCCGCCCGCCGGATTCAGCGGCCCGCCGACATGCTGCCCGAGTCCTTCGGGATCGCCGATGGTCAGGCCCAGCGAGTTGCCGAGGATGTCGTTGGCCAGCGCCGCCACCACTTCATAGTTGCGCTGTACCGTCGGCCGCGTGCCGATGCCATTAGGGTTGGCACTGATCCGTGGGCAACTGCCCTCGAACGCCACGGTGTTGCGCATGCCCGCCGGGGTCGGGTTGTTCGGGATGGCGAACAGGTCGGCGCGTTTGGCGGTGTAGTTGCGCATCACACCCCAGATACCGCTCCAGTAGCCTTCGATCGAGGCGTCCATCGAGTACAGATAGTCGCCCGTGGTCGCCGCCGAACTGGACAGCATCGAAACCGGCGCAATGAAGCCCATCTGCTCGGAGATGCCGATCATTTGCGACGCGCGCCAGCCGGAGTTGGAGCTGTTGCCGAACCCGGAACCGCTCTGCAGCCATTTCACACCGTGCAGGGTGACGTTGTGCTCTTCTTCATGGCCGCCGGCATGCACCCGCAGCCGCACGTTGTCGCCGGTATAGGTGCGCAGCATCGGCGTGAACGGGTCACCCGGTTCGGCACCGCCCTTGTTGATGTGCGGCGGAAACAGCGTGGTGCCGCCGGTTGGGCCGGTGGCCGAGGTGAGCAGATTCGGCGCCAGGTTCATCGCCGGGATCGCCCGGTCGGTACGGCTTTGCATGGCGAACGACAGATCGCCACCGAGGCCGTCGGCCTGCATGCCGCGCTTGCCGTCCGGGCCGACCTTGTTCGGGTCGTACACGCGCAGGGCCAAAGGTTCGTTGCGATAGTTGACGACGAACATGCCCGGATCATCCACCGAAATCGCCTGCGGACATGGCCGGCTCGGGCAGCCCGGGACCTGACCGCCCTGCACTTCCAGCACGCCTTCAAGCAAGTTGCTGGCGTTGTTACGCACCGGCGGATTGATCGCGTAGCGGAAGCTGTCAGCGGTGGCCGGGAACGCCTGCGCATTCGGCACGCCGTTAGGCCCGGCACCAACATACACGCCAGCTTCATAGGCGTGCTGGAAGTCGCTGTATTCGAGGAAGAACTCGCGGAAGCTGTCGTTCTTGCCGTCGCCATCGAGGTCGCCGGTATTGATCACTGCTTGCCACGAGGTCGGCCCGCCGTCCTGACGCGCGCCGCTGTACAGAGGCTCACCGGTTTCGGCGTGGAACCAGGTCGAACCGGCCGGTTCCGCCAACACGGTGGCGTACAGACCAATTTGCTGATGCGTCGATGGGCCGAGATGGTCGTGAGTGAAAATGGTGCCGAGGCCGCGATCGACGCCTTTGGCGTTGACCACCGGATCGACGAACCAACGCTGCATCGCCGTGCGCGCACCGAGCCAATCGGCGCGGCCGTACTGGCCGAAGAACGGATGGTTTTTGGCTTTCGGGCAAGCCTGTGTGCCGTCGCGCGGATCGGTGGCGGCGCACTGGTTGAACTCGCGAATGGCGTGAATGCGTTCCTGCACGGCGCCGGGCGAGAGCACGCCGTCCTCGTAGTTCCAGCCGTTGGACGAGCCGTCCGCCGAGGTCAGATCCCACTTCGGCAGGTGAATGTGCTGACCGATTACGTCGGTCGGCGTGCGCACCTGATAGTCATCCATTTCATAGGTAGCCGGCACCAGGTTGGTTTGCTGGTATTGCACGCAATCGAAAGTGTTCATGCGCATCACCAGCGGCTCTGGCGGGCGCTGCTTGGTGATCACCGGCCAGGCGTCTTCCCACAGCGCCAGAATGCGTGCCTGCGGAAAGTGGTAACCGACCTTGTTGTACACCGCATCAAACTGAATGTTGGCGGCTTTGTAGATCCGTGGGCGGTCGGCGGTGAAGCTCGAGGCGCCGACGAAGGACATGCCGTCGATGCGCTCACCGCTGGCAAACTCACCGCTGCCGGCGCTGCTGGTCAACCGTTTTTGCCGGTCGTCCATGCACGGTTCGTAGTATGGCGCACCGGCCATCGGCAAGGCACCGTTGGTGCGGAAGGCCTTGGCCACCACTTGATTGCCGGGCAGCAAGGCATAGCTTGGGTGATCTTTTTTCGCGTGGAAAGCCATCGCGGCCTGTTCGACTTCGGTGCCTTCTTCCGGCAGGTAAATCGGTTTGGCGCGGGTGACTTCCTTGGAGAAGTCCAGCGAGGTGGTCACGGTGTGCGCCTCGCCACCGGCCGCGACGCCGTCGAGTGCATGCCGCTGCAAGCCGCCATTCCAACCACCCGACTGCGCCGGGTCGAGGTTGGCCCACAGCGCTTTGCCGCTGGCCTTGAGCGATTGCGCGGTGGCGGCGTCGAGCATGTCCAGCGGCGGAGTGGGTGGCCGTTGGCCGACCGAACTTTCCATGCCGCCGATCCAGAATGGGTAGCCAGGGTTTTTCAGGCTGCCGTCGGCATTGCGGTTGGCTTCGCTGCGATCAACCAGCGCCAGCGAGCCGATGGCTTGACCACCGGCGTTGCCGCCATGGTGTTCACCGTCGTCATCGCCCTCTTCTTCGTCATCGTCGTCATCATTGCCGGCGACCAGGGTTTCGCCGATTTTCGGCACCACCACGACTTTGCCTGGCATCGGCGCCATGGCTTTGCCCGGCAGCGGCACAATCGCCGGAATCGGCGTACCGGCGACGATTTCGCCATCGGGCAAGGCCCGTGCGCCGGCCGCCGGTTTGCCGCTGCGCAAGGCGAACGGTTCGCTGTGATAGCCGTCGGCGCCCTGCTGCGAAACATCTAGTCGAGTGCCTTCTTCGAACACATCGTGCACCCGCCACATGGCCCACATGCCTTGGGCGAAGTGCGGATAGAAATGGCAGTGATAGATCGCATCGCCGGCCACGCGGTTGCGGTTGCCCGAACCACCATTGGCGATTTCATAGGTGTAACCAGCGCCCGGACCGATGCCTTGGGCGTCGACGTAATCGGAGTTGTCATCGTTGGGGTTGAACAGCCACTGATGGCCGTGCAAGTGGAAGATGTGCTGCTCGTGGCCATTGTGGGTATTGCGGAATTTGACGAAGTCACCGATGTAGCTGTGGTTGACGTTCGACGGTTCCGACGGATACAGGGCCATGGTGGCTTTCACACCGATCTGATCGGCGCGCGGTATCTGGCCGGGGCCGATGTTCTCAAGCCCGGTGTTGGCCGGCACATCCACCAGCATCGCCACATCACCGACGGTGTGCGAGCTGAGGAAGAATTCTTCATAGGCACACGACAGGCAGTCATGCATCGGCCCCACGCCCAAGCGGTTGGCGACCACTTCGGCGCCCATACCGCCGGAGCCGTAGTTGATCATGAACGAGTCGCGGGTCGGCTCCAGCACGTGAGCCATCACCGGATCAGCCCAGTACGCAGGAAACGCTTGGGTGGCGGCAGTTTCATCCTGGAATTGCGAGGCAAAATCACGGAACGCTTCGAGGCGGTTGGGGATGGCCGGGTTGCGTTTTCCCATCGACTCCAGCGGGTAGGTGCTGGACGGGAAGCTGCCGTCGGCGTTGCTGCCCATGACAATCGCATCGCTTTCGCTGGAGATGATTTCGTTGCCGTCGACCATACCGATAATCGGCGTACCGGCCTTGCCTTCGCGCAGCCAAGGTTCGCGCTGCGGGTAGCGCGCCTGGTAATCGACGATCGGTTGGCCAGTGGGTGCGCGGCCCGTGGTGGCCAGGCGCATTTCTTCTTCGGTGAGGGTATTGCGATAGGTGCGACCGCCCTTGGGTAGGACGACGACCTGACCGAACAGACCATTGGCAACGTTGCCGGCCGCACCCTCGCCACCAAACGTCGCGCCACGGCTGCTGACGGCAAACGCGCCTTCGCGCTCGGCGTACAGCGTGTAGGAGCGGCTCGCGCCGGGTGGCACCAGGCTGTTGGCGTTACGCCCGGTGAACGAAGAAATGTCATCGATGCTGTTCACCGCTTGCAGGCCATTGACCTGGAAACCGACATGACGATCCGCTACTTGCTCATCGACTTTGAAGTCTTCAGCGCCGTTGGCGTTTTCGATGCCCTCTTCTTCGCCCTCGTTTTCAAAATGCTTGTTCGGGTTGGCCTGATAGTCGAGCAGGTTCTGCAGATTGATCGTCAGGCAATCGCCCGCCGCCACGCGCAACACCAATGGCCGTGGACGCTTGTCCGGGCGCAACGAGACTTTGCCCGGCACCGCGGCGCCGCCGTAAGCCAGCGACTGCTCATGCTCATCCACCACATCGCGGTGCAAGGCGAACATCATGCCGTTGATGTTCTGCGCACCGAGGCGGTTGAACATCAGCGGTTGATCGAAGGCGACGACGTTGGCCACCAGGTTGCGCTCGCAACGCACGGCCGCGCTGGCCAGCTCGACGCTGAGCATCGAAGCCAGAAGCACCAGCCAGTTGAACACAGACGGAGCGTGATGAATGCCAACCATGATCAGTAACCTCGTAGTGGGTGCTCTTGGGAACACTTCTCGACAAATGCCTCGGAGCAATCCGCGTGCCACAAAAAATCTCATTACCGTTCAATCAGTTACCGCGACGATTTGAGAGTCCGGGGGATATTCCCCACCCGTTTCCCCCACTTTTCGGGCCTCGGCGGTTTGCCCCGAAAGTGGGGAAAACCGGGTTGGGGTCACAACGGCGCATCCATGGCCAGGCCCTGCAGACGCCGGTACTGACGCAATACATTCGGCACATAACGCTGGGTTTCGGCGAACGGTGGAATCACCCGGCCACGGCTGAGCACCGCGTCGGGCCCGGCGTTGTAGGCCGCCACGGCGAGGGCGATGTCGTTGTCGAACAGGGTCATCAAACGCTTGAGGTATTTCGCTCCGCCCTGGATGTTGGCCTTGGGGTCATAGACGTCGGTCACACCCAGTTCGCGCGCGGTATCGGGCATCAACTGCATGAGCCCGCCCGCGCCTTTGGCTGAAGTGGCGCCGGGGTTGTAATGGGACTCGGCATTGATCACTGCATGCAGCAGCGCTTCGGGCAATTGATTGACCTTGGCGGCTGCCGAGACCAGTTCCGCATAAGGCTGATTGGCGATCATTTGCGGCTGTTGGTCGAGGCTGGCCACCGGCATTTCAGCCTCGTGGATCACCCGTTCGTAGGTACGTCCGGGCCGGTGAACGTTGGACAGCACGTAGCTGCCCTTGGCGTCCACCGAGATGAATACATCGGCCTGCGCGGCGCCGCTGAGCAGCACACAACCGAGCAATCCGCTGGCAAGGAATTTCATGTCGGGCCTCCCCGGATCGACCCCGATAAATTGGGGGAAATGCCCCAATGGCCGATCACGTTTGAGCCATACGCAAGCACTGTGCCGACTCTTGAAAGGCCCGTACTACAAGGGTTCTGGCGTACCGATGGGCTTTCAGTGGGGGCTGAGCATGGCAATTGCATAAGCCCTTCACGCGACACGGCTGCCACTCACGGGAGGTCATCATGAAGCTGCAATTTCGTCCGCGTGGCCAACGCGGTTTTACCCTGCTCGAACTGCTTGTGGTGCTGGTGGTGCTCGGCCTGTTGGCCGGGATCGTCGCGCCGAAATACTTCGCTCAACTCGGTCGCTCGGAAGTGAAAGTGGCCAAGGCGCAGATCGAGGGGCTGAGCAAAGCGCTGGACATCTATCGCCTCGAAGTCGGCCATTACCCGTCCACCGAACAGGGCTTGCAGGCCTTGGTCACCGCACCGAGCGACGAGGCGAAATGGACCGGCCCGTACTTGCAGAAAAAGCTGCCGCAAGATCCGTGGGGGCGTAACTACGCCTACCGCTACCCCGGCGAAAACAGCGAGTACGACTTGCTGTCGATGGGCAAGGACGGCCAGCCCGGTGGCGAAGGCGAAAACGCTGAAGTGACCAATTGGCAATGAGCGGAGCGCGGCCCATGCGATTTCATTTGAAAGCGGTCGGCAAGGCTGGCGTGGTGTCCTTGAGCGTGGAAGCGCCGGGTGACAGCGAGGCGCGGCGCATTGCCGAGGATCAAGGTTTACGTGTGCTCAGCTCGCACGCCGACAAGCATTGGCGTTCGCTGAAACTGCGCCAGCGAGAGACGTTCAATCTGGTGTTGTTCAGCCAGGAACTGACCACGTTGCTCAACGCCGGTCTGCCGTTGATCGATGCGCTGGAAAGCCTCGCCGAAAAAGAAACCGCCCCCGCCGCCCGGAAAACCTTGAGTGAACTGGTGCGCCTGCTGTACGAGGGCAAATCCTTTTCGCAGGCGTTGGGCCAGTTGTCGGCGGTTTTCCCGCCGCTGTACGTGGCGCTGGTACAGTCTAGCGAGAAGACCGGCGCGGTCGGCGATGCGCTGGGCCGTTACGTCAGTTATCGCCAGCGCATGGATGAGGTGCGGCAGAAGATCATCAGCGCTTCGATCTACCCGATGCTGTTGCTGATAGTTGGCGGTGGTGTGGTGCTGTTCTTGATGGGGTATGTGGTGCCGCGCTTCAGTCTGGTGTTTGAAGGCTTGGGCAATAACCTGCCGTGGCTGTCGCAGGTGTTGATGAGCAGTGGCATGTTCCTGCATGCGCATCAGGCGGAATTCTTTGGCGCGCTGGCGGCGATTGTCATCGCCCTCGCCGTGCTGCAAAAACAACCGGCGTTTCGTCGCGGGCTGGATCGGCTGGTGGAAAAACTGCCGGCGGTGCATCAGCGGATTTTCATGTATGAACTGGCGCGGTTTTATCGCTCGCTGGGGATTCTGCTGCAAGGCGGGATTCCGCTGGTGACTGCCATGGCCATGGTCCGAGGTTTGCTCACCGTGGCTTCGCGAACGCGACTGGATCAGGCCTGCGAGCGGGTGCGCGAGGGGCAATCGTTGTCTACCGCGCTGGAGCTCAATCACCTGGTAACGCCAGTGTCCCTGCGCCTGCTCCGGGCCGGCGAACAGTCGGGCAACCTCGGGCAGATGATGGAACGCAGCGCCGACTTCTACGACGAGGAAATCAGCCGCTGGCTGGAGTGGTTCGTGAAGTTGTTCGAGCCGCTGCTGATGACGTTTATCGGCCTGCTGATCGGGGTCATCGTGATCCTGATGTACATCCCGATTTTCGAACTGGCTTCGAGTATTCACTGACCCCCGGGAACGGGTCCGGTCCCTGCAACAACGCACTTTTACGTTCCCAACAAGACCACAAAGACGGAGAACGATATGCACATTAAAAAGCTCGTGCTCGCAATGGCCATCGGCGCAGTTCTGTCGGCGTCTACGGTGTTGGTTCCGGAGGGTTTGTCCGGGGTGTCCAGTGCTTATGCCAAGGATGGGGGGAGTGGTGGTGGCAGTGGTGGCGGTAGCGGAGGGGGCGGCGGAGGAAGTGGAGGCGGAGGAAGTGGCGGGGGCGGCGGCGGTCACGGTGGCAGCGGTGGTGGCAGCGGTGGAAATGGTGGGGGCGGAAGTGGCGGCGGAGGCAGTCACGGCGGTGGCGGCAACAGTGGTAGTGGCGGTGGCGGTGGCAACAGTGGCCACAGCGGCAGCGACCACGGCTCGGGACACTCGGGCGACAGCGGCTCATCCGGCCGCAGCGGCACCCATGCTGAAGCGGGGGATGACCATGGCGTCCACCGCGCGGGTGAAGTCGGTGATGACCACGGCGTCCACCGCGCGGGTGAAGTCGGCGATGATCGTGGCGTCCATGCTGCGGCTGAAGCCGGCGATGATCGCGGCGTGCATGTCGGCGGCGAGCCGGGCGATGACAAGCGCGCCAACTGATCCATCCTGAAAACACCACACCCCCTGTGGGAGCTGGCTTGCCAGCGATGAGGCCGGGTCAGGCAAAATTGTATTGCCTGACACACCGCCATCGCTGGCAAGCCAGCTCCCACAGGGTTTTGTGGCGTTTACATATTCCGCAGACAACCATAATCCAATGTGGGAGTGAGCTTGCTCGCGAATGCCGTGGGTCAGCCAATGATGTTTTGACTGACACACCGCTTTCGCGAGCAAGCTCGCTCCCACAGGGTTTTGTGGCGTTTAAATATTCCGCAGACAACCACCATCAATTGTGGGAGTGAGCCTGCTCGCGATAGCGGTCATTCAGACACTGAAGCTGTGACAGACAGAATGCTATCGCGAGCAGGCTCACTCCTACAGTTTGATCTGCGTACGGCTCAAAGGGCGACGTTGTTCTGATTCAGGCGTTCACGCAGGAATTCGATCAGCGCCTGCACCGGTCTGGACGCCTGACGATGCTGCGGATACACCGCCGACAATGTCAGCGGTTCCGGCCGCAAATCATCCAGCACCGGCACCAATCGGCCATCCTTCAACGCCGCGCCGACAATGAACGTCGGCAGATAAGTAATGCCCATCCCCTGCACCGCCGCATCCCTGAGCAACTCGCCGTTGTTCACGCGCATGCGCCCGGTGACGTTGACCAGCAGCGGCTTGCCCTGCCCGGCATTGAAACGCCATTGCACCGAGCGCCCATGACCGTACGGCAGGCAGTCATGGCTGAGCAGATCTTCGGGTTGCAGTGGCGTGCCGCGCTCGGCGAGATACGCCGGGCTGGCGCAGTACACCCGCTCGATCGACGCGATGCGCCGGGCAATCAGTGTCGAGTCTTCCAGCACACCAATGCGCAGCGCCAGATCGTAACCCTCACCGAGCAAATCCACCGGGCGATCACTCAAGTCGACCTCAACCGTGACCTCGCGATAGCGCTGCAAGAACATCGGCAGCAGACACCCCAAGTGCGCCACGGCAAACGACAGCGGCGCACTCAAGCGAATCGTACCGCGCGGCTCGGCAGTCTGCCCGGCGATGCCCTGCTCCACCTGTTCGACTTCACCGAGCAGGCGCAATGCCGATTCGTAATAACTCTGCCCCAGCGGTGTGACGTCGAGGCGCCGGGTCGAGCGGTTCAACAACCGCACGCCAAGGCGCTCCTCCAGTTGCATCAAGCGCCGGCTGACGAACTGCTTGGACAGGCCCAACTGATCGGCCGCTGAGGTGAAGCTGCCGGAGTCCATGACCTGGCAAAAAATACGCATGTCTTCGAACGGGTTCATTGTCACTCTCTGGTGGACAGTTAAACGCTTTATAGCCGCTTTTTCACTTTTCGGCAGCCTATTAATCTGTGCTCACGGTGTTGCTGAGGCCTGAAGCCCAGCGCCACAGCAGCCCGCAACCCAGGCATAAAAAATCAAAAACATTCAAAAGGATTTCCACCATGAACATCGTCAAGAAAACCCTCACCGCTTCCCTCCTCGCCCTGTCCATCGGCAACGCCTTCGCCGCCGACAGCAGCGGTGTCGAACACAACACCCAAGCCTTCCTCAACGCCCTCGCCGCCGGCGGTGGCAAACCCCTTGAGCAACTGAGCCCGAAAGAAGCCCGTGCAGTACTGACCGGCGCGCAGGCTTCGGTGAAGGTGGACTTGTCCGGTGTTGAAGTCAGCGACAAGGCGATCAAGGTCGACGGCCAGACGATCAACCTGAAAGTGGTGCGTCCGGCCAAGGTCAAAGGCGAGCTGCCGGTGTTCATGTTCTTCCACGGTGGCGGCTGGGTCCTCGGTGATTACCCAACGCACCAGCGCCTGATTCGTGATCTGGTAGTGGGTTCTGGCGCGGTTGCGGTGTACGTCGACTACACGCCATCGCCGGAAGCGCAGTACCCGACCGCGATCAACCAGGCCTACGCCGCGACGAAATGGGTGGCCGAGCACGGCAAGGACATCGGTGTCGACGGCAAACGTCTGGCGGTGGCCGGCAACAGCGTCGGCGGCAACATGGCGGCAGTCGTGGCGTTGATGGCCAAGGAACAGAAAGCCCCGGCGCTGCGCTTCCAGCTGCTGATGTGGCCAGTGACCAACGCGCAGTTCGACGACGGTTCGTACCAGCAATTTGCCGAAGGCCATTTCCTCACCAAAGGCATGATGCAGTGGTTCTGGGACAACTACACCACCAACCCGGCCGAGCGCGCGCAGATCCATGCCTCGCCGCTGAATGCCAGCGCCGAACAGCTCAAGGGTTTGCCTGCCACGCTGGTGCAGACCGCCGAATTCGACGTGCTGCGTGATGAAGGCGAAGGCTATGCGCGGCACCTCGATGCGGCCGGTGTGGCGGTGACCTCGGTGCGTTACAACGGGATGATTCATGACTTTGGTTTGCTCAATCCGCTGAGTCAGATTCCTGAGGTGAAAGCGGCGGTGCGTCAGGCGGCGGCTGAGCTGAAAACTCATCTGAATCCATAACAGCAAAAGATCGCAGCCTGCGGCAGCTCCTGCATTGGAATACGTTCTCCTGTAGGAGCTGCCGCAGGCTGCGATCTTTTCACTTGCAGACACCACGGAGCCAAGGTCATGAGATTTTTCTACACCCACCTGCTGTCCTTGAGCGCCGCTCTGCTGCTGCTCGACGCTGTGCTCTGGCACTTCTCGCCCTTCACCCATCGTGCCCCGAGGGTCGGTGTGCGGTTGGTGCTGTTTCTGGCGTTCACGGCGCTGGTGATCAACGCCGGCGTCAGTCCGTTGCAGGCTCCGCTGTTCGCCGATGACCGCGTGGCGCAACTGGGTGCAACGGCGTTGGGGATTCTCTGGTGGCTTTACGCTGCGCGGGTGCTGACCGAAATCATCGGCCTGGCGCTGATGCGTCGTATCGGCCACAGCGGCCGTTTGTTGCAGGACGTCATCGGTGCACTGGTGTTTCTGGTCGCTACTGTCGCCGCAGCCGGTTACGTGTTGGAGCTGCCGGTAAAGGGCTTGCTGGCGACGTCCGGTGTGGTGGCCATCGTTGTCGGTCTGGCGCTGCAAAGCACCTTGGCCGATGTGTTTTCCGGGATTGTGCTCAACACCACAAAGCCCTATCAGGTGGATGATTTCGTGGTGATCGACGGCGTCGAAGGCAAAGTCTTCGACATCGACTGGCGCGCAACGCACCTGCTGACCAGCGCCGGGACCATGGCCGTGGTGCCGAACTCGGTGGCGGCCAAGGCGAAAATCGTCAACCTCAGCCGCCCGAACAACATGCATGGCGTGTCGATCAGCATTCAGGTGCCGAATCACATCCGCCCGCGCCGGGTACTGGATGCGCTTGATCGCACCTTGCAGGGCAGCAGTTCTCTTCTTCTCAGCCCCGCACCGAAGGCCGTGGTGAAAGAAGCCGGTGAAACCATGTCGGAATACGTCGCCAGCGGCTTCATCGCCGAGCTGGGCAAAAAAAGCGAAGTGCGCAATCAACTGTTCGACCTCGCCCACCGGCATCTCGAAGCAGCGGGCATTTCGCGCCATCCCGACGGCGTGATCGAACCGTCGACCCGCGCACGTGCGCTGCTTGATGAAGTAAAAATCTTCCGCTCGCTGAGCAGTGATGAGCGTGATCGCCTCGCCGAATCGATGGTCGCTCAGCAGTACACAGCAGGCCAGGTGGTGCTGGGTCTGGATGAAGTACCGGACAGTTTGTTCGTGATTGCCACGGGCGTGGTCAGTGCGACGGTGCCGGATGGTAATGAGCAGACTGAAGCCGGGCGCATGGGGCCGAGTGAGGTCATGGGTGAGCAGAGTATTCTGGCTGATACGCCGTCGCAGGCTACGTTTACCGCGCTGACGTCGAGCATCATTTATCGACTCGACAAGAACCTCACTCGTCAGTGCATGGAACAGCGCACGGAGGTGGGTCGGGCGTTGAATAAATTGCAGGCGGTACGTCAACAGAACAGTCGCCTCGCGTTGATGGCCAAGCCGGTGGCGGTGAGGAAAGGTGGGTTTTTGGGGTGGCTGCAGAAGCGTTGAGGCGTAGATTTTTAAGATCAAGAGCCTACCCCCTCACCCCAGCCCTCTCCCCCAAGGGGGCGAGGGGGAAAGGGAGCCGATCTTCAAGCTTTTCAAAATTGAAGTTCCACTCGGTATTGCAGGTCGGCGTACCTCGCAAGAACCCCTCGGTCAGTCCCCTCTCCCTCCGGGAGAGGGCTAGGGTGAGGGGCTCTTCCAGCTCACACCCAATTACTTGGCAGTGAACTTGGTATAGCTGTTAATCAAATTGCGATAGTTCGGCAAACGCTCCGACAGCAAGTGCGCCAGACCTTCCATATCGTTGCGCCAGTCACCCTGCAGCTCGCACGCCACCGAGAACCAGTTCAGCAGGTGTGCACCCGCCGCCGACATCCGCGCCCACGCCGCCTGCTGCACGGTGGTGTTGAAGGTGCCCGACGAGTCAGTCACCACAAACACTTCGTACCCTTCAGCAATCGCCGACAAAGTAGGGAACGCCACGCAAACATCCGTCACCACACCGGCGATGATCAGTTGCTTGCGACCGGTGGCCTTGATCGCCTTGACGAAGTCTTCGTTGTCCCAGGCATTGATCTGGCCCGGGCGCTGAATGAACGGCGCATCCGGGAACTGCTCACGCAATTCAGGCACGATCGGGCCGTTTGGACCTGCGTCGAAACTGGTTGTGAGGATCGTCGGCAGCTTGAAGAACTTGGCGATGTCGCCCAGCGCCAGCACGTTGTTCTTGAACTCGTTCGGGGTGAAATCCTGGACCAGCGAGATCAGGCCGGTCTGGTGATCGACCAGCAGTACAACCGCATCATCTTTGTTCAGACGTGTGTAAGGAACGCTCATGGGAAAACTCCTGATGGACGGATGGATGAAGCGTGAAGCGCCGACCGGTCGACCGGCGCTTTGAGGGAGAATCAGAAAGCGAAGCAGGAGCAGCCGAACGCGCCCCAGAAACCGGCGAAGTCGCTGACCGGTGCGTTCGACATCCGCGCCTTTTCATGGCTGTGGGTGTGTACGGCGCACGGGCCGCTGCACTGGTGCACCTGCGCCTGCAATGGCGAATTCGGCCGCCAGTGGCCCGGGACTTTCACCACCGGCGACCAGTCCGGCAGTACTGGAATCGAGCGCGGGCCGAGGTCTTCGAAGTCGCCGGCGGCGTAGACAATCTTGCCGCCGACCACGGTCATTACCGATTCGATCCACTTGATCGCTTCTTCTTCGACATGGAAGAAGTCCGCGCTCAGCGCCGCGAGATCCGCCAGTTGGCCGACCTTGATCTGGCCCTTCTTGCCCTGCTCTGAAGAGAACCAGGCACTGCCGTGGGTGAACAGTTCCAGCGCAGTGGTGCGCGGCAAACCTTCTTCGTACAAGGCCAGACCACCGACGGTGCGGCCACTGACCATCCAGTACAGCGAAGTCCACGGGTTGTAGCTCGACACCCGCGTCGCATCAGTGCCGGCGCCGACCGGTACGCCTTCGGCGAGCATGCGTTTGATCGGTGGCGTCGCTTCGGCGGCTTGCTTGCCGTAACGATCAACGAAGTACTCGCCCTGGAACGCCATGCGATCCTGAATCGCGATGCCGCCGCCCAGCGCTTTCACCCGCTCGATGTTTTGCGGGGTGATGGTTTCGGCGTGGTCGAAAAACCAAGGCAAACCGTTGAACGGAATGTCACGGTTAACCTTCTCGAACACGTCGAGCATACGGCTGATCGATTCGTTGTACGTGGCGTGCAAACGGAACGGCCAACGTTGCTCGACCAGGTGGCGCACCACCGGCTCCAGCTCTTCTTCCATGGTTTGCGGAAGGTCCGGGCGCGGTTCGAGGAAGTCTTCGAAGTCCGCCGCCGAGAACACCAGCATCTCGCCGGCGCCGTTGTGGCGCAGGTAGTCGTCGCCCTGATGCAACTTGACGCTGCCAGTCCAGTTCTGGAAATCGCTCAGTTCTTCTTTCGGTTTCTGGGTGAACAGGTTGTAGGCGATGCGCACGGTCAACTGGTCGTCTTTGGCCAGTTGCTCGATCACTTGATAATCGTCCGGGTAGTTCTGGAAACCGCCGCCGGCATCGATTGCGCTGGTCAGGCCGAGGCGATTGAGTTCGCGCATGAACTGGCGGGTCGAGTTGACCTGATATTCCAGTGGCAGCTTCGGCCCTTTGGCCAGCGTCGAGTAGAGAATCATCGCGTTCGGCCGCGCGACCAGCATGCCGGTCGGGTTGCCATTACTGTCGCGGACGATCTCGCCACCCGGTGGGTTCGGCGTGTCGCGGGTGTAACCGGCCACACGCAGCGCGGCGCGGTTGAGCAGCGCACGGTCGTACAAATGCAGGATGAACACCGGGGTGTCCGGCGCGGCCTGATTGATTTCTTCAAGGGTTGGCATGCGTTTTTCGGCGAACTGGAATTCGTTCCAGCCTCCGACCACACGCACCCATTGCGGAGTTGGCGTGCGGTCAGCCTGATCCTTGAGCATGCGCAGGGCATCGGCCAGCGACGGCACGCCTTCCCAGCGCAGTTCGAGGTTGTAGTTCAAACCGCCACGAATCAGGTGCAAGTGCGAGTCGTTGAGACCGGGGATGACGCAGCGACCGTGCATATCGACCACTTGCGTGTTCGGCCCGCGCAGGGCCATGGCCTGGTTGTCGTTGCCGACGACCACGAAGCGCCCATCGGTGATCGCCACGGCACTGGCCAGCGGTTTGGTGCGGTCGACGGTATGAAATTGGCCATTGAACAGAATCAGATCGGCGCTCATCGCAGTTCCTCAAGCAAAGTGAAAAGGAGCAAACCCCGCGCGCTCAGCGTGGCGAGGTTTCTTGGGAATCGAGGTGTTCATGGGCCTGGCTGGTTTCGAGCCACGGCGTGAACAAACGGGTGACGGGCGGCATCACCACGTACACCACCGACAGGACGATGGTCAGGGTGATCAGGAACGTGGCGACCACGTAGTTGGAAAGCAGCGGGTGCAGCGCCAGCAGCGGCCCCCAGATCAGCGGCACGAGCAACGTGTGCGGCAAAATCACCAGTAGCGTGACCACGGCTTGCTTCCAGCGCGGCGGCGGCGAAGCGGCGTCGGCCAATGGGGTAAACCAGAATTCATTGATCGGCGCGACTTCGGTCTGATCGCCATCAGCCAGCATCGGTGCGGCTTCGGCGACCAGCGCCTGACGCTGCGACGACTCCAGCCAGCCTTGCATCGCTTCGGTGCTGCTGAAACGCAGCACGCAGGTGTAGAAGTCGAGACGGCCGCGCTTGCCGCGCACCACGTCCACGCCCAAATGACCTTCACGCTGCCCCGCCACGCGGACGATATTGCGCAGCCAGGCCTCGTACGCCGACTCGAAACCGGCCTTGACCCGGTGCTTGATGATCAATGTGACCGTCTCATCGGCCCCCGGTGACTGTGGATTGAGGACTTCAGGCATAACGCAACACTCCGGGCAAACGAACAGAAATCGCCAGCCGTCCCGGCCCGGCGATCAACACAGTGGTAAACAGGATCAGCAGCAACCAGCCGAACTGCCCT
Organism: Pseudomonas fluorescens; assembly: GCF_005938625.1. Taxonomy (GTDB): domain Bacteria; phylum Pseudomonadota; class Gammaproteobacteria; order Pseudomonadales; family Pseudomonadaceae; genus Aquipseudomonas; species Aquipseudomonas fluorescens_BD. Next base: position 33,051 of record NZ_VCNJ01000010.1, read on the forward strand.
TCGGCCACACTCCATTGCGGATGCACGACCAGCAACGCCACCAGCAGCACAAAGAGAATAGGCACGCAGGCCAATCGCGCCAGTAACCCGGCGACGATCAGTAGTGGGCAGAGAACTTCGGCGAAGATCGCCAGGATCAGGGTGAGGTGAGAACCGAGGTGGAACGGGTCTTCGATCAGTTGCAATTGCGCGGTGAAATCCAGCAGCTTGGGCAAGCCGTGGACCCAGAGTAAAAACAACCCGCCACTGACCCGCAGGAACAGCAAACCGATGTCGCGTGCCTGTTCATCTGTTGAGGCATTCATGACCCGACCCTTGAAATGTCATTGGCCAGAATCATGCCAATGATGGTCGGGAGGAAATTGGATAGATGTGCTCAGTTCTGCGGCATTCCAAAATTCTTGAAACACCGCAAATCCCTGTGGGAGCGAGCTTGCTCGCGAAAGCGGCGTGTCATTCAAAGTATTTATAACTGACCCGACGCCTTCGCGAGCAAGCTCGCTCCCACAGGGAATGGGTTCAGGCCGGTGGCTCGAGGTTATCCAGCACCCGGTTCACTGCCAGCTCACCGAGCATGATCAACTGCGCAACCCCCCAACAACGCCCGGCGCTGCGGCGCGGGCAACAGGTTGGCGACGTCCTGGGCGATGGTCTTGGCCGAGGCGAGTGTTTCGCTGGCGTCGGTCAGCAGTTCTTCGTTTTTGGTGTCGGCGGTCACGGCATACATGCCACGGGTTCTGCGTGGGGGTGGCGTGGAGCCGGGTGGAAGGAGGTAATGGTCGAGCGCGCGGTCGGCGGCTTCGTGGAGTTTTCGGGAATCGATGGATTCGTAGGGGGATGTGGGGTCGATGTCTGGCGGGTTGGGTGTGACTTTGAACATGGTGAATCTCCTTTTTAGAGCCGGGATCACCACGTCCTGTCGCTAAACAGGATGGGTGGCGACCGTATGCAGGTTAGCGAACCGGTAAAAAGGCAACCCGGTAGACCCGAAGGTCTCCCGCATACAGCCGCCATAGCGAAGTGCAGACGATAGCCTGCAACGAAGCATGGAGCGCTGATGCACTTTTTTTGGTCCGAGTCGCTAAACCCGATCGCTGAGTTTTCAGCGACCACCAAACGATAGAGACGGGACCACAAGCGCACAAGCCGGCGGATTCTGGCGTAGCTGTAGGCAAAGGCGCAAGGTTGCGTAGCCTGAAAGAGTGTCTGAGGGTGTTGCTTAAACGGCGATGTTTAAACCACCGACAACTCAAGGTTCACACCTCCCCCTGTGGGAGCGAGCTTGCTCGCGAAAGCGGTGAGTCATTCGAAGTATTTATCGACTGATACGACGCCTTCGCGAGCAAGCTCGCTCCCACAGGGGATCAGTGCTGTATTTGAGATTTGCGCAGGGATTCAGCTAGCCGGAATATCCAGCGGCGCCGCCATGAACTGGCTGATTCGCGCGCGCAACCATTTCTCCGCCGGATCGTTGTCATGCACCCCGCTCCAGGCCATCGACAGTTGCGCCGCATCGATCGGGAACGGTGGATCTTCGGCGCGCAGCGCACACCCTTCAACCAGCGCGCAGGCCGCGTAATCCGGCACGGTGGCGATCATCTCGGTGCCGGCGAGCAAGGCGCGCAAGCCGCTGAATTGCGGCACGCCCAACACCACGCGGCGCGTACGGCCGACCTTGGCCAGGTCCATGTCGATATTGCCGCTCAGGTCGCCCGAAAACGACACCATCGCGTGCGGGCGCTCGCAGTATTCATCCAGCGTCAGCGGCCCCGGACGGTCGTCGCCGCGCAGAACCTTGCAGGGAATATCGCGCAGTTTTTTGCGCTTGGCGTTGGCCGGCAATTCAGTGGTGTAACTGACGCCTACGGAGATTTCCCCCGATGCCAACAGCGCCGGCATCAACAGGTAATTGGCGCGGCGCACCACCACGACAATCCCCGGCGCCTCTTGCTGAAGCTGGCGCAGCAACGGCGGAAACAGGCCGAATTCGGCGTCGTCCGACAGGCCAATACGAAACACGTCGCAACTGCTCGCCGGTTCGAACTCCTTGGCCCGACTGACCGCGCCAGAGATGACGTCCATCGCCGGTTGCAGCTCTTTGAGAATCGCCAGCGCCCGCGCGGTCGGCTCCATGCCGCGACCGTTGCGCAGCAGTAACGGATCGTCGAACAGATCGCGCAAACGACCCAACGCAGCGCTGACGGCCGGCTGGCCCATGAACAGTTTTTCAGCGACGCGGGTCAGGTTCTTCTCGAACATCAGCGCTTCGAAAATCACCAACAGGTTCATGTCGACGCGACGCAGATCGTTACGGTTCATGGGCATGTTTTCCTTTTCGGTGTAGGCCGTTTTTGCGGGTGGGCGCTGCGCACTTTACTCGATTAACGGCACCTTGGCCGCGCGCTTGTACGGACCGTATTCCACGGGCACCCACTGAAAGTGTTTGCCTTGCGCGGTGATGTGACCGATGCCCGGAAACGGCAGGTGCGCCGCCGTCACCCACGTCTTGCTCGCCACCGCCGCACTGAAGACTGCCTGACGAGCGTTGATCGCTTGCGCACTGTTGACATCAAAGCCAATTGACACTCGCGGATGCTCAAACTGTACAGCCAGGTTATGCACCAGATCCCCCATGAAGACGATGCTCTGGTTCTGCGAGGTGAATCGGTAGGTGGTGCTGCCCGGCGTATGTCCGGCTTCGAGTGTCGCTTCGACTAATCCCGGCAATGGCGACTGGTCAGCGGCGAATGTCTTGAAACGCCCGGCGTCGACGTAGGGCGCGGTGGAGTCCTGGGCAATCTTGAAAAATTCTCTGGCGCCGGCGGGAGCTTTGGCCAGCGCGGCCGGATCGAGCCAGTAGTCTGCTTCCGCCTTGGCGGCATACACCGAGGCATGGGTGAACAACGCTTGTTTCTGTGCATCGACCAGACCACAGACATGATCAAGGTGCAGGTGCGTCAGCAAGATCGTATCGACCTGCTCTGGCTGGTAGCCGGCCGCCCGCATATTCCCCAGAAGCTGTCCGGCGGTGGCGCCAATGCATTGCCCGGCACCGCTATCGACCAGAATCAGTTGCTTGCCGGTATTGACCAAGAAAGCATTGAACGCCGTCTGTACCCCCGGAGTTTCAATCGAACGGCGTGCCAGCAGCGCACGAATTTGGGACTGACTCATGCCCTGCAACAGCTTCGGCGACAGGTCGTTGTACCCATCGAACAATGCGGTGACCTCGTAATCTCCCAAGGCCAGGCGGAAATAGCCGGGCGCCTGAGTGCCCTGCTGTGGTGCCTGTGCCATGGCGCTGGACGTTACCAGCGCGAACGTCAGCGCCGCCGCTGCTTTGGAAATGCCTTTCATTTGATTCCCCCTGGACCTGCCGATTGCGACGCCCCAACGGCTCGCCACGCTTGCAGTCATCGTGCCGCAAACAGCGGGGCGCAGACTTGCAGGGATGTGCTGAGTTCAGGTCAATGCGCTGGAATTAACAACGATTAACTCGTCAGTTCCCGGCCCTCGCCCAACAATGAAGTCCTCTGCGCAGCGTTGTTTTTTTGACCTGAGGGGATGCGCCGACCGTGCATTCCCCATCGACACGGACTTTGGCCATGGCTCATTTACAGCACAGCGTCGCCCTCGCCCCTGCCAGCGAACCACGCAAGACCGGGATCGGCGGGCTAAGCCCGCAGCGCGAACGACAGGTCAAACAGCTGATCCTCGAACGTCTGGGCGAAAGCCTCGAGGTCACCGAACTGGCCCGCGCCTGTTCGCTGTCACGCAGCCATTTTTCCCGCGCCTTCAAATGCAGCACCGGGTTGTCGCCACAAGACTGGATTCGCACCCAGCGCATCGCGCGGGCCAAGCTGCTGATCCAGCACACGGACCTGAGCCTGACGCAAATCAGCCTCGAATGCGGATTCTGCGATCAGGCGCACTTTTGTCATATGTTCACCCGCAGCGAAGGCATCAATCCGTTTGCCTGGCGCTGCCAGATCACGAGAGAACCGAGGACTCACCGTTCCCAGCACGCCGTGTTTTGATCGCGGCCCCCGTTGCACTGAGGCTCAAACCTGAGGATTATGCCGGAACACCCCGGATTAGAAGGCCTGCGCACGCACCTGGCCCTACTCCGCTCTGTCCCTCGCAGCACCGCAGGAGTGAGCTGTTGAGTCTTTCCCCGAATCAGGCCCTCGGCTTTGGCCCCTATCGGATTCATCCCGGACAACGGCGGGTGCTCGAAGGTGAGCAGCCGTTGCGCCTTGGTCGACGGGCGATGGACATCCTCCTGATTCTGCTGGCCCATGCCGGCGAAGTGGTGAGCAAGCAACAATTGATGGCCGGGGTCTGGCCGGACACTGTCGTTGAAGACATCAACCTGCGCGTACACATGGCGGCGTTGCGCAAGGCGCTCGGTGACGGTCAGGCCGGCCAGCGCTACATCATCACCGTGGCGCAACGCGGTTACAGTTTTGTCGCACCGGTATTAATGGAATCCATGGAGGAGCGCCCTGTGGGCAAGGCTGGCGGTCGGCACAATCTGCCCTTGCGGCGCACGCGCATGATCGGTCGCCAGGCGCTCGTCGACAGCTTGATGACGCAGTTGCCGCGCCAGCGCTGCATCACTCTGGTCGGCCCCGGCGGGATCGGCAAGACCACTGTGGCCTTGCGCGTGGCCGAGCAGTTGATCGGGCATTACCCCGATGGTATTCGGCTGGTGGACCTGGCACCGCTCAACGATCCCCGGTTGATTTACTCGCATCTGGCCGCCCTGCTCGATCTGGCGTTACTCGAAGGTGATCCACTGGCAGCGCTGGTCAATGGTTTGCAACAGCGACAAATGCTGTTGCTGCTCGACAACTGCGAACACCTGATCGATGCCGTCGCGGCACTCAGCGAAAGCATCCTGCGCGGGGCACCGAAGGTGCATATTCTCGCCACCAGCCGCGAGAGCCTGCGGGCCGAAGGCGAATGCGTGCAGCGTTTGGACTCCCTCGAATACCCGTCGATGAGCGCGACATTGAATCGTCAGCAAGCGCTGGATTATTCGGCGCTGCAACTGTTCATCGAACGGGCCACGGCCGCGCAGGAAAGCTTCGAACTGAGCGATACCCAATTGCCGCAAGCGATCGAGATCTGCCACCGACTCGACGGTATTCCACTGGCGCTGGAACTGGCCGCAGCGCAGGTCGCCGAACTGGGTCTGGACGGTCTGTTGACTCAGTTACAGGGCCGCTTGCCACCGCTGGCAGCGGGCAATCAAAACAGTCTTGAGCGCCATCTCACCCTGCGCGCCACGCTGGATTGGAGTTTCAATCTGCTCGACCGCTGCGAGCAAACCTGCCTGCGCCGTTTGGGCGTGTTTCGCGGAGGGTTCACCCTGGAGTCAGCGGCGGCCGTGATCGTCGGCCAACAAATCGACCCCAGCATGGTGTTTGTGTCGATCAGCCAACTGGTGGCGAAATCCCTGCTCAGCGTCGAGGTCGGTGATGAAGAGGTGTTTTATCGCCTGCTCGACACGACCCGCCGTTATGCTCTGGAAAAACTCGATCACGCTGCCGAGTGCGAGGAAACCCGTGAACGCCATGCCGAACGTTGCCTCGCGTTGATGCAGCAGGCGCAAAACGATTGGGAAAACACGCCAACGCTATTGTGGATCGAGCGTTACGCACGAGGGCTGGAAGATCTGCGAGCAGCGCTGGACTGGAGCCTGAACGGTGTCGGCCCGGGTGGTTTGGGGATTCGCCTGACGGCAGCGTCGGCACCCTTGTGGCAAGAGTTGTCGCTGCTCAAGGAGTACGGCGGCTATGTACGGCGGGCGCTGAGCCTGCTTGATGAACTCGGCGAACCCTGCCTGCGCCTGAAAGTTGCGCTGAAACTGGCTCTTGGCAGCGCCTGCTACCACACATGGGGCGGCACTGCAGAAACCATCGAAGCCTTCATCGATGCCCGCCGGTTAGCGCACGAAAACGAAGACGTCGCCGGGCAGTTACGCGCAGTGTCCGGGCACATGGCGGTCAACCTCAGCTGCGGCCACTACCGCATGGCGCTGGCACAGAGCGAGCACTTCGACCGCCTCGGTCTGCACGGTGACCCACTGTTGTCACTCAGCACCCACCGTTTGCGGGTATTGGCCCTGCACTATGCCGGCGATCAGCCGCAGGCGCGCCTGCATGCCGAGCAAGTGTTGCAGTGCATGGCGCAGAGCGGTCACGTTAACCGCTTCACTCACGGCTTTGGCGTGCAATACGACCAGAGCGTCGCGTCACTGACGGTGCTGGCGCGTGTGCTCTGGATGCAGGGGCTGCCGGAGCAAGCGTGGCGCACGGCCCGGCAGGCGCTGGACATCGCCGTGCAGATCGACCATGGCACCTCTATTTGCTACACCCTGGCGCTGGCCAGCTGCCTGATCGCCCATTACAACGGCGATCAACAAAACGCCCGGGCGCTGTTACAGCTGTTGCTGGAGCAGTCGCAGAAGCATTCGGTGCTGCTGTTCAACACCTGGGCGCGGCACTATGCGCAGGTGCTCGATGCGTGCACCATCACGCACGTGCCGAAGGACAGTAGCGGGCTGATTCGGGAAATCATGGTCACGCTGGATTGCCGTTTTGTGGATGACGCGCTGGTTGAGCGGGCGTTGAGTGGTGATGCGGGGTGGAGCACAGCGGAAATCTTGCGGGCTCGGGCGGACACGCTATTGAATGGAGAGATGGTTTGTCTGGATGGGCCCCTTCGCGAGCAAGCTCGCTCCCACATGGGTTCTGGGCCCACCCAAAATCTCTGTGGGAGCGAGCTTGCTCGCGAAGAGGTCCTCCTAAACACCACCAACATTCAGGAAGCCGAAGCACTCCTGCAACAATCCCTGACCACCGCCCGCACCCAAGGTGCGCTCGCCTGGGAACTGCGCAGTGCCACGTCACTGGCGCAACTCTGGCAGCGCCAATCGCGCTGCCAAGAGGCGCTGGATTTGCTCAGCCCGCTCTATCGACGCTTTACCGAGGGCTACGCGACTCCGGACCTGCGCAAGGTGCGCTTGCTGATCGACGATTTACGCGAGCACGTGCACGCCTGAGGCCTGGCGAGTCCGGTTGAGGTATCGCGCATGCCGACGCTCCAGATCAATCCCTTCACCACTGCGCTCAAGTTGCTCGCGAGCATGGCAGCGGATGATATTGAGCATCCGGTATCGGCCTGAAGTGCCACCCCGTTCCACCGTCAACAATGACTTGCGCACCAGCCCTTCGATGATCGCGGCAAGCCGCGGTACAGCCAGTTGCGGACAGCTGATCACCGCCAGCGCCGCCTCCAGCGTAAATGCCATTTTGAATACCGATAAGCGCTGCAGCACGATTTGTTCCTGCTCACTCAAGCGCTGATAGCTCCAGTCGAGGGCCGCCTGCATGGATTGGTGCCGCGGCACAGCCGTGCGCCGGCCATGGCTGAGCACTTGCAGACTGTTGGCTATTTGCGCCTGCAAGCCGACCAGTGCCAGTGCATCGATCTGCGCCGCCGCCAGTTCGATCGCCAGCGGTAAACCGTCGAGTTGGCGACAGATATCGAGGACGGTTTTGACGTCCTGCTCACGCAAGCGGAAATCATGCTGTCGCGCCCGAGCACGGCTGACGAACAACTGCACCGCAGAATGGCCCATGGCTTCAGTGATGCAATCGCCTGACGAGCGTTTCGGCAGGGTCAGCGGTGGCACGTACTGAAGGGTTTCCAGACTGACCTGCAAGGCTTCGCGGCTGGTGGCGAGAATCGACAGTCGGGGAGCGGCTTCGAGCAGCGTTTCGACCACTGCTCGGCAGGCAACGCGACGGTGATCAACGTTATCCAGCAGCAGCAACGCATGGCGAGTCGACAGTCCGGGCAAATCGCTTTCGAGGGTGCCCAGCACCTGATCGAGCAGCGGTGTGTCGTCGTCGACCAAGCTCAGATCAATCTGCCACACGCCGTCTCGGTAGTATTGCAACAGCAGCTCCGCGACCCGCAACGCGACAGTGGATTTACCCACACCCGCCGCGCCCGTGACGGTCATCAGCCGACACAGCGGCATTTGCCGCACCAGCCCGCCAACCAGCGAATCGCGGCCGGCGACCGGGGTCAGTCGCGCAGGCAGATTATGCTGGGGGGTTTGCAGGCCCTCGAAGACCACTTGCGCGGCACTGTCGCAACGGACCGGGGCAATAAAACTGTAACCGCATTGGGGCACGTTAACGATGTAACGCTGACCGTTTTCGCCATCACCCAAGGCCCGCCGGAGCGCGGCGATGTGTACACGCAGGTTGATCTCCTCAACCACCGACGTCGGCCACACCAGAGCGATCAACTGCTCCTTTTTGACCACTCGACCGGCACGCTCGACCAGCACCTGCAAGATGTCCAGCGCACGCCCACCCATGCGCAATGGCCGATCTCCGTCGAGTATCAGCCGCTGGCGCAGGTGGAATGCGTAAGGGCCGAAATGCAGCACCGACGCAGTGTTCAAATCAATGAGACTATTCATGCCAACTATCTTGGCAGCCTCAGATGACGCGACAACCGCTACACGGGGCGCAGCACGGACATACGGGTGCGCCAGACGGACACAAGCGCTCTAGCTGAACTGTTCGCGGTACTGCACAGGGATCAGGCCGAGCTTTTCAGCAAACAGTGAACGCATATGCCGCACACTGCCGAAACCACTTTTGTAAGCCACGGTTTTAAGCGGAAGATCGCTGGTTTCCAGCAGATTGCGCGCGCAGTCGATGCGCGCACTTTGCAGAAACTCCATCGGCGTCATGTTGATGTCGCGCGTAAACACCCGCGCGAAGTGCCGCGCGCTCATGTTGGCAATGGACGCCATGCGCTCGACCGTAAAGGCTTCATCGAGATGTTCCAGCACGTAACTCTGCGCGCGGGTGATCGGCGTTTCCTGCGGTGCCACGGCAGCCATCAGCGGACTGAACTGCGCCTGCCCGCCCTGCCGTTTCATCACCACCAGCAAGACTTTGGCCACATCCTGGGCGAGTTTCTTCCCGTGATCGCGGGCAATAACGGCTAGCGCCATATCGATGCCGGCAGTGACTCCACCCGAGGTGATCAGGTTGCGATCCTCGACATAGATCTGGTCGGTCGTGACCTGGGCTTTCGGAAATCCCTTGATCAGGCGCTCGGTGTAGTTCCAATGCGTGGTCACACGGTAACCATCAAGCAATCCCGCGTGCCCCAGCACAAAGGCGCCGGTGCAGATCGAACCGTAATGATCGACGCGCTGAACAGCACCCTTGAGCCAAGCGAACAACGACGGAAATTGTTGGCTGTAGGCACCCGGACCGCCCGGCACCAACAGCAGATCATAATGTTCAGTGTTGTCGTCGATAGTCCTGTCGGCCTGCACCATCACACCATTGGAGGCACGCAGCGGGCCATCTTCGGTGCCAAGCGTGATCAGTTGATAATGCGCATCGGGTTTCAGGTAGCGATTGGCAACCGAAAAAACCTCCAATGGCCCGGCCATGTCGAGCAGGAGAAAGTCGGGGAACAGCACCATTGCCACGGTTTTCATGGGCAGACATCACTTCAATCAAAGAAACATGGAACAGGCCAGACATTATGGCCAAGTCAGACATCGCGGGCAGCAAGAGTTTGTGTGAAGGGCATCGCACAACTGTCAACCTGATCAGGACAGTCTTTCAATTTTCAGCCACTTTTTGCCTAATTCAGTAAACAGTAACCTTCTCCTCACTCGGACGAATTCACGTCCTGCAAGGAGATTTCATCATGCTGACTCTTCGCAAAGCCTCCGATCGTGGCCTCGCCAATCATGGCTGGTTGAAGTCCTTTCACACCTTTTCCTTCGCCAGCTATCGCGACCCTCGCGAACAGGGTTTTTCCGACCTGCTGGTGATCAACGATGACCGCGTTGCCGCCGGTAAAGGCTTCGGCCAGCACCCGCACCGCGACATGGAGATCTTTTCCTATGTGCTGGAAGGTGCGCTGGAACACAAGGACACGCTGGGCACCGGCTCGGTCATCCGCCCGGGTGACGTACAGTTGATGAGCGCCGGCAGCGGTGTGGCGCACAGCGAGTTCAATCATTCGGCGACCAAACCGGTGCACTTCCTGCAGATCTGGATCGTGCCGGAAGTCAGCGGCGCCAAACCGCGCTATCAACAGGAACATTTCAGCGCCGGGAAAAAACGCGGTCGTCTGCAATTGATCATTTCGCCGGACGGTCACGACGGTTCACTGAAAGTGCGCCAGGATGCACGGGTCTTCGCCGGGCTGTTCGACGGCAAGGAAAGCGCCACGCTGGAACTGCCGGCCAACCGCTATGCCTATGTGCATGTCGCACGTGGCAGCGTTGAACTCAATGGCCAGCAACTGCGCGAAGGTGACGGCGTGCGGGTTCGCGAGGAACAGTTGCTGACTTTGAGCAACGGTGTCGATGCCGAGGTGTTGGTGTTCGACTTGCGGCCGCAGGAATTGCCTGAGATGCCATGACCTGGTACTTCAATGCTCACGAAAAACGGCCTTCTTTGAAGGCCGTTTTCTATTGTGGTGATTCGGTTGCTTGTTGCGAAGCAGGTCTTGGTGCGCCTATATCTTTACCTACCTGGATCGCCGCGAGTGTCGTCTGCAAGGTAGTTAACACCGCTGCCTGATTGGCGAAGTGCGCCCCCACGACGACGGTGATCATTCCGAGAAAATGGACGGCTGTCGTCGCCCAGTAATGCGCCTTCACTGTCGAGGCCTGTTTGATGGCTTCTTTTGATTCTTCGGCGATCCGTTGTACACCGTCCCACATCAGATCGTATCGTTTATCCCTCTCCATTTGAGCCTTGTCTCGCTCAGCCTGAGTCAACAGGTAAGCATCGATTCTCGCCGACACACCCTCGACCCGAGCGTCCATCCTGGTCTCAATGGTTTCGATCCTGGCATTGAATTCTTCACGGCTTATAGCGTTCATGGCTTGGGTATTCCGACTTTTACTCGATAGATCACTGATTGAATTTTGACTGAATTCCGTGGTTTTCAATTCGACACCTTCCTGGGTCTACCGATACCGTCCCTGGTATTAAAGCGGTGAGAGTCCAACGTCCCTCACGAGCTGACGAAAACAATAGGCCGCATACAGAATGCTTACAAGCCGGGAGATTCTGCCTCTGGTGTAGGCCGTTTCGTCAGAGGCTGTAGCCCTGCCAAAAGAACGTCTCCCTAGTCATTCTCCGATGCGAACACGTCGACAATCTGCTCAATCACCGCCCTCACCCGCGCGGTATGCCGCAGATCCGCGTGGGTCACCAACCACACTTCGTACGGCAGTGGTCGCGTGCGTTGCGGCCAGAGCCTGATCAGGCCATCGCGCTCGCCCATGTACACCGGGATTTCTCCTACGCCTAATCCTGCTGCAATCGAACGGCGCACGAGCAGGCTGGAGCTGAGGCTGGCGACGATGCGGCCGCGACTTAGCGGCTCCGACACCAGGGTCAGGTCCTTTTTGCTTTGCAGATACGGTTGATAGACCACCAGATCATGCCCTTCGAACGCCGAGTCCGGTTGCGGCACGCCATTGGCGTCTATATAGGTTTGAGAGGCGAACAGCCCCACTGGCCATCGGGCAATGCGCCGGGCGATCAGGTCAGGATTGTCCGGCCGGGTGTTGCGCACAGCGATATCCGCCTCACGCTTGGCCAGGCTAAGAATCTGCGTGGACGCGTCCAGTTGCACTCGCACGTCCGGGTGCTGCTCGTGCAAACGGGCAATGGCCGGAATCAGGAAATCGATGGCCAGCGAATCGGTGGTACTGACGCGCACCGTGCCGGTCAGGCGATCGTCCAGGCCTTGAATCTGCCGCTCCAGCTCCAGCGCCGAATGCTCCATTTTCTCAACGCTTTTAAGCGCTGCTTCGCCGACCGCTGTCAACGCGTACCCGTCAGAGGTACGCAGGAACAACGTCGCGCTCAGGGATTTTTCCAGTGCCGTGATGCGCCGCCCGACAGTCGCCTGATCCACCCCCAGAATCCGTGCGGCCCCGCGCAGTGTCGACTCGCGGCAAACGGCCAGAAATACCCGTGCGTCATCCCAATTCATGCTGTCTCCTGATGATGCAAATACGCATCAGCGTGCCGCTTAATCGCTGCATTAACGCAGCAAAGATAGCCGATATGCTGAGCGCCATAAACCTTCCACGAGATTGCTGACATGCGCACTCCAAGTCCCACCGGTATCTGGTTGCCGATCTTTGCTGGCCTGTGCGCCAGCCTGGTCAGCATCGGGCTGGCGCGTTTCGCTTACACGCCGCTGATTCCTTCTCTGATTGAAGCGCAGTGGTTCAGCGCCAATGATGTGGTCTACCTCGGTGCGGCCAATCTGGTCGGCTATCTGATCGGCGCCCTGCTCGGCCGGCCGGCAGCGCGCCAGCTCGGCAATAAAAATGCTTTGCGGCTGATGATGCTGGTGGTCACGGCGGCATTTTTTGCCTGCGCGTTTCCGTTGTCGGTGAGCTGGTTCTTCGGCTGGCGGCTGCTGTCGGGGATTGCCGGCGGCGCGATCATGGTGTTGGTGGCGGCGACGGTACTGCCGCATGTTCCGGCGGCGCGAAAAGGGCTGGCCAGCGGCGCGATTTTTCTCGGCATCGGTCTTGGCATAGCTGGCTCGGGGACGCTTGTTCCGCCGCTGTTGACCCTCGGGTTGCAGGCGACATGGCTGGGCCTGGGGGCTTTGGCACTGTTGCTGACTGCGTTGAGCTGGTTCGGTTGGCCGTCCGATTTTGCGCACCCAGTGGCTCCGCACGACACGGCGTCTGTTGAACCGACGCCGCGCGGGGTGTATTTGCTGTTCGCTCAATACGCCTTTATGGCCGCAGGCCTGGTGCCGGCCATGGTGTTTCTGGTGGATTACGTTGCACGTGGACTCGGTGCCGGGGCGCATATCGGCGCGTTGGTCTGGGTGATGTATGGCTTGGGTGCGATTGTCGGGCCAGTGACTTATGGCTTCCTCGCCGATCAGCTGGGCGCGCGGTCCGGCATTCGCCTGGTGCTGGTGGTGCAGGCGGTTGCCCTTGGGCTGCTGGCGCTGACTCACTCATTTCTGCCGCTGGCGTTGCTGGCGGTGATTATCGGTTCATTTCCGCCCGGCATTGTGCCGCTGGCGCTGGCGCGGGTGCATGAACTGGTGCCGGACCATCATCGCCAGCAAATCGCCTGGAGCCGTGCCACGGTGTCATTCGCTACGTTTCAGGCGCTGGCCGGTTTTGCCTATTCGGCGCTGTTCAATGCCAGCGGCGGTCATCACGCGTTGTTGTTCGTGATTGCCGCTGGCGCAATCGTCGTGGCGTTGCTGCTGGAGCAAGCCCTGAAATGGCTGCCCGCCCCGATTGAGCCGCGCTGCTGTGCAAATTGAAGGGAATCATTGCCGGCTCGGCAGGCTCCCACTTACACAACTCAAGCCAAGAGAAACGATATGTCCCTGCCCAATGAAATGACCCGAATCGAAATCACCGAACCCGGAGGCCCCGAGGTCTTGCAACCTCGACGCGTGCCGCTGCCGGTCGCGGCACAAGGCGAAGTACTGATCCGTGTACACGCCGCCGGGATCAACCGGCCGGACGCCTTGCAACGGGCCGGCAAATACCCGATGAAACCCGGCATGAATCCGATTCCCGGGCTGGAGGTCGCCGGTGAAATCGTGGCGCTCGGGGCCGGTGTCAATCAGTTCGCCGTGGGCGACAAAGTCTGCGCGCTGACCAACGGCGGCGGTTATGCCGAATACTGCGCAGTCCCGGCCGGCCAGACCCTGCCGATTCCTGATGGCCTGGACTGGCTGCACGCCGCTGCGATCCCGGAAACGTTCTTTACCGTGTGGGCCAACCTGTTCGGCCTAGGCGGCGCCAGCCGTGGTCAACGCGCGCTGATTCACGGCGGTACCAGCGGCATCGGCACCACCGCACTGATGCTCTGCCGCGAATTCGGTATAGAAGCGTTCGCCACCGCCGGCAGCCCGGACAAATGCGCAGCGATCAGCAAACTTGGCGGCTTGCCGATCAACTATCGCGAGCAGGAGTTCGCCGAAGTCATCGCCGATAAAACCGCAGGCCAGGGCGTCAATGTGATCCTCGACATCATGGGCGGCTCGTACCTCAACGCTAACGTCAGCGCTCTGGCGATGGACGGTCGTCTGGTCATGCTCGGTTTCCTCGGCGGCGCGCGGGCCAACGATTTTGATCTGTTGGCAATGATGGCCAAACGCGCGGTCATCACCGGTTCCCTCTTGCGCGCCCGCACCGCTGTGGAAAAAGCCGCGATTGCCGATCAACTGCGTGAGCACGTATGGCCAGCGCTGGCTTCCGGGCGTTGCCTGCCGATGATCGACAAGGTTTATTCGCTCAACGATGCGGCTCAGGCTCACGCGCACATGGAGGCCGGCGACCATATCGGCAAGATCGTGCTACGGGTGGTGTGAGTCGTTGCAGCATTTGGTAATCGTTGCGCTGGGACGGTGGTCGAAAAACTCACGCGCAGAGCTAGGCATCTGGTAAAAAGCGTTCTTTGTCCACGCTTTGGTGAAACGTTTAATGTTCCTGTCCTTCATGACTCGTCTGCGACGCCGCCGCTTGGCATTCGCCTGCATGGCCGCGCTGATTATCGGCGTGCCGACCAGTTGTGCCGTACTCGAACACACCGAACGCAAACTGCTGTTTCGCATCGAACCGGGCACCGCCGGCTGGTATCACGGCTTACCCGGCAGCGTGCAGGAACTCGACCTGCAACCGAAAAGCTTCAAGGCCGGGGAAAACATCCATGCCTGGTGGTGGCCGGCGGAAAAGGCCAATGCGCCGGCCATTCTCTATCTGCATGGCGTGCGCTGGAACCTTACCGGGCAGTTGTTCCGCATCGAACAACTGCGCGCGGCGGGTTATTCAGTACTGGCCATCGACTATCGCGGATTCGGCAAGAGTCACGGTGATCTGCCGTCGGAAAGCAGTGTCTACGAAGACGCGAGGGTGGCGTGGGAGCGCTTCAAACTGCTGCAACCGGATCCGGCAAAACGCTTGATCTATGGGCACTCCCTCGGAGGTGCCGTGGCGATCGATCTGGCCGCTGAACTTGGCCAGGATGCGGTGCGTAATCGCACCCCGCTCCCCGTGCGCGGGCTGGTAATCGAGTCCACCTTCACCACGCTGGCGGATGTTGCCGCGTCAGTCGCCAACACTTCTCTGCCGGTGCGCTGGCTGCTCTCGCAGAAATTCGATTCGATCGACAAGATTGCCGACATTCACATGCCACTGCTGGTGGTGCACGGTCTGGCTGACGCTTTCGTGCCGCCGCGTTTCAGCGAGCAACTGTTCAACGCCGCGCAACAACCCAAACGCCTGTTGCTGGTGCCGGGCGCGACGCATAACAACAGCATGGCGCTCGGCGGACAGAATTACCGCAAAGCGATCGACAATCTGATGCAAAGCAAACCGGCCCCCCGAGTCGCCGGACCTGCGAACATGCGCAGCGGGCGGGACACTTAACGGTAGCCGCGAGCCTGCAAATCGAACAGTTGCGCGTAATACCCGGCAGCGGCGATCAGTTGATCGTGGCCGCCCTGCTCGAGGATTTGGCCTTGTTGCAGCACGATGATGTGATCGGCATTGCGCACACTGGAAAAACGATGGGAAATCAGCAAGGTCATGCGACCTTCGCTGTGCTGGCTGAAATGCTCGAACACCGCCGCTTCGGCCGCTGGATCAAGGGCGGAAGTTGGCTCATCGAGGATCAGAATGTCGGCCTCACGGCGCATGTATGCACGGGACAAGGCAATCTTCTGCCACTGCCCACCAGACAATTCCTGGCCACCGGCAAACCAGCGTCCCAATTGCGTGGCATAGCCCTTGTCGAGCCCTTCGATAAAGGGGGCAGCCATACCTTGGGCAGCGGCCTCTTTCCATCGTTGCGAATCGTTAAACGCCAAGGTATCGCCGACGCCGATGTTTTCTCCGACGCTGAACTGGTAGCGAATGTAGTCCTGAAAAATCACGCCAATCCGCCGACGCAACGCGGTCTCCTGCCAATCCTGCAAATCGCTGCCGTCGAGCAGAATGCGCCCTTGATCGGGGCGGTAGAGCCGGGTCAGTAATTTGATCAGTGTGGTCTTGCCAGAACCGTTCTCGCCGACCAACGCCATGCTTTGGCCCGGCACCAGTTGCAGATCAATGTTTTCCAGCGCTGGCCGACTGGCTCCCGGATAACGGAAACCGACGTCCTCGAAACGCAAACCATCGCCCGGGCGGACGCCGACGGTCAGGTGGCCCGTATCGACCTGAACCGGTTCGGCCAGATATTCATAAAGACTGGTCAGGTAGAGGCCATCTTCGTACAAGCCGCTGATCGCACTCAGACTGCTGCTCACCGCGCTTTGGCCTTGCTTGAACAGCACCAGATACATAGTCATCTGGCCGAGGCTGATCTGGCCATGTACGGCATCGATCACCACCCAGGCATAGGCCACGTAAAAAGCCGCAGTACCGAGCAGACCGAGACCGAACCCCCAGCCGTCGCGCCGCAGCGTCAAACGGCGATCTTCGGCATACAGCCTGGCGAACGTGTCGCGGTAGCGTTTTAGCAACAGCGGTGCAAAGCCGAACAGCTTGACCTCTTTGATATACGTTTCGTGGGACAGCAAGGTTTCGATGTAGCTCTGCTGCCGACTCTCCGGCGCGCGGCGGGTGAACAGTCGAAAGGCGTCACCGGAAAAATGCGCCTCGGCAAAGAACACCGGCAACGCACCGACCACCAGCAGCACCAGCGCCCAAGGGGAAAAATGCACCAGCAGCACGCCAAAGCTGATCAGCATGATCAGGTTCTGAATCAAGCCCAACGACTTCATGACCAGCGCCAGTGGCCGGGTCGACGCCTCGCGACGGACACGCACCAGTTTGTCGTAGAACTCGGAGTTCTCGAACTGCACCAGTGACAGGGTCTGCGCTTTTTCCAGGATCAGCGTATTGACCTTCTGCCCCAGTTGCACCCGCAACAGCGACTGCTGCACCGAGAGTGCCCGTTGTGTACCGGACAACAGCGCCAACACCCCGGCCTCCAACAAAACGTAACGCAACACTGGCCACAGCGGCGCACTGCCGTGTTGCGCGTGCAACTGCATCGCTGCCACCACGGCATCGACAATCCGCTGCCCCAACCATGCCGCCAGTGCCGGCAGCAAACCGGCAACCAACGTTGCCAGCACCAGCCCCAGAAACAAGCCACGCGATGTCCCCCAAACCAAACACAAGGCGCGTTGCGCCTGATCGAACAAGGAGGTGAAACGCGATAGATCAGGCATGGGGCATTGGACTCGGCAGGCGATGGCGGTGCGTTATGGTACTCCAGCGCTACAACTGAATTTCAAACGACGAGCGCGTTATTGTCGACGCGTTTTTCAGAACAAAAACATCTGGAAGACTCGGGCCTTTGCGGCGTCCAACGCTCTGCTATGTTTTAACCGCCCAACGCGGAACCCGGCGAACACCCGCCACGCTCCGCGCCTGACTGCCGGGAGCAGAGAGATGAAAATCAACCCGTACCTGATCTTCAATGGTGACTGCCGCGAAGCCTTCACCTTCTACGAACAAGCCTTGTCGGGAACACTCGAGGCCATGATGACGTTCGGCGAAACGCCCGCCGCCGAGCACGTGCCCAAAGAACACCACCATCTGATCATCCACACCTGCCTGAAAGTGGGTGATCAGATGATCATGGCCTCGGACACCACGCCCGACCGCCCGACTCAAGGCATGAGCGGCTGCTCGATTTCGTTGAACGTCGACAGCATTGCCGAGGCCGAGCGAGTGTTCAACGCGCTGGCCAAGGACGGTCGCGTCGATATGCCGCTGGAGGCGACCTTCTGGGCGGTGCGCTTCGGCATGCTGGTGGATCGTTTTGGCGTGTCGTGGATGGTCAATTGCGAGAGCGAAAAGTGACCCTGACATTTCCTCAGGCATGAAAAAGCCCAACCTGAAAAGATTGGGCTTTCTGCGTTACCGCTGGGCCAATTCGTGGCGTACGCATTGTTCGTAATACGTCTGTTTGACCGCCGCCGGCTTGAGCTTCGATGTGCTGTTGTAGGTTTGCTCGGTAATCCCCATCGCGGTCATGCGCATCCACGGTTGCTGGAAGCGGCGCACCTGCAATTGTTTGCGTGCGCCGTACAGCGAGACGCCCGACAACTTCGATTGCTGGGCACCGGCAGCGATGTCCGAGCCCCAGGTGCAGGCAAAGCGATGGCTTTTGCTCAGTTCTTTCGCCTGCACTCCCACCGCGAAAACAGCCAGGGAAAGCGTTGCAACGGTGATGACAATCGTCCGCATAGAGCCAACCTAACCTTTTGAAAAAAGGCGATTTTGCCGGGGAAGCAAAAATCCGGGGGCCAGCAATTTGCCGCCTTTCGCGAGTTTTTTGCGGACGTAAAAAAGGGTGGTGGGATTTCCTGATGAAATCCCACCACCCCTAGGCTGAGTATCAATTGGCGCTGACCTCAATGCGCAATCGATCAGCGCCCTCCTCCCGACAATCGATGCGAACCGGCAAAAACAACTCGATCACCGCGATATTGCTGTGCAGATGCTCGGTCATGCGCGGCGTAGTGAAGGAGCCGCCACCGGCAAGCGCCATTGGCAACAGCAACTGATCGGCAAGGTGCTCGGCCACCGCAGCACCACTGCGCAACCAGTCGGCGGCCTGATTGATCGCGGCGTCGGCGACCTTTTCAGCCCGCAGCGAAACTTGGCCAAACGCACTGAACACCTCGGTGACGTGCTCGAATGCATACTCCAGCAACAACACGTTGCCCGGCCCCCGCGCCGGATCGAGCGTGACATGTTGCAGCGCCGCAGGCGGCAGACTCAAGCGCTTGGCAACCTGGCTCAGCTCTCGCTCGGCCACCGTCGGCGCCAGCCCGGCGGTGAGCGCCGATGCCTGTTGCGAGATGGCCTCGCCGCGTTCACACAGATCCAGCCGAGTCAGGTTCGACGGCTGCACGTTCACTTCGATCTCGCCACCGCCTGCCGGGACAAATCCATGTCGCAACAAGTCCAGCTCGACGTTGGCGCCCATACGCCGGAGCAACGGCAGCCAACTGCGCGTGAGGAAATCGGTCGGCGGCGCCAGCGGATTATGCGTGCCACCGGAAATGCGCACCCGACTCGCCTCTGGTGCCCGCAACAGCGCTGGCAACAAGGTCTGCAACACCAGCGTGCAACTGCCGGCCGTGCCGATGGCGAACTGGTAATCGCCAGCGCGAATCGCGCCGGGTTCAAAACTCAACGCTTGCGAGCCCAATTGCGCACCTGAAACTGTCGCGCCGCAGACCTCGGCCGCCGCCATGACGGCCGTCAAATGTTGCCTCAGCAGTCCCGGACGGCTGCGTTTGGCGCGGATCTGTTTAATGCGAAACGCCCGGCCTGTCACCATCGACAGGCTCAAGGCACTGCGCAACACCTGGCCGCCACCGATGGCACCGTCCAGTTCTATCACTTCCTGTTTCATTGCATTCCTTACGCGTATCGCCCGACGGTATCCCTGAGGTACCGATCCAGGCGTCGCGAGTCTTCCTGAGTTCTGAGTAATGTGGGCACTTCGCGCTCAAGCTCGGCGGCGATGAACCCGTGCAACGCCGGACGACGCGGCCCGTAGGCGCTCTCGTCGGCATTGCGTTTAAGGGCCAGCAATTCGTCGACTTCCGCGAGCAGCGCGCGATCGTCGACCGTGGTCAGCAGATCGGCGAACGTCATCGGCGGTCGGCCTCGGCCCTGGTCGATCCAGCGCACCGCCAGCAGCGGCCGCAGCACGTAGAAGTACTTCTTGAAACGGACGGTTTCACCTTGCAGGTAACCGCGAAAGTTCTTCTTCGCCATCGACAGGTAGTGATTGCGCGCGGCGGGCGGGCTGTAGAACGCTTCGGCGAGTTCGCGCAGTTGTGCCACCTGCGCGGTTTCACTGCGATAAACCAGCGGCGAGTCTAGCCACTCGAGCAACGTCGGATTGGATTTGCGCAACAACCCGAGGGTCTTGCGCAGTTCCCAGCCACTGACGTCGAGCTCATCGTCCAGCGGACGTTCGATCACATCACGCGGCGCATCGACCTGGACGAACCAATCGGGCTTTTCCACATAGACAAACCGCACGTCGTAATCGCTGTCGGTCGAGGCAAAACCCCAGGCCCGGCTGCCGGACTCACAGGCATACAAAACGGTGACATTGCGTTCACGCTCCAGGCGCGCCAGCTCTTCCATTACCCGCGCACGCATCGTGTCGCACAGCGGATGACGCTCTTGCAGTTCCATGACTTGCTTTTCCTTTTATCCTTTGACGCACACCACCTGACGCAAGGTGTGCAGCACTTCCACCAGCTCACGCTGGGCGTGCATGACTTTGTCGATGTCCTTGTAGGCCATCGGAATTTCGTCGATCACCGCTTCGTCCTTGCGGCACTCCACATGGGCAGTGGCGCGAATCTGATCTTCAACGGTGAAGGTGTTCTTGGCCTTGGTGCGGCTCATGGTGCGGCCGGCGCCGTGGCTGCAGGAGCTGAACGACTCTTCGTTGCCCAGACCGCGAACGATGAAACTCTTGGCGCCCATCGAGCCTGGAATAATCCCCAACTCGCCCTTCTTCGCCGACACCGCGCCTTTGCGGGTGACCAGCACCTCTTCACCAAAATGCCGCTCTTTCTGCACGTAGTTGTGGTGGCAGTTGACCGCTTCCAGCGCCACTTCAAACGGCTTGCGAATAATCTGCCGTGTCGCCTGAATCACTGCGCGCATCATCAGCTCACGGTTTTGCCTGGCGAAGTCCTGCGCCCAACCCACCGCTTCCACATAATCATCAAAGTGCTGGCTGCCCTCTTCGAAGTAGGCCAGGTCACGGTCCGGCAAGTTGGCGATGTGCTGACGCATATCCGCCTGAGCCATCTGGATGAACAGGTTGCCGATGGCGTTGCCGACACCGCGCGAGCCACTGTGCAACATGAACCAGACCCGGTTGGCTTCATCCAGGCACACTTCGATGAAGTGGTTGCCGCTACCGAGCGTACCGAGGTGCCCACGGTTGTTGGTGTTGGCCAGTCTCGGGTACTTGTCGGTAATCAATTTGAACCGTGGTTGCAGTCCCGCCCAGGCCTGATCGGCTTGCTGCGGGATTTCATCCCAGGCGCCCTTGTCGCGTCGCGAGCGGTTTGAACTGCGGCCATGCGGCACGGCTTGCTCGATGGCGCTGCGCAGTCCGAGCAAGTTGTCCGGCAAATCAGCGGCGGTCAGCGACGTACGCGCGGCGATCATGCCGCAGCCGATGTCGACGCCGACCGCTGCCGGAATGATCGCGCCGACGGTCGGGATCACGCTGCCGATGGTCGAGCCCTTGCCCAGGTGTACGTCCGGCATGACCGCCAGATGTTTGAAGATGAACGGCATTTTCGCGGTGTTCATCAACTGCTCGCGGGCCTCGTTTTCCACCGGGACGCCTTCGGTCCAGAGTTTGATCGGTTTGCCGTTGGCGACTTCGAGCAGTTGGTAAGTGTGTTCTTTCATGTCTTCATTCTTTATTCATTGGCCGATGATTCGGCGTTGTTCTGTAAGTCGCAGCGACAAAAACACAGGCACTGTGGCTCTGCCAGTTGAGCCCCCGTTGCCGGGGCGGGAGTCGAACCCGCGTTCCGATGTAGTACCTGTCGCATTCGCTGCCAATAACTGCAAAAAAGGTGGCACGACAAAAGTTGATGACTGGTGCGCGTTGCCGCGCTCCGGACTTAACCGGCCTTGGATGTACAGCCATCAGGCATTCGTGCCGTCACTGGCGCTGACAAGGGCTTGATGAGACGTCTTGGATGTAGTCCCATCGGCATTCAGCGCCGGTGATCAATCAATTCATGACGCGCTTTCGATCGCCTCGACCCAGTGCTGCGCACTGTATTGGCCGCTGGTGAACTGCTCGATCACATCGAACACCGCATCGCTGAAACCGCCGACATTCAAGATGTCATCACGATCCGCCGCCTGTGTTGCATGGCCTGGCTGGATGTCGATGCACACCAGCCGGGCCTGTGGGTTGAGCGTCTTGATCCGCTCCCATTGGCGCATCGTCTCGCTGGCGCCGCGACGCTGCGCATCGATCCACGATTCGTTGTCCGAGACCATGATCAACGTATCGACCCTGGCCTTGCTGTCCGCCAACCTCTTCAGCGGTGCCGAGCAGTTGGTGCCGCCGCCAAAAATGCCGGCGAGCTTCTCGGCGTTGCTGATCACACTGTCACGCGGGTTGAGCTGGATATCCACCACGTTGATCTCGAACGGCATGACCCGGGCAGCCGGCTGTTTGCGCAAGACCGCTGCGGCGACCAGCGCCGCCACGTCGATGCAGCGCACCTGCGAGGTCGCACCAGGGCGATAACCAGTCACCGGGCTGCCCATCGAACCCGACACATCCGGGCAAACCACCACCGCGCCCTCAAGCGTGGGCACGTTGACCAGCGACAACTCCAGCGCCTCCTGCAAGGCTTCGCGGATCACCGCCGGGGTGTTTTCGCCCATCATCCGATAAGCCGACAACAACTGGTACGGATACACCCGCGCCTTCGCCACTTCCTGTGGATCGGCCAACCGCGCCGCGACATAGTCGATGCAACCCGGCACTTCAAACGCGCCGTGCCGCGCCAGGGTGTTGAGGTTGATGCGCAGTCCCTGCCAGCCCATGTTGCGGGCTTGATTGGCCCATTGTTCCTTGCTCAATGTTTCGTTGCCGAGCAACTGAAACGGCACCGCCGGCACTTCATCACTCGCGCCGCTGCGAAACGCCAGCAAATCGCGAGTCAGCTCCGGCAAGGCCTTTGCCTCCACCGGTTTACCGATCAACCAGGCGAAAAACGCTTCGCGCCACGCTTCGACAGGTTTGGGGTGAACCATCTTCACCACGTCCGCCAACGACGGTTGATTGCCGATCGACGCTTGCAGCAATTGCCGCTCGGTCGCGCTGTTCAGCCAGTTCTGCACCAGACGCTTGGGTTGCGAGCCAAGGGATTTACGCCCAGTGGCACCACTACGGAGGATCTGTACAAAGTTGCGCAGCATCTTGCCGCTGTCGATGACTTGCTCGAAAAGCTCTGGCACCAGACTTGAACGCTGCGCGGTCAATGCCGCCAGCAACAATGCCGGCATGTCTTTCATGTGACCTTTCTTGCGAGCGTAGATCGCGGCTTTCGCCACGAAGCGACTGTCGAGTTCGGCTACCAGCTTCAGCACTTGATCCAGCTGACTTTCTGCGGAGGCGTAAAAGGTCTGATTCAGGCAACCGGTCACTGCCAGTTGCGCCAGTTGGTGCTTCGGGCTGTAGGCATAAGCGCTGGCACCGGAAGCATTCAAGGTGTCGCAGGCGGGCAAGTGATTCGATTGCGTGTTGAAGAGATTTGAGTTGGCCATCTCGGCGTCTCGCTGTGTTGTCCTGTTCGTTGCGATAGACATTGCAGCGGCTGTGCCAGCTTTTAATTTCCAACGAAAAATATTTTTATCTTATTGATTTACAACGTTTTTATTTTTTATGTTGTGTTTCATCGAATGAACTGACGACAAACCCATCGCCGAATATTTATCATTGGATATCGTTTTTTATCTTTTGAGATAAACATGCCAAACAAGCAAACCGTCGCCATCGGTTTTATCGGCGCCACCCTCGATCGCGTCGGCAAAGGCGCCAATCGCTGGAGCCATTGGCGCCCCAGTGTTGGCCTTTGCCAACAGCAGGACGTGCTGATCAACCGGCTCGAGCTGATTCACGGTATCGACGCCCGCGACGTCAGCCTCGCAGAGCGGGTGCGCGTCGACATCCAGCAGGTTTCGCCAGAGACCGAAGTGCGCCTGCACCCGATGTCATTGCGCAACCCATGGGATTTCGAAGAGGTCTACGGCGCACTGCACGACTTCACCACCGCCTACGATTTCGACACCGAGCGCGAGGATTACCTCGTCCACATCACCACCGGCACCCACGTCGCGCAGATTTGCTGGTTCCTGCTGACCGAGGCGCGCTACTTGCCCGCGCGGCTGATCCAGACCTCCCCGGCCAAGCGCAACAGCGAAAGCGATCACGCCATCGGCACGCATGCCCTGATCGATCTCGACCTGTCGCGCTACGATCGCATCGCTTCGCGCTTCGCCAACAAACGCCTCGAAGGTCTGGAGTTCTTGAAGTCCGGCATCGCTACTCGCAACGCCGCCTTCAACCGCTCAATCGAACAGATCGAGCGCGTCGCCGTGCGCTCGAAGGCGCCGATGTTGCTGATCGGCCCGACCGGCGCCGGCAAATCGTTCCTCGCCCGACGCATCTACGAACTCAAACGCAGTCGCCATCAGATGCAGGGGCGTTTTGTCGAAGTGAACTGCGCAACCCTGCGTGGCGATGGCGCGATGTCGGCGTTGTTCGGCCATGTCAAAGGCGCCTTCACCGGCGCACAGAATGCTCGCGACGGCCTGTTGCGCGCTGCCGATGGCGGCATGCTGTTTCTCGATGAGATCGGCGAGCTGGGCGCAGACGAACAGGCGATGCTGCTCAAGGCGATTGAAGAAAAACGCTTCTTTCCGCTGGGCTCGGACAAGGAGGTCGAAAGCGATTTCCTGATCATCGCCGGCACCCACCGCGACCTGCGCAGCCGAGTCGCTGATGGTTTGTTTCGCGAAGATTTGTACGCGCGCATCAACCTGTGGACGTTCGACCTGCCCGGCCTCGCCGGCCGCCGCGAGGACATCGAACCGAACATTGATTTCGAGCTGGAACGCCATGCCCGCGAACACGGGCAACTGGTGCGCTTCAACCTCGAAGCCCGGCGCAGTTATCTGGCGTTTGCCAGCTCTCGCGAGGCGGCGTGGCTGGGCAACTTCCGTGAACTGTCCGCCTCGATCACGCGCATGGCGACCCTGGCCGACAGCGGACGTATCGACGAGGCACAGGTGCAGGAGGAAGTTGATCGGCTGCGCTACGCGTGGGGCTTTGCGCAACCGCAGGCGATTTCAGGAGAGTTGCCGGGAGACGCCGAAACCATGGATCTGTTTGACCGCTTGCAATTGAAGGCAGTGATCGAGGTGTGCCGGCAGGCGGACAGCCTGTCCGATGCCGGCCGCCGACTGTTCGGAATTTCGCGCCAGGCCAAGGCTCAACCCAACGACGCCGATCGACTGAGGAAATACCTCGGCCGGTTCGGGCTTGAGTGGAGCCAGATCGTCGACCTCACGTGATGCGGACGGCGGGCGACTAACCGCTCGTCCAGCAGCGGGCACCTTCGCCTGCCGGGCGCTTCCAATGATCACCATCCGCTTCGACCGGAAGACGATCATCATGAACAGCAGAATTGCAGCGATCACCCTGGCTGGCCTGCTCGCGGCCTGCCCGCTTTTCGCCTCGGCAGCCACGAAGGCAGCTGACGAGTCTGCCGCGCCACCGACCGCGCTTCCCGGCGTGAATCAGGCCGGTAAAGCTCAATCCAACGCAGACAAGGCCGACAAGAAAGGTGAAGAGGCTTCGGGTTCAAACTCCGGCGCCGAGTCGCATGAAACGGCAAAAGATGCAGCCACTTCAAGCGACTCGGAAGACCTCGGTAAATCGCCGAAACCTTGATCAGGCTCTACAAAGGTGGCGGCTGCACATCCTTGAACGTCAGCCCGACACTCCCGGTGATTTGCCACGGGTTGGCAGCGCCGTGCCCGCTGAACGACACATGGTCGAACAGCGAATCCTTCAACCCGTCGATCTGCGCTTTGGCCGGGCCACTGAAGCGCACGCGCTCGAACACCAACCCCTGATGCCAGGCATTATGCTGGCTATCGCCCTTGACCTCGATTGCCTTGCCTTGAGCATTTTCGACGCTCACGTCGGCGACGCGGATATCGCGAAATTGCCCGGGAATGGTTGAGCGCTGGTAATCCAGCTTGGCGTTCGGATCGTTGTAGTCGAGGGTAAAAATGAACGCCTGCTTGAGCGTATTGCGGATCGCCGAGTCGCGGAAGATCACGTTACGCGCGCCGCCGCCCATGAAGTTGGTGCTCTTCATGCGCAGGCCGGCATCGGTACCATCGGAAACGTTGTCTTCGGCGAGGATGTTTTGAATCCACGCGCCGGTATGGCTGCCGGCAACCACCATGCCGTGACCCTTGCGGAAGTAGTTATTGAAGATCCAGGCATCTTCCTGCGGCTTTTGCTGCACGGCATCCGCCCCGGTGCCCGCTGCAAAGTTGACGCAGTCATCGCCAGTATCAAAGAAGTTGTTGAAGACCATCGCGCCCTTGCTGTTGGCGAATTCGATGCCGTCGCCGTTATTGGCGTCGTAGGTTTTATGCGTGGTATTGGCCAGCACCACGTTTTCGGTTTCCAGGTTCATGATCCCGTGGAAGGCCGGGTTCACCACGGTGAAACCGCCGTAGAACACGTTTTTCACGTTGCGCAGGGTGATCAGCGACGAGCGCATCTGCCCGTAGGCGTCCTTGACGTTCATGCCGCGTGCGACCGCTTGCTCGACTTGCGCCTTGGCCAGAATGCCGTCCTGCTGGTAGCGGGTGTTGTCACTGGGCAGGTAGAACGGCAATGGCTGACCGCGTTCGTCGACGACGTCGGCACGGCGCTTCCAGCCGTTGCCGTCAATCGTGCCTTTGCCGACGATGCGGATGTTTTCGAACGACTGGTGCTGCCGCGGATCGCGCGGCAAGGCATTGATCAGCGACGCCGGGCGCACGGTGCTCGAATACGGATACTGGATGTAGCCGGCCAGCGGATAGTCTTCGGCACGCTCGGAACCCAACAGCGTTGCACCCTCGGCGATTTCCACGGTGATGTTGCTCTTCAGGTAAAGCGCCCCGCTTTTGTAAGTGCCCTTGGGCAACCATACTTTGCAGCCTGGGGTGCAGGCGTCGATGGCGTTCTGGATCGCCAAAGTATCAAGGCTTTTGCCGTCACCCTTGGCGCCATATTTCCTCACATCGAAGACGGCCGCGACCTTGCTCGTCCGTTGCACAACGGGCGGGCTGTCGGCCGACTCTGTGCCATCGGTGCCCACCGAACGCACGGTGAACCGATAGGCCGTATCCGGTTTCAAGCCTTGCGCGGTGTAACTGTGAATGCCGATGCGATGATGAAAACCGGCAACATCCTGTTCGTAGAAGCGGTCGATGTAAGGTTTGGCCGGCGAGACGCGGTCATTGTTGGCGTTGCTGCCGCCCAGCAACACACCGTTGGCGTAGACCCGGTAGTCGCTGATATCGGCGTGATCGGCGGGCTTTTCCCAGACCAGGATGATCTGCTGATCATCGTAGGCCAGGGTCGGCACCTGCAGTTTTACCGGCGCCTCCAGCGCCCACGACGACACACTGCAAACCAGCGTCAACGCGGCCGCCAGTGACAAGGCCAAAGGCTGTTTGCGCCGCGTCGGAACAACATTTCGATAAGGCATGAGCACTCCTTGTTCAGGCCGACAATCCGGCTTCTTGCAGGTATTGGCTGCGGTTGACGAACGTCTCGCGGGGCATTTCCACAACCTCCATCGACAGCGACTCGACGTCCGGCAGCAAAGCGACCAGCGCCGCCACGGTCGCCGAGGCCAGACGCCGGCGCTGTTCAGCACTGCGCCTGGACAACACCGACAGGACGACGTGGACAAAATCGTCCGCGCCCGCGCCGCAGCGGTAATGCGTGAACGTATTGAGGCGCACCTTGATGTCCCCGGCCTTGAACAGGCCGAAGGCATCGAGGGCGTCATGCACGGCAGCGAGCAGGGTTTGCTCGCCGACACGCTGGGCCAGGGTTTGCGGGCAATCGATAAGACAATGCGGCATGTCGCGCTCCTTGATGGATCGGTTCAACCAGCGAGCTGGCGCACCGACTCCTGGCTGAAATCACGACTGGCCTGCACCAGCATCCGCGTGTAGGCGTGGCTTGCCAGATCCTGGCTGAGCGCCTGACTGTCGAGCAGCTCGACGATCTTGCCCTGCTGCATCACCGCCACCCGATCACACAGGTGCGTGACCACACCGAGATCGTGAGTGACCATCAGGTAGGTGAGTTTCTCGCGACGGCGCAAATCCGCCAGCAGATTAAGAATCTCCGCCTGCACCGAGACATCCAGCGCCGAGGTCGGCTCATCGAGCAGCAACACGCGTGGCTCGAGAATCAGCGCACGGGCAATCGCCACGCGCTGGCGCTGGCCACCGGACAACTGATGCGGATAGCGAAAACGGTAACTGTCGTTCAAGCCGACCTTGAGCAGGATCTCGTTGATCCGGTCGTCCTTGTCGCGCACGCCGTGAATAATCAGCGGCTCACGCAGGGCGGTGTCGACGGTGTGGCGCGGATGCAGCGAGCCGTAAGGGTCCTGAAACACCATCTGCACTTGACGGAAATGCTCCTTGGGAATCTTGTGCTGCAGCGGCGCGCCGGCAATGCTCAACTCGCCCGTCCAGTGCCGGTACTGCCCGGCCAGGCAGCGCAATACCGTGGTTTTGCCGGAGCCGGACTCCCCCACCAGGCCGAAGGATTCGCCGTCGGCGACACTGAGGCTGACGTCGTGCAGCACCTGATTGAGGGCCGGGCCGGCGCCGAAACTCAGGTTCAGCGCGTGTGCTTGGATCATGGACATGGTCGATTCCTCAGCAAGTCAGCCACAGTGGATCGCGTTGCAACACCGGCAACCGTTCGCGACGGTTGTCCATGCTCGGCAACGCCGCCATCAGGCCTCGGGTATAGGGATGTTGTGCATGTTGCAGGTCACCGGCGGCGAGCGATTCGACCACCCTGCCGGCGTACATCACCAACACGCGGTCGCAGTAATTGCGCACAAGATTGAGGTCGTGGCTGACAAAAATCAGGCCCATTTCCTGCTGTTCGACCAGCTCTTCCAGCACGTTGAGCACTTGCTGGCGAACCGAAACATCGAGGGCCGAGGTCGGCTCATCGGCGATGATCACCTGTGGACGAGTGATGACCATCATCGCGATCATGATGCGCTGGCCCATACCACCGGAAACCTCATGCGGGTACAGGTTGTAGACCCGTTGCGGATCACGGATATGGACCTTTTCGAGCATTTCCAGCACCCGCTCGCGGGCCTCGCTGCGGCTGGCCTTGTGGTGCGCCAGATACGCCTCGGCAATCTGATCGCCAACCTTGACCACCGGGTTCAGCGAGTATTTCGGGTCCTGCATGATCATCGAAATGCGCTGACCACGAATCTTCTGCATGACCTTTTCGCCGGCTGACAGCAGATCGACTTCACCGAACTGCATGGCCTTGGCGGTGATCCGCGCACTGGCTGGGTGCAGCTTCAGCAGGCTGCGACCCACCGTCGATTTGCCCGAGCCCGACTCACCGACGATGGCGAGTTTTTCCCGCCCGAGGGTGAAGGACACGTCGCGCACTGCATGGGTTTCTTTCTGAGCATTGACGAAGCGCACATTGAGCCCTTCGACGTTCAATTTGATTGCAGACATACAGCCTCCGATTACTCGCTGCGCGGATCAAGAATGTCCCGCAGGCCGTCGCCCAACAGGTTGAAAGCCAGGCTGACCAACATGATTGCAGCCCCCGGAACAGCCACCAGCCACCAGCACTCGAGCATGTAGCGGCGCCCGGTGGAAATCATCGCGCCCCACTCCGGCGACGGCGCCTGCGCACCGAGACCGAGAAAGCCCAGTGCCGCTGCGGTGAGGATGATCCCGGCCATGTTCATGGTCAGGCGGATGATCACCGACGACATGCACATCGGCACAATGTGCCGCAGGATGATTCGCGTGGACGAAGCCCCTTGCAGCTCGACCGCCACGACGAAATCAGCCTTGCGCAACGACAGGGTTTCGGCCCGCGCCAATCGCGCAATCGGCGGCCACGACGTCAGCGCAATCGCTACCACCGCGTGTTCCAGGCCCGGACCGAGCGCAGCGATGAACGCCAGCGCCAGCACCAGACTGGGGAAGGAAATGAAGATGTCGGTCAGGCGCATGAACACCGTGTCGACAACACCGCCGTAGTAGCCGGAGACGGTGCCGATAAACAGCCCGATCGGGCCGACGATCACGGTCACCAGGGTGATGATGTACAGCGTGATGCGCGAGCCGTAGACCAGCCGACTGAAGATATCCCGGCCGTATTCATCGGTGCCGAACCAGTGCGCGGCGCCCGGCGCCTGCAGGGCATTGGCGAGGTTTTGCGCCACCGGGTCATGGGTGGCGATCCACGGCGCAAACAGCGCCACCACCACCAGCACCAGAGCGACCAGCAATCCGGCCAAAGTCATCGGGTTGCGCAACAAGTGCCGCAAGACTTTCAGGGCACTTTTGCAGAAGGCGTCGAAGCTGGATCCGGGGGTACGATCCAACCGCCGCTTGGCGCTCGAATCAGTAGAAGACATGTTGGCAATCATGGGCATGTTCTCGGATTGAATTGAGGATCACCCGGCGCGTACGCCGACGCACCGGGCAGCGTTCAGCGTTGTTTGTAGACACCCAGATAACGCGTCGCCTCGGCATCATCACCGGCAAAACCCTTGACGTCGGCGGCGCTGACCACGGTGTCGGTCATCTGCGAAATCATCATGATCGGGCCGACCTGCTCGTCGTAGATTTTCTGTGCCTGGTGGTACAGGTTCAGGCGCTGGCCGGCATCGCGTTCGACCCCGGCCTGATCAATCAAGCTATTGAGCTGCGGGCTGAAAAACGACGCGCGCCAGCCCTGAAAATTCGGCAGACCGGCGTCATCGCTGTTGTTGGGGTTGTAGGCAAACGTGCGCAGGCTGAAATACGGGTGCGGATAGCGCTCGGCCCCGCGCGCAACGATGATGTCGAAGTTGCGCGCGCGCATCGCGCCATACACCTGGTTGCCAGTGCCGTTGACAATGCTGGCCTTGATCCCGCCCTCGGCCAGCGTCGCCTGCAGACGCGCGGCGATGTCGATGAAGGGCGGCTCTGACAATGTGCGAATGGTCGTGGTGAAGCCGTCCGGATAACCGGCTTCGGCGAGGAGTTTTTTCGCCTTGGCGACGTCCATGTGATAACCCGGATCCGGCAGGCGCGCCGCCAGACTGAGTTGCATCGGCTGCTGATTCAGCTGGCCGTAATACGGCATCACCTGTTCGTCCAGGCCCTTGTAGTCGATCAGGTTGCGCACCGCTTCGCGCACTTTGGGATTGGCAAATTCGGGCTGTTTCATGCTCAGCGCGACGTAGTACATAGTGCCGCGCGGCAGTGACTGCACGTGGATTTTTTCAGAACCGTCAATGGCGCGGATGTCCGGTGCGGCCATGCCATACGCCAGATCGAGGTCTCCGCGTTCCAGCATCAGGCGCAGCGACTGTGATTCGGTCATGTGCCGCACCACCACGCGCTTGAGCTTGGCAGCACCGCCCCAATAACCGTCGAAGCGGGTCAGCAACAGCGAGTCGTTCGCCGTCCATTTGCTCAGCACAAAGGGGCCGCTGCCGGCCTCGTTGGTCACCAGCCAGTTAGCACCGAGGTCAGCGTTTTTCTCATGCGCCAACGCTGTTTTGCGATCGATTACCACCGCGCTCGGCGAGATCGCCAGCGAGTCGATCAATAACAGTGGGTCCATGGTTTGCGGCAAGTCGACGACCAGCGTGTGGGTATCGCTGGCGCGGATCAGTGACTGGATGTTGTCGACGTTATAACCGTAGGCTTTCCAGGTCGTGGCCAGACCGAAGTTGAGCTTCATAACCCGGTATAGCGACCAGGCCACGTCTTCAGCGGTCAGCGGATTGCCGGAGTGAAACTTCACGTCCTGACGCAAATGAAAGGTTATCTGCTTGCCGTCGTCGCTGATCGTCCAGCGCTCGGCCAGTTGCGGCAGATGCTGTTCCGGATTGCCCTGATCTCGCTTGACCAGAGTGTCATAAAGATTGGCATTGACGCCGGAAGCGTCGAGGCCTGGCGCGTTGGCCGGATCGATGGAAAACAGGTTGACCATGCTCATGCCGACGATCAGTTGATCGGCCGGCGTCTTGGCGTTGGCCTGTGTCATCGGCACCAGCGCCAGGACCGCTGCTAACAGGCCAGCGTGCAGTTTGGTAAATGCAGTCGTCATTGAAAAATCCTTCTTTTTATAATTTTTATTGCTGCTGCCAAGCGTGTTAACGGGTGCGCGGGTCGAAGACCTTGTACAAGGCATCGCTGATCAGGTTGAGCGCGACAAAAATCAAACCGATCACCAGCACACAGCCCATCACCGCATTCATGTCGCCGAGCATCAGGCTGCTGGTCAGGTACTGGCCGAAACCCGGCCAGGCAAAGACCGTTTCGATCAGCACCGCGCCTTCGAGCAGCGAGCCGTAAGCCAGCGCCACTACTGTCAGCAGTTGCACGAGGATGTTGCGAAAGGCGTGACCCCAGACCACCTGGCGGCGCGACAAGCCCTTGACCCGAGCGGTGATGATGTATTCCTGAGACAGTTGCTCGAGCATGAAGCTGCGCGTCATCCGACTGATGTACGCCACCGAGTTCAGCCCGAGGATCAGCGCCGGCAAGACGATGTGGCGCAAGGCGCTGGCGAAGGCTTCCCAATCACCCGCCAGGCTCGAATCGATCAGCAACAGCCCGGTGACTTCGGGCACCATGCCGTCGTACGCCAGGTCGATGCGACCGGCGCCCCCGGCCCAGCCGAGCCAGGCGTAAAACACCAGTAAACCCATCATGCCCAGCCAGAAAATCGGTGTGGAATAGCCGAACAGGGTAATCACTCGCGCGACATGATCACCCAGTCGCCCCTGATTGCTCGCCGCACAGACGCCCAGTGGCAAACCGATCAGCACACCGAAGAGGATGGCCAGGGTCGCCAGCTCGATAGTGGCCGGGAACACCCGGCGGATGTCATCGAGCACCGGGTGCCCGGTCAACAGCGCGTTGCCGAAATTGCCGTGCAGCAAGTCGTTGAGGTACAGGCCGAACTGGGTCCAGATCGGCTTGTCGAGCCCCATCGCCCGGTACACCTGATCGTAGGTCGAACTGTCGGCGTCCGGCCCGACCACCGCCAGCACCGGATCGAGCGGCATCACCCGACCGATGATAAACGTCAGCGCCAGCAGGCCCAGCAACGTCACCAGTACCGTGCCGGCACGCCGCGCAGTATTGGAGGCGCGGGCTCCCATGGCAGAGGCAGTCATAACAAACATAGTCAGCTCCTGATAAAACGGTCACCGGTGCACCCGGCACGCGAAGTTCATCCGTGCATTTCAGCGTTTTTTGTAGACGTCTTTGTAGCGCGTAGTCGCGGCCGTGTGCCCTTGAAAATCGGCAACATCGGCGTAGACCAGCACCGTGTCGGTCATCTGCGAGACCGGCAGAATCGCGCCCACTTGCTGATCGAGTTGCTGCTGGATGTCCTGATACTGCGCCTGCTGTTTCTGCGCATCGGGCTCGACTTCGGCACTCTCGATCAACTGATTCAACTCGGGACTGTAAAACGAAGTGCGCCAGCCCTGGAAGTTGCTCAGCTTGGCTTCGTCACGGTTATCCGGGTTGTACACCAGCGTGCGCAGGCTCGAATGAGGATGACGTTCGGCGCCGCCACCGCCACGGCCGACGATGATGTCGAAACTGCGCTCACGCATCGCGCCGTAGATCTGGTTACCGGTGCCGGTGATGATGCTGGCTTCGATCCCGGCCTGCGCCAGCGTCGATTGCAGGTTGGAGGCAATGTTGATGAAGGGCGGTTCGGCCAGCACGCGGATGCTGGTCTTGAACCCGTTGGGGTAACCGGCTTCGGCGAGGAGTTTTTTGGCCTCATCGACATTCAGTCGATAACCGGGATCCGGCAAGCGCGCGGCCAGTCCCAACGGCATCGGCCGCTGATTGATCACGCCGTAGTGCGGCATGACGGTCTGGTTGATGCCCTGATAGTCGATCAACGAGCGCACGGCCTTGCGCACGCGCGCGTCGGCGAACATCGGCTGCTTCACACTCAGTGCGACGTAATACAACGTGCCGCGTTGCAAGGTTTGCGTGCGGACCTTGTCGCTGTTCTGCAAGGCCTGAATGTCCGGCGCCGACATGCCTTTGGCGATGTCGAGGTCACCGCGCTCAATCATCAGCCGCAACGACTGCGACTCGGTCATGTTGCGCATGACGATGCGTTTGAGCTTGGCCGGGCCGCCCCAGTAACCGTCGAAACGGCTCATCAGGATCACGTCGTTGGCCCGCCAGTCATTGAGCACGAAGGCACCACTGCCAGCGGCGTGCGTCACCAGCCAG
This sequence comes from Pseudomonas fluorescens, assembly GCF_005938625.1. Taxonomy (GTDB): domain Bacteria; phylum Pseudomonadota; class Gammaproteobacteria; order Pseudomonadales; family Pseudomonadaceae; genus Aquipseudomonas; species Aquipseudomonas fluorescens_BD. Next base: position 67,291 of record NZ_VCNJ01000010.1, read on the forward strand.
GCGGCGCCGAGGTCATTGTTCTTCTGGTGTTCGAGGACTTTTTTGCGATCAAGAATGAAGGCGCTTGGCGACGTCGCCAGCGTGTTGAGCACCAACTGTGGATCGGTGGGTCGCGGCAGTTCAATGACGAAGGTATTGGCATCGGTCGCGCGCATCGAACGCTCGACGTTGTCGGCAGTAAAACCGTAAGCCTTCCAGGTCGACGCCAGCGCGAGGTTGAGTTTGAGCACGCGCTGCAACGACCAGGCGACGTCTTCAGCGCTCAACGGGTTGCCCGATTGAAATTGCACGCCCTGTCGCAGATTGAAGGTCAGGGTCTTGCGGTCGTCGCTGACTTGCCAGCGCTCGGCGAGTGCCGGCAACAGCCGATCCGGCGCAGCGACATCTTGCACCAGCAACATGTCATAGAGATTGGCATTGATCTCCGACACGTCCAGGCCGGTGGCCGCCGCCGGGTCGAGGGACAGCAGATTGATCATGCTCATGCCGACGATCAATTGATCGGCCGGGGTTTTGGCATGGACGACAGGTAGCGCGGTTACCGTCAGGGTAGCCGCCAGAACCCGCGCCCACAGCGAAGGAAGAATGTTCATAGCGAGAGTGCCTTTCTTATATTTATAGGGCTCTCGGACAGCCCGGCATGTACCGGGCAGCCCGCGTACACGTCAGAAGCTTTTAAGCGTGTTCATCTCGATGAAGTTGAAGTCGATGTCTTCGCCCAGACCCGGCAGGTCGGACAAATGCACAAAACCGTCGCTGTCCATCGGATCGACCAGGCGCTTGAGGTACGCCGGCACCTCGTCGTAATCCAGATACGGGTGCAGCAAGCCGCGCTCGTACCAGGTGCAGTTCTTGATCGCGCCGACCACCGTCAGGTTGGCTGCGCCGTTGCCATGGATTTCGCAGTCCATGCCAAACGACTCGGCCATGTGCGCGACTTTCAGGCAAGGCCCGATCCCGCCGACCCCGGCGACACCGGCACGCAGAATGTCGCAGACGTCGTGCTTGACCCAACTGGCCCGGCTCAGGTGTTTGCCGGACAGGGTTTCCGGTCCAAGCACCGGAATGTCCAGTTGCCCCGCCAGCCAGGCATAGGATTCGGCGGATTCTTCCATCATCGGCTCTTCGAACCAGGCGAAGTCGAGTTTTTCCAGTTCGCGTCCGATGTACAGCGCTTCGGTGCGGCTGTACCAGTGATAACCGTCGAGCATCAAGGCGATGTCCGGGCCGACCGCTTCGCGCACTGCCGCACAAGCTTTGACGTCAATGCGCGGGCTCGGTGCGAACGAGACCGGCGGCATCCAGGTGTGCAACTTGATCGCCTTGTAGCCGCGCTTGACCAGCGTTTCGGCAAAGCGTCCATAGTCTTCCGGCGTCGCCAGGCCCTCAGGCAATTCATCGCCGCACATGGTTGAGCCGTACGCCGGCACTTTGTCGCGAAAACCGCCGATCAACTTGTGCACCGGCACGCCCAGCTTGCGCCCCGCCCAGTCCCACAAGGCCTGCTCGACCAAGGCCAGCGCGCGATCAGTCAACTGGCTGGCGCTGCCACGCTGCCAGTGCGCCAGGTCATGCCAGATCTTTTCGCGATCAAAGGCGTTCTGCCCGACCAGCACCTTGCGCACAAAACCATCCAGCACATAAGGACGAATCAGCTCCGGCGCACCGAGGGCGTAACCCTCCTTGCCGTCTTCGGTCTGGATGCGCAGCAACGCCATTTGCGCCTGACTGACATCGCCGGGATGAGCATGACCGGCGCTGTCGACTGCGCGGCGGGTGGGATAGGAAAAAACCTGGACGTTGACTGCTGTGATTCTCATGGACGTCTTGAGCCTTCTTATTGGATTTGTGACAGGAGTGTCGTCGGTTGCGATCGATCATAGGTCATCGTACAACACTTGAAAAGACCCAATAACCCTTCATCGCTTCCAAGCCTTTTCGGCTAAACACTCATCAAAGCGCCAGTTTTAAGGATGACTGTTGAATAACAGGATTTGCTTTAGACCCCTATTCACATGGCATATATGTATCAACATGTTTCCAAACGAGCAAAATCACGTAGACGAGTCATCTTGTCGTACGATAACTTATATCTGCGCCTCAAATGAGAGCCATACGCAACATCGCGGTGCCTGTAGTACTCGTCAAACGACCCTAACAAAAACAAAAAAGAAGACCGTATGAACACCACCCTACGCACGCTCGTCACTGTCGCGGCCCTCGGCCTGCCCTTCTCTGCCCACGCTGACTCTGCCAGCCTCAACTACCGCCACCAGTACACCGAGGAGGACAGCGCCCACGCCGACCGAATCAAGCTCAACTACCGCCTGGACAGTGGACTGGGGTTTGAGGCGGAGATGAAATACCGCACGGCCGGTGACCGCAAAGATGTCGCCTACGACAACATGGTCAACAACGGCCATGAGTTCACGGTGAGCTACAACTACAAGCTCAGCGCGCAGTCGACGCTGACCCCGGCGTTTCAGATGGACAGCTCCAAGGATGCGACCGCCTACAAGTTCGGCCTCAAGTACAACTACAAAATCGACGACGCCTTCTACGTAGCGACGCGCTATCGCCTGGACCTGCGCAAACTCGATCGCGACCAGGTCAACAAAGACATGCCCGATCACTACAAGGATGACCAGACCACCCACCGCTTCGAAGGCTGGCTCGGCTATACGCCAGCCAACAAGTGGGCTTACGAATATCAGTTCATCTATTTCAAGACCGACTACATCCGCTACGACAACAAGAAGAGCGACTACGAACAGAACCTGATCGTCAAATACAAGCTCACCAAACAATGGGCGCCCTTCATGGAAATCGGCGACATCAAAGTCGACTCCACCTCACCCGACCGCCAGGCTCGCTGGCGTCTGGGCGTGCAGTACAACTTCATGTAAGCCGCGCACTGGTTTTGCCTGGCGAGCGCGCATCGCTTGTCGGGCAGACACCCCGCCGCTCCCCCTTTCACCACCGCGTAATGGAAGACCCGACCATGACCACACACGCTACGCAAGCCAAACCCTTCAACCGTATTCTGCTGACCGGCGCCGCCGGTGGGCTCGGCCAGATTCTGCGCGAAACCCTGCAGGTTCACGCCAACATCGTCCGCGCCTCGGACATCAGTGCGATGACGCCGAGCCGCGGCGCGCATGACGAAGTGATCAACTGCAATCTGAGTGACAAGGCCGCTGTCGCCGCGCTGGTCGAGGGCGTCGATGCCATCGTGCATTTGGGCGGGATCTCGGTGGAGCGATCCTTCGAAGAAATCCTCGAGGCGAATATTCGCGGCACCTTTCATGTTTATGAGGCCGCGCGCCTGCACGGGGTCAAACGCATCGTGTTCGCCAGCTCCAACCACGTCACCGGTTTCTACTCGCAGGATGAGCAGATCGACGCCCATTCGCCGCGTCGTCCGGACGGTTATTACGGCTTGTCGAAGGCTTACGGCGAGGACCTGGCAACGTTCTATTTCCACCGCTATGGCATCGAAACAGTGAGCCTGCGCATCGGTTCCTCATTCCCCGAACCGCGCAACCTGCGCATGCTGGCGACCTGGTTGAGCTATACCGATCTCGAGCACCTGATCGCCCGCGCTCTGCTGGCCAGCGATGTCGGGCACAGCGTGGTGTACGGGGTGTCCGCCAACCGTGATCAGTGGTGGAACAACCGGCACGCCGCGCACCTGGGCTTTGCGCCGCAGGACAGTTCCGAAGCCTTTCGCGCACAGGTCGAACAACAACCGGCACTCGCCGCCGACCACCCGGACCGCTTGTATCAGGGCGGTGCCTTTACCGCAGCAGGTCCGTTTGAAACGCCGGCGCAGACGCGCTCATGAGTGCCGAACTGATTGTCGATGCGCGCAACGCCACCGGTGAAAGCCCGGTCTGGCAAGCCGACGAAAATGCCTTGTATTGGGTGGATATTCCGGCCGGTCGCTTGCATCGCTGGCAGCTCGACGGCCAGACCGACTGCTGGCAGGCGGATGAAATGCTCGCCTGTATCGCCCGCAGCGAAGCGGGACATTGGCTGGGCGCGCAGGAAAGTGGCCTGTTCAAACTGCGCCCGCAGGCTGACGGACGTCTGGCTGCGGAAAAGCTCATCGGCGTCGAGCACGCCCGCCCGCGCATGCGCTTCAATGATGGTCGTTGCGATCGTCAGGGACGCTTTTGGGCCAGCTCGATGCCAACCGCCATGGGCGCCGAGGCGGTCGGCGCGCTGTATCGCTACGACGCGCAAAACCCCAACGATGTATCGGTGCTGGCGCCGCAACTGGAGGAACTCGTGGTGCCCAACGGCTTGGCATTCAGCCCCGACGGCCGCACCATGTACCTGTCCGACTCGCACCCGAGCCAACAACTGATCTGGGCCTTCGATTACGACATCGACAGCGGCACGCCGCACAACCGCCGCTTGTTCGTCGACATGAACGACCACCCCGGCCGACCGGACGGAGCTGCCGTCGATTCACACGGCTGTTACTGGATCTGCGCAATTGATGCCGGGCTGGTGCTGCGCTTTACCCCGCAGGGGAAACTGGATCGCGCGCTGCCGGTGCCGGTGAAGAAACCGACGATGTGCGCCTTTGGCGGCCCTCGGCTCGACACTCTGTTTGTCACCTCGATTCGCCCGCAAGGCATCGATCTCACCGATCAGCCGCTGGCGGGCGGAGTCTTTGCGCTCAACCCGGGCGTTCAAGGCCTGCCTGAACCCAAGGCCCGCGCCTGAGGCTTCAGACGTTCAACGCCGCCGCGTCTGCAGCTTCGTAGGCGCGGCGCAGACGCTCGCGGCTGTTGGACAGATGCAAACGCATGGCTGCGCGTGCGGCATCGGAATCACGGCGGACAATCGCAATGTAAATGTCTTCGTGCTCGCGACTGAGGCGCTCCAGATACGGCTCCTTGCGGTCATTCTCCAGGCGTTTGGAATGCAGACGTGTGCGCGGCAGAATGTTCGCGCCCAGGTGCAGCATGATGTCGGTGAAATAGCGGTTGCCGGTGGCCAGCGCAATTTGCTGGTGGAACTGGAAATCCGCCGACACGGCGTAGTCGACGCTGACGGCGCGGGAATTGATCGCGTCCAGCGAGTCACGCATCAATTGCAGCTGCTCATCGGTACGCCGCGCACACGCCAGGCCAGCGGCCTCGACCTCAAGGGTGATGCGCAATTCAAGCACCGCCAGGACATCCTGAAGCGTGACGATGCTGTCCGGATCAATGCGAAAACCGCTCGGGCTGGGAATGTCCTGAACAAAGGTGCCGATACCGTGACGGGTTTCCACCAGGCCTGCTGCCTGCAGACGCGATATCGCCTCGCGCACCACGGTGCGACTGACGCCGTGCTCGGCCATGACCTGAGATTCAGTCGGCAGCTTCGTCGCGCGCGCGAGTTCGCCGCTGCAAATGCGTCGGGACAGCTCGGTGACCAGGTCCTCCGCCAGGCTGCGATGCCGGCGACGAACATTGGGTGTGGCGTTGGATCTGTCCATCAGCAACAAAAATCTCGAATTTTCGAATAATTACGCATCATAGCCCATTCAGTTGTACGACAACGCACCAGTTCACATGATAGGATTTCTCATGTAGCGGACGTTCGATTCGCTGCAATGGCGATATGGACGTCCGCTCGAGAAACACGTCGAGACTTCGCGTGTAAAACACTCAAGTTAATCAAGGATCTGATTACTCATGACAAAACCATCAACCTTCACGGCCTGCAAACTGGCCAGCGCCATCGTCGGCAGCCTGCTGTTTTCCAGCCTGCCTGCACAAGCGGCCGATATCTGGCTGGATGTTGCAACGACTGGCTGGGCCACGCAAAACGGTGGCACCAAGGGTGGCTCCAAAGCGGCAGCCAACAACATCTACACCGTGAAGAACGCCGCCGAACTGAAAGCTGCACTCAGCGCTTCAGTCGGCACCAACGGTCGCATCATCAAGATTACCGGGCTCATCGACGTCAGCGAAGGCAAAGCTTATACGACGACCGCCGATATGAAAAAGCGCGGCCGTCTGGATATCCCGGGCAAGACGACCATCGTCGGTACGAGTAGCACGGCGGAGATCCGCGAGGGTTTCTTCTATGCCAAGGAAAACGATGTGATCATCCGCAACATCACCATCGAAAACCCGTGGGATCCCGAGCCGATCTGGGACGCCAATGACGGCAGCGCCGGCAACTGGAACTCCGAGTACGACGGGCTGACCATCGAAGGCGCCAACAATGTGTGGGTCGACCATGTCACCTTCACCGATGGCCGCCGCACCGATGATCAGAACGGAACCGCCAACGGTCGTCCAAAGCAACACCACGACGGCGCACTGGACGTGAAAAACGGTGCCAACTACGTGACCATTTCCTACTCGGCGTTTAAATCACACGAGAAGAACAACCTGATCGGTTCCAGCGACAGCCGCACCACCGATGATGGCAAGCTCAAGGTCACGATCCACAACACCCTGTTCGAAAACATCTCCGCCCGCGCGCCACGCGTGCGTTTCGGCCAGGTGCATCTGTATAACAACTATCACGTAGGCAGCACCAGCCATAAGGTCTACCCGTTCAGCTACGCGCACGGTGTGGGTAAAAACTCGAAGATTTTCTCCGAGAAAAACGCCTTCGAAATCTCCGGCATCAGCGGCTGCGACAAAATCGCCGGCGACTACGGTGGCAGCGTTTACCGCGACCAAGGTTCGACACTCAATGGCAGCGCACTGAGCTGTTCGTGGAGTTCGAGCATCGGCTGGACCCCGCCTTACAGCTACACACCGCTGAACGCGGACAAAGTCGCTGCTGATGTTAAAGCCAAGGCTGGCGCTGGCAAGATCTGATTGATCGATGTAACCGTGATAATGAAAAGCCCTCGGTGACGAGGGCTTTTTCATGTCTGCTTGAAGACCGTGCGGGGGTGAAGTTCTGAGAAAAATCTGGATTATTTATTGCTCTGACTGGCCTCATCGCTGGCAAGCCAGCTCCCACAAGTTTTCTGTTGTGACACAGATCGCATCAACAACACCGTCCCCTGTGGGAGCTGGCTTGCCAGCGATGAGGCCAGGCCAGACACCCTAAAAACATCTGACACACCACTACTGGATCAACTCAGTGCTCTCAATGATCGAATGCAATTGACTTCACAACACAGAAACTGTGGGAGCGAGCTTGCTCGCGAAGGGGCCCGATCAGACACCATCAAAACCGGCTACTGGACCAATTGATTGATCTCAATGATCGGCAACAACACCGCCATCACAATCACCAGCACCACCCCGCCCATCACCACAATCATCAGCGGCTCAAGCAGTGCCGTCATGCCCATCGCCCGCCGTTCGATATCCCGCGACAGGGTTTGCGCCGCGCGCTCGAGCATCGGTGGCAGTGAACCGGTTTTCTCGCCACTGGCGATCAGGTGAATCAGCACCGGTGGAAACACATTCTCCACGCGCAACGCTGCCGCCAGGTTCACACCCTCACGCACCTTGGCCGTGGCCTCAGTGACGCTCAAACTCAAGCGGTCGTTGGACAAGGTCTGCCGCGCCGCTTCCAGTGCGCGCAACAACGGCACTCCGGCGCCGCCGAGAATCGCCAACGTTGAGGCGAAACGTGCGGTGTTCAGGCCAAGAATGAAACGCCCGAATAAAGGTAATTTGAGCACCCGGTGATGCCAACTCAAACGTGCCGCCGGATTGCGTAGATACAGACGCCAGCTCCAGAAACTGGCGGCCATGATTCCAGCGCACAGCCAGCCCCAACTGCGGATGAAATCACTCGCGTTGAGCATCGCCAGGGTTAATCCCGGCAAATCCTGCCGCGCCTGAGAAAAC
>NZ_VCNJ01000011.1 GCF_005938625.1 Pseudomonas fluorescens
CTCGGCCTATTGAGTGGTGAAGAGCGGGTGTTCGGCTTTGGTTTTGTGGTGGAATCGCCCCTCACCCCAGCCCTCTCCCGAGGGAGAGGGAGCCGGTTTGTGTGCTTTTCAACATCTGAGTTCAACGCGGTATCGCACGTCCGCGTAACTCTCCCAAACACCATCGTCAGTCCCCTCTCCCTCCGGGAGAGGGCCAGGGTGAGGGGCTTTTGATCTGTTTCAGAATCTGGGTTCGACGCGGAATTTCACGTCGGCGTAGCTCTGCCAGACACCGCGGTCAGTCCCCTCTCCCTCCGGGAGAGGGCTAGGGTGAGGGGCTCTTGATCTGGCTTTTGATCTTGCTTTGGCTTTGGCTTTTGATTTTTTGCCCCATCGGCAGGCCGAGCGTAGGTGTTCATCCGGGGGGTAGGCGCGCAGCGCCGTGCGGCGTAGCCGCATACATCGAGAGGAGGTGCAGCGAAGCAAACCGTAGGCGATGCCCCCGGATGGACACCGTAGCGAGGGAACACTGAGCCTCAGCGAAGTGCCGTACGCCGGGGCCAAGCCTTTTGGGTTACCTTTTCGGCGTTTGGAAAAGGTGACTCGCTGTAAGAGCGAAACCGCCACCGGCAACTCCCGCAGCAACGGATATGCCCCCAACCCCAAAAAATACCAAGCACAAACAAAAACGGCCCCTATATAAATAGAGGCCGTTCCCGGTACAACTTAAGCCGTTATCGCAAGACAGGTCTTATTTACGGTCTTCCAGCTTGGAAATGTCACGCGACTCGTAACCGGTGTACAACTGGCGCGGACGGCCAATCTTGTACGGGCTGGAGAGCATCTCTTTCCAGTGCGAAATCCAGCCGACAGTACGTGCCAGCGCGAAAATCACCGTGAACATGCTGGTTGGAATGCCGATCGCCTTGAGGATAATCCCCGAGTAGAAATCGACGTTCGGGTACAGCGAGCGCTCGATGAAGTACGGGTCGGTCAGCGCGATCTCTTCCAGGCGCATGGCCAGTTCGAGTTGCGGATCATTATTAATGCCCAGTTCCTTCAACACTTCGTCACAGGTCTGTTTCATTACAGTCGCGCGAGGGTCGCGGTTCTTGTAAACGCGGTGACCGAAGCCCATCAGCTTGAACGAATCGTTCTTGTCCTTGGCCTTGGCGATGAACTTGTCGATGTTGGAAACATCGCCAATCTCGTCAAGCATGGTCAGCACGGCCTCGTTCGCACCACCGTGGGCAGGGCCCCACAGTGCGGCGATGCCGGCGGCGATACAGGCGAACGGGTTGGCACCCGAAGAACCTGCCAGACGCACAGTGGAAGTCGACGCGTTCTGCTCGTGGTCGGCATGAAGGATGAAGATCCGGTCCATGGCCTTGGCGAGCACCGGGCTGATCGGTTTGATCTCGCACGGGGTGTTGAACATCATGTGCAGGAAGTTTTCCGCGTACGTCAGGTCGTTGCGCGGGTACATCATGGGTTGGCCCATGGAGTACTTGTAAACCATCGCTGCCAGGGTCGGCATCTTGGCAACCAGACGGATCGCGGAAATTTCGCGATGCTGCGGGTTATTGATGTCCAGGGAGTCGTGGTAGAAGGCCGAGAGGGCGCCGACTACACCGCACATGACGGCCATTGGGTGGGCGTCGCGACGGAAGCCGTTGAAGAAGGTTTTCAGCTGCTCGTGAACCATGGTGTGGTTTTTCACGGTGCTGACGAACTGGGCCTTCTGTTCTGCGGTCGGCAGTTCGCCGTTGAGCAGCAGGTAGCAGGTTTCCAGGTAGTCCGATTTTTCAGCCAGCTGTTCGATCGGGTAGCCGCGGTGCAACAGAATGCCGTTGTCGCCGTCGATATAGGTGATCTTCGACTCGCACGAGGCGGTCGACATGAAACCAGGGTCGAAAGTGAAGCGGCCCGTGGCCGTCAGGCCCCGAACATCGATTACATCGGGACCAACGGTGCCGGTTAAAATGGGCAGCTCGACGGGGGCTGCGCCCTCGATGATCAACTGCGCTTTTTTGTCAGCCATGTGGCCTCCTATTTATGCTTGAACCATCAGACAGACCCCCCACGCAGGGCCCGCACCACTATAGTGAGATAAATTCGAATGTCAATTTGCCTAAAGTCTTGCTCCAGAAGGCTTTAAGCGCACTTTTTCCTCGAAATTGACTGCCATTTACGCCTTTTATACGACTTGTGCAATCAGCTATTTGGGGTAGGTGATTGCGTTGTCATTAGTAGCCTAACTGTCTATACTCGGCCACCGACCGCCAAGGGCTTTTGGGCTTGCTTTCATTGGGGGTCGCATCCCTGGGTGGTGGTTACCTGACCAGTGCACTCCCCAACAACTTTGCCCTGATTGTTAGGGGCTCTTCAGTGTGAAAAAAAAGCCGTGAAAAGCCAACGACCTGTAAACCTAGACCTAAGGACCATCAAACTCCCAGTCACTGCTTACACGTCCATTCTTCACCGTATCTCCGGTGTCATCCTCTTTGTCAGCCTGGCCATCATGCTTTACGCATTGGACAAGTCGCTGAGTTCCGAGGAAGGCTTCGGTCAGGTGAAAGCGTGTCTGACCAGTCCGCTAGCCAAGCTAGTGATTTGGGGCATCCTGTCCGCTCTGCTGTATCACCTGGTAGCCGGTGTGCGCCATTTGATCATGGACATGGGCATCGGTGAGACGCTGGAAGGCGGCAAACTGGGCTCGAAAATCGTTATCGCCGTTTCCGTGGTGGTAATCGTTCTGGCAGGAGTTTGGATATGGTAACTAACGTCACGAACCTGTCGCGTTCGGGCCTCTATGACTGGATGGCGCAACGTGTGTCTGCGGTCGTTCTCGCGGCTTACTTCATCTTTCTGATCGGATACGTCGTGGCCCACCCTGGCCTCGAGTATGCCCAGTGGCATGAACTGTTCGCCCACAACGGGATGCGTATTTTCAGCCTCCTGGCCCTTGTTGCTCTCGGCGCTCACGCCTGGGTCGGCATGTGGACCATCGCGACTGACTACCTGACGCCAATGGCGTTCGGCAAGTCCGCAACGGCGATACGTTTCCTTTTCCAGGCAGTATGCGGCGTTGCGATGTTCGCTTACTTCGTCTGGGGTGTGCAGATTCTCTGGGGTATCTGAGTCATGGCTAACATTCCAACGATTTCTTTCGACGCCATCATTATTGGTGGTGGCGGTGCCGGCATGCGCGCTGCGCTGCAACTGGCACAGGGCGGTCACAAGACTGCCGTGATCACCAAGGTTTTCCCGACCCGTTCGCACACTGTATCCGCCCAGGGCGGCATCACGTGCGCAATCGCGTCCGCTGACCCGAACGATGACTGGCGCTGGCACATGTACGATACCGTCAAGGGCTCCGACTACATCGGTGACCAGGACGCTATTGAATACATGTGTCAGGAAGGCCCGGCTGCCGTTTTCGAGCTGGACCACATGGGTCTGCCGTTCTCGCGTACCGAACAAGGCCGTATCTACCAGCGTCCGTTCGGTGGTCAGTCCAAGGATTACGGTAAAGGCGGCCAGGCTGCGCGTACTTGTGCGGCTTCCGACCGTACCGGCCACGCACTGCTGCACACCCTCTATCAGGGCAACCTGAAAGCCGGTACCACGTTCCTGAACGAGTACTACGCTGTCGATCTGGTGAAAAACCAGGAAGGCGACTTCGTCGGTGTGATCGCGATCTGCATCGAAACTGGCGAAACTTCCTATATCCGCGCGAAAGCCACCGTATTGGCTACCGGCGGTGCAGGCCGTATCTACGCGTCCACCACCAATGCCCTGATCAACACCGGTGACGGCGTCGGCATGGCTCTGCGTGCTGGCGTGCCGGTACAAGACATCGAAATGTGGCAGTTCCACCCGACCGGCATCGCCGGCGCCGGTGTACTGGTTACAGAAGGTTGCCGTGGTGAAGGTGGTTACCTGATCAACAAGCACGGCGAGCGTTTCATGGAGCGCTATGCTCCGAACGCCAAAGACCTGGCTGGTCGTGACGTGGTTGCTCGCTCGATGGTTAAAGAAATCATCGCCGGCAACGGTTGCGGTCCGAATGGCGACCACGTAATGCTCAAACTCGACCACCTGGGCGAGGAAGTGCTGCACAGCCGTCTGCCAGGCATCTGCGAACTGTCGAAGACTTTCGCTCACGTTGACCCGGTTGTTGCGCCGGTTCCGGTTGTTCCAACTTGCCACTATATGATGGGCGGCGTTGCCACCAACATTCATGGCCAAGCGATCACCCAGAACGCCGACGGCGTGGATCAGATCATTCCTGGTCTGTTCGCAGTAGGCGAAGTGGCTTGCGTATCGGTGCACGGTGCCAACCGTCTGGGCGGCAACTCGCTGCTCGACCTGGTGGTATTCGGCCGCGCTGCCGGCCTGCATCTGGAAAAAGCGCTGACCGACGGCATCGAATACGACGACGCTACCGAAGCCGACATCGAAGCTGCCCTGTCGCGTCTGAACTCGCTGAACAGCCGTACTGATGGTGAAGACGTCGCTACCCTGCGTCGCGAGCTGCAAAGCTGCATGCAGAACTACTTCGGTGTATTCCGTACTGGCGAATACATGCAGAAGGGTATCGCTCAGCTCGCCGACCTGCGTGCCCGCATTGCCAACGTGAAGATCAACGATAAGTCGCAGGCGTTCAACACTGCCCGTATCGAAGCGCTGGAACTGCAAAACCTGCTGGAAGTGGCTGAAGCTACCGCCATCGCGGCCGAAGTGCGTAAAGAGTCCCGCGGTGCTCACGCCCGTGAAGACTTCGAAGATCGTGACGACGAAAACTGGCTGTGCCACACCCTGTACTTCCCGGGTGACAAGCGCGTCACCAAGCGTGCCGTGAACTTCTCGCCGAAGACTGTTCCGACTTTCGAACCTAAAGTCCGGACTTATTAAGGGTGACCGCCATGTTGCAAGTCAGTGTTTATCGCTACAACCCTGATCAGGACGCTGCGCCGTTCATGCAGGAATTCCAGGTCGATACCGGTGGTAAAGACCTGATGGTGCTGGACGTGCTGGCCCTGATCAAAGAGCAGGACGAGGGTTTCTCCTATCGTCGCTCTTGCCGTGAAGGCGTCTGCGGTTCCGACGGCATGAACATCAACGGCAAAAACGGTCTGGCGTGCATCACGCCGCTGTCCGCCGTTGTAAAAGGTAACAAGTTGATTGTTCGTCCACTGCCAGGTTTGCCGGTTATCCGTGACCTGGTCGTCGATATGAGCATCTTCTACAAGCAATACGAGAAGGTGAAGCCTTACCTGCAGAACGACACGCCGGCTCCGGCCATCGAGCGTCTGCAGTCGCCAGAAGAGCGTGAAAAGCTCGACGGTCTGTACGAGTGCATCCTGTGCGCTTGCTGCTCGACTTCGTGCCCGTCCTTCTGGTGGAATCCGGACAAGTTCCTGGGTCCAGCTGCGCTGCTGCAAGCCTACCGCTTCCTGGCAGACAGCCGTGACACCAAGACCAACGAGCGTCTGGCTTCGCTCGATGACCCGTTCAGCGTATTCCGCTGCCGGGGCATCATGAACTGCGTCAACGTATGTCCGAAAGGCCTGAACCCGACTAAGGCCATCGGTCACATCCGTAACATGCTGCTTTCGAGCGGCGTGTGATTCAGCTGCTGTAACCGCTGTACCGTAGAGGCTATGGCGCGGGCTTCAACCCGCGTCATGGCTATAACCAGAGCAGTAGCCACAAGCTGCCGCTCTTATTTTGAAGAAATGAGACAAGCAGGGGCATCCGGGCTGGTACCCGGACTATCAGTGTGATCCTAAGTGGCTTGTTTTAGTCGCTGCATTCGGACTTCTGCAAGTTTGCTCGGTGTCGACATCGATGGTGTTCCCCTAACCGAGGGTGACCAAGCATGCAAGAAAGCGTGATGCAGCGCATGTGGAACAGCGCCTACCTTTCAGGTGGAAACGCTGCCTATGTGGAAGAGCTTTATGAGCTCTACCTGCACGACCCTAACGCTGTGCCAGAAGAGTGGCGCACCTACTTTCAGAAGTTGCCTGCCGACGGCAACTCTGCCACTGATGTTTCGCACTCCACGATTCGCGATCATTTCGTGCTGCTGGCAAAGAACCAGCGCCGCGCTCAACCGGTTTCCGCCGGGAGCGTGAGCAGTGAGCACGAGAAGAAGCAAGTTGAAGTGTTGCGATTGATCCAGGCCTACCGTATGCGTGGCCACCAGGCAGCCCAGCTTGACCCGCTGGGGCTGTGGCAGCGTCCTGCACCTGCAGACCTGTCGATCAATCATTACGGCTTGACCAATGCCGATCTTGATACGACCTTCCGTGCCGGCGACCTGTTCATCGGCAAAGAGGAAGCGAGCCTACGCGAAATTCACGAAGCGTTGCAGCAGACATATTGCCGCACCATCGGCGCTGAATTTACGCACATCACCGATTCCGAGCAGCGCCAGTGGTTCCAGCAGCGTCTGGAAAGCGTGCGTGGTCGTCCGACGTACTCCGCCGACATCAAGAGCCACCTGCTTGAGCGCGTGACTGCCGGTGAAGGCCTGGAAAAATACCTGGGCACCAAATACCCGGGCACCAAGCGTTTCGGTCTGGAAGGCGGCGAAAGCCTGATTCCGATGCTCGACGAACTGATCCAGCGTTCCGGTTCCTACGGCACCAAGGAAGTCGTCATCGGCATGGCCCACCGTGGCCGTCTGAACGTACTGGTCAACACCTTCGGCAAGAACCCGCGCGAGCTGTTCGACGAGTTCGAAGGCAAGAAGAAGGTCGAGCTGGGTTCCGGTGACGTTAAGTATCACCAGGGCTTCTCGTCCAACGTGATGACCGCCGGCGGTGAAGTTCACCTGGCCATGGCGTTCAACCCGTCCCACCTGGAAATCGTTTCCCCGGTGGTAGAAGGTTCGGTTCGCGCCCGTCAGGATCGTCGTAACGATCCGACCGGTGAGAAGGTTCTGCCGATCTCCATCCACGGTGACGCTGCATTCGCAGGTCAGGGCGTGGTCATGGAAACCTTCCAGATGTCGCAGACCCGCGGTTTCAAGACCGGCGGAACCGTGCACATCGTGATCAACAACCAGGTCGGTTTCACCATCAGCAACCCGCTGGACTCGCGTTCCACCGAGTACGCCACCGACGTTGCGAAGATGATCCAGGCGCCGATCCTCCATGTGAATGGTGATGATCCGGAAGCCGTGTTGTTCGTGACCCAGCTGGCTATCGACTACCGCATGCAGTTCAAGCGTGACGTGGTGATCGACCTGGTCTGCTACCGTCGTCGCGGCCACAACGAGGCCGACGAGCCAAGCGGCACCCAGCCTCTGATGTATCAGCAGATCACCAAACAGCGCACTACCCGTGAGCTGTACGCTGATCGTCTGACCCAGGGCGGTGTACTCGACGCAGAGCGTGTTCAGGCGAAAGTCGACGAATACCGCAACGCGCTGGACAACGGTCTGCACGTAGTGAAGTCGCTGGTCAAAGAGCCGAACAAAGAGTTGTTCGTGGACTGGCGTCCGTATCTGGGCCACGCCTGGACTGCGCGTCACGACACCCGCTTTGATCTGAAAACCCTGCAAGAACTGTCCGCCAAGCTGCTGGAAATCCCGGAAGGCTTCGTGGTGCAGCGTCAGGTCTCGAAGATCTACGAAGACCGTCAGAAAATGCAAGCCGGCGGCCTGCCGATCAACTGGGGTTACGCCGAAACCATGGCGTACGCGACCCTGGCGTTCGAAGGTCACCCGATCCGCATGACCGGTCAGGACATTGGCCGCGGTACGTTCTCGCACCGTCACGCTGTGCTGCACAACCAGAAAGACGCGGGCACCTACATTCCGCTGCAGCACCTGTACGACGGTCAGCCACGCTTTGACCTGTACGACTCGTTCCTGTCGGAAGAAGCGGTACTGGCGTTCGAATACGGTTACTCGACCACCACGCCGGATGCGCTGGTGATCTGGGAAGCCCAGTTCGGCGACTTCGCCAACGGTGCACAGGTTGTGATCGACCAGTTCATCACCAGCGGTGAGCACAAGTGGGGCCGTCTCTGCGGTCTGACCATGTTGCTGCCACACGGTTACGAAGGTCAGGGCCCTGAGCACAGCTCGGCACGTCTTGAGCGTTACCTGCAACTGTGCGCCGAGCACAACATTCAGGTCGCCGTACCGACCACGCCAGCACAGATCTACCACTTGCTGCGTCGTCAGGTGATTCGTCCGCTGCGCAAGCCGCTGATCGTTCTGACACCGAAGTCGCTGCTGCGCCACAAGCTGGCCATCTCGACTTTGGAAGATCTGGCCGAAGGTTCGTTCCAGACCGTGATCCCGGAAATCGATACTCTGGACCCGAAAAAGGTCGAGCGTGTTGTTCTGTGTAGCGGCAAGGTCTACTACGACCTGCTGGAAAAACGCCGTGCCGAAGGCCGTGAAGATATCGCCATCGTGCGTATCGAGCAGCTGTACCCATTCCCTGAGGACGACTTGAAAGAAGTCCTGGCTCCGTACACCAACGTCAAAAATGCCGTTTGGTGTCAGGAAGAGCCGATGAACCAGGGCGCCTGGTACTGCAGCCAGCACCACTTGCGTCGCAGCATCGGGAACCTCGACAAGTCTCTCGTACTTGAGTACGCGGGCCGTGAGGCTTCTGCTGCCCCAGCTTGTGGTTATGCATCGATGCACGCCGAGCAGCAGGAAAAACTCCTGCAAGACGCGTTTACCATTTAACGCCTTCGCGCACCTGAAACCGAATTTAAGGAACCACAGATAATGGCTATCGAGATCAAAGCCCCCACTTTCCCGGAATCGGTTGCCGATGGCACCGTTGCCACCTGGCACAAGCAACCGGGCGACGCCGTCAAGCGTGACGACCTGATCGTCGACATCGAAACTGACAAAGTCGTACTGGAAGTTCTGGCTACCGCCGACGGCGTGCTGGGCGCAATCGTCAAGAACGAAGGCGACACCGTTCTGTCCGACGAAGTGCTGGGTTCCATCGAAGCGGGCGGCGCTGCTGCCGCTGCTCCAGCCGCCGCTGCTGCTCCGGCCGCTGCTGCCACTGCACCGGCTGCTGCCGAAGGCGAAGACGATCCTGTTGCTGCTCCTGCCGCGCGCAAGCTGGCTGAAGAAAACGGCATCAACATCGCTTCCGTTGCCGGCACCGGCAAAGGCGGTCGTGTGACCAAGGAAGACGTGGTTGCTGCTGTTGCTGCCAAGAAAGCCGCTCCGGCTGCTGCACCTGCCAAGGCTGCTGCTCCTTCGGCTGCCGCTCCTGTGTTCGCCGCTGGCGACCGCATCGAGAAGCGCGTACCGATGACCCGCGTTCGCGCCACCGTGGCCAAGCGTCTGGTTGAAGCACAGTCGAACATGGCGATGCTGACCACTTTCAACGAAGTCGACATGACTGAAGTCATGGCCCTGCGTTCGAAGTACAAGGACCTGTTCGAGAAGTCCCACAACGGCGTACGCCTGGGCTTCATGTCGTTCTTCGTTAAAGCAGCGACCGAAGCGCTGAAACGCTTCCCGGCTGTCAACGCGTCGATCGACGGCGGCGACATCGTTTACCACGGCTACGCGGACATCGGCGTTGCCGTTTCCAGCGACCGTGGCCTGGTTGTTCCGGTTCTGCGTAATGCCGAGCTGATGAGCCTGGCTGAAATCGAAGGCGGCATCGCCACTTTCGGCAAGAAAGCCCGTGACGGCAAATTGTCGATGGACGAGATGACCGGTGGTACCTTCACCATCACCAACGGTGGTACCTTCGGTTCGATGATGTCGACCCCGATCGTCAACCCGCCGCAGGCAGCGATTCTGGGCATGCACAACATCATCCAGCGTCCTATGGCCATCAACGGTCAGGTCGTTATCCGTCCGATGATGTACCTGGCACTGTCCTACGATCACCGTCTGATCGATGGCAAAGAAGCTGTGACCTTCCTGGTGACCATCAAGAACCTGCTGGAAGATCCGGCTCGTCTGTTGCTGGATATCTAAAAAACAGCTGCAAGCTTCAAGTTTCAAGCCACAAGTTCAAAGCGAGCGGAGTGGCTGGAAGCTTGTAGCTTGCGGCTTGTAGCTTTATTGCTAAAGAGGATTTTTTGAATGTCGCAGAAATTTGACGTAGTAGTGATCGGTGCTGGCCCTGGTGGCTACGTGGCTGCCATCAAGGCGGCGCAGCTGGGTCTGACCACTGCCTGCATCGAGAAGTACACCGACGCAGAAGGCAAGCAAGCCCTGGGCGGCACCTGCCTGAACGTGGGCTGCATTCCTTCCAAGGCGCTGCTCGACAGCTCCTGGAAATACAAGGAAGCGAAAGAAAGCTTCAACGTTCACGGTATCTCGACTGGCGAAGTCAAAATGGACGTCGCTGCGATGGTTGGCCGCAAGGCTGGCATCGTCAAGAACCTGACCGGCGGCGTTGCCACCCTGTTCAAGGCCAACGGCGTTACTTCGATCCAGGGCCACGGCAAACTGCTGGCTGGCAAGAAAGTCGAAGTCACCAAGCCAGACGGCTCGGTTGAAGTTATCGAAGCTGAAAACGTGATTCTGGCTCCAGGCTCGCGTCCGATCGACATTCCACCGGCTCCGGTTGATCAGAAAGTCATCGTTGATTCGACTGGTGCACTGGAATTCCAGACCGTACCTAAGCGTCTGGGCGTGATCGGCGCTGGCGTGATCGGTCTGGAACTGGGTTCGGTATGGTCGCGTCTGGGTTCGGAAGTGGTTGTCCTCGAAGCTCTGGACACTTTCCTGATGGCAGCGGACACCGCTGTTTCCAAGGAAGCGCTGAAAACCCTGACCAAACAAGGTCTGGACATCAAACTGGGCGCTCGCGTAACCGGCTCGAAAGTCAACGGCGACGAAGTCGTTGTGAACTACACCGATGCCAACGGCGAACAGACCATCACTTTCGACAAGCTGATCGTAGCCGTTGGTCGCCGTCCAGTGACCACTGATCTGCTGGCTTCTGACAGCGGCGTGACCCTCGACGAGCGCGGTTTCGTGCACGTTGACGATCACTGCGCGACCACCGTACCGGGCGTTTTCGCCATTGGTGACGTGGTTCGCGGCATGATGCTGGCGCACAAAGCTTCGGAAGAAGGCATCATGGTTGTCGAGCGCATCAAGGGCCACAAAGCCCAGATGAACTATGACCTGATCCCTTCGGTTATTTATACTCACCCGGAAATCGCGTGGGTTGGCAAAACCGAGCAGGCCTTGAAAGCTGAAGGCGTTGAAGTTAACGTCGGCACCTTCCCGTTCGCCGCTTCCGGCCGTGCCATGGCCGCCAACGATACCGGTGGTTTCGTCAAGGTCATCGCTGATGCCAAGACTGACCGCGTATTGGGCGTGCACGTGATTGGCCCGAGCGCTGCAGAACTGGTTCAGCAGGGCGCGATCGGTATGGAATTCGGCACCAGCGCTGAAGACCTGGGCATGATGGTTTTCTCCCATCCGACCCTGTCTGAAGCCTTGCACGAAGCTGCTCTGGCTGTGAATGGCGGTGCCATCCACATTGCCAACCGCAAAAAGCGTTAACAGACAATAAGAAACCACGGCGGTAACGGCCCGTCGTGAGCCTTGCGAGCAAGTCTCACCGCGGAATGTCCGCTGGACGCAGTCTTGCGTAGCTCAGCTACGCAAGCAGCAGTCACAGGTGGCGCGGCACTCAAACGAGCGCAGCGCCGAATGCGCAGTACCTAACGAAGACGGTAAAAAGCATGAATCTTCACGAGTATCAGGGTAAGCAGCTGTTCGCTGAATACGGCCTGCCAGTTTCCACTGGTTACGCAGTAGACACCCCGGAAGCAGCAGCAGAAGCTTGCGACAAAATCGGCGGCAGCGAGTGGGTTGTCAAAGCCCAGGTCCACGCCGGTGGTCGCGGTAAAGCGGGCGGCGTCAAGCTGGTTCGCAGCAAAGAAGACGCCAAAGCCTTCGCACAGCAGTGGCTGGGCAAGCGTCTGGTGACTTACCAGACTGATGCCAATGGCCAGCCAGTCACCAAGATCCTGGTTGAATCGTGCACTGATATCGCTAAAGAGCTGTACCTGGGCGCTGTCGTTGACCGTTCGAGCCGTCGCATCGTGTTCATGGCTTCCACCGAAGGTGGCGTGGACATCGAGAAGATCGCTCACGACACTCCTGAAAAAATTCTCAAGGCCACTATCGATCCACTGGTTGGCGCTCAGCCATTCCAGGGTCGCGAGCTGGCATTCCAGCTGGGTCTGGAAGGCAAGCAGGTTGCTCAGTTCGCCAAGATCTTCGTAGGTCTGGCCAAACTGTTCAAGGATCACGACCTGGCTCTGCTGGAAGTGAACCCGCTGGTGATCAAGGCTGACGGCGATCTGCACTGCCTGGACGCCAAGATCAACATCGACGCCAACGCAATGTATCGTCAGCCTAAGCTGAAGACTTTCCACGATCCGTCGCAAGACGATCCGCGCGAAGCGCACGCTGCCAAGTTCGAACTGAACTACGTAGCACTGGAAGGCAACATCGGCTGCATGGTCAACGGTGCTGGCCTGGCCATGGGTACCATGGACATCGTCAACCTGCATGGCGGCAAGCCAGCCAACTTCCTCGACGTAGGTGGTGGCGCTACCAAGGAACGCGTAACTGAAGCGTTCAAGATCATCCTGTCCGACACCAACGTCGCTGCAGTACTGGTCAACATCTTCGGCGGCATCGTTCGCTGCGACATGATTGCCGAAGGCATCATCGGCGCTGTGAAAGAAGTCGGCGTGAAAATCCCGGTTGTTGTTCGCCTTGAAGGCAACAACGCTGAGCTGGGCGCTAAAGTACTGGCAGAAAGCGGTTTGAACATCATCGCTGCTACCAGCCTGACCGACGCTGCTCAACAAGTTGTCAAAGCTGCGGAGGGCAAATAATGAGCGTCCTGATCAATAAAGACACCAAAGTTATCTGCCAGGGTATTACCGGTTCGCAAGGTAGTTTCCACACCCAGCAAGCCATCGAATACGGCACCAAGATGGTTGGTGGCGTTACTCCTGGCAAAGGCGGCACCGAGCACCTGGGTCTGCCAGTGTTCAACACCGTTAAAGATGCAGTAGAAGCCACTGGCGCTACCGCTTCCGTGATCTACGTTCCGGCTCCTTTCTGCAAAGATTCGATCCTGGAAGCGGCATTCGGCGGCATCAAGCTGATCGTTTGCATCACCGAAGGCATTCCTACCCTGGACATGCTGGACGCTAAAGTTAAGTGCGACGAGCTGGGTGTAGTCCTGATCGGCCCTAACTGCCCAGGCGTTATCACTCCGGGCGAGTGCAAGATCGGCATCATGCCAGGTCACATTCACTTGCCAGGCAAGGTCGGTATCGTTTCGCGTTCCGGCACCCTGACCTACGAAGCTGTCAAGCAGACTACTGACGCCGGTTTCGGTCAGTCGACTTGCGTCGGCATCGGTGGTGATCCGATCCCGGGTTCGAACTTCATCGACATCCTGAAGCTGTTCCAGGAAGACCCGAAGACCGAAGCGATCGTAATGATCGGCGAGATCGGCGGTTCGGCTGAAGAAGAAGCGGCTGCCTACATCAAGGCACACGTGACCAAGCCGGTTGTTTCCTACATCGCTGGTGTGACTGCTCCTCCGGGCAAGCGCATGGGCCATGCTGGCGCAATCATCTCTGGCGGCAAAGGCACTGCAGACGAGAAATTCGCTGCGCTGCAAGACGCAGGTGTAAAAACCGTGCGTTCGCTGGCAGACATCGGCAAGGCCCTGGCCGAGCTGACCGGTTGGGCTGTCAAGTAAGCCTCGCGCTTAGCTGACGCTTTACCAAACAAAGGCCACCTTCGGGTGGCCTTTGTCGTTTCTGGCGTTCGATGATTTATAGGCTTCCGCCCAATTACATGCAAAAACGCGACACGGAAACGTCGCGTATCGGATAGTTCGCCCTCTAACAGTGCGTTTGCAAGTCAAATTCGTTAGGCTAGCAGCCATTTTTGCGTCTGCCGCCCACAAGGCATGCAACGCGCTTTAAGGGTCAGTCCCATACGGATCGACAGCATTTCCCTAATTACACAGGGCAATCCCCCTCTAAATTCCGATTCAGTAGTGTGGTATTACCTTAATGAAAGTTTTGAAAGGTCAGGACATCCTGGCACTTGGTTTTATGACGTTTGCTCTGTTCGTTGGGGCTGGCAACATCATTTTCCCGCCTATCGTGGGCTTGCAGGCCGGACCTCACGTCTGGATGGCCGCGCTGGGCTTCCTGATCACCGCGGTGGGTTTGCCGGTGATCACTGTCGTTGCACTGGCCAAGGTCGGTGGGGCAATGGATGCGCTGAGCAGCCCGATCGGCAAGATCGCTGGCGGCATTCTCGCGGCCGCCTGCTATCTGGCGGTCGGGCCGTTGTTCGCCACCCCGCGTACTGCGACTGTGTCCTTTGAAGTCGGTCTGGCGCCGTTGACCGGCGAAAGCCCGTTGGCACTGTTCCTCTATAGCTCGGTGTACTTCCTGCTGGTGTTCTTCATCTCGCTCTACCCTGGGCGTTTGCTGGACACTGTTGGCCGTTTCCTCGCGCCGTTGAAGATCATCGCGCTGGCAGTGCTCGGTATCGCTGCATTCGCCTTGCCGGCCGGCGACATCGGTCACGGCACACCGGAGTACGTGGCGGCACCGTTCTCCCAAGGCTTTATCAATGGTTACCTGACCATGGATACCTTGGGTGCACTGGTGTTCGGCATCGTCATCGTTAACGCGATTCGCTCCCGTGGCGTCGAGTCGCCGGCGCTGATCACCCGTTACGCGATCATCGCTGGCCTGATCGCCGGCGTAGGTCTGGCGCTGGTATATATCAGCCTGTTCCGTCTCGGTTCCGGCAGCCACGAAGTGGCCGTGGGCGCGACCAACGGCGCGGCGGTATTGCATGCATACGTGCAACACACCTTCGGTTCGCTGGGTAGCGGTTTCCTCGCGGTGCTGATCTCACTGGCGTGTCTGGTGACGGCGGTCGGTCTGACTTGTGCGTGTGCCGAATACTTCAGCCGTGTGCTGCCATTGTCCTACAAGACCCTGGTGATCATTCTGGCGGCGTTCTCGCTGCTGGTGTCCAACCTGGGCCTGACCAAGCTGATTGCCTTCTCGATTCCGGTGCTGACCGCGATCTATCCGCCGTGCATCGTGTTGGTGGCACTGAGCTTCTGCAAAGACTTCTGGCATGAGCACGGCCGTATCCTCGGTCCGGTGATGCTGGTGTCGTTCATCTTCGGCACCATCGACGCGCTGAAAGGCGCCGGTCTGGCCGGCTGGATGCCATCGCAGTTGTCCCACCTGCCACTGAGCGAGCAGGGCCTGGCATGGCTGGTGCCGTGCGTGATGACCCTGGTGGTCGCAGTCGTTTGCGATCGCCTGCTGGGCAAGCGCAGCGAAGCAGTTGCGTGACGTTGTCTGACTCGCCAAAAGCGGGTCTTCAACGCTTAAACAGAAATGCCCCGTATCAATCGATACGGGGCATTTTTTATGCGCGTCAGGCAGTGTCTTTTTCCCTGAGCTAACGTCGAAGGGTTGCCGAAATCTCAATGTGGGAGCGAGCCTGCTCGCGAAAGCGGCGTATCGCGCAACATTGATGGCGGCTGACACACCGCTTTCGCGAGCAGGCTCGCTCCCACAGGTAATCAGTGCGTGTACACACCTCACAAGGAATTGCATGTCGTTCATCCAAGCCAACCTGATCCACCTGCTCGCGGCCGTCTGGTTTGTCATCTGCTGGGGCGGTTATACCCGTTATGCCTCCTGGAAGGGTCGCGATACAGCATGTCTGGCGAGCGTGCTGCACCTGTACCGCGAAGACTGGATGCGCCGAATGCTGCTGCGTGACAACCGCATCGCCGACGCCAGTGTGATCGGTAACCTTGAGCGCAACGCCTCGTTCTTCGCCTCCAGCACGCTGATTATCCTCGCCGGTATTCTTACGGTGCTTGGCGCATCGGAGCGGGCAGTGTCGTTGCTGGCCGATATTCCGATGGTGCAACAGGCGTCGCAGGGCATGTCGGAAATCAAGTTGCTGTGTCTGGCGATGGTGTTCGTTTATGCCTTCTTCACCTTCAGTTGGTGCATGCGCCAGTACAACTTTGCCGCCGTGCTGGTGGGTTCGGCGCCGATGATCGGTGAGCGACATGTCTCCGAGCAGGAGCGCAAGGCGTTCGCTGCGCGGGCAGCACGGGTGATTTCGATGGCGGCCAACCAGTTCAACTTCGGTTTGCGCTCCTATTACTTCGGCATGACCATGCTGGCGTGGTTCGTCAGCCCGTGGCTGTTCATGCTGATGAGCGCCGGCGTGGTACTGGTCTTGTACCGCCGCGAGTTTCATTCCGACGTTCTCGATGTAATGGTCTATACCCCTACAGAGGCGCCGATCCCTGAGGCGAACAAAGAGGCTGCTTGATGAGTATTCCGTTTTGGTGTGTGTTTATCAGTGCATTGTTGATTTACATCGCGCGCATGCCGGTCGGCAAGGCGATGAAAGAGCAGGGCGGTTACAACAATCACCTGCCGCGCCAGCAACAGGCGCAACTGACTGGCTATGGCGCGAGGGCGCTGGCGGCACATCAGAACAGTATCGAAGCGTTCATATTGTTCGCCGTGGGCGTGCTGATGGCGCACACCACGCAAACAGCAGGCTGGTTGATCGATACATTGGCGATCATATTTGTCATCGCCCGTCTCCTTTACTTGTGGTTCTACCTGGCCGACATGCCCAAGCTGCGCAGTCTGGTCTGGCTAGTTGGCTTAGTGTGTTCGCTGTTGCTGATGATTAGTCCGACTTTTAGAACTGTCTTGCTCTAATTCAGGCGTGACCCTAAATGACAGGCAAAAGAAAACCCGCACTTGGCGGGTTTTCTTTTTTCTGCAGCAAAAAGCGAATTATTGCTTCTTGGCAGCTTCTTCTTGCGCGGCGGCGTTCGATTCAGCCTGAGCTTTGGCAGCTTCGGCGTTTTCTTTCGCAGCGTCGTTCACTTTATCCTGAGCTTTGTTCATGTCTTGCTGAGCTTGTTCAGCATGTTGGTTGGCATCTTGAGCTTTGTCCTCGGATTTTTTATCGCAGGCAGCGAGACCGAGGGAAGCGGTCAACATCAAGGCAATAGCTAAAGTCTTACGCATGGGGTGTTTCTCCTTATGGAAAATAACTACTGGCCTTAAGAGCTTGGCGCTGAGGGTTAAGTTCCTCATTTCTTTCAGATATATAAGTTTGTTTTTAAGCGGAACTTTTGCTGTATTCCTTACTACTGGCAAAGGGCTCTAACGAGAGTAATTATCAAATGGCCGAAAACCCCGTTTTTGAGCGCGCGACGCGGTTTCTCTCCGCACTGCGACACTGTCAGGTACTCGGATTGCGCGTGCACAGCGCGTCCAGCGAAGGGCTTACGGTGATCCTTCCGTACAGCACGAAAATCGTCGGTAATCCACAGAGCGGCGTGATCCACGGCGGCGCAATTACCTCGTTGATGGACACCGCCTGCGGAATGTCCACACTGTGCGTTTTGCCGGAATTCGAGGTGTGCCCCACGCTCGACCTGCGCATCGACTACATGCATTCCGCCGAACCCGATAAAGATGTGTATGGCTTCGCCCAGTGCTACCGGGTGACTACCGACGTGATCTTCGCTCGCGGTTTCGCCTATCAGGACGATCCCGAGCAGCCGATCGCCCATGTGGTCGGAACGTTCATGCGCATGGGTAAGGGCCTCAAAGGCACCAAAGGCTTTGGCGGCGCGATAAAGGGAGAAGGGCAATGAGCGACGACCTGAAGCAGCAGTTGCAGCAGGCTCACGCTCAGGGCGACTACGCGCCGCTGTTGCAGTTGATTCCTTACGCCGGGCTGATCGGCATCGAATGCTCACGCGTTGGGGATGAGTTGCTGTTCAAGCTGCCGGCGAACAAGGACAACATTGGTAACCCTTTATTGCCGGCAATTCACGGTGGTGTCATTGCCGGGTTCATGGAGTTGGCAGCCGCGCTGCATTTGTTGATTTTCACCGAGACCCCGGGCGTACCGAAAATCATCGACTTCTCTCTCGATTACCTGCGCGCCGGGCAGTTCCGCGATACCTGGGCCAAGTGTCAGGTCTGCCGCCAGGGCCGGCGCGTCGCCAACGTCGCCATCACGGCCTGGCAAAGCACCGAAAGCGAACCGATTGCCACCGCGCGTGCGCACTTCAAAATCGATGAGCCCTTGAAATCCTGAACAGCGCCCCAAACTCACAAGACAACCCGCCGCCGACCATTTCGGGTCGCGGCCACTGCCATCTGATTGGAGTTTGATGACCATGAGTGTGGAAACTCAAAAGGAAACCCTGGGCTTCCAGACCGAGGTAAAGCAGCTGCTGCACCTCATGATCCATTCGCTGTATTCCAACAAGGAAATTTTCCTTCGCGAATTGATCTCGAACGCCTCTGACGCTGTCGACAAGCTGCGCTTCGAAGCCCTGGCCAAGCCAGAGTTGCTCGAAGGTGGCGCTGACCTGAAAATCCGTGTGAGCTTCGACAAAGACGCCAAGACCGTCACCCTCGAAGACAACGGTATCGGCATGAACCGTGACGATGTGATCACCCACCTGGGTACCATCGCCAAATCGGGCACCGCCGATTTCATGAAAAACCTCTCGGGCGATCAGAAGAAAGATTCGCACTTGATCGGCCAGTTCGGCGTAGGTTTCTACTCGGCGTTCATCGTGGCCGACCAGGTTGACGTGTACAGCCGTCGCGCCGGCACTCCAGCCAGCGAAGGCGTGCACTGGTCGTCGAAAGGCGAGGGCGAGTTCGAAGTCGCCACCATCGACAAGCCAGAGCGCGGCACCCGTATCGTTCTGCACCTGAAAGCGGCTGAAGACGAATTCGCTGATGGCTGGCGTCTGCGCAACATCATCAAGAAGTATTCCGATCACATCGCATTGCCGATCGAGCTGCCGAAAGAAGTCGCACCTGCTGAAGGTGAAGAGGCGCCGGTCGCTGAATGGGAAACCGTCAACCGCGCCAGCGCCCTGTGGACTCGTCCGCGCACTGAAGTGAAGGACGAGGAATACCAGGAGTTCTACAAGCACATCGCCCACGACTTTGAAAACCCGCTGGCCTGGAGCCACAACAAAGTCGAAGGCAAGCTCGAGTACAGCTCGCTGCTGTACGTGCCGGCCCGCGCACCGTTCGACCTGTACCAACGTGAAGCGCCGAAAGGCCTGAAGCTGTACGTGCAACGCGTGTTCGTCATGGATCAGGCCGAGTCCTTCCTGCCGCTGTACCTGCGCTTCATCAAAGGCGTGGTCGATTCCAACGACCTGTCGCTGAACGTGTCGCGTGAGATTCTGCAGAAAGACCCGATCATCGATTCGATGAAGACCGCTCTGACCAAGCGCGTGCTCGACATGCTGGAAAAACTGGCGAAAAACGAGCCTGAGCAATACAAAGGCTTCTGGAAGAATTTCGGTCAGGTCATGAAAGAAGGCCCGGCTGAAGACTTCGCCAACAAAGAAAAAATTGCCGGTCTGCTGCGTTTCGCATCGACCAACGGCGACGACGGCGAGCAGATCGTCGGTCTGGCTGACTACCTGGCCCGCGCCAAGGAAGGTCAGGACAAGATCTACTACCTCACCGGCGAAACCTACGCGCAGGTCAAGAACAGCCCGCACCTGGAAGTCTTCCGCAAGAAAGGCATCGAAGTGCTGCTGCTGACCGACCGCATCGACGAGTGGCTGATGAGCTACCTCAGCGAGTTCGACGGCAAGACCTTTGTCGACGTGGCACGTGGTGATCTTGATCTGGGCAACCTGGACTCGGAAGAGGACAAGAAGGCCGCAGAAGAAGTCGCCAAGTCCAAAGAAGGTCTGGTTGAGCGTCTGAAAACCGCGTTGGGCGATTCTGTGGCGGAAGTCCGCGTATCGCATCGTCTGACCGATTCGCCGGCCATTCTGGCCATCGGCGAGCAGGATCTGGGTCTGCAAATGCGTCAGATCCTCGAAGCCAGCGGGCAGAAGGTGCCGGATTCGAAGCCGATCTTCGAATTCAACCCAAGCCACCCGCTGATCGAGAAACTCGATGGCGAGCAGAGCGAAGAGCGTTTTGGCGACCTGTCGCACATCCTCTTCGACCAGGCTGCGCTGGCGGCTGGTGACAGCTTGAAAGACCCGGCCGCCTACGTGCGCCGTCTGAACAAGCTGCTGGTTGAACTGTCAGCTTGATCACGTTGTAGAAAAACCCGCTTCGGCGGGTTTTTTCATTCTGGTGTTTAACAAATCAGGAGTCAGAAATGAGCCAAGTCACTGTACGTTCCGTGGTCTATCAGATCGACGGCCAGCCTTATGAAGGTCGCCTGGCGTTCGACGCCGAGCACAAAGGCGCGCGTCCGGGTTTGCTGATGGCGCCGAACTGGATGGGCGTCAGCGCCGGTGCAGAAGAAATCGCCAAATCGGTCGCGGCCAAGGGCTACGTGGTGTTGATCGCTGACGTTTACGGTCAGGCGGTGCGTCCGCAGAATGCTGATCAGGCGGGCGCGGCAATGATGCCGTTGAAGGATGACCGTGCGTTACTGCGCAAGCGTATGCAGGCGGCGTTCGAGCAGTTGCAGAAGCAGGGTGAAGCGACGGTTGATACGTCAAAACTGGCAGTGTTCGGTTTCTGCTTTGGCGGCTGCTGTGCGCTGGATCTGGCTCGCACGGGGGCGCGGGTGAAGGCTGCGGTGTCGTTCCACGGCACGCTGGATTCGCCGAACCCGGCCGATGCGCAGAACATCAAGGGCTCGGTGCTGGTGCTGCACGGTGCTGCCGACCCTTTGGTGCCGAAAGATCAGTTGCCGGCGTTTGAAGACGAGATGAATGCGGCGAAGGTCGATTGGCAGTTGCTGAGCTACGGCGGTGCTGTGCACTCGTTTACTGATCCGCATGCGAATGTGCCGGGCAAGATGATGTACGACGCGAAGACCGCCAAGCGCGCGTTCAAGTCGATGCATGATTTGCTGGATGAAGTGTTCAAGGGCTGATTTTTCAAGATCAAAAGATCGCAGCCTGCGGCAGCTCCTACACGCGATCAATGTAGGAGCTGCCGCAGGCTGCGATCTTTTGCTTTACCGGCCCGCCGGTAATTCAATCCGCTCAATTTCCCCCGGCACCGTCGGCCAATCGCCGGCCGCCCATTTACGCCGCGCTTCATCGATCGCCGCCGGATCGCTCGCGACAAAATTCCAGTTGATCCGCCGAGGCCCGTCCAATGGCGCGCCGCCAAATACCACCGCGTGCACATCGCTTTCGGCAAACAGGCTCATTTCTTCCCCGGCCGGCAACACCACCAGTGCATGCGGCTCAATCGCCTCGCCATTCAATTGCGCATCCCCGCTCAACACATACACCGCCCGCTCTTCGTGCTCGGTCGGAATCAGCAGGGTAGTCGCCGTTTGCATCTGCACTTCGGCATACAGCGTAGGAGAAAGCACCGGCACCGGTGATTCCAGGCAAAAGCCTGACCCGGCAATCATGCGGATCTGTACGCCAAGGTTATCGCTGACCGGCAAGGTCGCCGCCGGGTGATGGCTGTAATGCCCCGGGCCTTGCTCGTGATCCTTGGGCGAGGCCAGCCAGATCTGCAAGCCGTGCATCGTGAAGCTCTGATCCCACAAGGGCTCAGGTGTGCGCTCGACGTGGGCGATGGCGCTGCCGGCGGTCATCCAGCTGACATCACCGGCGCCGACCACTTGATCGGAGCCGAGGCTGTCTTTGTGGAGAAGTTGGCCTTCAAACAAGTACGTGAGCGTCGACAGACCGATGTGCGGGTGCTGTCGGATGTTCATGCCTTTGCCCGTCGGATAAACCGTCTCGAGCATGTGATCAAAAAACACGAAAGGCCCGACGCTGCGACATTTGGCTGACGGCAGCGGGCGCAGAATCGGCTGGCCTTCGACGTCTTCGGCGCGCGGGCGGATGATCAGAGGTTGCGTGTCCATGGTGCATTCCAGGCTGAGCGGGTAATGCCAGAAGCATAACCCGCCGCTGGCATGAGGAGGATTACTGGCTATCAAAGCCTTGCGGGGCGTGGGTTTCGATGGTGACTTCGCTGGTGGTCATCAATTTGTGGATCGGGCAGCGGTCGGCGACGCGCAGCAGTTCCTCACGCTGAGCATCGGTGAGTACACCTTTCAGGGTGAGGGTGACGTGCAGGACGTATTTGCCTTTCTGCTCTTCGCTGTTGTCGCGTTTGACGTCGACACCGACGCCGGTCAGCGGGATATCTTTCTTCTTTGCGTACATCTTCAGGGTCAGGGCCTTGCAGGCACCGAGCGCGGCGTCGAAGTAATCGTGCGGCTCAGGCGCCGAGCCTTCGCCGCCGGCGGATTTCGGTACGTCGGCAAACAGTTCGTGGTCATCAATCTGTACGGTGTGACGAAAACCTTCAGCGGAGACGGTATTGACGGTAACAGTCATGGGAACCTCACAGGCAGTAGGAAAAGTCGTTCGATCAAACAAGACCTTGCAGTTATAGAGCATTCCCACCGGTACGCGTTCCACTTTCCTGCGGGATGAACCCTTGTCGTCAGGGCGGGGTCTAGGCTATGCCAACTTCTCGGAGATTACTTGTGTCCCTGTCTCGTTTGAGTCTCGCCTGCCTTCTGCTGCTTGCCGGCAACGTCAGCGCCCGCGAATACACCTACAGCGATGCGCACCTGCATTACGTGGATTTTTTTCAGGAAAGTGCAGGCATGGCGAAACTGCTGACGGCAATGAAGGACGGGGCCGTCGAGCATGTAATGATTTCCGGGATTCCCGTGGCGAAAAAATGGCACGAGGACGAACCCAAGCGTCCGCGTTATTACGCCGGGGACGACGCCGATGCCTATTGGTACAGCGCAACCGACGTGATTGTTGCCGATGCGGTGCAAAAGCTGTCAGCCGAGCAGCGCCCGTACTTTCATCCCTTCCTCTCGGGCTTCAACCCCAACGACAAGAACTCCGCCGCACATATCCAGCGCATGCTCGATTTGTATCCGGGGCTTTGGCAGGGCATTGGCGAGGTGTTCACTCGGCATGATGACCTCACGGCGCTGACGTCCGGCGACACGCCGCGCGCCAACAACGAAGCCATGACCAGGATCTATCACTTGGCAGCCGAGAACGATCTACCGGTGATGTTGCATTCCAACATCACTTCCAAGCGTGAGAAAAATCCGCTGTACCTGAAGGAAATCGAAGAGCCGCTGCGTAATCACCCGCACACGCGATTCATCTGGGCCCACGCCGGCACCAGCGCTGAAATCCATCGCCATCAAACGCAGCTGAAGTTCTTGCTGCCAACCCTAACGCGCATGCTTGAAGCGTATCCGAATCTGTTTATCGACCTGTCATGGAGCATGCTCACGCCGTATTTGCTGGATGAGCAGGGCAAGCCGCGCCCGGAATGGCTGGCACTGGTCGAGAAATACCCCGAACGCTTTATGCTCGGTTCCGACGTGGTAGGGCGTTTCAACAAGCTCGGTGAGGAAATGCACAGTTTTGAACCGTTCCTTGATGCGTTGCCGGAGAACATTGCACAAAAGGTCGCACGGGATAACTTCTTGGCGATCTTGCCGCGAACGGAGCTTAAGTCCGGGAAAACCACGCTGAATCGTTAATGCCGACGGTTCGGAGTATTAAGGCCTTTTGATATCACATTTTGGTCTTACGCAAATTTTCACCGGGCCGATACCTTCTTAAGCAACCAGCTGCAGGGTTGATGCAGCGCTTTTGGAAGGAACCAGAGCAATGAGTATCCGTAGTCTCAATATTGCCCCGCGCGCCGGCCTCGGTTTTGGGCTGTTGGCGCTGATGGTGTTTGCCCTCGGGGCGTTCGCTTTGCTGCAAATGTCGAACATGCGCGCGCAGTCCGACGAGGTCGATAACAACTGGCTGCCGAGCGTGATGGCGGTCGGTGAGATGAGCCAGGACATGTTGCGCCTGAGGGCGTTGACCATGCGCCTGTTGCTCAACCGCGATCCGCAGGCGCTGGAGCAGAATGTCGTCAAACTCAATGAGCTGCGCGGGGTGCTAAGTGAGGCTCAGCAGCGTTACGACGTGCTGATCGTACTGCCTGAAGAGCGCAAGCTGTTTGATCGCTTCAAAGTCGCCGAGCACCAATATCTGGAGTTTCAGGCGCAAGTCATGCAGTTGTCTGCGCAGAATCGGGTCGATGAGGCCGCGACAATTCTCAACGGTCAGATGAGTCCCTTGGCCGATGAAATCGCAGTGCTTTTGCGCGAACTGGTTGAGCTGAATAAACACAACGCCAATCTCGCCACTGAAGCAGCGCGGCTGGTGTTTATCAATTCGCGGGTGTGGGTCGGGGTGATGATCGGCGTTACCGCGCT
Organism: Pseudomonas fluorescens; assembly: GCF_005938625.1. Classification (GTDB taxonomy): domain Bacteria; phylum Pseudomonadota; class Gammaproteobacteria; order Pseudomonadales; family Pseudomonadaceae; genus Aquipseudomonas; species Aquipseudomonas fluorescens_BD. Next base: position 24,308 of record NZ_VCNJ01000011.1, read on the forward strand.
GATCACCATTGGCCTGGCCCTTTTGCTGACGCGCAGCATCGTGCTGCCGCTGGCCCAATCGTTGGGGGTCGCCGAAGTGGTGGCCGGTGGTGATCTGACCGGCGATATCAACATCAGCGGCAAGGACGAGCCGGCGCGACTGCTGCAGGCGCTCAAGAGCATGCAACACAACCTGCGCGACACGATTCGGCAAATCTCCGAGTCCTCCAGTCAATTGGCATCGGCGTCGGAAGAGCTGAATTGCGTTACGGAAGACGCTACGCGCGGTTTGCACCAGCAGAGTCTGGAAATCGAGCAAGCGGCTACAGCGGTTAATCAGATGACGGCAGCGGTGGAGGAGGTGGCAAGCAATGCCGTGGCGACCTCCGAGGCCTCTCGTGAATCTGACCGCATCGCCCAGCATGGTCGCGAACAGGTGCATCAAACGGTGTTGTCTATCGAATTGCTCGCCGATGATGTGACAGCCAATGCGAGTCAGGTGGAAGATCTGGCGCAGAAGGTCTACAGCATCAGCAAAGTACTGGATGTGATTCGTTCGATTGCCGAGCAGACCAATTTGCTGGCGCTTAATGCTGCGATTGAGGCCGCGCGGGCTGGGGATGCCGGGCGCGGGTTTGCGGTGGTGGCCGATGAAGTGCGCGCACTGGCGCATCGCACGCAGCAATCGACGCAAGAGATCGAGCAGATGATTGGCGGCATTCAGCAGGGCACCGATTCGGCGGTCAGTTCGATGCAGCAGAGCAATGTGCGGGCGCGTTCGACACTGGAGTTGGCCAAGGCTGCCGGGACTGCACTTGAGGAGATCGCCTCGGCGTTCACCCTGATCAACGAGCGCAATCTGGTGATCGCCAGTGCCTCGGAGGAGCAGGCAGCGGTGGCGCGCGAGGTGGATCGCAATCTGATGAATATTCGGGATCTGGCAATGCAGACCTCGGCAGGGGCGAATCAGACGAGTGCGGCGAGTCAGGAGTTGTCGCGGTTGGCGGTGGATTTGAACAGCATGGTGGCGAAGTTTTCGGTTTGAGTGTGTGCTGATCCTGAGATTGCCCTCACCCTAACCCTCCCGAAACGTCGGACCGCCCGGAGGGGAAGGGGACTGACCGTGGGAGATTGGCGAGCTACACCGACCTGATCTTGCTTTGAAGAATCCATAATCGACTCGATCTTTCAGGTCGATGCATAGCGCCAGACATCTCGGTCGGCTCCCTCTCCTTTGGGAGAGGGCTGGGGTGAGGGGCGAGTCAGGCACAAGTCTCCAATCCAGCAGACAAAAAAAGCCCCGCATTTCGCGGGGCTCTTTGTTCTTGCGGCGGATCAGCTGCCTTTAACGGTTTTGCCGTTGACCGTGCCGTCCTGGAGCATGATGTTGTACTCCTTGCCGTCGGTTTCAACCTGTTGCAGACGAACCAGCAGGTAATCCCAGTCCTTGGCGAACCACAGGACGGTGATGCGCTTGCTTTGTGTCGGGTCGCGTACGCGCTCGACCTTGATCGCGTCAATCTTGCCAGCCTTGGTTTCGACTTTCTCCGAACCCAGCACGCGGAAGTCATAAGTATCGACTTCGCCGTCATCGACCACTTGATAGCTCATGGTTTTCTTGCCAGCAGCCACATCATGTTGCAGCGCCAGTTGATAGGTGGACTTGTCGACCATGCCGCGGTTCAGCGGGATCTTCACCGCATCGCCACGATCGGTGCCGGTGACCATCTTGCTGTTCCAGTCGAAATCCAGATCAGCCTTTTTCGCTTTGCCCAGACCACCACGTTCGAAGTGGTAGGACTGCGGCAGCAGGGTGTCCTTGTCCAGGGTCAGGGTGCTTTCTTCAGTCAGGCTGGCGATCATCATCGAAGCCTTGAAGCTGAGCTTCCAGACGCCGTTGGCTTCCTTGACCAGACTGCGCTCGGCGGTGCCGCTCATGGGCAACTGCTTCCAGTCGGCGGTGTAGCTGGCGGAGAACGGTTGAAGTTCCGCTGCCTGCGCGAAGGGCAGGGCGAGCAGAGCGCAAGCGAAGAGCAGGGCGCGACGCATAATATCTCCTAGTGTCGAATCAAGTGGCCGCTGGCCGCGAGTAACTGGCCATCCAGTAATGCACCGTGTTCACCGAGTGCCAGTCTGCCTTCGGCAAACCAGCGCACTGCCATCGGATAGACCAGGTGTTCCTGAACGTGGACTCGCTGCGCAAGACTCTGCGGCGTGTCGTGCAACTCTACCGGTAATACTGCCTGTACGACCAGTGGTCCGCCATCGAGTTCCTCGGTGACGAAGTGCACGGAGCAGCCGTGCTCGGTGTCACCGGCCTCCAGCGCGCGCTGATGAGTGTGTAACCCTTTGTATTTGGGCAGCAGCGACGGGTGGATGTTGAGCAGGCGACCTTGGTAGTGGCGAACGAAATCAGCGCTGAGAATGCGCATGAAGCCGGCCAGCACCACAAGTTTCGGTTGGAATTCGTCGATCAGATCGATCAGAGCAGCATCGAAGGCCTCGCGACCTTCGAATGCCTTGTGATCCAGCGAGCGGGTCGCGATACCCGCATCACTGGCGCGTTGCAGGCCGTAGGCGTCGGCGCGATTGGAAATCACTGCAGCGATGCGGACCGGGTTGTCGCCGGCCCGCGTGCTGTCGATCAGAGCCTGCAAGTTACTGCCGGTGCCGGACAACAGCACCACGACATCACAGGTTGCGGACATTAATGAGCCTTAAGGTTCTGCAGATCAACCTGAGCAGCGCCTTCGGCAGCGGCAGCGATCTGACCGATGACCCAAGGCTGTTCGCCGGCGTCACGCAGGGTTTTCAGGGCTACTTCAACGTGTTCCTGAGCCACGCAGATGACCATGCCGACGCCGCAGTTCAGCACGCGGTGCATCTCGGTTTCGTCAACGTTGCCTTTCTCTTGCAGCCAGTCGAACACGGCAGGGCGAGTCCAGCTTGCTACGTCAACCACAGCTTGTGCGCCTTTTGGCAGTACGCGCGGGATGTTGTCGAGCAGGCCGCCACCGGTGATGTGGGCCATGGCTTTGACGGCGCCGGTGTCTTTGATCAGCTTGAGCAGCGGCTTCACGTAGATGCGGGTCGGGGCCATCAGCAGGTCGGTCAGCGGTTTGCCGTCGAGCTGGATGTTTTCGATGTCGGCACCGGACACTTCGATGATCTTGCGGATCAGCGAGTAGCCGTTGGAGTGCGGGCCGGACGATGGCAGCGCGATCAGCGCGTCACCGGTGGCGACTTTCGAGCCGTCGATGATTTCAGCCTTTTCCACGACGCCGACGCAGAAGCCGGCCAGGTCGTAGTCTTCGCCTTCGTACATGCCTGGCATTTCAGCGGTTTCGCCGCCAACCAGGGAGCAACCCGACAGTTCGCAGCCAGCGCCGATGCCGGTTACCACTTGAGTCGCGGTCTCGACATTGAGTTTGCCGGTGGCGTAGTAGTCGAGGAAGAACAGCGGCTCAGCGCCGCAAACGACCAGGTCGTTGACGCACATGGCGACCAGGTCGATGCCGATGCTGTCGTGCTTGTTCAGGTTCAGCGCCAGACGCAGCTTGGTGCCGACGCCGTCGGTGCCGGAAACCAGCACTGGCTGCTTGTAGCCGGCCGGGATTTCGCAGAGGGCGCCGAAACCGCCCAGGCCGCCCATGACTTCCGGGCGCGCAGTGCGCTTGGCGACGCTCTTGATGCGTTCGACCAATGCTTCACCGGCGTCGATGTCTACACCGGCGTCCTTGTAGCTCAGGGAGGGTTGCTTGCTCATGATCCAGGCCTTTAGGGGAGGGGATTCAGGGGTAACGACCGAGTTCAGCGGGAACTTCGAAATCGACGGGGCGATGGCCTCACGCGAGTTTCGAGGTGCCCGGCTGTTGCCGGTCTGCGAAGGCGCGCGATTTTATCAGGCTTGAGGGGCAGCGGCCATCCTCGCACCGACGGGCAGGGCCATATCAGCGGAAATTTTTTGCAATTGAGCCGTATGAACGCCTGTATAAAGTGTGGCGATTAACCGTCTATCGTTATCACTGTGCAAAATTTTACCGCTGTCGTGTGAATGTTTAGTGCTGGCAGATTGTCACAGCTTTGCTTAACCGGTTCACGCGGCCTGTTCCAGCCGCTCCTGTCGACGGGAATTCTCCATGCGTTTGTGTAAATTGTTGTTTGTGGGTTGTTTGTCTCTGATCAGCCTGGCGAGTCATGCCGAAAATCTCAAAGGCCTTTATCAAGTGCGTGAGCCGGTCAATGGCCAGGCGCCGGAAGAGCGTGATCGCGCCACGCAAGCGGCGCTCGACACGCTGGTATTGCGTTTGACCGGCGATCCGAAGGCCCCGCAGAGCCCGGGGCTGGCGGCGATTCGCAAGGATCCGCAGCAAATTATCAGTCAATTCGGTTTCGATGCCGGGCCGCCGGAGGTGCTGAAGGTCGATTTCGATCCGGCGACTACCGAGCAGGCGCTGCGGCGTGCCGGGTTATCGTTGTGGGGCGCCAGTCGGCCGTCGATCCTGAGTTGGTGGCTGAACGATTCGGCTGAAGGGTCGAGTCTGGTCGGTGATGGTCAGGCCGCTGCTGCGCCGTTGCGTACGGCCGCGCAACATCGCGGCTTGCCATTGCGCTTGCCGCTGGCGGACTTGAGCGAGCAATTGGTTGCCACTGCGCCAGCGCTCGAAGGCAGCGATCCGGCACCGTTGCGCGGTGCCTCCGAGCGCTACAACGCTGACGCCCTGCTGGCGGTGCATGCGCGCGAAGAAGGCGGGCAGTGGCAGGCCAAGTGGCACTTGTGGCTGGGCGATCAGAAAGAGGCGGGCAGTGTGCAGGGCGCCGATCAGGCTGCTGTCGCTGACGCGGTGATGCTGGCGGTGACTGAGCGTCTGGCGCCACGTTTTGTCGCGAAGCCCGGCGCTTCGGGGCAGCAGACTCTGGAAGTGCAAGGTATGAATCTGGAGCATTACGCGGCGCTGTTGCGGTTACTCGAACCGTTTGGCGTGCGTCTGCAAAGTGTTGACGGCGATCGCATCGTCTATCGGGTCAATGGCAGCGCCGATCAGATGCGTGCGCAGTTGTCGCTGGCGAAGTTGCAGGAGTTGCCGGCCGAAGCGCCCGCCCCGGTGGCGGCGCCACAGCCAGTGGCTGGCGGCGCAACACCTGTCGCGGCGCCAGCCCCGACCCCGGCAGCACCGTCGTTGCGGTTTCGCTGGTAAGTCTTTCCTTATATAGAAGCAACAGGAGTGGTACATGGCCGATACGCGGCGTTGGTTCTGGCTCGGTGGGGTAGTCCTGCTTTGCGCGTTTGTATGGTTGCTGCACCCGATCCTCACGCCGTTCCTGGTGGCACTGCTGCTGGCATATCTGTTCGATCCGTTGGTGGATCGCCTGGAACGGCTGGGTTTGTCGCGTACCTGGGGCGTGATTGCGGTGTTTGCCTTGTTCACCTTGATCGTCACCACGCTGTTGCTGGTGCTGGTGCCGATGCTCGCCAAGCAGTTACTGCGTCTGTACGAACTGGCGCCGCAAATGCTCGACTGGCTGCAACACACGGCGTTGCCGTGGGCGCAGGCGAAGCTGGGTCTGTCGGATGGTTTCTGGAAATTCGACAAGGTCAAAGCGGCGATCAGCGAGCACATGGGGCAGACCACCGACATCGTCAGTGTGGTCCTGAGTCAGGCCACTGCGTCGAGCCTGGCGCTGATTGGCTGGCTGGCCAATCTGGTGCTGATCCCGGTGGTGAGCTTCTACCTGCTGCGCGACTGGGATGTGATGATGGCCAAGATCCGCAGCCTGCTGCCGCGTGATCGGGAAGAGACCATCGTATCGCTGGCCGGTGAATGTCATGAGGTACTGGGCGCGTTTGTTCGCGGTCAGTTGCTGGTGATGGTGGCGCTGGGCGTGATCTACGCAGCGGGCCTGATGATCGTCGGGCTGGAGTTGGGGCTGTTGATCGGTCTGATCGCGGGTCTGGCGGCTATCGTGCCGTACATGGGCTTCGTGATTGGTATTGGCGCGGCGCTGATTGCCGGGTTGTTCCAGTTCGGTGGCGACCTGTACCCGATGGTCGGTATCGTCGCGGTGTTCATGGTCGGTCAGGCGCTGGAAGGCATGGTGCTGACGCCTTTGCTGGTTGGCGATCGTATCGGTCTGCATCCGGTGGCGGTGATTTTCGCGATTCTGGCCGGCGGCGAATTGTTCGGTTTCACCGGCGTGCTGCTGGCATTGCCGGTGGCGGCGGTGATCATGGTGCTGGTCCGCCATGTGCACGACTTGTACAAGGACTCTGACATCTATAGTGGTATGGACGAGCCGGAGTTGTAACCGGGCAGGGCGGCCCGGCGAATAGCCGGGTTGGCCCGCGTCCTGCAGGCGCTGGCGCCAAAGAATCTGTCATAAAACCAGCGTGTTAACGCAAACCTTTGATTTTGCTTGGACTCTGTCGCATTGTGCGCTCAGCTTCACGGGTATAAACTTCGCAAACTTTACACAGAGGCCACTAACGGTTCCTTGAGAACTGTTCAGTCAGCATGAAACCGATTCAGCTGCCCCTAGGTGTGCGTCTGCGTGACGACGCCACCTTCATCAACTACTACCCAGGCGCCAATGCCGCTGCACTCGGCTATGTCGAGCGTCTATGCGAAGCCGACGCCGGCTGGACAGAAAGCCTGATCTACCTGTGGGGCAAACACGGCGTAGGGCGTACGCATCTGTTGCAGGCGGCGTGCCTGCGATTCGAGCAAATGGGGGAGCCGGCGGTGTATTTGCCGTTGGCCGAGTTGATGGACCGCGGCGTCGAAATACTCGACAACCTCGAACAGTACGAACTGGTTTGCCTGGACGACTTGCAGGTGATTGCCGGCAAGGCTGACTGGGAAGAGGCGATGTTTCACCTGTTCAACCGTCTGCGTGACAGCGGGCGGCGTCTGCTGATCGCCGCTTCCACCTCTCCGCGTGAACTGCCGGTCAAACTGGCAGACTTGAAGTCGCGCCTGACCCTGGCGCTGATTTTCCAGATGCGTCCGCTTTCCGATGAAGACAAATTGCGCGCCTTGCAATTGCGCGCGTCGCGTCGCGGTCTGCACCTGACCGATGAGGTCGGGCATTTTATTTTGACTCGCGGTACCCGCAGCATGAGTGCGCTGTTTGACTTGCTTGAACAGCTCGATCAGGCCTCTCTGCAGGCTCAACGCAAGCTGACCATTCCCTTCCTGAAAGAAACGCTGGGCTGGTAACGGCGCGGCTTTCAGCCTGTTTCGGCATATTTCAGGCGCCAGAAAATCCGCTTTCCTGCACGCTGTGCAGGCCGCGTATCGGTTCAAATGGGCTTAAGCGCTTAGATGTAAACGAGAAACCGGGAAGTCACAAAAAGATCGATTGAATTTGCAAATGAGGTTGATAGCGGGCATAGTCTCGGCTTCTTTACAACTATCAGCCACGGTCGTGCCCATGCTAAAGCGCTTCGCACCCCTCGTGCCTCTCGCACTCGTCACCCTGTTGTACGGTTGCGCTGCTCATTCTCCAGTTCAAGAGCAGCCTCAACAGGTTAAAAATTCTGCCACGGCCCAGTCTTCGGTTATTTACCAGGAAGAGCTGGACACCGAAAAAGAACTCAACGAATTCAATGGCAAGAAGCCTTATCAGCTTCCTGTTCTGGCCGACAGCATCCTCGAACGCGGCATGTCCCTGATCGGTACCCGTTACCGTTTCGGCGGTACCTCTGAAGCCGGTTTCGATTGCAGCGGTTTCATCGGCTATCTGTTCCGCGAAGAAGCCGGCATGAACCTGCCGCGCTCGACACGCGAAATGATCAACGTCGATGCGCCGCTGGTCTCGCGCAGCAACCTTGAGCCGGGCGATCTGTTGTTCTTCGCCACCAACGGTCGTCGCGGCCGTGTCAGTCACGCCGGGATCTACCTGGGTGACAACCAGTTCATCCACTCCAGCAGTCGTCGCAGCGGCGGTGTTCGCATCGACAGCCTGGGTGACAGCTACTGGAGCAAGACTTTCATCGAAGCGAAACGCGCTCTGGCCAACGCTCCGACAGTCGTCACCGCTCGTAAGTAATTCCCCTGTTGTCGCTGCGTTCGCGGCGACAATCAGGCTTCCGGCAACGGAGTAGACGTATACTTTACAAGGTGAAGTTAAAGTCTTACTTGAAGTTTGCCGCGTAGCCGCTAGAATCCTGAATCTATATTGATGGCAAACCGCCTGCGTGCTCACGCAGGCGGTTTTGTTTTCTGTCCACCGGCAGAAAAAGCCGCAGCCAGATCAGGATGTTCTGCTTATGACGATGTCGGCCCGCCTCACATTGATGCTCTTCGCAGCGCTGCTCAGCGCCTGTGCCAGTCGCACGCCGCCACCTGCGCCGGTGGTTCGCGCGCCGGTCGTGTTCGGCCCCTCTCAGGCTTTTTCGCCGGCAGCTGAAGACGTGCTGTTTCGCGCGCTCGGCCTGGTTGGCACGCCCTATCGCTGGGGCGGCAACACGCCGGATTCAGGCTTTGATTGCAGCGGGTTGATCGGTTTTGTCTACCGTGATGCGGCGGGCATCTCTTTGCCGCGTTCGACGCGTGAGCTGATCGTCATGCAGGCACCGAATGTCGGCAAGGAAGGCTTGCAGACCGGTGACCTGATTTTCTTCGCCACCAATGGCGGCTCGCAGGTCAGTCACGCGGGGATTTACGTTGGAGAAGGGCGCTTCGTGCATGCGCCGGCCACGGGCGGTACGGTGAAACTGGACAGCCTGTCGAAGGCGTATTGGCAGAAGGCTTATCTGAGTGCCAAGCGGGTGTTGCAGCCGGAGCATCTGGCGCATAACCCGTAGTAAAGACAACGCAAAACCCATGTGGGAGCGAGCTTGCTCGCGAAGGCGGTGTGTCATTCAATTCAATATTGACTGACCCGACGCTTTCGCGAGCAAGCCCGCTCCCACATTTGTTATGTGTCAGGCGGCAAGTTATTTGGCAGAAGACACTCGCCACACCTTGTTGCCAACATCATCCGCCACCAGCAAGCCACCCTGCTGATCGATCACCACGCCCACCGGCCGGCCCAATGCGTTCTCATCCTTGTCGAGGAAGCCGGTCAGCACATCCACCGGTGTGCCGCTCGGCTTGCCTGCGGTAAACGGCACGAAAATCACTTTGTAGCCACTGTGTGGTTTGCGGTTCCATGAGCCGTGCTGGCCAATAAACGCGCCTTCCTTGAACTGCGCCGGCAGCGTGTTGCCCTCGGCAAAGCTCAGGCCCAGCGAGGCGGTGTGCGGCCCGACCGCGTAATCCGGGGCAATGGCTTTGGCTACCAGATCCGGGTTTTGCGGCGTAACGCGCACATCGACATGCTGGCCGTAGTAACTGAACGGCCAGCCATAGAAACCGCCGTCCTTCACGGAAGTGATGTAATCCGGCACCAGATCACTGCCGATTTCGTCGCGCTCATTCACCGCCGTCCACAGTGCGCCACTGGTGGGTTCCCAGGCCAAGCCATTGGGGTTGCGGATGCCCGAAGCGAAGATGCGGTGATTACCGGTCGCCCGATCAACTTCCCAGATCGCCGCGCGACCTTCTTCTTTATCCAGACCATTTTCGCCGACGTTGCTGTTCGAGCCGACCGTGACGTACAGCTTGCTGCCGTCTTTGCTGGCAATCACGTTTTTGGTCCAGTGGTGATTCAGCGTACCGCCGGGTAGATCGACAACCTTGATTGGCTGTGTCTTGATTTCAGTCGCGCCCGGTTCGTAGTTGAAACGCAGCAAGCGATCGGTATCAGCGACGTATAGATCGTTGCCGACCAGCGTCATACCGAGCGGCGAGTTGAGGTTCTGCAGGAACACCGTGCGGGTTTCTGCGACGCCATCGTGATCGGCGTCACGCAGCAAGGTGATGCGGTTCGGACTCGGCACGCCCGCGCCAGCCTTACCCATGACTTTCTTCATCACCCAGCCACGAATGCCGCTGCTGTCATCGGGTTTTGGCGGGGCATTGGTTTCCGCCACCAGCACGTCGCCGTTGGGCAACACATAGAGCCAGCGTGGATGGTCGAGGCCGTCGGCGAATGCTGCGACCTGGGTGCCGGTGGCGGCTGTCGGTTTAGCGCCCTCGGGCCAGCCGATCGCCGGGGCGATGTTCACCGTCGGGATCAGGGTCTTGTTCGGTTCAGGCAGCTTCGGTGACGGGCCGGTGCCGTCGGAGACTTGCAGGCTGGAGGTTTCACCGCAGGCGGCGAGTCCTCCGGCGAAGGCGATGACAAAAACGAGCTGGGGCTTGCGCATTGCTGATCTTCCCTATGAATGCATTCCTAATCATAGAGGAGGGCGCAAGCCCGATGGTTCAACTGCTCAGCCGCGGGCTTCCTTGAACAGCACGGCGATGCCTGGGTGATAGTTGCCGGCTTCGCTGCGCAATTTGCGATAGGCATAGGGGAAATACCAGGCGACCGCGCAGGTGTGTTCCTTTTGCAGGTCGTCGAGCATGTCCTGCAACTCTTCGGGGCTGGCGCTGTGCTGGGCTTTTTGCGGCGCGACAAACAGGCAGCCAAGCTTGAGGTCGCTGGCATAGCTGATGCGTTTGGCGTCGTTGGTGATGTCCAGCAAGGCTTGAGTCAGATTCAGGTTGGTAACCTTTGGCCAGCGCTGAGTGGCCTGGATAAAGGCGCGGTCTTCGGCACCGGCCAGAAACAGATCGGCGCGGGCATTGCGCTCGCCTTCTTCATTCTGTTTGCGCGTGGCGGTGTCGTTCAAAGTGACCAGCTCAGCCATCCAGGCTGCGGCCGAGAGCAATCCGAGATTGGCTTTCTCGTCATGCCAGTAAGGGGTGTCACTGTCGCCGCGCACGGCGTTGTAGCGGTCGATACAGTCAAACCAGCGTTCAAGCACCGGGCGCAGAAATTCCAGGCGCGGGTTGCTGATGATCATGCCTTGCATCGTCATCATCCTTTATTGTTGTGGTGGGCTTTTCGGGAAAAGCATGGCTCTTTGATATCATTTGTATCAGTGTGGCACAAGATTGGCGTTGGATAATTGATCGGCGGCAGTTATTCGCCCGATGGCCGCCTCTTTAATTGACGCTCCACCCCCAACCCTCTAACCTTCGCGGCTTGTTTCAGGTGCTCTGTGACCTGCGTCGACAGAGTGAAACAGGGAAGCCGGTGAGGGTTGTCTTCGCACGAAGAACCACCACGATCCCGGCGCTGCCCCCGCAACGGTAAATGAGTGAACACTGCGTCGAATGCCACTGCTCAAAGCGGGAAGGCGCGCAGTCAGGCCAACGCCGCTCATGAGCCCGGAGACCGGCCTGATCCATCCAGCGGCATCACGGTGGGCGATGCCAGGCTTTTTGCCGTCTATTCTTGTGCCTGCCCGCCGTTATCCAGCCTCAACGGAGAGCTCCCCCATGACTGATTCCCCCGAGCGCGACGAACGCCATCTGGCGCGTATGCAGCGCAAAAAAGCCGTGATCGACGAACGCATCGCCAACTCGCCTGACGAGTGCGGCCTGGTGCTGGTGCTGACCGGCAATGGCAAAGGCAAAAGCAGCTCGGCGTTCGGTATGCTCGCCCGCGCCATGGGCCACGGCATGCAGTGCGGTGTGGTGCAGTTCATCAAGGGCCGCAACAGCACCGGCGAAGAGTTGTTTTTCCGCCGCTTCCCCGAGCAAGTTCGCTTTCACGTCATGGGCGAAGGCTTCACTTGGGAAACCCAGGACCGCCAGCGTGACATCGCCGCTGCCGAAGCCGCGTGGGCCGTGTCCCGTGAGTTGCTGCGTGATCCGTCGATCGGTCTGGTGGTGCTCGACGAACTCAACATCGCTCTCAAACATGGTTACCTCGATCTCGATCAGGTGCTCAGCGATTTGCAGGCACGTCCGCCGATGCAGCACGTGATCGTTACCGGTCGCGCGGCCAAGCCGGAAATGATCGAAATGGGCGACACCGTGACTGAAATGGGCATGCTCAAACACGCCTTCCAGGCCGGCATCAAAGCGCAGAAAGGCGTCGAACTTTGAGTCAACCACGTCACTGCCCGGCGGTCCTTATCGCTGCGCCGGCCTCCGGTCAGGGCAAGACCACCGTTACCGCCGCGCTCGCCCGTTTGCATCGCAATCAGGGGCGCAAAGTGCGCGTGTTCAAATGCGGCCCGGACTTCCTTGATCCGATGATTCTCGAGCGCGCCAGCGGTGCGCCGGTGTATCAACTGGACATGTGGATGGTCGGCGAGCAGGAAAGTCGTCGTCTGTTGTGGGAAGCCGCCGCCGAGGCCGATCTGATTCTGATCGAAGGCGTGATGGGCCTGTTCGACGGTACGCCTTCCAGCGCTGATCTGGCGCGTCACTTCGGTGTGCCGGTGCTTGGCGTGATTGATGGGACGGCGATGGCGCAGACCTTTGGTGCGCTGGCGTTGGGTCTGGCGAAGTATCAGCCGGACCTGCCGTTTGCCGGCGTGCTGGCCAATCGTGTCGGCACCTTGCGTCATGCGCAGTTGCTCGAAGGCAGCCTCACGGAAGGTCTGCGCTGGTACGGCGCGTTGTCCCGCGAAACGGGTATCGAACTGCCGAGCCGGCATCTTGGCCTGGTCCAGGCCAGTGAACTGAATGACCTCGATGTGCGTCTCGACGCGGCTGCCGACGCTCTCGCCAGTAGCTGTGAGGTAGCGCTGCCGCCGGCGGTTGAGTTCGCCGCGCCTGACGTCATCGCTGTAGAGCCGCTGCTGAAGAATGTGCGAATCGCGGTCGCCCGTGATGAAGCGTTTGCTTTCACCTATGGCGCGAGTCTCGATCTGTTGCGGGCGATGGGCGCCGAGTTGAGTTTCTTCTCGCCGATCCGCGATACGCAATTGCCGGAGGCGGATAGCGTGTATTTGCCCGGTGGGTATCCGGAGTTGCATCACGTTGCGTTGGCGCGGAACACCGCGATGCTGGAGGCGATTCGTGCGCATCATGCAGCGGGCAAACCTCTGCTCGCTGAATGTGGCGGTATGTTGTATCTGCTCGACTCTTTGACGGACGTTGAAGGCACTCGCGCTGAGCTGGTCGGGTTGCTCAAGGGCGATGCGGTGATGCAGAAGCGTCTGGCGGCGTTGGCATTGCAAGCGGTGGATCTGCCGGAAGGTTCGTTGCGTGGGCATACTTATCACCATTCCCTGACCACCACCGAACTGACGCCGATTGCCCGAGGGTTAAGCCCGAATGGCGGGCGTGGTGCTGAGGCGGTTTATCGGGAAGGGCGGATGACGGCTTCTTACGTGCACTTCTATTTCCCGTCGAATCCGACTGCGATTGCCGCGTTGTTTGCGCCAGACCGTGAGGCCGCCTTCGCGAGCAAGCTCGCTCCCACAGGGGGTCGCGTTTCTTGAGCAAGCACCCCGTCCAATGTGGGAGCGAGCTTGCTCGCGAAGAGGCCATGACCGACAACGCATTCTCCGAAACCGAGCGCGAAGCGGTTTATCGAGCCATCGCCGAGCGCCGCGACATGCGCCATTTCATCGGCGGCAGCGTCGAACCGGAATTGCTGCGCCGACTACTGGAAGCCGCCCACCAAGCCCCAAGCGTTGGCCTGATGCAGCCCTGGCGTTTCATTCGCATCAGCGACCGAACTTTACGCGGGCAGATCCAGAATCTCGTTGAAGAAGAGCGCGTGCGCACCGCTGAAGCCCTCGGCGAGCGCAGTGACGAGTTCATGAAACTCAAGGTCGAGGGCATCCATGACTGCGCCGAAGTGCTGGTCGCCGCGTTAATGGACGATCGCGAAAAACACATCTTTGGTCGCCGCACGCTGCCGGAAATGGACATGGCCTCGCTGTCCTGCGCCATCCAGAACCTGTGGCTGGCCGCGCGCGCCGAAGGTCTGGGCATGGGCTGGGTTTCACTGTTCGAGCCACAGGCACTGGCTGATCTTTTGAAGTTGCCCGAAGGCGCAAAACCTCTGGCGGTTTTATGCCTTGGCCCGGTCAAGGAATTCTATCCGGCGCCGATGCTGGTACTCGAAGGGTGGGCGCAGGCGCGGCCGCTCAATGAGTTGCTGTACGAAAATTATTGGGGAGTGAGTCAATGAGTGTGGCGTTGTTGAGTGTCGCCGCTGTGGCGCTGGATGCGCTGCTCGGTGAACCGAAACGCTGGCATCCGCTGGTGGCGTTCGGCAATTTTGCCGGGCGCATCGAGCAACGTTTCAACGCCGGTGGCCGAGGCTGGCGCAGCCATGGCGTGACCGCGTGGGTGATCGCGGTGCTGCCGCTGACTTTGCTCGCCACGGCGCTTTCCTGGGCGCCGTACGTGGGTTGGGTTGTCGAAATTCTCGCGCTGTATTGCGCACTCGGCATGCGTAGCCTCGGTGAACATGTCGCGCCAGTGGCTGCTGCCTTACGCGCGGATGATCTTGAAGAGGCGCGCAAGCGAGTTGGCTATCTGGTCAGCCGCCAGACCGATGAACTCGACAGCACTGCCGTCGCTCGCGCTGCCACTGAGTCAGTGCTGGAAAACGGCAGTGATGCGGTGTTCGCCGCGCTGTTCTGGTTTGTCGTGGCTGGCGCGCCGGGCGTGGTCCTCTATCGTTTGAGCAACACGCTCGATGCGATGTGGGGTTATCGCAACGAACGCTTTGAGCGTTTCGGTTGGGCCGCTGCAAAAATCGACGACGTGTTGAACTACATTCCTGCGCGTCTGGTGGCATTGACCTACGCATTGCTCGGCAAAACCCGCCTCGCCTTGAAATGTTGGCGCACACAGGCGCCGAAGTGGGACAGCCCCAACGCCGGTCCGGTGATGGCGGCCGGCGCCGGTGCGCTGGGCGTGGAATTGGGTGGACCGGCGATTTACCACGGCGAACTTCACGACCGTCCTCAACTTGGCGAGGGCGCAGCGGCTGACGCCGATTCCATCGACCGTGGCTGGCAATTGGTCCAGCGCGGCGTATGGTTATGGCTGCTGATTCTCTGCGTGGGGGCTGAATTCTATGCTTGAGCACGGTGGCCGGCTGCGCAAGGCGGCACTCGATTACGGCATTGCCGAGGCTGACTGGCTCGACCTGTCCAGCGGCCTCGCGCCGTGGCCATTCCCGATCCCGGAAATCCCGCTGCGGGCCTGGGCGCGTTTGCCGGAAACCGACGACGGTCTGGAGCAAGCTGCGTGCGACTACTACGGCGCCGCGCAAGTGCTGCCAGTGGCCGGTTCGCAGATGGCCATCCAGTTGCTGCCGCGTTTACGCCGCGCCGGCAAAGTCGGCGTGTTGTCGCCGTGTTATGCCGAACATGCCGAAGCCTGGCGCCGTAGCGGTTACATCGTGCGCGAAGTGCTGGAGCAGGAAGTCGAATTCTTTCTCGACAGCCTCGACGTGCTGGTGGTGGTTAACCCGAACAATCCGACCGGCCTGAGTCTGACCCCGGCACGTCTGCTTGACTGGCATGCGCGGCTCGCCCGGCGTGGTGGCTGGCTGGTGGTCGATGAAGCCTTCATGGACAACACGCCGCAATTGAGTCTGGCGCCGCATGCTCATCAAGTCGGGCTGATCGTGCTGCGTTCGTTCGGCAAGTTTTTCGGTCTGGCCGGGGTGCGTCTGGGCTTTGTCCTGGCCGAGCGCAAGTTGCTCAAGCTGCTCGCCGAACAGGTCGGGCCTTGGGCCGTGAGCGGGCCGACGCGTGTGCTCGGGCAAGCGTGTCTGCAAGACACCGAAGGGCACACACGCCAACGGATTCGCAGCGATGAAGCCAGTGAACGACTGGCAGCGCTGCTTGAACGCTACGGTTTCAAGCCGCAGGGTGGTTGCGCGCTGTTCCAGTGGCTGATCACCGAGCATGCCGAAACGCTGCACGCATTCATGGCCCGTCGCGGCATCCTCCTGCGCATCTTTACCCACAACAGCAGTTTGCGCTTTGGCCTGCCTGCCGATGCGGCTGAAGAGGCGCGTCTCGAACACGCTTTAAGCGCTTTTGCCAAGGATCACGCATGACCACCCTGATGGTGCAGGGCACCACTTCCGACGCCGGTAAAAGCACACTGGTGACGGCACTGTGCCGCTGGGCGACCCGGCAAGGTGTCGCGGTCGTCCCGTTCAAGCCGCAGAACATGGCGCTCAACAGTGCGGTGACTGCCGACGGCGGTGAGATCGGCCGTGCGCAAGCGGTTCAGGCGCAAGCAGCGAATCTCGAGCCGCACACCGACATGAACCCGGTGCTGCTCAAGCCCAACAGCGACACCGGCGCACAAGTGATCATTCATGGCCGCGCGGTAACGTCGATGAATGCCGTGGCGTATCACGACTACAAGGCCATCGCCATGAAAGCGGTGCTCGCGTCCCACCAGCGGCTCAGCGCTGCGTATCCGCTGGTGATGGTCGAAGGCGCGGGTTCGCCGGCCGAGATCAATCTGCGCGCCGGCGACATCGCCAACATGGGCTTTGCCGAAGCAGTGGATTGCCCGGTGCTGCTGATTGCCGACATCAACCGCGGCGGGGTTTTCGCGCATCTGGTTGGCACGTTGGAGTTGCTGTCGCCGAGTGAGCAGGCGCGGGTCAAGGGTTTCATCATCAACCGTTTTCGCGGCGACATCGCCTTGCTGCAACCGGGCCTCGACTGGCTGGAACAGCGCACCGGCAAACCGGTGGTGGGCGTGTTGCCGTACGTGATGGATCTGCATCTGGAGGCCGAGGACGGCATCGATCAGCGCCAGACCGACAAGGCCGAACAAGTGCTGAGCGTGGTGGTGCCGGTGCTACCGCGCATCAGCAACCACACCGACTTCGATCCGCTGCGTTTGCATCCGCAGGTCGATCTGCAATTTGTCGGGCCGGGGCAGGCGATTCCTGCTGCCGACCTGATCATTCTGCCGGGCTCGAAGAGTGTGCGCAGTGATCTGGCCTATTTGCGTGCCAATGGCTGGGATACGGCAATCTCTCGGCACTTGCGTTACGGCGGCAAAGTGCTGGGGATCTGCGGCGGTCTGCAGATGCTCGGCGAGCAGGTGCATGATCCGCTCGGCCTCGAAGGTGCGCCGGGCACGAGTGCCGGTTTGGGCTTGCTGGCGTTCGAAACCACACTTGAAGCCGAGAAGCAGTTGCGCAATGTGCGCGGGCGGCTGGCTTTGGAAGATGCTGAGGTCAGCGGCTATGAAATTCATGCCGGCGTGACCAGCGGACCGGCGTTGGAAAACGCTGCGGTGCATCTGGATGACGGCCGTTGCGATGGTGCACAGAGTGCCGATGGGCAAGTGTTCGGCACGTATCTGCATGGCCTGTTTGAATCGCCGACGGCGAGTGCGGCGTTGCTGCGCTGGGCCGGGTTGAGCGATGTGCAGGAGGTGGATTACCACGGCTTGCGCGAGCGCGATATCGAACGGCTGGCGGATCTGGTGGAGAAGCATCTGGATACCGAGCTGTTGCGTCGGCTCTGTGGGATTTGAGGTGAATTTAATGGCCTCATCGCGAGCAGGCTCACTCCTACAGGGTTATGTGTTTTACACAAAATTCACGGTTGCTCGAGATCCCTTGTAGGAGTGAGCCTGCTCGCGATAGCGCCAGTCGGCTCAACCCATAATTTTCAGGATATCCCCCATGCTCCAACTGATCCTCGGCGGCGCCCGCTCCGGCAAAAGTCGCCTGGCAGAAAAACTCGCCAGCGAAAGTAATCTTTCGGTGATTTACATCGCCACCAGCCAACCCCTCGATGGCGAGATGAGCGATCGCGTCGCCCATCACCGCGCCCGCCGTCCCGTCGAATGGGCACTCATTGAAGAACCCTTGGAACTGGCCCGCGTCCTGCGCGAAAGCGCCAGCGCCGAGCGTTGCCTGCTGGTCGATTGCCTGACCCTGTGGCTGACCAATTTGCTGATGCTCGATGACGCCGAACGCCTCGCTGCCGAGCGCGAAGCCCTGCTCGACTGCCTGGCAGCCTTGTCGGGTGAAATCATTTTTGTCAGCAACGAGACCGGAATGGGTGTCGTGCCGCTGGGCGAATTGACTCGCCGCTACGTCGATGAAGCCGGTTGGCTGCATCAAGCTCTGGCCGAGCGCTGTCAGCGTGTTGTCCTGACCGTCGCCGGCCTGCCCCTGACTCTGAAAGGACCTGCGTTATGACTCAATCCTGGTGGCTGAACCCGTGTAAGCCGGTCGATCTCGACGTCGTTGAACAAGCGACGGCACGCCAGCAGCAACTGACCAAACCGGCCGGTTCCCTCGGTCGTCTGGAGGCGGTGGCAGTGCAATTGGCCGGTCTGCAAGGCCAGGTCAAACCCATGCTTGCACAGGTCTGGATCGCGATTTTTGCCGGTGATCACGGCGTAGTCGCTGAAGGCGTTTCGGCGTTCCCGCAGGAAGTCACCGGGCAGATGCTGCTCAACTTCGTCAGCGGCGGCGCGGCAATCAGCGTACTGGCACGTCAGCTTGGCGCGCAGCTGGAAGTGGTCGATCTGGGCACGGTGAGTCCCACGCTGAACCTGCCGGGTGTGCGCCACTTGAACATCGGCCCTGGCACGGCGAACTTCGTGCTGGGTGCGGCAATGACTCAGGCCCAGGGCGAACTCGCGTTGCAGGGCGGTCGCGATAGTCTGTTGCGGGCGAAAGCGGCGGGCGCGCAGCTGTTCATCGGTGGCGAAATGGGCATTGGCAACACCACGGCGGCGAGTGCCTTGGCCTGTGCCTTGCTCGATTGCCCGGTGGTGCATTTGACCGGCCCCGGCACCGGGCTGAATGCCGAAGGCGTCAGTCATAAAGCGCAAGTGATCGAGCGCGCGCTGGCATTGCACGCCGCACAGCGTGGCGATGTGTTGCAGACCCTGTTCAATCTGGGTGGCTTTGAAATCGCCGCGCTGGTCGGTGCGTGTCTGGCAGCGGCTCAAGAAGGTATTGCGGTGCTGGTCGACGGGTTTATCTGTACGGTCGCGGCGCTGGTTGCGGTGCGTTTGAATCCGGCCTGTCGCGAGTGGCTGTTGTTCGGTCACCGTGGTGCCGAGCCGGGGCATCGTCATGTGCTGGAAACTCTGCAGGCCGAGCCGTTGCTGGAACTCGGTTTGCGTCTGGGCGAGGGCAGTGGCGCTGCGCTGGCGGTACCATTGTTGCGTCTGGCCTGTGATCTGCACGGGCAGATGGCGACATTCGCCGAAGCAGCGGTGGCGGATCGTCCGGCATGACATTGCATCTGGATCTGCTGCGTCATGGTGAGACTGAACTCGGCGGTGGTTTGCGCGGCAGCCTCGACGATGCGCTGACCGAAAAGGGCTGGACGCAAATGCGTGCGGCCGTGGTCGGGGGCGGGCCGTGGGATCGGATCGTCAGTTCGCCGTTGCAACGTTGCGCGCGGTTTGCCGCAGAACTGGGTGAGCAACTGAACCTGTCAGTGCATCTGGACAAGGATCTGCAGGAACTGCATTTCGGTGCGTGGGAAGGGCAGAGCGCGGCCGCGTTGATGGAGATCGATGCCGAGGCCTTGGGGTTGTTCTGGGCCGACCCTTATTCGTTTACCCCTCCGCAGGGTGAGCCGGTCAGCGAGTTTTCCTCTCGGGTGTTGGCGGCTATTGCGCGCCTGCACGCCGCCTACGCGGGTCAGCGGGTGCTGCTGATCAGTCATGGCGGTGTGATGCGCCTGCTGCTGGCGCAAGCGCGAGGGTTGCCGCGCGAACAACTGCTCAATGTCGAAGTTGTTCACGGCGCACTGTTTGCGCTGACGATCGAGGCCGACGGTTCACTCAAGGAAGGCCTCTGACATGTTGCCGTTGTGGATCGCCCTGCAATTTCTCAGCAGCCTGCCGATTCGTTTACCGGGCATGCCCGAGCCCGAACAGCTTGGCCGTTCGCTGCTGTTTTATCCGTTGGTGGGGCTGCTGTTCGGCGTGATCCTGTGGGCGCTGAATCTCGCCTTGAGCGGCGCGCCATTGCTGCTTCACGCGGCGCTGTTACTGACGGTGTGGGTGCTGCTCAGCGGTGCGCTTCACCTTGATGGTCTGGCCGACAGCGCCGATGCCTGGCTCGGCGGTTTCGGTGATCGCGAGCGTACGCTGACAATCATGAAGGATCCGCGCAGCGGGCCGATTGCGGTGGTCACGCTGGTGTTGGTGTTGTTGCTCAAGTTTGCTGCGCTGCTGGCGTTGATCGAGCAGGGGCATGGAATCGCGTTGATCATCGTGCCGTTGCTTGGGCGGGCGGCGCTGTTGGGGTTGTTTCTGACCACGCCGTATGTGCGCGCGGGCGGGTTGGGGCAGGCGTTGGCGGATCATTTGCCGCGCAAGGCCGGGTGGTGGGTGCTGGGCTTCAGTGCGTTGGCCTGCTTGCTGATTACCGGATTTAGCGCGGTCGTCGCGCTGGTGATTTCGGTCGGTGTATTTGTCTGGCTACGGCAGGTGATGATGCGGCGGTTGGGCGGGACTACGGGCGATACGGCGGGGGCGTTGCTGGAATTGTTGGAGATGGTGGTGCTGGCTGGATTGGTTTTGGTCTGACAGTTTTGGATTGTCTGTGCTGGCCTCTTCGTGAGCAGGCTCGCTCCCACAGGGGATCGCATTGCAAATGTGGGAGCGAGCTTGCTCGCGAAGGCGGCCTCACCGGCAGAACAAATGTTATGGGTCAACTCATCTGTAACTTGATTTAACACAGTCGCGGGTATATACACGCATCATGCTTCCTTCTCAGTGTTTGTGCACCAACCTGCGTCGCGCCGCTCGTGGCGTCAGCAGGCATTACGACGGCGCTCTCGACGGCTTCGGGATCAACGTTGCCCAGTATTCTTTGCTGTGCAACCTGCAGCGTCTGGATCAACCGAGCATTTCCGAACTGGCCGAAGCCATGGGCCTGGATCGCAGCACCCTCGGGCGCAATCTGCGCGTGCTCGAAGGCGAGGGGCTGGTGGCGCTGGCTGAAGGCGAGGACATGCGTAACCGCATCGTCAAACTCACCGAAACCGGTGTGCAACGCTTGGCAGCGGCACTGCCGGCCTGGGAAGCGGCGCAGCAGCGGTTGATCGACCGACTGGGTGCCGAGAAGCGTGAAACCTTGCTCAGATTGCTGGATGAACTGGCCTGAGGCCGGTTTTTTTCCAAACTCAAGCGGGTATATACCCGCAAGCGGAGAATAACAATGACATCGATGTGGCGTACGTGCGGTTGGGTGTTGGTCGGGAGTGCGCTGATCCTGGCGTTGTCATTGGGCGTGCGGCACGGTTTCGGTCTGTTCCTGTCGCCGATGAGCGCGCAGTTCGGCTGGGGGCGCGAGGTGTTTGCTTTCGCCATCGCTTTGCAGAATTTGATCTGGGGCCTGGCGCAACCGTTTACCGGCGCATTGGCTGACCGCTTTGGCGCGGCAAAAGTGGTGCTCATCGGTGGGGTGCTCTACGCGGCGGGTCTGGTGTGCATGGGCCTGTCCGATTCGGCGGTGACGCTGTCACTGAGTGCCGGTCTGCTGATCGGTATCGGTCTGTCCGGCACGTCGTTCTCGGTGATTCTCGGCGTGGTTGGCCGAGCTGTGCCGCCGGAGAAGCGCAGCATGGGCATGGGCATTGCCAGCGCCGCCGGTTCGTTCGGCCAGTTCGCCATGTTGCCGGGCACACTCGGGTTGATCGGCTGGCTCGGCTGGTCGGCCGCGTTGCTGGTGTTGGGCCTGCTGGTGGCGTTGATCGTGCCGCTGGTGAGCATGCTCAAGGACAAACCTCTGCCGGTACTCGGCCATGAACAAACCCTGTCTGAGGCCCTGCGCGAAGCCTGCTCGCATTCCGGCTTCTGGTTGCTGGCGTTCGGCTTTTTCGTCTGCGGTTTTCAGGTGGTGTTTATCGGCGTGCATCTGCCGGCGTATCTGGTTGATCAACACTTGCCGGCCAGTGTCGGCACTACGGTGCTGGCGCTGATCGGGCTGTTCAATATCTTCGGCACCTACACCGC
This sequence comes from Pseudomonas fluorescens, assembly GCF_005938625.1. Classification (GTDB taxonomy): domain Bacteria; phylum Pseudomonadota; class Gammaproteobacteria; order Pseudomonadales; family Pseudomonadaceae; genus Aquipseudomonas; species Aquipseudomonas fluorescens_BD. The sequence continues at coordinate 46,114 of NZ_VCNJ01000011.1, forward strand.
CGGTTGGCTCGGCGGGCGCATGTCCAAGCCGCGTCTGCTGACCGCGCTGTATCTGCTGCGCGCAGTGGTGATCGTGCTGTTCCTGTGGCTGCCGGTGACGACTACGTCGGCGTATCTGTTCGGCATGGCCATGGGGTTCTTGTGGCTGTCGACGGTGCCGTTGACCAACGGTACGGTGGCGACCTTGTTCGGCGTGCGAAACCTGTCCATGCTCGGCGGCATCGTGTTCCTGTTCCATCAGCTCGGTTCGTTCCTCGGCGGCTGGCTGGGCGGGGTGGTGTATGACCGCACCGGGAGTTATGACTTGATCTGGCAAGTGGCAGTCCTTCTGAGCCTTTTGGCGGCCGCGTTGAACTGGCCGGTGCGCGAACGGCCGGTCGCGCGCCTGCAAGCCGCAGCGAGCGCCGCATGAGTCGACTCTGGCCGCGTATCGTCATCAGCGCACTCGGCGCTGCTTTGCTGGCGCTGGTGTGGTGGGGCTGGCATCAGGGCGGTCTGGCGCTGATGCAGTTGGGCATGAGCATTTGCTAGAACGTGGCGTGGCGAGTAACGTCGAAGTCTGATGACTGCTCAAGGATGCTCGACATGCTGATGCGCTGGTGTGCTGTTCCCGCGTTGCTGATGGCGCTGACTGGTTTGGCTCAAGCGGCTGACTGTCCCGAATTGCTGCAAGGCTCGCTGCCCAAGTTGCGGGCCAAGGAATCCATTGACCTGTGCAGACAGTACGCCGACAAACCGTTGGTGGTGGTCAATACCGCGAGTTTCTGTGGTTTTGCCCCGCAGTTCGAAGGCCTTGAGGCGCTGCATAAGCGCTACGAAGGGCAAGGGCTGCAAATGCTTGGTGTCCCTTCCAATGACTTCAAGCAAGAGTCCAAGGACAGCGCCGAAACCGCCAAGGTCTGTTACGCCAATTACGGCGTGACGTTCGCCATGACCGAGCCGCAGAAAGTCCGTGGCGATGACGCGACGCATATGTTCCAGGTGCTGGCCGCGCAGAGCAGCGCACCGAAGTGGAATTTCTACAAATATGTGGTCGATCGCCAGGGCAAGGTCATCGCCAATTTCTCCAGCCTGACCAAGCCTGATGATCCGGAGTTTATCGCTGCGATTGAAAAGGCTATCGCCTCGAAACCCCTGAAGCCCTGATCTGTAGGAGCTGCGGCACGCTGCGATCTTTTGATTTGAAAAAACAAGATCAAAAGATCGCAGCCTCGTTGCACTCGACAGCTCCTACACGTGTCGCAAACATCAGGCATTAAAAAGCCCCGCCTCTGCAAAGAGAGCGGGGCTTTTTGTGGGCGAGGGATTAGCCTCGCCGCGCAGCATCAGAAGCGGTAGGTCGCGCCGACACCGAAACCGTTTGCCGAGTTTTCATACTTGGCATCGTAGGTCTGGCCACGATCGTTTTCGTTGCGGATCTTGACCGACTCTTCCTTCAGGTACGAGTAGGCAACGTCGATGGTCAGGTCTTCGGTCGGGCTCCAGCCTGCGCCGATGCTGAAGATGGTCCGGTCGCCGGTAGGAATACGTGGCGAACGGTCGACGTTGTTGGTCGGCGACTGGTCGAAGGTCAGGCCGGTACGCAGTACCCATTCCTTGTTCAGCTGGTACGAAGTACCCACGGCGTAAGCCCAGGAGTCGTGCCAGTTCTGGTCTTCGGTGATTTCACCGAACTGACCGGCCAGCAAAGGCTGCACACCAGAGTTCTTGACGGTGATTTTTTCCAGCTGGCTCCAGCGGGTCCAGGTCGAACCGGCGTAAACGTTCCAGCGATCGTTGATCGCCTGAGTAACCGAGAAGTCGATGGATTCAGGCGTGGTGATCTTCAGCGAAGCGTCGTACTTCTGGTTGGCGCCCAGACCGATCGCACCGAGCACACCGTAGTTGACCTTGGTGTTGCCTTCGAGCTTGTAGTCGACCTTCGAGTGGTAAGTCAGACCCAGGCGCGTGGTATCAGTGGCTTGTACCAGCACACCGACGTTGTAGCCCAGCGCGGTGTCGTCACCCTTGATCTTGACCTTGCCATCCGGCGCGGCCTGGGTGATCGACAGGTTGGATTCCAGCGTGCCGTCGATGCGGTTGATGGTCGGACCAAAACCGATCGACACCTTGTCGTTGAAGGCGTAACTGACGGTTGGCTGGAAGGTGATCACTTGTACTTCGGACTTGCTGCCGAAGTAACGGCCGGCAAAGCCTTTTTCGTAGTCGGTAATCAGGCCGAACGGCACGTAGACGCCGAGGCCGAATGCCCAATGATCATCGATCGGTTTGACGTAGAAGCCCATAGGTACGGAGGTGAAGGGCACCATGTCGCCTTTGTTGCTGCCGCCGTTAGGGCTGGAGCTGCCATCGCTGATATCGGTTTTTGCATCGAGGAATGCAACGCCGCCAGTGACTTGTTCGCGCTTGAGGCGCGACATGCCGGCAGGGTTGCCATAAACAGTGCTTGCGTCGTCGGCAGAAGAAGATCGCCCAGCGTAACCAGTGCCCATCCCGCTGATACTGTGTTCGTTGATGGCAAAGCCAGCTGCGAAGATCTGGGTGGATGCCATGGTAACGGCGAGGCTAAGGGTGGTTTTGAGCATGACTTTTTTCATTATTAGAACTCCTGGTGATCACCGGGGCGAAAATTACCAAGATTTTCGTCCCAGCGCTATAGTCCGTATGCCTTGAGTTAGAGCGGTTTTGTAGGACAATCCGACCAGATTCGCGACCTGTTGGTAGATCTTCTGAAACCGGACGGTCAGCAAGCGACCTGATTCACCGTTGAAACACAGGTGTGCCAAGCGTAAGTGAAGTCGCGCAGACGACCTTGGGGTTGAAAGGTCTGACGCCAGATACGCGCCATTCCCAGCAAATCGTTGGAATCGGGGAGTGTTGGGTTGTGCTCTTCCACCAGCAGCCAGGCAATGGCCGTGGCGTAACGCAGATTCACCGTCAGTTCCAGATGCGGGCCGGTCAGGAACGCATGTTGACTGGCGAGTCCGCGTACCAGGCTGGCACGTTCCGGATCGAGTGCAAGATAATCATCCCAAAGGGCTTGATGGCGATGCTCGGCGATGCGGTAGAGGCCGTGGCCGCGGCGGTCATGCAGGGCGGAACCCAGGGCTGACTGACTGGCGGCGATGCCCAGCAGCAGAGATTCGGCAGTCGCGCTGTGACGTCCCAGGTAGATCAGCGTAGGACGGATCACGTAGCGGCACAGTTCGCTGGCAGCGATACCCATAAAACCCTCGGTTCTTGTTATTAATGGCGAGTCCTGAAGGGGGGCTTGGCAGCTGTGGATCGGTTCAGGCTCGCCGCAAGCGGATCACGCCGCTTGAGTTGAAGTGTAGTGTCATATTCGCGACGTAAAGGCCTGTTTTTAAAATATTTCCGGCTTCGAGTTATAACCGTTATATCCGTTGGTGCTTAAGCGCCGGCGGCTAAAAGTGAAACATCAGGCAATAAAAAGCCCCGCATTTTTGTGCGAGGCTTTTGCTTTTGCAGCCTTTTCGGCTCTCAGGCAACCAGTGCCTGACGGGTACGATCGATCACGGCCTGCAGCGGTTCAGCGCTGGAGTACTGATCGGGGTACAGGCGCTCGCTGTGGCGGGCGATGCCGTGTTCGTTAACCAGTGTGAAGCTGAAGCAGCCTTTGCGAGCGGCCATGATCAGGCAGTTCATTGGTGCAAAAGCGTTGGTTAGGGTGCGAATGGCATCCTGAGTATGGATTTGAGTAGACATAGTTATTAGGTGTTCCTACAAATGACACGGATAAGAACCGTGCAACGTTAAAACGTTCCAGTAACGTCGACCACCATTGGTCGAACGAAGAACCCGACTGGAACAAAGCAGCCAGTTTGAAGCGCTGATAAGTTGGCGCGCTTGGGCTGGCAGGTAGGTACTTAGGAGGGCAGGCATCACAACGAGGGCAAAGGTTCTGGGCCCGGGGTGAAGATCCTGATCAATTTGCAGGTTGGTTCGGTCAGAGTAAGTATTCTTCGCAACACCCTTCGCATCATTCGAAGGCAGTGTCGTCGCAAGATTTACCTGGAAACCATCGAGGGGTCGTTCCCGCTTTTTCGGTAGGGCTTCTTGGTAGAAGGCTGACCGTGGGGATGTGTTCGACCGGAATTGACTTTCAGCTTGGTACTAACGCCGCGGATACTAACGGATCGAAACAGGTAAAGCAAACTTCGTGTAGAAAAAGATTGCAGCCAGAGATTGAGCCTGCTTTTCGTGTTTGCTCAATTGCCCGCAATTGGCGCATTTTTCGACCGTCGGTCGGTGAAGATATCTTCATCATGCCGCGCGATAGACCGGCTTATCCCCAAGCCTGACCCTAAAACGACCCGAAAAAGCGCATCGATATAACCAGGTAACAGGTACTTGTGCACATTAGTTGCGCAAGCTGTAACAGCGCTGTCATACCAATCCTGACTCCAATGGCTGCCTGCATCGAAAGTTTAAGTCAATGAAAAACATCGCTTTTTTTTGTTGGTGAAAAAATCGTCAGTTTGACTGCGAGCCCCATTCCATAAGGCTTTGCGAGGGTTGGAGGACGGTTGTCCACTGAGTTATCCACAGCTTCTGTGGATTGTCCCGAGCGCTTGCTCTAGGACGGGCGTGCCGGGTTGTTTTTCGACTTTACCTGTAAGAAAAAGAGAGTAGAGTGGCGCGCCTTCCGATTCGTCCCACAGTGCTTTATGAAGTCTCGCTCAGTATCAGACTCTGTTACCTCACAAACTCTTCCTGTTACCTCGCCCAAGCGATTTTCCGTTCGCGTTGCCGAATGGCTGCTCGACAGCCCGCGCCTGAGCGACAGTCATAACGCCAAACACCTTGCTGGCCGCCTGCTCAAACAACCGGCGCGTGATGGCGTGGTGGCTGCGCAAAGCCGACTCGGCCAACTGATGTGCCGCGAGTGCGGTAACGCACGGGATCGTCGCATCGGTCAGGATCTGCTGCGCCAGGCCGCCCGTGCCGGCGATCGTCGCGCGCAGCGGGAACTCGGTCTGCTCGAAGACTGAGCTGTCCAAGACCTGACACCTTGGTTAACCTTCAGGCTTTATCGAATCGGCAGGAGTCGCTATGGCTATGGACTTGACCAGCGTGTTGCTCGGTCTCGCAGGGGCAGGGCTGCCGTTGTTGGCACTCGCCTGGCAACTGCAACGCCGGGCGAGCAATGGCCAAGCCGAGGTCGCCTTGCTCGAAGAACGGCTGGCCATGGCACAACTGGCCCAGGACGGACTCAACGCGCAGCTCGACGCCAGCCGCGATGAAATCGCCGATCTCGGCCAGGCCAATGCCGCCAAGCAGGCTGATCTGGCGGCTTTGCGTCGGGAAGTCGAACTGTTGCAGATCGAACGTGACGACGCCCGCGATGCCTCCCACGCCTGGAACCTCGAACGCGCCAATAAGGAAGCTGAGCTGCGCCGCCTCGACGCACAGGCCGCTTCGCTGAACGCCGAACTGCGCGAGCAACAGGAAAGCCACCAGCAACGCCTCAACGACTTGCAAGGCTCGCGAGATGAACTGCGTGCGCAGTTTGCCGAGCTGGCCGGGAAGATCTTCGATGAGCGCGAGCAGCGTTTTGCCGAGACCAGTCAGCAACGGCTCGGTCAGTTGCTCGATCCGCTCAAGGAACGCATTCAGTCCTTCGAAAAACGTGTGGAGGAGAGTTATCAGGCCGAGGCCCGCGAGCGTTTCTCGCTGGCCAAGGAGCTGGAGCGCTTGCAGGCGCTCAATCTGCGGCTGAGCGACGAGGCCACCAACCTGACCCGCGCCCTCAAAGGCCAGAAAACCCAAGGCAACTGGGGCGAGCTGATTCTCGAACGTGTGCTCGAACACGCCGGTCTGGAGAAGGGCCGCGAGTACCAGACCCAGGTCAACTTAAAAGGCCCGGATGGCGAGCGCTTCCAGCCTGACGTGATCATCTATCTGCCGGGCGACAAGCAAGTGGTGGTGGATTCCAAGGTGAGTCTCACCGCGTATCAGCAATACGTGGCTGCCGACGACGACACCCTCGGACAGATCGCGATCAAGCAGCACGTACTGTCGTTGCGCAATCACGTCAAAGGCTTGGCCGGCAAGGACTACAAGCGTTTGGAAGGTCTGCACAGCCTCGATTTCGTTTTGCTGTTCGTGCCGATCGAAGCGGCGTTTTCGGCGGCGTTGCAGGCTGAGCCATCACTGTTTCAGGAAGCCTTCGACCGCAACATCGTCATCGTCAGCCCGACCACATTATTGGCGACGCTGCGCGTGATCGACAGTCTGTGGAAGCAGGAGCGCCAGAGTCAGAACGCCCGGGAAATCGCCGAGCGCGCCGGGTGGCTGTACGACAAGTTCGTGCTGTTTATTCAGGATCTGGACGAGGTTGGCAATCGCCTGCAACAGCTGGATAAAGCCTACAGTTCAGCGCGTAACAAGCTGACCGAAGGGCGCGGCAATCTGGTCAGTCGCAGTGAACAACTCAAATTGCTCGGTGCGCGGGCGAGCAAGAGCTTGCCGGCGGACTTGCTGGAGCGGGCGATGACCGACGTCGATGGTCTCGTCGAACTCCCTGAATAAAGATCAAAAGATCGCAGCCTCCGGCAGCTCCTGCATGGGTATGGCGTACATCCTGTAGGAGCTGCCGGAGGCTGCGATCTTTTGCTTCTATAGCGGCAAATACCGACTCAACAACGCCCGTAACGCCGCCGGTTTCACCGGTTTGGCCAGGTAATCCAGCCCCGCCGCGTGCACCTGCGCCACCATCTCCGGTCGCCCGTCAGCACTGATCACCACCCCCGGCACCGGCTCACCCAGATGCGTGCGCAACCACGCCATCAACTCGGTGCCGGTATCCCCGTGATCGAGGTGATAGTCGACCAGCGCCACTTGCGGTCGCACGCCGTCGTTCAACAACGCCGCGCATTCCTCACGATTACGCGCCGTCCACACCTGACAACCCCAGCGGCTCAATAAGCTGTTCATGCCGATCAGAATGCTGTCTTCGTTGTCGATGCACAGCACCTGCGCGCCGCTCAGCAACTTGCCGTTCAATTCGACGGCGGCGCTCGCCGGCACCGCTTGTGAGCGAGCCAGCGGCACGCTGACGCTGAACACACTGCCGCGTCCTGGCCACGAACGCACACGCAAGGTATGCCCGAGAACGCGGCACAAACCATCGGCAATCGCCAAACCCAGCCCGAGGCCTTTTTCAGCGCGGGTCTGATGACTGTCGAGGCGTTTGAACTCCTCGAAAATTACCTGCTGTTTATCTTCCGGGATCCCCGGCCCGCGATCCCATACTTCCAGGCACAGCTCGCCGCCGCGTCGGCGCACGCCCAGCAGCACGGGGCCTTTGGCATAGCGGAATGCGTTGGTGAGAAAGTTCTGCAGAATCCGTCGCAGCAATTTGATGTCGCTGTCGATGCGCAAATGACTGCCACGCACACGGAAGGTCAAACCTTGTTCCTGGGCCAGTGCCTTGAACTCGGCACCGAGAATGTCGAACAGCTCATTGACGGCGAACGGCTTGCGGTCGGGGTTGATCTTGCCGTTTTCCAGTCGGGAGATATCCAACAGATCGCTGATCAAGTCCTCGGCCGAGCGCAGCGAGCTGTCGAGGTGCTGCACCAGTTTCTGCGCCTCGCTGCTCAAGCCGTCGTCCTGATGGGAGAGGGCGGCGGAGAACAGTCGAGCGGCGTTCAGCGGCTGCATCAAGTCATGGCTGACTGCCGCGAGGAAACGGGTTTTCGACTGGTTGGCCGCCTCGGCAGTGCCCTTGGCTTCGGTCAGTGCGACGTTGAGTTGCGACAGTTCCTGGGTGCGTTCGCTGACTCTTTGCTCCAGCCCTTCGTTAGCTTCGGTCAGCGCTTGTTCGGCTTCGCGGAACGCGGTGATGTCGGTGAAACTCATGACGAAGCCGCCGCCCGGCATCGGGTTGCCGATCAACTCGATCACTCGGCCGTTGGGGAACAGCCGCTCAGACGTGTGCGCGCGGCCCTGACGCATCCAGTGCAAACGGCGGGCAACGTGCACTTCCGCTTCACCGGGGCCGCACAAACCGCGCTCGGCGTTGTAGCGAATAATGTCGGCGATCGGTCGGCCGACGCTGATCAAACCGTCCGGGTAGTTGAACAGTTCCAGATAACGCCGGTTCCACGCCACCAGTTTCAGCGACTGGTCGACGACGCTGATGCCTTGGGTAATATTCTCGATCGCACCTTGCAGCAGGGCGCGGTTGAACTGTAGGACCTCCGAAGCTTCATCGGCGATTCGGACTACATCCTCCAGTTGCATTTCCCGACCTTCGATGGCGGCTTTTACTACAGCACGCGTCGAAGAAGCGCCAAGCACACCGGCCAGCAAGCGCTCGGTGTGGGCGATCCATTCGCCGTCGGCATTCTGGTTCGGGTTGAAGCCTTTGCCTTGGCGATAGGCGAAGCGGATGAAGCTTTGGCGAGCACGTTCTTCACCGACAAAGCGCGCGGCCAGTTGCAGCAAGTCGTCGATCTGCACCGCCAGCATTGAGCGTGCACTCGGCCGCGCGCTGATTTCCTGACCGATGAAACGCCCGGCCTGCCAATGCTCGGATACTCGCGTACGCGACAGCACCGAAACCCAGGCAAACAAGGTGAAGTTACCGGCCAGCGACAACACCACACCTTGGGTCAGTGGGGTAATCGGCAGGTTCAGCGGATTACTGTGCAACCACGCCAGCCCCGGAAAACTGCTGAGCGACCAGCCAAGGCTGTGCGCGGCAATCGGCAGGATCAACGTGTAGAACCACAAGAAAGTACCGGCGGCCAGACCTGCGAAAACACCGCGACGGTTGGCCTGTTTCCAGTACAGCGCGCCGAGCATCGCTGGCGCCAGTTGGGTCACCGCAGCGAAGGCAATCTGGCCGATGGTCGCCAGGCTGGCAGTGGAGCCGAGCAAGCGATAGCTGACGTACGCCAGCAACAGAATCACCACGATGCTCACGCGGCGAACCGAGAGCATCCACTGACGGAACACTTCGAACGGGCGCTCGGCGTTATTGCGGCGCAGCAACCACGGCAACAGCATGTCGTTGGAGACCATGGTCGACAACGCCACGCTGGCGACAATCACCATTCCGGTTGCCGCTGATGCGCCACCGATAAACGCCAGCATCGCCAGCGCCGGATGCGCCTGCGCCAGTGGCAGGCTGATCACGAAGGAGTCGGGAAGTACGTCGCTGGGCAGCAGCATCTGACCGGCCAGCGCGATCGGGACTACAAACAACGCGGCCAGCGCGAGATAGGCAGGAAACACCCATTTGGCCAGACGCAGATCCTGCGGATCGATGTTCTCCACCACCGTCACATGGAACTGCCGGGGCAGGCAGATGATCGCCATCATCGCCACGCCGGTTTGCACCACCATCGACGGCCAGTTGATGGTTTCTTTCCAGTATTCCTCGAGGCGCGGGGCGAGCATGGCCTGGTTGAACAGGTCATCGAAACCGTCATACAGGCCATAGGTGACGAAGGCGCCAACGGCGAGAAACGCGAACAGTTTTACCAGCGATTCGAAAGCAATGGCCAGCACCATGCCACGGTGGTGCTCGGTGGCATCGAGGTTGCGCGTACCAAAAACGATGGTGAACAGCGCCAGCACCAGCGACACGATCAGCGCGGTGTCCTGGGCGCGGGTGCCCATGGCGTCGGCACCGGCACCGATCAACAGGTTCACGCCGAGGACGATACCTTTGAGTTGCAGGGCAATGTAGGGGAGGACGCCGACCAGGCAGATCAGCGCCACGACCACCGCCAGCGATTGCGATTTGCCGTAGCGTGCAGCGATAAAGTCAGCGATGGAGGTGATGTTCTCCTGCTTGCTGATCATCACCATTTTCTGCAGAACCCACGGCGCGCCCACGAGCAGCAGGATAGGCCCAAGATAAATCGGCAGGAATGACCACAATTGTTCCGCCGCCTGGCCAACGGCGCCGAAGAACGTCCAGCTGGTGCAGTAAACCGCCAGCGACAGGCTGTACACCCAGGCACGCATACGCGGCGGCAACGGCGCGCTGCGTCGGTCGCCGTAGAAGGCGATGGCGAACATGATGGCCATATAGGCCAGGGCGACGGCGGCGATCAGCCCGGTGGACAGCGACATGCAACACTCCCGACAAAAGACTCCCCGGTACTCCTGCCCGGGCGGACAGTCTCGCATGTGCCGGGCGGTTAGTCAGTGTCGACCAAGGTCGTGGCGTGGCGGGGTGTCGCAGGGCGAGAACCGGGTGGTTTTTGCGGTGACGTTACCGAACACAAAACCCTGTAGGAGCTGTCGAGTGAAACGAGGCTGCGATCTTTTGATCTTTGCCATCAAGATCAAAAGATCGCAGCGTGCCGCAGCTCCTGCATGGGGATCGGCGTCAGTGCTGGTTCAACGCAATATCAATCAACCGATGCAGCTCATCCACCTCCAGCGCTGCCGCCGAAAACAGGATCCGGAACACCACCGGCGCCACCACCAGATTGATCAACCGATCAACACTCGGCGCCGCCTCATCGGGATGTCGCTCAACAATCGTCTGCAATTGCGCGCCAATGATCGTCACGCAATAGCCCGGCGTAGCGCTGGCCTGTACGTCGCGCATCATGTTGCGGCCGGGCTCGGAGCTCATCTCATCGAGATACTGCTCGGCCCACGCGCGAATATCACTGCGCAAGCTGCCGGTTTGCGCCGGCTCGCTGTCCGGTCGCATGCGGGCGAGGGCGACGTCGGCCAACAACGCCGACAAGTCCCCCCAACGCCGATAGATCGTCGATGGCGTAACCCCCGCACGTGCGGCGATCTGCGGGACGGTCACGGTCGAACGCTCCTGCTCCTGCAGAAGTGCGCGAACTGCCGAATGAATTGCATCTTGCACCCGGGCGCTGCGGCCGCCGGGGCGTAAACCTTCTTTAATAGCCATGGCGCAGACCTTAACACAAAGAATTTGCTTTAAGCGCGAGGCAGTAGCACACTCCGCAAAAGCAAAAAGTTAGCTTTTGCGGAGTGTGCAGATGAACAGCCTTGCTTCTAACCGTTCCAGCCTGTGGTTTCTGGCGATAACTCTACTGAGTTTTCTCGCCGCCTCCACTGCACCGACGCCGTTGTATCACCTGTATCAGGATCAACTGCATTTCTCGGCTGCGGTGCTGACGCTGATCTTTGGCGTCTATGCGCTCAGCCTGTTGGCGGCTCTATTAACAGTCGGTTCGCTATCCGACCACTTGGGACGCAAGCCGGTGATCTTCACCGCTGTGCTGCTCAACGCGTTGGCGATGCTGCTGTTTATCTACGCCGACAGCGTGGCGTGGCTGATCAGTGCGCGTGTACTCCAAGGTTTTGCTACCGGCATGGCCACCGCCGTTTTAAGTGCGACGTTGCTCGACACTGATCGTCAGCAAGGGCCGTTGATCAACAGTGTGGCGCCGTTGCTCGGCATGGCCCTGGGCGGCATGGGCTGCGGTTTGTTGGCCGAATTTGCGCCGGCACCGTTGGAGCTGACCTATTGGCTGCTGTTCGCACTGTTTGTATTGCAGGGCATTTATGTCTGGCATTTGCCAGAAAGCGTCACCCCGCAAGCGGGAGCGTGGGCCTCGTTGCGGCCGACTTTGCATGTGCCGGTGCAGGCACGTTCAACGTTGTGGCGAGTGTTGCCGCTGAACACCGCAACCTGGGCGCTCGGTGGTTTCTACGCCTCCCTCGCGCCATCGCTGGTGCGCACCGCCACCGGTTCCACCTCCAACCTGATCGGGGGCGCAACCGTGGCTGCCCTGACGGTGACCGGAGCATTGATGATTTTCACGCTGCGCAATCGTCCCGCGTTTCGGGCGTTGCAGTTGGGTGCGAGCCTGTTGCCGATCGGCCTGGTGTTGATTCTGCTGGGGGTGCACAGCGCCAGTCTGTCGCTGTTTTTCCTCGGTACGCTGGTGGCCGGTTGTGGCTTTGGCTCGGGATTTCTCGGTGCGGTACGCAGCTTGGTGCCGCTGGCCTTGCCCCATGAGCGCGCGGGGTTGATGGCGGCCTATTACGTGCTCAGTTATCTGGCGTTCTGCCTGCCGGCGTTGCTCGCCGGGCACTTGTCGCGTAGCTACGGTTTGCTGGCGACCACCGATGGTTACGGTGCGGTGTTGATTGTGCTGGCGGTTGGATATTTGTTGCTGTCATTGCGGGAGCAATCCGATTTGCTCAAGGCGTAAATGCGGGGCCAACAAAAAATCATCATTGATGGCATAAGGCCGGTTCTTTAGCATGTCCTCCCCCATAGGCGCTGCGCCTGCACAAGGACTGTAAGAGAGATGAGTATGGAGCTGGTGAAGCGCTTTGAAGAACTTCACGGAGAGTTGAAGCCGGCAGAGCGGCATTTGTTTGAGCGATCCCAGAACGGCCTTTACGCAAACGTAAGTGAAGAGCTTCCTGACGAGGGGACGACGAAAAACGTTATCCGCGCCTCATTTATACGGTTGTTATTGCTGGCTTACTCCGCAAGAGCAAGTTTTGGTGAGGCCCTGCGCTTGAGGGGGGCGTTCATTGAAGGAAAATTCGATCTTGATGGGCTGTGTGTCACGATCCCGGTTGCTCTTGTTAAGTGTAGATTTACGCAGCCTATTTGTTTCAGGGGCACAGAGTTCAAGCATTCTGTGGGGTTCAGCGAATGCGCATTGACGTCATTATTTGGCCAACGACTTTCTATCAATGGCGATCTGGCTTTTATCAAGGTGCAAACTCGCGGAACAGTGAATTTACTCAATGCTCGAATTTCCGCCAGTTTGAAATGTGGTGGCAGTCAGTTTGACGGTCAAAACCAAAAAGCACTGGTTGCTTCGGGCGCTGAAATCAATTCTGTAGTTCAACTGACCAAGAAGTTTTCTGCCAAGGGCGGTGTGATTTTTCGGTCGGCAAAAATAGGCAGCTCGTTTGACTGTGACTCGGGTACCTTTTCGGTCGACGAAGGCGAATCGCTGGATTTCGATAAGGCCGTGATCGGTGGTTCGGTATTTTTGCACGAAGGTTTTTCATCGACCGGAACGATCCGAATGTCGGGCGTCAGAATCTTTGGTCAACTCAGTTGCATAAATGGACGGTTCGATGGCAACCGCAAAGGCCGCGCGCTGAATATGGAGCGTGGATATGTCAGAAACAATGTTCTCTTCAGTCGTGGTTGCGAGGTCAGGGGTGGATTGTTTCTGGCAGGCTGCACTATTGATGGAAATCTCGGGTTTGATGATTCCTCGATTGACGAGATAAAGGCCCATGAAATCAATGTAAAAGGGCGTTTAAGTCTGAGTGATGTGAGGTCCGAGCCGAAGCTGGTTTCACTGTGGGGAGCAAGAGTTTCTTCTCTTCACGATGATTTGAAGTCTTGGGGAGGGCACCCGATTCTGAACGGCTTCGTCTACGAGGCCATTGATGTCAGTAATCCGATGCCTGTCAGCGAGCGTATTGTTTGGCTGAAAAGTCAAAAAACCAGCTACGAGTCGCAAAAACGGAATGTTTCATCGCAAGCGGAAGACTTCCGTCCTCAACCGTGGCGTCAGTTGCAGCAGGTATTGGAGTTGATGGGCCGCACTGAAGAAGCCAAAGAAATCGCCATTGAATATGAACACTGCCTGCGCAGGTTCGGATTGATTGGCCAAACACCGGGAAATTGGTACGGCTGGTATCGACGGTTATATGCCTGGTGGGCGAGGTGCTTGCATATTTGCTACGGCCATCTCACCGGTTTCGGCTATCGTCCGATGGTTTTGCTGCCCTGGTTCACTCTGGTATGGGGCTTTTGTACATTCATCTATTGGGGGGCGGCCAATGTCGGGATATTCGCCCCAAGCAATCCGCTGATATTTCAAAACGAGGCATATGAAACCTGTCGGCCTGATCGAGAGCAGGTTTGGTTAAGTAAGCGCGATGATCGATTGCCGATAGAGCTTCCAAAGGCCTATAAGGGGGAGGGTAATTGGTATCTGTGTAATGATTTGCGCGAGGAATACACAGGGTTCAGTCCGATCGCTTTTTCACTCGATTTATTGCTGCCCTTGGTCGATTTGCATCAGGAGAACGACTGGGCCCCACTTATTGAAACCCCAAAAGCTAATCCGGTTTATGAGTTTTTCAGCTTCTTTACTAGTGGCAAGCGGTTTGTCAGATTTGTAATGTGGTGCGAGATTCTTGCTGGCTGGGGCTTCAGCCTGCTATTTGTGGCAGTGGTTTCTGGTTTGGCGCGCCGCAAGGAATAGGTTGCTTTCATGAAGATTATTCGCAGCAAAACCTTCACCGCCGAGCGAGCCTGGGACGCGCTGGACATCGCCAACATGAATGGCATCACCACGCGCCTGCACTGGACGGATCAGCCGTACAAATGGCACGTCAACGACGGCGAGGAAGTGTTTGTGGTGCTGGATGGCCAAGTGCTGATGCATTACCGCGAGCAGGGCGAGGAAAAGCAGGTGCAGCTGGATGTCGGTGACATCTTCTACGCGAGCGTCGGCACCGAGCACGTTGCCCATCCGCAAGGCGCAGCACGGATTCTGGTGATCGAGAGCGAAGGCAGCGTCTGACGCTTATTGGTAAAACAGATAACAGTTAGAGATATTACCCGTTATATAGATATTCGATTCGGTTCTACCATGAACTCAACCTCACCTGAGGACAGGAGTTCATGATGATTTGCCCCAACAGCGCCAAACCCGGCATCAAGCCATTCAGCCAGCTTCAGCATCCGCGCGAAGTGATTCGCCAGTTCACCCCGAACTGGTTTGCCGCCACCATGGGCACGGGTGTGCTGGCGTTGGCGCTGGCGCAACTGCCCTTGGCCATTCCAGGTCTGCACGCCATCGCCGAAGGTTTGTGGTTGTTCAACATCCTGTTGTTCAGCCTGTTTACCGCTGCCTACGCCGCGCGCTGGATTTTGTTCTTCGATGAAGCGCGGCGGATCTTCGGCCACTCCACGGTATCGATGTTCTTCGGCACCATTCCCATGGGCCTGGCGACGATTATCAACGGTTTTCTGCTGTTCGGCCTGCCACGTTGGGGCGACGGCGTGATTCATCTCGCCGAAGTATTGTGGTGGATCGATGTGGCCATGTCGCTGGCCTGTGGTGTGTTGATTCCGTACATGATGTTTACCCGCCAGGAACACAGCATCGACCAGATGACTGCGGTTTGGCTGCTGCCAGTCGTGGCAGCAGAAGTGGCGGCGGCCAGCGGTGGTTTGCTCGCACCGCATCTCACCGATGCCCACTCGCAACTGGTGGTACTGACGACGAGTTACGTGCTCTGGGCCTTTTCCCTACCGGTAGCGTTCAGCATTCTGACGATCCTGCTGCTGCGCATGGCCCTGCACAAACTGCCCCACGAAAACATGGCCGCCTCAAGCTGGCTGGCTCTCGGCCCGATCGGCACCGGCGCGCTGGGTATGTTGCTGTTAGGCGGTGATGCGCCAGCGATTTTCGCGGCAAACGGTCTGCCGGGCATCGGTGAAATCGCCTCGGGTCTGGGGCTTATTGCCGGCATTACCCTGTGGGGTTTTGGTCTGTGGTGGATGCTGATGGCGCTACTGATCACCGTGCGTTACTTGCGTGACGGCATCCCGTTCAACCTTGGCTGGTGGGGATTCACCTTCCCATTGGGTGTGTATTCTCTGGCCACTTTGAAACTGGCTAGCACCCTGAACCTGACGTTTTTCAGCGTTGTCGGCACGCTGTTGGTGATGTTGCTGGCGGTGATGTGGCTGATCGTCGGTAAACGCACCTTGCAAGGCGCCTGGCGTGGCGAGCTGTTCGTCTCGCCGTGCATCGCAGGTTTGAAGAAATAACCTGAAAAGTTTAGGTAAGGTGTGGCCTGGATCGCGGTTCGATAATCCAATAAGCAGTACCCAGGCCTCTCTACCTTAAACATCAGGGAAACACGGAAGATGAGTCACCCCTCACAGTTCAACCTGCTGCGCACCCGGCGCTTCTTGCCGTTCTTCATCACGCAGTCGCTCGGCGCCTTCAATGACAACGTGTTCAAGCAGTCGCTGATCCTCGCCATTCTCTATCGGCTGACCATCGAGGGTGACCGCTCGATCTGGGTCAACCTGTGCGCGTTGCTGTTTATCCTACCGTTTTTTCTATTCTCGGCACTGGCCGGGCAGTTTGGTGAAAAGTTCGCCAAAGACGCACTGATTCGTCTGATCAAACTCGCGGAAATCGCGATCATGGCCGTGGGATCGATCGGTTTCCTCTTCGATCACCTGTCGCTGATGCTGGTGGCGCTGTTCGCCATGGGTACGCACTCGGCGCTGTTCGGGCCGGTGAAATATTCAATCCTGCCGCAGGCATTGCGCGAGGATGAACTGGTTGGCGGAAACGGCCTGGTGGAAATGGGCACGTTTCTGGCGATTCTCGCCGGGACGATTGGCGCCGGGGTCATCATGTCATCGACCCACTACGCGCCGCTGGTCTCGACCGCCATTGTCGGCATTGCCGTGCTGGGTTATCTGGCCAGCCGCAGCATTCCGCGCGCAGCGGCATCCTCCCCGGAAATGCGCCTGAACTGGAATATCTTCAGCCAATCCTGGGCCACCCTGAAACTCGGTTTGGGCCAGACTCCGGCGGTATCGCGTTCGATTGTCGGCAACTCATGGTTCTGGTTTGTCGGGGCAATTTACCTGACGCAGATTCCGGCCTATGCCAAAGAGTGGATGCACGGTGACGAAACCGTCGTCACGCTGATTCTGACGGTGTTCTCGGTCGGTATCGCGCTCGGCTCGATGCTCTGCGAGAAACTGTCCGGGCGCAAAGTCGAGATTGGCCTGGTGCCGTTCGGCTCATTCGGTCTGACCGTGTTCGGTCTGCTGCTGTGGTGGCATTCCGGTGGAATCCCCGACAGCGTCACCGGCCACAGCTGGATTGAAGTGCTGGGCTTTGTGCACACCTGGGCAGTGTTGATCGACATCCTGGGCCTCGGGATTTTTGGCGGTTTCTACATCGTGCCGCTGTATGCCTTGATCCAGTCGCGCACCGCCGAGAACGAGCGGGCACGGGTGATTGCCGCCAATAACATTCTCAACGCATTGTTTATGGTGGTCTCGGCCATCGTCTCGATCGTGCTGCTGAGCGTGGTCAAGCTATCGATTCCGCAGTTGTTCCTTGTGGTGTCGCTGCTGAACATCGGCGTCAACGCCTACATCTTCAAGATCGTCCCCGAGTTCAGCATGCGCTTCATGATCTGGCTGCTCAGCCATTCCATGTACCGCGTCGAGCACCGCAACCTTGAGGCGATTCCGGATGAAGGTGCGGCATTGCTGGTGTGCAACCACGTGTCGTTTGTCGATGCCTTGCTGATTGGCGGCGCGGTGCGTCGGCCGATTCGCTTTGTCATGTACTACAAGATCTACAACCTGCCGGTGCTGAACTTTATCTTCCGCACGGCGGGGACGATTCCGATTGCCGGGCGTAACGAAGACATCCAGATCTACGAAAAGGCCTTCACGCGCATTGCTCAATATCTGAAGGATGGTGAGTTGGTGTGCATCTTCCCGGAAGGCAAGTTGACCGCCGATGGCGAGATGAACGAATTCCGGGGCGGGCTGACGCGGATTCTGGAAGAGACGCCGGTGCCGGTGATTCCGTTGGCGTTGCAGGGGTTGTGGGGGAGTTTCTTCAGTCGCGATCCGAACAAAGGCTTGTTTCACCGGTTGTGGTCGCGGGTGACGTTGGTGGCGGGAGCGCCGGTCGACGTTGAAGCGGCTGAGCCAGCGAAGTTGCAAGGTTTGGTCGGGGAGTTGCGCGGGGCAGTTAGATAACCGCTGATTGAGCAGGCCTCATCGCTGGCAAGCCAGCTCCCACAGAGATCTACAGTGAACATATAATTTATGTACACCACCGAACCTGTGGGAGCTGGCTTGCCAGCGATGGGGCCAGTGGCTTAAGCGCTGACCTTGAGGCCAATCAAACCCGTGATGATCAGCGCCACACTGGCCAGCCGAATCAACGCCATCGACTCGCCAAACAGAATGATCCCGGCAATCACCGTGCCCACGGCGCCGACTCCAGTCCAGATCGCATAAGCCGTGCCCAACGGCAATTCTTTCATCGCCAGACCCAGCAGGCCAAGGCTGATGGCCATGGCCGCAACGGTCAACACTGTAGGGAGCGGGCGGGTGAAGCCGTCGGTGTATTTCAGGCCGACGGCCCAGCCGACTTCGAACAGGCCGGCGAAAAACAGAATGATCCAGGACATGAGAGACCTCCATCGATTGATGGGGTCGTCCCCAGAGTAATGACTCGATCGAGCCGCAGGGTCGTCCCCGCGTTGCGCGCTATTTTGACCAGCATTAACCCGGGGATCAAGTTTCGAGGTCAGTCGGCCGCTTGCTGCGACAGTGCCTCGCGATCTTCCTTCTCGCTCATGCGCCGGAAATACGTCGACAGCAGTGCGCCGGAAATATTGTGCCAGACGCTGAACAGCGCACTCGGCACCGCCGCCAATGGCGAAAAATGCGCACTGGCCAATGCCGCGCCCAACCCCGAATTCTGCATGCCCACTTCCAGTGCCAACGACTTGCGCTGGGCCAGCGGCAACTTGAACAGGCGCCCGGTGAAGTAGCCCAGCAAATAACCGAAGCTGTTGTGCAGCATGACCACGGCCATGATCAGCAGACCGGATTCGGCGATTTTTGCCTGGCTGGCGGCCACCACGGCGGTGACGATAATCACGATGCTGACCACCGACACCAGCGGCAATACATCGACGGCGTGACGAACCTTGTCACCGAGCAAACGCTGGGCAACTACGCCGAGAATGATCGGCAGCAACACCACTTGCAGGATCGACCAGAACAGCTCCATGAACGACACCGGCAGCCACGCTGAAGCCAGCAGCCAGATCAGCGCTGGCGTCAGCAGCGGGGCGAGGAGGGTGGTGACGGCAGCAATGGCCACCGACAACGCCAGATCACCACGGGCCAGCCAGGTCATGACGTTGGAAGAAGTGCCGCTCGGGCAGCAGCCGACCAGAATCACTCCGACGGCGATTTCCGGCGGCAGGTGGAACACTTGGCAGAGCAACCACGCCACACCGGGCATGATCACGAAATGCGCGACTACGCCCAACGCTACACGCCACGGGTGGCGG
This sequence comes from Pseudomonas fluorescens, assembly GCF_005938625.1. GTDB lineage: Bacteria > Pseudomonadota > Gammaproteobacteria > Pseudomonadales > Pseudomonadaceae > Aquipseudomonas > Aquipseudomonas fluorescens_BD. Next base: position 65,215 of record NZ_VCNJ01000011.1, read on the forward strand.
GCAACGGCAGCGAAGTCGTCGAGTTTGAGGGTCAGGCCCATGCCGAACATCACCAGCCCGAGCAGCGGCACGATCGCGCCTTTGAGACCGAGGAACCACGCCGGTTGCAGGAACGCAATCACCGCGAAAATCAGAACCCAGTAAGCGAAGGTGTTGCCGACAAAGCGGCTGAGTGCAGCCAGTGCGCGCATGGCTTGATCCTTATTATTGAAAGAACAACACAAAACATTGTGGGAGCGAGCCTGCTCGCGAAAGCAGTGTGCCAGACACATTAATGTTAACTGTCACTGCGCCTTCGCGAGCAGGCTCGCTCCCACAGTTTTGAAACTCTCCAGGCGTTAGATCCCCTGCGGAGTCTCTTCCCCACCCAATGCTTCAACCAGCGCCGGCAGGAAGTCGCCAAACGTCAGCATCATCAGGGTGAAGCTGGCATCCAGTTGACCCAGTGCCTCATCGCCGCCGTCCTGTTCAGCCTGATCCTGCAACAGATCTTCGAACTTCAGACGTTTGACGGTCATCTTGTCATCGAGCATGAACGACAGTTTGTCCTGCCAGGCCAGCGACAGTTGAGTAACGACTTTGCCGGTGCTCAGGTGCAGCTGGATTTCTTCGCTGGTCAGGTCCTGACGTTTGCAACGCACGATACCGCCATCTTCGTGGGTGTCGCGCAGCTCGCACTCGTCGAGTACATAGAAGTCATCGGCGGCTTTTTGCGTGGTGACCCATTCGGTCATGACTGCTGTCGGCGCCATTTTCACGGTCAGCGGACGGACTGGCAGGGTGCCGATCACTTCACGCAGGGTCGACAGCAGGTCTTCGGCGCGTTTCGGGCTGGCCGAGTTGACCAGGATCAGGCCCTGTTTCGGCGCGATGGCGGCGAAGGTCGACGAGCGACGGATAAACGCGCGCGGCAGGAAGGCCTGGATGATTTCATCCTTGATCTGATCGCGTTCCTTCTTATAGACCTTGCGCATCTGCTCGGCTTCGATCTCTTCGACCTTTTCCTTGACCGCGTCGCGCACGACGCTGCCCGGCAGAATGCGTTCTTCTTTACGCGCGGAAATCAGCAGGAAGTCACCGCTGATGTGCACCAATGGAGCATCTTCGCCTTTGCCGAACGGCGCGACGAAACCGTAGGTGGTCAACTCCTGGCTTGCACATGGACGCGCCAGTTTGGTGGCCAGTGCAGTTTCCAGCGCCTCGGCATCGACAGGCAGGTCTTGGGTCAGGCGATAGATAAGCAGGTTTTTGAACCACATGGGGTGAGTCTCTCCTTTATACAAAGGGGGGCATTATTGTCTTCGCCGTGGCATAGGCCAACCCTTCTCTAAGCCTTTGGAAGGCCTGAGAAAATTATTTAAAAAAGTGCTTGCCAGAGGTTGGGTCGCTCCGTAGAATGCGCGCCACACCGAAGCGAAGGGTGATTAGCT
>NZ_VCNJ01000012.1 GCF_005938625.1 Pseudomonas fluorescens
AGTATCGTTTGACCAGATCAAGGCTTCTTGCACGCTCGATGGTTTCGTATATTCTTTGAACAGAGTCTACTTCCGCGGTCGTCAATACCGACGAAAGCAGATTCTCTCGTGCGGCCTTGTGGCTGTTCGTCTGATAGTGACCGGTGATCACTTAAATTAAACACCCACCTTACACAACCCTACCGGGCCTCTGCCCGATAGGGGCGAAGCCTTCACAACGGAGCTTCCTAAGTGCTAGATATCCTGATCACATTAATAACACTGTTCTTGCAGTCGTAAATTCATCTGACGCGTTAAAAGCGCTTAGAGGTTTTTGCGTTTAAAGTCGAGCTGCGCTCGCAACCCATGAAGGGGAAATCCCTTCCTGGGGATCTCCATGACCCTTTCTTTGTGGGCCCAATAACCCAAGCCTGAAAGGAGGGCGTTACGGAGTGAAAGATGAAAAACTTAATATTGCTCTGGATCAAAGATGCGCTCCTCAGTCTGGGGGGTGGCTTTCTTGTCACAGGGATATTCTTGATCGCTACTACTTCAGAACTCAGCATCGATGGCCTTTTCTGGTCGGTTGTTCTCGGTACGTTCGGTGCGATCATGATCGTAGGCTCGTTAGCCCTGGTGATCCTTGTCGGCTTTCTCGACAGAGGCGGTTGACACTATCGATTTTCTGGTAGACTCAACCCAAGTCCACTGAAGAGGAATTCGTAATGATGAGTCCCCTTGGTATATACGTGACATCCACAATGCTTTTCGTGGTCGGCATTATAGGCGCAGCCTTTTGGCTTGCTTATCACCTCGACGATCGTAAAAAGGCACGTTGATTCAAGCCCCCTATTTAGGGGGCTTTTTTAGAGTCTCCTTTCGCGGCCAGTACGCCGACGAAAGAAGATTCCTTCGGTCAGCCATGAGGCTGATCGTTCGATAGTGACCGGTGACCACTTTAAACTCACACCCACCCATCGCCGAAAGGCACACCCACGCGGGGCTTCTTCCCGCTGGGGAGCAGCTTCGCCTCGAATAGAGGTAATCCCATGGCTGCTGAAATCTCAAGCTTCCGCATAGCTGGACTCAAACAAATTGATCAGGACCATTTTTTGGCCGGATCTCATGTGATTGAGATTCTCTTATGTGGTCGCGTAATTGTCGTTTATTGAGGACTCATCATGAGTAACCAACAGAAAACGACAGACACCAATCGGGTTGTTGTCGCAGCATTGTCTGATGATTCATTCGTCAGGCTGATGCAGCAACTCTGCGACATCCCGCCGACAAAAAATCCAAGCACGCCAGATCCGAAAAAGTAACTGTCGGAAAAATCGTGCTAATTCCCTAAAGGGGGACACCTCCTTTAGGGAGAGTGTACCCCCAGATTCCAAACCCTGTCTGAGGCTTCCCAAAGCCCTCTTGGAGGGTTTTGGGAAGTCCCAGACGGGGCTAAACCTGGAGGTACACCATGCGAAACTTGAATGCAAAGACTGTGCGCGAGGCTGCTCAAGGTAAGTGGTTGGAAATACTAAGTGCCATTATTCCTGGAATCAGTCCATCGTGTAAAAAGGTTGGTAAACGCTCCCCATGCCCGGTGCATGGCGGGGTTGATGGTTTCCGAATGCTCAAGAAGAATGATGACGGAGCATTTAAAGGCGCTGGCGGTTGCAACACATGTGGGTTCAAAGGAGATGGTTTCGCTTTGCTCATGTGGTACCGACAATCCTACAACGGTCGATATGTATTTGCGGACGCTGTTGAAGAGGTAGGGGAATACCTCAACATCAAAGATCGTAAAGACGAAAGAAAAGCCGCACACGACAATCAACAGGAAGCTGCGCACATACAGAGATTGAGAGAGAAACAAGCTCAAGATCAGAAAGAAAACGATGTGCGTATCCGCTACATCCTGAAAAAAATCTGGAGCGAAACTTTAGCTCTAAGTACAGTTCAGGCTGAGCCAGCAAGACTTTACCTGAGCTCAAGGAAAATCCTTAATTGGGATGCTCCTGGTTATGCGGCTACGTTGCGGTTCCACCCAAAACTCCGGTCGTACAATGAGGACGGTGTTTGTGAAGGTGAATTTCCAGCAATTGTCGCGCTGATCCGCGACGCAGCTGGTGTTCCAGTGACACTCCACAGGATTTTTCTGACCCCCAAAGGAGAGAAAGCTCCTGTTGAAAGCGTTAAAAAGATGTGCCCGATTCCATCCGATCCGATCTGGTTAGCGGCAATGGCAATTTATTAGAGGTTGGCAACGGTGGGTTAGTCAATCTCACGGTTGAGAGCAGTGCGCTGGCGGGTAATATTGAAGTTGCAAATGGTGCCTCCGCCAATATTACGTTGCAGAGTGATAGTGCATTGACAGGGAATGTTCACAATGCAACAGCGGTCAATCTCAATAACAGTAGTTTTCTCAAAGGAGATATTATTAATGATGCCCCGGGTGGTGCGTCAGTAGTTATTGACTCCGCTTCCATTGTTCAGGGAAATATTTACAACTCCACGAGCGTCGATGTGAATAACGGAGCTCAGTGGAAAATGACCGGAAACAACCTGGTTAGTAAACTACATCTTAATGGCGGTACTGTTGATTTGACTGGCGGTGATGCGTTTAATCGTGTTGATATCGTCAATCTGTCGGGCGCTGGTGTTTTTGCGATGCGAGCAGATCTTGCCGCTGATAGAAGTGATTTTTTGAATGTTTCCGGTACGGCTACAGGGAGCCATCAGTTATTGATAGCTGCCAGTGCCAACGAGCCAGCCTCTGGTAACCCTTTGAAAATCGGCAACGTTGCGACTGGCGATGCCGCGTTCGCTTTGTTAAATGGTTCCGTGGATGCAGGGGCGTTCACTTATAAACTGTTAAAGGATGGGGAAGCTTTGTACCTGGCTCCGAACAAGGAGACGGTCAGCACAGGTACCAATACGGCCCTGGCAATTGCCGCAACAGCGCCGACCATTCTCTATGCAGAAATGACCACGCTGAATAATCGACTGGGTGATAGGCGCTTGAACGGCACTGAGCCGAGTGTGAGTGCCCAGTCGACAGGTCAATCTCAAACCGGAATCTGGATCCGAACCTATGGCAATCAATACAATGTTGCCAATGCCTATGGTGACGGTTATTCACAGAACCAGACAGGCGTGTCGGTGGGGGTTGATGCACCATTACCGATAGGAGATGGTCAATGGCTTGCGGGGGGCTTTGTCGGATACAGCAAAACCGATATGGATTTGAGGCGCGGTAGCAACGCCACTATCAACAGCGGATATGTGGGGGCTTATTTGACCTGGTACGATGCTGCGACAGGTATTTACGTTGACTCCGTCGCCAAAATCAACCAGTTCGACAACAGTGCCAAGGTCACCATGAGTGATGGAACGCGAACCAAAGGTGATTACAAGAATCTGGCCGGCAGTGGTTCGGTCGAGGTCGGCAAACATATTGCCTTTGAAAATGGCATGTTCCTGGAACCCTTCACTCAGGTCGCGACTGCCGTCGCGCGGGGCAAAGATTACACACTCGATAACGGCTTGCGCGTAAGCAATGATCACACCCGCTCACTGGTCGGTAAGCTCGGCACCGCCATAGGTAGTGAAATGGCCTTGGCCAATGGTGGTAAATTGCAACCCCGATTGAAAGTCGCACTCTCACATGAGTTTATAAAAAATAATGAGGTCAGCGTGAATGACACGCGGTTTACTAACGATCTCTCGACGACTGCTCTCGAGTTTGGCGCGGGAGTGAACTGGACGCCTACCGGGAAGAGTTGGCAGCTTTACAGTGAAGCCAATACAAGTACCGGGAAAGCCGTGAGTCAGGATTGGAGTGCTAGCGTCGGGGTTAGTTATAATTTTTAGTGTTGGTAGTTGATGATAAAGATAAATAAAAAGGAAGCCTAGCTTCCTTTTTATTGTAGTGTTGTTTTCAGTAGATAGCGGTGTTGTAACGTACTTCGCCAGAAATTTTAAACGAGGTGTCGTTTGCGTCGCTGACGGTTACATCGAAATTTCCAGAGACTTCACTGACCTCATCGCCTTTTCGAGTAATGGTCAGGAATACTGCGCCTTTGGTGGCAAGATGGATATAAGGTTCAGCATCGCTGGAGTCGACGTAGTCGATGGAGAGACCTTTGGTCGCTTCAGGGATGAAGAAAGTGCCGCTTGCAGTATCTTCTGGGAAAATCAGTGTAATTGTTTTCGTGTCGACCCGTTCCCCAATCCGATCAATTTGCGCGGCAATAAGTGTCCATTGAATACCCTCAAAACCTGGGTATTCCCCCCGTTCCAGCTTGAAATAGTTAGCGTTAAAATCTTGTGTTTCGTTGCGTAGTATTTTTGCGGTGAATGAGTTTATACGTTTGATATTTACGTTCAGTGGCGCATTCATGAATGTTCTCCGAATTTAATGGGGTACCTATCCATAAGCCAGATCCAGCTTAATGCATGGATGTCACATGTAAGCGCGTGTGCGGTATTTTGTATACTGTCAGAGTTGACAGGTGTACAAGCGGGAGAATCTATGCTTTGGCGGATTGCTTAGTTGTTTTTTTTGTATGCAGTACACGTTTAATACTGCAAGCCATCATGCCTTGATTCGCCTGTGCTAAAAAACGCATCAAGATGTGGCTGGCTGGCTCGTTTGGCGATCATGTCGCAGGCGGGCACTGCTCGACGTCTGGAGCTGTCGTCAGCCGAATAGCCCCGCGGCAATGTTGATCGAAAATCCAAGAATTGCTGTGTTGAAGACAAATCCGATCAATGACTGCGCCAGTACAATTTTGCGGATTTCCCGCGTCGCCACCCCGACATCGGCAGTCTGCACTGCCACGCCGATGGTGAAGGAGAAGTACAGAAAGTCCCAATAGTTGGGCGTGGTCAGTCCTTCGGCGAAACGCAGCGCCGGCTCCTTGCTATCGCAGGTGTAATACAACCTCGCGTAGTGCACGCAGAAAATCACTCCGATCAGCAGCCACGAACCGATCACCGTGAGGGCGGTAAACCCGTAATGCATGAGCTTGAGTGTGGTTTCCAGATCCTTGCTGCCAGCCAGTTCAAAGGTAATGGTCGCCAGACTGGCGAGGGCAGCGATGCACACCACGAACAGCACCAGCCCTGCGTTTTCGTCTTCGACTTCAGCGATGCGTTTGACGTCCGGGGCCTTGGCGCGCACGGTCAGCCAGAACATCAGGATCAGGTAAGTCCAGACACCGGCGTTCCAGCCGATGAGGATTTTGCTGACGATGGAATCGGCGGGGACGAGGAGTCCGGTGGCAAGGCCGAACAGGGCGGCGGCAGACAGGCGAGGGTGGGTGCGGGCGAGGAAGCGCATGGGGACTCACGTTGGTGAACTGTCTCTGCACCATAGCGTACGCAACCCTGCTTTTGTAGGAGCTGCCGCAGGCTGCGATCTTTTGATCTGCAAAAAGCAAAGTCAAAAGATCGCAGCCTGCGGCAGCTCCTACAGTTTGGATCAGTGGGGTTTGGTGAAGCGTTGTACGAGCTTCATGACAACGACGAAGAAGACAGGTACGAAAATCACCGCCAGCGTCGCTGTAATCATCCCGCCAATCACCCCGGTGCCGATCGCTTGCTGACTCGCCGAGCTGGCACCCGTGGCAATGGCCAATGGCACCACACCAAGAATGAACGCCAGCGAAGTCATCACAATCGGCCGCAGGCGCAAGCGAGCTGCCTGCAACGTTGCATCGAGCAGATCGTGCCCTTCGTCATACAGGCTCTTGGCGAATTCGATGATCAGGATCGCGTTTTTCGCCGATAGGCCGATGATGGTGATCAGCCCGACTTTGAAGAACACATCGTTGGGCATCCCGCGCAACGTCACGGCCAGCACTGCGCCGAGCACACCCAGTGGCACCACCAACAACACCGAGGTCGGAATCGACCAGCTCTCGTACAGCGCCGCCAGACACAGGAACACCACCAGCAACGACAGGCCGAGCAGGATCGGTGCCTGATTACCGGACAAGCGTTCCTGCAACGACAGCCCGGTCCATTCCTGACCCAGACCTTTCGGCCCCTGCGCTACCAGACGTTCGATTTCCGCCATGGCCTCACCGGTACTGTGCCCCGCTGACGGTTCGCCGGAAATCGCGATCGCCGGGTAACCGTTGTAACGGGTCAGCTGCGCCGGGCCCTGAATCCAGTTGGCCTGCACGAACGCCGACAGCGGCACCATGTGCCCGGTGTTGTTGCGTACATGCATTTTCAGCAGATCGGCCACCTGGCTGCGTTGATCACCTTCGGCTTGCACGACAACCCGCTGCATGCGCCCCTGATTGGGGAAATCGTTGATGTAGCTGGAGCCGACCGCAGTGGACAGCACACTGCCGATGTCGGCAAACGACACGCCCAAGGCGTTCGCCTGTTTACGATCCACGACCAATTGCACTTGCGGCGCTTCGGCCAGCGCGCTTTCGCGCACGTTCATCAGTACCTTGCTCTTTTCGGCTGCAGCGAGCAGTTCAGTGCGCGCCTGCATCAAGGTGGCATGGCCGAGGCCGCCGCGATCCTGCAAGCGGAACTCGAAACCGCTCGATGTGCCGAGGCCATCCACGGGCGGTGGCAGTACCGAAAACGCCATGGCGTCCTTGATCTCGCTCAGCGCGATGTTGGCGCGATCGGCAATCGAGCTGGCGGAATCATCACTGCCACGCTGCGACCAGTCCTTCAGCGTCGAAAATGCCAACGCTGCGTTCTGGCCGCTGCCGGAGAAGCTGAAACCGAGAATCACCACACTGTCGCTGATCCCCGGCTCGCCGGCGTTATGCGCCTCCAGCTGTTCAGCCACGGCCACCGTACGATTCTTGGTGGCGCCGGGCGGCAGTTGAATGTCGGTGATGGTGTAACCCTGATCTTCCACCGGCAGAAACGAGGAGGGCAGGCGCGCGAAGCACAGCCCCAGCCCGACCAGCAACACGACGTAGATCAACAGGTAACGACCGCTGCGTTTCAGCGCATAGCCGACCCAGCCTTGATAACGATCGGTCAGGTGCTCGAAGCGGCGGTTGAACCAGCCGAAGAACCCGGATTTTTCGTGGTGTTCGCCCTTGGCAATCGGCTTGAGCAGCGTCGCGCACAATGCCGGTGTGAGGGTCAGGGCGAGGAACGCCGAGAACAGAATCGACGTCGCCATCGACAGCGAGAACTGCTGGTAGATCACCCCGACCGAGCCTTGCATGAACGCCATCGGAATAAACACGGCCACCAGCACCAGTGTGATGCCGATGATTGCACCGGTGATCTGCGTCATCGCTTTGCGCGTGGCTTCCTTGGGCGACAGGCCCTCGGTGGCCATGATCCGTTCGACGTTCTCCACCACCACGATGGCGTCATCCACCAGAATGCCGATGGCCAGCACCATGCCGAACATCGTCAGCACGTTGATCGAGAAGCCCAGCGCCAGCATGGTCGCGAACGTGCCCATCAGCGCCACCGGCACCACCAGCGTCGGGATCAACGTGTAGCGCACGTTCTGCAGGAACAGGAACATCACCGCGAACACCAGCAACATCGCTTCGCCCAAGGTGTAAACCACTTTGGTGATCGAGACTTTGACGAACGGCGAAGTGTCATACGGGATCTTGTATTCCACGCCTGCCGGGAAGTAGCGCGCCAGCTCATCCATCTTCGCCCGCACCAGCGTCGCGGTGTTCAGCGCGTTGGCGCCCGGCGACAGCTGCACGCCGACGGCGGTGGACGGTTTGCCGTTGAGACGCGTGCCGAACTGGTATTCCTGACTGCCGATTTCCACGCGGGCGACATCGCCGATGCGCACGGTTGAACCGTCGCGATTGGCCTTGAGCACAATGTCGGCGAACTCTTGCGGCGTCGACAACTGACCTTTCACCAGAATGGTCGCGGTGATTTCCTGGTTCGACGGATTGGGCAGGTCGCCGATGCTGCCGGCAGACACCTGAGCGTTCTGCGCGACGATGGCTTCATTGACGTCAGCCGGTGTCAGGTTGAACGCGATCAGCTTCTGCGGATCGATCCAGATGCGCATGGCCCGTTCGGCGCCATACAACTGCGCCTTGCCGACGCCATCCAGACGCTTGATCTCGTTCATCACGTTGCGCGCCAGGTAATCACTGAGCGCCACGTCATCGAGCTTGCCGTCGCTGGACGTCAGGGTGATCAGCAACAGGAAGCCGGACGAGACTTTTTCGACCTGCAAACCTTGCTGATTGACCGCTTGCGGCAGGCGCGACTCGACCACCTTGAGGCGGTTTTGCACGTCAACCTGCGCCAGTTCCGGGTTGGTGCCCGGTTGGAACGTGGCTTTGATCGTCGCGCTGCCAAGGCTGCTTTGCGATTCGAAGTACAACAGGTGATCGGCGCCGTTGAGCTCTTCCTCGATCAGGCTGACCACGCTCTCATCGACGGTCTGCGCCGAGGCACCGGGGTACACGGCGTAGATTTCAATCTGCGGCGGGGCGACGTCGGGATACTGCGCCACCGGCAACTGCGGAATGGCCAGCGCACCGGCCAACAGGATGAACAACGCGACGACCCAGGCAAACACCGGGCGGTCGATAAAGAACTGCGGCATAGAAAAGCGTCCTGCTTACTGACCAGAGGTCTGGGCAAGTGGAAGAGGGGTGTCGTCGATCTGCACGGTTTCGCCGGGGCGGGCGTGTTGCAGGCCTTCGATGACGATGCGGTCGCCGGGCTTGAGGCCGCCGGTGACGATCCAGCGATTGTTCTGCACCGCGCCGAGTTGCACCGGTTGCTCGGCGACGCGCATTTGTTCATCGACGGTCAGCACCTGAGCAATGCCGGCGCTGTCACGCTGCACGGCACGCTGCGGCACGGTGATGCCGTTCTGAATGGTTGCCTGCTCCAGACGCACGCGGATGAAACTGCCGGGCAGCAAGTCGAGATCCGGATTGGGGAATTCGCTGCGCAGAATGATCTGGCCAGTGCCCGGGTCGACGGTGATGTCGCTGAAGAGCAATTTGCCCGGCAGCGGATACAGGCTGCCGTCATCCTGAATCAGCGTGGCCTTGACCTGATCCTGGCCGACTTCCTGCAACTGCCCGGAGCGGAACGCGCGGCGCAATTCATTGAGTTCACGGGTCGACTGAGTGAGGTCGGCGTGAATCGGATTTAGCTGTTGAATCAGTGCCAGCGGCGTGGTTTCGTTTTGCCCGACCAGTGCGCCTTCGGTCACCAGTGCGCGGCCGACTCGGCCGGAAATCGGCGCGGTGACGGTGGCGTAACCGAGGTTCAGTTTTGCCCGTTCGACGGCAGCCTTGTTGGCCGCAACGTCAGCGGCGGTTTGCCGGGCATTGGCGCGGGCGTTGTCGTAGTCCTGGCCGCTAATGGCTTGGTCATCGATCAACTGGGCATAGCGCTGCTCTTGCAGTTTTGCCTGGAACGCATTGGCCTCGGCTTTGCGCAGCGCGGCTTCGGCGCTGTCGAGGTCAGCCTTGAACGGTGCCGGGTCGATGCGGAACAGCACGTCGCCTTTTTTCACGTCGCTGCCTTCGCGGAAGGTGCGCTGCAAGACCACTCCTGCCACCCGTGCGCGCACTTCGGCAATCCGTGGCGCGGCAATGCGGCCGCTGAGTTCGCTGCTGATCGTCAGGGGGTGCGCTTCAATCGTCTCGATACGCACCGTGGCCGGTGGTGCCTGATCCTCTGCCTTCGAGGACGAATCACAGGCGCTCAGCGTCAACGCCATCGCGATCAGGCCGAGCCCGGCCAGCAGTTTGTTCGACATGTACAACCCCCAATATTGATGTCCGCATCCTACGGGCAGACGCCGAGATTAGCGGTGAAGCTTTGTAGGCGCTGTGTGAAATTGTGTAAGGGTTTTGCTCAGGGATGGGCGAGGGCGTATATCCTTCAGGTCTTGAATTCTTTTGTGACGGTTAAACCGCTTTCGCGAGCAAGCTCGCTCCCACATAAGTTTTGTGAACAGTGCAAAACCACTGTGGGAGCGAGCTTGCTCGCGAAAGCGGTCTGACATCCACCACAGCAATATCTGGATCACCCATGCCCAACATCCTCCTGGTCGAAGATGACACCGCCCTCGCCGAACTGATTTCCAGCTACCTGGAACGCAACGGTTATTCCGTCAGTGTGATCGGCCGTGGCGACCACGTGCGTGAGCGAGCGCGGGTCAATCCGCCCGATCTGGTGATCCTCGACCTCATGCTGCCGGGCCTCGATGGCCTGCAAGTCTGCCGTTTGTTGCGTGCCGATTCGGCGACGTTGCCGATCCTGATGCTGACGGCCCGAGACGACAGCCACGATCAGGTGTTGGGCCTGGAAATGGGCGCCGACGATTACGTCACAAAACCTTGCGAACCGCGCGTGTTGCTGGCACGGGTGCGCACCTTGTTGCGCCGCAGCAGCCTCGGCGAACCGCTGACCGCCAATGACCGCATCCTGATGGGCAATCTGTGCATTGACCTGTCCGAGCGCACCGTGACCTGGCGCGATCAACCGGTCGAGCTGTCCAGCGGCGAATACAACCTGCTGGTGGTGCTGGCCCGTCACGCCGGCGAAGTGTTAAGCCGCGACCAGATCCTGCAGCGTCTGCGCGGTATTGAATTCAACGGCACCGACCGCTCGGTGGACGTGGCAATCTCCAAGCTGCGCCGCAAGTTCGACGACCACGCTGGCGAAGCGCGCAAGATCAAGACCGTGTGGGGCAAAGGCTATCTGTTCAGCCGTTCCGAGTGGGAATGCTGAGCTGATGTTTCGCATCCTGTTTCGCCTGTATCTGGTGACGATCGTCTCGTACAGCGCGGCGATCTATCTGGTGCCGGATCTGGTGGTCATGGCCTTCCGGGATCGCTTCGTCACCTACAACCTCGACTATTCGCGCGGCCTGCAATCGCTGATCACCCGCCAGTTTCACGCAGTGCCACATGAGCAGTGGCCGGCGCTGGCGGCGTCGATGGACAAGGATTTCCAGCCGCTGCACATCGTCCTCGCGCGGATCGACGATGCCGAGTTCACCGCCATCGAGCAGCAACGACTGCGCCGCGGTGAGAACGTCGTGCGTATCGGCGACTGGGGCTGGCGCACGCTGGCGGTGACGCCGCTGGACGACACCACTGCCGTGCAAATGGTCGTGCCGCCGGATCCGCTGGACGTCAATCTGTTGTACTGGAGCATCAACGTGCTGATCGGCGCGAGCCTGCTCGCCTGCCTGCTGATGTGGTTGCGCCCGCACTGGCGCGATCTGGAACGCCTCAAAGGCACCGCCGAGCGCTTCGGCAAAGGTCATTTGAGCGAGCGCACGAAAATCGCCCAGAGTTCCAACATCGGCAGCCTCGCCAATGTCTTCGACACCATGGCCGGTGACATCGAAAACCTGCTCAATCAGCAACGCGATCTGCTCAACGCCGTGTCCCATGAACTGCGCACGCCACTGACGCGTCTCGACTTTGGTCTCGCGCTGGCACTGTCCGATGACTTGCCGACCGCCAGCCGCGAGCGTTTGCTGGGGCTGGTCGCGCACATTCGCGAGCTGGATGAACTGGTGCTGGAGCTGCTCTCTTACAGCCGTTTGCAAAATCCAGCGCAACTGCCGGAGCAGGTCGAAGTGTCGCTGGACGAGTTCATCGACAGCATTCTGGGCAGCGTTGATGAAGAGCTGGAATCGCCGGAGATCGTCATCGACGTGTTGTTGCACGGTCAGCTGGAGCGTTTTTCGCTCGATCCACGCCTGACCGCGCGGGCGATCCAGAATCTGCTGCGCAACGCCATGCGCTATTGCGAGAAACGCATTCAGATTGGCGTGCAGGTCAATGCTGCGGGCTGTGAGATCTGGGTCGATGATGACGGCATCGGCATTCCCGATGATGAGCGCGAGCGGATATTCGAGCCGTTCTATCGACTGGATCGCAGTCGTGATCGGGCTACGGGTGGGTTTGGACTTGGATTGGCGATCAGCCGTCGAGCACTGGAAGCGCAGGGCGGCACGTTGACGGTTGAGTCTTCGCCGTTGGGCGGGGCACGGTTCCGGTTGTGGTTGCCCACTACCGCATAAAGTCGAACGCTGTATCTGTTATCGCGCAATATCCTTGTAGGAGCTGCGGCACGCTGCGATCTTTTGATTTTGATTTTCGAGATCAAAGTCAAAAGATCGCAGCGTGCCGCAGCTACAGGTTTGGATGTACATAGAGAGTATGAACACCCGAAGTCCCTGTGGGAGCGGGCTTGCCCGCGAAAGCGCTGGATCAGTCGTCATCTTCAGCGCTGGTTTTCCGCGATTTGGAGACGGCGAAGGCCTGCAGCTTTCTTACACTTTCAGCGGTTGTGAGCGCAGCAGTCCCGCATGTTGCTCAAGTTCTCCCGCCGAGTTACGTCCGATCAACATCCACGCATGTTCACGCTCAGTCCAATACACCACATTCATCTCATGTCGACGCTCGTGCGCCAGCGGCTGACTGCCGCTGTTCGAACGGGTCACGCACAGCGCCAACGGTCCATGCTTCGCATCCAGATAAACAATCTGTGCAATGGGTACGCCGTCGTACTCAAGCATTTGCGCCCGTTTGAATTCGGCACCAGGCAACTTCAAATTAGCTGGCGAAAGGTTCAGGCCAAGGCGTGCATCAATCGTGCGCAATTGCGCGCGTTGGGTCGCCTCGTCGGTGGGCAGATGATCGAGCGTCTGCGGCACGTACAGAGCCATGTAATCGCCAACCAATGCGCGCCAGTTGTTTGATTGCGCGGCATGCCAGCCGAGGAACAAGCGGTCGGCCAACACGCCACCGGCCACTAGCGCTGCGGCGGCGCCAGCGATAAACCAGCGGCGGTTGAAGCCCGGGCGCTGCGGTGAAGGAATCGCATCCAGCCGCGCTTGCAGACGATCCAGCGGCGCCTGTTGCGCCAGTTCGTCATAGGCGCTCTTGTACGGCAGGTTGCTGCGGCTAAGCCATTGCACGCGCAGACTGAGCAGCGAGTCTTCGGCAATGGCATTGTCGAGCTGATCGCGATATCCACCGTCGAGTTCGCCGTCGAGATAGGCGACCAGTTGTTCATCCGAAGGTGTGTTCATCAACGGTCTCCTTCGGTGGTTTTCGGTACTGCCTGCAATGGTGGGTATTCGGCGAGTTTGAGGCGGGCGGTGGCCAGACGGCTCATTACCGTGCCGATCGGCACTTGCAGGATTTCGGCGACTTCGCGGTAGGACAAGCCTTCGACATAGGCCAGATAAACGGTTTCGCGCTGGATTTCCGGCAGCGCGTCGACGCGGCGAATCACCTGCGCCGCCATCACGTGAGTCTGCGCCGCATACTCACCATCGACCGCCAGTTGGCCGTCGGCATCGACTTGACCCGCGCCCTGACGCACGCGACGAGCGCGCACTTCATTGAGCCAGATCGAATGCAGAATGCTCAGCAACCAGCGATCCATACGCGTGCCGGCGGCGTATTGACCGGCGCGCTCCAGCGCCCGCACACACGTGGCCTGCACCAGATCCTCGGCCAAATGCCGATTGCGCGACAGCAACAAACCGTAGCGCCACAGTCGCGCCAGATGCTGTCCGAGTTCTGCTCTGAATGCCTGATCGTTGACGATGATGGCGGCCCTTATAAGTGCTCAGGTTTTCGATGAATCGTTGATGGCTTCGGCCAGGTCCTGATATTCCTCGCAGGACGTGCCGCAAATCGATTGGATTTGCTGCAACTGTTCCTGCGCCAGATCGACGCGGCCTTTGATCACATAGGCCTCGCCGAGGTATTCGCGCACTTGCGCGTATTGCGGATCGAGTTTCACCGATTGCAGGTAGTAGCCGATACCTTCGTCGGTGCGCCCCAGTTTGCGTGTGGCATAACCGCGATAGTTGAGGGCCTTGGCGGTGTTCGGTTGCTTGAGCGTATCGAGCAACGCCAGGGCTTCTTCATAGCGACCGACCTTGGCGAGGCGATAGGCGTAGTCGGTACGGTCAGCGTCCGGCAACAGGCTGCTGGTTTGCAGCACGCATTTCTGCGTTTTACTGTCCCAGACCTGGCCTTTCGGGCATTCGGGTTTCTGTACCGGAGCCTCTTCATCACCGTTGGCGAAGGCCAAATGGCTGGACATCGCGGCGGCCAGTAACAACGGGGCGGCGAACATAACGGAACGGATAGTCATGGGCAAGGCTCCACAGAGGGTTATGTTTCACTTTGAACACCACAGCGTGAATTTTTATTCATTGCTTTATCAGTGACTGTTCAAGTTCAGCGTAAATTCAAGCGCTATGCTCGTCAGCGTCTGCCGTCGATCCGATGTTTTGTCGTAAGGAGCGTTGCCATGACCGACCACGTCCATCACTCAGCCGCTGCCGGCTACAAAACCGCCGCCGACACCTACGTCAAAGGGCGGCCGGACTATCCACCGCAGGTCAGCGAATGGCTGACCGCAACACTGGGCCTGGATGGGCACAAGACCGTGATTGATCTGGGCGCGGGCACCGGCAAGTTCACCGGGCGTCTGGTGGCGACCGGTGCGCAAGTGATCGCGGTTGAGCCGGTGGCACAGATGCTCGAAAAACTCTCGGATGCCTGGCCTGAAGTGCTGGCCGTGAGCGGCACAGCGACTGACTTGCCGTTGCCCGACGCTTCCGTGGATGTGGTGATCTGCGCGCAAGCGTTTCACTGGTTCGCCAGCACCGAGGCACTGAGCGAAATCGCCCGGGTGCTCAAGCCCGGTGGCAAGTTAGGGCTGATCTGGAACCTGCGTGACACCCAGGTCAGTTGGGTGCCGAAACTGGACGCCATCGTCAATGCGCTGGAGGGTGACACGCCACGCTACTACACAGGTGCTTGGCGCACAGCGTTTCCGCACCCGGCGTTCGCGCCTTTGCAAGTCGAACGGTTTCACCATGGCCATACCGGCGCGCCGGAAGACGTGATCTTCAACCGCGTGCGCTCGACCAGTTTCATCGCCGCGCTGCCGGAGGCGCAGCGGGCGAAGGTCGATGAGCAGATACGTGCATTGATTGCCGCAGAGCCGGCGCTGCGTGGCAGGGATGTGGTGACGGTGCCTTACGAAACCGCCGCGTTCGTCGCCGTAAAAAAGCCCTGAATCCCACGACATTCCATTGTAGGAGTGAGCCTGCTCGCGATAGCGGAGTGTCAGTCACCTTATTTTTGGCTGACACTCCGCTATCGCGAGCAGGCTCACTCCTACAGGGTTTTCAGGTGTTCACAGTATCTGGTTGCATTTTTCCACCGCCTTCCGACGCTCGCGAACCCCACGCACCACCAGATACAACAACGGCCCGATCGACACAAAAACCGCCGTCAACAACAAATAAGGCAGCACCGACCAAACCGACTGCCCACGCGACCGCGCATCCTTGACCATCCACACGCCGGCCAGTGTCGCCAGCAGATACAGATCAATCACCACCTGCGCGGTATCGGGCCGCGACATCAGGCTGATGCCAAAGTCGATCAACGACTGTTCAGCCTGGAGCATCACCGAAACGGTATAACCGCTAAACGCGAGCAAAGCCGTGAGGGGCAGGGCGATAGACATCATGCAAGCCTTCCATGGTGTGATGAGAGAGTCGCCAGACTAACGTCACCACGCAAAATTGGCCATTGACTTGCCAGTAGCGCGCAGGCTAATTTCCAGCCCATGACTTCGACTGTATCGCGTTGCCAGCCAATTATTATTACCGCCATTCCTCATTTGGCGGGCTAGCTCACGACTGCAGCACCCAACCCGCCCTAGAGGCGGGTTTTTACTTTCTGTCTCCGGGTTTTTTGAAATGTGGCTCATGTAGGAGCTGCCGAAGGCTCGGGCCGCGATCGGACGATCTTTTGACTTTGATTTTTCTAAAACAAAATCAAAAGATCGCAGCCTCCGGCAGCTCCTACAGGGACCGTGTGAATTCTGCCAAGGAGATGTTCATGAGTTACACATACGACCAACAAACCCTGCTTGAGCACTACGTGAAAAAGATCCTCGCCGCGCCGGTGTACGACATCGCGGTGCGCACGCCTTTGCAAGCGGCGCCGGCGCTGTCGGAGGCGCTGGGCAACCGGATTCTGCTCAAGCGTGAAGACCTGCAACCGACGTTTTCCTTCAAGATCCGTGGCGCCT
Organism: Pseudomonas fluorescens; assembly: GCF_005938625.1. Taxonomy (GTDB): domain Bacteria; phylum Pseudomonadota; class Gammaproteobacteria; order Pseudomonadales; family Pseudomonadaceae; genus Aquipseudomonas; species Aquipseudomonas fluorescens_BD. Next base: position 16,066 of record NZ_VCNJ01000012.1, read on the forward strand.
ACAACAAACTGGTGCAATTGAGTGATGAACAGAAGGCGCGCGGAGTGATCACCGCATCGGCCGGCAATCACGCGCAAGGCGTGGCGTTGGCCGCGCGCGAACTGGGGATCGCGGCGACCATCGTCATGCCAGCGACAACGCCGGAATTGAAAGTGCTGGGTGTGCGCAGTCGTGGCGCTGAAGCGTTGCTGCACGGCGAGAGTTTCCCGTTCGCGCTGGCCCATGCGCTGCAATTGGCGGAACAAACCGGGCGCACCTTCGTGTCTCCGTTTGACGACCCGGAGGTGATCGCCGGGCAGGGCACAGTGGCAATGGAAATCCTCCGCCAGCATCAAGGCACCCTGGACGCGATCTTTATCCCGGTAGGTGGTGGCGGTCTGATCGCCGGCATCGCAGCCTACGTCAAATACCTGCGCCCGGAAGTGCGGATCATCGGCGTCGAATCGGAACACTCCGCGTGCCTGAAGGCCGCGCTCGAAGCCGATCAACGCGTCGTGCTGCCCAATGTCGGCACCTTCGCCGATGGCGTGGCGGTAGCGCAGATCGGCGCGTTCGGGTTTGAGGTTTGCCGCTTTTGCGTCGACGAGGTAATCACCGTCAGCAACGACGACCTTTGCGCGGCGATCAAGAACATCTACGACGATACCCGCTCGATCACCGAACCTTCCGGCGCTCTGGCCGTGGCGGGAATCAAGCAATACGTAGCGCGAACCGGGGTGCGCGAGCAGACATTCGTGGCGATCGACTCGGGCGCCAATATCAACTTCGACAGCCTGCGCCATGTCGCCGAGCGCGCCGCGTTGTGCGGCGTCTCGGCGTGAAGCGGCTTACGGCAGCAACGGGCGCAGGAAGCTGCGCTCGTAGCTGACGATGAACTTCTTCTCGACCAGGCTGGCCACCAGTGCGGTGCTTTCCGGATCAGTCATCGCGATGTGCCGATAGCTTTCGTAATCCGCCAGTGACGGAAAACTGAACAGGCAATAAGCGATGTTGCTCGCGCCCTCGGACGGCAAAAAGTAGCCGTGATGCGTGCCGCCCAAGCGCTCGACGATGCCGAGCCAGGCCTTGGCGTAGGCCTCGAACTCGGGCAATTGGTATGGATCAATGACATATCGGACGTGGCAGGTAATCAAACGAAGCACTCCTTGCTCGGGTTATTCCTGCAGGGCTGTACCGACTTTGTCCGACGCCGACCAGATGCGATAACGCACTTCGACGTCCGACGGCGCATACACCACGACCGGCAACTTGCTGTTGTAACGCACCATGAAACCGTCACCAACGACCGGCACGAAGGCGCGTTTCTTCTGGCTGCCCGGCGGGCAGGCCATCATCGTGCTCATCGGGCCGATGACTTTTTCCAGGCGATAGAACGGATAACCCCAGCCTTCAAGATTCTTCTCATCGAGAACACCGCCCAAACGCTGGCGATTGCAATCCACTTCAAGGGTTTTGCCGGCGAGGATTTCCACCTGGAAGTTCTCTTCCTGCTCTTGCTTGGGCAAGTGAATGACCTGGCGGGTGAACCCGGCTTCAGCCTTCGGGTACGGCGCGACGTCTTCAAGCTTGGCGGCGTGGGCGAGGGTGGACAGGCTGGCGATGAACAGCCCGGTGGTCGCGTAAACGCGGAAAGAACCCATGGAAGCCTCCGTGCGGGTGTAGGGTGGATGACGGGCATTCTTACCGTCATGGGCCGTGATTGCAAACCAGCGACGAGTTGCAAATTGCAGTACCCGCCGAGGCCATTCTTGCAATTTGCAAGTAGCCAAATACTGGCACCGCCGCCAAGTGCTTGATTTCATGAGGGTGAAAATGAACCGATGAAAGGCACGCTTTATGCGTCTTTTCAGTGCGGCGCACCGGCCTTGGGCGCCTACACTCCAATGGGCATTTCGCAGTACCACCGCTTGTCGCACCAGGGAAACAGCGGGGACACACCCGTGCAGGCGCAGCAACGGTCAGCGTGAATACTTGATTGGCATCTCACAGTAAGGAGAGGGTTTCGCCATGTTTCTGTCTGCCTTGGAACTACGCAATATCATTGAAAGCAGTTTTCTGCCGAAACGCTGCCAGTGCACGCTGTCGCCGGACTTGTCGATGACCGTCAAGGTTTTCGGCGATCACCAGACCGATCAGGTCGATCTGCTGGTCAGTGGCATCGACGCCAGCCACCTCAATGGCTGTCGTGAAATCAACGAACTGATCGCCGGGCTGCGCTCGGATCTGAACCAGCAAACTGTGCAACATCACTACAGCCCACGCTCCAGAGTCGTTTAACGCACCGTTTCACCCAGTTCGACCGTCACGCGCCGGGCCTGCACAAAGCCAAGGCCCAGCGCGAACTCGACCAGCACCGCGAGCAAAATCCCGGGGCCGGCATGACCGTTCAGCCATTCCGCAAACCCCAACACCGCCAAACCAAAACAACCGACGATAAACCCGTTGCTCAGCGCATTGCGCCCTAGCGACGGCGGTGCGTTGCGCACCAGATAAAACATCACTCCCAACGCCGCAAACAACACCGCACTGCGCCGCGCGACAAACCCGGCAGCGTCGGAGTACTCGATGCTCCAGATCGCAAGCAGCATGTCCGGGACAAAGCCCCAGGCCAACGCCAGCAAAAAACACAACGAACAAGTGAAACCCGACAACGTGCGAAACGACAACTGCATGGCGAATCCTTGCGGCAGTGAGGAGGGCTCCGAGCATAACCGCCGAAACTCCCCACGCCTACCGCAAACCCGCAAATCAGACGTTTCTGTCAGTTCTGGAAGTTGCACGCGTCAGACAATTTCCGATAACTGATTTCCTCAGGCTTACCGGCGTTGTCGATGTACTTCATATCGGCCGTAACCACTTTGCACAGTTGCGTTGGCGGCTCGGTCAACGACACCACTTTGGCCACATGCAGCGGCATGCCGTACTCATACGGCACGGCTTTGGACGTGGCAGAGGTGTCATTGGCCTGGGCCAGCCCGGCGAACGCGGTGCAGGCGAGGGCGGCGGTGAGCAATAAAGGACGAATGTTCATGAAAGGACTCCCGAGTGGCGGTTCTAGAGTTCGGCGTGATGCACCCGAACCTGCCGCACTGGGCAACAGCCAGAATGGCTGAGGGCGTGCGGTTCAGTAGAGTTTTTGACCACGGCGTTAAGGGATGGTTAACCGAGCTGAACGCCGGCTGTCAGGGAGTGCGGCGGTTTTCTCAGGAAGGTTTGGCGAATTCCTACAAAGGCTGGTGCCTTGTCTGCTTTCGGCGGCTGGAGCGGGGCGGTTATTGTCGGTTGCCGCTGCAAAATCAGTGGTTCGGGTTTGGTCACCTGAGAAAAGTTCATTGCATATGTGCCATCATTTGCACCGTTCGGATTTCACGATCCGTGAAGTGCATAGCTGTGGCGGCTGTGTGCAGGACGCCTTCGGGCGAGCTGAGTTTGAACTGTTCTCGGTTGACCAAGCCTGTACACGGCCGCCTCCCACCGTTTGGTCACGGCTATGGCGGTTACCTTCTAATACAGTTGAGTAATCAAAATGCCAATAATTAAACTGCTACAAAACCGCTATCTCCCCCTCAGCAGCAACGTCACCGAAACCCCGACACTGCTCATCGACACCCAAGCCAACCCGAAAGACATCCTCGAAGCTGCCGTCCAGCGCATCCGCGCCGCCGCCGACCTGCTCGAAACCCTGCATTGCCTGTGCTTCAAGCACGCCGACGTGCAAGACATTCCACACATTACCCATGCGCTTTACCTGCTGACGCAGGATGGCAATGATTTGCTGCAGGTGGCGCAGCAGCAAATGTTGAACTGGAAAGCGCCTGCCTGAGTTCACCCTCAAAAAAGCCTGCCGTCGAAAGAGGGCAGGCTGAGTGGTGGATGGCGTGGCATTGGAAAAGCTCATTGTGGTTGCTGGCTGCGAGCGTATTCGACCAGATCCTTGGGGTAGACCATGTGATCGATTTTGCTGTCGTCTATACCGTATAGAAATGCAATTGCTCCAGCCTCTATAGCCCAGTAACCGACGTAGTTTCCATTTTCTCCCTGCAGATGTAAGTCGTGCCATGGGGCTTGTTCAAATGCTGAATACCATTGGCAGCAGTATTGCTCTAGGCGCGAGGATGCTTCCTCTTTGCTGTCTGCGTAGATGGCCTGAACTAAAGGGGTATAGATATCGTGAAACCATTGGTCCACATCTTTTCTGTCGGGAAATAGTTTAATTAGCAGGTCTTCAAGTAAAGTATCACTGCCGACATAGCCCGCATCGTCCATTAGTTTTACAAAGCGCTTAAGAAGGTCGGTACGATGCAGTAATGCACAGAAGCCTATAACTTGTACGCACTCTTCATATAGGTAGGGCCAGTCATCAATCGCGAGTGGTGATATTTCAGGAGTGTTTTCGAATATCGCAAGTTTTGCTTGTCTGGTCTCGTACTTGTCAATCAAGTCACTTAAGAGGGGAGGTAGTGAAGTGATCTCTTCGCCCGCAGTATAAGCCGCCAAAAGCCTGTCAAGCGCGAGTTTTTGCAAATGCCGAGAGCGAAGTGCTGCCTCTTCCTCAGGGGAGTCTGACTCAAAGGTGTTTGTTTTCAAGAAATCTATAACTTCGTCGTGCTCTCTCAGGAAGTTCTTGTAATGAGTCTCGCTGAAGAATTTTTGTCTATTTTTCATGCCTCTACACCTCCACTTGCTTTAGTCGGTTTGCGCCGGCGTAAACCAATTTCCTGTCATGACTACAGGGTAGGCCAGCATCTAAACGGGCGCCCTTGGATTATTAGAAAGTTGATGGTTTCTGGCATATTCGACCAAATCCTTAGGGTAGATCATGTGATCTATTTTGCTGTCATCGATGCCGTATAAGTAAGCAATGGCACCCGCTTCGAAAGCCCAATATCCGACGTAACTTCCTTCCTCGCCGTCGTGGTGCGTGTCATGCCATGGTGCCTGCTCAAAGGCGGAATACCAGTTCTCGCAGTAATTGCTTAGAAATCTGGATGCCTCATTCCTATCTTCAGCGTAAATGGCCTGTATCAGCGGCGTGGAGACATCGTGATACCACTGATCGATATCCGCCCGCTCAGGTAACACCTTGATCAATAAGTCCTCGTACAGAGTATCCGTATGGGCATATCCCGCACTATCGATTAAAAAGACAAAACGCTTTAGCAAATCAGTGCGATGCAACATGATGCACAGGCTTATGACTTGCAGGCACTCTTCATATTCATCTGGCCAGTCATCAATAATCAGAGGAGTGATGTTAGGTATCTGCTCATAAGTGGCCTGGTATTTCTGGAGTTTTTCATAACTGGCAATCAACAATTCCAGAAGCTGAACCAGACTTTGTATGTCCTCTCCAGCGGTGTGGAGCATAAAGACGTGCTCCAAGTGGAGGTTTTTAAAATTCCTGGCTCGTAGAGACTTCTCTTGTTCAGGAGAGTCTGCTGTGAATAGTTTGTCCTTCCAGAATTCAAATTCTTCGTCGTAGTTTGTCAGGAAATTGTCGTAACGTAATTCAGTAAGATATTTCTGCCGTATTTTCAAGTGTTATGTCCGTGACGAATATCGTAGTTTAGAGTTAGGGCTTTATGGTTTGCGATCTCGCGTACTCGACCAGATCCTTGGGGTAGACCATGTGATCGATTTTGCTGTCGTTGATGCCATACAGAAACGCTACAGCCCCAGCTTCCAGAGCCCAATAACCAAAGTAACTGCCTTCGTCACCCTGTTTGTGCGAATCATGCCACGGAGCTTGCTTGAATGCCGGATACCAACTTTCGCAGTAATTTTTTAATAGATTTGAAGCTTCGTCTTTATCTTCTTCGTAGATGGCTAGGACGAGGGGGGTGTAGACGTCGTGGTACCAACGGTCAACATCGTATCGATCCGGTAAAAGCTTGCAAAGAAGGTCCTCATATAGCGTGTCGTCGCCGGCGTACCCTGCAGGATCAATAAGTGCAACAAAGCGTTTTAGTAAATCGGTACGATGGAGAAGTATGCATAAACTAAATACTTGAACGCATTCTTCGTACTGATCTAACCAATCATCAATGGTTAACGGTGTTATGTTCGGACTGCCTTCATGGATAGCCAGTTTTTCTTGAAGTATTTCGTAGCCGTCGACAAGACTTTCCACCAATGGGATTAGAGTGTCTATTTCATTTCCGGCTGTATAGCGGATAAGTATTTCTTTGAGTATCAATTTTTGGAAGTGACGAGCTCTCAGAGACTTTTCTTGTTTCTCTGAGTCCGCCTGAAAAGTATTATCTCTAAAGAAAAAATTTGTCTTTTCCTTGTTTCTGAAGAAATTAGAATAGCGTGCCTCGCTCAAGAACTTCTGCCGTGTACTCATATCGATTCTCTTCCTGAAAGCCCCGGTGCCTCTATTCTTCAAACTGGATGCCTTCTTGAGGGCACAGTTTTCCAGACTCGACATAACTTGGATTAGCGATAGTGTCTTCTCGGTCAAATCGAGCATACCATTGCGCGGAGCTTTCTTTTTCGAAGCAGTTCCCGTGTGGAGAGTAGGTATGCAACTGACTAGGTGTAGGAATGCGGAGTGATTTAACTATTTCATTGACGACTAAGTAAGAAGGTGGCGCGCCGTCCTCGATTGCACCGAGCTGAGGATGATCTCCGGCGCGGATGATCAAGCCGCGACTGTATCGCTCTATATAAACATCGTCGCGACCTTTAAACGATTGACGTAGAGCATCCTCTCCACCAAGTTGCTGCACAAAATGATCACCTAACACAGTTTGCCAATTCACCCCTTTGATAGAGTCAATAAGGTGGATAGTCAAACTATGTGGCATTGAGTCAACCTCAAGCCCCAAGTAACGTCGGGCGAGTTCAAACTCTATTGGCAAATAGCTATCGAAATCATAAGGAAGAATTGTTGATAAGCCACCATACCCGTGTTCTGCATTGATTTTTGAACTCAGAAAATCTATCCAGTGATTGTATCGAGATGACCCGAGTTCGGTGGTTATAAACTGCCAAGGAAGTACGATTTTTATATATGATCGAGCATGGTCGCCGTGCAATTCCCGGCTGTTCATGGCTGAAATTCCGTAGTCTTCAGCTTGATACATGCTTGCGGCGCTGGTTAATTGCCATTCGTATTGATCATGCGGGCCTGAACGGATTATTTTTTCTACAGTCTTTTCAAAATTTTGCGATGTAAGCTTGGTGTGTTTGTCTTTGATCTGGCCTTTTAAGTGAGTGCCGAATTCTTGGTAAAAGGCCCGAAAACAATCCATTACAGCTATTTTAACGTCAGTGGTGTAACCACCTTTGAAGTAAAGTGTAGCGATCACGCCGAGCTTGACTGCTGATGTTCCGTCTGAAAGCCTAAATGACAAATCTTCGGCGTAATTTTCGAGGTTTTTAATTTTGTCGTTCACGACGGTTCTCGCCCCTTAGATCGGATGGTAATAGCTTGCCTTGGCGCTAGCATGCCCTGAATTCGATTTATCAACAGACGGTACGGGTTTTTAAGTCTTCTATTTATTTTGTCTTTTTATAAGTACTTGTTCAGAGTCTGACGATGAACTCTGAGCGAGTAGCAGGACTGCTTATTCTTCGCCTGACCAATACCAAATAGTGTCCCCCCAATGAGAGTCTTTGATGTCAGGCATAACCTCACCTTGAATGAAGTGACGACGAGACTCAGCTTTGGCAGGGGTAAACCAATAGCCAGTTTTGCTACATGGCTGACCAGCGTCAACACGAGCAACCTGTGACCCATTTGTTGGTCGATAATTTCTAGCGTACTCGACCAAGTCTTTGGGATAGACCATATGGTCTATTTTGCTGTCGTCTATGCCATATAAAAATGCAATAGCTGCTGCTTCGATGGCCCAGTACCCGACATAATTACCATCCTCTCCTTGTAAATGAGTATCGTGCCAAGGAGCCTGTTTAAAGGCTGGGTACCATTGTTGGCAATATTTTTTTAGAAGCTTTGAAGATTCTACTTTATTGTTAATGTATAGGGCTTGTACAAGTGGTGTATATACGTCGTGATACCAACGATCGACGTCGTGGCGGTTTGGCAGAACTTTCTTCAATAAGTCTTCGTAAAGAGTGTCATCACCAGCATACCCCGCTTGGTCGATGAGTTTTACGAAGCGAGGTAATAAGTCTGTTCGGTGCAACAAAATACAGAGACTGATAACTTGAACGGCTTCCTCGTATTGATCCGGCCAGTCGTCTAGTGCCAATGGCGATATTTTTGGTGATTTTTCATATTCGGCTAGAGTCTTTTGACGGATCTCGTATTGTTCAATTAGATCCTCCAACAGAGGGACGAGGTCCTCTATGTTTTCTCCTGCGGTATAGCTGGCAAGAAGCTTGTCAAGAGCTAGAGTCTGAAAAAAAGCTGAGCGAAGTGATGCTTCTTCCTCGGCAGTATCGGATTTGAATTTATTGCTTTTGAAGAATTTGATTGCTTTGTCGTGTTCTTTTAAGAAATTTTCATAATGATTTTCGCTAAGATAAGCTTGTCTTATTTTCATGTTGGCTAGTCTCATCTTGAGCGAGTATGATGCAAAGTGCTTATAGTGAATGATGACTTATGCGGAGATGTTTTGCTATTGAGATTTCATAGGGTTGCAATAGTGTGCTATGAGCATCTCGCTCAGAACTGTAGGCCAAGTTCTGAGCGAGTAGGAGGCAATTCTATTCTTCGCCTGACCAATACCAAATAGTTTGACCCCATTTGGAATCACTGAAGCTCGGCATCGTTTCACCCTTAAGGAAATGACGTCTTGAATTTGCTTGTGCCGGTGTAAACCAATAGCCAGTCATGCTGCATGGTTGGCCAGAATCAACGCGAGCAACTTGAGATGCATTAGTTGGCTGATAGTTTCGGGCGTATTCGACCAAATCCTTTGGGTAAACCATGTGGTCTATTTTGCTGTCGTCTATGCCATACAAAAAGGCAATCGCGCCAGCTTCGAAAGCCCAATATCCTACATAACTTCCGTCCTCGCCTTGTAGGTGAGTATCATGCCACGGAGCTTGTTTAAAAGCGGTGTACCACTGTTTGCAGTATTCATTCAAAAGGGTTGATGACTTTTCTTTAGAATCTGCATATATAGCTTGGATCAAAGGTGTGTATACGTCGTGGTACCATTGGTCGACGTCATGTCTATTTGGCAATGTTTTTCTTAGTAAGTCTTCGTACAAGGTGTCGTCGCCAGCATATCCAGCTTCGTCCATAAGAATTACAAAGCGTTTTAATAAATCAGGTCGCTGCAAAAGTATGCACAAGCTGATGACCTGGACGCATTCTTCATACTGGTCCAACCAATCATCTATTGCCAAAGGAGAGATTTTGGGTGCTTGTTCGTAGATGGCTAATTTTTTTTGCCGAATTTCATATTTTTCTATTAGCTCCTCAAGCAATGGAATAAGTGTATTTATCTCTTCTCCAGCTGTGTAGGTGGCTAAAATTTTATCAAGCAAGAGATCCTGGAGGTGTCTGGCTCGAAGTGAGGCTTCTTGCTCTGGAGAGCTAGATTGGAAGGTGTTTGTTTTACAGAATTCAAGAACTTCTTCGTACTCTTGTAGGAAGATTCTATATTGATTTTCAGAGTAGAATTTCTGTCTTTTTTTCATGTTCTAAACCTCAAGCGTGAGCGTCTCTAATTTGCCATATTTTCTAATCAAAGATTTTTTTCGCTTATTCACGAAAGCTTTGATTTCGGCGTCCTTATAATGAAAGGCCTTGTGGTTTTGGTGAGTTTCGTCGCTAGAGTTGTTAAGGCGTGCGCCAGCGTGATCTTTGGGGCTCATGCTCGGGTGGTATAAAGGTGAATAAAAAAGATGGCGACTATATGAGCTTTTTATTTGCACAGCTAATGCAGCCCGAAAGGATTTTTTGACATGTCTATCGATCCACTCTTCGCTCATCTGAACAAGTATTTCCCTTGTCTTTGATGCTGAGCTTTGCTTGTTTTTAGTGGTGGTCGGTTTGTTTTTTCCTGACCTTAAAGGTGTCTTGTTTTGGGCGCTATCAGAGGCATTTTCTACCGGTTCGAGCAAGTCGCTAGGGTCAGTAAGGCCTGAAACACCTAGCTTTGAACCAACCCCAGGTTTTCTAGTGTTATTTGGTTTACGCATAAACTTAGGCGCATCCTCATCTCGGCTTGCTTTTGCCTCGATGATGGCAAAATTCTTACCTTCATTGTTTGAAGGGTTTGCGCGCCAGATTGCATCTATGCCCGTACCATTCGCTCCGTCCGTCAACTTATAAAGAACATGCTTCGCCTTAGGACTCCCGCCCGCCGAAAGCTTGCCCATCTTGCTGGCACTCGGCACGCCCTCGAGCCACTTTCCATCAGCACCCTTGTCATGCCCGTCCCAATCCTTTCCCCAGCCAAACTCCACTGCACAGATGTAGTCCGCAATGTGTTCGCCACTCACTCCCAAACCTTCGTTCAAAATGCTGGAAGGGGCCTGAAGGCCCATTTTCGAGGCTTCGACCTGATTGGAGTGGGTGCCACTGGCGCCATCGGTGCCTTTCGCTGCAACCGAGGAGTCTTTGTTGGCGGGTTTTTCCGCTCTTTTCGGGTGGCTGGAGCCGGAGCCGGCTGCCGAGCTATTGCGCTGCATGCCTTTCCATTTCACCAGTCGCTTTTCAACGATCCCGACCATGGCCGGCATGTTGTCGCGGGAGGAGGCGAGGACGGTGACGACGGAGGTTTTTGCCCAGTTGGGCAGGCTCTGGAACGTCGAGGAGCCTTTGACGCCGGTGATGATTTCATCGAGTTCGCCGCGTAGCTTGCCAGCGTTGAATATCTGCTTGAGCAGTTCTTCGGGGCTGGTTTTGATTCCGCATTCTTGCAGGACGAAGCGGAGCAGGTCGAACAGTACCGGGGCATAGCGCTGCGGGTCTTTGTTGACGATGCGCAGGCTTTTTTTCAGGCCGTCGCCGGGGCCTGGAATCCAGCCGATGACGGCCATCAGCAGGTCGAACTGTGCGTCTTCCTTGCCATCGGTCGACTCTGCGTTGTAGAGGACGATCGCGGATTCAATGGTGTCGTAGGCATCGATGGCTTGCCCCAGGAACGGCACTGCACCTAGCGCGATGCCTTTTGCCAGCTCAACGGCGGCTTCTTGATAGGCGGCACTACGGTCTTCGCCGCCGTCGTTTGCGCTCTCAGCTACTGCCTCGCTCATGTCAGCCTCCCTGCGGCTTTCTCCACTAATGCTTGTAAATCAACCTGGTTCGGGTCCAGGCCGAGCTTGCGTAAATCTTCGTTAACTTTTTCGTCCGAGTTCTGCACCACCGCGACACTTTCGCGGCTGAACGGCCGCGGATCCTCGCCGTAATACACTTTGGCCGGTCCTTTCGGCACGTCTTCCAACCGGGCGAAGCCGTCATCGTCCAGCACGCCTTCGCGGGTCGAGCCATCGGCAAAATCAACGCGATAAGACGCGCCCGGCACCGGTTCCAGATTGTCGTAGTGCAAATTCAACTCCAGCCACGTCGGATTGGCCTTGGCTTTTTCCATCAGCCTTCCGGCGATGTCCGCCGCCGCCAACCCCGGAATCAACGGCACCAAAATCCCGATCCCGGTGCCCACACCAGGTGCGCCGCCGGTATTGACCTTCACTTCAGCGCCGCTGATGGTCACGCCGCCGGCGTCGACCTTGACGAAACTGCCGCCAGCCTTGGCGGTGAGTTCCATGCCGGCGTCTACCACGACCTTGTCGCCGGCGTGGTAGTGGATTTCGCTGCCGGCTTCGACGAATTGAGCGGTGCCGACTTTTACGTGCTGGGTCACGCCGACGGTCAGGTGCTCGTCGGCGCGCATTTCGCTGATGCGGTCCAGATGGGTGATGCGGTGTTCTTCAACCTTGAATTCGCTCAGCGTGTTGGCTTCGACGGTGTCGTGCCGTTCGTTGCCGACGCGGATTTTCTGGTCGTGCTCGATGTTTTCGTCCCAGTCGCGTTGGGCGTGGATGTAGATTTGCTCGACGCCTTTCTTGTCTTCGATGCGGAATTCGTTGTAGCCCTTGCCACCCGGTGAACTCAGGGTTTTGAAGGTGCTGCGGGTCTTGTTCGCCGGCAGGTCGTAGGGGACGACGTTTTCCTTGTGGTACAGGCAACCGGTGACCAGCGGCTGGTCGGGATCGCCTTCGAGGAAGGTGACGAGGACTTCCATGCCGATGCGCGGGATGGCGATGCCGCCGTACGCGGCGCCGGCCCAGCCGCTGGCGACGCGCATCCAGCAGGTGGTTTTGTCGTTGGACTGGCCGTCGCGGTCCCAGTGGAATTGCACCTTGATGCGGCCGTATTGGTCGCAGTGAATCTCTTCGCCCGCCGGGCCGGTGACGACGGCGGTCTGGCTGCCGAGGACTTTTGGTTTCGGGTGTTCAAGGGCAGGGCGGTAGTGCGCGTCCCATGGAGTGGCTAGGAAGCTGTTGCGGTAGCCCTGGTGGAAATCGCTTTTGTTGTCGGTGACGTCGCTGGTGACGTTTTCGCCGAGGACTTGCGGTTGTTTGCCTTCGTGGAAAACTTCCAGCAGCAGCCACAGTTCATTCCACTCGGCGCGCGGGTGTTCGGCGAGCGTGAGGAAATGGCCGCTGGTGAGGGTCGGTTCGTCACCTTTGCCTTCGGCGAGTTTGTAGTCGCTGCGATGGCGTTCCAGCGCACGGGTGGAAAGGAACTTGCCGCGCTCGCGGGTGGTGAAGCGGCCGGGGTAGTCGTAGTCTTCGAGGTCCGGGGCAAAGGTGCTTTTCGCCGTGCCTTCGGGGAGGATCTGCGGTTTTTCGAAGTCGTAGTCGCGGCGGCTGACGCGCGTAGTGCGGGTTTCCAGACGCAGGTTGAAGCGTTTGATCACCGGTTTGTCGGCGGCCATGCCGGAGTCTTGCTGGTAGCTCACCGGTTTCAGCTTGCGGAACACAGTCTGGTCGTCGCCGAACACCAGTTTGTGGCCGCTGCTGCTGTGCTGGAAGTGGAAGTGGATGCCTTCTTCTTCGCACAGGCGCTGGATGAAATGCAGGTCGGATTCGTCGTACTGCACGCAGTACTCGCGTTCCGGGTATTCGGCGTTGAGCTGGAAGCTGTAGGCGTCGGCAAGGATGCCGCGATCTTCCAGCACCTGGGCGATGATCTTCGGCACGGTGAGTTGCTGGAAAATCTGCTGATCGTGGTTGTGCCGCAGGTAGGCCAGTTGTGGCACCAGGCTGAGGCTGTAACGGGTCAGGGTCTTGCCGGAGTCGCCTTGCTCGATGCGATAGACCAGACCGTGGATCTTGCCTTCGCCGGTCGGGCCGAAAGTCAGGACGCCGGGCTTGTGCAACAGCTCTTCGAGCTTGAGGTCCGGGCGGGCGCTGACGAGTTCGAGGTCGAAACGGAACGGTTGGTTGAGGGCTTCGCGACCGGTGAAACTGAGGACTTGCAGGTCGGCGTTGGCGCCTTCAAGCGTGAGGGTAATGTGGGTTGCGTTGGCGTCCAGCATGCCTTGAATTCCGTCCGTTGAATAAGCAGGTGACGGATGATGGAGGATTCAGCCGCCTCGTTCAAGGCACAAAAGCCGTAGGTCTGGCAGGTTTGCGGTATAGGGAAAACCCTTAGATGAGGTGTTTCGCCCAGTGAAACCGGGCGTTTCGTGCGAATTGGCGTTGATTGCCGGCAACTTTTCCCACAACCCTGCGTTGAAGAATCCTCAGTCAGATTCAGACTAAAGTCGCCTGTAGCACGTCAAAGCCATCTGCCATCATTGCCGCTCACCCCTGCGTGTTCACTTTCTCCTGGTTCAATCTGACCCGGGACGGGAGCTATTTTTCTGGCTTGTTGCGCGCTTGCGCAAACGCTGCATTGTTGGAGTTTTTCATGCGTCCCCCATTTCCCCTCATCACCCCGCGCCAGTCGTTTGGCTTCGGAGCCTTTGTGCTGTGCGCAGGTTTTACCGCACAGGTTCAGGCCAGCGGATTTCTTGAAGACACCACGGCGAAAATCGAGTCGCGCACGGTGTACTTCAACCGCGATTTCCGTGATGGGAGCACCTCGAACGCTCAGGGCGCATCCAAGCGTGAAGAGTCGGCACAGGGTTTTATTCTCAACCTGCAATCGGGCTACACCGAGGGCACCGTGGGTTTTGGTCTCGATGCGCTGGGCATGCTCGGCTTTCAACTCGATTCCAGCCCGGACCGCAGCAACAGCGGCTTGCTGCCTTCCAGCGGCAACGATCCGCGCGGCTCGAAAGGCCAATACGCGAAAATGGGCCTGACCGCCAAGGTCAAGGTCTCGGACACGGTGCTGAAGTACGGCGCGCTGCTGCCGGATCTGCCGTTGCTGAAATATAACGACGGCCGTTTGCTGCCGACCATGTTCAACGGCGCCATGCTGACTTCTAAAGAGCTGAAAGGCCTGACCTTCATGGCCGCGCGCCTGGACAAGTACACCGCGCGCGACTCCACCGATTCGCAAGACATCCGTGTGCACTGCAAGAACAAGCGCTACGCCTGCAACACCACCGCCGACCATTTCGACATGTACGGCTTCGACTACAAGATCAACGATCGCCTGACCGCGCAGTATCACTACGCTGAACTGGAAGACATTTATCGTCAGCACTTTGTCGGGCTTTCGGGTAATCAACCGTTAGCTGGCGGTGTACTTAAAGCGGATCTGCGCGTGCTGAAAAGTGCCGACAGCGGTGATGCCAAGGCCGGTTCCATCGATAACCGTGCGTTGAGCGGTATGCTGTCCTATGCGCACAGCGGCCACACGTTCAGCGCCGGTTGGCAGCGCATGAACGGCGATAACTCGATGCCGTACCTCGATGGCAGCAACCCGTATCTGGTCAACTACGTGCAGGTCAACGACTTCGCCGCTGCGCAGGAACGTTCCTGGCAGTTGCGTTATGACTATGACTTCAAGGCCATTGGCATTAACGGTTTGAGCTTCCTGACTCGTTATGTGAACGGTGACCACATCAAGGTGTTGGGCAGTGATCAGGAAGGCAAGGAGTGGGAACGCGACAGCGAGCTGAAGTATGTGATTCAGACGGGCACGTTCAAGGATGTGAGTCTGCGTTTGCGTAATGCGACTTACCGGACCAACTATGAGAAGTTTGCCCGGGATGTGGATGAGACCCGGTTGATTGTGAGTTATAGCTTTTCGGTGTTGTAGGTCTGGATGTGTAGTGCTTGATCGGGCGCTATCGCGAGCAGGCTCACTCCTACAGGGGATCTTCAGTGGACTCAGGTTTTGTGTCCGACGACGATCAAATGTAGGAGTGAGCCTGCTCGCGATGGGGCCCTTGAAATTGCTGCTATAACCAATGCCAGAACCGGCTCCAGAACCCCCGATTCAAATCTTCCTTACACCCGGCATATTGCCGCGCATACACGTCCGAACGGTTCTGCACTTTGCGCGCCGTCGGCATCAGCCAGGCTTTGCTCGCGTAGGTCTTGTTGCGAAAGCCGCCCCAGCCTTCGTGATAGTTGAGGTACTGGTTGTAGGCGTCGTACTTGTACACGCCGTTGATCGAGTAGGTCTTGTCCATGTACCAGCCGACAAAGTCGATGGCGTCGTCGAAGTCTTCGCGATCGGCACCGCCGCGGCCAGTACTTTTCTGATAGTCGGCCCAGACTTCATCTTTGGCTTGCGCATAACCCGAGGCGGTGGAAACGCGGCCCCACGGGATCACCCACAGCAGGTATTTGCGCGGGGTCTTGGCGTCGTAGCGGTAGCCGGATTCCTGATACATGATCGCGAAGGGCACCTGAATCGGCACGCCCCAGCGTTTTTGCGTGACTTGCGCAGCGTCGTACCAGTCGCTTTTTTCGCGGAAGATTTCACAGATGTCTTCCGGCGAACGGGGCGGCGAGGTGCCGCACCCGCTCAGTAGTGTTGCCAGTGTCAGTAGTCCAAGCGTCTGCCCGTAATTCAAAAGCCGTTATCCCGTCGTGCGCAAAAAGGCCGACAGTCTACGCGCTCAGCGCAATTG
This sequence comes from Pseudomonas fluorescens, assembly GCF_005938625.1. Classification (GTDB taxonomy): domain Bacteria; phylum Pseudomonadota; class Gammaproteobacteria; order Pseudomonadales; family Pseudomonadaceae; genus Aquipseudomonas; species Aquipseudomonas fluorescens_BD. The sequence continues at coordinate 32,031 of NZ_VCNJ01000012.1, forward strand.
GTGACGATAGGGCAGATCCGGACCGGTCTTGCTGCAGGTCAGCGCGGCGGCTTGCACGGCGAACCTGAGCATGGCGTCGATCTGCTCGCGATCGAGTTGCTGCACGCCTTCGACCGAATCCAGGCCGTGCTCGGTCAGCCAGGTGATCAGCGCGGCCTGGAAGGTATCGCCCGCGCCAACGGTGTCGGCGATTTTCACCGAGGCCGCCGGCACCGACCAGTTGCCATGCTGGCGGCTGAATACAGTGGCGCCGTCGCCGCCCCGGGTGAGGAAGACGATTTTGCAGCGCTGTACGAGCCAGCCTTCGATCACGCGTTGTGGGTCCTGTTCGGGGAAGAGCAGGCTCAAGTCTTCGTCGCTGACCTTGATCAGATCGGCGAGTGGCACCAGCGTCGCGATGCGCTCGCGCCACAGGTCGATGTTCGGCTCGGGATTGAGGCGTACGTTGGGGTCGAGGGTGATCAGGCGTTTGCCGCTCTCGCGTTGCACCAGTGTCAGCAAGGTGTCGCCAATTGGCTGCACCACCAGCGAGAACGAGCCGATGTGCAAGCCGCGCACCTCAGGACCCAGCGCTGGCAGATGCGCAAGACTCAGTTGTCGATCGGCACAGCCTTCACCGCGAAAGCTGTAATGCGGCGAGCCATTTGCACCGACGGCAACCATGGCCAATGTGGTCGGCGCGGCGAAATCCACCAGATAGTCCGGGCGCACACCTTCGTCCTGCAGCACTCGCTGCAAACGACGGCCGAGGTAATCGGTGGACAGTCCACCAAACAAGGCCGAGTCCACGCCCAAACGGCGCAAACCGACGGCGACGTTGAACGGCGAGCCGCCGGCAATCGCCTTGAAATTCACTTTCGAGGCCAGACCGCTGGCGTCGTCTTCACTGAAAAAATCAAACAGGGCTTCGCCACACACCAAATACATAATTGTTTGCTCTTTATAGGGTTGCGACATGCTGTTGATAGCGTTCATAGGCCTGCTGGAACGCCGCGACGTTGGCGGCAATCGGCAGGGTTTCACTGCTTGAATCGAGTTTCACGCAGCGCTGACACAGGTCGGCGAGGGTGTTTTCGTGGCCGTTCGACCAGGATTTGCACCACGCCGTTTGTATCGCTGCGCCGAGGGCGGCGGCTTCGCTTTGTTCGGTGCAGATCACCGGGGTGTTCATGATGTCTGCGACGATCTGCCGCCACACCGCGCTTTTCGAACCGCCGCCGATCAGGCAAATGCTGCGGCTTTGTAAACCATTCTGGCGGAGCAAATCCAGTCCGTAACGTAGACCGAAGGTGGTGCCTTCGACGGCGGCACGGCAGAGGTTGGCCTGGGTCAGGTTATCCAGCGTCAAGCCGTGCAGGCTGCCGGTGGCGTGGGGCAGGGCGGGAACCCGTTCACCGTTGAGGAACGGCAGCATGCTCACGCCATCGGCGCCGATGGGTGATTGGGCGACGAGGTCGTTGAACTGCTGCAGATCGAGGTCGAACAGCTCGCGAATCGCGCCGGTGGCGTTGGTCAGGTTCATGGTGCAGATCAGTGGCAACCAGCCGCCGCTGGACGAACAGAACGTCGCGACCGAGGCGTCAGGGCTGACTTTTGGTACCTCGGAATAGGCGTACACCGTGCCGGAAGAACCGAGGCTCATGGTGATCGCGCCGGGCTGAATATTGCCGGTGCCGATGGCGCCCATCATGTTGTCGCCGCCGCCGCTGGAGACCAGTGCATTGGGGTTGATGCCGAGGTGTTCGGCGATGGCCGGGAGGATGGTGCCGACGCTTTGGTGCGCATCGATCAGCTCTGGTAGCGCCGCTTGCAGGCGTCCGCTGGCGTCGATGTCGCGCAGCAGTTGCAAGTCCCACTGGCGGGTGCGCACGTTGAAGTAGCCGGTGCCGGAGGCGTCGCCGTATTCGCTGCAGGCGCGGCCGGTGAGCCAGAAGTTCAGGTAGTCGTGGGGCAGCAGAATGCGTGCGATGCGTGAGAACACCACGGGGTGTTGTTCTTTGATCCAGAGCAGTTTCGACACCGTGTAGCCTGGCGCGATGACTACGCCGAGGCGTTCCAGCGAACCTTTCTCGCCACCCAGATGAGTGAGCAGACGGTCGTTTTCGGCGCTGGTTTCGGTGTCGCACCAGAGCTTGGCCGGGCGCAGGACTTCGCCTTGATCATCGAGCAGAACCAGGCCGTGTTGCTGGCCGGAGACGCCGATGCCGAGGATCGATTGGCCGTCTACATTCGCCGCCTGCAATGCCTGACGGGTAGCGAGGGTAAAGGCTTCCAGCCACTGCTGGGTGTCTTGTTCGCGGCGGCCGTTGGCGCCGCTGATCATCGTGTGTGCGGCGGCGCCTTGGCCGAGGACTTGGCCGCTGGTGGCGTCGAGGATGATCGCTTTGGTGCCTTGGGTGCCGCAGTCGATGCCCAGGAAGAGTTGTTGTGTTGTCATGTGTGAACCCGTTGGGTTGCGGTGAAGATCAAGAGCTTACCCCCTCACCCCAGCCCTCTCCCCCAAGGGGGCGAGGGGGAAGGGAGCCGATCGGGGGCTGTTCAAAACCTGAGTTCGACTCCGGTTCTCTAAATCAGAGGTTGTTCAAATCCTGAGTTCGACTCCGGACTGTCAGGTCGATGTATTCCGAAAGAACCACTCGGTCAGTTCCCTCTCCCTCTGGGAGAGGGCTAGGGTGAGGGGCTTTTCAATCCAGAATCCGCTGCAAAGTCCGCGTCACACCGTCCTCGCGCAAGCTGTTGCAGCACCATTCAAACGCCGCCACAAACTCCGCCGAACGCGGTATCGCCGTGCCGAAAATCTCCTCAACCGCCAACAACCGCTGGGTCATTAAAGCATCGTCCGCCACCAACGCCTGACAAAACGCCGCGCGCGGATCCGGGATCGAATAGCTATCGCCATTTTCATCCACACCCTTCAAATACAACGCCCACGCCGCCACCACCAACGCCGCACGTTTGGTCTCCTGCCCATCAGCAATCAACCGGTTGATGGTAGGAATGGTGAACTTGGGAAACTTCGACGAACCGTCCGAACACACCCGCTCCAGCTGATCGGCAATCGCCTGATTGGAGAAGCGCGCAACCAGCGTGTCCTTGTAGTCCCGCAGATCAATGCCCGGCACCGGCGCCAGTTGCGGGGTCACGTCCAGGTCCATATAAGCGCGCATGTAGCGCACGAACAGCGGGTCGTTCATGGTTTCGTGAACAAAACGGTAGCCCTTCAAAAAGCCCAGGTACGTCAGCGCCAAGTGGCTGCCGTTGAGCAGTTTGATCTTCATTTCTTCATAGGGCGAAACATCGTCGGTGAACTGCACGCCGACCTTTTCCCAAGCCGGGCGGCCGTTGACGAATTTGTCCTCCAGTACCCATTGCACGAACGGCTCGCAGACCACCGGCCAGGCATCGTCGACCCCGTGTTTATCGGCCAGTTGCAAGCGATGCGCGGTGCTGGTCATGGGGGTGATGCGGTCGACCATGGCGTTGGGGAAACTGACGTTGGCGTCGATCCAGCTGCACAGATTGCTGTTGCGCAACGTGGCAAATGCCAGCAGCGCTTTGCGCGTCACGGCGCCGTTGTGCGGCAGGTTATCGCAAGACATCACGGTAAACGCCGGGATGCCCGCCGCCCGGCGTTTTTCCAGGGCTGCACACAAGAAACCGAATACGGTTTTCGGCGCCTCCGGATGGGCCAGATCGTGCTGGATCTGCGGCAGGTGCGCCATGAATTCGCCGTTGCTGTCGTCGATGCAGTAACCGCCCTCGGTGATGGTCAGCGAGACGATGCGGATCTGTGGGTCGGCAAGTTTATCGATCAACGCCTGAGCGCCGTCCTCGGCCAGCAGCATGTCGCGAATCGCACCAATCACCCGCACTTCGGTGTCGTCGCTGTCACCCAGTTCGAACAGGGTGAACAGGTAATCCTGTTCCTTGAGATCATCGCGGGCGCGGCGGTCCTCAGTGCGCAGGCCGACGCCGCAAATCGCCCAGTCGAGGGCTTCGCCGGTGTTCATCAAGGCGTCGGTGTAATACGCCTGATGCGCGCGATGAAAGCCGCCGACACCGATGTGGGCGATGCCTTGGCGGGTTTCGCTGAGGCTGTAGGCCGGCAGTTTTACTTCGCTGGCCAGACGTTGGAGGTTTTGTTGGTTGAGTTTCATCGGGAATTCTCGAAATCAGGCCGCAGCGCGCAGCGGACGGGTCAGCGCGACACCTTCGGCATCGAATAAATGGCAGTGCGCCGGGTCGAGGTGCAGGCTCAGTTGTTCGCCGTAACGGCTGGCCAGATCGCCGCGCACGCGCATGGTCAGGGCTTCACCGACGTTGGTGGTGACGTGGCAGAAAGTGTCGCTGCCCAGGCGTTCACTGACGTCGGCGGTGACTTGCAGGGTGCAGTCGCCCGCTTGCGCCAGTTCCAGATGTTCCGGGCGAATGCCCAGGGTCACGGCGCTGCCGACACTCAGATTGGCGGCGTTGAACGGCAGGGTGATGCGCGTGCCGGCGTCCAGTGAGACTTCACAGCTCTGGCCATCGACGCGGGCGATCTTGCCCTTGAGGAAACCCATTTTCGGCGTACCGAGGAACCCGGCGACGAACAGGTTGGCCGGTTGGTGATACAGATCCAGCGGCGAGCCGACTTGTTCGATTTTGCCGCCGTTGAGCACCACGACTTTGTCGGCCATGGTCATCGCTTCAACCTGATCATGGGTCACGTAAATCATCGTCGCTTGCAGGTCTTTGTGCAGGCGCAGCAACTCCAGACGCATCTGCACGCGCAGCGCGGCGTCGAGGTTGGACAGCGGTTCGTCGAAGAGGAATATTTTCGGGTTGCGCACGATGGCACGGCCAATCGCGACGCGCTGACGCTGGCCACCGGAGAGCTGTTTCGGCTTGCGCTCGAGCATCGGCCCGAGTTCGAGAATGCGCGCGGCTTCACCGACTTTCTTCTCGACTTCGGCTTTCGGCACGCCGGCCAGATCGAGGGCGAACGACATGTTCTTCTTCACGGTCATGTGCGGGTACAGCGCGTAAGTCTGGAACACCATCGCCAGATCGCGCTTGGCCGGGCTGACTTCGGTGATGTCGCGGCCATCGAGCTCGATGGTGCCGTCGCTGACTTCTTCCAGACCGGCAATCAGCCGCAGCAAGGTGGATTTGCCGCAGCCCGACGGGCCGACGAAGACCACGAATTCCTTGTCGTTCACTTCCAGGTCGATGCCTTTGATGATGGAGAAACCTTCGAAGCCTTTTCGCAGATTCTTGATTTTCAGGTTGGCCATGAGGATGGGCCTCCGCATTGTTGTTTTTTTAAGATCAAAAGATCGCAGCCTGCGGCAGCTCCTACAGGAGAGATAGGCCGATACGACATTCCGCGTAGGAGCTGCCGAAGGCTGCGATCTTTTGCTTTTCAATCTTCATTTCACGGCGCCGAACGAGAGGCCGCGCACCAGTTGTTTCTGGCTGATCCAGCCGAAGATCAGAATCGGCGCACACGCCAGGGTCGACACCGCCGATAACTTGGCCCAGAACAAACCTTCCGGACTTGAATACGAGGCGATCAACGCAGTCAGTGGCGCAGCTTTCGACGAGGTCAGATTCAGCGACCAGAACGCCTCGTTCCAGCACAGGATCAGCGACAGCAGCACGGTCGAGGCGAGGCCACCCTTGGCGATCGGCAGCAGCACGCGGACCATTTCCTGCCACAGCGTGGCGCCGTCGAGGCGGGCGGCTTCGAGGATGTCTTTGGGGATGTCCTTGAAGTAGGTGTAAACCATCCAGACCACGATCGGCAGGTTGATCAGCGTGTAGATCACGATCAGCGCGATGCGCGTGTCGAGCAGGCCGAAACTCTTCGCCAGCAAGTAGATTGGCATCAGCACGCCCACTGGCGGCAGCATCTTGGTCGAGAGCATCCACAGCAGCGTGCCTTTGGTGCGCTGGGTTTCGTAGAACGCCATTGAGTACGCCGCCGGCACCGCGATCAGCAGGCACAGGGCCGTGGCGCTGAAGGAAATCACCACCGAGTTCCAGGCGAAACTGAAGTAGTCGCTGCGCTCGTTGATGTGCAGGTAGTTCTCCAGCGTCGGCGTGAAGATGAACTGCGGCGGCGTGGCGAACGCGTCGATTTCGGTTTTGAAACTGGTCATCACCATCCAGAAGATCGGGAAGAAAATCACGATCGCGATGGCCCAGGCCAGGGTGCCGAGCAGCAGGCTTTGCAGCCGGCGGGATTGTTGGAGAGTCATGGCAGGCCTCAGGCTTTGTCAGTCAGGTTTTTGCCGATCATCCGCACCAGAATGATCGCGGCGATGTTGGCGATGACCACGGCAATCAAGCCGCCCGCCGAGGCCATGCCGACGTCGAACTGCACCAGCGCCTGGTTGTAGATCAGGTACGCGAGGTTGGTCGAGGCGTAGCCGGGGCCGCCGTTGGTGGTGGTGAAAATCTCGGCGAACACCGACAGCAGGAAGATCGTTTCGATCATCACCACCACGGCAATCGGCCGCGCCAGATGTGGCAGGGTCAGGTGCCAGAAGATCGCGATCGGCCCGGCACCGTCGAGGCGCGCAGCTTCTTTCTGCTCCTGGTCGAGGGACTGCATCGCGGTCATCAGGATCAGGATCGCGAAGGGCAGCCATTGCCACGACACAATGATGATGATCGACAGCAACGGGTAGTGGGCGAGCCAGTCCACCGGTTGTGCGCCGAACAGCTTCCAGACGTAAGCGAGGATTCCGGAGACCGGATGGAAAATCAGGTTCTTCCAGATCAGCGCACCGACCGTGGGCATGATGAAGAACGGCGAAATCAGCATGACCCGCACGATGCCGCGACCGAGGAATTCGCTCGCTTCCAATAGCGCACTGATGAGCACGCCGAGCACCACGCTGATCAGCAACACACTACCGACCAGCAACAGCGTATTGGTGGCACCGGGCATGAAGCCCGAGTCAGTCAGGAAATAGCTGAAGTTTTCCAGCCCGACGAACTCGTTTTCACCGGGGTAGAGCAGGTTGTAGCGGATCATCGAAAAGTAGATGGTCATGCCCAGCGGCACGATCATCCACAGCAGCAACAGGGCCACCGAAGGGCTGACCAGAAACCAGCCGGGGTTGCGTACGCGGACCTTGCGCTGGGGTTGCGACAGGTCGAGGTGGGCTTTGGCAGTTGAAGTATTCATGGTGATCACAACCGAGTCATACAGACCTATGGAGATCTAATGTAGGAGTGAGC
>NZ_VCNJ01000013.1 GCF_005938625.1 Pseudomonas fluorescens
CGGCAGGCGCAGCGACGGTCACGGTGCCAGTGGTCTTGCCGGCTTCGATGGTGATTACCGAACCGTTCGACAGGGTCACGGTCACCGGGGTGCCGGCCGGGTTGGTCAGCGTCGCGGTGTAAATGATCGAACCGCCCTCAGCCACAGTACCGGTGGCGCTGAGCGTCAGGTTGGTGGTGTCGGTGACGTCAGTCACGGTGGTGCTGACTGGAGTTTTGTCGGCGACGAGATTCTCGTAATTGCCGCCGCTCACGTTGGTGATCGAGTTGGTGATCGGTGCGTGGCCGTTCAGCGCGTCGTTTGGCGCGGTGGTGGTCACGGTGCCGGTGGTTTTGCCGACTTCGATGGTGATGTTCTGGCCGTTGGCCAAAGTCACCACGACAGGCGAACCGGTGACCGGCGCACCTACGGTAGCGGTGTAGGTGACGGTGCCACCTTCAGCCGCAGTCTCGGTGGCGGTCAATTTGACCGTCGAGGTGTCGATGGTGTCAGTGACGTCGGTGACGGCTGGAACGGTGCTTGGCACCAGATTCTCGAAGTTGCCGCCAGTGGCGTCCTTGATGGTCACTTCGACTTTGCCGGCGTCTTTGTAGACGTCATCGGCTGGAGCAGCGACGGTCACGGTGCCGGTGGTTTTACCGGCTTCAATGGTGATCACCGAACCGTTCGACAGGGTCACGGTAACAGGCGAGCCTGCGGCGTTGGTCAGGGTCGCGGTGTAGGTAATCTGGCCGCCTTCAGCCACGGTGCCGGTCGCACTCAGTGTCAGGTCGGTGGTGTCGGTGGTGTCAGTGACGGTAGTGCTGACCGGGGTTTTGTCGGCGACGAGGTCTTCGTAATTGCCGCCGCTCACACCCGTGATCGCGTTGGTGATCGGTGCATGGCCGGTCAACGCGTCATTCGGTGCAGTAGTGGTCACGGTGCCAGTGGTTTTGCCGACTTCGATGGTGATGTTCTGGCCGTTGGCCAAAGTCACGATCACTGGCGAACCGGTCACTGGTGCGCCAACAGTGGCGGTGTAGGTGACGGTGCCACCTTCAGCAGCAGTCTCGGTGGCGGTCAGTTTGACCGTGGTGGTGTCGACGGTATCGGTCACGTCAGTGACGGCTGGAACGGTGCTCGGCACCAGGTTCTCGAAGTTGCCGCCGGTGGCGTCCTTGATCGTGACTTCGACTTTGCCGGCGTCTTTGTAGACGTCATCGGCAGGCGCCGGAACGGTCACAGTGCCAGTGGTTTTACCAGCTTCAATGGTGATCACCGAGCCGTTGCTCAGGGTCACGGTTACCGGCGAGCCGGCTGCGTTGGTCAGCGTGGCGGTATAAACAATCGAACCACCTTCAGCCACGGAACCGGTCGCGCTCAGCGACAGGTTGGTGGTGTCGGCAACATCGGTCACGCTGGTCGAAACCGGAGTCTTGTCGGCCACCAGATCTTCGTAATTACCGCCGGAAACACCGGTGATCGAGTTGGTCAGCGGCGCATTGCCGGTCAACGCATCGTTCGGCGCGGTGGTGGTCACGGTGCCGGTGGTTTTGCCGACTTCGATGATGATGCTCTGGCCGTTGGCCAAGGTAACAACGACAGGCGAACCGGTCACCGGCGCGCCAACGGTCGCGGTGTAAGTGACGGTGCCACCTTCAGCAACCGAGGTGTCGGCCGTCAGCTTCACGGTCGAGGTGTCGATGGTGTCAGTCACTTCGGTCACGGCCGGGACAGTGCTTGGCACCAGATTCTCGAAGTTGCCGCCAGTCGCATCCTTGATGGTGACTTCGACTTTACCGGCGTCTTTATAGACATCATCCGCAGGCGCCGGAACGGTCACGGTGCCAGTGGTTTTGCCCGCTTCGATGGTGATCACCGAGCCGTTGGAAAGCGTCACGGTTACCGGAGTGCCCGCCGGATTGGTCAGGGTCGCGGTGTAAACGATCGAACCACCTTCGGCCACGCTCCCGGTCGCTGTCAGCGACAGATTGGTGTCGTCGATCGAATCGGTAATAGTGGTGGTCGCTGGCGTCGTGTTTGGCACCAGGTTTTCGAAATTGCCACCGGTAGCGCCAGTGATGGTGGTGCTGACGGTGCTGCCATTGTTGTAAACGTCGTTGGCCGCGGTCGGCACGTTGACGCTGCCGGTGGTTTTGCCGGCTTCGATGGTGATCGTCGAGCCGTTCGACAGGGTGATCGTCACCGGGGTTTGCGCTGCGTTGGTCAGCGTCGCGGTGTAAGTGATCTGGCCACCTTCGACGACGGTGCCGGTGGCGGTAAGGCTCACGCGGGTGGTGTCGATCGAGTCGGTAACGGTGGTGGTCGCCGGCGTGGTGTTCGGCACCAGGCTTTCAAAGTTGCCGCCGCTAGCGCCGGTAATGGTGGTGCTGACGGTGCCGCCATTATTGTAAACGTCGTTCGGCGCGGTCGGCACGTTGACGGTGCCCGTGGTCTGGCCAGCGTCAATGGTGATGGTCGAACCGTTCGACAGCGTGACCGTGACCGGGGTTTGCGCCGGGTTGGTCAGGGTTGCGGTGTAGGTGATCTGGCCGCCCTCGACCACTGTGCCGGTGGCAGTCAGGGTCAGGTTGGTGGTGTCGATCGAATCGGTGATGGTGGTCACCGCTGGCGTCGGGTTCGGCACCAGGTTTTCGAAGTTGCCGCCGCTGGCACCGGTAATGGTGGTGGTGACGGTGCTACCGTTGTTATAGACGTCGTTGGCCGGGGTCGGCACGTTGACGGTGCCGCTGGTTTGCCCGGCGCCGATGGTGATGGTCGAGCCGTTCGACAGGGTGACGGTGACCGGGGTTTGTGCCGGGTTGGTCAGGGTTGCGGTGTAAGTGATTTGGCCGCCTTCGGTGACACTCGGCCCCGCCGTCAGGGTGACGGTGGTGGTGTCGATGGTGTCGGTGACTTGCGTCGTCGCCGGGGTGGTCGGCGGCGTCACGGTGATGCCGTTGCCGCCGGTGGTGCCGGTGACGGTCACGTCGATCTGGGTCGGGTCGTTATAAACGGTGTCGTTCGGCGCCAGCGGCACATTGACCGTGCCAGTGGTGGAGCCTGCCGGAATCACAATCACCGAGCCATTGGACAGGGTGATGGTCAGGTCGGTGAGCGGCGCTTGGGTCAGGGTCGCGGTGTATACCAGCACGCCGCCGGCTTCGGTGATGGTCGGCGTGGCGCTGAGGCTCAGGGTCGACTCACGCAGGGCGTTGGTGGTGGTGTCGGTGGTCTGGCCGCCGGTGATGTTCTGCGCGGCTTGACCGGCAGCGTTGATGCCTGCGGTCGGGAAGCCAATAGTCGGGTCAACGCGGCCAGCGGTGGCGTCGAGCATCACGAAACTGTGGCCACCACCGGCTGCACCGCCAGTGCCGGCGGCGCTCGGGCCGGCAGCCGTGGCATCCAGCGCGGTAGTCGGGTCGACACCGGCGGCGATGGCTTGCTGCAATTCTGCTACCGACGGCGCAGCCTGCGCGGTGGCTTCGGCCAGGTCAGCGCTGGAGTCAGGCGCGTTGGCGCTCCACTGAGTCTCACGGCCCAGATCGAGGGTGCGGCCATCTGCCAATTCAAGCGACACGGCGCCGGAGAGGCCAGTGTCGATCTGGTCGCCGACAAACAGGCGATCGCCTTCAACGAGTACGCGACGCACGCCCTCTGGGGACACCACGAATACCTGACCGACAATGCTTTTGACGATGGCAACAACACTGCTCATTGAAGACTCTCCGGGTGTCACGTTCAGTTGACTTCCATGGACCTGATGGCATGGGCGCCGATTCAGTCTGGACGTACTTTAAAAATTTGCGAAACAAGTTTGACGCGTCTATTCGTCAATATTTTGGCTAGATTCTTTCGCTATTAACTTTATGCCAAACTATTGACCTTATGGGTGCCATCCTAAACAATCGCCCCACTAATGTCACATTGATATTTCCGCGGCGACCTGTCCTTCAGCGTGTGATCCAGTTCCTGTTTTGAACTTTCCGACATACGGTCAATCTGGTTGCCATCATCCGACGCAGCGCCACGTTTTGCTGTGATTCAAGACAAGTAGTTCTGGGAAATTCCTATCATGCGTTCGCCCCTGCTTTTCGCCGTACCCTTCGCTCTCGCCGCCTCTTTCGTACAAGCACAATCCTTACCAGAAGCCATGCAGCAGGCACTGGATGTCCATCCGGAAATCCAGGCAGGGGTCAACAGTCGTTTGGCTGCGGATTATCAATTAAGAGCTGCAAAAGGTGGATACCTGCCGAAGGTCGATCTGCTCGGCGGTTATGGCCGTGAAGGAACCGACAGCGTCACCACCCGTGCCAATGGCGGCGGCAACCACTGGGAAACCCTGAACCGCAGTGAGTCAAGTTTACGTCTCTCGCAAATGGTCTTCGACGGTTTTGCGACGTCCAGCGAAGTCGGGCGTCAACAAGCCACCGTTAACTCCCGCGCTTACTCCTTGCTCGGCACTTCCGAGCGCACCGCGCTGACCGTCGCCCAGGTTTATCTGGACGTGCTGACCCGCCGCGAATTCGTGCGTCTGGCCGAAGACAACCTCAAGAGTCACCAGCGCATCTATGACCAGATCCAGTTGCGCACCCAGCGCGGCGTCGGCAGCGGTGCCGACCTCGATCAGGCTGAAGCGCGAATGGCCCAGGCGCGCAACAACCTGATCACCGAGCAGACCAATCTGGCCGACTCGGAAACCAACTTCCTCAGTGCCGTTGGCCAGATGCCCGATCAACTCGAGCGTCCGGCGCCGTTCATGGCGATGATGCCGGCCAACCTCAATGAAGCGCGCCAGCAGATGCTGGAAAACAGTCCGATCCTGCGTTCGGCCGAATCCGACATCGCCGCCGCCGAAAAGCAGTACGAAACCGCGAAGTCGACCTTCTACCCACGTTTCGACGCCGAGCTGGGCCGCACCGCCGACAACGATCTGGACGGCCAGAATGGCCACAACAACGAATGGCAGGCGATGCTGCGCATGCGCTTCAACCTCTATTCCGGTGGCAGCAACAAGGCCGATCTGGAATCCAAGTCGTATCTGTCGAATCAGGCGCTGGACATCCGCAACAACGCTTTGCGTCAGTTGAACGAAGAACTCGGTCTGGCCTGGAACGCATTGAACAATGCCAATGCGCAAGTGCCGATCGCTCAGCAATACGTCGACCACAGCACCTCGGTGCGCACCGCTTACCAGCGTCAGTTCAGCCTCGGCGAACGAACCCTGCTCGATTTGCTCGACAGCGAAAACGAGTTGTTTACCGCTTCGCGGCGTCTGGCTGAAATCAAAAACATTCAGTTATTTACTCAGTACCGAATCAAGGCGACCATGGGCGAGTTGCTCAGAAGCCAGGGAGTGGTCGCGCCGTTGGCATCCGTTGTGCAGAACGACGTGAAGCCCAAGGTCCAGCTGCCTGGGATGAATTGAGTTATCCCTTTTCAACTGTCAAAGAGTGTCGAGCGTGGAATCAGAAGTCAGTCGAGTTCATCTCAGTCATGATCCACGCGCGTTGCACGACGATCCGTTACTGGACGGTCTGCTCGCCCTTTGCATGCTGCACCAGAAACCCGCCAGCGCGGCGATGCTGACCACCGGCCTGCCGCTGCCCAAACAACGTTTGAGTGTCGAATTGCTGCCCCGCGCGGCGGCTCGCGCCGGCCTGCAAGGTCGCGTGCTGCAGCGCAAACTGGAGGAAATTCCGGCGATCGCCATGCCGGCATTGCTGCTGCTCAAGGATGGCCGCAGCGCCGTCCTGCTCGGCTGGCAGGGTGACAACGAAGCGCGGGTGCTGCTCAGTGAAACTGATGGTGGTGAGTCGATTGTCAGCCGTGAATTGCTGACCGATGACTATACCGGCAAAGTCTTCTTCGCTCAGCCGCAACACAAATTCGACGTCAACCACGGCACGCTGATTCCGCGCGCACGCTCGTGGTTCCGCGACACCCTCAAGCGTTCGCGCTGGCTGTACGCCGACGCGATCGCCGCGAGCTTCCTGATCAACATCATCGCCATGGCCGCGCCGCTGTTCGTGATGAACGTCTACGACCGCGTGGTGCCGAACCAGGCCGAAGCGACCCTGTGGGTGCTGGCGCTGGGCATCACCGGCGCCTACATTTTCGATCTGATTCTCAAGAGTCTGCGCGCCCTGTGCCTGGACCTGGCCGGGAAGAAAACCGACCTGATCATCTCCGCGACGCTGTTCGAACGCATCGTCGGCATGGCCATGAAGTACCGTCCGGCACGGGTCGGCAGCTTTGCGCAGAACATCCATGAGTTTCAGAGCCTGCGCGACTTCCTCGCCTCGCTGACCCTGACCAGCCTGATCGACCTGCCGTTCACCATTCTGATCTTTATTGTTATCGCCATTCTCGGCGGGCATCTGGTGTGGATCCCTGTGTTGGCCTTCCCGATTGCCCTGCTGATCGGCTATGCGTTACAGAAACCGCTGGTGGCCACCATGGAGCGCACCATGGCCCTCGGCGCCGAGCGCCAGTCGAGCCTGATCGAAACCCTCGCCGGCCTCGACGCGGTGAAGGTCAACAACGCCGAGAGCGAACGCCAGTACCAGTGGGAACAGACCATCGGCACCCTCAGTCGCCTCGAACTGCGGGTGAAAATGCTCTCCGGCCTGGCGATGAACATCACCCTGCTGATCCAGCAACTGGCCGGGGTGATCATGATCGTCTTCGGCGTCTACCAGATCATCGCCGGCAACCTGAGCATGGGCGGTCTGATTGCCTGCTACATGCTCAGCGGCCGCGCCCTCAGCCCGCTGGCGTCGCTGTCCGGTCTGCTGACCCGTTATCAGCAGGCGCGGGTGACCATGACTTCGGTCGACCAGATGATGGAGCTGCCGCAAGAGCGCAATTTCGAAGAGCGCCCGCTGAGCCGCAAGGTTTTGCAGGGTGCGATCGAATGCCGCCAGCTCAGCTTCACCTACCCGGAACAACAGAACCCGGCGCTGAAGAACATCAACCTGGTGATCCGTCCCGGCGAGAAGATCGGCATCATCGGCCGCAGCGGCTCGGGCAAGAGTTCGCTGGCGAAACTGCTGGTCGGCCTGTATCAGCCGGACGACGGTGCGTTGCTGGTCGACGGTGTGGATATCCGCCAGATCGACGTCAGCGAACTGCGCTACAACATCGGCTACGTACCGCAAGACATTCAACTGCTGGCCGGCACCCTGCGTGACAACCTCGTCTCCGGCGCACGTTATGTCGAAGACGAGCTGGTCCTGCAGGCGGCCGAACTGGCCGGCGTCCACGAATTCGCCCGTCTGCACCCGCAAGGCTACGAGCTGCAAGTCGGCGAGCGCGGGCAAAACTTGTCTGGCGGCCAACGGCAGAACGTCGCACTGGCCCGGGCCTTGTTGCTCAACCCGCCGATTCTGTTGATGGACGAGCCGACCAGTGCGATGGACAACACCGGCGAAGAACGCCTCAAGCAACGCCTCGCTGCCGTGATTGAAAACAAGACTGTGGTGCTGGTGACGCACCGGGCTTCACTGTTGTCGCTGGTCGATCGTCTGCTGGTCATCGACCGTGGACAAATTCTCGCCGATGGCCCGAAAGCCGCCGTGATGGAAGCGTTGAAGAAGGGGCAGATCAGTGTTGCTTAAGTCGGGTTTCAAGGATTCGATCCGTCGCTACTTCAAAGGCTCGGCATCGCTGCAGGGCCAGCCGCTGCCGGAGGTCAACAAAGCGCTGATCGAAGACGCCCCGCGCGTCGTGCGCCTGACCATCTGGGCGATCATCGGCTTCTTCATCTTCCTGCTGCTATGGGCGAACTTCGCCGTGATCGACGAAGTGACCAAGGGCGACGGCAAGGCGATTCCGTCGTCGAAGATCCAGAAAATCCAGAACCTTGAGGGCGGGATCATCTCCGAACTGTTCGTCAAGGAAGGCCAGATCGTCGAAGCCGGCGCACCGCTGATTCGCCTCGACGACACACGATTTGCTTCCAACGTCGGCGAAACCGAAGCGGATCGCCTGTCGATGCTGCTGCGCGTTGAACGGCTGAGCGCCGAGGTCGATGACCGTCCGCTGAATTTCCCCGAGGACGTGCTCAAAGCCGTGCCGGGACAGGCAAAAAGCGAAGAATCGCTGTACATCAGCCGCCGCCAGCAACTGCACGACGAGATCGGTGGTTTGCAGGAGCAGTTGATTCAGCGTCAGCAAGAGCTGCGCGAATTTGGCTCCAAGCAAGCGCAGTATCGTCAGCAACTCGGCTTGCAGCGGCAGGAAATCAACATGTCCGAGCCGCTGGTGGCCCAGGGCGCGGTGTCCCCGGTGGAAGTGCTACGTCTGAAGCGTGCCGAGGTGGAAACCCGGGGTCAGCTGGATGCAACGACGCTGGCCATCCCGCGTGCCGAATCGGCGATCAAGGAAGTGCAGCGCAAGATCGACGAGACGCGTGGCAAATTCCGCAGCGAAGCGCTGACCCAACTCAACGAAGCGCGCACCGACCTGAACAAGGCCAGCGCGACGGGCAAGGCGCTGGAAGACCGCGTCAGCCGCACGCTGGTGACATCGCCGGTGCGCGGCATCGTCAACAAGTTGCTGGTCAACACCATCGGCGGCGTGATCCAGCCGGGCAGCGACATGGTCGAAATCGTCCCGCTGGATGACACCTTGCTGGTCGAAGCGAAGATCCGTCCGCAGGACATTGCCTTCCTGCATCCGGGGCAGGAAGCGATCGTCAAGTTCACCGCGTATGACTACACCATTTACGGCGGGCTGAAGGCCAAGCTTGAGCAGATCGGTGCCGACACCATTACCGACGAAGACAAGAAAACCACGTACTACATCATCAAGGTGCGCACTGAGCGCAGCCACCTCGGCACGGACGAGAAGCCATTGCTGATCATCCCGGGGATGGTCGCTTCGGTGGACATCATTACCGGCAAGAAGTCGGTGTTGAGCTACCTGCTCAAACCGATCATTCGCGCGCGGGCCGAGGCGTTGCACGAGCGTTGATTCTATAGTGGCCTTACCGGCCTCATCGCGAGCAGGCTCACTCCTACATTAACTGCATTTCTCCAGATGGAATGCGATCCCTTTAGGAGTGAGCCTGCTCGCGATAGCGGCAGCCCAAACACCACATCTCTGTCAGGAAGTGACAAAAACCGTCACTCACCATCCCGTCCATTCCTCACCATTCGCCATATCGTTATTCATTAACGGTATTTAATCTCCAGTTCTTATAGCTATAAAGTCATCCCCCTGCGTACCTGCCGACCAATCGGCGCGCCGCACGACCTGAACCAACACGCAATCCAGCGTGAGTGTCTGATCGACGAGCGCGCCCGTGAGCGCGCCGTGCGTGGGAGATGGAAAGATGTCCGCAGCTACTGCTTCCCCAAGCGCCGCGACCGCCGCGCCGCAATCCTTTGAAATCTGTCCTTTCAGTGGTGCCGTCGGCGCCGAGATCATTGGCCTCGAACTCAGCCGGCCGATCAATGATCAGGACTTCGCGCGCATCCACCGCGCGCATCTGGATCACCACGTTGTGGTGTTCCGCGACCAGCAAATCACCCCGCAACAGCAAATCGACTTCAGCCGCCGCTTCGGCGTGTTGCAGATCCATGTGCTCAAGCAGTTCCTGCTAGCCAACCACCCGGAAATCCTCATCGTTTCCAACATCATCGAAAACGGCCAGAACATCGGCCTCGGTGATGCTGGCAAGTTCTGGCACTCCGACCTTTCCTATAAAGAGCTGCCAAGCCTCGGCTCGATGCTTCACGCGCAAGAGCTGCCGTCCGAAGGTGGCGACACGTTGTTCGCTGATATGCACAAAGCCTGGGACAGCTTGCCCGCCGAGTTGCGCAAAGCGGTTGAAGGCCGCAGCGCTGCGCATTCCTACACCGCCCGCTATAGCGAAACCAAATTCGAAGGCAACTGGCGTCCGACCCTGACCCCGGAGCAGCTCGCCCAGGTCGCCGAAGTGGTGCACCCGGTGGTGCGCACGCACCCGGAAAACGGCCGCAAGGCGCTGTTCGTCAGCGAGGGTTTCACCACGCGCATCGTCGGCCTGCCGGAAGACGAGAGCCAGCAACTGCTGAGCGAGCTCTATGCCCACAGCGTGCTGCCGCAAAACATCTACCGCCATCAGTGGCAGCCGCACGATCTGGTGTTCTGGGATAACCGTTCGCTGATCCATCTCGCCGCCGGCTGCCCCGCGCACCTGCGCCGCAAGCTGTATCGCACGACCATTCAGGGCGACGCGCCTTTCTGATTCGCCGGAGATTGATCAAACCATGAACGCTCCCTTGCCAGGCCACGCGGCCAGCAACCCGATCGCCCGCAGCGACGCGTTGCTGGCGGTCGATCACGTCAGCCTCGAATACCGCACGCCGCAACGCGTAGTGCGCGCCACCCATCAGGTCAGTTTTGAAATCGACCCGGCCGATCGTTACGTGCTGCTCGGCCCGTCCGGTTGCGGCAAATCGACGTTGCTCAAAGCGGTCGCCGGGTTCATACAGCCGTGCGAAGGCGAGATCCGTCTGCAAGGCGAGCGCGTCGATGCGCCGGGGCCGGACCGCATCGTGGTGTTTCAGGAGTTCGATCAACTGCCGCCGTGGAAAACCGTCAAGCAGAACGTGATGTTTCCGCTGCTCGCGTCGCGAACGCTGAAGAAAAAAGACGCCGAAGAACGCGCGCTGCACTATCTGGAAAAAGTCGGGCTGGCGGCATTTGCCGATGCCTATCCGCACACCTTGTCCGGCGGCATGAAGGCGCGCGTGGCAATTGCCCGGGCATTGGCGATGCAGCCGAAAATCCTCTTGATGGACGAGCCATTCGCCGCACTCGATGCGCTGACCCGCCGCAAGATGCAGGAAGAACTGCTGCTGCTCTGGGAAGAGGTGCGCTTCACTCTGCTGTTCGTCACCCACTCGATTGAAGAGGCGTTGGTGGTCGGCAATCGTATCCTGCTGCTGTCGCCACATCCGGGCCGGGTGCGCGCCGAAGTGCACAGCCATCAATACGATTTGCACAGCCTCGGTGGCGTGGCGTTTCAGGAATCGGCGCGGCGCATTCATCGCCTGCTGTTCGATGAAGGCCAGTCGCCGGAAACCGAGCGTGACCACGACTTCAACGACATTCGCATCGCCTATTGAGCGGCCAGGAGGATTACCCGATGAGCCATTCATCATCTGTGCGTGAAGAATTCGAAATTATGCTGGAGCCGCTGACTGAAGTGCCTGTCGAGCGTGAGTTGTCGCTGGGTACGCGGCTGTGGCAACAGGGCTGGCTGCGCAAAAGCCTGATCCTGATTGTGCTGGCGGTGCTGTGGGAAGTGGTTGCGCGGATTCAGAACAATGATTTGATGCTGCCGAGTTTCCTGCAGACCAGCCATGCGTTGTTCGAGGGTCTGCTCAGCGGTGAGTTGCTGGCCAAGGTATGGATATCGCTGGTGGTGCTGATCAAGGGTTATCTGATTGGCATTGTCTTGGCATTTGCGCTGACCACCCTGGCGGTGTCGACGCAGTTGGGCCGTGATTTGCTGAGTACGATGACCTCGATGTTCAACCCGTTGCCGGCGATTGCTCTGCTGCCGCTGGCGTTGCTGTGGTTTGGTCTGGGGCAGAACAGCCTGATTTTTGTGCTGGTGCATTCGGTGTTGTGGGCGTTGGCGTTGAACACTTATGCGGGGTTTCTCGGCGTTTCCGAGACGCTGCGCATGGCCGGGCGCAATTACGGTTTGAAGGGTTTGCGGCTGGTGTTGTTCATCCTGATCCCGGCCGCGCTGCCGTCGATTCTGGCGGGGCTGAAGATTGGCTGGGCGTTCGCCTGGCGCACGTTGATCGCGGCGGAACTGGTGTTTGGTGCGACCAGCGGCAAGGGCGGGTTGGGCTGGTACATCTTTCAGAATCGCAATGAGCTGTACACCGACAAGGTGTTTGCCGGGTTGGCGGTGGTGATTCTGATCGGGTTGCTGGTGGAGAATCTGGTGTTCGATACCCTCGAGCGGGTGACCGTTAAGCGTTGGGGGATGCAGCGGTAATTCTGTGGCGTTGCGACTGGCCCCTTCGCGAGCAAGCTCGCTCCCACAGGGAGGATGCGTTCCAACTGTGGGAGCGAGCTTGCTCGCGAAGGGGGCAGTCATGCCACCGCCTAAATTGAAGGATGTTTGCTAGCATTGCGCCCAGATCAATCCTGATCAGCCATGAGTGCTCAGCATGCAACTCCCGGACATGAACCTTCTGGTCGCCCTCGACGCCTTGCTCGACGAGGGCAGTGTGGTTGGCGCCGCGCGGCGGATGAACCTCAGCCCGGCCGCCATGAGCCGTACCCTGACGCGGATCCGCGAAGCGATCGGTGATCCGATCCTCGTGCGTGCCGGACGTGGCTTGGTGCCGACACCCAAGGCGCTGGAGTTGCGCGAACAAGTGCGCGACGTGGTCGAGCAGGCGTCGCTGTTGTTCCGTTCCGCCGACACCGTGGAGTTGGGCACACTGCGCCGGCGCTTCAGCATCCGCGCCAATGACTTTTTCATTGGCGTATATGGCGGCAAGCTGTTCGACACCCTCGATCAACTGGCGCCGCACTGCGAATTGCGTTTCGTCCCGGAGGGTGATGGCGATGATGAAGCGCTGCGTGAAGGCCGCATCGATTTGAGCGTCAGTAACACCCGCCCTGTCACCCCTGAAGTCAAAGTACAGAACCTGTTCTCCACCCACTTCGTGGGCCTGGTGCGCGAAGACCATCCATTACTCGACGGCGAAATCACCGCCGAGCGTTACGCCGGGTTTTCCCACATCAGCATGTCGCGCCGTGGCATCGCTCGCGGCCCGATTGATACGGCGCTGAATGCTTTGGGTCTGGAGCGGCGCGTGGCGGTGATCGCGCCGAGTTTCCATGCGGCGATGTTTGCCTTGCCGGATTCCGACCTGATCCTGCCGGTGCCCAAGGAAGCGCTGCTCAGCGTCCGCCGGCTCGGGCTGAAACTGCGCTCGTTCGACCTGCCGATCCCGTTGCCGACGCTAATGCTGACCCAGGCCTGGCACCCGCGTTTCGACAAGGATCCGGCGCACCGCTGGCTGCGCGAAACGCTCAAGGCCTGCTGTGACGAAACCTGGCTGGCTGCACAACCTTAAGATCAAAAGATCGCAGCCTTCGGCAGCTCCTACATTGGAATGCATATCCCTGTAGGAGCCGCCGAAGGCTGCGATCTTTTGCTTTTAACAATTGCGTCTGGCGCACTTATAAGCTGCCAATAAGTCAATTTTCGTCATTGCCAAGCCCGACTAAGATGCTCCGGTATTTTTCCCTCCGGAGTTTGCATTCATGACATCCCTGACGGCGGCAGCGCCCATCGCTGCGGCCAGCCCGGCGAAGGCGGCGACGCCACCGGTATTCGGGGCGCGGATCATCATCGGCCTGGTCGGCGTGCTGCTGGCGGTGCTGGTGTCGGGCCTCAATGAGATGGTGACCAAGGTCGCCCTCGCCGATATTCGCGGCGCGCTGCATATCGGTTACGACGAAGGCACCTGGCTGGTGGCCAGTTACACCGCCACTTCGGTCGCGGCCATGGCCTTCGCGCCGTGGTGTTCGGTGACCTTCTCGCTGCGCCGCTTCACCCTCTGCGCGATCGGCCTGTTCACGCTACTCGGCGTGCTGTGTCCATTCGCGCCCAACTACGAAAGTCTGCTGCTGATGCGCATCCTGCAAGGTCTGGCCGGAGGCGCGTTGCCGCCAATGCTGATGACCGTCGCTCTGCGCTTTTTGCCGGCGAATATCAAACTCTACGGTCTGGCCGGCTACGCACTGACGGCGACATTCGGCCCGGGCCTCGGCACGCCGCTGGCCGGTTTGTGGACCGAATACGTCGGCTGGCAATGGACGTTCTGGCAAATCATCGCCCCGTGCCTGGTCGCGATGGCGATGGTGGCGTACGGTCTCCCGCAGGATCCGCTGCGTCTGGAACGCCTCAAGTCATTCAACTGGAAGGGCTTGCTGTTGGGCTTTCCGGCGATTTGCATGCTGGTGATCGGTGTGTTGCAGGGCAATCGCCTGGACTGGTTCGAGTCGAGCCTGATCTGTGGATTGCTCGGTGCGGGTTCGCTGCTGCTGGTGGCGTTTCTGATCAACGAGTGGTCGCAGCCGATCCCGTTTTTCAAATTGCAGATGCTCGGTATCCGCAACTTGTCGTTCGCGTTGATGACGTTGGCCGGTGTGCTGGTAGTCCTGCAGGCGGTGGTGTTGATTCCATCGAGTTATCTGGCGCAGGTGCAGGGTTATCGGCCGGCGCAGACCGCGCCGATCATGCTGATCGCCGCATTGCCGCAATTGATTGCGCTGCCGTTGGTGGCAGCGCTGTGCAACCTGCGCTGGGTCGATTGCCGCTGGGTGCTTGGCATCGGTTTGAGCATGCTGGTGCTGTCCTGCCTCGGAGGCTCGCTGCTGACCTCGGAATGGATTCGCGACAACTTCTACGTTCTGCAATGGCTGCAGATCTTCGGTCAACCGATGTCGGTGTTGCCGCTGTTGATGTTGTCCACCGGCAGCATCCAGCCGCAGGAAGGGCCGTTCGCCTCCGCGTGGTTCAACACGGTGAAAGGCTTGGCGGCCGTGGTCGCTACCGGGGTGATCGAAGCGCTGACCACCGCGCGTCTGCATTTCCACTCGACCATGCTGGTCGACAGCCTCGGCAATTCGCCGCTGGCCGACCGTAGCGATCCGGGCCTCGCCCATCGCTTGCACGAACAAGCCGTGGTGCTGACTTCTTCCGATCTCTATGTGTGCATGGCCGGCGTCGCGGTGGCGCTGATCCTGCTGATTTTCTGGCTGCCGACGCGGATCTTTCCGCCCCGCGCGCCGACCTGATTGCTTCACTGAAACAGAAGGTTTTTATGACGACTCAAGCAAAGCAAAAACTCGCGGTGGCCATCGCCGCCGCATTGGCGGTCGGCGTGCTGGTGTATCTGGCGCTGCCCGGTGTGTTTGGCAAACGTACCCAGCAAAACACCAACGACGCTTTCGTTTCCGCCGACTACACCCTGGTGGTGCCGCGCGTGGCTGGTTTCATCAAGGAAGTGCTGGTGGAGGACAACCAGCAAGTGAAGGCCGGGCAGTTGCTGGCGCTGATCGATGATCGCGATTTGCGCGCTTCAGCTGAGGCAGCGGACGCGCAGACCCTGGTCGCACGGGCGCAATTGCAGAACGCCAAGGCAACGCTGGAACGCCAGAGCTCGGTCATTGCTCAGGCGCAGGCCTCGGTGGTGTCGGCCAAGGCGGAAATGGCCTTCGCTCAGCAGGAATTGAATCGCTACAACCACTTGGCGGGCGTCGGCGCCGGTACTGTGCAAAACGCGCAACAGGCGCGCACTCGCATCGATCAGGCCACTGCTCACCTGGATACCGCCACCGCGAAACTGGCGGCGGAACGCAAGCAGGTCGACATCCTCACCGCTCAGCGTGACGCCGCCGAAGGCAGTTTGAAACACGCGCAAGCGGCACTGGAAATCGCCAGTTTCGAACTCTCCTACACGCGTATCACGGCGCCGCAGGACGGCATGATCGGCGAGCGCGCCGTGCGCGTCGGCGCTTACGTGACGCCGGGTAGCAAGCTGTTGGCGGTGGTGCCGCTGAAGCAGGCGTATGTCGTGGCGAATTTTCAGGAGACGCAACTGACGGACGTGCAGCCTGGGCAGGAAGTGCAAGTGCGTGTCGACAGCCTCGGCGGTGAGGCATTGAGCGGTCGCGTCGAAAGTATTGCTCCAGCAACCGGCGTGACCTTTGCGGCGGTCAAGCCGGATAACGCCACGGGCAACTTCACCAAGGTGGTGCAGCGGATTCCGGTGAAGATCATGCTGGAACCGGGTCAGCCGCTCGCCGAGCGGTTGCGCGTGGGGATGTCGGTGGAGGCGAGTATTGATACGCGCAGTTCAGAGAAATCCGTGCGTGAGGTGACCCAGCGATGATGGGTGGTAATTCGACTGGCCTCATCGCTGGCAAGCCAGCTCCCACAGGTTCCGTCGGTGGGGCTCAACAATTTGGACAACCTGCACAATCCCTGTGGGAGCTGGCTTGCCAGCGATGGGGTCAGTGGCAGCCACTCATTTTCAGCGCCTTGGTGACAGCAAGCCTCACCGCCTGCACCGTCGGCCCAGACTTCCAGAAACCCGAAGCCACACAAATCGCCGACTGGGCCAAACCGGCCAAGTCCGCGCCCAGCCAAGCCGTCAGCGAACCGTTGAACGAACGCTGGTGGGAAGTCTTTCACGATCCGCAACTCTCCGCGCTCACCCAACGTGCGGTGCAAAGCAACCTCGACCTGCAACTGGCCAGCAGCCGCCTGCAACAAAGCCGCGCCGCCCGCCAGGTCATCACCGCTGACCGCTATCCAAACACTACGGCCACAGGCAGCTACGCGCGCGAACGCAACAGCAGCAAAGGTCTGAGCGACCCGTCCGGGCACAACGGCGATTCCGCCTTCAACCTGTGGGATGCCGGTTTCTCCGCCTCGTGGGAACTGGATTTCTGGGGCCGCGTGCGCCGCGAAACCGAAGCTGCCGATGCCAACCTCGAAGTTGCCGAAAACGACCGTCGCGGGGTGTTGCTGGCGGTGCTTGCCGACACGGCGCAAAACTACATTCAACTGCGCGGCGTGCAGAACACCCGCGCCGTCACCGAGCAAAACCTCGACGTCGCGCGGCACAGTCTGAAGCTGTCGCAACTGCGTCTGGCCGACGGCGTGGCAACTGATCTCGACGTCGCCGAAGCCGCCGCGCAAGTCGCGGCCATCGAATCGCGCCTGCCGGCGCTGGAACAACGCCAATCGCAACTGATCAACGCGATCAGCCTGTTGATGGGCGAACCGCCGCAAGCCTTGGCCAAAGAGTTATCCACCGACGCCGCCGTGCCGCAGTCGCCGCTGCAAGTCGCTATCGGCCTGCCGTCACAACTGGCCGAACGCCGCCCGGATATCCGTCAGGCCGAAGCACGTCTGCACGCCGCCACCGCCAATATCGGTGTGGCCAAGGGCGATTTCTATCCGCGTATTACCCTGTCCGGCAACCTCGGCTCGCAAGCCATGCAACTCAGCGACTTTGGCTCGTGGGGCTCACGCGCCTTCGGCATCGGCCCGCAATTCAGCCTGCCGCTGTTCGACGGCGGACGCCTGCGCGGCGTGTTGCAATTGCGCGAAGCTCAACAGCAGGAAGCCGCCGTCGCCTATCAGCAAACCGTGCTGCGCGCCTGGCATGAAATCGACGATCAACTGACCGCCTACAACGCCAGCCAGCGCCGCCGCGACAGCCTCGCCGAAGCCGTACGCCAGAACCAGATCGCCCTGCGCACCGCGCAACAGCAGTACGTCGAAGGCGTGGTCGACTTCGTCAACGTCCTTACTGTGCAAGGCGCGTTGCTGGCGACGCAGGAACAGTGGGTGGAGAGTTCGACCGGTGTTTCGCTGGCAATGGTCGGGTTGTACAAGGCGCTGGGTGGGGGATGGGAGTCGGTGTATCCGGCAGAAGTACCTACCAATAATCCGGTTTGATCGCTGGTTTTTTGTGAGTAGCGACTCGGTCAGGAAACTGATGAAGTCGCAGCTCTTCAGTCGAAATAACGCGTCTCAACCAGTTTGAGTTGTCTTTCAATGAGCCTGGGGGCGGGCGGATAGATCCGGTCCGATGAGGAAGGATCACTCCAATGATCAGGGCAGGAAAATCTGTTCGGAGCGCCTTCAGAGCAGGTGTCATGTCGGTATCACTGGAAACCAGAATGATTTGATCAATGCGCCCTGCACCTTCGGACATTGTTTGCCGGCTTGCAGTGCGATACATGCTGATTGCTATATGAACATCGGTTTCTTTTTCTTCCAGTTTCCAGATATCGACTTTGTCCTGACGTGATGCATGGGTGTTTCTATCTATAAACCTTGGTGCTTTGGCTGGCTCTAATTGATGCCGTCCGAAATGCACGGTGACTTTGCTCGCTCGCAATGCCCTTACGTACGCGTCTTGTGCTTCCTTGGAAACGCGGCCGCGAGTTGCCAGCTGGGGTTTGATTGGAGAGGTGAAGTAGTCAATCGAGACTATTGAGCTCTGAGGGTTTTCGATGAGGGCAATATGCGTCAGCAGGCTGTTCAAGTTCAGCCATTTATAGGGTGTGCCAGCGAGCAAGCCGTAAAACAGGTTGTAGCCATCAACAAAAAATGCGGTGCGCACAAAAAATCCTCAGAAACGAAAAAACCGGCCTAGGCCGGTTTTTTCATCCCCAACTGCCAGCGAACTGAATCGCTACGTACGGGGTTGAGTAAGGCAATCCTAGATTGAGCGCGTCATGCAGGTCAACCACCAAATAATTGCACGCTCACTCCGCTGGTTTATCTCCAGCACCGGCTTGTCAGTTTTGGTTGCTGGTATCCGCCATGGTCAAGCCATTTAAGGACTTGTGTATTAGAGGTTGTTGCAGAGAGAGGTAAATTCGCTCCGTGCCTATTTGTATAAGTAGCCTGTCTATCGCCGTTTTCGCAGTGAGCAATCAGTAGTATCCCCAACTCGTGTAGGACGCCGGAATTTGCCTACATTTCTCAAACAGTCATTGAGCGGCTTTCTCTTTTGAAACATTACATTTCCGAAGAGTGATGGCCTTTCGCTTGACGCTAACCCCCGCTGTCGTAGACTCCGCACATCCGTCAGGGAGTAGCGGTTATGCAGCGTTTTCGCGGTTGGGTTGTCGGATTGACCTTAGTTACGTGTGCAGTTCAGGCGCAAACGCCCGGGGCAGACGATCCGCTGCTGGATAATCCGGGGACGGCGGCGGCTACCGCGAGCAGCGAGGCGCGGGGGGTGTTGCGGGCGCGTGATCAGGCGACGCTGGCCAGTGAGCTTTCCGGGCGGATTGTCGAGTTGCCGTTCAGCGAGGGCGAGTCGTTCAAGAAGGGTGATACGTTGGCCCGTTTCGATTGCTCGGCCTATCAAGCGCAGCTGAATGCCGCGCAGGCGGCCAGCCGTGGTGCCGGTGAAGAGCTGGCGCACAACAAACAGTTGGCTGCACTCAACTCTGTCGGGCGTTTCGAAGTGGCGCGGGCCGAGGCCAAGGTCAGCGAAACCCAGGCGCAATCCCAGGTTTATCAAGTGCAGGTCAAGCGCTGCAGCGTGGTCGCGCCGTTCGACGGGCAGGTAGTCGAGCGCAAGGTGCAGCGCTATGAAAGCGTGCCGGCTGGCGCACCGCTGCTCGATGTAGTGGATAACCGTACCCTCGAAATTCATCTGCTGGTGCCGTCGCGCTGGATGGCCAGACTCAAGCCCGGCCAGACCTTCAGCTTCGTTCCTGATGAAACCGGCCAGCCGATCGACGCCACGGTCAAACGTCTCGGCGCGCGAATCGATGAAGGCAGTCAGACCCTGTTGCTGGTCGCCACACTTCCCGAAGCCAAAGGTTTGCTCGCCGGCATGAGTGGCACCGCGCGTTTCCCGGAGCTTAAGTGAACGCGCCGGTGAGCGGCGCCGCTGAACAGGTGTTCGCGCGGTTTCTCGACCTTGAACGGCAGACTCGCGCTGCCCGCGATGCCGCGCAACTGGCCTACAGCCTGGTCAATGACGGCCAGTCGTTGTTTGGCTTTCGTCATACCGCGTTATTGATCGCCGGCAAGGTTCAAGCCGTGACCGGCGTCAGTGCGGTCGAGCCGAATGCGCCGTTCGTGGCGTTCGTCGAGCAGGCCGTGGCGCAGTTGTTCAAGCAGGATGTGCTGAAGCAGGCGCGAGTGATTGCGCCGGAGTTGCTCAGCGAATCAATTCAGGCCGACTGGCGTAGTCTGTCCGCCACGCAGGTGTTTTGGCTGCCGCTGGTTGATCGTGATGCGCAGGTGTTTGGCGGCTTGTGGCTGGCCCGTGATGTGCCGTGGAATCCTTCCGAACAAGTTTTGCTGTCGCAATTGGGCGACACCTACAGCCATGCCTGGCTGGCGCTGCAACCGCGCAAACCGTGGCGACTGCGCTGGACCCGTAAACGTCAGGTGGCACTGGTCGCGCTGCTGTTGCTCGGGCTGTTGATCCCGGTGCGTCAATCGGTGCTGGCCCCGGCCGAAGTGGTGCCGCTGGGCGGGCGCGTGGTGGCGGCGCCGCTGGACGGAGTGATCGCCGAGTTTCTGGTCAAACCCAATCAAACGGTGAAAACCGGCGATGTGCTGGTGCGTTTCGAAAGCACCACGCTCAAGGCGCAGGCCGATGTCGCTGAGCGTGCGCTGGGTGTGGCCGAAGCTGAACTGAAATCCAATTCCCAGCGCTCGTTTGCCGATGCCGAGTCGAGCGCAAAAGTCGACTTGCTTGCCGCTCGCGCTGAGCAAAAACGCGCCGAGCGTGACTACGCCCGCGAGTTGCTCAAGCGCAGCGAAGTCCGCGCCGAGCGCGACGGCATTGCGGTGTTCGCCGACGCCGAACGCTTGACCGGCAAACCGGTGCAGACCGGCGAACGCCTGATGGACATCGCCGACCCGAACCAGGCCGAACTGCGTATCGAATTGGCGGTAGGCGATGCAATTTCGTTGGAGCCTGGTGCCGAAGTGGCGTTGTTTCTCGACAGCGATCCGCTGAAGCGCCATCTCGCCTCACTGGAACGCTCGGCATACGAGGCGCAGCCGACGGCGGGCGGTCAACTGGCCTATCGGCTCGACGCCAATTTTACCGAGGCGCCGCCACGCATTGGCCTGCGCGGCACGGCGAAAATCTTCGGCGACCGCGCGCCGTTGGCGCTGTACTTGTTGCGCCGGCCACTGGCCGGTTTGCGCCAGAGTGTGGGTCTGTAGATGAATCTGCCGAGCCTGCGTGCCGACCTGCAACTGTCGCCCGCGGCGCCGGCCCTGGACGGTTCGCCGCGCTGGACCCTCGCCGATCCGGTGCGCGGCCGTTACTTCAAGCTCGGCGCGGCGGCGATGCGCCTGCTGCGGCATTGGTCGCTGGGTGACGCTGAGGAAGTATTGCGCGCGGCCAATCGCGAGCCGGGTTTACCGCTGGCCGGCACGGAGCTTGAGCAGTTGCTGGAGTTTCTGCGCGGACACGATTTGATCAGTGCGCTCGACGATCAACAACGCGCCAGCTACCGCCTCAAGGCCTTGGCGCAGAAGCAAAGCCTGTGGCAAATCCTCCTGCATCAATACCTGTTTTTCCGCATTCCGTTGTGGCGCCCGGACGCGTTTCTCAATCGCGCCTGGCCGTGGCTGGAGCGCTTCGGCCCGCGCCTGCTGCGTTACGGGTTACCGGCGACGCTGACGTTGGGTGTGTTTCTGGTCTCGCGCGACTGGCAGCGCTTTGTCGGCACCTTTCCGCACCTGTTCAGCCTCGGCGGCGCGTTGGCGTTTGGCGTGGCGTTGTTCTTCGCCAAGCTCTGTCACGAATTCGGCCATGCGTTCATGGCCAAGCGCGCGGGCTGTCGGGTACAGAGCATGGGCGTGGCGTTTATGGTTTTGCTGCCGATGTTCTACACCGATGTCAGCGATGCCTGGCGGGTCAATGATCGCCGTGCGCGATTGCTGATCGGTGCCGGCGGTGTGCTCGCGGAATTGCTGCTGGCATGTATCGCGTTGCTGGCTTGGTCGTTGCTGCCGGATGGGCCGGGACGCACGGCGGCGTTCATGCTCGCCAGCGCCACGTGGATCACCACGCTGGTGGTCAACCTCAATCCCTTCATGCGCTTCGATGGTTATTTTCTGATCAGTGATTTCTGGGAAGTCGACAATTTGCAGGGCCGCGCATTTGCCCTGTGTCGCTGGCGCCTGCGTGAATTTTTGTTCGGCTATGGCGCCCCGGCGCCGGAGCCGTGGTCGCCGAAGATGCAACGGCGTTTGCTGATCTGGGGGTATGGCTCATGGTTGTGGCGTGCGGCGTTGTTTTTCGGGATCGCGCTGGCGGTCTATCACCTGTTCTTCAAGGTGTTGGGGATCTTCCTGATGCTGGTGGAACTGGTGTGGTTCATTTTTTTGCCGATCATGCGTGAGTGGCGCCAGTGGTGGAGCCACCGCGAACAAGCGCACGGCCCGCGCGTGCTACTCAGTGCGCTGGCGCTGCTCGGGTTGTTGCTGGTGCTGATCGTGCCGTGGCGCAGTTCGGTGGAGTTGCCGACCATGCTCGAGGCCGGGCGCGCCAGTGCCCTGCATGCACCAACGGCGGCGCGGGTCAAAGCGGTAAACGTGACGGACGGGCAGAAGGTTGCTCAGGGCGATGTGCTGATTGAACTGGAATCGCCCGATCTCGAGTCGCGGCTGGCGATCGTGCGCCGGGAAATCCAGATTCAGCAGCTATTGATGCGCCGTCAGGCCAGTCGTAGCGAAACCGCCGCCGATGCCGGCATTGTCGAGCAAAGGCTGGCCGAAGCAGTCGCCGAATACCGCGGGCTGACGGCGCAACGCGAACGCCTGCTGCTGCGCGCACCGCAGGCCGGCAGCGTGCGTGATCTGCTGCCGAACATGACGGTCGGGCGCTGGTTGTCGAGCAAGGATGCACTGGCCCGGGTCGTCGAAGACGGCGCGCGCCTGCGCGGCTATCTGGCGGAAGCCGAATTGTGGCGAGTCAAACCCGGGGCCAGTGGCCGCTTTATCGCCGATGACCCGATGCACCCGGCACTCGCCGTGCAACTGAATGAAATCGACACCAACGGCGTGGCGTACGTCGATCAGGAAGCACTGACCTCCGATCACCACGGGCCGATTGCCGTGCGCCGCGATCAACAGCAGCGGGCCGAACCGGTGCAGGCGCAATACGGCGCGCGGCTCAGCGTGCTGGACGATGCGTCGACACCGCCGCAACCGTTGCGCGGTGTTGTGATTTTGCAAGGCAGTGGCGAATCGTTGCTCGGTGTGGCATGGCGCCGAATGGCGGCGCTGGGGGTCAGGGAAAGCGGTTTCTAACGGAGAGCATGATGGCGGACAGCGCAGCAGTGGCGGCAGACGGATTGGTGGTGCGGCCTTCGCGGGCAACCGACAGGCCGTTTTTGCAAAGTCTTTATCAAACGGCGCGGCCGGATCTGCAATGGGTCGACGGCGAGCCGGAACAGGTGCAGCAACTGGTCGCCCAGCAGTTTCAGGTGCAGGAGCTGGGCATGGGCGACAACTACCCCAACGCCATGCACTACGTGGTGGAAAAGCTCGGCACGGCGATCGGAGCATTGAGTACTGATTTCGGCGCTAACGAGATTCGCGTGTTGTATCTGGCGTTCATCCCAAAAGCGCGTGGCCAGGGCTTTGGTCGCGCCGTGCTGCAAGGTGTACAGAAAGCCGCGCAACAGATTCGCTGCCCGGTGGCGACGGTGGTCTGGACCAGCAATCCCCATGCGCGACGGCATTACCTCGCGCTCGGGTTTGCGGTTGAAGAAAGCAACCCGGCGGCGGAGCGACTGGTCTGGTATCCCCGGTAATCTCCGTGCAGGAGCTGCCGACGGCTGCTCCTTGGGTTCGGCTCAGTTGAAGGTGATGTGGAAGTAAGCCAGCTCTGGCGGCCGCCCCATCGGTGGTACCCGCGACACGAAGATGCCGTCCACTCGCCCCAGTTCAGGCAACTCCAGTGCACATAAACCATCGACGAATTCAGTGGCTTCCAGGCTGCTCAATTCGACGCTGAATGGCATGCGCTCGCTGTAACGCATTTGCGCCAGCGGTTTCTCTGCGAGTTCGCCGATATGGATTTGCAATGCACTGCCATCGGGCAGATACAGGGTGCCGATCCGCCCGAGAAGGGCCTGGAAATGTTGGCTTTTAACCGATTGCAGCATGGTCTCGCTCCGGCAAAGTGGGGAACCGGGGGATGTGATCCCCCGGTGATCGATCAGTTACGCGAAGGGAAAATGCCGTTCAGCGCGATGCTGAAGTTGAGCACCAGATACGGGTTCATGATGGGCAGCGGCAGGCCGTTGCCAGTTGGCGAGATCGTGCCGCTGATGGTGGTCGCAGCACCTTTGAGAGGAATGGCTGACGCGCCCTGAGCATCGGAAAAGATATTCGCCAGCCCCGGCCCGGTGCCCGAAGCACCAATGTAGGCATTGGTCGCCGTCGGAGCGCCCAACGGGTTGCTGGCCGGGTTGGCCAGTTGCACGGTGGTGGTGGCGGTGAGGCCGGCGAGGGTGTGAGTGTGATTCGGCAGGTTGTTGAGGGTGGCAGTGACTTGTTCGGCGCCGGAGATTTCTCCCATGACTCTCGGCGTCAGGCCCCCGCCATTGCCTTGGCAGATCGGCATGCGGCTCTGCAGGTTGGGCAGGCCGAAGTTGACGGTGCCGTTGCCGCCGTAGGTGGTGCCGAGCAATGCAAACAGCGCCTGGTTCTGGTTGATTCCGATGATCTGACCGTTGCACAAGGCCCAGCCGCTGGGCGCGTAGTTGAAGGCAAACGTCAGAACAGTGCCCATGTAAACGTCCATAAAGTCCTTATCCTTCTGATTGGTTGTCGGCGGGCCGCTAGTGGGATCAGGCTGATGCTATTGCCTTGGCACTCCGTGGCCAGGTCACGCCACGCCAGAGCGTAGACGCGGATTGGCAAGGTTGCCGGGTGTCGTGAAGTCGCAAATCGGCATCGACGGTGCTCCTGCGCCTGACCTAGAGTGACTGGCAGGTTCTGGCTCATACAGGCGTGGTGTCGTGGCACGGCAAGAGGAAGCAATGGCGGTCAACAGAGTGACACCGGTGGGCGACACACAGGATCCGCAGGCAACACCGGGGTCGTGGTTTGGCCGCTTGCGCTTGATCCGCTGGGCCAGGGATCACTGGCTGCTGCCGATCCTGCTCTTGGCCGCCGCTGTGCGTTTTTACGATCTGACCGCTGCGGCGATTTGGGGTGATGAAGGTTCCAGCCTGCTGCTGGCGCGCTACTCGCTGGGCGATATCTGGCGCCACGCCGCATTCGATGTGCACCCGCCGCTGTACTTCATGCTGCTGCATGGCTGGATCGAACTGTTCGGCGACGGCATTTTTGCCATCCGCTGCCTCAGCGCTCTGACCGGTATCGCCGCGGTCGGAATGGGCATCTGGCTGGTGGATCGCTTGGCCACGCGCCGCGCGGCGATCCTCGCCGGGCTGCTGTTGGCGCTGTTGCCGACGGCGGTGCGCTACAGCCAGGAAGTGCGCATGTATTCGCTGCTCGGCCTGTTGCTGATCGCCGCGACGCTGGCGCTGGTCTACTGGATCCGCCGGCCGCAGCGTCATCGCTATCTGGTGATTTATGCGCTGTTGATGACGGCGGCGCTCTACACACATTACTTCGCGGTGCTGGCGGCGCTGTGTCACTGGATTTATCTGACGGTGATTCGGTTTCAGCGCGGCTATCGCTTGCGACATATCCAGCGCCCGGTCTGGTGGCTGGCGAATCTGGCCATCGCTGCGCTGTACTTGCCGTGGCTACCCAACTTGCTCGATCTGACGCAGCACATGGAGCAGCTCAAGGTCGGTGGCGATGTCGGCTGGGAGGATCCGGTGACGCTGGCGTCGTTGCCGTCGATGATCTGGACATGGTTGATCCAGGATGACGGCGAACACTTGCCTTTGCTGGTGTTCGGCGCATTGCCGCTGGCGTTGTTGCTGCTGGCGGCGGTGGCGGTCATGCGTGATCGCAGCGTGTCGCGCGGCAGTGTCCTGCTGGCGTTGTACACCGGCTTACCGCTGTTGCTGGTGTTTGCGGTGTCGTTCATCACACCGGTATTCATCGAGCGCTATCTGACCGCTTATGCCCTGGGTTTGCCGCTGCTGACAGCACTGGCCATCGACCGTTTGTACAGTCGAGTGCGGGTCTTCGCGTTAGCGGTGCTGGTGGCGTTGCTCGGCTTGGAAATGGTTGGCCTGAACAACAATGCCGCGGTCGACAGCAATGATCAGTTCGATCACGTGGTGCACTACGTCAATCAGCATTTCCAGCCCGGTGATCGCATCGTTACCAGCGACATGCTCTGGTACTTGAGTTACGTCTACTACGATCGAACTGGCGCAAAGGTGCGGCTGTACACGCCGCCGGCTGCGGATGGCCGTTCGACGCGCCCGAACGAATATGGCTTCGGTACGCTGGTCAGCGACGATGTCTACCTCGACAGCCTTGCCGAGGTTGCTGGCAATGCCCGGATATGGCTGGTCGGCACCCTCGATGACCCGGCAGAATTTGCACCGTTGCCCGCCACCTGGCAGATCAGCGCGCAAGTCCATGCGGGCGGGGCGCAAGCGCGGTTGATCACGCCGCAATCTGCAGCCAAATAGGTGCGGGTCAGACTAAAACGTTTCACCTTCAAATTCGCGATTAAAAATTAACGGATTAGTTCTTTTTGCTCTTGGTTGATATCAAAACACTACTAGTCGCAAGGTGGTTGTTGGACTACGCTTTGTCGGACAAAGGGACTTTAGATCAGGGTGAAGGGATTGCAGCAGTTCCACTTTATCTCCGGCTTGCCGCGTTCAGGCTCCACCCTGCTTTCTGCGATTCTCCTGCAGAACCCGCGCTTTCACGCCGGCATGACCAGCCCGGTCGGATCGCTGTTCTCAAGTGTCCTCGAGCAATGCAGCGCCGGCAGCGAGTACGGTGCGGTGATCGACACCGACATGCGCCGTCGCCTTTTGCGTGGTCTGTTCGACTCCTACTATGCCGACAAGGCCGACAAACCGGTGGTGTTCGACACCAACCGGCAGTGGAGCTCGCGTCTGCCGGCACTCAACGACCTGTTTCCTCACGCCAAAGTCATCGCCTGCGTGCGCAACGTCGCTTGGGTGATGGACAGTCTCGAACGGCTGTACCGCGCCAATCCCTTTGAAAACACCAAACTGTTTGGCGATGCCGTGGAGCGCAACACGGTGTACAGCCGTTGCGAAACCCTGGCTCAGCGCAATCGCCTGGTGGGTTTTGCCTGGGCGGCGCTCAAGGAAGCCTATTACGGCGAACACGCGGACTCACTGCTGATCATCGATTACGACTTGTTGACCCAGGCGCCGGAACGCGTGCTGCGGCTGGTCTATGAATTCATCGGTGAACCCTGGTTCGAGCACGATTTCGAACATCTGGCCTATGACGCGCCGGAGTTCGACCAAGGCCTTGGCCTGGCTGGCCTGCACAAGGTCAAACCCAAGGTTGCCTTGCAGTCACGGCGCACCATTTTGCCGCCCGACCTGTTCAAGCAATACGCTGATTTGTCCTTTTGGCTCGATGGCTCAGCCAGCGCCGCCAATGTCATTCGTATGAAATCCGACGCCGCGATCAGTTGATCGCGGCGTTTTTCATTGATGCCTTACGTACCTTCGTTCGAGTTCGGGTGAGCAACATGTGGTGGAGCATTTTTGGCGGTGCAAAGGTCAAGTCTCGGGCTACCGCAGGTCAGCGTTCGCTGGCCGCGCCGATGATCATGTCGCTGGAGCCGCGCATGCTGTTCGACGGTGCGGTCGCTGCCACGGTGGCCGATACCGCTGCGCAAGCGGACAGCCATGCCCCCACCGCGGCCGATGCGGCCAAGGCGCCGGCAGCCGATCATCCCGTTGCGAGCAAAGACACCCACGGCCAGGCCGATACCACGCCGGCGGCCAGTCCGGTCGCGGTGCCCGGCCAGAGTGTGGTGTTCGTCGATTCGCGGGTGAAGGATGCCGACAGCCTGCTGCAAGGCATTGCTCCTGGCACGCAAGTGGTGAAACTCGACGCGACCAAGGACGGTTTGCAGCAGATTGCCGACTTCCTTGATCAGCATCACGGCGTCAGCTCGGTGCAGATCATTGCCCACGGCAATGCCGGTGATTTGTGGCTGGGCAACAGTTATCTGTCGGCGGACAACGTCGCTCAACGCAGCGCGGTTCTCGCTGAAATCGGCAAGGACATGTCCGCTGGCGGCGATATCCTGATTTACGGCTGCTACACCGCCGAAGGTGATCGCGGCTTGAGTTTCGTCGACTCGCTGGCGCAACTGACCGGGCGTGACGTGGCTGCTTCGAACAACCGCACCGGTGTCGGCGGCGATTGGGATCTGGAGATCGCCACCGGCACCATCGAAAGCGCCAACGTGCTCTCGAGCAAAGCCATGAGCGAGTACCAGTGGGGCCTGGCCACCTGGACGGCGACCAACAACCTCAACTCGGGTGTCGGCTCGCTGCGCGCGGCGCTGGCCTCGGCGCAGAACGGCGACATTGTCACGTTCAGTTCCGGCATGACCGTGCAGCTTACTTCCGAGCTGCTGATCAACAAGAACATCACCGTCGATGGCGACCTGAACAACGACGGCGTGGCCGACGTGACCCTCGATGGTCAGTACAAAACCCGCGTGGTGGAAGTCACCTCCGGCAGCACCGTGACCCTCGACGGCCTGGTGATCACCAAAGGTCTGGTCGCCGGCAATGGTGGTAATGGCGGCTCAGCGGCGGCGGGCGCCATGGGCGGCGGCATTTTCAACGCCGGCATTCTTACCCTGAACAACGTCACTGTGACTGCGAACGCCGCTTCCGGCGGTGGTGGTGGCGGTGGTGTGACCGGCGGTTATGTCGGCGGCGGCGGTGGCGGCGGTGCGGGTATCGGTGGCCAGACCGGTGGTCATGGCGGTTCGTCCGGCCCAGCCACCGGCACTTATGCCGGGGGCGCAGGCAGTGCCAATGCCGGCGGTTATGGCGGTGGTTACAGCCCGACCGACATGGGCGGCCGGGGTGGCACCAGTACTGGTGGCGTGGGCGGCAATGGCGGCAGCGCCGGTGCCGGGTACAGTCATGGTGGCAATGGTGGTTCGGCGAGCAATGGCAGCCTGTCGATTGGCGGCGGCGGTGGCGGTTCCGGCTGGGACAAAGTCGGCGGCGTCGGCGGCAATGCGGCCGGCGGAATCTACAACGCTGCGAGCGGCACCCTGAAAGTCATCGGCACCTCGGTCATCAGCAACAACATTGCTGCCGGCGGCGGCGGTGGTGGTGGCGGTGGGGTCGGCAGCAACGGTGCCGATGGCGGTGCCGGCGGTCGCGGCGTCGGGGCGATCTGGAACAACGGCGGCGTGGTGCTGATCACCGCGAGCAACTTTGCCGCGATCAGCGGCAACGGCGCCGCCAGCGGTGGCGGTGGGCTTTCCAACGGCGGTTCGACCGGCACAACGCCGAGCGCACTGGTGGGGATCTACAACAACGGCGGTACGCTCAACACCGCTTACGTGGAGCCGCCGACCGCCACCATCGTGGTCGCCGACACCGCGCTGAATATTGGCGAAACCTCGCTGGTAACCATCACCTTCAGTCGCGCAGTAAACGGTTTTACCAACGCCGACCTGACCATTGCCAACGGCACGCTGACCAGTGTTTCCAGCGCCGATGGCGGAATCACCTGGACGGCGACCTTCACGCCGACCAACAACATCACCGACACCACTAACCTCATCACCCTCGACAACACCGGGGTGACGGCAGTCTCCGACAGCGTGGCAGGCGTCGGCACCACCAACTCGAACAATTACGCGATCGATACCCAGCGCCCGACTGCGACCATCGCCATGGCCGACACTGCGCTGAAAATCGGTGACACCTCACTGGTGACCATCACTTTCAGTGAAGCGGTGAGCGGTTTCACCAACGCCGACCTGACGATTGCCAACGGTACGCTGACCAATGTCTCCAGTGCCGACGGCGGCATTACCTGGACGGCGACCTTCACGCCGAGCAGCAGCATCAATGACGCGACCAACCTGATCACCCTGAACAACAGCGGTGTCGCGGATCTGGCCGGCAACGCCGGCAGCGGCACCACCGATTCAGCCAATTACGCCATCGACACCGTGCGACCGACAGCGACCATTGTCGTTGCCGACACCAATCTCGCGGCAGGCGAAACCTCTGTGGTGACCATCACCTTCAGCGAAGCGGTGAGCGGCTTCACCGCCGCCGACCTGACGGTGGCCAACGGCACCTTGACCGGACTGAGCAGCAGCGACGGCGGCATCACCTGGACCGCCACGCTGACGCCAACCACGAGCGTCACCGACGCGACCAACCTGATCACCCTGAACAACACCGGGGTCGCGGATCTGGCCGGCAACACTGGTACCGGCACCATGGATTCCAACAACTATGCAATCGATACGCTACGGCCGACGGCAACCATCGTGGTCGCCGACACTGCGCTGAAAATCGGCGAAACCTCGTTGGTGACCATCACCTTCAGCGAGGCGGTCAGCGGTTTCACCAACGCCGATCTGAGCATTGCCAACGGTACGCTGACCAATGTCTCCAGTGCCGACGGCGGCATCACCTGGACGGCGACTTTCACACCGACCAGCAGCATTACCGACGCCACCAACCTGATCACCCTGAATAACAGCGGGGTCGCCGATCTGGCGGGCAATACCGGCACCGGCACCACCGATTCCAACAATTACGCGGTCGACACCGTGCGGCCGACCGCCACCGTGGTGTTCGCGCAAAACGCCTTGAAAATCGGCGATACCTCGCTGGTGACCATCACCTTCAGCGAAGCGGTGAGCGGTTTCACCAACGCCGACCTGACCATCGCCAACGGCACCCTTACGGCGGTCAGCAGTGCGGACGGCGGGATTACCTGGACGGCGACGTTTACGCCGAGCGCGAACATCACCGATGCCACCAATCTGGTGACGCTGGACAACACCGGCGTGGCCGACCTGGCTGGCAACGCTGGCAGCGGCACCACCGATTCGAACAACTACAGCATCGACACCCAGCGTCCGACCGCGACCATCGTCATGGCCGATCCTGCCCTTAGCGCCGGTGAAACTTCGCTGGTGACGATTACCTTCAGCGAAGCTATCAGCGGTTTCACCAACGCCGACCTCACCGTCCCCAACGGCACGCTCACGGCGGTCAGCAGCGCCGATGGCGGCATCACCTGGACAGCGACGTTCACGCCGACCGTCGGGGTCAACGACACCAGCAACATCATCACCCTGGCCAACACCGGGATCGCTGACCTGGCCGGCAACGCCGGCACGGGCACCACCAACTCGGGCAACTTCACCATCAATACCGTGGCACCGACCGCCACCATCGTCGTTGCGGACAACAGCCTGACCATCGGCGAAACGTCGCTGGTGACCATCACCTTCAGCGAAGCGGTGACCGGTTTCAATAACGCCGACCTGACGATTGCCAACGGTACGCTGACGGCGGTGAGCAGCAGCGATGGCGGTATCACCTGGACAGCGACTTTCACGCCAACCAGCAACATCACCGACGCCTCCAACCTGATCACCCTCGACAACAGTGGTGTGCAAAACGCTTCCGGCAACGCGGGCAATGGCACCACCAACTCCAACAACTACGCCATCGACACCCAACGCCCAACGGCAACCATTGCACTTGCCGACTCGGCACTGGGCGTCGGCCAGACCACCACCGTGACCATCACTTTCAGCGAGGCGGTGAGCGGTTTGACTCTGGCCGATCTGACCGTGGCCAACGGCACGCTCTCCGGATTGAGCACGTCGGACAACATCACCTACACGGCGACGTTTACGCCGTCGGCGGGCGTCACCGACACCAGCAACATCATCACCCTGGACAACACCGGCATCACTGACATCGCGGGCAATTCCGGCAGCGGCACCACCGATTCGGCCAACTACGTCATCGACAGTCAGCGCCCGACTGCCACCATCGTCATCAGTGACACCGATCTGCGTCCCGGTGAAACCGCGCTCGTCACCATCACCTTCTCCGAGGCGGTCAGCGGATTCGACAACAGCGACCTGAGCGTCGCCAACGGCACGCTGAGCAATGTCTCGTCGAGTGACGGCGGCATCACCTGGACAGCGACGTTCACGCCGACCATCGGCGTCAGCGATGCCACTAACCTGATCGTGCTGAATAACAGTGGCATCAGCGATCTGGCCGGCAATGCCGGCATCGGCATCACCAACTCGGCCAACTATGCGGTGCAGACCGAAGTGCCGACCGCGACCATCGTCGTCGCGGATACCGCGCTCAAGGCCGGCGAAACCTCGACGGTGACCATCACCTTCAGCGAGGCGGTCAGCGGTTTCAGCAACGCGGATCTGACCATCGCCAACGGCACCCTGAGCAATGTGGCCTCCAGCGACGGTGGCGTTACCTGGACGGCGACGTTCACGCCGACTGCCAACATCACCGACACCACCAACCTGATTACCCTCGACAACAGTGGCGTAACCAACGCTTCTGGCAACAGTGGCGTCGGCACCACCGATTCGAACAATTTCGCCATCGACACGGCGTTGCCGACCGCAACCATTGTGGTCGCCGACAATCGTCTGGGCATTGGTGAAACCACCACGGTGACCATCACCTTCAGTGAGCCGGTCAGTGG
Source organism: Pseudomonas fluorescens (assembly GCF_005938625.1). Lineage (GTDB taxonomy): Bacteria > Pseudomonadota > Gammaproteobacteria > Pseudomonadales > Pseudomonadaceae > Aquipseudomonas > Aquipseudomonas fluorescens_BD. The sequence continues at coordinate 32,207 of NZ_VCNJ01000013.1, forward strand.
TTTCGATCTGTCGGACATCAGCGTCGCCAACGGCACACTGGCGAACCTGACCAGCAGCGACGGCGGCATCACCTGGACCGCCACGCTGACGCCGACGGCGAACGTCAATGACACCACCAACCTGATCATCGTCGACACCGCCGGCGTGCAGGATCTGGCCGGCAACCTTGGCGCCAGCATCGCCATCTCCAACAACTATGCACTCGACGCGACCCGGCCCACGGTGGATATCGTGGTCGCCAATCCGCACCTGGGTATCGGCCAGACCACCACGGTGACCTTCACTTTCAGCGAGGCGGTGAGCAATTTCGACTTGTCCGACCTGAGCGTGACCAACGGTGATCTGAGCAACCTCAGCAGCAGTGATGGCGGCAAGACCTGGACCGCGACGTTCACGCCGACCGCCAATGTTACCGACCCAAGCAACTTCATTGCGCTGGACACCAGCAACGTCACTGATCTGGCGGGCAACGTCGGCAGCACGGTGGTGGTGTCGAACAACTATGCGCTGGACAGTGAGCGCCCGACGGCCACGGTGGTCATCGGCAATCCGAATCTGGGCATCGGCCAGACCTCGCAGGTGACCATCACCTTCAATGAGGCGGTCAGTGGTTTTGATCTGGCGGACATCAATGTCGGCAACGGTACTTTGTCTAACTTGAGCAGCAGCGACGGCGGCAAAACCTGGACCGCGACCCTGACGCCGAATGCCAACGTCAACAGTGCCAGCAATGCCATTAACGTCAACAGTGCCGGGGTCAGTGATCTGTCAGGCAACAGCGGCAGCGGTGTCAGCAGCTCCAACAATTACGCGATCAACACCGTGCCGCCGGTCGTTCCTCCCACTACGTCAACCAGTGTGGTGATTCCCGACCCACTGATTCGCAGCAGCGATCCGGTGGTGCCAGCACCGCCACCGAGCTTGCCGCTGCAACCGATCATCTTCACCGCGCCGACCGGCGACCTCGGCTCTCCGCTGACCTTTGCGCCACTGTTCGAGCAGCGGGTGATCGGCAACGGCATTCGCCCGCTGGGCGATATTTTCATGAACCACGGCGCCTTGAGCCCAAGCTTCATCGCTCAGGTATTCGGTAGCAGCGACAACGCGGGTGACGGCTCCGGCCACGGCTTCCTTGGCTTTGGCGGTGGTGACGGTGGCGTGTTCGGTAGCAGCACGCTGTCGAGTCTGTTCAATCAGGACAGCGCCGCCGACCGCGATTCGCTGAACGCGTTCGGCAGCCAGTCACTCAAGGCCGGCGATATTTCCCAGGGCCTGCGCGGCGTGTTTGGCGCGCCGACGCTGGGCCAGCAACTGCAAGAACTCAAAGACAACGAACAACACCGGGTCGACAACCTGGCGGCAGCACTGCAACAGGTCGGCATCAGCGAAATATCGGCCTGAACCAACCATTACTCAACACTGTGCAGGACCTAGGGGCGATCCAGGGATGAAGAGAAGTCAGAAGTTGTTCGGCGCCAGCCTGCTGGTGCTGGCGATCAGCGGATGTGCAGTGACCAGTGAACCGATTGAGCGCAGCGTCAGTGAACAGCGTGCCAAAAGCGATCTGCAAGGCATGTACAAGGATCAGGAACCGCTGCGCGGCCCGTTGACCCTGCACCAGGCCATGGCCCGCGCTGTGAAGTACAACCTCGAAGGCCGCTTGAAGATCATGGAGGAAGCGCTGGCCAAGCGGCAGCTCGACCTCGCCAGTTTCGACATGCTGCCGCGCATGGCGCTGGACGCCGGCTACGTCGGGCGTAACAACGTCAACGCCTCGAGCAGCCAGAGCGTACGTACTGGCACCCAGTCTCTGGAGCCGTCGACTTCGCAGGATCGTGATCGCGAAGTTGCCGACCTGACCATGGTCTGGAACGTCCTCGACTTCGGCGTCAGCTATATCAGCGCCAAACAGCAGGGCGACCAACGCCTGATCGTCCAGGAGCGTCGCCGCAAGGTGATCAACACCATCGTTCAGGACGTACGCTCGGCCTATTGGCGAGCGATGGCCGCCGAACGCCTGCTCAAGCAGATCGACAGCCTGATGGCGCGGGTACAGACCGCCCGCGACAACAGCCAGACCCTGAGCGACCAACGCATTGGCGATCCGGTGCAATCGCTCGGTTACCAGCGCTCGTTGATCGAAGCCACCCGCCAACTGGAAGAACAGCGCCGTGCCTTGTCGCTGGCGAAAACCGAACTGGCGACGCTGATCAACTTGCCGCTGGGCACCAATCTGACCTTGGCCACCGATGACGGTTATCAGATTCCTGAGCTCAAGGTCGATCTGGCCAAACTCGAACAGGAAGCCCTGACCAGTCGCCCGGAACTGCGTGAACAGGATTACCAGACGCGCATCAGCGCCGCCGAAACCCGCAAGGCCATGTTGCGCTTGCTGCCAGGCCTTGAGTTTTCCGCCGGTGGCCATTACGACAGCAACTCGTTCCTCGTCGAACAGGGCTGGGCCGATTACGGCGTGAAAGTCACCTGGAACCTGTTCAACGTGATCTCCGCACCCGCTGCAATCAACGTCGCCAAGGCCGGTGAAGAAGTCGCCACCGCGCGGCGTCAGGCGATGTCGATCGCGGTGCTCGCGCAGCTCTATGTGGCCAACGCCAACTATCAAGAAGCGTTGCGCCAGTTCAAGACCAATCAGCAACTGTCGGACATCGACGGACAAATCGTCGGCCAGTTGCGCAACCGCCATCAGGCGGCCGGGATCGGTGAACTGGAACTGATTCAAGGCGAGCTGAACAACCTGCAAGCGGATCTGCGCCGCGATCTGTCGTACGCCGACCTGCGCAATGCTTATGGCCAGATCTTCGCCAGCGCCGGCCTCGATCCGCTGCCGGATCAGGTGCAGTCGACCGAAGTGCAGTCGATCGCCACCGCGCTGGCCAACCGTGAATCGGCATGGGCGGCGGGGGATATTTCCGTGCCAGTGGTGGCGCATGCCCCAGCGCAGTGATGTGCTGGCGCCCGGCGCCAGCATCAGCCGCACGCAACGCGAGGCCCGCAATGGTCATCGGGGTGCGGCGATTCTGCTGACCGGTTTACCGGCGGCAGGCAAATCGACATTGGCGCAAGCGCTGCAGGCCACCCTGTTCGGGTGTGGCCGGCAAAGTGTGGTGCTCGATGGCGACAGTTTGCGGACCGGGCTCAACCAGGATTTGGGCTTCAGCGATGCCGATCGCCAGGAAAATATTCGCCGCGCCAGCGAACTCGCGGCGCTGCTGGTGGACAACGGGCAGATCGTGATTCTGGCGATGATTGCGCCGCTGGCCGAGCTGCGTGAGGTGTTTGCACAGCGCTTGGGGGACGACTATCGCGAAGTCTGGTGCAGCGCGTCACTGGCGGTGTGCGAACAGCGTGATCCGAAAGGTCATTACGCCCGCGCCCGACGCGGCGACTTGCCCGGGTTTACCGGCGTTTCCGCGCCCTACGAGCCGCCGGCGCAACCGTCGCTGGTGCTCGACACCGGTGCGCAAACGGTCGAAGCCTGCCTTGATCGATTGCTGACCTGGCTCGGCGAGTGCGCGGTGTTGCCCAGGACATGAGCCGGCCGGCGTTCTCGCGTTTGCCGGTGACGGTGGATTTGCCGCTGTTGCTGCAAGCGCTGGCGGCGATTGCCGACGACGCCTGGCGCAGTCACTTCAACACCGAGTATTTCTCGGGTGACTGGAGTGGCGTCGCGCTGATTTCGCCAGCCGATGCGTTGACCGAACTGTCGCCCGGTCGCGGTGAGCCGTTGCTACGCGAACCGTGGTTGCGTGATGAGCGCTGGCGCCACGGCTTGCGCAATCTGTCGCTGAATATCGTCAGCGCTCGACTGCTGCGCCTGGGCCCTGGGGCGCGGGTTCACGAACATCGCGATTACGATCTGAATGGCCCGGACGCCGATCGCCGTTTGCACATTCCGTTGCTCAGTCCGCCAAATGTCGACTTCTGGCTCGACGGCCAACGCGTGCCGATGGCCGCAGGGGAATGCTGGTTTCTCGATCTCGCCCGTCCGCACCGAGTGGATAACCGCGATACCTCTGCGCGTATTCATCTGGTTATCGATTGCAAACCCGATGCCTGGCTTGAGCAGATGATCGTCGAAGGATTGCCCGACACACCAGCGCCGGGTTTGGCCGATACCGACTTGCAGCGCTTTCAAAGGCTGGTGACTGAGGATGACTCGCTGTCATTGGCCTTGCGCACGCTGCATGACCCTGAGGTGTTTATCGCCCGAACGCTGGAACTCGCGGCGGAACGCGGCTTGGTATTTTCTCGCGAAGAACTGCGTACCGCGATGCGTAATGGTCGGCGGCAATGGAACGAACAATGGAGCGGTTGAGTTTCGACGGTTGGCTGCCCATTCGTGTCTGGCCGGTCGGCGGGCAGTGGCGGGTGGATTGGTGCTGGTTCGGTGAGACACCGCTGCATCAGCCGTTTTTCCGTGAGGCGGTGGACGATGCACTGCGGCTGCCCTTCAATCAGGCGTTTCGACGGCAGACGCCGCTGTCGGCGCTGACCGAATGGCAAGCGCAAAGCCCCGGCCTCGCACCAAGCGCTTTTATTCTGCACGCCTCGCGCTGTGGCTCGACGTTGATCAGTCAGATGCTCGCGCAGCTTGACGATCACATCGTGGTGTCGGAACCGCCACCGCTGGACGCACTGTTGCGCAACGAATTGCCTGCCATCGAACGCCGGGCGGTGATCACTGGATTGCTCTCGGCTTATGGTCAGCGCCGGCGCGGTATTGAACAGCGTTTAGTGGTCAAACTCGATGCCTGGAACATCGGTGAATGGCCGCTGTTGCAGACCTGTTTCCCGGACACGCCGTGGCTGTTTCTCTATCGTGATCCTTTGGAAATTGCCGTTTCTCATCTGCGCCGGCCGGGGATGCACATGGTGCCGGGGATGCTGGGCGAGTGTGTGCTGGAGGACGGTTTGCCGTTCGAAGGGCGCGAAGATTTTATCGCGCGGCGTTTGGGGCGGTTGTTGGAGGCGGGGTTGCTGCATTGTCGGGATTCGGCCGGTTTGGCGGTGAATTACAGCGAGTTGCCCGATGCGATGGCTGGGCGCTTGGCGCGATTCTTTCGATTGAATGATGTGCAGACTCAGCAGGTGTTTGCCGCTGCCGCGCAGCATGCGAAACAGCCTTCGCAAGTGTTTTTTGCCGATGGTGAAGACAAACGCCGCGAGGCTTCGGCGCTGTTGCAGGAACGTGTGCGCACTTTTGCGCTAGCACCATTTGAAGCCCTGGAAGAATTACGCGGCATTCAAAAGATCGCAGCCTTCGGCAGCTCCTACATTGAAATGTGATCCCCTGTAGGAGCTGCCGCAGGCTGCGATCTTTTGCTCTTCAGGACTTGCCGGACAAATCCGCCATGCCCTTGAGCAGCTCGATCGGCAACGGAAAGACAATCGTTGAACTCTTGTCGCCGGCAATCGAACTCAAGGTCTGCATATAACGCAACTGCATCGCCCCGGGCTGGCGGCCGAGCATTTCTGCCGCCTGCATGAGTTTTTCCGAGGCTTGCAGTTCGCCTTCGGCGTGAATCACTTTGGCCCGCCGCTCGCGCTCGGCTTCTGCCTGTTTGGCGATGGCGCGGACCATCGACTCGTTGAGATCGACATGCTTGATCTCGACGTTGGCGACCTTGATGCCCCATGCGTCGGTCTGTGCGTCGAGTACCTGCTGGATGTCGATATTCAACTGTTCGCGTTCGGCCAACAGTTCATCCAGTTCGTGCTTGCCGAGCACCGCCCGCAGGGTGGTTTGCGCCAGTTGGCTGGTGGCAGAAAGATAATCCTCGACCTGAATAATCGCCTTCTGCGGATCGAGCACGCGGAAATACAGCACAGCGTTGACCTTCACCGAGACGTTGTCGCGGGTGATCACGTCCTGCGGCGGCACGTCGAGCACCACCGTGCGCAGGTCGACCCGGACCATTTGCTGGACCACCGGGATCAGCAGGATCAGACCGGGGCCTTTGACCTGCCAAAAGCGTCCGAGCTGGAACACCACACCGCGTTCGTATTCGCGCAGGATGCGAAACGTTGAGCCGGCCAGGGCAATCACCAACAGCAGCAGCGCAACAAAACCGATTTGCAGACCCATGATCACTCTCCGAGCGGCGCCGCGTCAGTCGCGGCCACTTGCAGCAACAATCCCTTGCGCCCCACCACGCGCACTGATTGCCCGGTGTGCAGCGGTGTCGCGCTGAGCACTTGCCAGCGCTCACCTTGCAGTTGCACCCAGCCGTTACTCGCATCGCCCGGTTGCACCGTGGTGATCGCGGTCACACTGCCGAGCAGGCCGGCGTCGCCACTGACGGCGTGGCGCGGACGGGTCTTCAGGGCGCGGATCAGCAGTCCGATCAACAGCAGGGCGCTGATCAGACCGAGGCCGATCATCAGCGGCACCGGCAGTTCGGCGTTGCTGAGGATCAGCGCGCCGATGACGAACATGATGATCCCGCCCAACCCGATAACGCCGTAATTGGGCAGCGCGGCTTCAGCGATCAAAAAGACGATACCCAGCGTAATCAACCACAAACCCACTGGACTCATTGCCGGCAACGGGGTGTCAGCAGCCAGGACTGATCCGCTGATCAGCAGGAGCAAGGCAAACGCACAACATCGACTGTTCACGTGACCCTCCGCGAGCGTCATGTCTGGTTCTTACAGTCTAGTTGAGGGTTGCGCTGGCTGAATTTTGATCAATGTGCGGATGTGTCCAGTGGGCGGATTTACCGGCGTCAGCACGCCGTCGAACTAGACTCAAAGACACGGCAACCACCGTTCAGCGCAACACCGAGGTGCATCATGCGTATGGCAAAAAAAGTCCAGAGCAGCCTGAACCGCGCGCACTGCGAATACGACATCGTCGCCCACCGACACTCGTCCAGCAGCCTGGAAACCGCGCGAGTCGCCGGGGTACCCGCCGAGCGCGTGGCCAAATCGATCATCCTCGACGACCACCACGGCCATTACCTGATGGCCGTGCTGCCGGCCAGCCGTCACCTTGATCTGAGCAAGGTACGCACCAGCGGCGACTGGCAACTGACCCGCGAAAGCAATCTGGCGCACATCTTCGATGACTGCGAACGCGGTGCGGTGCCGCCATTGGGTGATTCCTACGGGCTGGACATGGTCATCGACCCGTTGCTGACGCGGCAGAAGGATATTTATCTGGAGGCGGGCAACCACAACTACCTGCTGCACATGAGCATGCCGGAGTTTCTGAAAATGGTGCCGCATGCCGAGGTGCGGGAGTTGAGTGATTAAGCTTTGTGGCGCCGGCACTGACGCCTTCGCGAGCAGGTTGATCGCATTCCCCTGTGGGAGCGAGCCTGCTCGCGAATAATCTTCCAAACACCCCATTTTTGAAGGAACTCAGCAATGGAGCAACCAACCCATAGCCTCCCATCCCTGTTCAAACAACTCGGCCTGGACAACGACCCGACCAGCATCGACCAATTCATTGCTACCCATTCCCCGCTCAAACCCGACCTGCATTTGGCTGATGCGTTTTTCTGGACGAAGAGCCAAGCGGAGTTTTTACGGGACGAGATTCTGGATGACGCCGACTGGGCGGAGGTGGTGGATCAGTTGGATGTCTTGTTGCGAAAGGGCAGAAGTGTGTAAAAAAAATTGTAGAAAAAGGCTGAAATGTAAAAAAAACATGCGCGATGTAAAAAAAACTGGGCTTTAATCGTCGCAGTGAATTTTTTATGTGGACGATGACGATGCCAACTGTTGGATATGCCCACCTGCGTGATGCGCTGAAGCTTAATGCATTTGCCCCCAAGCGCATTGCGATGATCAAACCGGTTACCCGGATTACCTTGATCGGTGAGTGTCTAGCGGTTCCAAACGGCGTCGCGCCGGCACAGGGTTCGACACTTGAGCACATCTTGTTTGCTCTGAAGCATGAGGGAATAAACCTGTGCATTCTTGCTCAGGCGCTTGAAACCGTTGAAGCGGACGAGTTGCTAGGTGAGTTGAGCCGATCACCTAACGGGGTATTTATCCGCAAGGCCTGTTTTCTTTGGGAAAGTTTCACGGGCAAACAGCTGGAATATTCCGTACCGGTTCGGGGCAACGTTGTCGCTTTGTTTGATTCCAAGCGTTATGTCACCGGGCCTGCAATTCGAAATAGTCGTTGGCGGGTAGATTTTAACGGGTTGGGGTCAATGCGTTACTGCGCCACACTCGAGCGTACGACGGAGCTGCAGGCGCTGCTTGATCTGGACATCCTTGGTCGAACCCAGGCTTTTATGGCGACGTTGCCGCCGGAAATGATGGATCGGGCAATCAATTGGGCCTATCTGCATGAGACCTGCGATTCTTTCGCCATTGAGAAAGAAGAGCCCAACGAAGAAAAGTCGCGCCGTTTTGTTCGGCTTCTCCGCCAAGCCCATGAGCGAACAGAGTTGAGCGAAGACTATTTGGTCGAGTTGCAGAACAGTACGGTATCCAATCCTTTCGATAAAGCTGTGCTTTTCCGTCATGAACAGAACCATTTACACAACGGCTTGAGAGGCGCAGCTGGCGTCAGCTATGTCCCGCCTCCACCGCAATTGTGCAGGGAGTTGATGGACGAGTTGATGAGTTTTGCCAATCACTCAGCCAAGCAGGTTGATCCGTTGATAGCTGCAGCGGTTGTGGCTTTCGGGTTTGTCTTTCTTCACCCGTTCATGGATGGCAATGGTCGACTTTCACGTTTCCTGATTCACCAGACGCTTTGCCACTCTGGCGCTCTAAAAAATGGTTTGTTGTTACCGGTTTCCGTAGCGATGAAACACGAAGAGTCTGGCTATCTAGAAGCGTTAAAGGAGTTCTCGAAACCCGCAAGAGAGTTCTGGAATGTCACTTGGCTGGACGCTGATCAGATGGCTTTCGATTTTATTGGGCACGACTCAATCTATCGATTCTGGGACGGGACTCAATGTGCAGAATTTACCTTGCAGATGGCCTTGCGAGCATTGGAAGTGGAGCTGCGCGAGGAGACCGAGTTTCTTGAAAAATACGACTACGTCATCAAAGAGGTGAATGGGCGTTTTGACGTACGGGGGAGCGACCTCTCGAAACTGGTAATGATGTGTCTGGACAACGGTGACAAAGTTTCAAAGCATCGACGTAAGCAGTTTCAGTTCAGCGTGCCGGAGGAGGTTTTCGATTTCATTGAGCAGATAGCGGGTGATTTCGATTCGGTAGGCTAACCCTGAACAGGCAATTTGTTTCAAAACTTGACTGAAATTCCCCTCCAATGCGATATTGATAGTTAGCAAACTAACAGTGTGCATTTCCCCGTGCCGAACGAACTCGACGCTCTCCAGATGAACATCAGCAGTGCCATGGTGGTAGCCGCCAGGCATTGGCGGAAGATCTGCCAGACCACGCTGGTCAACTACGGAATCTCCGAAGCCTGCGCCGTGCCGCTGTTGATGATCGGGCGGCTGGGCGAAGGCGTGCGCCAGGTTCAGGTGGCGCAGGCCGCGGGGATGGAGAGTCCGTCGCTGGTGCGTCTGCTCGATCAGTTGTGTCACTCCGGCTACGTCTGCCGCACCGAGGATGCTCAGGATCGCCGCGCCAAGTGCCTGAGCCTGACCGACACCGGTCGTGAACTGGTGCAAGCGGTCGAGATCGAACTGGTGCGCTTGCGTCATGAGGTGCTCGAAGGCATCGAGCAAAGCGATCTGGAAGCTACGCTTCGGGTACTCAGAGCTTTTGAGGCGGCCCATTCGCCTGTGGTGGTCAATTCTTGAACGGTTTTTTCTCCGGCATTCCGCCCGCCCGTGACTGGTTCTACGGGATCCGTACGTTTGCAGCGTCGATGATCGCGCTGTACATCGCCTTGCTCATGCAAATGCCGCGTCCGTATTGGGCGATGGCTACGGTGTACATCGTCTCCAGCCCGTTTCTCGGGCCGACCAGCTCCAAGGCGCTGTACCGCGCCATCGGGACTTTTCTCGGTGCGGCGGCGGCGGTTTTTTTCGTGCCGATGTTCGTCCAGAGCCCGTATGTGCTGGTGGTGGTGATCGCGTTGTGGACGGGGATTCTGTTGTTCATGTCCCTGCATTTGCGCACGGCCAACAGCTACGCATTGATGCTCGCCGGTTACACCTTGCCGCTGATTGCCTTGCCGGTGGTGGATAACCCGCTAGCGGTGTGGGACGTGGCGGAAGCGCGGACCGAAGAGATTTTCCTCGGCATCGCCGTCGCCGCCGTGGTCGGCGCAATGTTCTGGCCGCGACGCCTGGCCCCGGTGTTCAACGACGCCGTGAGCAAGTGGTTCGCCGACGCAACCACCTACAGCCTGAAATTCCTCAGCCGCGACGTGCAGCCCGAAGAAGTTACCGCGCTGCGCATGGCCATGGTCGCCAACTTTAACAGCCTTGAGCTGATGATCGGCCAGTTGCCCCACGAAGGCGCGAGGCCGCAAACGGTGCGCAACACCAAGGAACTGCGCGGGCGCATGATTCATTTATTACCGGTGATCGATGCGCTGGAAGATTCGCTCTACGCCCTCGAACGGCGTACGCCAGAGCTGGTGGATAAATTCGAACCACTGCTCGTCGCGACCCGCGAATGGCTGGGCCATCAAGACGCCGATCTCGACCGCTGGCAAGCACTGAAAGATCAGCTCGAAGCCCTGCAACCGAGCGTCGAGGCGCTTGAGGATCGCAGGCAATTGCTGTTCTCCAACTCGATTTATCGCCTCGGCGAATTCATCGATCTATGGCAGGACTGCCGCAGCCTGCAGGACGCGATTCTCTGCGAACGCCAGGACAGCTGGCGCGCGGTTTATCGCCACTGGCGCCTCGGTCGGCTGACACCTTTCATTGATCGTGGGCTGATGCTGTATTCGGTGGCTTCGACGATTCTGGCGATCATCACCGCCTCGGTGTTGTGGATTCTGCTCGGCTGGCCGGACGGCGGCAGTGCGGTGATTCTGGCGGCGGTGGCGTGCAGCTTCTTCGCTTCGATGGACGACCCGGCGCCGCAGATCTACCGGTTCTTCTTCTGGACCGGTATGTCGGTGCTGTTCGCCAGCCTTTACCTGTTTTTGATTCTGCCCAACCTGCATGATTTTCCGATGCTGGTGCTGGCGTTTTCCATCCCGTTCATCTGCGTCGGCACCCTGACCGTGCAGCCGCGTTTCTACCTCGGCATGCTGCTGACACTGGTCAACACCTCGTCGTTTATCAGCATTCAGGGCGCTTATGACGCGGACTTTTTTGCCTTCGTGAACTCCAACCTGGCGGGGCCGATTGGTCTGCTGTTCGCGTTTATCTGGACGCTGGTGGCTCGTCCGTTCGGTGCAGAACTGGCGGCCAAGCGCCTGACCCGTTTCAGCTGGAAAGACATCGTCCACATGACCGAGCCGGCCAACCTTGCCGAACACCGGCAGTTGGGCGTGCAGTTGCTCGACCGGCTGATGCAGCACTTACCGCGTCTGGCCCTCACTGGCCAGGACACCGGCATCGCCATGCGCGAAGTGCGCGTCGGCCTGAACCTGCTCGATTTGCTCGCCTATACCCCACGGGTAACGGGCGCGCCGAACATGTTGTTGCAGCAAGTGGTCAGTGAAGTCGGCGAGTATTTCCGTGCCTGCCTCAAGGCCGGTGAACGCTTGCCGGCGCCAGCCCCGTTGCTGATGACCCTGGATCGCACCCGCCGCGCACTCAATGGCCACGGCGACGATGAAACCCGGCTAAACCTGTTGCACGCCTTGAGCGGTTTGCGTCTGGCGTTGTTGCCCGGCGTCGAATTCGTCTCCAGCGCCGAGCCCGAAGAACCGCTGCCCGATGGAGCGCCCCTATGATCGGTGATCTGGACATCAGCGGCATTTTCCTGCCGACCTTGCTGGTGTTGATGGGCATCACTTATGTGCTGTTTTTGCTGGTGCATGCCGTGCTTACGCGCGTGCACTTTTACCGTCTGGTCTGGCACCGGGCATTGTTCAACGTGGCCCTCTACGCCGTGCTTCTGTACGGCGTGGACTCACTCAGTCGATACCTGATGACATGAAAAAACCGTTTTTGACCATCGGTCGCGTGGTACTGACCCTGCTGATCGTGACTTTTGCCGTTGTCCTCGTCTGGCGCATGGTGATGTATTACATGTTTGCGCCGTGGACCCGCGACGGCCACATTCGCGCCGACATCATCCAGATCGCCCCGGACGTGTCCGGGTTGATTCAGCAGGTTGAAGTGAAGGACAACCAGTTGATCAAGCGCGGTCAGGTGCTGTTCAGCATCGATCAGGATCGCTTCAAGCTGGCCCTGCGTCAGGCCAAGGCGGCCGTCGCCGATCGCGAAGAAACCCTGGCTCAAGCCCAGCGTGAAGCCAAGCGTAACCGTGGCCTCGGTAATCTGGTGCCGGCCGAGCAATTGGAAGAAAGCCAATCGAAAGTCGCCCGTGCGCAATCGGCGCTGGCCGAAGCCATGGTCACGGTGGACAGCGCTCAGCTTAACCTCGACCGCTCGGTGATCCGTAGCCCGGTGGACGGTTACGTCAACGACCGTGCGCCGCGTCCACAGGAGTTCGTCACCGCTGGGCGTCCGGTGTTGTCGGTGGTCGACAGCAATTCATTCCACATCGACGGCTATTTCGAGGAAACCAAACTTGACGGCATTCATGTCGGCCAGTCGGTGGATATCCGCGTGATCGGCGACCGTGCGAAATTGCGCGGGCATGTCGAAAGCATCGTCGCCGGTATCGAAGACCGCGACCGCACCAGCGGCAGCAACCTGCTGCCGAACGTCAACCCGGCGTTCAGCTGGGTGCGGCTGGCGCAGCGGATTCCGGTGCGGATTGCCTTTGACGATGTACCGGAAGACTTCCGCATGATCGCCGGGCGTACCGCCACCGTTTCGATCATCGACGATCAGCCACGCGACGAGCATAAACAGGAGCCTGCGCAATGAGCAGGGCGCTGATGATCGCCGGGTTGGGCGTGATGCTTTCGGCCTGTCAGATGGTCGGGCCGGACTATCACGTGCCTGAGGATGCGGCGGTGCAGCGCAAGGATTTTCAGGGTGAGCTGGCCGTCGCTGGCAAACCCGTCGTGTCGGCGCCGGTGCCGGCGGATTGGTGGCGTCTTTATAAGGATGCGCGGCTGGATCAACTGGTGCAGCAGGCCATGGCCTCCAACACTGATCTGCGCGTAGCCGCCGCCAACTTGCAGCGCGCCCGCGCTCAGGTCGATGAGGCCGAGGCCGCCGGTGGCTGGAGCGCCGGGGTGAAAATGGGTGCTCAGCGTTTGCAGGAGTCAGGACAGGCATTCCTGTTGCCGGAGAAAGTGCCAGTGGCCAACGTTGGCGATATCGGCATCAGCGCCTCATACCAATTCGATCTGTGGGGAACGTTGCAACGCGGCATCGAAGGCGCCAAGGCCAATGCCGACGCGACACAAGCCGCTGCTGATACCGCGCGCATCACGTTGGTGGCGGACGTTGTGCGTGCCTATACGCAAGTCTGCGCGGCCAACGAAGAACGTGAGATCGCCCAGCATTCCCTCGACCTGCAATCGCAAGGCACCACGCTGATTCAGCGTCTGCGCGACGCCGGCCGTGGCGACGAAACCCAGGTCACCCGCTCGCAGACCCAATTCAAATCCTTGCGTGCCGATATGCCGCGCTATGAAGCGGCGCGTCAGGCCGGATTGTTCCGCCTGTCGATGCTGCTGGCGAAACCAGTCGACCAATTGCCAGCCGGGACGGCGACTTGCGCCGAACTGCCGAAGATCGCCCAACTGGTGCCGGTTGGTGATGGTGCCGCACTGCTCAAACGGCGTCCGGATATCCGTCAGGCTGAACGACGTCTGGCCGCTGCGACCGCCGGCATCGGCGTCGCCACTGGCGAGCTGTACCCGGACATCAGCATCGGCGCGACCATTGGCACCGTCGGCATCATCGATGACCTTGGTGATCCGTCGACCAACCGCTGGGGCTTCGGCCCGTCGCTGAGCTGGAAAGTGCCGACCAACGGCGCCCGCGCGCGCATCCGTGAAGCTGAAGCGACGACTCAAGGTGCGCTCGCGCACTTCGACGGCGTGGTGCTCAACGCCATTCGCGAAACCCAGACCGGCCTCGCTCAGTACACCGCACTACTTCAGCGGCGCGACGCACTGGCCGATGCCGAGCAATCGGCGAAACTGGCTGCCGACCAGACCCACCGCTTCTTCCAGGCCGGCCGCGAGTCATTCCTCGCCGACCTGCAAGCAACCCGCACCTACACCGACGTCACCGCGCAACTGGCCGCCGCTAACACTCAAGTTGCGATGAGCCAGATCGATTTGTTCCTCGCTTTGGGCGGCGGTTGGGAAAGCGGACGAACGCACGCTCCAAGCCCCGGCAAACCCTGAGGCCGTTGCTATGCTTTGAAGTGTTGAAGGGGCGCCCCGTGCAAAGCGCCCCTTCAGCGCACATTGCTAGCGCTGGTCTAGGGGAAACCAATAATGAAAAACCCTTACGCTCTCGGCTTCTGGTGCGCCCTCGCAGCGCTGGTGCTGCTCTCGGCCACCTATTTCTACGGCATCATGCTGGCCCACCAGATCGACAAGGCGATGGTGTTCCTCGACAGTGCGACAGCGCTGATCGCGGTCATGGCAATCGTCGTCGTGGCGTGGGCATCGGTGCAGGTGCAGCGCGTCAAAAAAAGACAACTTGAACAGGGCAGGACTCTGGTGCTGATCTGGGACACCAAAGTCGCCCTGCGCCGGGTCGAAACAGTGTTCGACCGGTATTTCTGGGGCAGTTACTGGCAACCCGGGCGAACCTTCGCCGAAGTCATGGGCGAACTTACCGGCACACCGCTGGAAAAAAGCCTCGAAGCGCTGAAAAAGCAGTGCCTGGAACTCGACAAGCAGATCGCCGACGAGGGCTGGCACTGGCTCAACAATGCCCGCGAATTGTCCGATGTCGCCACGGCCATGGCCCGTGAGCGTTATCAACTGGATTTCTGCGACCCGCGCGCCGACGGGCCGGGCGGTGCGGTGATTGATCGGGATTTTGAAGTGCTGGTCTACACGTGGACCGCGCGGCTGAAAAGCTTTGATCATCAACTGGATGAGATTGAGGTTCAGTATTCCTGATTCTCTGCTGAATCAACTGGGTTCATCGCTGGCAAGCCAGCTCCCACAAGGTTTTCTGGTGTTCACAGAATTTGTGTTCACCCAAGATCCCTGTGGGAGCTGGCTTGCCAGCGATGGCGTCTGCAAAACCACCGAAACTCTTCCAGTCTCTCAGCTGTCCATTCCCCCCATAGACACTCTTTAACCTTTAAACATTGGGCCAGCTTGCGCGCCCGGTGCTAATCTCCACCGCTGAATTCAGCGCAGTCGAGCCGCGACCCGGTCACGGGTTCAGGGAAGACGACCACACTCACAGCCACGGAAATCGATCAGGTCATTCATGAATAAATCAGCAGGCGTGCTCCTCGGAATTGTTGTTGCCATCGGCGCGATCAGCGCAGGCGGGGCCTGGTACACCGGGACCAAGATCGAAGGCGTGTTGAACAACGCCGTCAGCAACGCCAACCAAGAGCTGCAAACCGCGATGGCCGGCTCCAACGGCAGCGCGTCGCTGGAGTTGGTGTCGCTGGAACGCCATACCTTCACCAGCACCGCGCACTATCGCCTCAAGGGTGAAGGCGAGATGTTTGGCGACAAGCCGGTCGAATTGCTGTTCGTCGACCACATCGAGCATGGTCCGCTGCCGTTCTCGCGTCTGGTTTCGCTGAAATGGCTGCCGGTCATGGCCACCAGCAACTACGAGCTGGAAAAGAACCCGGTCACCGAAAAGTGGTTCGCCGCGACCAAAGGCGCTGCACCGCTCAAGGGCGTGACCAGCATCGGCTACGACGAATCGACCACCAGCACCCTCGATTTGCTGCCGTTCGAAACCGCGCTGGATGAGCAGTCGAGCCTGAAGTTCTCCGGTCTGACCATGAACATCTCTGCCAACGCCCAGGCGCAGAAGGTCAAGGCGGACGGTTACATGGACAACCTGAAACTGGTCACCGTCGCTGAAGATCAGGCGCCGGTACAGGTCGAACTCAACGGTCTGACCCTGGCCAGCAACCTCGCCAAGAGCAGCTACGGCTACTACACCGGGGAAAACACCCTGGTGCTGACCAACAGCAAAACCACCTTCGGCACCAAGCAATCGGTGCTCGGTGTGAAGAACTTCGAAATGAAGAACCTCACCGAAGAAAACGGCAGCAATGCGTCTGGCCGTGCGGACTACAAGATTGGCGAAGTCAGCCTCAACGACAAGAAAATCGGCTCGGCGAACATGGCCATGAGCCTGAAAAACCTCGACATCCCGTCGACGATGTCGCTGATGCAGATCTATCAGACCAAGTTGCAGCCGTATGAAAAAGCCGCTGCCGAGGCCACGGCTCAAGGTCTGCCAGCGCCAGAGCTCAACCTGACCGAAGCGGAAAATGCGCAAGTCAAAGCCGACCTGCAGAAACTGCTAGCCGCCGGCCCACAGATTGCCCTGGAAAACCTCTCGTTCAACACCGCCAACGGTGAGAGCAAGGCCAATCTGGTGATCGACCTGACCAAGCCGCAATCGATGGATCTGCCGCCGGATCAACTGGGCAAACAACTGATTGCGCTGCTCGACCTGAATATCCAGGTATCGAAGCCAATGCTGGTCGATCTGCTCAGCGTGCAGGCTCAACTCGACGGTCAGACCGATGCCAAAGCCATCGTCGACCAATCCAAGGAAGCCGCCGACATGTTCGCTGGCATGGCGGTCGGTTCGCAGTTGGCCGTCGTCGACGGTACCAACGTCGTGACCAAGCTGCATTACGCCGCCAATCAGGTCGAATTCAACGGCCAGAAGATGACCGTCGAGCAGTTCGTCGGCTTCCTGATGAGCAAGTTCGCGGGCGTCACGCAAGTGCAGTAATCCTGCGCTTTAAATAGCAACGCCCGGCCTCTGTATCGCACAGACGCCGGGCGTTTTGCTGTCCGGCGTTCGGGTTTTCGGTGTGCTGGCTCTGCCGCCAGCACGATTCTGAACAATTATTGTGTTCCGGATATTGGTCTACGCTTGCGTGCAAGACTGCCTGACTAAGCTTGGCCGTTGGATGTGCATCGGCGGCCACCGTTACGAATGGGCAAGGAGGGCATTGCGACCCGGCTGGCCATGTAAGGATGCTGACGAATGCCGCGTATTGATGTTCCTGTATTACATCGTGGTTTACGCCCTTTGTTTCGAGTCGCGTTGTGCAGCCAGTTGCTCTGGCCGGCGCTGGCGTTTGCCGACACACCCTACGATCAGATGGTGCGCGACGCCCGCGCCGGGCAAACCTTGCCCGCGCTGACGCTTTTGCGTCAGGTGCCACCCGGCCAATCGACGACCGGGCAGATCAGTGATCACCTGCAAATTGCCAGTTGGGCCGGCCTCGATGCCGAAGTGGTGCAGGTCTATGAAACCCAGGGCCGCGATCGCGTCCTGCCGGTTCAGGCGCTGACCGCCACCGCCCGTGCCTATCGCAATCTCAAGCGCTGGGATCAAGCCACGCAGGTCTACAACAAGGCCTTGGCGCTGGAGCCGGATAACGCTGACCTGGAATTGGGCCTGGCCCTGACCCAGGCTGACGCCGGCAAGCCCGACGAAGCGGTGACTCGCGCCAAAGCGCTGGTGGCGGCCAAACCTGATGATCCTTCCCGCCGTCTGGCGCTGGGCTACGCGTTGACCCGTGCCGGCAAACAGTACGACGCCCTGTTCGAATACGATCAAGCCTTCAAACGCGCCGGCAGCAAACCGGAAGTCGCCCGTGAATACGTGGTCGCCCTGCAAAAGGCGCGTCTGCCGGAGCCGGCGCTGCGCCTGGCCAATCAGCGTCCGGGGTTGATCGATCCGGTCACGTTGCGTCGCCTCGAAGGCGATCTCGCCGCCGAGCGCGTACGCTTGGCCGAACTCGCCACGCGCAGTGAAAAAGAACGCTATGTCATCGCCGACCGCGCGTTGGCCGACTACGACAAACTGCTCGCCACCTGGACGCCGGACGCCACTGCACACGACGATGTGGTTCGCTGGCGCATCGACCGCATGGGTGCGCTCAAGGCCCGGGCGCGTACCGCTGACGTCATTACCGAGTACCAGAAGCTGCAAGCTGAAGGCGTGAAGATTCCGACCTACGCCCTGCGCTGGGTGGCGGCGTCGTATCTGGATCAACGCCAGCCGGAAATCGCCACCGAACTCTATCGCCAAGTGCTGGCGGCGCCGGACGCCGATGTTGGTGATCGCCTCGAAGACACCACTGCGCTGTACTACGCGTTGCTGGAAAGCGACCGCGCCGATGAAGCGCGCAAAGTCGCTGAAGACGCCGCCAAATCCCAGCGCCCGCGTATCGAACTGAAAGGATTGCCCATCGGCAACCCGAACGACGAATGGATGGATGCCCAGCAACTCGCCGCGCAGGCCGGGACTTACGGTTCCGATTTGCCTCATGGTGAGGAGCGTTTGCAGGCTTTGGTCGATCAGGCGCCGGGTAACGTCGGCTTACGTCTGGCTCAGGCCGATTTGTACCTCGCCCGCAACTGGCCACGCCGCGCGGAAATGCAGCTCAAGGAAACCGAGAGCATGGTGCCGCGCGACATGGGCCTGGAAATTGGTCAGGCTCACACGGCCATGGAACTGCAGGAATGGCGGCAAATGGATGCGCTGACCGACGACGTCGTCGCACGCTATCCGGATAACCGCCAGGTGCAGCGTCTCGCCCGCGAACGCGAAGTGCATGACATGTCCGAGCTGCGCGTCGAAGCCTACGGCGGCAAGGCCAATGGCGGCGGCAGTGGCGATGCCGGCGCCGTCAGCGGCAGTCGCGATTTTGGTATGCAGACCACCCTGTACAGCCCGCCCATCGATGAAGACTGGCGCGTGTTCGCCGGGGCCGGTTATGCCACCGGCGACTTCGCTGAAGGTACCGGTAACCATCGCTTCCAGCGTGTTGGCCTGGAGCGCCGCACCCGCGACATGACCCTTGAAGCGGAAGTTTCCAACCACTCCTACGGTTTTGGCGACAAACAGGGCGCACGTCTGGCGATCGCCCGCGACATCAACGACAACTGGCAGTACGGCGGCAGCCTCGAATATCTCTCGGCCGAGACCCCGCTGCGCGCGCTCAACAGCGATATCAAAGCCAACGGCGGCAGTGGCTTCATCCGCTGGCGCGCCAACGAAAGCCGCGAGTGGCGCCTGTCGGTCAGCCCATCGCATTTCAGCGACGGCAACAACCGCGTCGAAGCCTTGCTCACCGGCCGCGAGGGCGTCTACAGCGCGCCGAACGTGCAGGTCGACGCCGGTCTGGAGGTCGGTACCAGCCACAACTCCAAGTCCGATGACGTGCCGTACTTCAACCCCAAGTCCGACTTCAGCGTGATGCCGCTGGTCAACGTCAATCACGTGCTCTACCACCGCTACGAAACCTCCTGGAGCCAACAATTCCAGGCCGGCGCGGGGACGTACAGCCAGCGTGATCACGGCACCGGCGGCATGGCCCTGCTCGGTTACGGCCAGCGTTATGCCTGGAACGACGTGTTCGAGGTGGGCGGCTTGTTCAGTGTGATCAACCGGCCCTACGACGGTGATCGGGAGACCGATCTGCGTCTGCTTGTCGACCTCACTTTCCGCTTCTAGAAGAGTTTGAAGATGCCTTTGATTTCGCGTTTCATCCTTCTGCTGGGAGTGCTGCTGGTCAGCGCCTGCGCCCAGCAAGCTCCGGCCTTTGCGCCGCCGTCCGAGCGCCCGCTGGCGGCCAGTGAAAAACCGTGGCCGAAAAATCACGTGCTCGGCATTGCCTATCACGACGTCGAAGACCGCGATCCCGATCAGGCCGTGGTGGCGGTGCGCACCGAGCGCATGATCGAACAACTCGCCTGGCTGCGCGAAAACGGCTACAAACCGGTGACGGTCGACCAGATCATGGCCGCGCGCAAGGGCGGCCCGGAGCTGCCGGCGAAAGCGATTCTGCTCAGTTTCGACGATGGGTATTCGAGTTTCTACACTCGCGTGCTACCGGTGCTGCGCGCCTATAACTGGCACGCGCTGCTGGCGCCGGTCGGCAGCTGGATCGACACGCCGCTCAATCAGCCAGTGGATTTCGCCGGCGCGCCGCGTGCGCGTTCCGACTTCCTGACCTGGGATCAGGTGCGCGAGATTTCGCAATCGGGTCTGGTGGAAATCGCCGCGCACACCGACGCCAACCACAAAGGAATTCTGGCCAACCCGCAAGGCAATATGCAGCCGGCGGCGGCGACCCGGCGCTACGATCCAGTGACCAACCGCTATGAATCCGAGGCCGATTTCCAGGCGCGGATTCGCACTGACGTAAACAACATCTCGGAGAAAATCCGCAAGGTCACCGGCAAGAAACCGCGCGTCTGGGTCTGGCCGTACGGCACGGCGGACGGTACTTCGCTGACCGTGGTCGGCGAGCAGGGCTACGAAATGGCCCTGACCCTGGACGACGGTCTCGATGCCCTCGACAACCTGATGAGCAGCCCGCGTTTCCTCGTTGCCTCTGATCCGGACGGCGAACATTTCGCCAACAGCGTCGTCGGCGTGCAATCGGATTTCGCCATGCGCGTGGTCCATGTCGATCTGGATAACGTCTACGACCCGGACCCGGCGCAACAGGACATCAACCTCGGCAAGCTGGTGCAGCGCATGGCCGACATGGGTGCCAACACGGTATTCCTGCAGGCCTTCGCGGATCCTAAAGGTGATGGTCTGGTGCACTCGCTGTACTTCCCCAATCGCCACTTGCCGGTGCGCGCCGACATTTTCGACCGCGTTGCCTGGCAACTGCGCACCCGTGCTCATGTGAAGGTGTTTGCGTGGATGCCGGTGCTGAGTTTCGGCCTCGATTCGAAATTGCCGCGTGTCACCCGCTGGGATCCGAAAACCGGCACCACCGCAGTCGATCCGGATCAGTACAAACGCCTGTCGCCGTTCGATCCTGAGGTTCGGCGAATCATCGGTGAAATCTACGAAGACGTCGCGCGGCTGACCTCGGTCGACGGCATCCTCTATCACGACGACGCCGTGCTTTCGGACTTCGAAGATGCCAGCCCTGAAGCCTTGAAAGCCTATGCCGCCCACGGTCTACCGGGTTCGATTGCCGCGTTGCGCGACGATCCTGCCGCGATGCAACGCTGGACTCGCTTCAAGAGCAGATACCTGATCGATTTCACCAATGAGCTGACTACCAAAGTCCGCGCCATCCGTGGTCCGCAGGTGCTGACCGCGCGCAACATCTTCGCCGAGCCGATGCTCAATCCCGCGAGCGAAGCGTGGTTCGCGCAGAACCTCGACGACTTCCTCGTGACCTACGACTGGACGGCGCCGATGGCCATGCCGCTGATGGAAAAACAGACTCAGGCGCAGTCCGGCCCATGGCTGGAAGCGTTGGTGGCTACGGTCAAGAAACGTCCCGGCGCGCTGGATCGCACGGTGTTCGAATTGCAGGCACGCGACTGGACGAAAAAGGATCAGGCCGACATCGACGGTGCGCATCTGGCCGAGTGGATGGGCCGTCTCAAGCGTCAGGGCGCGACCAGTTTCGGTTACTACCCGGACAACTTCCTCGACAACCTGCCGGACCTGAAAACCGTAAGGCCTGCGCTCTCCAACAAATGGAATCCATAACATGCTGGATAGACTGTTAGCCCTGCTTGTTCTGGCGCTCGTCCTCGGCGTGCCGCTGGGCCTGATCTTCCTGGTCACCGGGCAGTTCCTGATGGACTTCGTGTTCTTCTACCCACTGTTCATGTCCGGGTTGTGGATTGCCGGTGGCCTGTATTTCTGGCTGCACTGGGAGCGCCACTGGCCGTGGCAGGACGACACCCTGCCGCCGCCACTGGAAGGCGAGCCGCTGATCTCGATCCTGATCCCTTGCTACAACGAAGGTGACAACGCCGCCGACACCATCCACGCGGCGCTGGCCCAGCATTACCCGAACATCGAAGTCATCGCGATCAATGACGGCTCCAAGGACAACACCGCCGAAGTGCTTGATGCGCTGGCCAAGGAAGATCCACGTCTGCGCGTGCTGCATCTGGCGGAAAACCAGGGCAAGGCTGTCGCGCTGCGCATGGGCGCCATTGCGGCGCGTAGTGAGTATCTGGTGTGCATCGACGGTGACGCGCTGCTGGCGCCGAACACCGCAGCCTATCTGGTCGCGCCGATGCTGGATAACGCACGCCTCGGCGCGGTGACCGGTAACCCACGGATTCGCACGCGCTCAACGTTGGTCGGGCGGGTGCAGGTCGGTGAGTTCTCCTCGATCATCGGGCTGATTAAGCGTACGCAACGGGTGTTCGGGCGGATCTTTACTGTGTCCGGGGTGATCGTCGCCTTCCGCCGTACCGCGCTGAACCGCGTCGGTTACTGGAGCCCGGACATGATCACCGAAGACATCGACATCAGCTGGAAGCTGCAACTGGATCACTGGAGCATCTTCTACGAGCCGCGAGCGTTGTGCTGGATCCTGATGCCGGAAACCCTCGGCGGTTTGTGGAAGCAGCGTTTGCGCTGGGCACAGGGCGGCGCCGAAGTGCTGTTCAAAAACATCCGTGGCATCTGGCAGTACCGCCATCGTTACCTGTGGCCGCTGCTCTTCGAATACTGCCTGTCGACCGGTTGGGCGTTCACCTTCCTGCTGTCGGTGATCTTCTGGGGCGTCGGCAAGTTTGTGGTCATGCCCGAGGCGATCGCGGTGGATCACCTGATGCCACCAGCGTTTACCGGGTTGCTGCTGGCGTTTGTCTGCCTGGTGCAGTTCGCGGTCAGCATCATCATTGACCGCCGCTACGAGCCGGGGTTGGGCAAGACCATGTTCTGGGTGGTGTGGTACCCGATCGCGTTCTGGTTTGTCAGTTTGCTGACCACCCTGGTCAGCTTCCCGAAAGTGCTGTTCGGCCAACATCAGAAACGTGCGCGTTGGGTCAGCCCCGACCGGGGTATCAAACCGATCGGCGACGACGAAGAGGAGGTCATCAAATGAAAATCATCCGGACCCGCCAGCGGCCTTTTCTGGTCGTGGTCGATGTGATTCTTACCGTGGTGGCGTGGGTGGGGCTGCTGTTCTTGCTGATACGCGGGTTGTGGCCGCTGATTGAAACCCACGCCGGTGGGCCGCGCATCGACAACTCGGCATTCGATGCGCTGGGCACCTTGCAGATTTATTTGTGGGTGGCGTTGGTCAACGCGGTGATTCTGATTTCCTGGGCGCGTTATCAACAGCGCAAGAGTCGCAGTTTCGCGCAACGCCGGTTGCCTTCGCCGGTGATCGACGATGAAGGGTTGAGCAAGAGTTTCAAACTTTGCGATGACCGCTTTCAGAAACTGCGCACGCCCGGGGTGATGACCATTCACAACGATCAGGAAGGCGACATCAGCCATGTGGTGACGCATTTCTGGCCGGTGCAACAGCAGGAATTGCCACCGCCGCTGGCACCGCTGGAGCATCCGCGGGTGATTTTCCTGCATGCCGAAGATGACGATAATCGCGAGCCTCTTCCCCGTTAATTGATCGTTCCCACGTTCCGCGTGGGAATGCCTCTAGGGACGCTCTGCGTCCAGTGACGCGGAGCGTCACGGGCTGCATTCCCACGCAGGAGCGTAAGAACGATCAATCGGCCGCTAATCGCGGATCAGTTCCCAAGCCTCTTCCATCGGCAGCGGTTGCTTCATGCGCTCGGTGAGTAACGCCATCGCTCTTTCTTTCTCGCAAGCCACGGCGGCAACTACCACACCGTTTCTACCGAACAGACCAATAAATGGCGGATGTTCAGGCTCGCCGAGAAACTCCACCTCATCCCAGTGCTCAGCATGGCCGAGGTAGTCGTAGTTCTTGCCGAAATGCCAGGTCCAGAAGAACGGCACGTCGAGGTAATGTTCGTCGCCACCGAGCATGTTGGCGGCAGCGATGCGTGCGTGCTGCTGGGCCAGTCGCCAGTGCTCGATGCGTTGCAACTGGCCGTTCAGCGGGAATGTGGCGATGTCGCCGATCGCCCACAGGCTTTCGCTCACGCGCATGCCGTCGTCGACGCGCAATGACTGATCCTTTTCCCTCGGCAGTGACGCGAACGCTTCGGTCGCCGGATGCACGCCTATCCCCGCCAGTATCAGGTCGGCTGAAAGTCGCAGGCCATTGTCCAGCAGCACCGCCTCGACTTTGCCGTCGCCGATGATCTCGGTGGCTTGGTGATCGTCGATGAATTTCACCCCATGTTCTTCGTGTAATGAACGAATGGCTTTGCCCACGGCTTCGCCCAATTGTGCGGCGAAGGGGATAGCGTGACGGGCGAGTACGGTGACATCGAGACCATGCTGACGCAGGGCCGAAGCGCATTCGAGAGCGATGAAGCTGTCGCCGATGATCACTGCGCGTTGATCGGGGTGGGCAGAGTTCATGATCCGTTCGGCCTGGGCTTTTGAGCGCAATACGAAGACCTGCGGCAGGTCAGCCCCGGGTAATGCCAACGGGTTGGGCTCGCCGCCGGTGGCCAGCACGGCGGCGTCATAGCGCAGGGTCTGGCCATCGCTCAGGTGCAAAATCTTGTTGGCGGCGTCGAGCGAGGTAATTTCGTTTTCCAGTCGCTCGATGCGCTGCTCTTTATAGAAGGTTTCATCTCGCAGCGGCGGCGCTTCCTCAGGTGGCATTTCCCCGGCGAGGACGAATTTGCTCAGCACCGTGCGGTCGTAACCGGCATCGGCCTCGCGGTCGATCATTACGATGCGGCCTCCAAAACCCTTTTCTCGCAGCGCCGCTGCACACGCCGTACCGGCCGCACCCGCGCCGACAATCACGAATGTGCGCGGATCATCCGCCGCAGGGGTGTGCGCATCGGGCAACGGTTGTTCATCGACCCAAACTTCATCGCCGCGCAGCTCCAGTGGATAGCGCTTGAGGCTGTCGAGGGCCGGTGGCTCACACAGTGCGCCGTCTTCTACGCGAAACGCAGCCTTGTGCCACGGGCAGATCAGCCGTCCGTGACACACCGCGCCCTCAGCCAACGGTGCGCCGGCATGGGGGCATTCGCCCTGAAAGGCGCGTAACTGCCCACCGGCGCGCAACAGCACAATCTTGCAGTCGCCTATTTCAACTTGCAGGCCACGGTCTTCAGGGACATCGGCAAAACGGGCGACGCGGTGCAGGGACATGTTCGGCTTCCTCGCGGGCATTTCTCATGTGAGTTTGCGCGGCAGCGCGAGGTTCAGCCATTTGCCACTGCCACGGCACCAACGGTACAGCTATAGTTTGCATGCCGACGACGGCCCCACTGCACAAGGTGCTCCCGGAATGACCCGATTGACCTCTCTCAACCCCTGGCTGGCGGCCCTCGCCGTCACCCTTTGCGTGCAGTTTCCGGCGCAGGCCCAGGAGCGTTTCACCCTGAACATCCCGGGTGTTTCCGATAACCGCCTGTTCACCTCGGCAGCCGCCAGCGATGCAGCCGGCTGCGGCGGCAAGAACCAGTCGCCGGCCCTGAGCTGGAACGCAGGACCTGCCGGCACCCTGAGCTACGCGATCGTCATGCATGACCCGGACGGCCAGAAAGGCCTGGGCGTCGATCACTGGATTCATTACGGCATCAAAGCCACCACGCACCAGATTGCCGCGGGCGTCGGTGCCAAATCCGCATTTGAAGGTGTTGGCGGCACCAACAGCAAGGGCAACACCCATTACATGGGGCCTTGCCCGCCAGTGGGCGACAGTGCGCACCACTACATCATCCAGATCTACGCACTGGATCTGGCCCCGGATGCTTTGCCGGCCGGTTTGACCCGCGCCGAACTGATGGAAAAAATCAAAGGCCATGTCCTGCGTAACAGCAGTGCGGTGCGGCGTTATCACCGCTGAAAATATTTTTAGCGGCGTTTAACCCGAACTGAAAGGGCTGCCCGTCTCAGTGGATGAATCATCAATTTCATCCCGAGGTCAGCCCCCATGTCACTTCCTCTCTTGCGTCCTGTTGCGGTTGCTGTG
Source organism: Pseudomonas fluorescens (assembly GCF_005938625.1). Taxonomy (GTDB): domain Bacteria; phylum Pseudomonadota; class Gammaproteobacteria; order Pseudomonadales; family Pseudomonadaceae; genus Aquipseudomonas; species Aquipseudomonas fluorescens_BD. Next base: position 58,218 of record NZ_VCNJ01000013.1, read on the forward strand.
CTGCTGGTGCTCGCCGGTTGCGGTGCTTCGTCCACACCCGATTCTGCTGCTGTGCCAGCGCCGGCACAGCCTGAGGTGCTGGTTCAGCAGGAAGCCGTGATGGCTGACACCTCAATGGCCAAGCGCGCGCTGTACAAGATGCCCAATGCAGGCAACGCGCCGATGCCGTTGAGTGAAAGTTATCCACAGGGCTATCGCGACGAGCAGCGCGAGCAGTATCAGACGTTGGCCGATAACCCGATCCACAGCGTCGCCGAGACGCCGGTTTCTACCTTCAGTGCCGACGTCGACACGGGCGCTTATGCCAACGTCCGTCGCCTGCTCAATCAAGGCCGATTGCCGCCGGAAGGCGCGGTACGGCTGGAGGAAATGGTCAATTACTTCTCCTATGACTACGCGCTGCCCAGCGACGGCTCGCCGTTTGGCGTGACCACTGAACTGGCCGTATCTCCGTGGAACCCGCACACCCGCTTGCTGCGCATCGGCATCAAGGCGTCCGACCGTGCCGTGACGGAACTGGCCCCGGCCAATCTGGTGTTTTTGGTCGACGTGTCCGGCTCGATGGATCGTCGCGAAGGCCTGCCGATGGTGAAAAGCACGCTGAAATTGCTGGTCGATCAGTTGCGCGATCAGGATCGTGTGTCATTGGTGGTGTATGCCGGTGAATCGAGAGTGGTGCTGGAGCCTACTTCCGGACGGGATAAAGCGAAAATTCGTACAGCCATTGAGCAATTGACTGCGGGCGGTTCGACCGCTGGTGCTTCAGGCATCGAATTGGCCTACCAAAAGGCACAGCAAGCCTTCATCCCCAAAGGCATCAACCGCATTCTCTTGGCCACCGATGGCGACTTCAATGTCGGCGTCAGCGACTTCCACAGCCTCAAACAAATGGCTGTGGATGAACGCCAAAGCGGGATTTCGCTGACGACCCTGGGTTTTGGTGTGGATAACTACAATGAACACTTGATGGAACAACTGGCCGATGCCGGCGATGGCAACTACGCCTATATCGATAATCTGCGCGAGGCGCGCAAAGTGTTGGTGGATCAGTTGAGTTCGACGCTTGCCGTGGTGGCGGAAAACGTCAAATTGCAGGTGGAATTCAACCCGGCGCAGGTCAGCGAATATCGCCTGCTTGGCTATGAAAACCGCGCGTTGAAGCGTGAGGATTTCAGCAATGACAAAGTCGATGCCGGCGAAATCGGCGCAGGACACACGGTGACCGCGCTGTACGAAATTGTTCCGGCGGGCGAGAAGGGCTGGCTGGAGCCGCTGCGTTACGCTGAGTCGGAGTCGGTTGTTTCCGGGAAGAACGGAGAATTGGCAATGCTGCGTGTGCGTTATCAACGTCCTGACGGTGGGAAAAGTCTGCTGATCGAGCGGCCAATCGCCAATCAGGTCGCGCCTGCCAGCGAAGACCTGCGCTTTGCCGCTGCCGTTGCTGCATTCTCCCAGCAACTCAAGGACGGTCGTTATACCGGCGACTTCAGTCTGAAAGATACGGAAACACTGGCACGTGGCGCACGTGGCGATGACCGCTTCGGCCTGCGCAACGAGTTCGTGCAACTGGTTGAATTGGCGCAAAGTCTGCGCACATCGAGCGCTTCTAACGCGCTGGCCACTGAACGACGGATTGAATAAGTGAGTCGTCTGAAAGGCTTTATCAGCCAGCTGTTTGCCTCGGCAGACAGCTTAACCGCCAGCAGCGATGAATCGCTGCTGGCGCGTTATCGCGAGGGCGACGGCACCGCGTTCGAGATTTTGTACGCGCGCCATCGCCAAGGCCTGTACCGGTTTCTGCTCGGATTGAGCGGCAAACCGGAACTGGCCGACGAAGTATTTCAGGAGACCTGGCTGAGCCTGATCCGCAGTAGCAGTCAGCCACAAGGCCGGGCGACTTTTCGTACGTGGCTGTTCCAGATCGCGCGCAATCGCCTGATCGATCACTGGCGCAAACACGGCGCCTGGCAACCGCTGCACGACAGCTACGACGAGCAAAATCACGCTGTCAGCGATGAGGCGAACGATCCCGAACAACTGCTCAGCCTCAGTCGCGACAGCCAGCGCCTGGAAAGCGCCCTGCAAACCCTGCCCGCCGACCAGCGCGAAGTGTTCCTGCTGCGCGCCCACGGCGACCTCGACTTTGCACAAATCGCCAGCCTCACCGAAGCACCGCTGGAAACCGTCAAAAGCCGCTTGCGCTACGCCCAGCAAAAACTGCGTCGGCTGCTGGCCGAGGAGGTACTGACATGACTGACGCCCGCCAGACACCCGAAGATCCGCTGATCAAACATGTGCGCGAACAGCACAACGCCGAACCTCCAGCGTACCTTGATGCGTTCATCCTCAACGCTGCGCAGCGTCAAATCCCTGCGCCGAAACCAAGCCTGTGGCACCGCTGGCTGGACGCTTGCCGCAAACCACGCTGGCAAGTCGCGTTCGCCAGCCTCGTTGGTGTGGCATTGATGTTATCGCTGGTGCAGCGCGCCCCTGAACCGCTGCGTCAGTACGACTACGCCCCAGCCCCCAAGCTTGCTGTACCCATGACCGAAACAGACTCCGCGCAACTGCACCGATTGTCGGCCCCGGCCGGCGCCATGCCGGCACCTGTGCCGATGATGGAAATGGCCGCGCCGATGCAAGATCAAGCCATCAGCGCCGACGAGGCCAAATTCAGCAAGCGCGCCGCTGCCCCGGTCAATGGTCTCGACGCGCAACTGCGCGAAGTCCTGCGCCTGCGCGAATCCGGCCAATCGCAAGCCGCCGACAGCCTGTTCAACAACCTGCACAAACGCTACCCGAACGCCGATCTCGATGCCCGACTTGAGCAGTTGCGGAAAAAATGACCACTTGATCCACCAGCCATTTGGCATTGCCCCGCAAAAACGCGCACTATCGGGGCATTGCCGATGCGCTGGAGGACAACGTGGCAGCAAAAATTGACCGCATCGCCCAACTGCTCAACTGCCCGGAGAAGGGCGAAGAGATGCGGCGCGCGATTACCGAGACCCGTAAGGAGTTTCTGCTGAATCAGCCGGAAGAGGATGTCGTTGATGGGGACGAGGTTTTTGAGGAGGTTGAGGAGGAAGAGGACGACGATGATTACGACGAGTTCGACTGGACGACGGAGTGACGTCGTTCCAGTCCCTTTGCATCGCCCACAAAAAAGCCCCGGACCATCACAGTCCGGGGCTTTCTCGTTTAAATCAATGGCGCACCAGGCGGGATTCGAACCCACGACCCCTGCCTTCGGAGGGCAGTACTCTATCCAGCTGAGCTACTGGTGCAGCGGGCGACATCATACCTAGGTCGGCTCGGGGCGTCCATGCTGGGTTTGAGCGGGTATTGTCAGTGCGCGTGTCGGCGCAAATTGCTGCATTCCTTAAAGCTGTAACGTCCTGCAAAACCCTCGCTTGGCGCTTTGGCGGGGTTGATCTAAGGTTTTCCTGCGATGGGGGCTTTTGGCTCGTTGATCTGAAAAATTCCACAAACACGGCGTTTTTGTTCTTTTTTTCGAACGACCTATTGTCCTTTAACCCCTTTGATCCTACGATCCGTTTGAGATTTCAAACGCTCGTTGACGGGATGTTGAAGCGCAGGTGCTACCAATAGTGCACTGTCGATGCGCCACATCCGGTCACTGATTTCCCTGACGGCAGCCTTGCGAGGCGCCTTTCTACAATCATAATTTGCTCCGCGCAGGCCGCGGTGCTGTTAAGGAAAGCCGACATGCAGCTTAAAGACACCCTGTTGTTCCGCCAGCAAGCCTTCATTGATGGCGCTTGGGTCGATGCGGACAACGGTCAGACGATCAAGGTCAACAATCCGGCCACCGGTGAAATCCTCGGTACTGTGCCGAAAATGGGCGCCGCCGAAACCCGCCGTGCCATCGAAGCCGCTGACAAGGCGCTGCCGGCCTGGCGTGCACTGACCGCCAAAGAGCGTGCCGGCAAGCTGCGTCGCTGGTTCGAATTGATGATCGAGAACCAGGACGACCTCGCGCGCCTGATGACCCTCGAACAGGGCAAGCCGCTGGCCGAAGCCAAGGGCGAAATCGTTTACGCCGCGTCGTTCATCGAGTGGTTCGCAGAAGAAGCCAAGCGCATCTACGGTGACGTTATTCCGGGCCACCAGCCAGACAAGCGCCTGATCGTGATCAAGCAGCCAATCGGCGTGACCGCTGCGATCACTCCATGGAACTTCCCGGCGGCGATGATCACCCGCAAGGCCGGTCCAGCGCTGGCTGCCGGTTGCACCATGGTGCTCAAGCCTGCTTCGCAAACTCCGTTTTCCGCTTTCGCCCTGGCCGAACTGGCTCAGCGCGCGGGCATTCCTGCGGGCGTGTTCAGTGTCGTTTCCGGCAGCGCCGGCGACATCGGCAGCGAGCTGACCAGCAACCCGATCGTGCGCAAGCTGTCCTTCACCGGTTCGACCGAAATCGGCCGTCAACTGATGTCGGAATGCGCCAAGGACATCAAGAAAGTCTCGCTGGAATTGGGCGGCAACGCGCCGTTCATCGTGTTCGACGATGCGGATCTGGATAAGGCCGTCGAAGGCGCGATCATTTCCAAGTACCGCAACAACGGCCAGACCTGCGTCTGCGCCAACCGCCTGTACATTCAGGATTCGGTCTACGACGCGTTCGCCGAGAAGCTGAAAGTGGCTGTGGCCAAACTGAAGATCGGCAACGGTCTGGAAGATGGCACCACCACTGGCCCGCTGATCGACGAAAAAGCCGTGGCCAAGGTGCAAGAGCACATTGCTGACGCTGTAGCCAAAGGCGCGACCGTGCTGGCTGGCGGCAAGCCAATGGAAGGCAACTTCTTCGAGCCGACCATCCTGACCAACGTGCCGAAAAATGCCGCCGTGGCCAAGGAAGAAACTTTCGGTCCGCTGGCGCCGCTGTTCCGCTTCAAAGATGAAGCCGAAGTGATCGCGATGTCCAACGACACCGAGTTCGGTCTGGCTTCCTACTTCTATGCTCGCGACCTCGGTCGTGTGTTCCGTGTCGCTGAAGCGCTGGAATACGGCATGGTCGGCGTCAATACCGGGCTGATCTCCAACGAAGTCGCGCCGTTCGGCGGCATCAAGGCCTCGGGCCTGGGCCGTGAAGGCTCCAAGTACGGCATCGAAGATTACCTGGAAATCAAATACCTCTGCCTGGGCATCTAAGCCGGGAAAGGGATCGCTGCAAACGCAAAGGGCACGAGAGCGCTGTCCCTTTGCGTGGTTTCAAACCGGAAATTTCTCTGCGGCCGGGAACGCTGTGGCAGTCGATCATCGCATGCTGCCACCGTCGATTTCTCCCGCTTAATCCTTGAACCACGCCGCCCGATGAGCGGCGAATGAGGACTGTAATGAGCAAGACTAACGCTGAACTGATGGCCCGTCGTACCGCAGCTGTTCCACGTGGTGTTGGCCAGATTCACCCGATCTTCGCTGAGTCGGCAAAAAACGCTACCGTGACTGACGTTGAAGGTCGTGAGTTCATCGACTTCGCCGGCGGTATCGCTGTACTGAACACCGGCCACGTGCACCCGAAAATCATTGCTGCCGTGACCGAACAGCTGAACAAGCTGACCCACACTTGCTTCCAGGTGCTGGCGTACGAGCCGTACGTTGAGCTGTGCGAAAAAATCAACGCCAAGGTCCCAGGTGATTTCGCCAAGAAAACCCTGCTGGTGACCACCGGTTCCGAAGCCGTGGAAAACGCCGTGAAAATCGCTCGTGCCGCCACTGGCCGCGCTGGCGTGATCGCTTTCACCGGCGCTTACCACGGTCGCACCATGATGACCCTGGGCCTGACCGGTAAAGTCGTGCCTTACTCGGCCGGCATGGGCCTGATGCCAGGCGGCATCTTCCGCGCGCTGTACCCGAACGAACTGCACGGCGTGAGCATCGACGATTCGATCGCTTCCATCGAACGCATCTTCAAGAACGACGCCGAGCCGAAAGACATCGCCGCGATCATCATCGAGCCTGTGCAGGGTGAAGGTGGTTTCTACGTTGCGCCGAAAGAATTCATGAAGCGTCTGCGCGCCCTGTGCGATCAGCACGGCATCCTGCTGATCGCTGACGAAGTACAGACCGGCGCTGGCCGTACCGGTACGTTCTTCGCCATGGAACAGATGGGCGTTGCTGCCGACCTGACCACCTTCGCCAAATCCATCGCTGGCGGCTTCCCGCTGGCCGGCGTGTGCGGCAAGGCCGAATACATGGACGCCATTGCTCCAGGCGGCTTGGGCGGCACTTACGCCGGTAGCCCGATCGCTTGCGCCGCTGCATTGGCCGTAATGGAAGTGTTCGAAGAAGAACAACTGCTGGACCGCTGCAAGGCTGTCGGCGAGCGTCTGGTCACTGGCCTGAAAGCTATCCAGGCCAAGTACCCGGTGATCGGCGAAGTCCGTGCCCTGGGCGCGATGATCGCGGTCGAGCTGTTCGAAAACGGCGACAGCCACAAGCCGAACGCTGCTGCTGTAGCGTCGGTTGTGGCCAAGGCCCGCGACAAGGGTCTGATCCTGCTGTCCTGCGGCACCTACGGCAACGTTCTGCGCGTCCTGGTACCGCTGACCTCGCCGGACGAGCAACTGGACAAAGGTCTGGCGATCATCGAAGAGTGCTTCTCCGAGCTCTGATCACCCCGTGTGACCTGATCGACAAAAAACCCGCCTCGGCGGGTTTTTTTACGCCCTTTGAAACACATCGAGCGCTTTAGCGCTGTATCGAATGGCCAGCATTGGCTAAGGTTCAGGCATTGCAAGGGAGAGCGCGCATGACTGCCGTTGATTTACCCGCCGTACCGCGAGTACTGATTGCCGAGGCCGATCCGTGGTCTCGCGACCTGCTCAAACAAGTGCTGCTGAACGTGCGTTGCGATGCGCGGCTGGACCTGTGTGCCGATGGCCAGCAAGCCATGTCGATGCTCAGCGAAATTCCGTATGACCTGGCTATCGTCGATTGGGAGCTGCCCGGCGTCGATGGTTTGAATGTGCTGCGCAATGTCCGTCAGCGCAAGCGCAATCCGCCGCTGCCGTTCATTCTGATGAGCAGCCGCAACGACAGCGCCAGCGTGCGCGAAGCGATTCCGCTGGCGCCAACGGCGTATTTGACCAAGCCACTGAACATGGAAAGCCTGACTGAGCGTCTACAGGGTTTGCTGCTCAATGCCGGTGAAGAGGTGTTCTGTGAGGTGCCGGCATTGGCGCCGGGCATGACCTTGTCAGTGTTTCTTGAGCGTCGCCGGGAGCAGGCCGACGGTGCGCCACTGATGACCGATGTGCAGGTGGCGGTGAAGCGCAGTCTCAATCCAGGCGGGCTGGATTTGAAGCTGCTGGAAGACGAGATCAAAACCGATCCACAGATCACGGCGGTGTTGATCGCTGCGGCCAACAGCGCGGCGCAGCACCATGGCGCGCCGGTTCAGACATTGGCGCAAGCCCTGCATCGCCTGGGCACCGGACAGAGCATGAACCTGATTCTGGGGCTGGCGCTCAAGCGCAGCGCCAAGCTCAGTGATCCGTGTCTGGCGGATTATGCCGAGCGTTACTGGGGGCTGTCGCTGCACACCGCTGAATACGCGCGCACCCTGGCGCGGCTTCTCGATCTCGATCAGGAGCGCTGTTACTGCGCGGGCATGCTGCATCGCTTGGGTGATTTGGCGTTGCTGCGTTGTCTGCAGGAATGGCAGCAGGCGGGTGGTGAGCTGGATGAGCTGGAGGAAGTCGGCGAGGCGCTGGCTGAGTTTGGCGCCGCTTACGGTTCGGCTCTGCGCACTCGCTGGCGCCTGCCGCTGGAATTGCGGGAGCTTATTGCCTCGGTCTATCAGCTCGGCGGTGGCGTGTATTCCCGTGAGGCGCTGGTTATGAACATGGCGGCGCAGATGGCGCATCTGACCGAGCATGAGGGCGTTGAGGAGTTGGCGAAGAGCCGCACGGCGCGGTTGCTCAAGATCGGCTTGCCGGAATTGATGCGGATGCGCAAATAACCTGCATCAGCACTGACTCTGTGGGAGCGAGCTTGCTCGCGAAAGCGGTGTGTCATTCAGCGCTATGTTGACTGACAAGACGCCTTCGCGAGCAAGCTCGCTCCCACAGTAGTTATGTGTTGGGTTGAGGTGTTGGGCTCAGGCGGAAATGATGCGGTTCTTGCCCTGCCGTTTGGCCTCATACATGGCCGCATCCGCGCGGGCGAACAGGCTGTCGAGGCTTTCGTCTTCTCCGGTAAGGCTGGTCAGCCCCTGGCTGACGGTGATGCCGAACGTCTGCCCGTCATGGCTGAAGCTCAAACGTTGAATCTCCTGCTGCAGGCGTTCGGCCACTTGCATGGCCATGTCCGGTGCGCACCCTGGAAACACCGCCGCAAACTCTTCCCCGCCAATCCGTCCGAACAGGTCTCCTCGACGCAACGAGCCGCGTCCGCACTCGGCAATCCGTTGCAGCACGTTGTCGCCTTCCGGGTGGCCGTAGGTGTCGTTGATCATTTTGAAATCATCGATATCCAGCAGCAGAAAGGCCATTGGCGAACCTTGCACACGCGCCTCCTCAAATTCGCGGTTGGCGCATTCGAAGAAGTGTCGGCGATTGCTGCTTTGCGTCAGCACGTCGGTGGTCGCCAAACGATGCAGTTCGGTTTCCATCTGCTTTTTGTCGGTGATGTCCTCGGCGATGCCGACGATGATCACCGGTTGCCCCGGTTCGTCTTGACGGTTGATAAAGCATTTGTCGCTGAGCCAGCGCACCTGGCCGTCGGCGGCGATGATCCTGTATTCGCGATCTTCTACCGCACCTTTGTGCAGCACTTCGGCGAGGCTGCGTTCGGCGTATTCCAGGTCGTCGGGGTAGATGCTGTCACGCCATTGGTTGTAATCGGCGAGCAGGAGGCCGGCGGAGCGGCCGAAAATCCGTTCGTAGGCGGGGCTGACGTACAGCACCTGACGGGTTTCCCAGTTGAAAGCCCAGAGCACGGCGTTGACGCTGACCAGCAATGAGCTGAACAACTGCTCGCGTTCGCTTAGCCGAGCGACTTCGCCTTGGGCGTGCATCAACGCCATCAGGGTTTGCGCGGCCTCGGGCCACTGCGGGAAGGATGAGTCTTTTTGATTGTTGTTGACCATCGGCACAGATCTCAAAGGACGTGCCGCAATTCGACAACGGCCACAGTACAGCCCGCCGGGATGGCGAAGTGTCTTTGAGATAGGGGATTTTTAGCGAAGTTCCGAAGGGTGCACCCGGGAGCCGGGTGCACCGATCAACGGTCTCAGACCGCCGCAGGACGCAGCGAGTAGGTTTTCAGCTGGTCTGCGAATTCACGCAGGGACTGGATACCGCTGGCCTCAGCCTCGTGAATCCACTCTTTGATGGCGGCGAGCATGTCGTGGCCATTTGCGCTGGTCTTGACCCAGATCTGCTGCAGGGCCAGGCGTTTTTCGTAAATTACCTTCAGCGCCTGGCTGTGCTCGAGCATGGTCTGGATGCGCAAGTGATGACGGTCTTCCAGCAGGCTGGTTTCCCGCGACAGCAGGCGTTTGGCGCGGTGGAACTGGTGGCGTACCGAATGATCGACCTTGGCCAGCTCTTGCTTGACCAGCGGGCCGATGACCAATTTGCGGTACTGGGCCATGATCTGGAAGCGGTTGTTGAGGATGGCCATGGCGGTGTCCATGTCCAGATTGCCCTTGCCTTCAACGCGGTGGGCGATCGGCGCGACACGCTGGACCTTGGCCAGACGCAGGAAACTGAAGACTTTGATCCACGCCCAGCCGAGGTCGAACTCCCACTTCTTCACCGACAGCTTGGCCGAGTTAGGGTAGGTGTGATGGTTGTTGTGCAGTTCTTCGCCGCCGATCAGGATGCCCCACGGCACCAGATTGGTCGCCGCGTCGCGGCATTCGAAGTTGCGGTAGCCAACGGCATGGCCGAGACCGTTGATCACGCCGGCGGCCCACACCGGGATCCACATCATCTGGATCGCCCAGATGGTGATGCCGATGGTGCCGAACAGCAGCAGGTCGATAACGCCCATGATCGCCACGCCCATCAGCGGGTAGCGGCTGTAGACATTGCGTTCGATCCAGTCTTCGGGGCAGTTCTTGCCGTAGATGCGCAGGGTTTCCGGGTTCTGCGCCTCGGCACGGTACAGCTCGGCGCCGGTGCGCAATACGGTGGAAAGGCCTTTGATGACCGGGCTGTGCGGGTCGTCTTCGGTTTCGCACTTGGCGTGATGTTTACGGTGGATGGCGGTCCACTCGCGGGTGTTCTGCGCCGTGGTCAGCCACAGCCAGAAACGGAAAAAGTGCTTCAGGCCAGCATTCAGCTCCAGCGAGCGATGGGCCGAGTAGCGATGCAGATAGACCGTGACGGCGACAATTGTCACGTGGGTCATCAGCAGGGTGACTGCGACCAGAGACCAGGCCGACAAGCCAAGAAAACCTTCGTACCACATAGGCTATAGGGCCCTCGATAAAGATAAAAACAGCCGTTGCATTATCACCAAGCACACAGATAAAACCAGTCGCGCTTTCAGATAAGAGTCGCTGGATGTTTCTTGACCTATAATTCCAACCTTTTTGTAGGGACATGGACAGCCGAATGCCTGCCACTTACCGCGATGCATTGCGTGCAGCGCTGCTCTATCTCGTGCTTGCCGCTGCCTGGCTGCAAGGCACTGATCATTTATTAAACAATTTCTTCGATAACTCCGTCGATCTTGCGCGGTGGCAACTGATCAACGGTTACCTGTTTGCAGCCGTCAGCGCGGGGCTGATTTTCCTGGCGCGAGCGCGTTTGTGCACGTTTCTCGGGATCGGTGCACGGTTGCGCGAGCGCCACGTCGATCGCGAACGCCTGCGTCAGGCCGCGGCGGTATTCGATTGCACCCGCGAGGGCGTGTTGGTGACTAACCATCATGGCCTGATCGTTCACGTCAATCGCGCCTTCATGGAGATCACCGGTTATCAGCGTGAAGAAGTCATTGGGCAGCCGCCGAGCCTGTTCAAATCCGGCCACCATCCGCCAGGGTTCTATCAGGCAATGTTTGCCACGCTTGAGTCGCAAGGCGAATGGAGCGGTGAAATCTGGAACCGGCGAAAAAGCGGCGAGATTTATCCGCAGTGGCAGACCATCCGGGTCATTCACGATGATCTGGGCCGGATCAGCCATTACGTCGCGGTGTTTTCCGACATCAGCGCGATCAAGGATTCCGAACATGAGCTCAAACACCTTGCGCACCATGACCCGCTGACGGATCTGCCCAATCGTCTGCTGTTCAGCGATCGCGCCGAACAGGCGTTGGCCTCGGCGCAAAATCATAAGCGCGGCTGTGCATTGCTGATGCTTGATCTCGATCACTTCAAAATGATCAACGACAGCCTCGGCCATAACATCGGTGATCGCTTGCTCAAGGCTGTGGCGGCGCGTTTGCAGGCGCTGTTCGGCCCCGGCATTACTCTGGCGCGGCTCGGCGGCGATGAGTTCGCGGTTTTGGCGGAGAGTTGTCCACAGCTGGTGCAGGCAGCGGCGCTGGCGCAACGCATTCTCGATGCACTGAAGGAGCCGTTCTGCATCGATGGCCATGAACTGTTCATCAATGCCAGCATCGGCATCAGCCTGTTCCCCAGTGACGCGTTGAGCGCCGAGCAGCTGTTGCGCAATGCCGACGCGGCGCTGTTCAAAGCCAAGAGCAGCGGCCGCAACGGTTACGCCCTGTACACCGAAGAACTCACCGCCCACGCCCAGCAACGGGTCGAAATCGCTTTCGAGCTGCGCCGCGCGCTTGAGCAGCAGGAGCTGCGGGTTTACTACCAACCAGTGCATGACTTGAAAACCAGTCGCTTGATTGGCGTCGAAGCGTTGGTGCGCTGGCAGCATCCGGTGCGTGGTCTGGTGTCGCCGGCGGAGTTCATTCCGATTGCCGAGCGCACTGGGCTGATTGCCGAAATCGACGCGTGGGTGATGCAGCAGGCGTGCCGGCAGATGTGCCAGTGGCAGCAGGCCGGGATCGTGTTGTCATTTGTCGCGGTGAACGTGTCGTCGCGTTTGTTCGCCCGACGTGAGCTTTATCAACAGGTCGCGCAGGTCCTGCATGACACCGGGCTGGATCCGGCGTATCTGGAGCTGGAAGTGACGGAAAGCGCGGTGATGGACGATCCGGAAGTGGCGCTGGAGCAGATGCATCGTCTGCGTGAGCTTGGCATTCGCCTGGCCATCGATGATTTCGGCACCGGCTATTCGTCGTTGCTGCGGCTCAAGCGTTTGCCGGTGCAGAAACTGAAGATTGATCAGGGCTTCGTCGCCGGACTGCCATGGGATGAGGACGACGCGGCGATTGTCCGGGTGATTATCGCGCTGGCCCGAAGTATGGGCATGCAGGTGCATGCCGAGGGCATCGAGCAGGTTGAGCAGGCGGCGTTTTTGCTGGAGCAGGAATGTGATCTGGGGCAGGGGTATTGGTTTGGGCGGCCGAGTCCGGCAAAGGAGATTGACTGGGCAAGGGCGCCGTTGATTGGCTAAGGCAGGGGCAAACTTGTTCCTGCGCTCAGCAAAGGGGCGCTCTGCGTCGGCCCAAAATCGCGGCGCAGAGCGCCGCCGGCTGCATTCCCACGCGGAGCGTGGGAACGATCAGTTTTTCAGTTATATAAACATTCTTAAATAGTCTTTTTAAGAATATCCGCGCCTCTCTTATATTGCTCCTACGCCGAACGCAGTGCCGCCCACTGCCAGGCAAATCCCATTCAAAGGAGCAGCACCATGAGCGCATCCCTTCGCAGCGTTGACGGTCAGGACGAAAGCACCATCTTGCGTGAAATCCAGAGCGCCCTGCGCGATCTGCGTTTCGGCGCGGTGGAGATCACTGTGCATAACGCGCAAGTCGTGCAGATCGAACGCAAAGAGAAATTCCGTTTGCAGCAACCGGGCAAACAACCGGGCTGAGTTGAAGATCAAAAGATCGCAGCCTGCGGCAGCTCCTACAGGGGGCTGTGTGTAGGAGCTGCCGAAGGCTGCGATCTTTCGCCGGCACACCCGATTCCAGATATTCATAAGAAAAAGCCACCACCAAGAATTCCAGGAGCTTTCACCATGTCGTCGATTCGCCGTTACGCTTTGGCCGCCCTGGCCAGCGCTGTGTTTGCCGGTTCCGCGGTTGCCAAGGATTACGAACTGCTCAATGTGTCGTATGACCCGACGCGCGAGCTGTATCAGGACTACAACGCTGAGTTCATCAAGTTCTGGCAGAAAGATCACGCCGGCGACACAGTGAAAATCCAGCAATCCCACGGTGGTTCGGGCAAGCAGGGCCGCGCTGTGATCGACGGTCTGCGTGCCGACGTGGTGACCCTGGCCCTGGCTGGTGACATCGACGAAATCGCCAAACTCGGCAAGACCCTGCCCGCCGACTGGCAGAAGCGTCTGCCGGAAGCGAGCACGCCGTACACCTCGACCATTGTGTTCCTGGTGCGCAAGGGCAACCCGAAAGGCATCAAGGACTGGGGTGATCTGGTCAAGAACGACGTCTCGGTGATCACCCCGAACCCGAAAACCTCCGGCGGCGCCCGCTGGAACTTCCTCGCCGCATGGGCCTATGGCCTGAAAGCCAACGGTGGTGACGAAGCGAAAGCCAAAGAATACGTACAGACCCTGTTCAAGCACGTGCCCGTGCTGGACACCGGTGCACGCGGTTCGACCATTACTTTCGTCAACAACGGGCAGGGTGACGTGTTGCTGGCTTGGGAAAACGAAGCGTTCCTGGCGCTGAAAGAAGATGGCGGCGCTGACAAGTTCGACATCGTTGTGCCTTCGCTGTCGATCCTCGCCGAGCCACCCGTGGCCGTGGTCGACAAGAACGCCGAGAAGAAAGGCAACGAGCAGATCGCCGAAGCCTATCTGAAGCACCTGTACAGCCCGGCCGGTCAGGAAATCGCTGCGAAGAACTTCTACCGTCCGCGTGACAAGGACGTGGCCGCGAAGTACGCCCAGCAGTTCCCGAAACTGGACCTGGTGACCATCGACAAGGACTTCGGCGGCTGGAAAACCGCGCAACCGAAATTCTTCAACGACGGTGGCGTGTTCGACCAGATTTATCAGGCGCAGTAATCTGACTTCAGCCACACATCAAGCCTGAAGCCAGGCGCGAAAAATGTGGGAGCGAGCTTGCTCGCGAAAGCGGAGTGTCAGACGACGTAGAGTTGGCTGATACTCCCTCTTCGCGAGCAAGCGCGCTCCCACATTGGTGCGTTCAGCGGAATGCTTTTTAACCAAGGACTTTTATGTCGCGTCGTATCTCCCCCGTCATACCCGGCTTCGGGCTGACGCTGGGTTACACCTTGGTGTACCTCAGCCTGATTGTGCTTATCCCGCTGGCGGCGATGTTCGTCCACGCCGCCCAACTCACCTGGGATCAGTTCTGGACGATCATTTCCGCGCCACGGGTGTTGGCCGCGTTGAAGCTGAGCTTCGGCACCGCGCTGTGTGCCGCGATCATCAACGGCATCATCGGTACGCTACTGGCCTGGGTGCTGGTGCGCTACACGTTCCCGGGGCGCAAGGTGATCGACGCGATGATCGATCTGCCGTTCGCGCTGCCGACCGCCGTGGCCGGTATTGCGTTGACTGCGCTGTACGCGCCGGCGGGACTGGTCGGTCAGTTCGCCGCCGACCTCGGTTTCAAAATCGCCTACACCCCGCTGGGTATCACCCTGGCGCTGACCTTCGTCACCCTGCCGTTCGTGGTGCGCACGGTGCAACCGGTGCTGGCCGACATTCCCCGTGAAGTCGAAGAAGCTGCCGCGTGCCTCGGTGCGAAACCGTTGCAGGTGTTCCGCCACATCCTCGTACCCGCATTGCTGCCCGCCTGGCTGACCGGTTTTGCCCTGGCGTTCGCCCGTGGCGTTGGCGAGTACGGTTCGGTGATCTTCATCGCCGGCAACATGCCGATGAAAACCGAGATCCTGCCGCTGCTGATCATGGTCAAACTCGACCAATACGATTACACCGGCGCTACCGCCATCGGCGTGCTGATGCTGGTGGTTTCCTTCGTCCTGTTGCTGCTGATCAACTTGCTGCAGCGGCGCATCGAAACCCCATAAGGAGGCGCGAACCATGTCCCAATCGTCTATTGCGGCCGCCTCTTCGGCCAACGCTGCACGCCGTGGCAGTGCCACTTCGCGCAGAATCCTGATCGGCCTTGGCTGGCTGGTTTTTTTCCTGTTTCTGCTGCTGCCGTTGTTCATCGTGGTATCGCAGGGTTTGAAGAATGGCCTCGGTGCATTCTTCACCGCGATCTTTGAACCGGACGCACTGTCGGCACTGAAACTCACCGTGTTTGCCGTGCTGATTTCGGTGCCGCTGAACCTGGTGTTCGGCGTCAGCGCTGCCTGGTGCGTGAGCAAATACTCGTTCCGTGGCAAGAGCATGCTGGTGACCCTGATTGACCTGCCGTTCTCGGTTTCGCCGGTGATCGCCGGTCTGGTCTACGTGCTGATGTTTGGCGCGCAAGGCCTGTTCGGGCCTTGGTTGCAGGATCACGACATCCAGATCGTCTTCGCCCTGCCGGGCATCGTGCTGGCGACGATCTTCGTCACCGTGCCGTTCGTGGCCCGTGAGCTGATCCCGCTGATGCAGGAACAAGGCACACAGGAAGAGGAAGCCGCGCGCCTGCTCGGCGCCAATGGCTGGCAGATGTTCTGGCACGTGACCGTCCCCAACATCAAATGGGGCCTGATCTATGGCGTGGTGCTGTGTACCGCGCGGGCCATGGGTGAGTTCGGTGCGGTGTCGGTGGTCTCCGGGCACATTCGCGGGGTGACCAACACCTTGCCGCTGCACGTCGAGATCCTCTACAACGAATACAACCACGTGGCCGCGTTCGCTGTGGCGAGCCTGTTGCTGATCCTGGCGCTCTTCATCCTGCTGCTCAAGCAGTGGAGCGAAAACCGTATCAACCGCCTGCGCGCCAGCGCCGCGGAGGAATAATTCATGTCGATCGAAGTGCGTAACGTCAGCAAGAATTTCAATGCGTTCAAGGCGCTGGACAACATCAGCCTGGACATCCACAGCGGTGAACTGGTCGCGCTGCTCGGCCCGTCGGGCTGCGGCAAGACCACGCTGCTGCGGATTATCGCCGGTCTGGAAACCCCGGATCAGGGCAACATCGTTTTCCATGGCGAAGACGTTTCCGGCCACGACGTGCGTGATCGCAACGTCGGTTTCGTGTTTCAGCACTACGCCTTGTTCCGTCACATGACCGTGTTCGACAACGTCGCCTTCGGCCTGCGCATGAAACCGAAAAACCAGCGCCCGAGCGAAAGCCAGATCGCGACCAAGGTTCACGAACTGCTGAACATGGTGCAGCTGGATTGGCTGTCGGATCGTTACCCGGAGCAGTTGTCCGGTGGTCAGCGTCAGCGTATCGCTTTGGCCCGTGCCTTGGCGGTCGAGCCGAAGGTGTTGCTGCTGGATGAGCCGTTCGGCGCTCTCGATGCCAAGGTGCGTAAAGAGCTGCGTCGCTGGTTGGCGCGTCTGCACGAAGACATCAATCTGACCTCGGTGTTCGTGACCCACGACCAGGAAGAGGCGATGGAAGTTGCTGACCGCATTGTGGTGATGAACAAGGGCGTGATCGAACAGATCGGCTCACCGGGCGACGTCTACGAAAACCCGGCCAGCGATTTCGTTTACCACTTCCTCGGCGATTCGAACCGCTTGCTGTTGAGCGACGACAACCACGTGCTGTTCCGCCCGCACGAAGTGTCGTTGTCCAAGCATGAGCTGGAAGATCACCATGCGGCTGAGGTGCGTGATATTCGGCCGTTGGGCGCGACCACGCGGGTGACGTTGAAGGTAGAAGGGCAGACTGATCTGATCGAGGCCGAAGTGGTCAAGGATCACGACAGCCTGATCGGTCTGGCCAAGGGTGAAACGCTGTTCTTCAAACCCAAGGTCTGGCAGAAAGTCGCCAGCCTCTAACTGATCGTTCCCACGCTCTGCGTGGGAATGCATCCCGTGACGCTCTGCGTCACAGTGGACGCGAAGCGTCCATGGCGGCGTTCCCACGCAGAGCGTGGGAACGAGCAGGGTTGAAGTCTAGATTGCCGCACGATTCGGATTGACTCGCACCACCCCCGCCCGCGCCTCGATCTGCTCTTTCAACTCATGCCGCATCCCGAGCATGAACGCCAACTCGGCCACCACAAACAACGGCCCGACAATCAGCCCCGACACATCATCGACAAACGCCGGTTTGCGCCCTTCATAGTGATGCCCGACAAACTGGATTACCCAGCCAACGACAAACATCGCCAGCCCGCTGCTCAACCAGACCATCGTGCTCTGCTGCGCCAATACATGCCCGGCCCAGACTGACAGCCCCATCAGCACCGTCATCAACACCCCGAGCTTCACTTCCAGACGCAGATAAAACCACGACGAGGCCAGCGCCAACGCAACGGCTGGAGATATCCACAACCCGCCCAGCGACCATTCCGGGCGCGACAACAGAACTGCGACAGCCACCACAATCAGCGGAATGCCGATAAAGTGGCTGGCGATGTTGCGCGGGTCACGGTGGTAGGCGGCGTATTGACTGAGATGGTCGACGAGGCTTTTCATTGTTGTTCCTCCGGTAGGGTTGATCGCATCATCCCTCGGGATCAGGGTTCGCTCTGTCAGGCAGGCGACAATCCAGGAGTGTTTATGCAAATTCGTTCGCGGCTGATGAGTGGCCAGTGGTTCAGTCATCTGCCGGTGCCCTTTCAGGATAGCTTGCTGGCGGCAGCACGAGAGCGGCGGCTGACGGCGGGGCAGCGCTTGTTCCAGCGTGGTGATGCGCCGTGCGGCTTGTACGCGGTGCTCGATGGCGCCGTGCGCATCGGCGCGGTGAGCGAGCAGGGCAAGGAGGCGTTGTTGAGTCTGGTCGAGGCGCCGCACTGGTTCGGTGAAATCTGCCTGTTCGATGGCCAGCCGCGAACCCATGACGCTTATGCGGTCGGGCCGTGCACGTTGCTGAATATCCCGCAAGCGGTGCTGCTGAAACTGCTCGATGAGCACCCGGTGTACTGGCGGCATCTGGCCTTGCTGATGAGCCACAAACTACGCCTGACCTTTATCAACCTCGAACAACTGAGCCTGCTGCCAGCGCCGGCGCGTCTGGCTCATCGTTTGTTGATGATCGCCGAGGGCTACGGCGAACTCGACTCGCCGCGTCGTGTACTGCAACTGCCGCAGGAGCAGTTGGCATCGATGCTGTCGCTGTCGCGGCAGACCACCAATCAGATCCTCAAGGATTTGCAGGGGCAGGGGATTATCGGGCTCGGGTATGGCGAGATCGAAATCCTCGATGTCGTACGATTGCGCGCCCTCGCCACGATCTAGGATCCAACGCCGAACCATTGTAGGAGTGAGCCTGCTCGCGATAGCAATCTGTCAGTTGATCAATCTGTGACTGACAGATTGCTATCGCGAGCAGGCTCACTCCTACAGGGGATCTTTGTGGACTCAGGAACCGCGATAGGTCGAGAAACCATAAGGGCTGAGCAGCAGCGGGATGTGGTAATGCTGATCCGTCTTCTTCACTTCAAAAATCACCGGAATCTCCGGGAAGAAGGTGTCGTGCTTGACCTTCTTGAAGTACTCGCCGGTTTTGAACACCACGCGGTATTCACCCGCCTCAAAAGGCTGTTTGGCCGGGAACAGTTCGGCGATGCGCCCTTGTTCATTGGTCGTGCCTTGAGCAAGAGGCTGCCAGTTTTCGCCGACGTGTTTTTCCAGGGTCACGTTAATGCCCGGCGACGGCAGGCCGTTTTCCAGGTTAAGCACGTGCACGCTCAACGGATTACCGGCAGCCAGCGCCAGGCTTGAAAAAGCGCTCAGGCCGAGCGCGGCAAGGGTCATGCGCATAGTCGTCATGGATGCATCTCCTATTGGGAACGGGTAGTGGCCAGACCGGTTTTTTCGGCAGCCTTGATCGCACAGTTTTCGTCTTGCTCACCGCCGCCGGAACCGGCCACGCCCATGGCGCCCACCAGTTCGGTGCCGAGGAACAGCGGAATCCCGCCACCGAGCAGCAGCAATTCGTCGAGAGTGTTGAGGTTGGCGGTTTCCGGATTACCGCGGGCGCGTTCGGCAAACAGTCGGGTCGCGGTTTTGGTCGACAACGCGGTGTACGCCTTGCGTTGGCTGGCGGCGGTGTTGTGCGGGCCGACGCCGTCGCCGCGCAGGGTCACCAGCAGATTGCCGCCCCGATCGAGCACCGACGCCGTGCCGGTGCAGTTGGCCATTGCCGTGTCGGCGAGCAGGCGTGCAGTTTTAAGATCGAGGTCGGCGTGACGCGGCAGCTCAGGACTTGCGACAGCAACGCCACTGAGGCCGATCATCAGGCTTGCAACGAAGTATTTGACGGTCATGGACAGCCTCCAAAAGCGAAGGTCGCCACCTTAATCGCCGCTCTTCGTCAGAACCTCGTCAGTCTGATTACAAGTTTGTAATGGGCAACGCCGCCGAAGGCGCCTAGCCTGTGTACCTGATCAATCGAGGTGTGCCATGCGTTTGCTGGTCGTAGAAGATGAAGCCAAAACCGCGAACTTCCTCGCCAAAGGCCTGGGCGAGTCGGGTTTCGCCGTGGACGTGGCGCTCAACGGTCTCGATGGCCGTTACTTTATCGAGCAGCAGGAATATGACCTGATCATCCTCGACGTGATGCTCCCAGGGCTCAATGGCTGGCAATTGCTGCAGTTGATTCGTCAGCGCGGGGCGACACCGGTGCTGTTCCTGACCGCCAAGGACGCCATCGAAGACCGCGTGCGCGGGCTCGAACTGGGCGCCGACGACTACTTGCTCAAACCCTTCGCTTTCGCCGAACTGCTCGCACGGGTGCGCACCTTGCTGCGGCGCGGGCCTATGCGTGAAGCTGAGTCGTACACCATTGCCGATCTGGAAATCGATGTGCTGCGCCGCCGCGTCAGTCGCGGTGGCCAGCGCATTGCCCTGACCAACAAGGAGTTTGCCCTGCTGCAATTGCTCGCCAGTCGCCAGGGCGAAGTGCTGTCGCGCACGCTGATTGCCTCGCAGGTGTGGAACCTGAATTTCGACAGCGACACCAACATGGTCGAGGTTGCAGTGCGTCGTTTGCGCTCCAAAGTCGATGATCCGTACATGCCGAAACTGATCCACACCGTGCGCGGTGTCGGTTATCAACTGGAAGCCCCTGACGATGCGCTCTAGGTCGATCGCCTGGCGCCTGGCGCTGGCGTTCGCATTGGTCTGCGCCTTGGTGTTGAGTGCTATCGGCGTATTTCTCTATCGCTCGCTGGCCTCGGAAATCGCCTACCGCGACGACCTCGCATTGCTTGGACGACTGGAGCAAGTTCGCGCCTTGCTCGCCGACAGCGACAGCCTCGATGCCTTACAGGCACGGCCACGGCTGTATCAGAACATGCTCGGTAACCTCGACAGCCTGTTGCTGGTGCGCCGTGCCGACGGATCGAGTGTAATCGCGATCAATCCCCGTCAACGCGATTTGCCGGCGCTGAACGCCATCCCCCGCGAGCAAACGCCAAAGCGTCCCGATGTACTCACGTGGCAAGCGCCGGACGGTGCTGAACTGGCGCTGTTATCCGGCGAAGCGCGAGGGCCGAACGGCGAGCCGTTGACGGTCATCGCCGGCAAAGTGCTGAGCGAGCGCGAGCAGATGCTCGGCAGTTATCGCATGCGCTTGTACCTGTCGGTTGGACTGGGCGCGTTGCTCGCTTTTGCCTTGGGCTTGCTGTTACTCCGTCGGGGCCTGCAACCGTTGCGGCAGTTGAGCGAAGCAGTGCGCGGCATCGATCTGCGCAGCCTCGATCAGCGCTTGCCCACCAACGGCACGCCTGCCGAGCTGCTCGAACCGGTGCAGGCGCTCAACGGCATGCTGGCGCGGCTGGACGACAGCGTGCAGCGTCTCTCGCAATTCTCCGCTGACCTCGCCCACGAGATCCGTACGCCGCTGCACACCTTGTTGGCGAGCAACGGTCAGGCGCTGAATCATCCGCGCAGCACCGAGGAGTATCAGGACGTGCTGGCGTCGAACATGGAAGAATTCGAGCGGCTCAAGCGCATGGCGGAAAACCTGATGTTCCTCGCCCGTGCCGAACAGGCCGAGCGCGCGCTCAATCTGCAAGCGCTGGATTTGCAGGGTGTCGGCAGTGAGTTGTGTGATTACTTTGAAGCCTTAGCGGATGACCGTGATGTGCGACTCGACAATCAACTGCACGGTGAACTGCTTGCCGATCAGCAACTGTTGCAGCGGGCGCTCGGCAATCTGCTGGCCAATGCCGTGCGTCATGCCGATCAAGGATCGGTGATCAGTCTGCGTCGCCGCGACGAGTCGGGTGAGTGCTGGTTGCAAGTGCACAACCTTGGCCCGGGGGTTGCGCAGGAACATCTGAGCAAACTGTTCGACCGCTTCTACCGCGTCGATCCTTCACGGGCGGAGCCGGGGGATTCGGGTGGGTTGGGGCTAGCGATTGTGCAGTCGATCATGCAGTTGCATGGGGGACAGGTGCGGGTAAGCAGCGATGCTGACGGCACCGTTTTTGAGTTGGGTTTTGCGTTGAATTAAAGGGCCCCTTCGCGAGCAGGCTCGCTCCCACAGGGGAAACGCATTCCAAATGTGGGAGCGAGCCTGCTCGCGAAGGCGCCGGATCTGACGACCCAACGTTGCGATCAATCAGCGCAACCCATCGCGAAACTGCCCAGGCGTCATCCCCGTCCAGCGCTTGAACGCGCGGCTGAAGCTGCTGGTGTCGGCAAACCCGAGCAGATAACTGACCTCACTCAACGAGCACTGCGGATCGCGCAGATGCAGCAACGCCAGATTCTCGCGGCTCTCATTGAGCAACGTGTCGAAGCGACAACCCTCATCCGCCAAGTGCCTTTGCAGGCTGCGCAAACTCAGGTGCAACGCCTGGGCAATCCGTTCAGCACTTGGCTCACCTTCCGGCAATTGTTCTTCAATGGCATCGCGAACCTTGCGCTCCCAGGTCAGCGGCTTGAGCTGGGCCATCGTGCGTTTGAGCACCGCTTCGTTGTGTTCGGCGAGTTCCGGGTTGGCGTCGTCGAGGTGGCTGTCGAAGTCGGCGAGGGCGAACTCCAGGCGATCCTCGGCGCAGCCGAAATGCACCGGAGCGCGGAAGACTTTGTGCCATTGATGCGCATCGCTCGGCTCCGGGCGGCGCAGATAAACCGCCAGCGGTGCGTAATCACGGCCGAGGCGATTGCGGCAGGTGCGCACGTAGATCGCGGTGAAGGCATCGATGGCTTCGAAGGCCGGCGCGGGATTGCCTGACGGAATTTTCAGACGGAACTGGTAGCGGTCGTCGCCACGAATCAGCTCCAGTTCCAGCGCGTCGCTAACCACCGGGTGATAACGCACGATACGTTCGAACACCTCGCGCAGGCTGCCGCTGGCGACCAGCGCATAACCGAGGGCATGGAACGTCGTAGGGCTGACAAAGCGTGATACGCGCAAACCAATTGCCGGGTCGCCGCTGACCTGCACGGCAATTTCCCACAGGCGTGTAGTGCCGGACAGTGGATAGCGCGCGTTGGGGTCGTCCATCAAATTCGGGTCGAGCCCGGCCTGCTGGCACAGGGCAATGCTGTCCAGCCCCAACGCATCGAGTTGCTTGCGCAAGGCACGGGTCCAGCTGGCGAGGGAGGTCGGTTCCTTCATGCTGATTGGCGCTTCCGGTCAACAGGTTGGCGTTCTCGGCTACCGCAATTGAAGCCTTGGCGAGGCACGATGCGAACATCATAAACCCGAGGATGGAAGCATGGACGGTACTTCTGCAAGTCCCCAGCGACACAATGCGGCCCAGCGATCAGCGCATATTCGTGAAGTGGTGCTGGCCAAAGGCGTCGAGCTGCGTGAGCGCTACCCGATTCTCAAGCATCAGGATGCGCTGGGCGCGGGGATTCTGGCCTTTGCGCTGATCGGGATGATTGGTTCGGCGACGCTGTACATCAGCGGCCATATGGCGTGGTGGGTTTGTCTGTTGCTCAATGCGTTTTTCGCGTCGCTGACCCATGAGCTTGAGCACGATCTGATCCACAGCATGTACTTCCGCAAGCAGCGCGTGCCGCACAACCTGATGATGGGCCTGGTGTGGCTGGCGCGGCCGAGCACGATCAACCCGTGGATTCGTCGTCATCTGCACCTCAATCACCACAAGGTCTCCGGCACTGAAACCGACATGGAAGAGCGCGCGATCACCAACGGCGAACCGTGGGGTTTTGCGCGCTTGTTGATGGTTGGCGACAACATGATGTCGGCCTTCATCCGCTTGCTGCGGGCGCCGACCTGGGCGCACAAGTGGAGCATTCTGAAACGGGTTTTCAAAGTCTATGCACCGCTGGCGCTGGTGCATTGGGGCGCGTGGTACGTGTTTCTCGGTTTTCACGCTGCCAACGGCATCGCCTATCTGCTGGGCTCGCCGATTGAATGGTCAGCGACGACGTTGTCGGTGATGCAGGTAATTGATATCGCCGCTGTGGTGATTATCGGCCCGAATGTGTTGCGCACGTTTTGCCTGCACTTCATTAGCTCGAACATGCATTACTACGGCGATGTCGAACTGGGCAATGTGTTGCAGCAGTGTCAGGTGCTGAACCCGTGGTGGTTGTGGCCGTTGCAGGCATTCTGCTTCAACTTTGGCAGCAGTCACGGGATTCATCATTTTGTCGTGAAGGAGCCGTTTTACATTCGTCAGCTGACGGTGCCGGTGGCGCATAAGGTGATGCGTGAGATGGGGGTGCGGTTCAATGATTTCGGCACGTTCGGGCGGGCGAACCGGTTTGTTCGGCGGGATGAAATCGCGGTGTCTGGGGAGGCGGTGGAGGCCTGACAGAAAGCGCCCTCACCCTAGCCCTCTCCCGGAGGGAGAGGGGACCGATTGGGGGATATTGGGGAAGTACGCCGACCTGAATGTTCCTCAGTGAATCCATAATCGATCCGATTTTTTAGGTCGATGTATAGCGAAAGACACCTCGGTCGGCCCCCTCTCCCACCGGGAGAGGGCTGGGGTGAGGGGCTTTTGATCTTCGCCTCAATCCGGCTGAAACGGCGACTCACTGAGAATCACCCCAGTCTCCTCCACATACTGCTGCCAATGCCCGATCAACGCGCTGAGCTTCTGCGGCTGACTCAACGCCAGATCATGAATCTCCCCCGGATCACTACCCAAATCATACAGCTGCCACGTCGCCGGCCCAACAGGCCCGGGAATCCACACCGCTTTCCACGCCCCCTGCCGAATCGCCCGACGCCCGAACAACTCCCAACCCGTTACCGTGTGCTCGTCATGCACCTGCGCGGTTTCGCCGGATAAAAAGCCCAACCACGATTTACCACGCAGCGGCGCCACAGGTTTGCCGTGCCAGAGCTTGCCCGGATGACGCACGCCCGCCAGATCGAGAATCGTCGGGGTGATGTCCATTACCGTGCCGAAACCGTGGCTGATCTGCCCTTTAATCGCCAATTGCGGATAGTGCAGCAGCGCCGGCACGCGAATCCCGCCCTCGGTAGTGAACGCCTTGAACAGCCGCGATGGCGCGGTTGCCACTTGAGCCCAGTTCGGCCCGTACCAGACATAGGAATTGGCCCGACCAATGTTGTCGAGGCTGTTGTCGTAGTGCTGGCTGAGGTACGTCACCAGTTCCGGGCCGAACTTCGGGAACGCTTCAAGCAGCGCGCCTTCAGCCCCGTTGTCGGACATGAACAGGATGAAGGTGTTGTCGAGCTGCCCCTGCTGGCGCAGGTAATCGACGACCCGGCCGATGTTCCAGTCCATGCGCTCGACCATCGCCGCGTAGACCTCCATCGCCCGCGCGGAAATCTGTTTTTGCTCGTCGCTTAACGCGTCCCACTGTTTGGTCAGTTGAATCAGCGGATGCGGCTCGACGTCTGGCTCAATCAGGCCGAGGGCTTTGAGTTTTTCCAGACGCTCCAGGCGCAGCACTTCCGGGCCGGCGTCATAGCGGCCACGGTATTTCTCGACGATGTCGGCGGGCGCCTGCAACGGCCAGTGCGGCGCGGAGAACGGCAGGTAGGCGAAGAACGGCCGGGTCTGATCACGCTCCTTGAGGTATTGCAGCAATTTGTCGCCAAAGGCATCGGAGGAATAAAAGTCCTTCGGCAATTCATCAAGGAAAGTATCGTCCTCGATGTACAGCGCCGGCGTGGATTTCAGCAGGCCGGGGGTTTGCTCATCGTAGGTCGGCTCGAAACCATAGTGGTTGGCCGCGCCCGGCAGCAGCGAAAACGAACGCTCGAAACCCCGCGCATGGGGCGCCAGTTCAGCCTTCAAACCGAGGTGCCATTTGCCGCTCATCAAGGTTTGATAACCGGCCTCGCGCAGCAGCTCCGGCAGCGCCACCACGCGGTCGTTGAGATAGCCCTCATAACCCGGTTTACCGATCAGTTCAGGCGTGAGCGTTTCGGCCATGGTGCCGATGCCGGCGATGTGGTGATCGGTGCCGGTCAGCAACATCGAGCGGGTCGGCGAACAGGTTGGTGCGGTATGAAAATCGGTGAGGCGCAGGCCATTGTTGGCCAGGGCATCAAGGTGCGGCGTGGCGATTTCGCCGCCGAACGCACCGATGTCGGAGAAGCCTAGATCGTCGGCCAGAATCACCAGAAAATTGGGACGTTGCGGCATCGCAAAACTCCTGTTCAGCAGGCAATGAACGTCAGCGGCAGATCGCGGATCTGCACCGGTACGCTCGGTTGGTAATGGTCGTCGCTGGTCAGTTCGTGCAGCAGCTCTTCACGCAACTGATGGAAGTCGAAACTGCTGCGCTGACGCGGATGCGGCAGGGCGATGTCGACCACCTGTTTGATACGGCCTGGACGCGGCTCCATCACCACCACGCGGTCGGCGAGGAAGATTGCTTCTTCAACGTCATGGGTAACGAGGATGGTGGTGATTTTTGCGCGGTCACGGATCGCCAGCAGCTCGTCCTGCATCTGCTGGCGAGTCAGCGCGTCAAGGGCGCCGAAGGGCTCGTCGAGCAGCAGAATGCGCGGGCTGGCGACGAGGCCGCGAGCAATCGCCACACGCTGCGCCATGCCGCCGGAGAGCTGGTGCGGATAGGCGCGAGTGAAGTCGCGCAGGCCGACCAGATCGATGAAATCGTTGATGCGCTGTTGCTTCTGCGCAGCGCTCAGCGGCTCATTGACCAGGCCCAGACCGATGTTGTCGGCGACGGTCAGCCACGGAAACAAACGGTGCTCCTGAAAGACGATGCCGCGCTCGCCGCCGATGCCGCTGACGGCTTTGCCATCCACCGTTATCTGCCCGCGAAACTGCGTATCAAGGCCCACCAGCAAACGCAGCAAGGTAGATTTGCCGCAACCGCTGGAGCCGACAATGGCGACGAATTCGCCTTCGGCAATGTCCAGATTGAATTCGCGAATCGCCTCCAGCTCGAAACCGTCGACGTCGAAGGACTTGCCTACATGGGTAAAGCTGACAATCGGTGCGTTCATGCGTGTCTCCAGCGGGTCGCGCGAATTTCCAGGCGTTGGCCAATGAGGTTGAGCAGGGCGCCGGTGAGGCCGACGAAAAGCATGCAGGCCATGATCAGGTCCATGCGCAGCAGTTGTTGTGCACCGATCATCTGGCTGCCGATGCCGCCGTTGGACGGCATGAAATATTCCGCGCCGATGGTGCCGAGCCAGGCGTAGATCAGGCTCAATCTGAGGCCTGCGAAAATCCCCGGCGCAGCGCCCGGCAACACCAGTCGACGCAGGCGCTGGCCGAGGCTCAGGCGCAACACTTGTGCGGCTTCGTTGAGTTGTGGCGAGAGGTTGGCGACGCTGCGTTGCGTGGCGATAAACAGCGGAAAGAATGCAGCGAGGGCGACGAACACCCACTTGGCCAATTCGCCGAGACCGAACCAGGCAGTGAGCAGCGGCACCCAGGCGAAAATTGCAATTTGGCGGATAGCCGCGAGGGTCGGACCGAGCAGGCGTTCGCTGGTGCGGGACAGCCCGAGCAACAGACCGAGGGCGAAACCGAGTCCGCCGCCCAACAGCAAACCGCCGAGGGTGCGACCGAGGCTAAGCGCCATGCCGCTGATCAACGTGCCGTCAATCAGACCGTCCCATGCCGTACTCAAAACGGCCAGCGGGCTGACCAGAATGTTGGCATCGACCCACTGCAGTTCATTCGCCAGTTGCCACAGCGCCAATAAGCCCAGCGGCAGCAGCCATGGCTGCAGACGCTGCCAGCCGTCATAACGCGGGCCGCGACGAATTTCAGCGGTGGCCGGATGCGGCCAGTGCACCAGTTTCTTGTCCAGCAGACCGATGCCGCGATCCATCGCCACACCGATTACACCGATCACCACAATGCAGACGAAAACGATGTCGAGCATGAACAATTGCCGTGCCCAGACCATCAGGTAACCGATGCCTTCGCTGGAGGCCAACAGTTCGACGGCCAGCAACGAAGTCCATCCGGCGGCCAGCGCCAGACGCACGCCAGCCATAAACGCTGGGAGAGCGGCGGGCAACACCAAGCGTCGAATCAAAAGGTGCGGTGGCAAGCGTAAAACAGCGGCTGCTTCACGCAATTTCGGCTGTGCATCTCTTACGCCGACCAGCGTATGCAGGGCCACCGGCACCACCACCGCTTTGATCAGCACCACCAGTTTCAGCACCTCGCCGATGCCGAAAAACACCATGAACAACGGGATCCACGCCAGCGTCGGCACCTGCGACAGACCGGCGAAAGTCGGGAAAACCAAACGCTCCAGACGGCGACTGAAACCCAGCGCTGCACCGAGCACCGCTCCCGCTGAAATCCCCGCGAGCAAGCCCCAGAACAAACGTTGCAGGCTGATCCACAAATGGCTCCACAACTCGCCTTGCGACAACTCGACAGCACTGTTCCACACCAGCGACGGCGCGGGCAGGATCTGCTCGCTCATCCACTCATTACGCGCGGCCAGCCACCACAGCGCGAACAGGCTAAGGGGCAGCAGCCACGGCAACAGGCGTTGGTTCAGGCTTGGCCAGGTGCGGCGGCTTTTCAGCGGCGGCGCGGGCAGGGGGAGACTGAGCAAGGATTGGCGGGCCATGGGTGACCTCCGTTGTCGGGTTGGCTCAAGATCAAGATCAAAAGATCGCAGCCTTCGGCAGCTCCTACGGGGGAATGCGTCCTTGAATTGACCCCTGTAGGGCTGCCGAAGGCTGCGATCTCTAGCGGCATTAACTAAGAGCTAATGGTTATAAATAATCTTTAATAAGTTATTTTTAGAGATAAGCAGCGCCATTTAAGGCTTCCAGCCCACACGCATCCAATGCATTCGAAGAATATTTTCGATGCTGTTAATGCATACGCCGCTGCAGGCCCCGTTATTACTTGCTTAGAGTTAAAAGCTATAAAAATGTGAATTTATAGTATTTAAGCGAAGGTATTCATTCGGCCTACTTTCGGCTCCTCAACGCCCGTCGTGATCAAGGAGCTGCACCCATGAACCTCCCCTTCAAACGTGTTTTCAGTCTGTTTGCCGTTCCTGCTCTGGCGGGCCTGCTGGCGTTTACCGCGCATGCCGACGAACTCAAGGAAATCAGAATCGCCGTGCCCGACCTGAGCGCCGGCACCCAGCACAGCGGCGGCGGTGTGGTCGACGTTTTGCGTGATCAGCAGATCTTCGAAAAAGCCTTCGCCGATCAGGGCATCAAGATTCAGTGGAATTTTTTCAAAGGTGCCGGGCCGGTGATCAATGAGGCGTTTGCCAATGGTCAAGTCGATCTGGCGTATCTGGGCGATCTGGCGGCAATCATCGGCAAGTCCAATGGCCTCGATACTCGCTTGCTCAGCGCCAGTGCGCGTGGGGTGAAGCAGTATCTGGGCGTGGTGCCGGGGTCGGGGATCAAGACCCTGCAGGATTTGAAAGGCAAGCGCGTGGCGATCTTCCGCGGTACCGCAACGCAGCTGTCGTTTGATGCAGCACTGGCCAGCCAAGGCTTGAGCGAGAAGGATCTGAAAGTCATCAACCTCGACTTCACCGGCGCGACCGCTGCGTTGGCAGCGAAACAGATCGATGCGTCGTGGGGCAGTTCCGGATTGGCGGCGCTACAGACCAAGGGCCTGGCCGAGTTGCCGTTGAACACCAAGGATCTCGGTGGTGCGGGCAGTGTGCAGTCGGTATTGGTTGGCACGGGCAAGTTTGTCGATGCGCACCCGGAGGCGGTGGCGAAATTGCTCAAGGCGCAGCAGCAGGCGGTGGAGTGGCTGACCCAGGACAGCAACAAGGCTGCCTACGTGCAATTGGTCTCGGGGCTGGCGAGCTATCCGCCGGTAATCCTCACCGAGGATCTGAAGGATCAGAAATTGAGCGAAGTGTTCCCGTCGACGCTGGATCCGGTGTTCCTCGGCAGCTTGCAGGACAAAGTGGATCTGGCGGCGCAGCAGAAGCTGATTCGCAAGCCGTTCAAGGTCAATGATTGGGTGGCGCCTGAGTTGGCCGCGGCCAAGCTCTAACGTACGCCGATCGTTCCCACGCTCTGCGTGGGAACGCATCAATGGACGCTCTGCGTCCGCTTTGGGACGCGGAGCGTCCCGGGCTGCATTCCCACGCTGAGCGTGGGAGCGATCCTCTTAAACGGCGACGCTGACTTCCTGCCGATCCACCGCCACCAACGTCTCGATCAGCGCCCGCGCCGCCGGCGAAAGCCGAAACCCGGTGCGACTGACGATCCCGCAGCGCGCATTCATGCTCTCCAGGTTCTGCGGCAGATTACGCCAGTGCAGCAACACCAGCGAACCCTTGGCAATGTCCTCGACAAACGCCTCTTCCGTACCGACGCCAATCGCATTGGATTGCAGCACCACCTTCACCAGTGCCGGAAAGTGCTCGGTCTCGATGGTCGGTGAAAAATCGATGCGGCCACTGAGATTCGCCAGCAGTTTTCGAATGCCCGGCGGGATAAGCGTGGTCGCCAGCGGGTAGTCGAACATGTCGTTGGTCGACAGGCTCTCCTTGGCCAGCAACGGATGTCCCGGCCGGCAGAAAAACACCCCGCGTTTGGGCGTTAACGCCTGGGTCTGGAAGTTCGGATCGGATTCGAAATGACGGATGTCGGCGATGAAGAACTCGATCTCTTCACGGCTCAGGGCGCGACTGAGTTTTTCCCAGTTATCCACCTGAAAACAGGTGCGCACTTTCGGGTGCGCATTGATGAATTGCGCCACCGCATCCGGCACCAGTTTTACCGCCGGCGCCGGGCCGCAACCGAAGTGCACCTCGCCGGCGTCGAGCTTGGTCATCTGCGTCACTTCGGCGCTGAGCAACGCCGCGCCTTGCACCAGGCTCAGGGCATGTTGCAGTACCACCTGGCCTTCGGGCGTGGGGCGCAAATCCTTGTTGCCGCGATCCACCAGCACGCAGCCGAATTCCTGCTCCAGCCCTTGAATACTGCGGCTGAACGCCGGTTGAGTGATGCCCATCGCGTCCGCCGCACGGACAAAACTGCGGTGTTCGTTGAGGGCGATGAAGTAGCGCAACTGGCGAAGATCCATATGCTTTTCCGGCATCCTAAAAATAGCTCGAAGGCATTTGCGACGAGGGTTGCTAGAGGTTTTAAATGCAAGCTCTTATTCCGTCAACGAAGCATGTGAATATCTATTAGATGTAAATGGAATATAGATAGAGCGTTGTTTCGCTGCCGTCCAACCGTAAGCAGTCGATGAGGGTCTACCCATGAGCAATGCCGCACTCGCAGTAAAACCCGCTGTCCACGCGCTGGAAATTCATCCGGTGGCCGGTCGTATCGGCGCCGAGATTCGTGGCGTGCATTTGTCCGGTGAGCTGGACGCCGCCACCGTCGAAGCCATTCAACAGGCACTGGTTCAGTACAAAGTCGTGTTCTTCCGCGAACAGACCCAACTCGACGATCAGCGTCAGGAAGCCTTCGCCCATCTGCTCGGCGAGCCGGTGGCGCATCCGACCGTGCCGTCGCGTGAAGGCACGCGTTATCTGCTCGAGCTGGACGGCGCTGAAGGTCAGCGCGCCAACTCCTGGCACACCGACGTGACCTTCGTCGACGCCTACCCCAAAGCCTCGATCCTGCGCTCGGTGGTGGCCCCGGCATTCGGTGGCGACACCCTGTGGGCCAACACCGCGACGGCGTACAACGGCTTGCCGACCGAGCTGCGTGAACTGGCCGACAAACTGGTCGCCGTGCACAGCAACGAATACGACTACGCCAGCGCCAAGCCGGACGTCTCGGCGGAGAAGCTTGAGCGCTATCGCAAAGTCTTCACCTCCACCGTGTACGAGACCGAGCATCCGGTGGTGCGCGTGCACCCGATCAGCGGCGAAAAGAGCTTGCTGCTGGGGCATTTCGTCAAACGCATCAAGGGTTATTCGCAGGCGGATTCGGCGCATCTGTTCGGGCTGTTGCAGAGCCATGTGATCCGCCAGGAAAATACCGTGCGCTGGCGCTGGAAGGCCGGTGATGTGGCGATCTGGGATAACCGTTCGACGCAGCACTATGCGATTGATGATTACGGCACTCAGGATCGGGTGGTGCGTCGGGTGACGTTGAAAGGTGAGGTACCGGTTGGGGCTTCTGGGCAGCGTAGCCATACCATCAAAGGTCGCGATTGAAGATCAAGAGCCCCTCACCCCAGCCCTCTCCCAGAGGGAGAGGGAGCCGACCGAGTTGTCTCGCGTTATGCATCGACCTGAAAGATATTTATCGATTATGGATTCGGTGAAGCACGATCAGGTCGGTGTACCTCTGAAATATCCCCCATTCAGTCCCCTCTCCCTCCGGGAGAGGGTTAGGGGCTCTTCCCGCTACCAAACCCCAATCTGAACAACCTTCTCGCTCTCCGGCTCACCATAACGAAACCGCTGCCCACGCGAATCAATCTCCTGATGGCTGATGGTCGTGCGCCGCTTCAACCCGCGCACCCACTCAAACAAATACCCCGCATGCTCCTCGCGCACCGCCGCGAACGCCGGGTCATCCCCCAGATCACGCAACTCCTGCGGATCATTCAACAGATCAAACAACTGCGGCCGAAAGCCGTCGTACGCCAGGTATTTCCAACGCTCGCTGCGCACCATGGTCATCCGGCAACGATCAATCGGCTGGCCCAGACGCTCCCGCGCCGGCGCCTGGAAGGCGTAGTCGTATTCGCTGACTGCATAGCGGCGCCAGTCGGGATTTTTTTCACCGTGTAGAAGCGGGATCAACGAACGCCCTTCAAGCCGATGCTCCGCCCCCGGCAATCCCAATGCCTGAAGAAACGTCGGCAACGCGTCGATGGTTTCCGCCAGTCGATCATCCACCGTTCCGCGCGTGACATCCGCTGCCACCCGAGGATCACGCACGATCAACGGCACGCCCACCGCCTGCTCCAGCAAAAACTCCTTTTCCCCAAGCCAGTGATCACCGAGAAAGTCGCCGTGATCGCTGGTAAACACGATCAACGTGTCATCCCAGCGACCGTTGCTCTGCAGAAAATCGAACAGTCGTCCGAGTTGATCATCCACCTGCTTGATCAGACCCATGTACGTAGGGATTACAGTCAATCGTACTGAATCGCGGGAAAAGTTGAGGCTTTCCTCATGCTGGCGAAAGGCAGTGTATACGGGGTGATTGCTGGCTTCGGAGGGCGTCGCGCGGACCGCTTCGAGAATCGATTTCGTACTGTACAAGGCGTGGTACGGCGCTGGTACGATGTAGGGCCAGTGCGGTTTGATATAGGAAAGGTGTAAACACCACGATTTCTCGCCTTGCTCGGTGATGAAGTCGATGGCTCGATTTGTAGTGTAGACAGTCTCTGAGTGTTGCTCGGGAATTCGTGCTGGCAAATTCGCATGACGCATTTGCCAGCCACTGAGGATTTCGCCGTTCTCGCCTTCGGCGGCGTTGGCCCAGTCGTGCCAAGGGTTTTTGCCGTCGAAGCCGTGTTCGCGCAGGTAATGCGTATAGGGCGCGGATTCGCGTTTGTCGTCGAACAGCGGATCGTCGGGGAAGATGCCGTCGTGGCGCATATACGGCTCGAAACCGACTTCGTTCAGTGCTTCGGCTTGCTCGCTTTGCGGATTGATCGCCAGGCGTTGCAAGGCATCGATATTCGCCGTCGCGTGGGTCTTGCCGACCAGTGCAGTACGAATGCCGTGCGGGCGCAGGTAATCGCCGATGGTCAGTTCTTCCAGTGGCAACGGCACAGCGTTCCACGCCACTTGATGGCTGCTGACATAACGTCCGGTGTAGGCCGACATCCGCGACGGTCCGCAGATCGTGCCTTGGGTGTAGGCGCGGCTGAAACGCACGCCGGCGGCGGCCAGGCGATCGATGTTCGGCGTGTGCAAATGCGGATGACCGTAGCAGGACAGGTAATCGCGGCGCAGCTGATCGCACATGATGTACAGCACGTTGCGCACGGGGTTTGGCGGGGTGGACATGGGTTTCACCGGTCAGTGGGACAGGTGAGGGTTTTCGCTGTCGACGGGGGTGTTCGGCAAGTGCATTTGGGGAATGGGTTTTATGCAGGGAATGCATCGGTGCCTGCACTGACCCTTTCGCGAGCAGGCTCACTCCTACAGGGGAATGCATTTCAAATGTAGGAGTGAGCCTGCTCGCGATAGCGGTCGATCAGACGGCAAGTCTATCCAGTGAACAAACCTCCTCATCCACCGCATCAATCGCCTTGATCTGCTCAATCATCGCTTCCGCCAGCGGGGACAACCGATACCCCGCCCGGCTGACAATCCCGTAACGCGTATACAACTCCTCCAGATCATCCGCCAACCCTTCAATGCGCAAACACACCAACTCACCCTTGGCCTGGTGCAACGCATCCGAATACGCGCCGACAATCCCGATCGCCTCCGAACGCAGCACCACACTGAGCAAGCTCGAGCTGTTTTCACACTCCACATTCGGGGTGAAATCCGGGCGTCCGCTGAGGTCGACAATGACTTTGCGCAAGTTCGGTGGCCGGATGCTGACGGCCAGCGGATAGCTCATCAACTGCTCGGCCGTGACCCGATCAAACCCGGCGAGTGGATGCCCCGCACGGCAGCAAAAATGCCACTTGCGCGGCCGCAATCGATGCGTCTGGTAATCCGGGTCCGCCTCGAAATGCCGCGTGTCAGCAACGAAGAATTCAAACTCTTCGCTCAATAAGCGCTTGCTCAGACTCTGCCAATCCTCGACTTGAAACTGCACCCGCGCTTTCGGATAGCGCCCGATAAAGCTGCCGATCGCCCGCGGAATCAATCCCGCTGCCGGCGCCGGCCCACAACCGAAGCGTAATTCCCCGGCCTCCAGCCCGTTGAACTGGCTTATCTCGTTGGCCATCTGCTGCGCGCCGCTAACCAGGCGCCGCGCGTGTTCGAGCAGCACCTGGCCCTGTTTGGTCGGCGGTAATTCCTTGCGCCCGCGATCAACCAACTGGCAGCCAACGCTGTGCTCGAGTGCCTGAATGCTACGGCTGAACGCTGACTGCGACAGGTTCACCGCCTGCGCGCCGGCGACGAAGCTGCGTTGTTCAGCCAGGGCGATGAAGTGACGAAGTTGACGCAAGTCGATATGCATTTTTCACATAAAAAATATCCGGGAAATGCATTGGATATGCATTAGGTCGACTCCTTATAAAGGCAATCTCTTATGCAGTAAATATCTGTAAATACATAAATAAATAACTTAAAAGAATATGCAGTACTGAAGATGTCTGTGTGTTTTTTGACCAGGAGCCGCGCCATGAGTCCGTTGAACCTTGCGTCACCCTTAACGCCACGACGGCTCAAACGTCTGCCTCTGGCCCTGTTGCTGGCAGGGAGCGCGAGCTGGACTCACGGCTACGCCGCCGAAGCCGAAACCCCGGCGCCAGTGCCGGCCGGCAAGCCTGCCGCCAACAGTTCGCAACTGGAAACCGTGACCGTCACCACCCGCCGCCGCGAAGAAAGTTCGCAAGATGTACCAACGCCAATGAGCGTGGTCAGCGGTCAGAATCTGGAGACGCAGCGGGTCTACCGGATTCAGGATTTGCAGCAATTGGTGCCCAGCGTCAACGTCGCCTACATGCACGCACGCCAGTCCAGCGTGTCGATCCGTGGCCTCGGTAATAACCCGGCCAGCGATGGCCTGGAAGGCAGCGTTGGCCTGTACATCGACAACGTCTATCTGGGCCGACCAGGGATGGCGGTGTTTGACCTGATGGATATCGAACAGCTCGAAGTCTTGCGTGGGCCGCAGGGCACCCTGTTCGGCAAAAACACCACCGCCGGGGTGATCAACATCAGCACCCGCGCGCCAACCTTCACCCCTGAGCGCAGCATCGAAACCTCGGTCGGCGAGGACGGTTATTTCCAGACCAAGGGCACCATTTCCGGGCCGCTCAACGATCAACTGGCCGGACGGTTTTCGGCGTACCGCACGCGCAGTGACGGCGACATCAAAAACGAATACGACGGCCATGATTTGAATGGCGGCTCGCGCGAGGGCTTCCGCGCGCAGCTGCTGTTCAAGCCCAACGAAGATTTCAACCTGCGCTGGATCGGCGACTACAACGAAGAAGATTCCAGCGCCGGCACCCGCGTGTTGTACAACACCGGGCCGACCATCAACGGCGTCAACCTGTACCAGGCGCGCGCCAATGCCGCCGGCGCAACGCTGGTCAACGGCTCGCACCGCAAGGTTAATCTGGACAACGATCAGCATGTCACCGTGCATCAGGGCGGCACCTCGGTGGAAGCTAACTGGACGCTGCCGAGCGACTTCACGCTGACCTCGATCAGCTCCTATCGCTTCTGGAATTTCACCCCGCGCAACGACGACGGCCTCAACGTGCCGGCGAGCTACAACGCCGGGGTGTCGGTGGAAGATAAACAGTACTCGCAGGAATTTCGCCTGGCCTCGCCCAAGGGTGAGTTCTTCGATTACGTGGTCGGTGCCTATTACTTCGGCTCGGATCTGGACAACAAATCCTTCGCCTATTACGGCCCCCAGGCCGATATCTGGAATGGCACGCCGGCCGGCGCACTGGCCAACGTCACCAGCGTCGGCAACGGCCATATCAAGACCGACAGTTTTGCGCTGTTTGCCCAAGGCACCTGGCACCTCAGCGAGCGGCTGGATTTCACCGCCGGGGTGCGCGGCACTTATGAAGAGAAATCCGCCTGGGTCACGCGCGATGCCCCGGTGGGTGGTGCAACGGTGACGGGAGCTGCAGCCACGGCGCGACGCGGTCGTGCCGGCGCTTACGATTCCGGCGACTTGAATCAGTACAGCTCCAGTCCCTCCGGGCTGCTCAATCTCAGTTACCGCATCACCGACGATGTGCTCGGCTACGCCACGTTGTCCCACGGCGAGAAATCCGGTGGGGTTAACCTGGCCGTCGGTTCCGCGCCGGTGGCCGGCGCCGATTCGCTGCTGATCGGTACCGAGCGCGCCAACAACGCCGAACTCGGTTTCAAGAGCACGCTGTGGGACCACCGTCTGCAACTCAACGCCAACGTGTTCTGGACCCAAGTCAACGCTTACCAGACCAACGCCTACGACGCGGAAAATCGCGTGCAGTACCTGACCAACGCCGGTTCCGTGCGTTCGCGCGGCGTTGAGTTCGAAAGCACGGTGATCCCGCTGCGCGGGCTGACCCTGAACATCAACGGCTCCTACAACGATGTCAGCTACCTCTCCTACAAAGATGCTCCGTGCCCGCCGGAAGTCAGTCAAGCGCCGGGTGCTCCAGCCTCGTGCGACCTCAGTGGGCATCAAGTGGTCGGCGCTTCGAAGTGGATTGGTAACGCCAACGGCGAATACAAATGGAATCTGGATAACGGCTTCGAACCTTACGTCACCGCGAGCTACGCATTCCGCTCGAAAGCGGTCGGTACGGTCGAGGATTCCGACTACGGGCAGATCCCGAGTTATGCCGTGGTCAACTTTTCCACCGGCCTGCGCGGCGACTTCAACCAAGGTCAGTGGGACGTATCGCTGTGGCTGAAAAACGCCTTCGACAAAACCTACTACACGACCCTGTGGACGGGCGGCAACGGCGGCTATGAAGGCCTGCTCGGCACGCCGCGCACCCTCGGCGTCACCGGTCGCTACGACTTCTGATTGGTCATTCAAGGAGCTGCATCATGTTGCGTATCAAAACCGCTTTGCCGGTGTTGCTGTCCGGCGCAGTGCTCAGTGCCGGCGCCTTCGCCGCGCCGAGTGTCTACCCGACGGGTGTCACCCGTTATGATCCGAACAAGGCATTTAACCAGTACGTGATTTTCAGCGGTGCCGACAAACAGACGCATCTGATCGATATGAATGGCAATGAGGTGAAATCCTGGCCGCAGGCGGGTTTTCCCTCCGCGATCATCGATCCCAAACTGGTCGGTGGCGAGCGCGGCCATGTGCTGCTGCAACTGAGTGAAAAGGATCCCGGCAAACTCGGTTCAGCCGGCAACGGGCTGGGCAACCGGAGCGTCGGCGAACTGGACTGGAATGGCAAAGTCGTCTGGCAGTGGGGCGACAAGGCGCCCGGTGGCGCGGCGCAGCAGCATCACGATCAACGCCGGTTGAGTAACGGAAACACCGTGGTCCTGGCGAACAAGGTGCACAAGGTCAAAGGCTTTAAAGTCCCCGAGGTGATCGACGATGCGATCTATGAAGTCAGCCCCGACGGCGCGGTGAAATGGCAGTGGCTGGCCTCGGAGCATCTCAATGAATTCGGCTTCACCGCCGAGCAGTTGAAGCTGGTCCGTGCCAGTGAAAATCCGGACTACCTGCATATCAACAACCTCAGCCTGGTCGGGCCGAACAAGTGGTTTGATGCCGGTGACAAACGCTTCAATCCGGACAACCTGTTGATCGATTCACGCAACGCCAACTTTATCGCAATCATCGACAAGAGCAGCGGCAAAGTGGTCTGGCGTCTTGGTCCGAATCTGCCGCTGATCAACCCGAAGACTGCACAGAAACTACCGCGTCCGGTGGATCAGTTTGTCGGCCAGCATGATGCGCACATCATTCCGGCCGGATTGCCCGGTGCCGGTAACGTGCTGGTGTTCGATAACCAGGGTTCGGCGGGTTATCCGAACGTCACCCTTGGGCTGATTTCCGGTTCGCGGGTGTTGGAAATCGACCCGGTGAAAAACGAAATCGTCTGGCAGTACAGCGCGGCGAATTCGAAGCAGCCGGGGTGGGCGTTCTACAGCTCGTTTATCAGCAGTGCGCGGCGTTTGCCCAATGGCAACACGTTGATCGATGAAGGAATGAACGGGCGGTTTTTCCAGGTGACGGCCAATGGTGAAAACGTCTGGGAGTACGTCAGCCCGTATCTCGGCAAAGCGCCGGGCAGCGACGCGATCAGCAACTGGGTGTATCGGGCGTTGCCTGTAAGTTATGACTGGGTGCCAACGGGTACGCCGCGCTCCGAGACAGCGGTTAACGCACCGGTGGTCGGCGTGCAGCAAACCAATGCCAGTCGTTAGTTGAATTGGAATTAATGTTCGAATAAATGGCGATAAGTTATGAGTCGGATGAACAGTGCTTATTGCAAATTAGTTAGTAAGCCACATGGACAATAATTGAATGTCCAACCATCCTGACTGTCGTGAGTTCCCAGGAGGAAACTTGCTCTCATCGGAAGACACTTATCCAACGATAAAGGAAATCTCGTTATGTCGAGCATTAATGGCAATTATGTAAACGCTAACGCTGGCGCCAAACTGACGATTACCGATGGCAACGATTCCAACGGCACCTTCAGCGGCAAATTCAGCCAGAACGGCGTGAATTACGACATCGCTTACGGTCACTACCATTTCCAGAACAGCACCGGGCAGCCTACGATCATCACGTTCACGGCGTTGAATGATGGCACTGGCTATCAGTCCTGGACATTGTTCTCGCCGGATCACAATTACTCGAAAGTTCGTGCGGTTGGCTCGCGCACCAACTTTGATGGTGATGTTGTTGGCGTGGCAGGTGAGTTCGTCAAGCAATAAAAGATGATAAAAAAGGCCGGTGCACGAAAGTGTTCCGGCCTTTTTTGTTATTTCTGAAAAATAATAACCAACTATCTACTTGGTGTTAGTTGCCCCGCCAAACCGGGTAAGCCAAATTCGATGCGTTGAATGAATACTTTCAATGCCTGAAAAGCATGCGCTTTTTCACGCATCGCTGCAGCCCGCATGGTACGTGGCTTTGGCGGAATTGATCAATTTTCATATTCCATAAAGGCCTATGCATAACGTTAAAGATTACTTTCGGAGATAAGCGTCAAGCCCAATGATTCACCCATCGATCCGCCGTGGGGGATTCAACAAACGGTCGATCGGCAGTTTTTGTAGAGAACGCAAAAAGACCGCAGGGAGTGAATCAATGGGCAATGTCCAGACCGCCGCCAGCGCAGAGGAATTGCTGTGGCGTCAGACGCCGGGTGGCGAATTGGTCGATCTTGGCCGGCCGCATCGTGTGCCGTTGGGGCAGTTGCGTTTGCAGCGTGCGCCCAAAGGCATTCTGAGTCGGCGCGAAACAATTCTGCTCGGCGTGCTCGCGTTGGTGGTGCACGGCGCGGTGATCTACTGGATCAGCCAGAAACCGACGCCAGTGCTACCGATCGTGCCGCCGGAAATTCCGCCGATGACTATCGAGTTCTCGCGCCCGGCACCGCCAGCACCACCGGTTGTCGAGCCGCCACCACCTGCGCCAGTGGTTGAACCACCACCGCCAGTGGAAGACGAACTGGCGGTAAAACCACCGCCGCCCAAACCGGTTCCGAAACCCAAACCGGTGGTTAAACAGGCACCCAAACCAGCACCGAAAGCCGTCGAGCAGCCACCAGCGCCGCCACAACCGGCCGCCCCGGTTGCGGCGCCAGCGCCACCTGCGCCGCCCGCGCCGGCACCGGTAACCCCGGCATCAGCGAATGCCGCTTACCTGAAAAACCCGGCACCGGAATACCCGTCACTGGCTCAGCGTCGCGGTTGGGAAGGCACGGTGTTGCTGCGCGTGCATGTGTTGGCCAGCGGCAAACCGGGCGAGATCCAGATAGCAAAAAGCAGCGGCCGGCAGCAGCTCGACGACGCGGCGCTGAACGCCGTGAAGCGTTGGAGTTTCGTCCCGGCCAAGCAGGGTGATGTCGCCCAGGACGGCTGGGTCAGCGTGCCCATCGATTTCAAGATTCATTAAACCGAAACCAAATTCGCGCGAAACGTTTACACGAGGGAATCATCATGACGTTACTGGCATCTCCACTGGAATCCATCGAAAGCGCGGTGATCTGGCTGCTGGTGGTTTTTTCCGTCGCCACCTGGGGTCTGGCATTGCTCAAGGCTGTGCAGTTCGGACGCCTGAAGGCACAGGATCGGCGTTTTCATAAACGTTTCTGGGCGGCGTCGAGTCTCGACTCCGCCGCTGAATTGAGCGAAACCCAACCCGGCGCCGCAGCGCGGGTGGCCCAGGCCGGATACGCGGCGATTCAGGTGGGCGAGGCGCCTCAGGCAAATGATTTGAGCCAGGCGATCAACCATCAGGATCGACTCGAGCGCGCTTTGCGCCAGCAGATCGTCCGCGAACGGCGTTCGCTGGAAACCGGTCTGGCCGTGGTCGCGAGTATTGGCAGTACGTCGCCGTTCATTGGTTTGTTCGGCACAGTGTGGGGAATCATGGAAGCGTTGAAAGGCATCAGCGCGGCCGGTTCGGCGAGCCTGGAAACGGTGGCCGGTCCGATCGGTGCAGCGCTGGTTGCGACGGGTGTAGGTATCGCCGTCGCGGTGCCGGCGGTGCTGGTTTACAACTACTTTTTGCGTCGTCTGAAACTGACTGCGGCGGATCTGGATGACTTCGCCCACGACTTCTACAGCCTGGCGCAAAAGAGTGCGTTCCGCGTGTTGATCCACCCGACGGCGCACAAGGTTGCAGCCTCGGGCAATGCGGCAAAAGTGAAGGAGGCGTCCTGATATGGCCTTCTCCACGCAAGACAGTGACGAGGTACTCAGCGAGATCAACGTAACGCCGCTGGTGGACGTGATGCTGGTGCTGCTGGTGGTGTTTATCGTCACCGCGCCGCTGCTGACCAACGCGATCCCGATCAACCTGCCAAAGACCGAAGCGGTGGCGCCGGTCGAGCAGAAGGATCCGCTGGTGGTGAGCATCGATGGTGCCGGCAAACTGTTTATCAATAAGGACGAGATTCAGCCGGACTTGCTGGAATTCAACCTAAAGTCGGCCAAGGCCAAGGACCCGGAAGTGCGCGTGCAATTGCAGGCGGATGACGGGGTGAACTACGGCGAAGTGGCGCGGGCGATGGCTTCGATTGAACGGGCGGGGATTACCAAGTTGTCGGTGATTACTGCGCGGTAACAGGATTTACGTTTTTCCGGGGCCGTCTCCTT
This sequence comes from Pseudomonas fluorescens, assembly GCF_005938625.1. Lineage (GTDB taxonomy): Bacteria > Pseudomonadota > Gammaproteobacteria > Pseudomonadales > Pseudomonadaceae > Aquipseudomonas > Aquipseudomonas fluorescens_BD. The sequence goes on from NZ_VCNJ01000013.1 coordinate 99,608, forward strand.
GGCAGGGTGCGGCCCTTTTTTTATTTCTGGCATTAAAAGCAGAACCCTCACCCTAGCCCTCCCGAAACGTCGGACCGCCCATAGGGAGAGGGGACTGACCGAGGTGATTGTTCGAGGTACGCAGACCTGAGATTTCGAGCCGAACTCAAGATTTGAACAGCATGAAGATCGGCTCCCTTCCCCCTCGCCCCCTTGGGGGAGAGGGCTGGGGTGAGGGGGAAAGGATCTAAAGTCATACACAATACTCATATTCAATTCAGGTCTTAATAAATAGCTTCTTATTCCTTAACGAATATAAATCCCCTCCCTATACTCGTTCAGGAACAGACACGACGCAGGAGAGCTCCCCATGCGCAACGAATCAATCCGCTACCTGATTGTGCCGGGCTGGCAAGGATCGCCAGAAGATCATTGGCAAAGCCATTGGCAGAACAGCCTGCCGAACAGTGCGCGGGTCGAACAGGCCGATTGGCTGACGCCGCGTCGTGAAGACTGGGTCGCGGCATTGGCCGAGGCGATTGCTGCCGACAGCACGCCCGTTATCCTTATTGCCCATAGCCTCGGCTGTGTCACGGTTGCCCATTGGGCGGCCACGGCGCCGCTGCAATACCTGCGTCAGGTTCGCGGTGCCTTGCTGGTCGCGCCGGCGGATGTCGAGCGCCCGGCCTGCGCGCCGGCGCTGCGTAACTTCGCACCGATTCCTACCGATCTGCTGCCATTTCCAAGCCAGGTGGTCAGCTCCGATAACGACGCTGCCGTCAGTGCGCCGCGCGCGCTGGAGCTGGCGCGCAACTGGGGCGCCGAGGCTGGGATTCTCGCCGGTGCCGGGCACATCAACGTCAAGTCCGGGCATCAGCGTTGGGAGCAGGGTTTTGCTTATCTCTATCGCCTGCAAAACCGCATGGAACACCACGCTCGCCGTCGCGCCTGATTTTTTATCTTTCAACGCCCCCGTCTCCCGGCGGTTTTGGGCGGGAGTCTGCCATGAGTTTCGAAACATTCGGTCAGCCGTTGCTGACCTTTCCCGACGCTGAAAAAAGCCCCCTGAGCATTCGCGCTAAAGCGCTGGTGTTTGTCGACCCGCGCTCGCGTCAGTTGCGCGAAGAACTGGAGCAATTGGCGCCGCGTTCGACCTCGGTATTGATCCGTGGCGAGACCGGCACGGGTAAAGAATTGCTCGCCCGGCACATCCATCGCGCCAGTGACCGCAGCGGGCTGTTCGTTTCGGTCAATTGCGGCGCGATCAGTCCGACTTACGCCGATGCCGAACTGTTCGGCTACGCCGCCGGCAGTTACAGCGGCTCGGCCAGCAGCCGTGCAGGCTGGTTCGGTTCGGCCAATGGCGGCACCTTGTATCTGGATGAAATCGGCGACTTGCCGCTGCCGATCCAGATCAAATTGCTTGCCGCGTTGGAGAACCACGAAGTCACCCGTGTCGGTGCGCATCAGCCGAGTCCGGTGGATGTGCGCCTGGTGGCCGCGACCAGCATCGATCTGGCGCAAGCAGTAGACGCCGGAAAATTCCACGAGCGGCTTTATCACTACCTCAGCGAAGGTCATCTCGAGTTGCCGGCGTTGCGCGCGCGTATCGGCGATATCCTCTCGCTGGCCGAGTACTTCCTTGGCATCTATAGCCAGCGCCTCGACCTGCCCGTGCCGCTGATCAGCGAAGCAGCGCAACACGTGCTTGAACAACACAGTTGGCCAGGCAACACCCGCGAGCTGGAAAACGTCATTCACTTTGCCTTGCTGGTGAGTACTGGCGACGAGATTCTGCCGGAGCACCTGAACTTGCCCGAGGTGTCTGCGCCGCAGCTTCAGATCGAACGGCTGGTTGCACAAATCAACATCGGCGGTAGCGTTGATGAGCGTAAGGCATTGAAAGATTTGCTGATTCGTTTGGGTGAGGCGTTGTAACCGTTTCGTTCAACATGAACAAAATGGAATATGAAGCTGAATAAACGTTATTGTCCGGGAATAAAAAATCCCGGTATTGTCCGACCCACGCCAGCGATATCACTTCACTGGCACACGTATTAATGCCGTCGTCGATGACGACCGTGATTTTCGATAAGGACACTGCATGAAAAAGGTTCTGTTGTTTACCGCATTGGCGGCTGCTCTGACTGCTTCCCTGGCCAATGCTGGCGAAAAACTGGTGGTTGCCGCGACGCCGGTACCGCACGCTGAAATCCTTGAGCTGATCAAACCGACCCTGGCCAAAGAAGGCGTGGATCTGGAAATCAAAGTCTTCACCGACTACGTGCAGCCGAACGTACAGGTTGGCGAGAAGCGTCTGGACGCCAACTACTTCCAGACCCTGCCGTACCTGAACAGCTTCAACCAGGGCAAATACAAGGACGACAAGTCCAAATACCTGGTGACTGTGCAAGGCGTGCACGTTGAACCGTTCGGTGGTTACTCGAGCAAATACAAAACCCTGGCTGAACTGCCGGACGGCGCGACCATCGCCATCCCGAACGAAGGCAGCAACAGCGGCCGTGCCCTGATCCTGCTGCAGAAGGCTGGCCTGATCGAACTGAAAGATCCGAAAAACGCTCTGGCAACGCCGAAAGACATCGCCAAGAACCCGCACAACTTCAAGTTCAAGGAACTGGAATCGGCGCTGCTGCCACGCGTTCTGAAGGAAGTTGATCTGGACATGATCAACACCAACTACGCGCTGGAAGCCAAGTTGAATCCGACCAAGGATGCGCTGGTGATCGAAGGCGCTGACTCGCCGTACGTGAACTTCCTGGTGGCCCGTGAGGACAACAAGAACAGCGACGCGATCCAGAAACTGGCCAAAGCCCTGACCAGCCCGGAAGTCAAAGCGTTCATCGAGAAGAAGTACAACGGCGCGGTACTGCCGGCGTTCTGATCTGACGCTTGAACCACCCCCTTCAAGGTGTGAAAACGCCGATGGCCAGTGATGGGCATCGGCGTTTTTGTATGTACGCAATTTTCGGCCGGTGATTTTGATCGTTCCCACGCTCTGCGTGGGAATGCCTCAATGGACGCTCCGCGTCCGCTTTTGGCAGGGACGCGGAGCGTCCCGGGCTGCGTGCCCACGCGGAGCGTGGGAACGATCGGTACAGGCCTCAGGCCACCTGGGCCTTCAACGCCCGCCTCAACGCCACCAACAATTTCACAATTTCCTGCGGATCCAGTCGCTGCGGCACTTTTACGTCCATGTTTTCTTCCTTGTTATGGGTTTGGCCGGGGGAGTCTGGCCAAAAGCTGTTCGTCCTTGGAGGGCTTTCGTGAAAAAAAGATCCTTCCTACAGCGCAAAGGAAAATAGCCTTCTTATTCCTTCCCGGCAAACTCACAGGATAGTTTTTTGGGTGATATCAATATGCTTTAACGGTATTTAAATTCTTGTTTTTATACCTATAAAGTCGATGCTTGCCGGACAGCCACCCGTTGTCCATGGACTGCATCACCGTCGCTTACCGAGCGGCGTCAGGACGCTTCATGACTTTCGATTACGCATTTATCCTCAGTACCCTGCCGGCATTTCTCAAAGCCGTGGGCGTGACGCTGCAGGTCGGATTTATTGCCATTGGCACCTCATTGCTGGTGGCACTGCTCAACGCGACGATTCTGGTGTTTCGCACGCCTTACCTGCGAAAACTGGTGGGCCTGTATGTGGAACTGGCGCGCAACACACCGCTGTTGATCCAGTTGTTTTTCGTCTACTTCGCCTTGCCGGCAGTGGGGATCCAGGTTTCCGGTTTCACCGCCGCGATCATCACCATGACCTTCCTCGGCGGCGCCTACCTCACCGAAGTGCTGCGCGCGGGCGTCGATGCGGTGCCGCAGGCGCAACTGGAGTCGGGGCGTTCGATCGGCCTGTCCCACGGCCAATTGCTGCGCTACGTGATACTGCCGCAAGCGGGGATCCTCAGTCTGCCGTCGCTGTTCGCCAATTTCATCTTCCTGCTCAAGGAAACCACCGTGGTCTCGGCGGTGGCGGTGCCGGAAATCCTCTACACCACCAAAAGCTATATCGCGCTCTATTACAAAACCTACGAAATGCTCGCCGTGCTGACGCTGATCTGCGTGCTGCTGTTCTTGCCGCTGTCGCTGTTGCTCAGCCGTCTGGAAAGGAGGCTCCAGCATGGCCAGTTCGGGTCTTGAGTTGCTCTGGGTGTCGTTGCCGCAATTGGCCAAAGGCGCCGGACAAACCCTGTCGATCTCGTTTCTGAGCATTGCCATCAGTACTGTCGGCGGCGTGCTTTACGGCGTGTTGCGCACGCTCAATGTGACGTGGCTCAACGCGATTTTGCGGGTGTACCTGGAACTGTTCCGGGCGATCCCGGTGCTGGTCTGGTTGTACCTGTTGTTCTTCGGCTTGCCGATTTTCTTTGGTCTGAGCATTCCGAGCTTCTGGTGCGCGGTACTGGTGCTGTCGTTGTGGGGTGCCAGCGAGGTGGGTGAAGTGGCGCGGGGCGCGCTGCATTCGTTGCCGCGCGGGCAGCGCGAAGCGGGGCTGTCGATTGGTCTGAACGCCGCGCAACTCTACGGCTACGTGTTGCTGCCGCAAGCGCTGAAGCGCATGACGCCGCCAACCATCAACGTCTACACGCGAATCATCAAGACCAGTTCCCTGGCGGTGCTGATCGGCGTGGTCGATGTGATCAAGGTCGGCCAGCAGATCATCGAGCGCACTTACGAATCGGTGCTGATCTACGGCGCACTGTTCCTGTTTTTCTTTTTCATCTGCTACCCGCTCTCGGCCGCTTCGCGCGTGCTGGAGCGGCGCTGGACGCAAGCATGAGCGCATTGATCGAGTTTCACGGCTTCAACAAATTCTACGGCGAGCAGCAGGTGCTCAACGGCATCGACCTGCAGGTGCAGAGTGGCGAAGTGATCGTCATCCTCGGCCCCAGCGGTTGCGGCAAAAGTACCTTATTGCGTTGCCTCAATGGCCTGGAAGAGGCGCACAGCGGCAGCCTGAAATTTGTCGGCCGCGAGCTGCTGGACAAGACCACCGACTGGCGTGAAATCCGTCAGCAGATCGGCATGGTATTCCAGAGTTATCACCTGTTCCCGCACATGAGCGTGCTCGACAATTTGCTGCTCGGCCCGCTCAAGGTGCAGAAGCGCCAGCGCCGCGAAGCGCAGCAGCAAGCCGAAGCACTGCTCGAACGCGTGGGGCTGGCGGACAAGCGCGACGCCTTCCCGCGTCAGCTCTCCGGCGGCCAGCAGCAACGCATCGCCATCGTCCGCTCGTTGTGCATGAACCCGCGCGTGATGCTTTTCGACGAAGTCACCGCCGCGCTTGACCCGGAGATGGTCAAGGAAGTTTTGCAGGTCATCCAGGGCCTCGCTCGCGAAGGCATGACCCTGTTGATCGTCACCCATGAAATGGCCTTCGCCCGCGCCGTGGCCGACCGCATCGTGTTCATGGATGCCGGGCGCATCCTTGAACAGACCCCGCCCGAGATTTTCTTTACGAACCCGCAAACCGCACGCGCGCAGCAGTTTCTGGAGAAGTTCTCCTTCGTTGCAACACTGCCAAAAACGAATCCGACAAAGGAACTGGAACTGTTATGAAAACTGCCGCTTTTTTACTGCCCTTGCTCAGCCTCGCCTTGCTTGCCGGTTGCAGCAAAACCGAAGAACCGCCGAAGCCAAAGGTCGCCAGCGAGAGCGCTGCGCCGGCCGGTTACCTGGACAAGATCAAAGCCCGCGACAAACTGATCGTTGGCGTGTTTACCGATAAACCGCCGTTCGGTTTTGTCGATGAAGCAGGGCGCTACGTTGGTTTCGATACCGACATCGGCCGTCGTTTCGCCAAGGATCTGCTCGGCGATGAAAACAAGGTCGAATTCGTCGCCGTCGAACCGGCGAGCCGCATTCCGTTTCTGCAAAGCGACAAGGTCGACCTGATCCTCGCCAACATGACTGTCACGCCTGAGCGCAAGGAAGCAGTGGAGTTCACCAACCCGAATCTTAAGGTCGCGGTGCAGGCGCTGGTGCCGCAAAGCAGCGCGGTGAAAAACCTCGATGATCTGGCGACCCGCACTACCATCGTCACTACGGGCACGACTGCTGATATCTGGCTGACCAAGAATCACCCGGACTGGAAACTGCTGAAGTTCGAGAAAAACTCCGAATCGCTGCAAGCCTTGGCCAATGGCCGTGGCGATGCTTATGCACAGGACAACCTGGTGCTGTTCAGCTGGGCCAAACAGAATCCTGGCTATCGCGTGCTCGATGAAAAGCTGGGGGCTGAAGCGCCGATTGCGCCGGCGGTGAAGAAGGGCAATATCGAGTTGCGTGACTGGGTGAATACCGAGCTGACCAAGCTGGGCGAGGAGAAGTATCTGCTCAAGCTGTATGACCAATATGTGCGTAAAGAGCTGAGCGATGACACCAAGCCTGAGAGCGTGATTGTCGAGGGTGGCAAGTGGCAGGGGTGATTGCCTGTCAGGTCGGTGGTGAGGCCCGCCCCTCACCCCAGCCCTCTCCCGAAGGAGAGGGAGCCGACCGAGGTGTCTTGCATCGGATATCGACCTGACAACCCGAGTCGATTATGGATTCACAGAGTCATTTTCAGGTCGGCGTAATTCAACAGCATCCCCCAATCAGTCCCCTCTCCCTCTGGGAGAGGGTTAGGGTGGGGGGCTTTTGGCTGGAACGCTCAATCCGGCCAGTTCCACGCCGGCTCATCCAGCACCCGCTGCCCGACAATCCCGGTCTGCCCCAGGGTTTTCTCCAACACAATGCAATTGCACTCGGGATCTTCCTGCAACGCCGAAATCAACCGCCGCGCATGCGACACCACCCACACCTGACACTGCTCCGAGGCACGGATAATCAACCGCGCCAGTGCCGGTAGCAGATCAGGGTGCAGACTGGTTTCCGGTTCGTTCAGCACCATCAGCGACGGCGGTCTCGGCGTCAGCAGCGCTGCGACCAGCAGCAAATACCGCAACGTCCCGTCCGACAGCTCCGCCGCCGACAATGGGCGCAGCAAACCTTCCTGATAAAACTCGATGGCAAATCTTCCACCGGCCTGCGCTTCGATATGCACCCGTGCGCCCGGAAACGCATCGGTAATCGCCGCACGCATCGCATCGCCATCACCAATCTCGATGATGGTCTGCAACGCCGCCGCCAGATCGCGGCCATCGTGATGCAGTACCGGCGTGCGCGTGCCCAGTTGCGGCTGACGCACAGGCGCGTCGGCATCGCTGCGAAAGTGATCGTAAAAGCGCCAGCGGCGAATGAACTCGCGCATCTGAAACACTTCCGGCGAGCTGCGCAGGCTACCGACCTGATCAAACAAACTGTCGAAATTCGGTGTGTGCTGCGCCAGCACATCCCATTGGCGCTCGTTGCGTGCGCGGATCATTGGGCCGTCACGATCCACCAGCAGGCTGGCGGGACGATAAAGCGCGCCGGCCCAGATGCATTCGCGCTTGATCTGCGGGTCGAGGCTGAAGCGCGAAGGGATCGGCCGTGAATGTTCGGGCAACATGAAGTGCCCGTTGGAATCGGGCAACCCGAGGCTGATCGAATAACTGAAATCTTCCCCGGCGAACCCCAGGCGCAGTCGCTTCACGCCTTGGCGCACCGTCGACTGGATCGGCACTTCGCCGTTGCGCATGCGCCGGCTGATGGTTTCCGGCCCGGCCCAGAAGGTCGACTCCAGCCCGCCTTCACGGGCCAGCGCATTGACCACCCCGCCCTGAGCGGTTTCCGCCAGCAGGCGCAAGGCCCGGTAGAGGTTGGACTTGCCGCTACCGTTGGGGCCGGTGATCAAGTTCAGCCGGCCGAGCGGAATTACCAATTTATTGATCGAGCGATAGTTGGCCACCGCGAGAGTGTTGAGCATGGAATTTCTTCTCTTGAGACGCCTATTGTAGGAGCTGCCGCAGGCTGCGATCTTTTGATGTTGTTTTTAAAAGATCAAAAGATCGCAGCCTGCGGCAGCTCCTACAGGAAAACATGGGGGACGAACGGGCGAACGTTGAACCCTGTTCTAAGCTCACAGTCGTATCGTCACTTGCACGTTCGTACACAGGAAGGAGTCTGCATGGCGAGTCCCGGTTTGAAAACAGCGGTCATGCTGAGTCTGCTCACCTTGGTGACCGCTTGCGGCGAGAAAAAAGCCCCTGAGGAATACCTGCCACGGGTTTTTGTACAAGAAGTCAAACCCACGGATTACGCGGCTGCGGTGACATTGACGGGGGACGTGCAGGCGCGCGTGCAGACTGAATTGTCGTTCCGTGTCGGCGGCAAGATCATCCAGCGTATGGTTGATGTCGGCGACCGGGTCACGGCCAAACAGGTGTTGGCCAAACTCGACCCCAAGGATTTGCAGACCAACGTCGATTCGGCCCAAGCCCAGGTCGTCGCTGAACAAGCCCGAGTGAAACAGAGCGCTGCGGCGTTCGTGCGTCAGCAAAAGCTCCTGCCCAAGGGCTACACCAGCCAGAGCGAATACGACTCCGCCCAAGCGGCGTTGCGCAGCAGCCAGAGCGCCTTGAGCGCGGCGCAGGCGCAATTGGCTAATGCGAAGGACCAACTCAGCTACACCGCGTTGATTGCCGATGCTCCGGGCGTGATCACCGAGCGTCAGGCCGAGGTCGGCCAGGTCGTGCAGGCCACTGCGCCGATTTTTTCGTTGGCCCGCGACGGCGACCGTGACGCGGTATTCAACGTCTACGAATCGCTGCTGGCCGAGCGTCCTGCGGATCCCTCGATCGTCGTCAGCCTGCTCGATAACCCTGCCATCAAAACCACCGGCACGGTGCGTGAAATCACCCCGGCGGTGTCGGCGCAGTCCGGCACGGTGCAAGTCAAAGTCAGCCTCGACCGCCTGCCACAAGGGATGCAGCTGGGCTCGGTGGTCAGCGCCACGGCCAAGGGCAGCGGCAAGTCGGCAGTCGAATTGCCATGGTCGGCGCTGACGAAAAACATCAGTGATCCGGCGGTGTGGATGGTTGACGATAAAGGTGAGGCGCAGTTGCACAACGTGACCGTCGGCCGCTACCTGATCGGCAAGGTCATCATCAGCGAAGGCCTCAAGGGCGGAGAGAAAGTCATTGTCGCCGGTGGGCAGTTGTTGCATCCCGGCATGAAAGTCGAAATCGCTGAAAACACCTACAAGGATCTGCAACCGGGAGCACAGCCATGAAGCGTCTGGGGCTGTTGTCCGTGGGTGTGTTGCTGGCGGCCTGCTCGAAAAGCGAGCCACCTCCGGAGCCGGTACGTCCGGTGTTATCGGTCAAGGTTCAAGCGTTGAGCGAGGAAAGCCTGGGGCGTTTCGCCGGCAGCATCCAGGCGCGTTATGAAAGCAACACCGGTTTCCGCGTCGGTGGCCGCATCGCGAGCCGCAACGTCGATGTCGGAACCGAAGTGCAAAAGGGCACGCTGCTCGCCACCCTCGATCCATCTGATCAGCAGAACCAATTGCGTTCGGCCCAAGGCGACCTGGCCAGGGTTCAGGCGCAACTGATCAATGCCCAGGCCAATGCCCGCCGTCAGCAGGCGCTGTTCGATCGTGGCGTAGGGGCGCAGGCACAACTGGACATCGCTACCACAGACCTGAAAACCACCCAGGCCTCGCTGGACCAGGCACGGGCGGCGGTCAATCAAAGCAAAGACCAGCTCGGCTACACCGAACTGCGTTCCGACCATAAAGCCGTGGTCACCGCGTGGAACGCCGAAGCCGGGCAAGTGGTGACGGCGGGCCAGCAGGTCGTGACCCTGGCGCAACCGGACATCAAGGAAGCGGTGATTGATCTGCCGGACACCCTGGTCGATCAGATTCCCTCCGACGTGGTGTTTCTGGTGGCCGGGCAACTCGACCCGAGCATCAACACCACGGCAACCCTTCGCGAGATCGAACCGCAGGCGCAAAGCGCCACGCGCACTCGTCGCGCACGCCTGACGCTGGCCGAGACACCGGACGGTTTCCGCCTCGGCACGGCGATCAGCGTGACCCTCAGTTCGGCGATCAAACCGCGCATCGAATTGCCGGCTACCGCTTTGCAGGAGGTCGACGGCAAACCACGGATCTGGGTCATCGACACCCAGAGCAAAACCGTCAGCCCTCGCGACGTCAGCGTGATCAGCCGCAGCGACAGCAGCGTGGTGCTCGCGGGCGGCGTGAAGAATGGCGAGCGCGTGGTCAGCGCCGGCGTCAACAGCCTCAAACCCGGACAATCGGTAAAACTTGACGAGGACAGTCAATGAAAGGCTCTTTCAACCTCTCCGAATGGGCCCTCAAGCATCAGTCATTCGTCTGGTACCTGATGTTCGTCGCGTTGCTGATGGGCGTGTTCTCGTACTTCAATCTGGGCCGCGAAGAAGACCCGTCGTTCACCATCAAAACCATGGTGATCCAGACCAAATGGCCAGGCGCGACCCAGGAAGAAACCCTCGCGCAGGTCACCGACCGCATCGAGAAAAAACTCGAAGAACTCGACTCCCTCGACTACGTGAAAAGTTACACGCGCCCCGGCGAATCGACGGTGTACGTGTACCTGCGCGATACCACCAGCGCCAAGGACATCCCGGAAATCTGGTACCAGGTGCGCAAGAAGATCGACGACATTCGCGGGCAGTTCCCCAAAGGTATTCAGGGGCCCGGGTTCAACGACGAATTCGGTGATGTGTTCGGCTCGGTCTACGCCTTCACCGCCGACGGCCTGAGCATGCGCCAATTGCGCGATTACGTAGAACAGGCGCGGGCCGAGATCCGCAATGTGCCGGGGCTGGGCAAGATCGAAATGATCGGCCAGCAGGACGAAGTGATTTATCTGAACTTCTCTACCCGCAAACTGGCGGCGTTGGGTATCGATCAGCGTCAGGTTGTGCAGAGCCTGCAATCGCAGAACGCCGTGACCCCGGCCGGTGTGATCGAGGCCGGCCCTGAGCGGATTTCCGTGCGCACTTCGGGGCAGTTCGCCTCGGAAAAAGATCTGGCCGAGGTCAATCTCAAGCTCAACGACCGCTTCTATCGTTTGGCTGACATCGCCGACATCACTCGCGGTTACACCGATCCGGCTACCCCGGAATTCCGCTTCGACGGCAAACCGGCCATCGGTCTGGCGATCGCCATGCAGAAGGGCGGCAACGTTCAGGCGTTCGGCAAGGCGTTGCACCAGCGCATCGATGAACTGACCGCAGACTTGCCGGTTGGCGTGGGTGTGCACACCGTGTCCGATCAGGCGGTGGTGGTGGAAGAAGCCGTGGGTGGCTTTACCAGTGCCCTGTTCGAGGCGGTGATCATCGTGCTGGTGGTCAGCTTCATCAGCCTCGGCGTGCGCGCCGGCCTGGTGGTGGCGTGCTCGATTCCACTGGTGCTGGCGATGGTGTTTGTGTTCATGGAATACAGTGGCATCACCATGCAGCGGATTTCTCTCGGCGCACTGATTATTGCCCTCGGCCTGCTGGTGGACGATGCGATGATCACCGTGGAGATGATGGTCACGCGCCTGGAGATGGGCGAGACCAAGGAGCAGGCGGCGACGTTTGCCTACACCTCGACGGCGTTCCCGATGCTCACCGGGACGCTGGTGACGGTCGCCGGTTTCGTGCCGATCGGCCTCAACGCCAGTTCCGCCGGTGAGTACACCTACACGCTGTTTGCGGTGATTGCCGTGGCCATGATTGTGTCGTGGATTGTCGCGGTGTTCTTCGCTCCGGTGATCGGCGTGCACATTCTCAGCGCCAACGTGAAACCCCATGAAGCCGAGCCGGGCCGCGTCGGGCGTGCGTTCAATGGCGGTCTGTTGTGGGCGATGCGCAATCGCTGGTGGGCGATCGGTATCACCGTGCTGCTGTTTGCCCTGTCGATTTTTTGCATGCGCTTTGTGCAGAACCAGTTCTTCCCGGCATCGGACCGTCCGGAAATTCTCGTCGACCTGAACCTGCCACAAAATGCCTCCATCGACGAAACACGCAAGGCCGTCGACAAGCTGGAAGAAACCCTCAAAGGCGACCCGGACATTGTGCGCTGGAGCACCTACATCGGTCAGGGCGCGATCCGCTTCTACCTGCCCCTCGACCAGCAATTGCAAAACCCGTACTACGCACAACTGGTGATCGTCAGCAAAGACTTCGAGGCCCGTGAGGCACTGAGTCAGCGTCTGCGCGAGCGCTTGCACAAGGACTTCGTCGGCATCGGCAGTTACGTCCAGGCGCTGGAAATGGGCCCGCCGGTCGGGCGTCCGATCCAGTACCGGGTCAGCGGCAAGGACATCGATCAAGTGCGCAAACACGCCATCGACCTCGCGACCGAGCTGGACAAGAACCCGCACATCGGCGAGATCATTTACGACTGGAACGAGCCGGGCAAAGTCCTGCGCATCGACATCGCCCAGGACAAGGCGCGGCAGCTCGGGTTGTCCTCCGAAGACGTTGCGAACCTGATGAACAGTATCGTCAGCGGCGCGCCTCTGACCCAGGTCAACGACGACATCTACCTGATCAATGTGGTCGGCCGGGCGGTGAATTCGGAGCGTGGTACGCCGGAAACCCTGCAGAATCTGCAGATCGTTACGCCCAACGGCACATCGATACCGTTATTGGCGTTCGCCACTGTGCGCTATGAGCTGGAACAGCCGCTGGTGTGGCGTCGCGACCGCTTGCCGACTATCACCATCAAGGCCTCGGTGCGCGACGAGATCCAGCCGACCGATCTGGTGAAAATCCTCAAGCCATCGATTGATGCTTTCGCCGAGAAACTGCCGGTCGGCTACAAAGTCGCCACTGGCGGTACGGTCGAGGAAAGTGGCAAGGCGCAGGGGCCGATTGCCAAGGTCTTGCCGTTGATGCTGTTTTTGATGGCAACCTTCCTGATGATCCAGTTGCACAGCGTGCAGAAGATGTTCCTCGTCGCGAGTGTCGCGCCGCTGGGGCTGATCGGCGTGGTGCTGGCGCTGGTGCCGACCGGCACGCCGATGGGCTTTGTGGCGATTCTGGGGATTCTCGCGCTGATCGGCATCATCATCCGTAACTCGGTGATTCTGGTGACGCAGATCGATGAGTTCGAGAAGAAAGGCTATGCGCCGTGGGATGCGGTGGTCGAGGCGACCGAGCATCGACGTCGGCCGATCCTGCTGACCGCTGCGGCGGCCAGTATGGGCATGATCCCCATCGCCCGCGAAGTGTTCTGGGGCCCGATGGCGTACGCGATGATTGGCGGGATCGTGGTGGCGACGTTGCTGACGCTGCTGTTCCTGCCGGCGCTGTATGTGGCCTGGTACAAGATTCGCGAACCGCAAAAGGATGCCGCTTAAAAGCGAATGCTGCGCACTCTATTCGCGAGCAGGCGTCAGAACTGGCTATGCAGATTTACGCCAGACACTCGCCAACCAGGGCTGCTGCTCTCGCGGCAGCCCTGCCGGGCGGTAGTAATGCTCCAACTCGACAAACCCCGCCTCCGTCAACAACTCTTGCCACGCCGCCAGATCGTGATACGAGCCATAGCGCGGCCCGTTCCAGCCCTCACGGTTATCCCCGCGCGGATTCGAGCTGAAGAGCACACCACCGGGCTTCAGCGCGCCATGTAATTGCTTGAGCACCCGCGGCAACTCCTGCAACGGCACATGAAACAACACCGCATTGGCGAAGATGCCGTCGAAGCGTTCAGCCGGCAGATCCAGCTTCAGAAAGTCCTGCTGCAGCACCTCGCAACCACTGTCCTCACGGGCCATTCGCGCAAACTCTGGCGAACCGTCGAGGCCGACGGCGATGTGACCCATGCGCGTAAACGTCTGCAAATCCCGGCCCGGGCCGCAGCCGAAATCCAGAATCGTGAGGGGCGCTGAACCGTGAATATGCCGCAGCAAGGCATCGATGTTCTGGCTGACATCGTGGTCGCGAGTGCCTTCACGGAAGTCTTCAGCCACCGAGTTGTAGTGGCCGAGGGTGGTGGCGGTGATCTGTTCGAGGTCGGTGGGGGTTTGCTTCATGGTCGAGGGCTGCGCGGGCAAAGGAGATTTGCCGAATATACGCCATCGGGTTTGGGGCTGCTGCGCAGCCATTCGCGAGCAGGCTCGCTCCCACAGAGGATCGCGTTCCAAATGTGGGAGCGAGCCTGCTCGCGAAAGCGTCTTCGAAGACGCTGCATGACTTCGTCCAGACTCAGCGCTTGTTCAACCCCCGCGCCAACCGATCCCCACCCAACTGAATTACCGCCACCAACGCCACCAGCAGCACAATCACCGTCAGCATGATCTGGCTGTCAAACCGCTGATAGCCGTAGCGATAAGCGATGTCGCCCAACCCGCCAGCGCCAATGGCTCCAGCCATGGCCGACGAGTTGATCATCGTCACCAGCGTGATGGTGAAACCACCGACAATTCCGGGCAGCGCTTCTGGCAACAGCACATGCCAGACGATGTGCCAGCGTCGGCAACCCATCGCTTGCGCGGCCTCGATCAGACCATGATCAACCTCACGCAGACTCACTTCGGCAATCCGCGCAAAGAACGGTGTTGCCGCAATCGTCAGCGGCACAACCGCAGCCCAGACACCGTAGGTGGTGCCGACAATCAACCGGGTAAACGGAATCAGCGCGACCATCAGAATCAGAAACGGGATCGATCGAAACAGGTTAACGAAGGCACCCAACGCACGGTTCAACACCGGTGCTTCGTAGATCCCACCCTTGTCGCTGGTGACCAGAATCACCGCCATGGGAATCCCCACCAGCAACGCGATCAGCGACGACACGCCGACCATCAGGAACGTGTCGATAAAACCCTGCAACAAGCGATCAAACCACATAACCCAACACCTCCACTCGTTGCGCCCATTGCGCGGCGCGCTCGCGCAATTGCTCGGCGCTGAACGATGAGCCGCTGACGGCCAACAGCAGTTGCCCCAGCGCATGCCCCTGAATCCGTTCGACGCCGCCCTGCAGCAGCTTCACCCGGCCACCGAGGGCTGTAAAAAGTGCCGCCAGATCCGGTTCATCGCTGGCGCTGCCGGTGAACTGCAAGCGCAACACCACTGCGGCGTTGGAGGAGGGCGGCTGCGTCTGCAAACGGCTCTGCAATTCTTCTGGCAGCGCGTGTTGCAGCGGCGCGAGCAAGGTCTGGCTGACCTCGTGCTGCGGATTGCCGAACACTTCCCACACTGGGCCTTGTTCGACGATGCAGCCGTGCTCCAGCACGACGACGCGGTCGCAGATTTCGCGGATCACGGCCATCTCGTGAGTGATCAGGACGATGGTCAGGCCCAGGCGTTTGTTGATCTCGCGCAGCAGGCCGAGGATCGACTGCGTGGTCTCCGGGTCGAGCGCCGAAGTGGCCTCGTCGCAGAGCAAAATATCCGGGTCATGCACCAGCGCACGGGCGATGCCCACACGCTGTTTCTGCCCACCGGAAAGCTGCGCCGGATAAGCCTTGTGCTTTTCTTGCAGGCCAACCAGTTCGAGCAGTTCGCGCACCTTTTTTTCTCGTTGCTCTTTCGGCACGCCCGCGACTTTCAGCGGCAGTTCGACGTTCTGCCAAACGGTCTTGGCCGACATCAGATTGAAGTGCTGAAAGATCATGCCGATGCGCCGGCGCAGGGCGACAAGACGGTCTTCATCGAACTCGCCGATGTCGACCTGATCGATCAGCACTCGCCCCGAGGTCGGTTGTTCCAGGCGATTGATCGTACGGATCAGCGATGACTTGCCGGCGCCGCTGCGGCCGATGATGCCGAACACTTCGCCGCGCTGAATCGCCAGATCGATGCCCTGCAACGCCGCGACCGGGCCTTGCCGGCCGTTGTAGGTTTTACCCAGGCCGATGAAACGTACGTGGGCGCGATTTAACTCGGGGTGCAGCTCGGTTTTTTCAGCATTGTGGGGCTCTGGAATCTCCAGTCGCCGTTGGATCGCGGCCGTCATGCTCAGCTTTCCCAACCGGCTTGATACAGCTTGCCGTGGGCTTTATCCAGCGCCGCGCGAACGACCGGCGAATGCTGGTAGATGTCGACGAACTTGATCAGGCGCGGATCGGTTTTGCTCTTCGGCTGGATGACGAACTGAATCACGTATTCCTTGTGGTCGAGACCGTCGAACAGCAGCGCCGAACCGGCATCGAAAGTCTTCGCTAAACGAATGTAGGCCGGGTAGCCCTGCACCAGATCGGCGTCGTCATAAGCGCGCACCAGTTGCACCGCTTCGACTTGCAGGATTTTGATTTTCTTCGGGTTGGCGACGATGTCGTCTTCGGTGGCTTTGTAGCCGACGCCCGGTTTCAGGGTGATCAAACCGGCCTTGGCCAGCAGCTGCAAACCGCGACCGCTATTGATCGGATCGTTGGCGATGGCGACGCTGGCGCCTTCTGGCAGCTCATCGAAGCTTTTGTATTTTTTCGAGTAGAGACCGACGTTGTTGATGATCCCCGGGGCGAATGGCACCAGGTCAAAACCGGCGGCGGCTTTAGCGTTTTCCAGGAACGGGATGTGCTGGAAGTAGTTCACATCGATGTCGCCGGCGGCGAGGCTGACGTTCGGTGCGATCCAGTCGGTAAATTCCACCAGTTCGACTTTCAGGCCTTGTTTGGAGGCTTCTTCTACAGCGGCTTCCAGCGGGATGGCGAAGGCTGCGGTGGTGCCGATTTTCAGCGGAGCGTCGGCGGCGAAAACGGCCGAGCTGAACAGGCCGAGGGCCAGGGCCAGTGCTTTGACTGGGTGGGACAGGCGTTTCTTGGTCATGATGGTTTTTCCAGTCAGTGCATTAATTTTGTGGTGTCGGGTACAGATCGTTCCCACGCTCTGCGTGGGAATGCCTCTATGGACGCTCTGCGTCCGCTGTTGGGACGCGGAGCGTCCCGGGCTGCATTCCCACGCAGAGCGTGGGAACGATCTGTACAAAGAGTTATTGGCGATAGTGGGAGCCGGTGTGTTGCTCGGGTAGCTGCGCCTCTCCGTGAAACAGCTTCTCGCGCAAGCTGCCGTTGTCGTACGCGGTCTTGTACGACCCGCGCCGCTGCAACTCGGGAATCACCAGCTCAATGAAATCGACGTAACTTTCCGGCGTAACAATCCGGGTCAGGTTGAAACCATCGAGGCCGGTTTCGGCGATCCAAGATTCCAGCTCATCCGCGACCTGCTCAGGCGAGCCGACCACGGTGATGTAGCGGCCACCGAGGGCGTGCTGATCGAGCAATTTGCGCCGGGTCCAGTCGTTGTTCTGCAGGTTTTTGGTGGCCGACTGAATCGCGTTGCTCTTCACGTACTGGATCGGTTCATCGATCTCGTATTGGGAAAAGTCGATGCCGGTGGAGGCCGAGAAGTGCGCTACACCGGCCTCGGCGCTGGCGTAACTCAGGTACTCGGCGTGTTTGGCCCATGCCGCCTCTTCGGTCGCGCCGACGATCACATTCAGGCCCATGAACACCTTGATGTCCTCAGGATTACGCCCCGCTTCAACAGCGCTGGCGCGGACCTTGTCGACCTGAACTTTGGTCGACGGTTTGTTCTGACCGCTGATGAATACGCACTCGGCGTGACGCCCGGCAAACAACAAACCGCGATCGGAACTGCCCGCCTGGAACAGCACTGGCGTGCGCTGTGGCGACGGTTCGCAGAGGTGATAACCCTCGACCTGATAGAACTCGCCCTTGTGCTCGACCTTGTGCACTTTCTCCGGGTTGGCGTAGATCCGTTGCTCGCGGTCGTTGAGCACCGCGCCGTTTTCCCAGCTGCCTTCCCAGAGTTTGTAGAGCACTTCCAGGTACTCGTCGGCCTGATCGTAGCGACGGTCATGTTCGACCTGTTCGCTGAGGCCCATGGCTTTCGCGGCGCTGTCGAGATAACCGGTGACGATGTTCCAGCCAACACGACCACGGCTCAAATGATCGAGCGTCGACATGCGTCGGGCGAACAGATACGGCGGCTCATAAGTGAGATTTGCGGTCAGACCGAAACCGAGATTTTTGGTCACGGCAGCCATGGCTGAAACCAGCAGCAGCGGATCGTTGACCGGCAGCTGGATCGACTCTTTCAGCGGCACGTCGACCGAGTTCTGGTAGACGTCGTACACACCGACGATGTCGGCGATGAACAAGCCGTCGAACAGCCCGCGCTCCAGCAATTGCGCCAGTTCGGTCCAGTATTCGATTGTGTTGTAGCGCGTCGAGGTGTCACGCGGATGCGTCCACAGGCCATGGTTGATGTGTCCGATGCAGTTCATGTTGAACGCGTTGAGCAGGATCTTCTTTTTCGCCGCGCTCATCAGATCGTTCCTCGCAACGGAGGGTTTTTATCGTTGAGGTAGTAGTTGCCCACCGCGTGATATTTCCAGCGCACCGGGTCGTGCAGGGTGTGCACGCGGGCGTTGCGCCAGTGGCGGTCGAGGCCGTGTTCGATCAGGGTTGCCTGACTTCCGGCCAGTTCGAACAGGGTGCTGCCGGCGGCCAAAGAGATTTCAGTGCTGATCGCCCGTGCTTCGGCGACGGCAATCGAGGCCGCCGCAACCGTGTCAGCGTTGGTTTCAGCCTGCGCGGCATCAAGGAATTCGCCAGCACGTTCAAGCAAGGCTTCGGTCGCGTGCAGGCGAATGCTCAAGTGGCCGAAGCTTTTAAGCGTCAGCGGGTCTTCGGTGGCTTTGTCGTTGCCGGAATCGATCCATGGGCGGGTCTTGCTGCGCACGAAGTGCAGCGCGTCTTCGTAAGCGGCGCGGGCGATGCCGGTGTCGATGGCGGCGTGAAGGATTTGTGCCAACGGGCCGACCGTGGTTGGGCGTTCGAAAGCGCTTTGAAACGGCAGCACGTCTTCGGCGGCAACGAATACATCTTCGAATACCACCGAACCGCTACCGGTGGTGCGCTGGCCAAAGCCGCTCCAGTCGTCGATCACCGTCAGGCCTTTGCTGTCACGCGGGACGAAAGCCAATTGCTGTACGCCGTTTTCATCCACCACAGAAGTCGGAATGCGCTGAGCGTAAATCGCCCCGGTCGCGTAGAACTTGCGACCGTTGATGCGATAACCGTCACCTTCGGGCTTGAGGCTGGTGACGCGGTCGTGGGCCGTTTTGGTGCCCAGTTCTGCCAAGGCATTGCCGAAGCGTTGGCCGGCGAGAACCTCGGCGTACAGCCGTTGTTTTTGTGCGTGGCTGCCGTTCACCCGCAGCACTTCCAGTGCGTAAAAATGGTTCTGCGGAATCTGTCCGAGCGAGCCGTCAGCCTGAGCGATCAGGGCAATGACTTGGGCCAGAGTTACGTTGGATACGCCAGCGCCGCCGTATTCCTTGGGCACGCTGATGCCCCATAGACCGGAGCGGGAAAATACATCGAGTTCCGGCAGTGGCAAGCGACGTTCACGGTCGCGCAGGGCGCTGTCGCGTTTGAAGTCTTCGGCCAGGTCGCTGGCGACGATCAGGGCTTGCTCATCGCTGGTGATGACCGCGACGTGATGGGAAAAAGTCATAGGTTTCTCCAGATGTCTGGTCGTCAGATCCAGGAATGGCGAGCCGGTAGAGTGCCGTTGAGGCGATAGGCGCCGACCGCGTGATATTTCCAGCGCACCGGGTCGTGCAGCGTGTGCACGCGGGCGTTGCGCCAGTGGCGGTCGAGGTTGAATTCGGCGAGGGTCGCGCGGCTGCCGGCCAGTTCGAAAAGCTTTTCGCTGGCGAGTAGAGAAATCTCGGTGGTCAGCACCTTCGCTTCGGCCACGGCAATCGAGGCGCGTGCGGCAGAGTCGGCAGTGAGCGGCGCGGCGTGCACTTGATCCAGGACTTTGCCAGCCTTGCGCAACAGCGCTTCGGCGGCGTGCAGCTCGATTTTCAGTTTGCCGATGTCGGCGATCACGTAGAGGTCATCGCTGGCTCGTTCGACCTTGGCGTCGATCCATGGCCGCGCGCGGGTTTTGACGAACTCGATGGCGTCGTCGATGGCGCCACGGGCGATGCCGGCGTCGATGGCCGCTTGAATCAGCTGCGACACCGCGCCTTGGGTGTTCGGGGTTTCGTTGATCTTCCAATTGTCGACCACCAGGCTCGACTCGACGCGCACGTTGTTCAGCAGAATCGTGCCGCTGGCGGTGGTGCGCTGACCGAAGCCTGACCAGTCATCAACGATGCGCAGCCCCGGCGTGCCGCGACGGACGAAGGCCAGTACTTGCTTGCCGTCATCGTTGAGCGCCTTGACCGCGACCCAGTGCGCAAACAGCGCGCCGGTGGAATAGAACTTCTGGCCGTTGATCACGTAGTCGTCGCCGTCGGCGGTGATCCGCGCTTTCAACTCCAAGGTGTTTTTAGTGCCGCGTTCCGGGCCGGCATTGCCGATGCGCCAGCCTTCCAGAACACTTTGGAACAGCTGCTTTTTCTGCTCCTCGGTGGCGCTGCCGAGCACCAGGTTGATGATGCCGAACTGGTTCTGCGGGATCTGCCCCAGCGCCGGATCGGCGGCGGAAATGATCGCGAACACCTCGGCCAAAGTGACAAAGGAAACCTGCGGGCCACCGTATTCACGCGGGATGGCGATGCTGCCTAATCCGCTGCGGGTGAACTGTTCGATTTCCGACCACGGCAGCTTGCGCTGACGGTCACGTTTGGCGGCCTGCACGCGGGCGACTTGCGCCAGTTCATGGGCGGCCTTGATGGCTTGAGCGTCGTTGCGCAAAACCTGCGCGGGCAACAACAACGGGGCGATGTCCAGATCCGACTGGACGTTTGCGTCTGCCAGACTGGACATCAGTGCCGCTCCTTGGCTGCACGCAATGCCCTGGCGATCTGCACTGGGGTGATTGTGTTCCGGACCATACTACCTACCTCACATCTCATGAAAAACGCCGCAAAGTGCGGCGAATGAAAGAATGTCCGGTGGTCCGGTTCATATACCCTAAGCGTGTATAAATATTAAATAAACTAACTTTTAGGAATATGTATAGAAGGGGTGATGGTCGGGTTGGTTAAGAGTTTCAAGTGAGGGGGCCCACCCCCCTTCACCAGCAAGGCGCATCAGGCCCTGCGCGATTCGGCTGCCTTGAGTTCCTGCCTCAGAGGGACTTTCAGATAAGGATTTACACAACCGATCTTCAAGGTACGTGGCGGCGCCCAGCGTGAGTTGTTACCGACCCGATCAAGGATGCAATACGTGACGTCCAGGCGCAGATCCTCGCCGGCTTCGACAATCACCGAAGGAGGCACCCAGACCTGAATCGGTGACCCGATATCCGCTGCGGTGATCGGCGCCAGATCCATGCGTACATCGCCCCAGCGCAAGGTGATGGCGTCGTCCTCGGCCATGTTCAGGTACGGCTCGATGGTCAGCGGCACACCGCGTTTGATCTGGTTCGCATTCACACCTTGGCGGCGAATGGGGTCGGGGATGGTCACGGGGGCCAACTGCTGGTTTTCGTCGTCGCTGAGCGCTGAAGGTTGTCCGCCCGGGCAGTCCAGTTTGACCTGCACTCGCGTCGCCGCCGACAACGCCGGACCCTGACCGATCTGCATCACCCGATAGTGAATGCGTGCGGTGCCATTGGCGATGAAGCTCTCTGGCACGCGCAGGCTGATGGCCGTGCCGACGTCTTCTGCCGTCAGTAACCTGGAGGCGACATAGCATTTGTTCCAGAACAGCTCGATGAGGTCTCCGTTATCCATATCGGGGTAAGGCGACACCTCGACCAGCAAATGGGCGGCGGCGGTCAGGTTGATGCCGTTTTTTTGCGCTGGCGCCAGGATCGGCGCTGCCAGTTCGGGGGTATGCGAAGTGCGGGTCATCGATTTCTCTCCTTGAAGCCTTGCAGCGAAGTCCGTTTCTGGAAGAACAAAAGGCGTGAATAACTGGCAATAAAACTTTGAACTTTTATTCAAGTTGAATACGGGTTGATTGAACTAAGTGGTGCCAGTTGTCGACTAGATAAGAGTGTGCGGGATGGGGTGTCAATAGACGATATTAGTTAATCCGCGAATTACGAATTAATCAGAAGTTTCCTACGCTGTCGTGGTCATCTGCCTAGGTGTTCAGGCGAAATGAGCCACGGAACTCAGGGCTTTTTGGCGGGTTTTTCGCATGTTTATTCAAGCGCTGTCATGTCGGGTGGGGCGCGATTGAGGCGGGCATTATCTGTTGCAGAACATATATCTGTACCGCTTCGGATATGTTTTGTCTGGATAGTGTGTTGATGAGGTGGGGGTGTGATAACGGTAACTTCCATCCATGGAAGTTGCCGGTATGGCAATAAAAGTTCTCAGACGTGATTCAAGAACTTGCTGAGAAACTGTTGAGTACGTTGTTCTTTCGGGTTGGCAAACAACGCTTTCGCTTCGCCTTGCTCGACGATCACGCCTTTGTCGAAAAACACCACGCGGTTGGCCACGTCACGGGCAAAACCCATTTCATGGGTGACGATGACCATGGTGCGCTTCTCTTCGGCGAGACCACGAATGGTCGCCAGCACTTCGCCGACCAGTTCCGGGTCGAGGGCCGAGGTCGGTTCGTCGAACAGGATCACTTCCGGCTCCATCGCCAGCGCTCTGGCTATCGCCACGCGCTGTTGCTGACCACCAGAGAGACGACGCGGATAAGCATCTTCCTTACCGGCGAGTCCGACCTTGGCCAGCAGCTTCTTGCCCAGAGCAACCGCCTCTTCGCGCGGTATCTTCTTGACCACGATCGGGCCTTCGATGACGTTTTCCAGTGCGGTGCGATGGGGGAACAGGTTGAAGTTCTGAAACACGAAGCCAACGTGCTGGCGCAGGTTGCGCACCAGACCTTGTTGCTGGTTCAGCGGGCGGCTGGTATCGATTTCGATATCGCCGACCTTGATCCGGCCGCTGGTGGGTTGTTCAAGGAAATTCAGGCAACGCAGGAACGTCGTTTTGCCTGAGCCGCTGGGGCCGATGATTGCAACGACCTCGCCTTCCTTGACCTCTAGATCGATGCCGTTGAGCACGACTTGACCCTTGAATTGCTTGGTCAGTTTTTCCACGACAATCATCGGGTCAGGACTCCTGGTCATGCCGATTGACCCGCTCTTCCAACTTGTTCTGGAAGTGCGAAAGCACCGTGGCCAGAATCCAGTAGATCAGCGCGGCGGCAAGATACATGGTGAAGACTTCAAAAGTCCGGGCGGTAATCAACTGCGCCTGACGGAACAGTTCCGGCACCTGAATGGTGGCGGCCAGTGCCGTGTCCTTGACCAGCGAAATGAAACTGTTGCCCAGCGGCGGCAATGCCGTGCGCATGGCTTGCGGCAGGATGGCCCGGCGCAGGGTCTGCGCGCGGGTCATGCCGATGCTCGCAGCGGCTTCCCACTGGCCACGCTCGATCGAACCGATCGCGGCGCGCAGGATTTCACAGGCGTACGCGGCCATGTTCAGCGAGAAGCCGATCAGTGCCGCTGGCAGCGGATCAAGCTCGATTCCCAGTTGCGGGAAGCCGTAATAGATCACGAACAGCTGCACCAGTAACGGCGTACCGCGAAAGAACGACACGTAGACGCGCGCCAGCCAGCTCACCGATTTGAAGCGCGACAGGCGCATCAATGCCAGGCCGAAGCCCAGCAACAGGCCGAAGAACATCCCGCCGAGGCTGAGGACTACCGTGAAGTACGCGCCCTTGAGCAGAAAGGGCGCGGAGTCCACCAACAGCTGTGTGGTTTCGGCGATTTGCTGGCTCAATTGCGGGAAATCCAGTCCGAAACCGAATTGAAATCCAGCCTCCATTATTTAGTGACGTCAGCGTTGAAGTATTTCGTCGACAGCTTCTCAAGAGTGCCGTCGGCGCGCAGTTCGTCGAGGGCTTTGTTCACGGCTGCCAGCAGTTCAGGTTCGCCTTTGCGCAGGGCAACACCGGCTTCCTGACGCGAGAATGCTTCACCGGCAGCGACGGTTTTTGGCGCTTTCTTAGCGTACTCGAGTGCGGCCAGACGGTCGATCAGGATGGCATCGGTGCGACCGTTGTTCAGGTCGGCGAACTTGGTCGGATCATCATCGTAGGTGCGCACGTCAGCGCCCGGCACGTTGGCGCGAACCCATTGTTCGTAGTTGGTGCCCAAGCCTACACCGACTTTTTTGCCGGACAGGTCATTGGCGGTCTTGATGTTCAGTGCCGCTTCTTTGCTCTTCAGCACCAGCGCCTGAATACCGGAAACGGTGTACGGCTCGGAGAAGTCATACTTCTTCTTGCGCTCGTCGGAGATGGTCACCTGGTTGACTACAACGTCCAGGCGCTTGGATTCCAGCGCGGCGAGGATGCCGTCCCACTTGGTCGGCTGAATCTTGGCTTTGACACCGAGTTTTTGCGCCAGCGCTTCAGAGAGTTCAACTTCGAAACCGGACAGTTTGCCGTCGGCATCAACGAAGCTGAACGGTGGGTAAGTGCCTTCCAGGCCGACGTTGAGAACGCCTTTGTCCTTGATCTGTTGCAGCTGCTCACCGGCTACTGCCTGGCCGATCAGACCGGCGCTCAGCGCCAGGCCCAGCGAACCCACCAGCAGATTGCGACGTAGTGCGGAAAAATTCATGACGAGCCCCTGTGTTTTCTTATGGAAGACGCTTAAGGAAAGTTGGCGAATTTATGATTTCGACGACAGCGCTATCCTGCCTTAAACCAGCTTATGCGTCTCTCGCGAAATTCGCCTGCGGCGAGACTATAAGATGTCTTCGTTAGACTTGAAAATACTTAATAATTGAAATGTTATTCTTAATTGGAATATGAGGATCGTTCCCACGCAGAGCGTGGGAACGATCTCGTTACAGGAAATCCTTGTAAGCAAACAACGCCGGCGCGCCTCCGGTGTGCAGGAAAATAATCGGGCCTTCGTTGAAGCGCTGACGGCCAATGCCGTCGAGCAAGCCCGCCATTGCCTTGCCGGTGTATACCGGATCGAGCAACACCGCTTCCTGACTCGCCAGCAATTTCACCGCCGCCAACGTCCCGGCATTCGGCTCGCCATAACGCGGGCCAAAGTATTCGTCCCACAACTCGACCTTGAAACTGGCCGGCAGTTCGACGCCAAGCAGATCTGCCGTGCGTTCCGCCAGGCCCTGTACCTTCGGCCGCTGATCTTCTTCACTGCGCGAAACCGTCACGCCGATCACCGGCAATTGTGGCAGCACTTCAGCCAGGGCCAAGCCCAGACCACTGTGAGTTCCGGCGCTGCCGGAGGCTAGAACCACAGCGGCGAAATCCACACCGGTGTCCTTGATCTGCTCAGCCAGTTCCAGGCCGGCGCGCACGTAGCCCAGCGCACCGAGCGCATTCGAACCACCGATCGGCACCAGATACGGCTTCTTGCCGTTGCTGCGCAGTCGTACGGCGAGGGCGGCGAGTTGTTCGTCGGCGTTGTCGAGGTTGTCGACCAGCTCGACCTTGGTGTCGAACAGATCCAGCAGCAAGCGATTGCCGTTGCCGGTGTAATTGATGTCATCGGTGCCCAGTGGATTTTCCAGCAGCGCCACGCAGCCCAGGCCCAGTTTGGCGGCCAGTGCGGCGGTCTGACGAACGTGGTTCGATTGCAACGCACCGGCGGTGATCAGCGTGTCGGCGCCTTGCGCCAAGGCGTCGGCGGCGAGGTATTCAAGTTTGCGCAATTTGTTGCCGCCCATGGCCAGTGGCGTCAGGTCATCGCGCTTGATATACACCTCGCGACCGAGCCATGCGGAAAGGCGTTCGAGTTTTTCCAGTGGCGTCGGGTGGCCAAGCAGGTCGAGGCGGTTAAAGCGATCCAGCTGTTGTTTGATCGGTTGTTTAAACATGAGTCCGTACTGGCGGAGAAAGATGAAAGGACTATAGGCACGCGCTTTTGCAGGGGCAACCGCCAATCGCTTATAGCTAAATCGACTGAGCCCAGCACTATCGGTTCTTAATTCGCTCTCCTGACCTTGCCGTAAAGTAGTCGCCGTTGACGCGGCCAGACAGTCCGGCCGCCCGTGAGGAGTCTTTACCGTGAGCGAGCGTTCCAGCCATTGGCAATTGCAGACCATCGTTAGTCAACTGCGCAGCGCGCGGGATCAGTGGCGGGCACAGAACGGCCGGGCGTCCGGCGAGCAGGGTGGTCGCGAGTTGCCATCGCGGGCTGCGATGGCGGAGATTCTCGAAGCACTGTGTGGGGCGTTGTTCCCGATGCGTTTGGGGCCGGTGGATCTGCGCGAAGAGAGTGAAGATTTCTACGTCGGCCACACCCTCGATGTGGCGCTAAATGCGTTATTGGCGCAGACCCGCCTGGAACTGCGTTACGTCGCCCGTCATAGCGCGCAGGCTGATACCGAAGTCGAGGCCCGTGCGATTCAGATTATTCAGGACTTTGCCCTGGCCTTGCCGGGCTTGCGCACGCTGCTCGACACCGATGTGCTGGCCGCTTATCACGGTGATCCAGCCGCGCGCAGTGTCGATGAAGTTCTGCTGTGCTACCCGGGAATTCTGGCGGTGATTCACCATCGTCTCGCCCACCATTTGTATCGTGCCGGGCTGCCGCTGCTGGCGCGGATCAGCGCGGAAATCGCCCATTCGGCGACCGGCATCGATATCCATCCGGGTGCGCAGATTGGCCGCAGCTTCTTTATCGATCACGGCACGGGTGTGGTGATTGGCGAGACCGCGATCATTGGCGAGCGCGTGCGGATTTATCAAGCGGTGACGTTGGGCGCCAAACGCTTCCCGGCAGATGAAGACGGTCAGTTGCAGAAGGGCCATCCGCGCCATCCGATCGTGGAAGATGATGTGGTGATTTACGCCGGGGCGACGATTCTCGGACGGATTACCATTGGCAAGGGTTCGACCATTGGCGGCAACGTGTGGCTGACGCGCAGCGTACCGGCGGGATGCAATCTGACCCAGGCCAACCTGCAGCACGATGA
The DNA here is from genome assembly GCF_005938625.1 of Pseudomonas fluorescens. Classification (GTDB taxonomy): domain Bacteria; phylum Pseudomonadota; class Gammaproteobacteria; order Pseudomonadales; family Pseudomonadaceae; genus Aquipseudomonas; species Aquipseudomonas fluorescens_BD. The sequence goes on from NZ_VCNJ01000013.1 coordinate 126,379, forward strand.
CGGCACGCAAAAGTAAGACCCCATGTAGGAGCTGCCGAAGGCTGCGATCTTTTGATCTACAAAAACAAGATCAAAAGATCGCAGCCTTCGGCAGCTCCTACAGGTATGGGCATAAGGCCATGTTGCTGTTGAACGAATTCCTCCAAACCCGCGTCATACACCTCCTTGGGCTACTGTAGGAAAACTACCGCCCAGCCCTGCGATTAGTCCTTACCACCCTATCCATGTTTAACTTGAACGTTCATTCAAGTTAAACCGGTGGTTCGCTGCCCGCTCACAACAGGAGGCTTGCCTTTGCTGAGTCCGATCATTTCAGCCACGTTTCAACCCCTCGAGGTGCACGTTTCATGAGTGCATCGTCCACCCCCGCCAGCGGTCTGGTACGCATGAACCCGCCGGTGTTCTACTTCGCCGCGACGGTCATTCTGCTGTTTGGTCTCGTTGTTATCGCCATGCCTGAGCAGGCCGGCGCCTGGCTGCTGGAAGCGCAAAACTGGGCGGCCAATACGGTCGGCTGGTACTACATGCTCGCGATGACCCTGTATCTGGTCTTCGTGGTGGTCACCGCCTTATCCGGCTACGGCAAGATAAAACTCGGTGCCGACCACGACGAGCCCGAATTCAGTTACCTGTCCTGGGCCGGCATGCTGTTCGCTGCCGGGATCAGCATCACGCTGTTTTTCTTCTGCGTCTCTGAGCCGCTGACCCACATGCTCCAGCCGCCGCAAGGCGAGGCGGGCACGGCGGATGCGGCGCGTCAGGCGATGCAGATTCTGTTTCTGCACTGGGGCCTGCATGGCTGGGGTGTGTTCGCCTTCGTCGGCATGGCGCTGGCGTATTTCGCCTACCGCCACAACCTGCCACTGGCCCTACGCTCGGCGCTGTATCCGCTGATTGGCAAACGCATCAATGGCCCCATCGGTTACGCGGTGGACGGTTTCGGCATCATCGCCACGGTGTTCGGTCTGGGTGCCGACATGGGTTTTGGGGTGCTGCACCTCAACTCCGGTCTTGACTACCTGTTCGGCATCGCTCACACCCAGTGGATTCAGGTCGGCCTGATCACGCTGATGATGGGCGCGGCGATCATCGTGGCAGTCTCCGGCGTCGATAAAGGCGTGCGGGTGATGTCCGACATCAACATGCTGCTGGCCTGTGCGCTGCTGCTGTTTGTGTTGTTCGCCGGGCCTACCCAGCACCTGCTCAACACCTTGATCCAGAACATCGGCGACTACCTCGGCGCCTTGCCGATGAAGAGTTTCGACCTCTACGCCTACGACAAGCCGAGCGACTGGCTCGGCGGCTGGACGGTGTTCTACTGGGCCTGGTGGATTGCATGGTCGCCGTTCGTGGGCCTGTTCATCGCCCGGATTTCCCGTGGCCGGACCATCCGCGAATTCGTTTTCGGCGTGCTGTTGATTCCGCTCGGTTTCACCCTCGCGTGGATGTCGATCTTCGGCAACAGCGCAATCGATCAGGTACTCAACCACGGCATGAGCGCGCTGGGCATGTCGGCCCTCGACAACCCGTCGATGAGCATTTACCTGCTGCTGGAAACCTACCCATGGAGCAAAACCGTCATCGCCGTGACGGTGTTTATCAGCTTCGTGTTCTTCGTCACCTCAGCCGATTCCGGCACCGTTGTGCTCTCGACCCTGTCGGCCAAGGGCGGTAGCCCGGACGAAGACGGGCCGAAATGGCTGCGGGTGTTCTGGGGCGCGATGACGGCGTTGATCACCAGTGCGCTGCTGTTCTCCGGCAGCATCGATGCGCTGAAGTCAGCGGTAGTGCTGACTTCGTTGCCGTTCTCGCTGATTCTGTTGCTGATGATGTGGGGCCTGCACAAGGCGTTCTACTTGGAGTCGCAGAAACAGATCGCGCAGTTGCATTCGCTGGCACCGGTCTCCGGTTCGCGGCGCGGCACCGGTGGCTGGCGCCAACGCCTGAGTCAGGCTGTGCACTTCCCGTCGCGCGACGAGGTGTACCGTTTCATGGACACCACGGTGCGTCCGGCGATTGAAGAAGTGACGGCGGTGTTCGTCGAGAAAGGTCTGAACGTGGTCACCCAGCCGGATCCGGCGAATGACAGCGTCAGCCTCGAAATCGGCCACGGTGATGCGCATCCGTTCATCTATCAGGTGCAAATGCGCGGCTATTTCACGCCGTCGTTCGCGCGTGGCGGGATGGGCTCGAAGCAGCTCAACAATCGCCGCTACTACCGCGCCGAAGTGCATTTGAGCGAGGGCAGTCAGGACTACGATCTGGTCGGCTACACCAAAGAGCAGATCATCAACGACATCCTCGACCAGTACGAACGCCACATGCAGTTCCTGCATCTGGTGCGTTGATCCGGAGCTGAGCGTCGGGACGTTTTTATGACTCGGCGCTCAGCACCATGAATAACACCATCGCCGCCATCGGCACGCCGAACACCGCACTGCCAATCGCTATTTCCGAACCCAGCGGTTGCTTCGCATGCACCACACCCACCGTGCCATTAATCACCGTCAACGCCAACCACAGGGCGGCGAAGCCGTAGGCCATGGTCTGGCGACTGAAGCCGATGCGCTCGCCGATGTAGAGCATCAGGGCAAGCAGGACCAGGCCGAAGAAAATGATGATGGCGGTGTGCATTGTGGTGCCTGCGGGATGTGCGGTGCCTGATCGGCCGCCATCGCGGGCAAGCCCGCTCCCACAGGTTTCGGGGTTGGACACAAAATTTGTGAACGACGCAGAACCCTGTGGGAGTGGGCTTGCCCGCGATGGGGCCACCTCGGTGTCAGTTAGAGCATAGCCAATCCCGCCCCCGCTACTGCCCGTCCTGCTTCTCTACTGGACACATTTTGCGACTCCTGCACAGAGTTCGGTCGGCGACGTGTTTTGCTTGCTTGCCCGCGCCTGCCATTGATCTCCCCCATACCCGAGCTTTTGCTCAATGAGCTATTGTTTATCCAGGTGTGTATCGTGTGTATAAAGATTGCCTGCGTCCCCTAGAGTAAACAGCTCTAGCGGTCGAACAGGGCAAAGGAAATGCGCAGTCGGGAAATGATCAGGATGATCGAGGACGATGGGTGGTATTTGGTGGCGGTGAAAGGCAGTCACCACCAGTACAAGCATCCATTCAAGCAGGGAAGGGTGACGATCAAACACCCCGACTCCGATCTGCCCAAGGGCACGATCAACAGCATTTTGAAACAGGCGGGCTTGAAATGAGGCCCGTTATTGGAAACGAAGGCCGTTTTAAGGGCCTGTCAGAGGAAGGACTCACTCACATGAAATTCCCGGTCGTTCTGCACAAGGATGCCGACTCAGACTACGGCGTGATCATCCCGGATGTACCGGGCTGCTTCTCTGCGGGCACTACGGTCGCCGAGGCGTTTGAGAATACTCAGGAAGCTTTGGCGCTTCATTATGAAGGCTTGGTCGCCGACGGCGCGCCGTTGCCTCAAGTGCGGGAGATTGATGCTCATCTCGATAACCCGGATTACGCGGGAGGGATCTGGGGTGTGGTCGATTTTGATATCACCCCGTATTTCGGTAAGTCAGTGCGGTTCAATGCCACGCTGCCTGAGCAGTTGCTTGAGCGCATCGACCAAACTGTCCGACGTGACCAACGCTATAGCTCCCGCTCCGGTTTCCTCGCGGCAGCCGCCTTGCGCGAATTGTCGGTTTAGCGAAGTCAGGTGCTTTCGCGTTCGATGACTTGGCACTGCAACAGATTCAATCGTTGCACCTCGTCGCTTGGTAATACACCGAGACTTTCCAAAACGCGCGTTGCGGCCAGTACGCCAATCTCCAGCGCCGGTGGTTTGATGGTGCTCAGGCTGGGCAGGAGCATATCGGCGAAGGGGTAGTCGCCGAAGCCAAGAACGGCGCAGTCTTCGGGGATTTTCAAACCCGCGCGTTGCCCGGCAAGCAAGCCGCCAGCGGCGAGGTTGTCGTTGGCGAAGATGATCGCGTCTGGGCGCGGTGAGACGCTCATCAGGGCGTCCATCGCCTGTTTGCCGGCCTCGAATGGCGCGCGATCGGCGTCGGGGGCGAAGACCCAAGGTTCCAGGCCGGATTCGCGCAAGGTCGCCGCGTAACCGTCGCGGCGTTCCAGTGCGCTGAAGTCGCCCGCAGCGCTGTTCTGGACGAAGGCAATGCGTCGGTAGCCTTTTCCCAGCAGATATCTGGCGGCTGTCACGCCCACCTCGAAATGCGAAAAACCGATCTGCATCGGCTCCCGTTCCGGCTGGTAATCCCACGTCTCGATCACCGGCACATCGGCCTCGGCGATCATCTTTTCCGTGCCCGCACTGTGAAAGTGACTGGTCAGCACCAGTGCCGCCGGCGACCAGCCGAGAAACGCGCGCACCGCATTTTCTTCCTGCTCGGTGCTGAAGTAACTCGACGCCAGCAACAGCTGATAACCATAACGGCTTAGCGTGTCGCTGAAGCCTTGAATGGTGTTGGCGAAGATCGGCCCGGAGATGTTCGGGATCACCATGCCGACGATTTTCCCCCGCGCCGAGGCCAGCCCGCCGGCTACCAGATTCGGTACATAACCCAACTCTGCTACCACCGCCGCAATCCGTTCGCGGCGTTCGGGCGAAACCTGTTCGGGTTGATTGAAATAGCGCGACACGGTAATCGCCGAGACCCCAGCTTCACGTGCCACGGCATTCAGGGTCACGCGTCCGGCGCCACGACGTTTGCGGGGCTTTTCTTCGCTCAAGGCTCGATCCTTCTTAAAAACAAAATCGCATATAAAAGTAATTTTTCAGTATTGGACGCTCTATGTGCAGGTTGCCAATACTGGTGATGTTAGCGCTAACAAAGCGCATTGTCTGCTACTCGCTCGAGCGAATGCCCAAGACATTGATACAGGCGCTGTCGTCGCAGAACGGCAGCGGTTAAGGGCCAATTTCGAGCGGGCAAACATGCACAACATTCCTGGGGCGACACACAAACTGGCGCAATCGATTCGCGCCGCCGGCTGGTTATTCACGGGGTTGGCTGCGCTGCCGTTGCCCAACGCATTCGCTGCCGAGAGCAGCGATCAGGAGCCGACACTCAAATCCGTGACCGTCACTGCCACGCGCCGCGAAGAGTCGCTGCAAAAAGTGCCGGTCGCGGTTTCGGTGATCGACGGCGAACAGCTTGAGCGGGATAACCGCAACGGCGTGGCGAGTATCGTCCAGCAAGTGCCGTCGTTGAACTTCCGCACTGGCGCTTCGAACAAGGACACCTCGTTGTTCGTGCGCGGCGTCGGCACTATTTCCACTTCTCCAGGCGTCGAACCGACCGTGGCGACGGTGATCGATGGCGTGGTCTATGCGCGTCCCGGCCAATCCACTCTCGACTTGCTGGATCTGGAGCGCGTCGAAGTGCTGCGCGGCCCGCAAGGCACGCTGTTCGGCAAGAACGCCTCGGCCGGCGTACTCAACATCACCAGCAAGGCACCGACCACCGAGACCCACGGCTATATCGATCAGTCGTACTACAGCGGCAACGAAAGCCGCACTCGATTCGGCATTGGCGGCAGCCTGATTCCGGACACGTTGAAAGGCTCGATCAGCACGCTGTTCGGCACCTACGACGGCAATGTCGACAACCAACACAACGGTCAGGAGGTCAACGGCTACAACCATCGCGGCGTGCGCGGCAAACTCGAATTCACCCCGAATGACGATGTCACCTTCACCTTGATTGCCGACTACATGCAGTCCCACGACGACGGCCCCAACGGTGTGGTCAGCAAGTCGCTCACCCCGGCCTTCGCCAACGCGCTGAGCCCGGTGAATGCAACTAGCCACAATCGCGATATCAACACCGACACCCACAGTCATGTCGAGGACATCAACAAAGGTCTATCCGGCCAACTTGACTGGCAACTGGGCGATTACACCCTGACCTCGATCACTGCATGGCGTGGTTGGGACAACACCCAATATCAGGACGGCGACCGTCTCGGTACGGTGACCGCAGCGTTTCCCGGCACGGCGGACAAGGGCGATCTGGCCTTCGATCAATACTCGCAAGAGCTGCGCCTGGCCTCGCCGAAGGGCGAGTTTCTCGAATACGTCGGCGGCCTGTTCTACATGCACGGCAAGGACGACGAGACCTATCAGCGCACGCTGACGACGACCACGCGCACCGACCGTGGCGTCGCCAATTACAGCACCACCAGCGACAGCTATGCGGTGTTTGGCGAGAGCACGCTGAACTTCACCTCGGACTTTCGCGGTATCGCCGGCCTGCGCTACACCCACGATGATCTCGAATACGATCACCGCCGCGTCTCGACTTCAGCAACCACCGTCAGCGGTATCCAACCGGCGACCAGCAGCTCCGGCTCTGTCGACGAAGATGGCTGGTCCGGCCGCCTCGGTGTGCAGTACGACTTGAGCGATGCGGTCACCACGTACCTGACCTATTCGCGCGGCTACAAAGGCCCGGCCTATAACGTGTTCTTCAACATGCAGCCGCGCGATACCGAAGCGCTGAAACCGGAGACCTCCAACACCTGGGAAGCGGGGATCAAAGCGACGAGCTGGAACAATCGCCTGACCACCAACCTCGCGGTGTTCCACAGCGATTACGACAACTATCAGGCGAACTTCTTTGACACCGTTGCCGGCCAGGTTGTGACGCGTTTGATCAACGCCGGCAGCGTCAGCACCGAAGGCGTCGAACTCGACTACGCCTTGCAAGCGACCCAGCAGTTGAAGTTGTCCGGTGCACTCGCCTACACCCGCGCGCGCATCGACGAATTCGCCTGCCCGGCGGGCGCGGCGGCGTCATGCAACGTCAACGGCAAACCGCTGCCTTTCAGTCCGGACTGGAAAAGCTACGTGCGCGCCGACTACACCATCCCGCTGGATAACGGTCTGGATATCGAACTGGGCACCGACTACAGCTGGCAGAGCGAAGTGCAGTACGACATCAGCCAGAACGTCGACACCAAGCAAGGCGCCTACGGTCTGTGGAACGCCAGTGTCGCCCTGGCCGATTACAGCAATGGCTGGCGCGTGGCGCTGCTGGGCAAGAACCTCACCGACAAGTCTTATTCGCCATTGCTCGCCAGCGGCGGCAACTACATTTATCGCGCCGTGCCACGGGATGACGAGCGCTACTTCGGCGTGCAACTGCGCAAGGATTTTTAACGATGAGCAGACAGTTGAAACTCGGCGCGTTTCTCATGGCCACCGGGCACCACGTGGCGGCGTGGCGTCATCCGGATGTGCCGGCCAATGCCGGTCTGGATTTCGCCCATTACAAGCGGCTGGCGCAGATTGCCGAGGCAGCGAAGTTGGATGCGTTGTTTGTCGCCGACAGTGTTGCCGCGCCGACCCAGGACATCGCCAGTCGCATGGCGCGCTCCGATCACTTTGAGCCGCTGACATTGCTCTCGGCGCTGAGTGCGGTGACCGAGCACATCGGCCTGATTGCGACGGCGACCACCAGTTACAACGAGCCGTATCACGTGGCGCGCAAATTCGCTTCGCTCGATCACCTGTCGGGTGGCCGCGCGGGGTGGAATCTGGTGACCTCGGACAATGCTGCCGAGGCGCTGAATTTCGGCCGCGATGAGCATATCGGCCACGCCGAACGCTATAGCCGCGCCCGCGAGTTTCATCAGGTGGTCACCGGGCTTTGGGACAGCTGGGAGGACGATGCGTTTGTGCGCGACAAGGCCAGCGGGGCGTATTACGACCCTGCGAAATTGCATGTGCTGGATCACGTCGGTGAACACTTCCGGGTCAAAGGCCCACTGAACGTTGCGCGGTCGCCGCAGGGGCAACCGGTGATTGTCCAGGCCGGCTCCTCGGAAACCGGGCGCGAACTGGCGGCGCAGACCGCTGAAGTGGTGTTCACCGCGCAGACGTCACTGACGAGTGCGCAAGCGTTCTATGCCGATCTCAAGGGGCGTTTGCCCAAGTACGGGCGCAGCGCCGATTCGCTGAAAATCATGCCCGGGGTTTTTGTCGTGGTCGGCGGCACCGAAGCCGAGGCGCAGGAAAAATGTGAAACGTTTCAGCAATTAGTCGAACCCGAGGTTGGCGTCGCCTTGCTTGGGCGTATGCTGGGCAACTTCGATTTGTCGAAGTACCCGCTGGACGGGCCGTTGCCGGATTTACCTCTGACGGAAAGCGGCCAGCAGAGCCGGCAGAAATTGCTGACGGAACTGGCCGGGCGCGAGAAGCTGACCCTCGCCGAACTCGGTCGCAAGATTGCGGGCGGACGCGGGCATTACAGCCTGGTCGGTACGCCGGAGCAGATCGCTGATCGCTTGCAGGAGTGGTTCGAACAAGGCGCGGCGGATGGCTTCAACGTGCTGGTGCCGCACCTGCCGGGCGGGCTCGAAGACTTCGCCAATGGCGTGGTCCCGGAACTGCAACGGCGTGGGTTGTTCAGAACGGAGTATGAGGGCCGGACGTTGCGCCAGAACCTTGGCCTGGCTCGCCCCGGCAACAGATTTGTATAGCACCCTTCGCGAGCAGGCTCGCTCCCACAGGGAAATGCATTCCAAAGGTGGGAGCGAGCTTGCTCGCGAAGCAGTCGACACCCATTTCAAGACAGACAAGAGAGGATTCGATGACATACACCGCTGCCGAAAACCGCTACAACTCTATCCCTTACCGCCGCGTCGGCCGCAGTGGTCTGGTGTTGCCGGCGCTGTCGCTGGGCCTGTGGCACAACTTCGGTGACAGCACGCCGATCGACACCCAGCGCGCGTTGCTGCGCACTGCATTCGATCTGGGCATCAACCACTTCGACCTGGCCAACAACTACGGCCCGCCGTACGGCAGCGCCGAGACTAATTTCGGCCGCTTGCTGCGTGAAGACTTCAAGCAGTACCGCGATGAGCTGATCATCTCCAGCAAGGCCGGTTGGGACATGTGGCCCGGCCCTTACGGTCAGGGCGGTGGCTCGCGCAAATACGTGCTGGCCAGCCTCGACCAGAGCCTGCAACGCCTCGGGCTCGACTATGTGGATATTTTCTATTCGCACCGCTTCGACCCGGACACCCCACTGGAAGAAACCGCCAGCGCCCTCGCCACTGCCGTGCAACAGGGCAAGGCGTTGTACATCGGTATCTCGTCGTATTCCGGGGTGAAAACCCGCGAGATCGCTGCGCTGTTGAAAGAGTGGAAAGTACCGCTGCTGATTCATCAGCCGGCCTACAACTTGCTCAATCGCTGGGTGGAAAAAGATCTGCTCGATACCACTGATGAACTCGGCACGGGCGTGATCGCTTTCACTCCGCTGGCGCAAGGTCTGCTCACCGATAAATACCTCAACGGCGTGCCGGCGGATGCGCGGGTCAACCGTCCGGGCGGTGGCTCGTTGCAGGCCTCGCACTTGTCCGACGCCAACATTGCTCATGTGCGGGCGTTGAATGAAATTGCCAAGCGTCGCGGTCAGAGTCTGGCGCAACTGGCGCTGGCGTGGACGCTGCGGGATCCGCGGGTGACTTCTGCGTTGATTGGTGCGAGCCGGCCGGAACAGATCATCGAGAACGTCGAGGCGTTGAAGAATCTGAGTTTCAGTGCTGAAGAGTTGGCGGAGATTGACCGGTTTGCCCAAGAGGGCGGGATCAATCTTTGGGAGAGGCCTTCGACGGCGGAGTGAGCCTCTCGAAGCTGATCGTTCCCACGCTCCGCGTGGGAATGCATCCACGGACGCTCTGCGTTCGGCTTTAGATGGGACGCAGAGCGTCCCGGGCGGCATTCCCACGCAGAGCGTGGGAATGATCAAGGTAGGAGCTGCCGCAGGCTGCGATCTTTTGATCCTAAAAAAACGGCACATCCCCCAACACCGTCGCCCGCTGCATCACCCGCCGCGCCGGCCGGTAGTCATCCACCGCGTAATGTTGCGTCACGCGGTTGTCCCAGAACGCAATATCGTCCTGCTGCCAGCGCCAGCGAATGGTGAATTCCGGTCGCGTCGCATGGGCGAACAGAAACTTCAGAATCGCTTCGCTCTCGGTTTCCGACAGCTCATTGATCTTCGACGTGAAGCCTTCGTTGACGAACAGCGAGCGCCGCCCACTGACCGGATGCGTGCGAATCACCGGGTGTGACAGCGGTGGATTCTTGCGCCGTGCTTCTTCCCACTGCGCCAATGCTTCTGGCGTGTTGCCGTAGCGTTCCAGCGGAAACGAGCGCGTGAAGTCGTGAGTCGCGGTCAGGCCTTCAAGCAAACCTTTCAGCGGCGCTGACAGCGCTTCATACGCAGCAATCCCGCTGGCCCACAACGTGTCGCCGCCAAACTCCGGCAGCAACTTGGCGCTGAGCACCGCGCCCATCGCCGGCGTCGGCAGGAAGGTCACGTCGGTGTGCCAGATCGCGTTGTCACGCACGTCGGTGACGGCGGTGTCGAGGATCAGCACTTCCGGTTGTTCCGGCACGTTCGGGTAGATCGGGTGAATGTGCAGATCGCCGAAATAGGCGGCGAAACGCGCTTGTTGCGAAGGTTCGATTGGCTGGTTACGGAAGAACAAAACCTGGTATTTGAGCAGTGCCTGCTCGATCGCGTCGCGGTGTTCCAGGCTCAGCGGCTGGCTGATGTCGACGCCGCTGATTTGTGCGCCGAGGGCTGAGCTTAATGGGGTGATGTTGAGGCTGCTCATGGTCTTTCTCTTCAATTCCGGTCATCACCCTATGTAGGAGCTGCCGAAGGCTGCGATCTGTTGATCTTGATCTTTATAAGCAAGGTCAAAAGATCGCAGCCTTCGGCAGCTCCTACAGGGGGATTCAAAAAGTTTTAGTGGGTCTGGCCGTGCCATGGCACCAGTTTGCGCTGCAGGGCGCGCAGGCCCATTTCCATGGCGAAGGCGATCAGGGCGATGACCAGAATCCCCAGCACCACCACGTCGGTGACGAGGAACTGCGCGGCCGACTGCACCATGAAACCCAGGCCACTGGTCGCGGCAATCAATTCGGCAGCGACCAACGTCGACCAGCCAACGCCCAGACCAATGCGCACGCCTGTCAAAATGTCCGGCAGGGCACTCGGCAAAATCACATGACGAATCAGCTGCAAGCGCGTCGCACCCAACGACTGCGCCGCGCGCAATTTCGCCGGATCAACCGTACGCACACCAGTAGCGGTAGCGATGGCAATCGGCGCGAAAATCGCCAGATAAATCAGCAGCACTTTCGACAACTCGCCGATACCGCACCAGATCACGATCAGCGGCAGATAGGCCAGCGGTGGGATAGGGCGGTAGAACTCGATCAGCGGATCGAGCACGCCACGGGCGATACGGTTGGCACCAATGGCGATGCCCACCGGCACAGCGGTCAAAATCGCAAATCCGAGGCCCAGACCGATGCGGCTCAGGCTCGCGCCCAAGTGCTGCCACAAGGTCGAATCCATGTAACCGGTAGTCGCCAGTAACCAGCCCTTCTGCAGCACGGCGGACGGTGGCGGCAGGAACAGCGGCTCGATCAGTCCAGTGGCCGTCACCGCCCACCAGATCGCCAACAAGGCAAACAGCGTCAGCAAGCTGATCCAGCGTGTGCTGAGGCTGCGGCGTACCGGAATCGCCACCGAAGCGCTGACGGGTTTTACCGCCGCCGAGGAAACGTCGTAACTGCTCATGCGCGCTCCTGCCGTTGCCCGGCGCTGCGTTGCGAGAACACTTTGCTCAGCACGTGTTCGCGGGTTTCGATAAAGCGCGGATCGGATTTGATCGCGCGGGCGGACTCGCCAGCGGCATAACGCTGACCGAAGTCCAGATGCAGACGCTCGACGATCTGCCCCGGATTCGGCGCGAGCAGAATCAGGTCAGTGGCGAGGAACACCGCTTCTTCAATGTCATGGGTAATCAGGAAAACCGGCTTGGCCGTGCGCTGCCAGACTTGCAGCAACAGCTCCTGCATCTGCTCGCGGGTGAACGCGTCGAGGGCGCCGAAAGGCTCGTCCATCAGCAACACACGCGGGTCAGCGGCGAGGGCGCGGGCGAGGCCGACGCGCTGTTTCTGACCACCGGACAGTTGCCAAATGCGGCGGTTTTCAAAGCCGGAAAGATCAACCAGCGCGAGCATTTCACGGGCGATCTTTTCGCGTTTGTCCCTGGCGACACCGGCCAGCTCCAGACCGAATGCGACGTTGGCCAACACGTCCTGCCAAGGCAGCAAAGCGTCATCCTGGAACACCACACCACGTTCGGCGCTCGGGCCTTTGACCGGCACGCCGTCGAGGGTGATGCGCCCGGCGCTCGGTTCAACGAAGCCGGCAATCAGGTTCAACAGCGATGTCTTGCCACTGCCGGACGGGCCGAGGGCGACCAGCAATTGCTGAGGCCCGAGGGTCAGAGAAATATCCGCCAGCACCGGTTCCGGGCTGCCCGGGTACTGTGCGCTGATGCGCTCCAGCTGTAGCAAGGCCATCGCAGTTAACTCCCGATCAGTTGGTGATGAATTTGGCGCTGACGTACGGCGCGTAGTCCGGCAGAACGGCTTCGACCTTGCCTTGCTCCTTGAGGAACGCAGCGGTGTCGGTGATGGCTTTGGTGGTCGGCGCGCCGAGGGTGACGACCTGATCAGCGGCCAGCGGGTAGACGTTGCCTTGCAGCAGCAATGGGATGTCGCTGGCCTTGGCGCCAGAGAGTTTCACCAGTTTGTCGACGTTGGATTGGTCGGCGAGCCAGGCTTTCGGGTCTTTGCGGTAGTCGGCGTAGGCGTCGAGGGTGACCTTGGCGAACGCGGTGACAATTTCCGGGTGCTTCTCGGCGAAGTCCTTGCGCACGATCCACGCATCGAAAGTCGGCGCGCCGAATTTGGCCAGTTCGCCGGAGGTGATCAGCACTTTGCCGTTTTCCTTGGCCACGCCCAGCGCCGGATCCCACACGTAGGTGGCGTCGATATCACCGCGTTTCCACGCGGCGATGATCGCTGGAGGGGCGAGGTTGAGCACGGTGACTTTCGACGGGTCGATGTTCCAGTGCTTCAGTGCGGCGAGCAGGCTGTAGTGCCCGGTGGACACGAACGGCACGGCGATTTTCTTGCCGACTAGATCTTGCGGGGTCTTGATGCCGGAACCGTCGCGGGCGACCAGTGCTTCGGCAGCGCCGATCTGAGTGGCGATGAGGAAGGTTTCCACCGGGACTTTGCGGGTGATCGCGGCGGTCAGCGGGCTCGAACCGAGGTAGCCGATCTGCACGTCACCGGAAGCGATGGCGGCAATGATGTCGGCGCCGTTGTCGAACTTGCGCCAGGCAATGTCGGCTTTGGTGGCTTTTTCGTAAGCGCCGTCGGCCTGAGCGACTTTCGCCGGGTCAACGGTGGTTTGGTAGGCGACGGTGAGGTCGGCGGCCTGAGCCAGAAAACTCGCGGCAGCCAGAGAGGCTGCGGCGAGCAGGCGAAGCGGGAAATTCAGTTTCATTGAAGAGCTCCATATCAGGCGACCGAGTGTCGGCGTCAAAGGAGACTAAATGATCTAAGAATTGGTAAATAAATAACTTTTTCGAATGAGCTTATGAGCGGAAAAATCTAAGGAGGGGGTCAGATCGCTCCTACGCTCTGCGTGGGAATGCAGCCGGTGACGCTCCGCGTCACCCTGGACGCGGAGCGTCCTTTGAGGCGTTACCACGCGGAGCATGGGAACGATCAATCTAAGCAAAGCAAAAGATCGCAGCCTTCGGCAGCTCCTACAGGAAATCTCATTCCCATGTAGGAGCTGCCGCAGGCTGCGATCTTTTTACCGACAACTTTTAATTACTGATTGCCAGAATGCTCGCCTGATAGGACCCGACAAACACATCAAAATCCCCAACCTCGTTCTGCTCCAGCTCAGCCTGCGCTGCCAAAGAAGTACGCGCCAACTCCTCAAACTTCGCTTGCTCATCCGCCGCTAAAGGCTCGCTACGGAAAAACTCCGCATGCGCCTGACTCTGACGCAAGGAGAACTGCGCAAAGCTTTCCTTGTGCTCAGCCATCGCCGCCAGCACCTGCGCGGATGGCGTCAGGGACGGATCGCTGACCTTGGCCAGTTGCGCATCCAGCGCCTTGCTGTGTGCATCGCCGCCATGGCTTTGATCCAGCAACGCCGCCAGCGGGGCGATTTGCTCCAGCAGTTCGGCCGCCCAGGTCTTCATCTCGACCGATTCACCATTACGCTGCAATTGCAGACCCGGACGACGACCCTCCTTGACCACGCTGAGGAAGTTCGACGTCGCGTTGCCGCACGAGGTGTTGGTCAGCAACGGGCTGTCGTTGAGCGCGCAATACAGCAGGAACGCATCGAGGAAGCGCGACTCGGTCAGGTCGATGCCCATCGGCAGGAACGGGTTGATGTCCAGGCAACGCACTTCAACGTACTGAATGCCACGGGCCACCAGCGCCTGAATCGGCCGCTCGCCGGTGTAGGTCACGCGTTTCGGGCGGATGTTGGAGTAGTACTCGTTTTCGATCTGCAAGATGTTGGTGTTGAGCTGAACCCACTCGCCATCCTGGTGCGTGCCGACTTCAACGTATGGCGCGTATGGCGTGGCCACGGCTTTGCGCAGGCTGTCGGTGTAGCTCGACAGATCGTTGTAGCACGGCGTCAGACCGGCCTGGGCGTTACTCTGGTAACCAAGGTCGCTCATGCGTAGGCTGGTGGCGTACGGCAGATACAGCGTGTCCGGATCGAGTTGTTCCAGTTGATGCGAACGACCACGCAGGAAACCGGCGTCGAGTGCCGGAGAGGCACCGAACAGGTACATCAGCAGCCAGCTGTAGCGACGGAAGTTACGGATCAGTGCGATGTAGGAAAACGACTGAAAATCGCGGTCGGTACCGACAAAACCTTCGGTTTCGCGCAGCAACGGCCAGAGCTTTTCCGGCAGGGAGAAGTTGTAGTGAATCCCGGCAATGCACTGCATGGTCTTGCCATAACGCAGGGCCAGACCCTTGCGGTAGACGTACTTGAGCTGACCGATGTTGGAGGTGCCGTAATAAGCGATCGGGATATCTTCCTCGGCCGGCAACGGGCACGGCATCGATGGACTCCACAGGTACTCGTTGCCGAGCTTGCTGTAGGCAAAGCGGTGAATCTTGTCCAGGCTCGCCAGCGTGTCGGCCGGGTCGGGAAGGGCGGGCGTGATGAATTCCAGCAGCGACTCGGAGTAGTCGGTGGTGATCTGTTCGTTGGTCAGCGCGGAACCCAAGGCTTCGGGGTGCGGCGTTTGCGCCAGGCGACCTTCGCTGGTCACGCGCAGGCATTCACGTTCGATACCGTGCAGGCACTGCTCGAGCAGAGAGAGGTTAGCGCGCTCGCCGAGCAGAGCCAGGCGGCGGTTGAGAAGTTCGCTCAATTTGGATTCCTTCACGCGTCAGTCGCCCCAATATGGGGGTGGGCAGGACGGTCTACAAGGGTGAAGTTGAAACTGGCGTTTTCGCCTGGTTTTGTAGCGGCAGGCCATTTGCCGGTCAGTCAGGAACTGCACAATCCCTGTGGGAGCGAGCTTGCTCGCGAAGAGGGTTTATCAGCCAACATTTCGGTTGCCTGACACACCGCCTTCGCGAGCAAGCTCGCTCCCACAAGGTTCGTTGCGCCGAAATTAACTCAAAATGATGACCGGTAGCTACAGGACAGCGAACGTGCCTTGTGCTTTTGCGACCAGTTTGTCGCCCTGCATCACGTCGGCTTCGACCACTAAAGTGCGGCGGCCCGGGTGGATGACCCGTGCCGTGCACATGACCTCGCCGTCGGAAACGGCGCGGATATAGTTGATCTTGCACTCGATGGTCGCGCTCTGCTGATCGAAGCCGTGGGTGCTGGAACAGGCCAGCCCCATGGCGATGTCGACCAGACTGAACAGCGCGCCGCCGTGCAATTTGCCGCCGCGATTGCGCAGTTCCGGTTCCAGCACCAGGGCGACTTGCGCCACCCCGGTTTCCAGGCTGTGCAGGCGGCAGCCCAACAGCTTGAAAAACGCGCTCTCGACGAGCCCGGCCGGAATTTCCATCAGCGTTTCTTCAACTGCTTGGCATTGGCGAACAGCGAGGCCATCGCATTGTTCACCGGCGCTGCGGTGGCGGTTTCCTTGCGTGGCGCGTTGTTCGAAGGCTGGCGCTGGGCCGAGCCCGGACGCGAGCCACGGGCACCGTCGATTTTCTCGCCCGGGGTGTCGCCCATGCGCATCGACAGGCCAACGCGTTTACGCGGGATGTCGACTTCCATGACCTTCACTTTCACCACGTCACCGGCCTTCACCGCTTCACGCGGATCCTTGATGAACTTCTCCGACAGCGCCGAGATGTGCACCAGACCGTCCTGATGCACGCCGATGTCGACGAATGCGCCGAACGCGGTCACGTTGGTGACGACGCCTTCGAGGATCATCCCCAATTGCAGGTCTTTCAGGTCTTCGACGCCTTCCTGGAACTCGGCCGTCTTGAACTCCGGACGCGGGTCGCGGCCCGGTTTTTCCAGTTCCTGGATGATGTCGGTGACGGTTGGCAGACCGAACGTCTCGTCGGTGAATTTCTTCGGATCCAGACGCTTGAGGAAGCTTGCATCACCGATCAGCGAGCGGATATCACGGTCGGTTTCAGCGGCAATACGCTGCACCAGCGGATAGGCTTCCGGGTGAACCGCCGACGAATCCAGCGGGTTGTCGCCGTTCATCACGCGCAAGAAACCGGCAGCCTGTTCGAAGGTTTTTTCGCCCAGACGCGCGACTTTCTTCAGGGCTGCACGGGTTTTGAACGCGCCGTGCTCATCGCGGTGCGCGACGATGTTTTGCGCCAGCGTTGCGTTGAGGCCGGAGATCCGCGCCAGCAGCGCCACCGAAGCAGTGTTCACATCAACGCCGACGGCGTTCACGCAGTCCTCGACCACGGCGTCCAGACCACGCGCCAGTTTCAGCTGTGAAACGTCATGCTGGTACTGGCCGACACCGATGGATTTCGGATCGATTTTCACCAGTTCAGCCAGTGGATCCTGCAGACGACGGGCGATGGACACCGCGCCACGGATCGACACGTCCAGATCCGGGAATTCCTTGGCTGCCAGTTCCGACGCCGAGTAAACCGATGCGCCGGCTTCGGAGACCATGACCTTGGTCATTTTCATCGCTGGGTATTTTTTGATCAGCTCGATCGCCAGTTTATCGGTCTCGCGGCTGGCGGTGCCGTTGCCGATGGCGATCAGGTCAACCGAATGCTTGGCGCACAGGGCGGCCAGAATGGCGATGGTCTGATCCCACTTGTTGTGCGGCACGTGCGGGTAAACCGTGGCGTGATCGAGCAGTTTGCCGGTGGAGTCGACCACGGCAACCTTGCAGCCGGTACGCAGGCCCGGGTCGAGACCGAGGGTTGCGCGCGGGCCGGCCGGTGCGGCCAGCAGCAGGTCGTGCAGGTTGTGCGCGAACACGTTGATCGCCTCGGTTTCGGCACCGTCACGCAGTTCGCCGAGCAGGTCGGTTTCCAGGTGCGTGTAGAGCTTGACCTTCCACGTCCAGCGCACCACTTCGCCGAGCCATTTGTCGGCCGGGCGGTTCTGGTTCTGGATGTTGAATTGCTGGCCGATCATGCCTTCGCACGGGTGCATGGTGCCCGGCAATTCGTCGCCGACTTTCAGCGCGGAGCTGAGGATGCCTTCGTTGCGGCCACGGAAAATGGCGAGCGCGCGGTGCGACGGCATGCTTTTCAGCGGCTCGTCGTGTTCGAAGTAGTCGCGGAACTTGGCGCCTTCTTCTTCCTTGCCGGCGATAACGCGGGCACTGAGGGTGGCTTCCTGTTTCAGGTAGTTACGCAGTTTTTCCAGCAGGCTGGCGTCTTCGGCGAAGCGTTCCATGAGGATGTACTTGGCGCCTTCAAGGGCTGCCTTGACATCGGCCACGCCTTTTTCGGCATCAACGAAGCGCGCGGCTTCGGTTTCCGGGGCCAGGTTCGGGTCGTTGAACAGGCCGTCGGCCAAGTCGCCGAGGCCGGCTTCCAGGGCAATCTGGCCCTTGGTGCGGCGCTTCTGCTTGTACGGCAAGTACAAGTCTTCGAGGCGGGTCTTGGTGTCGGCGAGTTTGATGTCGCGTTCGAGGGCAGGGGTGAGTTTGCCTTGCTCTTCGATGCTGGCGAGGATGCTGATGCGCCGTTCGTCGAGTTCTCGCAGGTAGCGCAGACGCTCTTCCAGATGACGCAACTGGGTGTCATCGAGGCTGCCGGTGACTTCTTTCCGGTAACGGGCGATGAAGGGAACGGTAGAGCCTTCATCGAGTAGCGCGACGGCCGCTTCGACCTGTTGTGGGCGTACGCCGAGTTCCTCGGCAATGCGGCTGTTGATGCTGTCCATAAAACCACCTGACATAGTGTGAAATCAGGCTCGCAGGCACGGAAATAAAGGCCCGGAGTCTGGTTGAGCGGCTAGAAAATTGCCGCTGCCTGGGTCAAAAGGCAGCCCGTTGACCCTTGAAATCGAACAATTACTGCGCTGGACAGGAAAAAAAACCTGCCACCTGCGGTAACGATTCAGACGTTGCCTGGCACAAAACGCCGCGCATTATAACCAGCGTTCTGTCATTCGGGGGCGTCGCAGTCTGTAGGCATAAACCCCGGTTTTCTGGCAGTGAAGGAAAAATCTGCTAACAATGCACACGGTGCGTATAACGGCAGCTACGCCATAATGCGCGCCGAGCTAAAAGGAGCATCCAATGAGCAGCACTGCACAAACTGCTGAAGGCGAAAAAATTCTCATCGTTGACGACGATCCGGGGCTGAGCAGCCTGCTGGAACGTTTTTTCGTCAGCAAGGGCTACCGTGCCCGCACCGTACCGAACACCGAACAGATGGATCGTCTGCTGTCGCGTGAAGTCTTCAATCTTGTGGTCCTCGACCTCATGCTGCCCGGGGAAGACGGTCTGACCGCTTGCCGCCGCCTGCGTGGCGCGAACAATCAGATTCCGATCATCATGCTCACCGCCAAGGGCGATGAGTTGAGCCGCATCAAGGGCCTGGAACTGGGCGCCGACGATTATCTGGCCAAGCCGTTCAACCCGGACGAGCTGATGGCCCGGGTCAAAGCTGTCCTGCGTCGTCAGGCCGCACCGGTGCCGGGCGCGCCGGGCAGTGAAGACGAAAACGTCACTTTCGGTGATTACGTGTTGTCGCTGGCCACCCGCGAACTGAAACGCGGCGATGAAGTGCACATGCTCACCACGGGTGAGTTTGCGGTACTCAAGGCACTGGTGATGAACGCGCGTCAGCCGCTGACCCGCGACAAACTGATGAACCTGGCCCGTGGCCGCGAGTGGGACGCCCTCGAGCGTTCCATCGACGTGCAGATTTCCCGTCTGCGCCGCATGATCGAGCCTGATCCATCGAAGCCGCGTTATATCCAGACCGTCTGGGGTGTGGGCTACGTGTTCGTACCGGATGGCGCCGCCACCAAGTGATCGGCGATTTGTAGGAGCGGGTCTGCGGGTTTTGGTCGAACGGCCATGCCCGCAGACTCGCAATCCGCAATATGCGAGCATTGCTCGCTCCTGCAAGTGTGTAGCGGTTATAGATGAAGACCCCTGTCTGGTTCCCCCAAAGTTTTTTCTCCCGCACCCTTTGGCTGGTGCTTATCGTCGTGTTGTTCTCCAAGGCGCTGACCCTGGTTTATCTGTTGATGAACGAGGACGTGCTGGTGGACCGCCAATACAGCCACGGCGTCGCCCTGACGCTGCGCGCCTATTGGGCTGCCGATGAAGAAAACCGCGCGAAGATCGCTGATGCCGCCACCCTGATTCGGGTAGTCGGCGCCGGTGTGCCGGAAGGCGAGCAGCACTGGCCGTACAGCGAAATCTACCAGCGACAGATGCAGGCGGAGTTGGGCGCCGACACTGAAGTGCGTTTGCGCATGCACTCGCCGCCGGCTTTGTGGGTGCGCGCCCCGAGCCTCGGTGACGGCTGGCTGAAGGTGCCGCTGTATCCGCACCCGTTGCGCGGCCAGAAAATCTGGAACGTGCTCGGCTGGTTCCTCGCCATCGGCTTGTTGTCGACAGCGTCGGCATGGATTTTCGTCAGTCAGCTCAACCAACCCTTGAAGCGTCTGGTCTATGCCGCCCGGCAACTCGGTCAGGGCCGCAGCGTACGTCTGCCGATCAGCGACACGCCGAGCGAGATGACCGAGGTGTATCGCGCTTTTAACCAGATGGCCGAAGACGTCGAGCAGGCCGGACGCGAGCGTGAGTTGATGCTGGCCGGCGTGTCCCATGACTTGCGCACACCGTTGACGCGGTTGCGCCTGTCGCTGGAGTTGATGGGCGACCGCAACGACCTGACCGACGACATGGTGCGCGACATTGAAGACATGGACGCGATTCTTGACCAGTTCCTCGCGTTCATCCGCGACGGTCGTGACGAGTCGGTGGAAGAAGTGGATCTGACTGATCTGGTGCGCGAGGTCGCGGCGCCATACAACCAGAATGAAGAGAAGGTGCGTTTGCGTCTTGAGCCGATTCAGCCGTTTCCGCTGCGGCGGGTATCGATGAAGCGCTTGCTGAACAACCTGATCGGCAACGCCTTGAACCATGCTGGCGGTCACGTTGAAGTCGCGGCTTACGTGTCCGGTGACGTCAGTGCGCCGTATGTGGTGCTGAGTGTGATGGACCGAGGGGCGGGGATCGATCCTTCGGAGCTGGAGGCGATTTTCAACCCGTTTACCCGAGGCGATCGTGCTCGGGGTGGCAAGGGTACTGGCTTGGGTTTGGCGATTGTGAAGCGGATTGCTTCGATGCATGGCGGCAATGTTGAATTGCGTAACCGGTCCGGGGGAGGGCTGGAGGCGCGGGTGAGATTGCCGCTGGGGTTGATGTTGCCTCGGGATGCTGTATAGGCGCAGCGACGAGTTTCAAGCTGCAAGCGGCAAGCAAAAGCGACTTTACTTGTCGCTTGAAGCTTGCCGCTAGAAGCTGGTTTTAGCCCTTGCCTTTTGTCCGGGTCATATTCGGCCCGCCATTTTTCTCAAGATGCTCAATGATGATCCCCGCCACATTCTTCCCTGTGGTGGTCTCGATCCCTTCCAGTCCTGGCGACGAATTCACTTCCATCACTAACGGCCCGTGATTGGAACGCAGGATATCCACACCCGCCACCGCCAGTCCCATGACCTTCGCCGCGCGCAACGCGGTCATGCGTTCTTCCGGGGTGATCTTGATCAGACTGGCGCTGCCGCCGCGATGCAGGTTGGACCGGAATTCACCCGGCTTGGCCTGCCGCTTCATTGCCGCGATGACTTTGTCACCGACCACGAAACAACGAATATCCGCGCCGCCCGCTTCCTTGATGTACTCCTGAACCATGATGTTCTGCTTCAGGCCCATGAAGGCCTCGATCACCGATTCCGCCGCCGTGGCGGTTTCGCACAGCACCACACCGATACCTTGAGTGCCTTCCAGTACCTTGATCACCAGCGGCGCGCCGTTGACCATGTCGATCAAATCGGGAATGTCATCCGGCGAGTGGGCAAACCCGGTCACCGGCAAACCGATGCCGCGTCGCGACAG
This sequence comes from Pseudomonas fluorescens, assembly GCF_005938625.1. Lineage (GTDB taxonomy): Bacteria > Pseudomonadota > Gammaproteobacteria > Pseudomonadales > Pseudomonadaceae > Aquipseudomonas > Aquipseudomonas fluorescens_BD. The sequence goes on from NZ_VCNJ01000013.1 coordinate 147,842, forward strand.
CAATTGCAGCGAACGCAGCTTGTCCCGCGAACGGGCGATGGCTACCGATTCATTGAGCGGGAACACCCCCATCATTTCGAACTGGCGCAACACCGCGCAGCCGTAGAACGTCACCGACGCGCCGATCCGTGGAATCACCGCGTCAAAGCCTTCCAGCGGTTTGCCGCGATAGTGGATCTGCGGCTTGTGGCTGGCGATGTTCATGTAGGCGCGCAAGGTGTCGATCACTACCATTTCATGCCCGCGCTCGGTTCCGGCTTCGACCAGACGGCGGGTGGAATACAGACGCGGATTCCGCGACAGCACAGCGATCTTCATGCAACACCTGTGGAGGAGGTAGATACCGGGAACACCGGCTTGTCTTGTACATATTTGATGCCCGGATTGACCACCAACTGGCCATCGATCAGGGCTTTGGAACCGAGCAACAGGCGATAACGCATCGACTTGCGGCAGGCGAGGGTGAACTCGACCGGCCACACTCGATCACCCAAGGCCAGGGTGGTGCTGATCACGTAGCGCACCTGCGCATGGCCGTTGGAGCTTTTGATGGTCTTGCGCGTCACCAGCGGTGCTTCACAGCGGCGGTGGCGCAACTGCACCACCGTGCCCAGGTGCGCGGTGAAGCGCACCCACTTCTCGCCGTCGCGTTCGAAGGGCTCGATGTCGGTGGCATGCAGGCTGGAGGTGCTGGCACCGGTGTCGATCTTCGCCCGCAGGCCTGCGACTCCCAAATCCGGAAGCGCCACCCACTCGCGCAGACCGACAACGGTCAAATGGTCAAATGTCTTCAATAGAAAAAACCAACGATTAACGCGTCCAGGCTTCAGGTGAAACCTGGGCCAACGCTTTGAATGCAGGTTTGGCGAACCAGAAGCCCTGCATCAGAAATATTCCACAGTCCGCCAGGAAATCCCGTTCACCGGCGCTCTCAATGCCTTCGGCAATGACTGTAACGTCCAACTCCGCACAGATTGTGACAATCCCCCGGACGATCGCCTGACGAACACGGTCTTGATCGACATCGCGGATCAGCGCCATGTCGAGTTTGATCAGGTCCGGTTGGAAATCAGCCAGCAGATTGAGCCCCGAATAACCGGCACCGAAATCGTCGATGGCGGTCTTGAAGCCGAATTCGCGGTATTCACGCAGAATATTGGTCAAATGGCGATAGTTATCTACGTGCTCGCTTTCCAGGGTTTCGAAAATCAGCCGGTCGATAGGGAAACGGTGTTTTTTTGCCGCCTCGAGCGTACTGCGAATGCATAGCTCTGGACGATAGACCGCGTTTGGCATGAAGTTGATCGACAAGTGTGTCTGCATATTTAGATTGGCCGCGCCTTCGATGGCGCGGGTCCGGCAGAGCTGGTCGAAACGGTAGCGGTTATCTTCTGTAACCTTATCCAGCACAGTGAGTGCGCCTTCACCGGCCACACCTCGAACCAGCGCTTCGTGGGCGAAAACCGACTGGTTGCGCAGATCGACGATGGGTTGATAGGCGAAGGAAAAGTCGAAGCCCAGCGGCTCGCTTTGCTGGCAGCCCTGGCAACCGGCCTTGGGCGAGATTAATGAAGATGGAAATTTAGTCACTCGATCACTCCATGCCGATGAACCGGCCAAGATCACAGTCTATCTGGAGGGCTGAGTTCTTGCGCCCGACAGAAACGGTAGTACAGTTCCGACTACTGGCTGAACGAGGAATTCACATGGCGCAAAAACAGGAAGAGGACGACAAGGTTCGTCTCGACAAGTGGTTGTGGGCTGCGCGTTTTTACAAAACCCGTGCCCTCGCCAAAGCGGCGATCGAAAGTGGCAAGGTGCATTGTCGCGGTGAGCGCTGCAAGCCTGGCAAAGAGCCACGCATTGGCGATGAGTTCGAGATTCGTACCGGGTTTGAAGTGCGTACGGTAAAGGTTGAGGCGTTGTCGATTGTGCGGCGCGGCGCACCGGAGGCGCAGACGTTGTACGCGGAGACCGAGGCGAGTATTGCCAAGCGTGAAGCGGCTGCGGCGATGCGCAAGGCGGGCGCGTTGGGCGTGAGCACCGACGGCAAGCCGAGCAAGAAGCAGCGGCGGGATTTGTTCAAGTTTCGCGGCAGCAGTAACGACGAATAATCGCCGCGTTGTTGGTGCCGGCCTCTTCGCGAGCAGGCTCGCTCCCACAGGAGATTGCATTCCAATGTGGGAGCGAGCCTGCTCGCGAATCGAGGGCGCAGCCCTCGCCGAAAACAGCTCGGTATCAGGCGCTACGCACCACACTCATCCGCGACACCAGCGGCAACTTGCCCAGCAAAGCAAAGATCGGCGCCGTCACCTTCAACCAGAAGTTCGAGGCGTGATACGCAAACGGCGTGTAGTAACCCCAACCCAACGCCCACACCGCCAGCAGCACACCGCCGATGTAATCGTCCTGACCCCAATGCGCGCCGGCCACCAGTCGCGGCAGCATGAACAACAGCGCCAGGCCCCAGATCGTCACAAACTGGCCGACCGTGCGGCTGAACACGCCCATGAACAGCGCCCAGATCAGCAATACCGAAGCGTGGTCACCCGGGAAACTCTGACTCGAGCGATCCTTCAGCTCCCAGGTCTTCTCCAGATGCGGGAAGTAGTCGCTGATATGCACCGCACCTTCCAGCACCATCGACGGGCTGCTGTGCTGCCAGTCCATATGGTCGGCGAACTTGGAAAACAGCGTGCGGATCACCACCATCAACAGCAGGATCGAGAAAAAACCGAAGAATGCGCGACGCACATCAATGGCCTTGAACACCCAGTCGCCCTTGATCAGCAGCGTCAGCAGAATCAGGCCGACGACAATGTCGAACGGTCGCAGACTTGCAATTGCCCAGATGTGGAGCCATATCGGGTTGCTGGCCAGTGGTGCATTGAGCGAGCGGAACAGCCACTCGTCGAAAATCACACACAGCGCGTTGCCCGTAGGCCATAACCAGAAAGCCAGTAGCGCCAATGGCACTACATTGCACAGAACCAGCCGGCCGAGGTTCCACCTAGATTGGAACAAACCCGGATTGTTCATAAAATGCCTCCCATGGCAGAGCAGTCGGCACCAAAAAGAGTGCCAAGAAGCGCAAATTTTCACGTCTTGTAACCATTTTGTCACCACATTCAGATACCCAAAATTATGACCGAGCTAGCGGATACCGATTTCACCCAACGTTTCATCTTCGATGACAGTGACACCCGCGGCGAATTGGTGGCGCTTGAGCGCAGCTACGCCGAAGTCCTCGCCAAGCACCCGTACCCGGAGCCAGTGGCGCAATTGCTCGGCGAATTGATGGCGGCCGCCTCGTTGCTGGTGGGCACATTGAAGTTCGACGGCTTGCTGATTCTGCAGGCGCGTTCCGAAGGGCCGATTCCGATGCTGATGATCGAGTGCTCCAGCGAGCGTGAAATCCGTGGCCTGGCGCGTTACGACGCCGAGCAGATCGCGGCGGACGCGACCCTCGCTGACCTGATGCCGAATGGCGTTCTGGCCCTGACTGTCGACCCGACTGTCGGCCAGCGTTATCAGGGCATCGTCGACCTTGACGGCGAAACCCTCTCCGACTGCTTCACCAACTATTTCGTCATGTCGCAACAGGTTGGCACCCGCTTCAAGCTGTTCGCCGACGGCCGTCGCGCCCGCGGCCTGCTGTTGCAGCAACTGCCGGCCGATCGCCTGAAAGACGAAGAAGATCGCGCCGCCAGCTGGCAGCACATTACCGCCTTGGCCAGCACCCTGACCGCTGATGAACTGTTGAGCCTGGACAACGAAACCGTGCTGCATCGCCTCTACCATGAAGAGCAGGTTCGTTTGTTCGATGTGCAGAATCTGCGCTTCCGTTGCAGCTGCTCGCGGGAACGCTCGGGCAATGCCCTGGTCAGTCTGGGTCTGGAAGATGCGCAGGCGTTGGTGGCCGAGCAAGGTGGCAAAGTCGAGATCGATTGCCAGTTCTGCAACGAGCGTTATGAGTTCGACGCCGCCGATATTGCTCAATTGTTCGCTGGCGCAGGCGTCGACACGCCGTCAGATACCCGGCACTAAAACGGTTCAGCGCAGGTAAATTCACTGCGTAACGACGGAATATCGCCGTTACGACGGGAGGACCCTACTCTTTTTGGGCTTTTCTGGCATAATCCGGCCCACTTTTTTCGCGGTAGTAGTGCACGACTTTCTACTACAAAACGTTTGGAGCACACTCGGCCACTGGCCGACGGGGAACCTCATGACGCAAGCCAATAACGCCGTGTACACCGATCTGAGTGTTGATGATCTGGTAAAAGAAGCCCTGAACCGCGGTGAGGGCGAGCTTGCCGATACCGGCGCTCTGGTTGTTCGCACTGGTCACCGCACCGGTCGTTCGCCTGTTGACCGTTTCATCGTTGAAGAGCCTTCCACCCAGGCCGCTATTGCCTGGGGCCCGATCAACCGCAAGTTCCCGGCCGACAAGTTCGACGCGCTGTGGGCTCGCGTAGAAGCATTCAACAACGCGCAAGAGCACTTTGTGTCCCACGTGCATGTAGGCGCGGCGGAAGATCACTACCTGGCCGTGAAAATGACCACCCAGACTGCCTGGCAGAATCTGTTCGGTCGTTGCCTGTTCATCAACCCGGCCCAGTACAACCCGGCCGGTCGTGAAGAATGGCAAGTGCTCAACGTGGCCAACTTCGAGTGCGTGCCTGAGCGTGACGGCACCAACTCCGACGGTTGCGTGATCCTCAACTTCGCACAGAAGAAAGTGCTGATCGCTGGCATGCGTTACGCCGGTGAGATGAAGAAAGCCATGTTCTCCGTGCAGAACTTCCTGCTGCCGGCCGCTGACGTGCTGCCAATGCACTGCGCTGCCAACATCGGTGAAGAAGGCGACGTGACCCTGTTCTTCGGTCTGTCGGGCACCGGTAAAACCACCCTGTCGGCCGACGAAAGCCGTTACCTGATCGGTGACGACGAACACGGTTGGGGCGAAGGCGTGGTGTTCAACATCGAAGGCGGTTGCTATGCCAAGTGCATCGACCTCTCCGAGAAGAACGAGCCGGTTATCTGGAAAGCCATCAAGCACGGCGCCGTGCTGGAAAACGTCGTCATCGACGACGCCAAGCACGCCGACTACGCCGATGTCAGCCTGACCCAGAACAGCCGCGCCGCGTACCCGCTGGAGCACGTTGCCAAGCGTTCCGAGCACAACCTCGGTGGCGAGCCAAACGCTGTAATCTTCCTGACCTGCGACCTGACCGGCGTACTGCCGCCAGTGTCGATCCTCAACGAAGAACAAGCGGCCTACCACTTCCTGTCCGGCTACACCGCTTTGGTGGGCTCGACTGAAATGGGTTCCGGCAGCGGCATCAAGTCGACCTTCTCCACCTGCTTCGGCGCACCGTTCTTCCCGCGCCCGGCTGGCGAATACGCTGAGCTGCTGATCAAGCGCATCCGCGGCTTCGGCTCGAAGGTTTATCTGGTCAACACCGGCTGGACCGGTGGCGGCTACGGCGTCGGCAAACGCTTCAACATCCCGACCACCCGCGCGGTGATCGCAGCGATCCAGAGCGGCGCACTGATCGGTGCAGCCACCGAACACCTCGACACCATCAACCTCGACGTGCCACTGGCCGTACCGGGCGTTGAAACCAACCTGCTCAACCCGCGCAACACCTGGGCTGACAAGGCTGCGTACGACGAGGCCGCGAAAGCACTGGCCGGTCTGTTCATCGAAAACTTCAAGAAGTTCGAAGTGAGCGACGCGATCAAGGCTGCTGGGCCGAAGTTGTAAGATCTGTCGTGAGTGAAGAAGCCGCCCTTTGGGGCGGCTTTTTTGTGGGCGTTTTTCTTGCTATGTGCCCTGCGAGGGCTTTCGCGTCAGCAATTCAGACAGCGAGTGAGTATTCATTGGGAAGTTCTTGAGTTTGTCTTCACTCACATATGCGGCTTCGATAACGCTCATGCGTGAAGTCGGTAGTTTTCTTTGTTTTGGAATATCGAGACTCGGTTCACTCGCTGATTTTTTGCCGAGTGAAGTCTTAGAGGAAAGAAGCCTGGAGTCCTGCAGTCGGTAACCGAGTTCATCCGTGGAACCCAGAAGATTCAGATCTTGCTCGAGACCTAGTACGTGCATCACTGACAAGTACGCTCCCATTGTGACGCCTGCACTACCTGCTTCCAGTGAGCGTAATGTCATGACTGACATTCCAGCCCTTTCAGCGACTAGTTTTGCAGTGAGTCTGCGCCTAAGACGGGCCAGTTTCAGGCGCTCACCAAGATCGTTCAAGAGTCGTGCAACCTTGGGAAGTAGCGGCGAGGTTCTCCTGGCCATAAAGCTAAAATTCCTTCACTTTTGAGGTGATAACAACGGAATAATTACAGTTGACAGGGGGATCAAGGAGTTACGTCTACCCTTAAGTCATTCAACCTTCTGAGCGCCCCATCACTCAACTGTTTGACGTGATCACGGCCATTGTTGCCTGGCATGCATCACTCTCAATACTTCCACACATTCGTTTTTGATCGTGTAAACGATGACGTAACTGGGGGTTGCGACGATTTCCCGTGTTCCTTCAACTCTGCCCTTTTTGTACAGCGTTGGACGCTGTCGGGCGAGCTCCCCTTTTGATTCAAATATCTCATCGAGGTCAGCCGCTGCTTCAGGGTTGTTCTGACTAATACGATCCATAATCCGCTCTCGGTCAATATGCGTCTCCGGACGCCAAATCAACTTCATTAGCGCACTCGTTTACGCAGGGCATCACGCTTGGCGGCAAATATTCGGCGGGTTTCTTCATCGCTAATACTAGGTCTTGGATCGTCAATACTGATCTGTACCTGTCGTTTGAACCATTCGTCATATGCGGCTGCCTCATGCGCTTGTTTCATTGCTTCGGCGCGATCAGGACGAGCGTATGTTTTCATTTGCGATGGGTCATAGCTGGAAGCGTCAACATCGAACTGGTTGATACCCAGTCCTCTCAAATAGGTCACCAGTGTTTCAAGCCTTTTGAACAGGCGCACCTGGCCACTTCGTTGCGCTGTTAGCAGATATTCTTCATTGCCATGCTGAATTTGGATCGCCCAGCCACCAGACTTGGCGACGATACTTGTGCTTCTTACAGAGCCGTTTTCAATCAGGCGAATGAGAGTGCTGTGATCAATGGTTTCAGTGGTCATGGAGGCAAACTCTTGGCTGAACAGTGGCGTCCATCGTACGCAATCAATAGTAGTTTGCAAAATTCAACTCCTGGCAGTAGACACTGAGTGTCCAAAATTATGTTTGTTGGTGAGGCAGGCGATTCTTGTCGGAAACATACCTGCCTGAGATTGTTTTTAGGCTGGATCCTTCCAATTGAGCATTTGCTGCTGTGCGACTTGCAGCAGGTCACAGCCATCCTGTGTCAGCAGATAAAGGGCGTGGGTGATGTGGGGGATGTCTTCGACGTCGGCTTGTTTGAAGTTGAGGCAGTAGAGGGTGCGTAGCAGGTCGCTTGAAGCGCGCAGGCGCTGGACGGCGCATTCGAGGATGTCTTGCGGGTTGGCGGCTGTGTCGATGAGTAGAGGCTTGGTATCGGTGAGGTTGGATTCGAGTGGGCGGTAGCGATCAGGGGTAAGCGGGTTCCATGCTTTCATAATGTGTATTCCAGATGTCGTGAAGTGTCATCCCCACCGTGACCAAGCGATGGGAGGCGAACTGTGTTCAGGTTGGTCAACCGGAGGAACACACAATCCGGCACGCTCGAAAGCGTCCCGAACACAGTCACCATGAAGCATGCAGACATTTGAAGTGTCGGCAGCATACAACGGACGTGTTTGTGTGTTCCATCAGGTGACCAAGCCTGAGTCGCTGATTAGGCAGCGACAGCCACGACTATAGATTTGACTTACCAAGCCGCGATAGGCGGCAACGGAGTCTAGGTTTGTAGGAACTGGACGAATAGCGGATAGGCTATTGCTGTAGGTTTTTTCGTCCGCTCACCTCCCCCAGCGCCATCAACCAATAATCCGATACTCCGCAACGTTTAACAGGCTCGTCGTTAGCCCCGTCGCAGGCGCGTATATCGTGCCTTTCACCGCCGAAAACGGCACGCCTTTGCTGCCTAGCGAAACATAGCGCTCACCTTTATCCAGTTCGGTGAAGTAGGTGTAGGAAACGCTGTGCATCTGCTTGTAGCGCGCTTCGTCGGCGACGATGGCGCCCGTCAGGCGCAGCAGATCTGTTTCACTCAGGTTCAGGGTTTTGTTCAGTTGTACGCCCCAGCGCTTGAGGCAGGTTTCGGCGAGGTGGCGGACGATGCGGCCAGGTTCGACCAGCGTTTTCAGGTCGCCGCTGCTGGTGGGCACGCCGCCGGCGGCGGTGGCGTTGCCGGCCATGGTCGCGTGGCGGCCGGCCATCGGGTACACGCAGGTTTTAGTGCCGGTGGCGGTTTGCGGAATGACACAGCTGAAACCCTTGGAGCGTTCATCGCGGGCATAGAAAGCGACATATTCTTTGACGTTGGCGCCGAGTTTGACCCGGTTTTCCTGGAAGTTTCCGATACCCGGAACGGGGTCCAATGCAAAGATGTTCACCGGAATGTTTTTAAGTTGGCTGTCCTTTAACATCGCATTGGCCAGCATGTGGCAACTTATGCCGCCTCGGCTCCAACCCACCAGATTGACGCGGGTGGGAATAATGCCATCTTTGCGGAACGTTCTGATGATCCCTTCCTGTAACTTCTGTTGAGTAATGCTGCGGTCGCCGTAGTTGTACTTTCGCCACATCCACGAGCCTTCGACTTTGACATCGTCAATAGGAATCCCGGCGGCTTTAAGGCGGTTGTATTCGGCCTCGGTAAGTTGCTCGCGCTGCCAGTCGCATTTGCCCTTGATGACATTGACGGCATGCGCCACGTTTTCTTCCCAGCCTTTGCCGAACAGCGTGCCGGTGAGGCCGTACTCCTTGGTCTTGGTGAACAGGTCATCGGCTTGCAGGTTGCCGCTGCCGGGGCCGTCGACGATGATCCATTCGGCGAACTCACGACCGGTATGGTTGGCAGCCAGCGTGGAAACCAGTTCGCCGTCCCAGAAGTTTTCATGGGCGGTATCGAACTTGTTGGAACCCGTGCCGCAAAAAAATATAGTTAAAACTGTCATGGTGTTGCTCTCGTTTAGTTGTAAGAGCGAACAAGTTAGTGTCAGTTGCATCTATAAATAAAGAGTTCTGGTGTTTCCGGATTTGTAGCGCGTTTTAGTTATATGTTGTTTGTGGTGATTTTTGTTTGGCAACTTCCAGCAAGTCGCAACTGTCCTGTACCAATAAATAAAGGGCATTGACGATGTTGGGAATATCTTTCACGTCAGCTTGTTTGAAACACAAACAATAGAGCGTTTCCAGCAAATCTCCGGCCGCGCGTAAACGCTGATCGGCGGCATTGATCAGGTCAGTCTGGCTGGAGTGGCTGTCGATAAGCAGTACCGGCTTTTCGCTGTAGCAAGTCTTGAGGGGGCGATAGCGATTGATCATGGTGAGGCGTGTCCTGTTCGAAGGCGCTGGGGCGGGCCGGCAGAGTGTTTGCAGCCGCGCCGGCCACTATAGAAGGGCGTTTCGCGGTGGGACAAGACAGCCGCAATGGACAGTATTCGTAGGGGTTTTTCCGTGTTTTGAGGAAATGCCCTACGTGATTTCGCAGCATTTTCGAGGCAAAACCCTTAGGCGTAATAATTCCCACGCGTTTGTCAGGCGATTCGCGGTAAACCGCTGTATCGTGCGCGCCAGAATCTGTAGGGCGTTTCCAAACGTCTGACACGCGCTTAAAGGGAATTAGGTATGCACTGGCTACGAATGGCCGCAGTTTTATTGCTCGGGCTGGGCTCTTGCCGTTTGGCGATGGCCTCTGACGTTGGCAATGCATGGGTGCTGGATCGTCTCGATCGCACCGATTGGCCGGAGGCACTGATCAGCCAGGCGAGCATGGACACGGCGTCGCGCGGTGAAGTGTTGATGTTCGCCAAAGCTCTGTTGGCCAGCGAAGCACTGGATGAAGAGGGGCTTGAGCAGCGACTCGGTGTGCCCCACGTGCAGTTGAAGTCAATTCGCCACGTGCGCGACGGCCTCTGGGAGGGTTTGCTGAGTACCTATCGCAACGCCAGTCAGAACTGTGATGAGCAACCTTTCTGCCCGCGTGTGCGCAGCGTCGCTGATCTGCGTCAGTTGGCGGCAGCGTTTACTGGCGACATCAGCCCGGCCCATGCGCTCTGGGCGAGCAAGAGCCAAGGCGTGCATGAGCAGATGCTGAACGAGCAGTTGCGGGTGGCGGTTTTGCGTCCTTGAACCTCTGGTTTTGTGTTGGTGTGACCGGCCTCTTCGCGAGCAAGCTCGCTCCCACAGGGGCCGTGGCGTTTAAGTAATCGCTGTATCATTCCGAATCGATTTGGCCCCGACCTTTTCTCGACTCGCTGCGATCGCCCGCTAGGCTGTTGGCATGGCAGCAGTCAATGGAGTGACAGCGAATGCACAACACCCTGGAACAGGTTTTTGGTTTTCCACAGTTTCGACCCGGGCAAGAGGCGGCGATCAGCGCAGTGCTGGCCGGGCGCTCGGCGGCGGCGATTTTTCCCACCGGTTCCGGCAAGTCAATTTGTTACCAATTGCCGGCGCTGATGCTGCCGCACCTGACGTTGGTGGTCTCGCCGTTACTGGCGCTGATGCAGGATCAGTTGGCCTTCTTGCAGCGTCATGGCATCTCGGCGGGCAGCATCGATTCGGCGCAGAGCCGCGATGATGCCAATGACGTGATGGCCCGCGCCCGTTCGGGTGAACTCAAGATTCTGATGATCTCGGTGGAGCGCTTGAAAAACGAGCGTTTTCGCAATTTTTTGCAGCAGGTGCCGATCTCGCTATTGGTGGTGGACGAGGCGCATTGCATCTCGGAATGGGGCCACAACTTCCGGCCCGATTATCTCAAGCTGCCGGACTATCAGCGTCAGTTCAACATCCCGCAAACCTTGCTGCTGACCGCTACGGCAACACCGAAAGTCATCGCCGACATGCAGGCTAAATTCGCGATCGCCGCCGCTGATGTGGTGACCACCGGTTTCTATCGGCCCAACCTCAATCTGCTGGTGGAGCCGGTACGTGGCCAGGACAAGCGCCGGCGGCTGGTGGAGTGGATGGCCGAGCGCCCGGGGCAGCCGAGCATCGTCTACGTGACCTTGCAGAAAACCGCTGAGCACATCGCCGAACACCTTGAGCGCAACGGCATTCAGGCCGAGGCGTATCACGCAGGTTTAGCCCACGACAAACGCGAAGCGATCCAGAAACGCTTCATGGCCGGGCACTCCAATTGCATCGTCGCGACCATCGCATTCGGCATGGGCATCGACAAGAGTGACATCCGCAATGTGGTGCACTTCGACCTGCCCAAATCCATCGAAAACTACAGCCAGGAAATCGGCCGCGCCGGGCGTGACGGGCAGCCCTCGGACTGTCTGGTATTGGCCAATCGTGACAGCCTCAATGTGCTGGAAAACTTCGTCTACGGTGATACGCCGGAGCGCGATGGTATTCGCTATGTACTCGATGAACTGAAGGCCTCGGCGCCGGAAGGGCAGTGGGAGTTTCTGCTCGGGCCATTGGCGGATCAGAGCAACATTCGCGCACTGCCGCTGAAGACGTTGCTGGTACAACTGGAGCTGCGCGGTTTGATCGCGCCGCGCTACGCCTATTACGCCGAATACCGTTTCAAATACCTGTTGGAGCCCGAAGCGCTGCTTGAGCGCTTCGAAGGTGAGCGCAGGGATTTCGTCGCTGCGATCATTCAGACCTCGGCGCGCGCGCGCACCTGGGCCACGGTGAATTTCGAGGCGATGTACTCGCAGTATTCCGCCGAGCGCAATCGAGTGGTGAAGGCGCTGGATTACTTTCAGGAAAAGGGCTGGGTCGAGCTTGAGAGCAAGCAGATGACTGAGGTCTACAGCCTGCTGAATAGTGACTTTGATAGCGATGCCCTGAGCGCTGAACTGCACGATTATTTCACCCGGCATGAGCAGGCCGAAGTGGCGCGCATCCACGCGATGCTTGAAGTCTTCGCCAGCGAGCGCTGTTTGGGCTATCGCCTGGCCGAGTATTTCGGTGATCACAATGCGCCTGAGCAGTGCGGGCATTGCTCGGTGTGTCATGGCCAGGTGGCGCGGTTGCCGGCACCACCGGAATTGCCCGCGCTTGTGGATAAAAACTTTGCGGCGCTGTGTGGTGATTTTATCCACAGGCATGAGCAGCACACCGGGGTCATCCCGACAGCAGAGCGGCTGACGCGGTTTTTGTGCGGGATCAGCGTGCCGCTGTTTACCAAGCTCAAGGCGCGGACGATTCCCGGGTTTGCGGCGTTGGAAGAATACCCCTACGGCGAAGTACGCAGCTGGGCGCAAGAGCACCTCTGATCCCTGTAGGAGCTGCCGAAGGCTGCGATCTTTTGATGTTGATTTTTTCAAGATCAAAAGATCGCAGCCTTCGGCAGCTCCTACATTAAGTGTCATCAGAGCTGGGGCTCTATCCATTCGCTGAATGTCGATCATCACGGTAATAAACTTCAAAAATCGTCGTTGGCTGACTATGGTGAGACCAGTCTTTGGATCGCCAACAAGAGAACAACATGAGCCAGACATCCTTCGATATTCAGCAGGCTGCGGTGATCGGCGCGGGCACCATGGGCCGCGGCATTGTCATGTGCCTGGCCAATGCCGGCGTGAGCGTGCAGTGGGTGGATAACAATCCACAGATGCTTGAACAGGCACTTACCACCGTGGCCGAAACTTATGCACACAACGTGCGTCAGGGTCGGATTGATCAGGCCGAGGCGGATGCCCGTTTGGCGCGGGTCAGTGCGGCGGCGGATTATGCGGCGATTCGCAATGTCGATCTGGTGATCGAGGCGGTGTACGAAAATCTTGAGCTGAAGCAGAAGATCTTTCGTGAGCTGGATGGCTTGCTCAAGCCTGAGGCGCTGTTGGCGAGCAATACCTCTGCGCTGGATATCGATGCGATTGCTGCCGCGACAAGGCGTCCGGAGCAAGTGCTGGGCCTGCATTTCTTCAGCCCGGCGCACATCATGAAACTGCTGGAAATCGTTCGCGGCGCACAGACTTCTGCGACGGTGCTGGACGCGGCGCTGGCTCTGGGCAAGCGCATGGGCAAGGTCAGTGTGGTGTCGGGCAATTGCCACGGATTTATCGGCAATCGCATGTTGCATCCGTATGTGCTGGAGGCGCGCAAGATGTTGCTTGAGGGTGCTTATCCACAGCAGGTCGACGCGGCGCTGCAAGGTTTTGGTTTTGCCATGGGGCCGTTTCGCATGTACGACGTGGTCGGCATCGATCTGGAATGGCGTGCACGCGAATTGGCCGGCAAGGGCCAGGATACGCCGGAGGTTCAGGTGGATAACCGCTTGTGCGAGATGGGCCGGTTTGGCCAGAAGTCTGGCAATGGCTATTACCATTACGAGCCGGGCAGTCGTCAGGCTGAGCACGATCCTGAGGTCGATGCGCTGGTGTTGCAGGTCAGCGAAGGGTTGGGCTTCCAGCGCCGTGAGATTGGTCCGGAGGAGATTCTGGAGCGTAGTTTGCTGGCGTTGGTCAATGAGGGCGCGAAGATTTTGCAGGAAGGTATTGCCGAGTCCGCGCACGATATCGATCTGGTGTATCTGAATGGCTACGGGTTCCCGGCGGACAAGGGCGGGCCGATGGCCTGGGCGGATCAGCAGGGGCTGGCGGACATTCATCAGCGCTTGCTGGCGCTGGAGACGCGGCAGGGTGATCAGTGGAAGCCGGCGCGGTTGATTGGTGAATTGGCGGCGCAGGATAAGGGGTTTGCTCAAGTGTAATGTCGCGGCCAAAATCGTTCCCCCTCACCCCAGCCCTCTCCCCCAGGGGGGAGAGGGGGAAGGGAGCCGATCTGCGTGGGTTTCAGCATTTGAGTTCGACTCGAAAGGATCAGGTCGGTGTATTTCGAGAGAACACCTCGGTCAGTCCCCTCTACCTCTGGGAGAGGGCTAGGGTGAGGGCAAGCGGCCTCACTGAAAACACAAGAGAATCAGCCCAACCATGTCTACCCCTCAGCGCACCGACTACCCACACTTCCAGCCCATCACCACACGCTGGCACGACAACGACGCCTACGGTCACGTCAACAACGTCACCTATTACAGCTTCTTCGATACGGCGGTGAACACTTACCTGATACAGGTCGGTGGTCTGGATATCCATGATGGTGAGGTTGTGGGGTTTGTGGTCAGTTCGGCGTGTGATTACTTCGCCTCGATCGCCTTCCCGGATCTGGTCGAGGTCGGTTTGCGCGTCGGTAAGCTGGGCAACAGTTCGGTGCAATACGAACTGGCGGTGTTCAAGGTCGGCGAAAGCGAGGCTTGTGCGGCCGGGCGCTTCGTTCACGTATTCGTCGATCGGGCGAGTAATCAGCCTGTGCCGATTCCTGCCGAACTGCGGCAGGCACTGGAATCTCTGGTGGTGTAAGAAGGCAAAAAAAATCGCAGCCCTCGGGCTGCGATTTTTGTTCAAGCATTCACATTAACGGTGGCGATAGTACTTGTGATGCTTGCGGTGGCCATAGGCATGGCCGCGACCACGGTGGTCGTCGCGGTAGTAGCGACGATCATCATGGCGACGGTCGTAACGACGATCGTCGTCATCGCTCTTGTTGCCCATGTAGTTGCCCAGCGCGCCACCGGCGCCGCCACCTGCTGCGGAGCCGATCAGGCTGCCGGTGGTGCCGCCCATGCTGCGGCCGACTACGTTGCCGCCGGCTGCGCCCAGCGCACCACCGATGGCGGCTTCGCCACGGCTGCGTTTGTCGGCGCCGACCGCACTACCACCCGCGCCGCCCAGGGCTGCGCCGATGGTGGAACCTGTATTGCCGCCTAAAGACTGACCGACGACCGAGCCAAGAACCCCGCCCAATGCGCCGCCCACACCTGCTTCGGTGGTGCCGCCAGCAGACGCAAAGCCACTGACCAGGCCAAGGGACAACAAGAGAATCGAGGAGAACTTCATAGAGGAGCCTCAAAGGGATGACGGCGCCGATCCTGAGGCTGTGTAACAAGCGTGACAATCGAAATCCGACGAATAACACGACTTGTATACAATTTTGCAAGTTGCTGTTTTTTCACCGGAACTTAACCGTTTTTCGCCGGTCTTTAGCTACTTCGGACAGGCCGCTTTTGTGAAAAAGCGGCCTTTTTTGTGGGCGGTTGAAAAGTGCGAGCGGGAAGAAATTTATTGAATGTCCCACCGCCTTCGCGAGCAAGCTCGCTCCCATATTTGAAATGCAGTCCAATGTGGGAGCGAGCTTGCTCGCGAAGGGGCCGATCCAAGCGCCGTGTTAAGCAGACTTGGCCATGATCAACCCAGTCTCACTCGCCGCTTCCAGCCGAATCGCAATGAACTTTGACGTCGGCGTATGGCTGCCATCTCCGGTGCTTTCCAGCGGCACCAGCGGATTCACTTCCGGGTAATACGCCGCCGCTTGCCCGGCCGGGATATCAAACGCCAACAGCGTGAAGCCCTTCACCCGACGCTCACGACCATCGTCCCATATCGAAACAATGTCGGCCTTCTGCCCCGGACGGAAGCCCAGACGAATGATATCCGCCTCATTGGCAAACAACACATCACGCTGGCCCTTGACCCCGCGATAACGGTCGTCGAGACCATAAATCGTCGTGTTGTACTGATCGTGGGAGCGCATCGATTGCAGGATCAGGTCTGGCAGTTGCCCGGTGGCGCGGGTGCGCTCGTGCACCAGATCTTTCGGCAGCATATTGGCGCGGAAATTGGCCCGGCCCGACGGCGTATTCCACTTGCGCGCGCCAGCGCTGTTGCCCAGGTAGAAACCGCCCGGGTTCTTGATCTTCTCGTTGAACTCTTTGAAGTTGGGAATGGTGTCGGCGATCAGTTCGCGGATGCGCCCGTAATCGGCCACCAGCCAGTTCCAGTCCACCGGTTTGCTGCCCAGAGTTGCGGCAGCGATGCCGGCGATGATCGACGGTTCGGAGCGCATCTGGTTCGACAGCGGCTGCAATTGACCGTTGGAGGCGTGAACCATGCTGAACGAGTCTTCCACGGTGACCGCTTGCGGGCCTTCGGTCTGGATGTCGATGTCGGTACGACCCAGGCACGGCAGGATCAATGCGTCTTTGCCGTGAGCCAAGTGACTACGGTTGAGTTTGGTGCTGATCTGCACGGTCAGGTCGCAATTGCTCAGTGCTTCGAATGTACGCGGGCTGTCCGGCGTGGCCTGGGCGAAGTTGCCGCCCAGACCGATAAAGACTTTAGCGCGGCCTTCGGCCATTGCGTGAATTGCTTCAACCACGTTGTGGCCGTTGTGGCGTGGCACCTTGAACTGGAAGCGGCGTTCCAGCGAATCAAGGAACGCCACCGGCGGACGCTCGTTGATGCCCATCGTGCGGTCGCCCTGCACATTACTGTGGCCGCGCACCGGGCACAGACCAGCACCGGGTTTGCCGATGTTGCCGCGCAGCAGCATCAGGTTGGATATTTCCTGGATGGTCGGCACCGAATGGCGATGCTGGGTGATGCCCATCGCCCAGCACATGATCACGTTTTTGCCTTTGGCGTACATGCGCGCGGCTTGCTCAATCTCGACAAGAGTCAGGCCCGATTGCTCGACGATCTGTTCCCACGGCGTGTCATCGACCACGCCCAAGTACTCGAGGACGTTGGCGCTGTGGGCGTTGAGGAAGTCGTGATCGAACACCGCAGGTTCGCCAGCCTTCTGCGCATCGCGCTCCCACTGCAGGAGGAACTTGGCCATGCCGCGCAGCAGCGCCATGTCACCGCCCAGTGCTGGACGGAAGTAGGCGGTGTTGGTCGGCTTGTCGCCGTTGGTGAGCATTTCGATCGGGTGTTGCGGGTGCTGAAAACGCTCCAGTCCACGCTCTTTCAACGGGTTGATGCACACCACTTGCGCGCCGCGTTTCACCGCTTCACGCAGCGGTTCGAGCATGCGTGGGTGGTTGGTCCCGGGGTTCTGGCCCCAGACGAAAATCGCATCGGCGTGTTCGAAATCGTCAAAGGTCACGGTGCCTTTGCCGACGCCAACGCTCTGCGCCAAGGCGACACCACTGGCTTCGTGGCACATGTTCGAGCAGTCAGGGAAGTTGTTGGTGCCGTAAGCGCGCACGAACAGTTGGTACAGATAAGCCGCTTCGTTGCTGGCACGACCAGAGGTGTAGAACTCGGCCAGGTCCGGGCTCGGCAGGCTTTGCAGGTGCTTGGCGATCAGGGTGTAGGCGTCGTCCCAACTGATCGGCTTGTAGCGATCGGTTTCGGCATCGTAGACCATCGGCTCGGTCAGGCGACCCTGATACTCGAGCCAGTAATCGCTCTGCTCCAGCAGCGAAGTGACGCTGTGCTTGGCGAAGAACTTGGCATCGACGCGGCGCTTGGTGGCTTCCCAGTTCACCGCTTTGGCGCCGTTCTCGCAGAACTTGACCATGCCGCTTTCCGGCGAGTCGCCCCACGCACAACCCGGGCAGTCGAAGCCGCCGTTCTGGTTGGTCTTGAGCATCATGCGCAGGTTTTTCAGCGCGTTGTCACTGGTCAACCAGGCCTGGGCCACACTGATCAGGGCACCCCAGCCGCCGGCGGCGCCTTTGTAAGGCTTGTAGCGCGGGACAGGTTTCTGGTCGGCTTGATGATGTTGGCTCACGCTTGATTCTCCATCGCGGGGCTATACACCCGCGGCGCACTTTTCTGCGGCAGGTGGATGAGATTGAGGTTGTGTCGACGGGCCCATTGCACGGCAAGGCCTGTGGGTGCGGACAGGCTGACCAGGGTCTGGATGCCGGCACGCAAGACTTTCTGGATCAATTCGAGACTGCAACGACTGGTGACAATCGCCAGGCCGCCTTCTGTGGATATCTTCTGGCGGATCAGTCCACCGATCAGCTTGTCGAGGGCGTTGTGCCGGCCGATGTCTTCGCGACCGAGCAGCAATTCGCCGCTGGCGTTCATGAACACTGCCGCGTGTACCGCGCCGCAGTACTGGCCCAAAGGCTGAAACGCACTGATGCGCTGACGCAAACCATCAAGCCATTCAATCGGTGGCAACGGCGCGCCGGGCAGCACTTTCAGATCAGGCAACGCCTGCTCCACCGCTTCGACGCCACACAATCCGCAACCGCTGGTGCCCGCCATTTGCCGGCGCTGTTGCTTGAGATTCCAGAACGCACGGTTGGCGATGGTCACTTGCGCGTATTGCGCCGAGCCGGCGCCTGTCAGTTGCAGGTCATAGATGTCGGTCGCGTCTTCGATGATGCCGCTGCCGAGGCTGAAGCCGACGATGAAGTCTTCCAGGTCGGTCGGTGTCACCAGCATCACCGCCTGACTGATGCCGTTGTAGGCGATCGCCAACGCGACTTCCTCGGCAAGCGCAGTGCTGGCCGATTCCTCGCGGGGTAAATCGCTGTAACTGTAGGTCTGGCTGGCGGCAGGCGCGGGCGTTTCGATTGCTGGCGCCGCGCAGGCTGGGCGCTTGGCGTTCATGGCATCACCGACGGTTTGATCAACGTTAAGACTAGGCGCGGCAAGTTGTCGCGTCTAATCGCTACTGTCGATCTATCGATAGATGCCGTCGATCAAGAGGCTTTTGGTGATTCCCGATACAGCGCGAAACAGGCCTCGGCCAGCGCCGAGCGCGGGGCACCGCGACGCATGATCAGGCCCAACGGCGCGAGGGTCTGGGCGTTTTCGATGGGTTGCAGGCGCAGGTGATCGGTGAGTTTTTCCAACCCACCGTCCAGCGGCATGATCGCGCAGCAAAAACCGCCGTGCACAGCTTGTAACAATTGATGGACGGCATCGGTTTGCAGCAACGGTTGCGGGGTCAGGCCACGGCTGTGGAAGTTGTGGTCGATGGACTGACGGAAATGCATGCCGCTGGTGAGCATGCCCAAGGGCAGCTCAATCAGCGACTCCCAGCTCAATGGAGCTTCGCCGAAGGTAAAAGTGCGCTGGTCGTACAGCAGGCCCATGCGGGTTTCGTGGAATGCCAGTGATTCGAAGCGTTCGTGATCCAGTCGGTCGAGATAAGAAACCCCGATGTCGATGCGGTTGTTCGCTAGATGCTCAAGAATTTGCTCGGAGCTTAGCGCTGACATTTCAAAACGCAGGTTCGGGTGTGCGGCATGCAGGCGCTGCATCACCGGCAGCGGATCGAAACTCGACAGCGGCACCACGCCCAGTCGCAGCGTGCCGATCAGATTGCCGCGACACGCCGCTGCTTCCGCGTGCAAACCGTCATAGGCCGCCATCACCGAACGTGCCCACGCCAGCACGCGTTCGCCCGGTGCGGTGAAACCTTCGAAACGCT
Organism: Pseudomonas fluorescens; assembly: GCF_005938625.1. Taxonomy (GTDB): domain Bacteria; phylum Pseudomonadota; class Gammaproteobacteria; order Pseudomonadales; family Pseudomonadaceae; genus Aquipseudomonas; species Aquipseudomonas fluorescens_BD. The sequence goes on from NZ_VCNJ01000013.1 coordinate 167,205, forward strand.
GGCCACGGTTGACCAGCGGCAGGTCGAGCTCTTCTTCGAGGCTGCGCAGGCGCATCGACAGGGTGGGTTGAGTGATGTGGCAACGCGCGGCGGCCTGGCCGAAGTGGCGGGTTTCGTCGAGGGCGATGAGGAATTTCAGCTGCTTGATGTCCATCTTCGCTCCGAAGCTTTGTTGGCGGGGTGGGCGATTCTACCGCTTGGGCAGAGACAGGGTCATTGGTCGGCTTGGAACCGGGTTTGTCTGCGGTGGTCTAGGCTTGGACGACTGACCCTTTATTCCATGGAGAGAACCACGATGAGTCTTTTAAGTTTTGTAAAAGAAGCCGGTGAAAAGCTGCTCGATCTTCTGACCCCGGGTAACGCCAATGCCAGTGAGCAGTTGAAGGAACACATCAGCAAGGTCGGCCTGGGCAATCCGAATGTGCAGGCAACGGTGGATGGCGACAAAGTGACCGTCACCGGTGAAGTCGCGAGTCAGGAAGAGAAAGAGAAGATTTTGCTGGCGGTGGGCAATATTGCCGGGGTTGGCAGCGTGGATGACCAGATTACTGTGAGTGGCCCGGTTGTCACTGCCGCACAATTTGTCGTGGTCAAGTCGGGTGACACCCTCAGCGCTATTTCTCTGCGTGTGTACGGGGATGCCAACAAGTATCAGAAAATTTTCGATGCCAACAAACCGATGCTCAAGGATGTGAACAAAATCTATCCGGGGCAGACTCTGCGTATTCCTGAGTAACACAAAACACCTGTAGGAGCTGCCGCAGGCTGCGATCCTTTGACTTTGATTTTTAAAAACCAGATCAAAAGATCGCAGCCTTCGGCAGCTCCTACAAAGATCAAAGACCAGCGATCAGATTGCGATAATCCTCAACCGCCGCAAACTCAGCCGTGTCCTTTGGCCCCTTGCGACTGTCCGGCTCTTTCACCGCCAGCAAATGTGCCACGCCAAAATCCCGTGCACTGCGCAGAATCGGCAAGGTATCGTCGATAAACAGACTGCGCGCCGGATCAAACCCGATGTCCGCCTGCAAGGCATCCCAGAACTGCGGATTCTCCTTGGGATAACCGTAATCATGCGAGCTGATCAGCCGTTCGAAATACGGCGCCAGCTCAATCCGTTCCAGCTTCAACGACAGTGAATCGCGGTGCGCGTTGGTGATCATGATCACCCGTTTGCCGGCGCGTTTGATCGCCGCCAGAAACGTATCGGCATCCGGCCGCAGGGCGATCAGGTGCGCGGTTTCGAGCTTCAAATCGCGCACCGACAACTTCAGTTCGGCACTCCAGAAATCCAGGCAATACCACTGCAACTGACCCGCGTGGCGTTCGAATAGCGGTTGCAATTCCATCTCGGCCATAGCCCGGCTGACCCCGTGCAGTTCGGCGTAGCGCTGCGGCAGGTGTTCCAGCCAGAAGTGATTGTCGAAATGCAGATCCAGCAGCGTGCCGTCCATGTCGAGCAGAACGGTATCGATGTCGGACCACGGTAATGAAGGCATGGCAACGTCTCGAACGGTAGAAAGATATCCGACATAAACAATCGGGAAAGCCGCGTTATAGTAGCGCGTTCACGTCAAGGAGCTTTGCATGCGCCAGAAACCCACCGTACTTGCCCGCGAGATCGTCGCCACCAGTCGCCTGTTTTGCGTCGAAGAACTCAAGCTGCGCTTTTCCAACGGCGTGGAACGCACTTACGAACGTCTGGTCGGCAAAGGTGCGGGCTACGGCGCGGTCATGATTGTGGCGATGCTGGATGCCGAGCACGCGGTGTTGGTCGAAGAGTATTGTGGCGGCACTGACGAATACGAGTTGTCCCTGCCCAAAGGTTTGATCGAACCGGGCGAGGATGTGTTGGCAGCGGCCGAACGTGAACTCAAGGAAGAGGCCGGTTTTGGCGCGCGGCAACTGGAACATCTGACCGAGCTGTCGCTGTCGCCCGGTTACATGAGCCAGAAAATTCAGGTGGTCCTGGCCACTGATTTGTACGAAGAACGTTTGGAAGGTGATGAGCCTGAGCCGATGCGTGTCGATAAAGTGAACCTGCGCGAACTGTCGTCGCTGGCGCTTGATCCTCAATTCTCTGAAGGTCGCGCCCTGGCTGCACTGTATTTGACCCGCGATCTGCTGACCCAACGCGGGTTCTTTCCAGCATGAGTGAGATATCGATGAAGTTTCCCCATCCGTTGATGGCACCGGTCGTTGAGCTGGCATTGCAGGCCGGCGAGGCGATTTTGCCGTTCTGGCGCTCCGGCGTTGAAGTCACGGCCAAGTCCGATGATTCGCCGGTGACGGCGGCGGATCTGGCCGCGCATCACCTGATTGTCGCCGGGTTGACGGCGCTGGATCCGAGCATTCCGGTGTTATCGGAAGAGGACGCCAACATACCCCAAAGCGTACGTGCCGGCTGGCAGCGCTGGTGGTTGGTGGATCCGCTGGATGGCACCAAGGAGTTCATCAGCGGCAGTGAAGAGTTCACCGTCAACATCGCGCTGATCGAAAACGGTCGAGTGGTGTTTGGCGTGGTGTCGATGCCGACCAATGGTCGCTTTTACGTTGGCGGCGCCGGGCTTGGCGCATGGCGCTGCGACGAGGGCGGCACGCCGGTTGCGATTCAGGTGCGTGATGTGCCGGGGGCGGGAGAGGCGTTTACCGTGGTGGCCAGCCGTCGGCATTCGAGTCCCGAACAGGAGCGCTTGCTGGCAGGGTTGAGTGCGAGTCTGGGCGAGTTGCAATTGGCGAATATTGGCAGCTCGCTGAAATTCTGCCTGCTGGCTGAAGGCGCGGCGGATTGCTATCCGCGCCTGGCGCCGACTTCGCAGTGGGACACGGCGGCGGCGCAAGGTGTGCTGGAAGGGGCTGGCGGCGAGGTGTTGGATCTGCGCGGGGAAGCGTTCTGCTATCCGGCGCGGGAATCGCTGTTGAACGAGTTCTTTTTGGCGCTGCCGGCGAAGGCGGCCTGGCGTTCCAGACTGTTGGAGTTGGCTCGGGGTTAAGTGGGCTGATCCGGCATCCCCTCACCCAAGCCCTCTCCCCCAGGAGAGGGAGCCGACCGAGTTGTCTTGCATCACACATCGACCTGAAAGATTGGGTCGATTATGGATTCAGTGAAGCGCCTTCAGGTCGATGTACCTCTGAAGCATCCCCCAATCAGTCCCCTCTCCCTCTGGGAGAGGGCTAGGGTGAGGGGCTTTTGATTTTCAGCGGTGCAAAACGTACTGTCCGGTAAATATCACGGCGTCATCTTCGCTTCCCTGATTGACGATCCGCGTATCGAGCATCAACCGCGCCCGCCCATAACGCCCATACATCGCCAGAAACTTCTTCCACACTGCCGCATCCGGCGCCGGACACATCGCCACGGCATCGCTGGTCACCGGCAGTGGATAACTGATCCGCCCCTCCTGAATCACAATGTGCCCGTCGGTGATTCCCTCTTCTTTCAAACGCAAATGCAACCAGCCCCAACCCGCCAGCACCGCGCCGCAGTAAAGACTGCCGCCGAACATGGTGCTCTTGTGATTGACGTTCGGATCCAGCGGTAAATGCAGACTCAATTGCTGCTCGCGCCAGTCGAGCACTTTGAGGCCCATGTTGCGGGTCAGTGGAATATCGTGATGGAGCACGGACTCCAGATAGCGACTGTCTGTACTCATTCGTTCTCGTCCCCAACGCTGCTGTCGCCGAAGTTGAGGCCATGCTTGCGCAACTTGTCATGCAGGGTCTTGCGCGGAATGCCCAGGGCTTCGGCGAGGCTGCGCACCGAACTGTGGGAGCGCGCCAGTTCGGCCGCGATCAATGATTTTTCGAAGTTTTCCACTTGCTCGCTGAGGCCACCGTTGATGACTTCGACGCTGGCGATGCCAGTGCCTTCAGCGCCGCTGTTATCCAGCGCCAGTTCCAGTCCAAGAGCAAAGCGTTCGGCGGCATTCTGCAGTTCGCGCACGTTGCCCGGCCAGGTGTGGCGCAGTAGCAAGGCGCGTTGTGCCGGTTGCAGTTCGTGGGGCGGCAGGCCGTGGCGGGCGCTGGCTTCATCGGCGTAATGCTGGAACAGCACCAGCGCATCTTCGCCACGTTCACGCAGTGGCGGAATGCGCAGTGGCGCAACGTTGAGGCGGTAATACAAGTCGGCGCGGAAGCGGCCCTGATCGGCGGCCTGACGCAGGTCTTCCTTGGTCGCGGCGATGACGCGGATGTCCAGCGGGATCAGTTGATTGCCGCCCAGCCGTTCGACCACGCGCTCCTGCAACATGCGCAGCAGTTTCACTTGCACGTCCATGCTCATGCTTTCGATTTCATCGAGAAACAGCGTGCCGCCATTGGCGAATTCGAATTTACCGATGCGGCGTTTTTGCGCACCGGTAAAAGCGCCGGGCTCGTGGCCGAACAGTTCGCTTTCCACCACCGACTCGGCCAGTGCGCCGGCGTTGATCGCCACGAACGGGCCGTTACGGCGGCTGGATAAATCGTGCAGCGCACGGGCGACGACTTCTTTGCCGGCGCCGGTTTCGCCGAGGATCAGCACGTCAGCCTTGGTCGCGGCCAGCGCGCCGATCTGTTCGCGCAGACGCAGCATCGGCGTCGAATGGCCGACCAGACGCGCGCTCAGTTCATTTCGGTCGCTGAGGGCCAGGCGCAGGCTGCGGTTGTCCAGCACCAGCCGGCGCAAGGCGAGAGCGCGGCGCACGCTGTCGAGCAGCGCGTCGCTGGCGAAGGGTTTTTCGAGAAAGTCATAAGCGCCGGCGCGCATGGCCTGCACCGCCAGCGGCACGTCGCCGTGGCCGGTGATCAGCAATACCGGCAGCTCTGGATCCTGCGCGTGCAATTCGCTGAGCAATTCCAAACCGTCCATACCCGGCATGCGAATGTCGCTCACCACCACGCCCGGCCAGTCGCGTTCAAGCTGTGCGGCCAGGCCCTTGGCTTCGGACAGCGGCAGAATTTTCAGACCGGCCAGATCCAGTGTCTGGCCGAGGGCCTGACGCAGGTGCGGATCGTCGTCGATCAACACCACCTGAATGCGATTGTCGATGGTCATGCACTTCGATCCTCGGACGGTTGCAGGCTGACCCCGGGCGCACCGGCGCGCAGCCGCAGGGTAATCAAAGCGCCACCTTGCTTGTGGTTGGCGAACGACAGTTCACCGCCGAAGGCGCGCATCAGCGTTTCACAAATGGCCAGCCCCAGGCCAAGGCCCTGAGTGCGGGTCTTGGTGGTGTAAAAGGGCTCGCTGGCGCGGCCGAGGGCTTCCATGCAAAACCCCGGGCCGTTGTCGCGAATGTACAGATTGACGCCCTCGGTGGTGTATTCGGCACTCAGCCACAGTTTGCGCGGCGGGCCTTTTTCGGTGAGCGCGTCGAGGGCGTTAGCCAGCAGATTGCCAAGCACCTGGCGCAGACGCGTTTCCCCGGCCTCGACCCACAGCGTGGCGGCGGGCAGATCGCGGATCAGCTCGACCTCCATGCTCCGGCGCCGTTTGGCCAGCAGTGCCAAGGCATCGTCGAGAGCCGGTTGCAGGGCAACACTTTCCGGGGCGTGGCGATCGCGGCGGGCAAAGGCGCGCAGGTGGGCGATGATCGATGCCATGCGTCCGGTCAGTTCGCTGATCAGTTTGAGGTTGCCGCGAGCGTCGTCGGTGCGCTGATGATCGAGCAGTACTTCGGCGTTTTCCGCGTAGCTGCGGATCGCCGCCAGCGGCTGATTGAGTTCGTGGCTGATGCTCGCTGACATGGTCCCCAGCGCCGACAGCTTGCCGGCCTGGACCAGGTCATCCTGGGCGCGCACCAGCTCCTGCTGGGCCTGTTCACGTTCCAGCACCTCCTCCTTCAAACGCCGGTTGAGACCTTCGAGGTCGCTGGTGCGCTCGGCGACGCGGCCTTCCAGTTCGCGGCGCGCCTTGGCCTCGAACGCGATGCGTTCCAGATAATGCCGACGGCGCTGCATCATCAGACCGAGCAACAACATCACCACCAACAGCGTGGCGCCGCCGATGGCCACTACGGTGCGCACCGGACGGTCGATCAGCGTGCGCGGGGCAAGGATACTCACGCTCCAGCCGGTTTCGGCGATGTCGTGGGTCTGGATCAGCCAAGCGCTGGGGCTGAGGTTCAATGGGCGCGGTTCACGGGTCGGGTAGGGCTGGATGGCGGTGATCGCTGAGCGTTCGCCGTCGCTCAAGTCGCGGGTCGAGCGAAAGCGCCATTCCGGACGCGAGGTGAGGATGACCACGCCGTTGTGGTCGGTCACCAGCAGTTGCTCCGGAGTTTTGCCCCACAGGCTTTCGGTGTGATCCAGGTCGACCTTGATCACCAGCACGCCGATGATTTTTTCGCCGTTACGCACGGCGGCGGCAAAGAAATAACCGCGCTTGGCCGACGTGGTGCCGAGGCCGAAGAAGCGCCCGAGACGTCCGGCCATGGCTTCGCTGAAATACGGGCGGAACGAGAAGTTGCGACCGACAAAGCTGTCGTGCTTGTCCCAGTTCGACGCCGCCAGCGTCTGGCCGCTGGTGTCCATCAGGTACATGACTTCGGCACCGGTCTGTGCTGCGATGTTCTTCAGCAGGCGGTTGGCATTGCCTTGGCTGACGCCGTCGTCCGGCGCGCCGAGTACCGAGCGCAGGGCCGGCAGGTCGCCGAGAATCTGTGGCAACACTTCATAGCGGTGCAGAGTGCCCAGCAGGTTGGCGACGTACAGATCGAGGGTCTGGCGGTTCTGCCCGGCCAGTTCGCTGCGGTAATAGCGCTCGGCAAGATGTTCCAGCGGCCACAGCAGCGGCGCCAGACACAGGGCCAGCAGGGCGAGGCTGCGCCAGCGAGGTCTGCGGGGGAGGGTTGGTTTCATGAGCCGATGCGCCTGAGTTGTCAGGCGCATTATGCCTAGGCTCAGGCGAACACGTCAGCGTCCTTGAGCAACGCTGCGGCTTGATCCTTGGCGGACAGCTTCGGCGCTTCGTCCAGCTGCCAGTCGATGCCCAGAGCGGGATCATCCCAACGAATGCTGCGCTCGGACGATGGATCGTAGTAGTTGGTGGTCTTGTAGAGGAATTCGGCGAACTCGCTCAGCACCACGAAACCATGGGCGAAACCTTCCGGCACCCACAGTTGACGATGATTGTCGGCAGAAAGACGTACCGCTACGGATTTGCCGAAATGCGGCGAGCTGCGGCGAATGTCCACGGCCACATCCAATACTTCGCCAACCGTCACACGGACCAGTTTGCCCTGGGTGTTTTGCAACTGGTAATGCAGGCCACGCAATACGCCTTTTTGCGAGCGCGAGTGGTTGTCCTGAACGAATTGCGTGTCCAGACCGGTAGCGTCCTGAAACGCCTTGGCATTGAAACTCTCGTAGAAAAAACCGCGTTCGTCACCAAACACCTTCGGTTCGATGATCAGGACACCGGGCAGGTCGGTGGTGATTACATTCATGGGGATTTCCATAGGCAGGTGTGAATGGCCGACATTCTTGCGCAAAGTGCCGAAGGGTGCGAGTGCTGGAAGACAAATAGCCCGGATGCCTTTACGCGGTTGGGGGTTGCGGATACAGCGCAGCAATGGCGATATAGGCGCCTAATAAAATTTCAGGGGTCGTTTCATGCCGCTCGCCACGTTGATTCATCGCGCCAGTTTGCCCAGCCCGCAGGTGTCTGCCGAGCAGGCCCGGCAATGGCTGGCGGAGCATTACGGCCTCAGCGGCACGTTGCAGGCCCTTGGCAGTCAGCAGGATCTGAATTTTCGCGTCGACAGTCCGCGCGGGCGCTTTGTGCTGAAAATCTGTCGTGGCGATTACGCCTTGGTGGAGCTGCAAGCCCAGCATGCTGGCCTCAAGTACCTGGCCGAGCACGCGGCGGTGACGGTGCCCCGGGTGATCGCGGCCAATAACGGCGAGGATCTGCTGTCACTGGAGGTTGGGGGCGAAGCCGTCCATGTGCGACTGCTGGATTACATCGAGGGCCAGCCGCTCACGCATTTCGATCACTTGGGACGCGACGTTGTAGCGGGGTTCGGCCGGCTCTGCGGTGAGATGGATCTGGCGCTGGCCGGGTTCGACCATCCGGGCCTTGAGCGCACGTTGCAGTGGGATTCCCGCCACGCCAGTGCACTGATCAGCCATCTGCTGCCGGTGATCAAGGATGAGCAGCAACGCGCATTGATTGCCGATGCGGCTAAACAGGCCGAGCGCCGTTTGCAGCCGTTGCAGGGCAAGCTGCCGATACAGGCGATCCACATGGATATCACCGATGACAATGCCGTCTGGGCGCGCGATGCCCAGCGTCACTGGCAATTGCAGGGCGTGATCGACTTCGGCGATCTGGTGCGCACCTGGCGCATCACCGATCTGTCGGTGACCTGTGCGGCGTTGCTGCATCACGCCGGTGGCGATCCGTTTGTCATCCTGCCGGCGGTTCAGGCGTATCACGCGGTCAACCCGCTGCAAAACGAAGAGCTGCAAGCGCTGTGGCCATTGATCGTCGCGCGCGCGGCGGTGCTGGTACTCAGTGGCGAGCAACAGGTCAGCATCGACCCGTCGAATACTTACAGCCGCGACAACCTCAGCCATGAGTGGGAAATCTTCAGGGTGGCGATATCGGTGCCACAGGCACTGATGGAAGCGGCGATCCTCACTGCCGTCGGTCACGCATTGCCGGCGATCGACAGCGAAGGTTTTGCGCCCTTGCTGCCCGGTCTGGTCGGTTGCGAATTTGCGCTGATTGATCTTGGTGTCCTGAGTCCGCATTTCGAGGGCGGCAACTGGGAGCAGGCGGGTATCGATCAGCGCCTGCTGACTGAAGCAGCTGCGGTGCATGGTCTGGCGGCGAGTCGTTACGGTCAGTACCGTTTGTCGCGGACTCGTCCGGACAGTGCCGTAGAGCCGGACACATTCCCGCTGCACGTGGAATTGCGCGTGCCCGATGGCGCCACCGTGGAGGCACCGTTCGCTGGCGTCGTGCATCAGGCGGCAGACGGCGTGCTGCAACTGGATGGCCCGCAACTCAGCCTGCGGCTGTTGGGCGTGACACCTTCGCTGCACAGCGGCGCGGCGCTGGTCAAAGGCCAGGTGCTGGGCGCGGTGAGCGGCCCGTTGCGGGTGCAGTTGTGCCGTGGCGCGCAGCTCGATGCGCCGTTGTTTTGCACGCCGTCTCATGCGCCGGCATGGCAGGCACTGTGTCCATCGCCTGCTGCGTTGCTGGGGCTGGCCTGCGATGCCGAGCCGGAGCTGGATGGCAAAACCCTGCTTGAACGCCGCGATGCCAGTTTCGCCCGCACGCAAAAACACTATTACGTCGACCCGCCGCGCATCGAACGCGGCTGGCGCAATCACCTGATCGACATGCAGGGCCGCTCCTATCTGGACATGCTCAACAACGTCGCGGTGCTCGGCCACGGTCATCCGCGCATGGCCGCTGTGGCTGCGCGTCAGTGGTCGCTGCTCAACACTAACTCGCGGTTCAACTATGCGGCGGTTGCCGAGTTTTCCGAGCGCTTGCTGAAGCTGGCGCCGGAAGGCATGGATCGAGTGTTTCTGGTTAACAGCGGCAGCGAGGCCAATGACCTGGCGATCCGTCTGGCATGGGCCTACAGCGGCGGTCGCGACATGATCAGCGTGCTGGAGGCCTATCACGGCTGGACGGTCGGCGCCGATGCGGTGTCGACGTCGATTGCCGACAACCCGAAAGCCCTGGAAAGCCGTCCGGACTGGGTGCATCCGGTGCCTGCGCCCAATATGTATCGCGGTGAGTTCCGTGGCGTCGATTCGGCACCGGATTATCTGCGCAGCGTTGAGCATCACCTGGAAAAACTCGCCGAGCAGAAGCGCCAATTGGCCGGGTTTATCTGCGAACCGGTGTACGGCAATGCTGGCGGTATCTCGCTGCCGCCGGGTTACCTGAAACAGGTTTACGCCTTGGTACGCGCGCAGGGCGGGGTGTGCATCGCCGACGAAGTGCAGGTCGGCTATGGGCGTATGGGTAAATTTTTCTGGGGCGTTGAAGAGCAGGGCGTGGTGCCGGACATCATCACCATGGCCAAAGGCATGGGTAACGGCCAGCCACTCGGTGCAGTGATCACTCGCCGGGAAATTGCCGAAGCGCTGGAGGCTGAAGGTTACTTCTTCTCGTCAGCGGGTGGTAGTCCGGTGAGCTGCCAGATCGGCATGGCGGTGCTCGATGTCATGGAAGAAGAAAAGCTCTGGGAGAACGCGCAGGTGGTCGGTGGCCACTTCAAGGCACGGCTTGAAGCGTTGATCGATAAACATCCGCTGGTGGGCGCGGTGCACGGTTCCGGGTTCTATCTGGGGCTTGAGCTGATCCGTAACCGCGAGACGCTGGAAGCGGCGACCGAAGAGACCGCGCTGCTGTGTGATCGCTTGCGCGAGCTGGGGATTTTCATGCAGCCGACCGGGGATGATCTGAATATTCTCAAGATCAAACCACCGATGGTGACGTCGCGTCAGAGTGTGGATTTCTTTGTCGATATGCTCGATCAGGTCCTCAGCGAAGGTCTGTAGAACGAAGCCAATCCCCTGTGGGAGCGAGCTTGCTCGCGAAAGCGATGTGTCAGTCCCCTATGCAGTTACTGATACACCGCATTCGCGAGCAAGCTCGCTCCCACATTTTGTCTTGGGTTTTTAATTCGATTTGTATCGGCTTTTATTGAATTTATTTAGATGAAAGGCATTTAACAAGCTTCTAAAGCCGATATTTATCGGCTATAAAGTCGCCATTGCTCCGGCATGGCGTCTCGCTGTCCGGTGCGCGCGTTTTCTTTTCGGTCGAATGGTCGACCGTCAAAGCACTTGCCCGGAGATGATTCATGAGTCGTATCGTTACCGTCGCCGCCACTCAGATGGCCTGTTCGTGGGATCTGCACGCCAACCTCGAAATCGCTGAAAGGCTGGTGCGCGAAGCCGCCGCCAAAGGCGCGCAGATCATCCTGATCCAGGAGCTGTTCGAGGCGCCGTACTTCTGCCAGAAGCCGAACCCGGACTACCTGCAACTGGCGACGACGGTGGAAGACAACATCGCGATCAAGCACTTCCAGAAAGTCGCCAAAGAACTGCAAGTGGTGCTGCCGATCAGCTTCTATGAGCTGGCCGGCCGCGCGCGTTTCAACAGCATCGCGATCATCGACGCCGACGGCAGCAACCTCGGGATTTATCGTAAAAGCCACATCCCGGATGGCCCGGGCTACCACGAGAAGTACTACTTCAACCCGGGCGACACCGGTTTCAAAGTGTGGAACACCCGTTACGCGAAGATCGGCGTGGGCATCTGCTGGGATCAGTGGTTCCCGGAAGCCGCACGCAGCATGGCCTTGCAAGGTGCAGAAATCCTCTTCTATCCAACGGCAATTGGCAGCGAGCCGCACGACAAGACTATCTCGTCGCGCGATCACTGGCAGCGTGTGCAGCAGGGCCATGCCGGCGCCAACCTGATGCCGCTGATCGCCAGCAACCGCATCGGCAATGAAGAACAGGACGGCTACGACATCACGTTCTACGGCTCTTCGTTCATCGCCAACCAGTTCGGCGAAAAAGTGCAGGAGCTGAATAAAACCGAAGAAGGTATTCTTGTGCACACTTTCAACCTCGACGAGCTCGAACACATTCGCAGCGCGTGGGGTTCATTCCGTGACCGCCGTCCGAACCTGTACGGCGCGTTGAAAACCCTCGACGGTTCCCTGGAGTCCTGATCCCGATGACCACCTTGAAAAGTACCCCACGCGCCGACGGCTTTCACATGCCGGCCGAGTGGGCGCCGCAAACGCAGACCTGGATGATCTGGCCCGAGCGCCCGGACAACTGGCGTCTGGGCGGCAAACCGGCGCAAGCCGCACACGCAGCGGTGGCCAAAGCCATCGCGCGTTTCGAACCGGTGACCGTTGCCGTTTCCGCCGGCCAATACGAAAACGCCCGCGCCCGCCTCGATGTGCCGAATATCCGCGTGGTCGAGATGTCCAGCGATGACGCCTGGGTACGCGACAGCGGCCCGACCTTCGTCATCAACAACAGCGGCGAAGTGCGCGGTGTGAACTGGGATTTCAACGCCTGGGGCGGTTTCGACGGCGGTCTGTATTCGCCGTGGAATCGTGATTCGCAGGTTGGCGGCAAGATCCTCGAGATCGAGCGCAGCCCGCGTTACCGCACTGAAGGTTTCGTGCTTGAAGGCGGTTCGATTCACGTCGACGGCGAAGGCACGCTGATCACCACCGAAGAATGCCTGCTCAACCGCAATCGCAACCCGCACCTGGGCCGCGAAGAAATCGAAGCGGTACTCAGCGCCAATCTGTCTGTGGATAAAATCATCTGGCTGCCGGACGGTTTGTTCAATGACGAAACCGACGGCCATGTGGATAACTTCTGCTGCTACGTGCGTCCGGGCGAAGTGCTGCTGGCGTGGACCGATGATCCGCAAGATCCGAACTACCCGCGCTGCCAGGCGGCGATGAAAGTGCTGCAAAGCAGCACCGATGCCAAGGGTCGCCCGTTCACGGTGCACAAAATGCCGATCCCGGGCCCACTGTACGCGACTGAAGAAGAGTGCGCCGGTGTCGATCCGGTGGACGGTACCCAGGAGCGTAATCCGTCCGTGCGTCTGGCCGGTTCCTACGTGAACTTCCTGATCGTCAACGGCGGCATCATCGCGCCGAGCTTCGACGATCCGATGGATGCCCCGGCGAAAGAGATTCTGCAGAAGCTGTTCCCGCAGCACGAAGTGGTGCTGGTGCCGGGCCGCGAACTGTTACTGGGTGGCGGCAATATCCACTGCCTGACCCAACAGCAACCCGCACCGCACAAAGAGTGAGTTGAGTCGTAACAGCTTGAGTTGATTACCAAATCAGTCGAGCATTGATTAGCTCGCTATGCATGTAAAGAGGCCCGCAGCCCGGTTGGATTGCGGGCTTCTTTGTATCCACTTGTCGACAACAGAGAAACATTGGCATAGCTCTTGTATTCATCACCCGTGCACTAGGGAGGGGGGAGAACTTCAACAGTTCTGTCATAAACCTTGGATAACTTAGCCGCTCATGAACGGGGAGAGAGCGCTGAAATGAACGCCGAAGTGAACGTAGTCAGCGAGCGGACGTTGCATCCCATGGCCGTTAACGGCGAATCGCTCCAGATTGTCGCGCACTGGTTGAAGTCCAATGGAACGCGTCAGATCAGGCAACCTGATCCGCGCCGGACGATGATCGAGCGTTACCCCGCTGGCCTGTTCAGCGAGGCCGAACTGGATGCGTTGTGGGCTGTGATGGAAGGATAAGAAGAACAACAGGGATTGGTAAAAGCGCTGCCGGGATGGCGGCGCTTTTTTATGCACGACTGTTTTGTGAACACCCATTCAATGTGGGAGCGAGCTTGCTCGCGAAAGCGTCCGGTCAGTCAACATCGTCGTTGAATGACCCACCGCATTCGCGAGCAAGCTCGCTCCCACAGGATGTGTATGAAATCAGAAACTGTAGGTGCCGGTCATCACCACGCTGCGCGGCGCCCCCGGCTGGATTTGATACTGGCTGGTCGCCGACGCGTAATACTCGCGATCGGTGATGTTGTTCAGCGCCGCGCGCAAGTCCCAATCCTTCAAGCGGTAACCGACCAGCGCATCCCAGCGACCATAACCCGGCAACACCGTGGTGTTGGCGTTATCGGCATAACGCTGGCCGACCAGGGTCAGACCGGTTTCGCCGTACCAGCCCATTTCCGGTTTCCAGGTCAGGAACAAGCTGCCGTTGTGCTTGGCAACGTTGTTGATGCGTTTGCCTTCGAGGCCGTTGTTGTCCTTCTCGATCTTCGCATCCTGCATACCGACACCACCGCGCATGTACCAGTTGCCGACGATGTTGCCGGTGGCGGTCAACTCGATCCCGCGCGAACGCTGCAGACCGGACATCACGGTCAGGGTCGGGTCGTTCGGATCAGTGGTGCGGCGGTTGTAGAGTTCCAGGTCATAGATCGCCAGCGTGGTGCTCAAGCGGTCATCGAGCCAGTCACTCTTCACGCCAATCTCTTTTTGCTTGGTCAGCTCGGGACTGAGGTCGTTGGTGTTGCCGGCCGCACCCGGGGTGATGCCGATCAAACCACCGCCGACTGGCGAAAACGTCTTCGACCACGAGGCGTAGAACGAGTGATTCTGCAACGGCGTCCAGACCAGGCCGACGCGCGGGCTGGTGCTGTGGCTGTCGCGATCTTCAGAAATGTTTCGCAGCTTGTTGGTCGACTCGATATCGAAGGTGTCGTAGCGCAGACCACCCAGCAGTTGCCATTGATCGTTCAGGCGCAGTTGGTCCTGCACGTACACCGCACGGCTTTCGACTTCGGTGTGGCTGCTGCTGGAAACCTGCATGCTGCCGGTGTGGCGCAGATCGCGGTTCGGGTTATACAGGTCGAGCGCCGGCACCGGCTGCGCGCCCGGCGTTCTGCCGGTGGCGGCGTTATACAGCGTCGGATCGCGGCGCTGACTGCCGATCTCGACGCCAGTGAGCAGCCGATGCTCAAGACCAAAGGTATCGAAACCGCCTTCCAGTTCGATGTTGTTGTACACGTTGCGGGTGGTCAGATCCTGCTGCCAGTGCTGACGCGTGACCTTGTTGGTCGCCGGCGTGTAACCGGTGAGGTAAGTGTTGTCGAAATCGCTGTCGAGCTTGAACACGCCGAGGGTCTGGCGCAGTTGCCAGTTGTCGTTGATCTCGTAGGTGAGTTTCGAGCGCAGCGATTGCGACTTGTCGTCGATAAAGTCGTGATCGTTGCCGTAAGTCGTGTCCCGACCGACATCCGCCGGGCGCCCGTTAATGCCGGGAATGCCGCGATCCGGGGTGCGGTTGTAGCGGCTGTATTCGTATTGCACCAGCCAGTTCAGGTCCGGCGTCAGTTGCCAGCTCATCGACGGCGCGAACAGTTGGCGATTACCGCTGACGCCATCACGGAAGCTGTTTTCATCCATGTTGCCCATGTTCAGGCGCAGGCTGATGTTTTCACTCGGGTCAGTACTGAGGTCGGCGTAAAGACTGCGCAAATCTTCGCTGCCACCCTGGGCTTCGATGGTCGAGCGACGGCCGAACTCCGGCATTTTGCTCACGCGATTGACGATCCCGCCCTGACTGCCACGCCCGTACAACACGGCGGCCGGGCCTTTAAGGACTTCGACGCGTTCGATGTTATGCAGATCGCGCTTGTATTGGCTGTCGTCGCGGATGCCGTCGAGATAGAAATCGTTGCTGGCATCGAAGCCGCGAATGCGCAGGCTGTCGAAGCGGGTGTCGGCGCTGCTGCTGACGTTGGGCATGCCGCTCAAGGCGTCACCAATATCGTTGGTGCCGTAGTTGGCGACGTTCGAGGTCTTGATCGAATCGATCGCCTGCGGCACGTAGCGCACGGGTGTCGAGGTGCGGGTCGCGGTGCTGCTGAGCTTCACCCGTGGGTCATCGGCTTGCGCTTCGGCGCTGATCGCGGTGGCGGGTAACTCGGTCGCGGAGTAGGCAAAACCGCTGGACAGAAAAGCAGAAAGCCCAAGAGTGACGGGCGTAAGACGGAACGGGGCAGGCATTGAACAGCGCATCCGAAAGTGTGGAAGGATTTGAGCGCGCGAATGGTAATGCTTTGCATTTACTTCCGTTAATTATTCCTTATAAGTTCCCCTGTCTGATTGTTTCAATTTGTGTCCGAATCGACACAATCTGACCGCTGGGCCAATTCGACCAATTCATGAAACAGACTGAAAGCCATTCCGGCGTTTTTCCGCATGAGTGCGCGGACTAATCTGCCGCCATCGATTTCTCTCACTTTTGCCGGAGCTTTCCCCATGATTCTTCATTACATCTACGACCCATTGTGTGGCTGGTGTTATGGCGCCAAGCCGCTGGTAGAAGCGGCGCAGGCTGTGTTGCCAGTGGTCGCCCATGCCGGGGGCATGATGAGTGGTGCCAATCGCCAACGTGTTTCTCCACAACTGCGCAATTACGTCATGCCCCACGACCGACGCATTGCCGAGTACACCGGCCAGCCTTTTGGCGAAGAATATTTCGAAGGTTTGCTGCGCGATCACTCGGCGGTGTTCGATTCGACGCCACCGATTGCTGCGGTCATGGCGGTCGAAGCCATCGACCGAGGCGGTCTGCGCATGTTGGCGCGTTTGCAGACCGCGCACTATGTGGAAGGGCGACGCATCGCTGATTCAGCCGTGCTGTTGGAATTGGCGGTGCAGATGGGCTATGCGCAGGAAGATTTCCACATTGCGCTGGAGTCGGTTGACAGCGAGGGGCACATAAAGGCCAGTCGCCAGTTTCTGGCTCAACTGGGCGGCCAGGGTTTTCCGACAATGGCTCTGGAACAGAACGGGACATTCCAATTGGTCGACATCAGTCCCTGGCTGGGCAAGCCGCAAGCATTTGCCGATTGGTTGCAACAGGCAATCGTCCTCGATGAAACCGGTGAAACTTCTGCATTTTGTTCTATCGATGGTTGCGCCTGATACGCGCTGGATTCACTGACTGTTTGCATTTCCCAGCAAGGACTCAGCGCAAAATTTACGTTTCTTAGACGATTTTTACCTATTTAAAGACGATTCTTGAAATTGACACATTGTTCAGGGCACGGCTACGATTCGGCCCAACGCCTGTGGCCAACCGCCATGACTCAAAATAAGGAGCAGGCCCGCCATGACATGTCGTGGGCGGGTCTTTTTGTTTCGGGGTGAATAAAAGAGTGCAAAAGCGCCGTTTCCGCCGTTCGACACAGCGCGTTTCAACCCGTAATAAGGAAAACAAAATGTTGAACAAGCGAATCAGTCTGATCGCATTGGGGATGTTGAGCGCTACTCAGGCCATGGCTAACGACCAGGCCGAGTCCAAGGGTTTTGTCGAAGACAGCAGCCTCAAAGTGCTGCTGCGCAATGCTTACATCAATCGTGATTACAAAGATGGTCGTCCGGACAAAGCCGAGTGGGGCCAAGCGGCCATCGGTACGTTCTCGTCCGGTTTCACCCAAGGCACCGTGGGTGTCGGTGTCGACGCTTTCGGTCTGTACGCCCTGCGTCTGGACGGTGGTGAAGGTCGCACCGGCGCGCAAGGTATCGACTTTTTCAAGCAAGCTGATCACGCGCCTGGCGGCAGTGATAAAGCGGCCAATGATCTGTCCAAGGGCGGTGCAGCCGTCAAATTCCGTATTTCCAATACGGTGCTGACCTACGGCGACCAGATGCCGGCCTTGCCGGTACTGAACTACGACAACTCGCGTCTGCTGCCGGAAAGCTACACCGGTACGTTGATCACTTCCAAAGAGATCAAAGGTCTGGAGCTGAACGCCGGTCGTTTCACCGCCGAATCGCGCAAGAGCGCTGAAGGCCGTGACAGCGGTGGTCTGAAGTCGATCAACGTATTGGGCGGTAGCTACCAGTTCACCGAGAACTTCAAAGGCGCGTTGTACGCTTCCGACGTCGAAGACGTATTGAAGAAACAATACGTGAATGCCAACTACGTGCTGCCGTTCAACAAGGATCAGTCGCTGACCCTGGACTTCAACGGCTACCGCACCAAGCTGGATAGCTCGTACGTTCGCGAAAACACCGTTCCGGGCGAGAGCATCGTGACCGGTCGCGACAACAAGATCTGGAGCCTGGCTGCAACGTTCGCCACTGGCCCACACTCGTTCACCGTGGCGCACCAACGCTCCACCGGCGACAGCAACCTGGGCTACGCCTACGGCGGCTACCAGAAAGAACAGGGTCGTGTCGGCGACGGCGGCAACACAATCTACCTGGCCAACTCCTACTGGTCCGACTTCAACGCTGAAGACGAACGCAGCTGGCAGTTGGGCTACGGTCTGGATTTCGGCGCCTTTGGCGTACCGGGTCTGAGCTACAACTTCGCTTACGTGCGTGGCGACAACATCACCACCTCCACCAGCGAAGGCGGCACCGAGCGCGAGATCTTCAACCAGTTCAAATACGTCGTGCAGTCTGGCCCGGCCAAAGACCTCAGCGTGAAACTGCGTAGCTCGATCCTGCGTGTTTCGCAGAAATCCAGCGAATACAACGTCAGCGGTAACGAACTGCGTGTATTCGTGGATTACCCGATCAACATCTTCTGATGCCTGATCAAGTGTAAGAAACATGAGAAAAACCCCGACCGGTTCGGGGTTTTTTTTCGACGGTTTTTCGACTAAAACCGGAAAAAACCCGTGTTTTTGTCATGTAAAAGTTGTTTTCAAGTGGCTGCAAACGCCGTTTCAAACAGGGCTTTAAATGCCTGAAATTCTTTCTCATGGACGCAAATTCTCCACCTAATAGATTAGGCCGCTCAACGCAGCGGAGAATTTGGTAATGATCGTTTTGAACAGAGAAGTGGGCGAATCGCTACGGCGCGACAAATATGTCAACGTCCAGGGTGGTGACTTCAATCTCTACGGTCATTTTGCCGACTTCGTCAGACTGACCAAAAGTTGGGAAAACATGGAGCCTGACAGCTACTACGGTCAGGCCGAAGCCGGCATGCGTTACCGTCGTTACAGCGACTTCGAGTACAACCCCAAGACGCGCGAGCTGAAGCAACTCGAGCATCGCGCCTATGTGCAATCCAAGGAAAACAACGCCTATGTCGGCGGCCTGGTGCGGCACTTCCAGGACTTCTCCGATGAAGTGATTACTTCGCCGGTGATGCGCAGCCTGATCGACACCGATTTCGAAGTGTACAAAAGCGTGCTGCCGGAAGAGCTGCACGATGAAATCTGGCAATGCCAAATTCATCAGATCCGTATCGAGATCAAACCCGGCAAACAACTGGAAATCACCCCTGAAGGCATTCACTGCGACGGCTATCCATTCAGCGGTGTGCACTTCTGGGGCCGCAACAATGTCGAGGGCGCGGAGAGTCGCCTGTACGACATCCACGAGCATCAATTGGCGTCGACCACCTACCAGGAAATTCTCGACACCACTTACTTCCTAGACCGCGACATGCGCCACTACGTGACACCAGCGCGCAACAATCACACCCATGCCATGGCGTATCGGCAGATTCTGGCGATTTCCTTCTCGCGGCCCGGGACCGCTTTCGACATTGTTCGCTAATCAGATCACCCCAATCGACGGCGTCGAGTGCTCGACGCCGGTGGTGCTGCGACGCGCCACGGCCAAGGATGCGCAGCGCATGGAGCGCTTCTTCCGCCAGTTCGACGAAGTGTCCTTCTGCGAATGGCAGGACGCCAAGTGCCTGCGCGGCGTGCTGATCCAGAAAACCACCACGGCCTATCTCGCCTTCGACGTCGCTGGCGAAATCGTCGGCGCTGTGCTCGGCGGTATGCTCGGCAGTCGCGGCACTATCAACCATTTGGCCGTGAGCCCGCGCTATCGCAGCCAGGGTGTCGGTCAACGGCTGGTTGAAGCGGCGTCGTCCGACATGAAACGGGTCGGGGTGTTACGGATGTTTCTGTTCGTCGACGATGCTAACCTCGCGGGCAAGCGTTTTTGGACTGCCCAGGGTTTTTGCGAGCCCCATGGCGAACGGACATTTGAGAGGGATCTATGAATGAAACGTCCGGCAGTGCGCCGTTGATGGTCAACCATCAACCGTCGCGCACGTTTGCCGAAGCCAGTCCGGTGGTCGCTGGTTACTTCACGGTGTCATTCGTGTTCGGCCTGATGGCCGTCAACGCCGGCCTGCCGATGTGGCTGCCGGTGGCGATGTGCTTGTTCGTGTATGCCGGCGCTTCGCAATTCGCCGCGCTGGCGCTGATTTCCAGCGGCGCCTCGCTGACCACCATTGTGCTGACCACGTTCCTGATCAACGCGCGGCATATGCTGATGTCGGTGTACATGGCCAAGGCCCTGCGCGCACTCGGCTTGAGCCGCATGGAGCGCTGGGCTTACGCCGGTGGCCTGACGGATGAATCCTTTGCGTTCCACAGCGTCAAACTCGGCACGGGTGCGCCGGTCAACGTGCGCTATCTGATCGGCTTCAACCTGTTCTGCCACACCTCATGGGTACTCGGCGGTTTGCTCGGCGCGGTCTGCGCGCAGTACGCGGCGCACCTGATCAAATATCAACTCGATTACGCTCTGACGGCGATGATGCTCTACGTGCTGGTGTCGCTGTGCAACACGCGCAACAAACTCATCGCCGCCGCCGCTGCCGTGGTGTGCATGAGCGCGCTGAGCCTCGTCGGTAGTTCGCCGTTCAATGTGTTTATCGCCACGTTTGTGGGCTGCGGAGTGGGTGTATGCCTGACCAAACGTTCCTGATTCTGGTCGTCGCGCTGATGATGGCTGTGACCTTTCTGCCACGCGCGCTGCCACTGCAAGTCAATACCGAGCACTGGCCGCCGTTTGTTGCGCGGGCGCTGGAATACTTGCCGGTGGCGATCGTCGCTGCGATCAGCCTGACACCCTTGTTGATCAAGGATCAGCACATACAGCTCGATCGCCCGGAATTCTATGCCGCAATTCCGACGTTGTTATGTGCGTATTTCAGCAAAAACCTCTTTCTCAGTGTGGCGGTTGGGACGGCCGCGTACATTGCGCTCGGCTCGTTCATGTAGCGGCAGATCGACAACGTCGCTCAACGCCTGGTTCGACAACTCCGGATTATTCACCGCCAGGCGCACTTCGAGGAAATCCTCGAAACCGGGGAAAATCGTCAGGCCGTTCTTCTGCGCGGCCTCACGCGAAACCATGCCGACCGCGTCCATCTGTGTGATCAGCGACAGCGTCAACGTTTCACTGCACGAATAGACCATGCGCTGGCCGTTCTCGTGATTGCCCAGCCCGGCGTCGAGAAAACGCAAGAAACTGTGGGAATACGGACAATCTTCCGCAGGACGCACCTGAAACTTGTTGCCCAGCAACGTCAGCGGATCGTTCTCCTGCCCGCAATGCGCACCGACGACTTGTACCTGCACATCCGGCAAGACAATGCTCGGCAAACCCGGCCGTTGCGGACCGATCAGCACCGCGAGATCGAAGTCTTCATTCTTCAGCTTGCTGAGATTTTCCATCGACTCGGCGTAACTGAATTCCATCTGATAATCGGGAAACACCTCGATCAGGCGTCCGATCATTCGCCGGTTGAAGTCGGCGGACAAAGTGTTGTTCAACGCAACCTTCAACGTGCGCTGGCCCGGCACTTTCAATGCCTCGACTTTCTCTTCCATCTGTCGCGTGGCAATCAGCACTTTGTCCATATACGGCGTCAGCTCAGTGCCTTGCGGCGTTAGCGTCAGCCCTTTGTTGGAACGTCGAAACAAGCGGAAACCGAACTGTTCTTCGACCTTGTTCAACTGCGCGGCCAACGCCTGCACAGTCAGGCACGAATGCTCGGCTGCGGCCGACAACGAGCCGGTCTGCACGATGCGCATGAGGTTGCGTAAGGTTCTGCTATCCATGGGTAATGCCCTCTGAAGTGGGCTGGGTATTGTTGTTTACGAGACTGCCGGTCAGGCGCCATATGCTGGCTATATTCCTGTACCTGAGCATAGTTGTCGCGGGTTTAGTAGCGAATTGATGCCCCCGCCGATGGCTGGAGGCTGACACAGGATCGGGGTTTTTGGTGACGTGGGGGTGATGGGGGTCAAAAAAAGTGCGTGGTTTTGGTGCGTGAGATGGGTTTTCGTCGCCGATATCTAACGGAATTATTATTCGCTTATGTATTAAAAAGTAATTTGTGTCCGTATCTGTACTACGCTGATATTCAGGTACCTAATCAAGGAGGCGGCCACATGCCCACCTCATCGCAGGCCATAAACCCTCGTGAACAACTCGACGCCCCCGAAGCCGGCCGCGTTGCGCTGAAGTTCTTCTTCAACCTTATGGAGCGTTGGGGCTGCAGCGCAGAGCAGCAACGCACATTGCTGGGCGGTGTCGGTAACACCACGTTCTATAAATACAAACACCTGCCGAACATACGTCTGCCTAACGATACCCTTGAGCGCATCTCTTATCTGATGGGCATTCACAAGGCGTTGAGCATCATCTTCAGCAACAGCCGCGAGCGCGCTTACACGTGGGTCAGCAGCCCTAACACGGCGGCGCCGTTCAATGGGCAAACGGCGCTGGATTACATGCTGGCCGGACGCGTGGTCGACATCGCCGATGTGCGTCGCTATCTCGATGGGGTACGCGGTTGAAGGCGCCCGATTTGGTTGATGTGGCGTGGACGCGAGCCTACCGGATCGTCAACAGCAGCTTCCCGCCGATTGCGCTGTTCGAAGATGTGCTCGATCCCGAAGACCTGGAAGTTGCCTACGCGATTGAAGCGCTGACCAATGATCGGCTGATCGAACAGGCCGGGGTTCTCGCCCGAGTGCGTCCCGAGGATCGACTCTCTGGCCCCGGCTCGACTCCGGTGATGGCTGCGTTCACCCACATCGGCAAACGCAGTCGATTCTGCGACGGCACCTTCGGCGTTTACTACGCTGCGAGCAGTCAGGCAGCAGCCATCGCCGAGACCTGTTATCACCAGGAACGATTTCTTGCGGCGACTCAGGAAGCGGATATTGAGTTGACCATGCGGACTTACGTTAATCGGGTGGTTAAACCGCTGCACGATATCCGCCACGATCACCCCGAGTTGCACAATCCGGATCCGGAAGTTTACGGGCCGTCTCAGGCTTTCGCCCGGCAACTGCGCGAAACCGAGTCGTGGGGACTGCTCTACAACAGCGTCCGTCTGCCGGGCCATGAATGCGTCGCCGCATTTCGACCTCCAGCGGTATCGATTCCGAAGCAGGGCAAGCATTTGCGCTATGTGTGGAGTGCGAGTCAGCAGAAGATTTCGTTTGTGCTTGAGATCAGTCAGGTCTGAAACGCAAAAGCCCTCGCATCGGCGAGGGCCTGACACCGGCGTTTACATCAACGGCTTGTCCGGCGGCGCATCCATCACTTTCACTACATCATCGATCAACGCCTTGCTTAACTCCTGCAAATACTGCGAGGCATAAGCGTGAAGGTCAGGATCGCGCGCGACTGAAGAGTCCGCAGTGAGTAGTCGAGAGATGTGAAGCAAGTGTGAGGCGTGGGAAAGGGCGGCGATTACCGGTACACCACGGTTGGTGCGGAACATCGCTTGATTGGATTGAAAGGAAAAGTGGGTGAGGCCGAGGGTTTTGAGATTCTGAGAGTTGGTCATTTCGCTTCACCTTCCGTTCGAGATGGACGGGCGTGAAGTGACCGGTGTGCTGACGGATCAATGGCTTTCATTTGTTAACTCCCTGTATCAAATGAGAGCTGCCAATTCGTTATCAGACGAATGGGTGGCAGCTATGCGCGGGCTGATAAACCGGAGATACAGGAACCCGGCAGACCCGAAGGTCTCCCACGCACAGCCGCCATTGCACGGTAGTGCAGACACAAAAAATGCGCCGGCAAACGTGAATTGGGGCGCTGGTGCGCCTGTATCTTACCCGGGTTATCAGGCCCGGTCGCTGAATTGGCAGCGACGGGTTTGACGGTAGCTTGGGGAGTAGCAGGCGCGCAATTGTGGCCAGTAGTGGCTTTGCTTGGCTTCTCGTTACAGCAGATTTCTCAGGATTTCGCGGCATGTGTTTTGTCGGTTACGACTTGTCCTTAACCTTTTCTAAGCAACAAAACGAGGAGATCAGCGATGGTCGTTGAATTGGAGCAATTCCAGCAGGACTTACTGGAGTCTGTACGTCAGATGAAGGCCGGTGAGGCCGCTCGCGTAACGCAGATGCTGCCCTCTGCGGCGCAGAAACAAAGCGTCGAGGCTTCAAGCACTCTTGGACTGGGAAACCGCGTTGCCATTGACTCCGCCGGTTCAGTGAGCTGAGAAACACCGCTCATGCAATTACGCTTTTTTATGGGCACACCATAATTATTGCCAGTTCATAATTTGGCATAAAAGCGGAAATTCGGGCGTTTTGGGCAAAAGCCGTGTGTTGTGGGAGAAGGGCGTCTGGCGATTAGATCGACGTGTGGGGAGGAGGGGCGCTATTTCTACTGAAGCAGAAACGCTGCCAAAAATATAAACACCCCAGAAACAACAAAGCCCCTGCATTTCTGCAGGGGCTTTGTTTTGTATGGTGCCGGCACCAGGAGTCGAACCCGGGACCTACTGATTACAAGGAAGGTGCTTTAAACATAAAAATCAATGAGTTACGTGATTCCTTGTTACGTGCAGATACGCCAAAACCCGCATGTTTCGCGGGCTTCGGTACGTTTGTTACGTGGGGTTTGCTCAGTCAGCCGAAGGTGAAACCACCGGCACACTGTGATCGTAGACGTCCATCATCTTCGCGTCACGGTGGCCACTTGCTTCCTGTTTGTCTGCCCTGGTGCCGGTCGTGTCAGTGATGCCGCGCCGTTTCAGATCGTGCAGCGCGAAGCGATCTTCCGGATCGATGTTTCCGTCTGCGATCGCCAAAGTGATAAAGCGTTGCCAAGCGGTGTCGAGGCTTGTTTTTCGAAGCGGGCCACCGTGGCTGGCCACGATGATAAAGCGCTTTGAGGCCGCGATCGGGATAGGCGTTTTACGGCGTTCCCAAACCTTGGCGCGCAAAGCCTTCGCGCCTTCCCAAACGGTGCGCAGTCGCGGCGTCCATCGGACGATGTTGTCCCGACTGCCCTTGCGCCGATTGGTCAGAATCCCTTCCTGCAGCTCGTTCGCATCCGTGAGCGTCACGACCTCGATGCCGCGTAGTCGGCAAAGGTAGGCCAACTCCATCACGCTGGCCAGGTATTCGGGGCAACCGCCAGGCTCGTTACGTGCCAGACGTCCACGCGCCGTTGCGCGATCGATGAGTACGTCCATAACGTTCAACCGTGGCAACCGGCGTTGTTTACGTTCTATCGGCGCTTCGATGCCCAGGGCTGGGTTCACTTCAAGGAAACCCCGATTACGTCCCCACTGCAGAACACGGCGCAGATAACGCAGTGCGTGCGCCGCCTTTGAGGGCGTGCCCTCGTCTGCGATCCGATCGACAATGCGTTGCACCAGGGCGGCGGTGAATTTCTTCACTGCGAGATCGCCCAGCGGCTTGCCCAATTTGGTGGGAATGTTCAGCAGTACATCGCGAGAGTAGCAGTAATCGTCGTGCGTTTTGGGAGCGAGTTTTTTGTATCGGTCGCTCAGGTGAAACTGTTCGCACACGTAGCGCAGCGTTCCTCGATCAACGTTGGACGCCTCGTCCATGATTTGATGGAGTTCTGCCAGCGACGCGGCTGCGGGCGCCACGTTTTGGCGGCGCTGCTTTCCTGTCTCGTCCCGATGAAGGGTGTACCAGACACCACTGTCGCGATGGTCGAAGTAAACGGCCGCCGGGAGGGCGGCCTGATCGATATGGGCAGGGATATGGGGGTTGTGCTTACGTTTCCTCGCTCGCCTCATAATATGTCGGTGTCGTACCTTTCAGCGCTTGCCGACGTGACGCCGCCGGCGTGATTAATCAGGTCAAGCGTTGTCCATGGGCCAGTTCGGCCACGGAACAAGCGCACACCCTGGGCGATCAGCGAGCGCTCAACATCGGATCGACGTTGATAACCGGTGATGTGCTGCAGGTCTTGAAAGGTCAAAACACCTGTTGTTGCTTGGCTCACGGTACAACCCTCGAACCTGTGTATTCCCGCACCTGGTGACAGACTAGTGTAGAGGCGGGTTCTGCTGAAAGCGTAGTAGAAACCACTGGATTTGATTCTGGTGCTGCTTGCTCACGGCGTTTAAACATAACGGCGTTCCTTTGCTTTTCTGATTGCAGCCTTTTCGGCCATTACAGCGGCCCATTCCTCAGTCTTTCTACGCTGGCGAATACGGCTGCACTTTTGATGTTTTCGGGTAGATCGGGCGTTGCCGCAGATGTCGCAGATGCTCGGTAAATCCAATCGCTTACTGGCCATCGCTGGCCGCTCCCGGTTTGGTTTGCCATCGCTCATATGCTGGCCCCCGATGACGCGTTGCTGGCCAGTAGTAGGGCCACAATGGCGGCTTCGGCCGCATCAATATCGCCCTGCTGCTTGGCGAAGGTGGCCAAGCACTCAAGGCGGATTCGCGCTTCGTCAGTCTTGGTAACCTGGTATTCGAATATCGCTGTGCCGACTATCCGAATTGCCATTAGGTGCCGGGCTGATTGAGCGTCGTTACTGCCCTGTGTGTTAGCCTTCGGATCGCTGCTGCTCGGGTGCTGTGCTTGCATGGTTCTGCCCTCGGTAGTGGTTGGTGTCGGGGAGGTGCAACTCCTCGACACCCCTTCAATTCATGGCGTACGCCGACTGTTTCAGAACGGTACGTCGTTATTCATCAGGTAATCCGTGCTGTGTAGCCTGCTCAGTGCTGCAGAGCGTTGTCGTTCGGATAGGCCAACGAGGTCGCACAGCGCTTCGATTAATGCCGCGACTTGAGCAAAATTCCTTGCATACCGCCGATTCAAATCCTCGCGGAATTGCCTTTCATACTTGGCCATCTGTGTTGGCACCATTCCTTGTAGTGCCGTCAGAATCAGGTCTTCGTGATGTCGGAACACTCCGGCAAATGCACCTGCGCGGTCAGCGTTTAACTCAATAAGCTGTGCCACCGATCGGAATTTCTTGTCTTGTTTGGATGGATGCAAAAACACTGTCTGCATTCTGCTTTTGACGGCCTCACTGCAGCGCAGAGGGGCATCAGCAATGATCAAAATCGCTCCCTTAAACTTGGTCAGTTCGCCACCTCGGCTGTGGTCTAAAAACTCCGCATTGGAGTCATAAAGCGGCTTCAGCTCGTCCGCCCAGTCGCCAGTTGCTTTCTCATGGATAGGCACCAGTGCGGTGACCTTGTTGCCGGCGTTGGTCATAAAACGAGACCGGCCTGCTCGTGATGCGTGATCAGGAGCGCACCCCTGAAAATGTTCCTCCCCGCTCAGTTTCCACAGGTAGTCGAGCAGCAGGCCTTTGCCGCCACCTGGCTGGCCGGTTATTTGGAGAAACGGAAAGCTTCCTTGTTCTTTGCGGATGCGATCGGCGTGCAATGCACCAAGCCACCAGGCCATGGTCACAACACCGTCAGGCCCGAAGACGTTGTAAAAGTCACCAAAGCGAATCGCCGATTTAAGATTTACAGTCTCTACTTTCATTGGGTCACTCCTGAGTTGCGGGTTTAGGCACTTTGGAAAATCCAGCAGCGCACGGTTTTCGGTTTGTCTGCAGCGTCCAACTCCCAAGCGGAGCAAACGGTTCGGTTTGTCTCCACGAACTTCGGGCACTTGCTGGTTTTCAGGTGGCGTTTCAGCTCGGTCATGTCCGGGACTTTCTGGCGTTTCTCCGCGGCTTCTTTGGCAAAGTCGTTGAGGTTCACCGCAATCAAACTGTCATTGCGTGAGTGGTTGAGTCCGCCGGCAGCGCTGTTTAGGTATTCGTACAGTTCCCAAAACTCGACGACGACCGGGTGATCAGCATTGATGGCCAACTGGCGATCCTTGGCCATGTTCTGGATCTCCGCGTGTGTGGCTTCCAACTGATGCTTTTTCAGAGGAACGACGTGCACCAGTGCGTCTACGAGCGCGTGCAGCTGGGCATGATTCTTTGCGATCCGGACGGTGCGAATTTCAGGCAGGGCCAGCAGCGCCTGTTCGTAGGTCGGAACCTTCGCGCGAATGGTCTCCATCACGGAGGACTCCGACGTGGTGGCTTTGAGCAGAAATCCGCTCACGCGGTCGACGGGCATACGCTCCAGTTTTTCAACCAACAGCTTGGTTTGCGGCGTCTGCCCGTCCTTCGTCATGGCGATGTGCACCAAGCGCTGCAGGATCGGTTCAGAGGCGTTCACTGCGTGGTTCTGACCGATGACCACGGCGCCACGGAAGGGCGGTTCGCGGGTGTCGTTACCGTTGTTCTTTACACCGGTTGAGCGAACGCTGCGGCCGTTGTAGGCGGTCTTCAGTTCGTCCCAGTCGTATTGGCGGGTTTGGCTTCCATCTGATTTTTCCCGCTCAGACTCAATCAACACCACCGGCAGATTCCCGACTTGGGCAAAGTTTCGTGCCCGAGCAACTGGGGTGCCTTTAGTGGGGTCAAAACCTTCGTAGTCGAGGCGTCCGCACAACTTCCATAGGAATTCGATCAGGGTGGATTTACCGGCGCCTGGCTCACCGATAATTTCCATGAAGGGGTAACTCTTTTGATGCTGCCGGATCTGCTCGGCGAACAATGAGCCGAACCAGAAGGCGAGGGCGACCAGCCCTTTGGCACCGAAGCATTGCCAGATGATGTCGAGCCATTCAGTGTCGAACTTCTCCAGGTCAGTGTTCAAGTTCAAGGTCACTGACTGGCTGAGCGTTTTAATGCTCAAGCGATCCATGTCGAAGAAGTCTTCTTCGTTCAGCTTGAAGATTTTACCGTCGCGTACCGCCACATCGCCGTACACGTATGCGCCGTGTTCGCGGGTGTAGCCCGTGAAGTCGATGGTTTGAACGGTCTTGAGAGCGTCGGTTTGTTCCTCAATGAACGCGTCCAATTGCTGCGTTGTACCGGTGAACATCCCACCGGGGGCAATGCCCAACAGACGCTTTTTGAACTCGGCCGATGAAGAGATCTGAGCGCTGGTGAAAGTGTTTTTAATCGGCGCAGCGTCGTGTGCAAACGTGATCCGGAAGTAATACCAGGACTCGTCTGTGAGCTTGTTTTCCTGGTAGTACAGGGCTTTCGGATTGCAGGTAGCGATGCGCTGCAGCGCGCCGCACTGCTGCATGGCTTTCGCCCGCATCTGTTTGTTGTTCAGCTGCTGATCGTCGTGATGCTCGCTGTCCTCCAGTTCCTGAATGGCCTTGTTGTATTTCTCCAGATCAAGCTTGAACCAATACAGACGATTGCCGAACTCCAGATGAAATTCGCTTCGACGCTTCCAATCGAACATCACCAAGGCTTTTTCGGTAGCGTTCTCAGCGATCAGCAGCGCGCCGTGATGCCGAGCAATGGTGATGTCTTTTTCAATTTGGGCGTCGCGTTTCTCGCCTTCGTCCAGGAACTGCCAGCGCTGGTGTAAATCGTTCCAATCGACCTTGCGTTTGTCCCGCTGAGGGATCTGCGCGGCCTCACAGGTAAAGCCCAATTCGCGGGCCATACGTACCCAACGTTTGGTATAGGCGTGTGCACCTGGTTCGTTGTCCAACGCCCAAACCAGCTTCGGCAGATTGCCCGGGCGTGCTGTGACCAACGCCTGCAGCGATTCAGCCGGGAAGGCGTTGGATGACATGGCGGACACGGCGGCAATGCCGTGGTGCACCAGGGCGGTGGCGTCGAAGATGCCTTCCACGATCCACAGTTCTTTCGCTTCGAGCAGATCTACGCAGGGCGGGCACCACCACACCCCCCGGTAGCTTTCACCCGGAGCGAAACGCGCTTTCATTTTTCCGAAGCGTGCCGGCTTGTCGATCAAGCGTTCCCAGTAGCCGCCTTTCTCCAAGGCGAAACGCACCGTCGCGCTACCTGCGTTGTGCTGAGAGGAGTAGTAGGTGTCTTGCGTGAACCAGCCAGCAATCAACTGGATGTCGAAGCCCCGGCCGAACTCCAGATAGGCGCGGGCTGTGGCCGTTGGTGCACTGTCCGTAGCGGGGGCCCGCTTGCTCCAGTCTTCGAAAAGATCGTCGTAGATTTCCTTGACGTGCATGGTGTGGCCGCACTTTTCAGGGCGGCCGCAGATAACCAGCCACGGCTTGTCGTGACGTGAATACAGCTCTTTCTTCCTGCACTTGGGGCATTCACCACCGCGCATATAGTCGGTGCCGGTACGGTGTTTTAGGCCGTAGTCATTTTCAAGGCGCTGCAGGACGTCGGAGCGGAGATCGTCTCTCATGGTTTTTTCACTGTTTTGAGGCTTTGAGTCAGGGCGCCGGCGAGGGCGCCGATCAGATGTTTTCGAGCGGCCATCACCGGATCGTTCGTGAGGATCGACCCGTGGCGCAGCCCTTCGGGGATCAGGCGGTAATGGTCGGAATACCAGAGGTCATTGAGGCTGAGACGGTACTGCTCGCGCAGGTTGGCCAAGAGCGCTTCGGCGTGCACCGGTGGCAGTTTTGCGTTGATGTTCAGGGCGTATTCCATCGTCAAACCTCAATTTCGGGCGCAGCTCACCCAAACCCACGGGAATGGGGGATCGGGGATTTAGTGGTTAGGTGTTACGGAGTGGTGACGCGAAAACGCCCGTTGTCCGGTGCGTTGAGGATGCGTTCATAAATCAGGCTGACGGGAATGGCCCAAACCTCACCGGTGCCTGTGTCAGTGATAACGGTGTGTGTAGGTGTGCTGGTCATTACATCCAGTCGCTGCCGATCGCTGACAACAGACAAATCGCTGTAGGCCAGGTGAACCATTTTTTCAGCTGTCGGAGTGAGTACGTCGAAGTCCGCGACCAAATGCTGCACAGCTCGTTTGATCAGTTGTTGATCATCGCTCAGGTGTTCGCACCGGTGCCGTTCAAGAAACACCGACGCGGCAGCTTTGAGCATGTCCTGATATTCCTGTACTGCAGGCAGATTGTTCATTGGGCTTTCCCTGCGCGGTAAAGAGCTATTGCGGCAAGCACTTCGGCGTGCCGTGCAGCAACGTGAAGGTTGTGAGCGTCCAGAATCAGTTCGGCTTCTTCTTCGCTGATTGAACCGTCCTCCAGCGCCTTGGCGATCGCCTGGTCGACGCAACCGCGTTTTGCCGCCACCTGTAGCGAACGAGCGTATAGCTCGACGTTGTCTAGCGTTTCAGGATCAGCCACTGGAACGAACAACCCGCCGTACATTGAGGCGACGTAGTTGGGGAAGTGGTGAGTTCCGCAGTCCTGCTCAAGCATGAAAACCTGAGAGTCAGTGAGAGGACTGCATCCGGCGTTTTCGTAGGCATGGTTGTCGAACTTCTTGAGCTTCAGCCCCAAGCGTGCAGCGGCGGCTTCGCGTCCGCCGGTATAGCTGCGGATGATCTCGCTCATAACTTCTTTGCGGGTGTCTAGGATCGGGCTTTTCATCTTCTACTTTTCCCTGTTGGCCCCTGCCGTTACTGTTCAATCACACCTTGTTTGACGCCTAGTAAAACGGCAGCTCGGTGTGCCTCCCCACGGCGACATTGGCTCTGTCCACTCAGCACCGCATAAACGGTGCTGGGACTCAGGTTGTGCAAAGCAGCAAAATCTTTCGCGGACTGACCGCGCTTCTCCAACGCTTCACGGGCTTTTTTGCGGGCTTGCTCGGTGATGCTTGTGTTCGGCATAGTGCAAATCTCTGCGTTTTCGTGTGATGACAAGCGCAGAATGTGGCAAAAAACTGCCAATGTAAATATGCGAGTGGAAAAATATTGACTCTCTCCGAAGAGATCGGCGCCAGGCTGCGGGAACTTCGCTCTGGCGCTGGCCTGACTCAAGATCAACTGGCTGAAAAACTTGGCGTGTCCAAACGTACCCAGGGCAACTACGAATCGGGTGCCAGCGATGCGCCTGCGTCCTACCTGAGTCTTGCTAACTCGCTGCTGGATTTTGACGTTGCGTATATCGTTCACGGATCGCGTAAGACACTGCCAAATGAGGCACTGTCGGAAGTTGAAGACTGCTTGATAAACCAGTTTCGCAGCATTCCTGAAGACGATCAGAGAGCGATTCGACGCATCCTGGAAGCCATGGCCGACGACGCTGCCCGCCACCGTTCTTAAGACGCAATAAACCCTTACCGTTATTGGGGTAACTCTTATTCCAATGCTTTCGCGCACACCCCATAAAGTCCGATCAGCAATGCACTTTATGGAGTAGTTAGCATGTTGGATCGCAAGAAGAACGATCAAGACACCCTCAATAACGCCGGGTCGGAATCTGCCGCACTCACTGACATTGAGCGCCGACTGATCGATCTGTATCGCCGGCTGAGCCGCGTTGAACAGCAACAGGTTCGCCGCGTAGCCGAGATACTGGCAATCAACCCAAAGGAGAAAACAGGGGGCTGACCGTCATTCTTTGAATGATCCCGATCGCCGGCGCTCGTACGCCGGCGGTTTGTAATTACGCTACCGCCTGCGATCCCAGTTGCTCGAATAGCTCTCGCTGCTTCGCCCTGGGCATTTCCCTCAAGCGATCGATCAACATCCGCTCGAACGTCTGCGATGACGGACTGAGCGTGTGCGAGAACGTCAGATTTGCCACCCATGTGTGCCCGCACTTTGCGTCTAGGCACTGGCAGTACAGTTTTACAAAGGCTCTGGTTACCTCTTCCCGCGAGGCAATCCGGCCCTTGTGTCCGCAATTGCATACAACTCTCATTGTGTCCCTCCCCAGGGGCAGCTGATCGCCACCATTTTGCCACAATATGTAGTGGTATTCTCTCTGGTATCCGGGTTATGTAGTGGCATCCACTGCATTTGGTGCTTGTTTCCAGCTAAAACGCCTGTCTTCGCGAAGCGTGTCATTCAGTTGGTGGAATAGCTGACAGATCGGCCGTATTTCGTTACTCGTGTACACCCGATCAATCTTTTCGATGTCCCCGAAACCACCGGTGTTTTCCGGAATGATGCCGGCCAGTGCCGGGTTCATACGCCATGCAGCGATGACGTCATTTCGAGTGATGTTCTTCACCTTCTCCAGCTCATCTTTCGCCTGGAAGTCACCCACGGGGATGATCTGAATCGCGTTTTCCTTGCCGTTGGGGATGTTGACGAACATCGAGCGGAAGTTGCCCACGCCTTTGCTGGCACTGATCTGCGCGCGCAGCTCGTCTTCGTCCTCCTCGGTCAGATCAGGATCGTTGGTGTAGAAGATGTAACCGGCGTGCGCGCCGTTGCTGTAGTACCGACGGCGGAAGAGGGTGGCCGCCTCATTGAGCAGCAGCGCCTGCAGGCCTCCCAAATAGTCTGGGATCCCGTAAATGTTCTGCTCCACGTCATAGTCCAGGACGTGGGAGATCTCGTGTTGTTCGAACTCCATTTCCTTGTTGTCGGGCAGCAGCATCACGAAACCGCCGTCGACCTTTACCCGCATGTTGATAGCCGGAAGGTGCTGCAGCTCCAGCACTTGGCCGAATGCGTTGGTGTCGTTGTAGAAATACGCTTCGCCAAACACCATGTAGTCCAGCCCGGCGCGGCCCATTGTTTCGGTGCTGCAACCGGCCGAGGGGATGAACTCACGCAGCAGCAGGTTGCGTTTGAACTTCGGAATGGCGCCGTGGTGTGCGTTGGCGCGCAGCAGTTTGGCCAGACCAACCCGCGACACCGGAGGTTTGTAGATCCTGCCGTCGTCGCTGGGGAACACGCCCACGTACTCGCCGATGTTGCCGGACAGCACCTGTTCCGGTTCCCCGAACGTAAACGAGCGCATCGGTTGCTGCGTTGGTCGGGCTACGTGTTGCTTTCTGCGTTTGCGGTTGGCCATGGCTGGTCTGATTACTCGTGACGTAGCGGCTACGACGCCGCTTGTTGGTGTTCAAAGGTTCGTTGGCCAGGGCGTGCATCACCGCCCAAGCAATGTCGGCGTGGCCGGTGGCGTCGGTGCGCGAAGCGCTATAGGTGATCTGGCCGCTGTTGGTGGCGCCGCGTTTGATGGTCAAGAAGGCCTGCGCGATGTCCGTCCAGCCTGCGTCCCACTCGATGCGACTGCCTTGGATCGTGTCCTGGGCTTTGAGCACCAGGGCGTTTTTCGCCTCAAGGCTGTAGTGAATGGGTGTCGCCTTGGCATAGAAGTCGCGCACCAGGTCAAACACGCCGTAACCCACGCCTGTGACGTCGATGCCGATGTGCTGAACGTTGAAGCGCTCGGTCAGTTTCTTGACCTGTGCGGCCTGGTAGGTGAACGAATGGCCACGCCAGCTGTGCTTCTCCAAAATGCGGAACTTCGCCCCGGGTTCGAGTGGCGGCGCGATGACCACACAGGTGGCGTCGTCGCGGGTGCGGCTCGGGTCGTAGCCCAGCCAGACCGGACTGTTGCCGAATGGCCGATCCAGCTCCGCGTTGTAGTCCTCCCACAACGACAGATCCGAGTAGCAGCGTTCCAGATCCTTGAGGCTGAATGCGCTTTGGGTGCTGTCGATGAATTTGCAGTAAAACAGCTGCTGAAATTTGTCCTCGTCGTACTCCAGCTGCAGCTGCTCCAGGTCGAACAGGTCGCAGCCGCCTGCGATCGCATCGTCCAGGGTGATCGTCTTGCGCCATTGGCCATCCGGACACAGCGCGCCCTGCGTGTAAGCCGCTTCGCTGGGCCACACACCGCCGGCTTTCTTGCCGCGTTTGCTGTTGCGGAATTCCTCACCTGACCAGAATGGGTACGCCTGGTGCGACACGGCGCTGGGGGTCGAGAAATAGGTTTTGCGCCACTTCTTGTGTGTGCCCATGGCGCTGGCCACGGTGCTGAGTTTTTCGAAGTCGCGGATCCAGAAATATTCATCCACGTAGACGTGGCCGTGGTAGCCCTGTGCTGTGCTGCTGTTGGTGCTGAGAAAGCGCAGTTCGGCGCCGTTGCTGAGCGTGATCGGGTTGCCCGTCAACTCGATGCCAAACCACTGCTGGGCGAACTGGATGATGTAGCTGCGGAAGATCTCGGACTGCGATCGGCTGGCCGACAGAAACACCTGGTTGTCCCCGCTCAGCACGGCATCCATGAACGCTTCGCCGGCGAAGTAGTAAGTCAGACCGACCTGACGGCTTTTGAGGATGTTCCGGACACGGCGAGTCAGCGGGTTCTGTTTCGCCTCGAACAGCTCTTTCTGGTAGCCATACATCTTCGAGATGAATTTATCGAGGAAGTCCACTTCGGTCAGGCCGCTAACGTCGTTCTTGGCCTTCTTTTCCCGCTTCTTACCGCTGCTTTCGCCTCGTTCACGGCGTTGACCAGGCTGGCGTTCGCGAGACTCGTCCGGTGCGTCCGACGGCGCCACCTGCGCAGGCTTGGCCGCAAGTTTTTTCAGCCGCTCAAGTAGGCCCGTCAGTCGCTCCAGTTCGTCCAGTTCGGCTTTCGTCAGCGGATCGACCTTTTCCAGTATCAGGGTGATTCGCCGGTTGACCGCGCTCAACGGCTCTTCATCCGTCAGCATCTCGTCCCAGCCGCCTTGGCGGATCCAGTAATAGACGATTCGGATGTTGGGCAGCTTCAAATGCGCCTGTATTTCCTTCACCGAACAGCGGCGCAGGTAGAGGCGTTTTGCGGCTTCTTTAACTTCAGTCGGGTAGTTCATGGGCCGCAGTCTATGCGGCGAAAACCCCGGAAACGCGGGGTTAAATGCTGCGATCCGCCTATCTGTCGAAAATAGGAGAACCCTGAATTTCAACCGTTTGTTTGGCGGTAAACGGCTCCCTATCGTGGCGGCTCATTCAGCGATTGAGCGCAGTTACCACTCATGCCCCGTTCCCTTGTCTCCTACTGGAAACGTGTTGCCACCAGCGGCCCGACCATTGATGGCCGCGACATCCTTCCCCAGGAACTGCGCGACATCGCCGAGACCTACACGCCGACTTTGTACACCGCTGTTATCTGGTGTGAACACGAACGCTGGTTTGGATCCCACGGAACGGTTTTCGCTGTGCGCCTGGTCGAGGAGGGCGACGATCTGGAACCTGGCCAAGTCGCCCTTGAAGCGCAACTGAAGCCAAACGACAAGCTGCTGCGCCTGAACGACGCCGGCGAAAAGCTGTTCACCAGCATCGAGATCAAGCCGAATTTCCGGGGCCGTGGCAAAGCCTACATGACCGGTATCGCCGTCACCGACGAACCTGCCAGCGTCGGCACGCAGGAACTCTACTTCTCCAGTCGCACCAGCCGCGATGCTTACTACGCCGCCTCCCAAGAACTTGGCCCTCTGCGCGAAACCGAAGCGCAGGGCGAGATTGGCCGCCTTGTCGGCATGTTCACCCGCCTGTTCAAACGTTTCGGCATTGACGACACCGGCGCCGAAACCACTCCGCAAACCCCAACCGAGAGCAAACCCCCAATGGATGAAGCTACCGCCACGGCTTTGAAAGCCCTGCTGGCCCAGCTGCTGGTCGTCGCTGCCGGCATTCAGGCCGTGATTGAGCCTGCTGCCGAAGACGCACCTGAACCCGATCAAGCCCCGATCGATGACGTCAGCGCGGCAGTCGACGAGATCGTCACCACCGCCGAAGAAGAACGCGAATTCAAGCGCAACGGCGGCAGTTCCAACAAAGCAGTGTTGGCAGCTCTGACCAGTCTGCAGCAACAGTTCACCACGCTGCAGAACACCAGCATCGGCCGTCAGTTGCCGCGTTCCACCGGCGCAGCCGACAAAACCAAAGCGCGGGTACTCTGACATGGCCCGTTCCCTGAGCGCCTACGGCGCCAAGATGTATGCAGCCATGCAACTTGCCATGGCCGAAACCTATGGTGTCGAGCTGTCCAGCAAGATGTTCAGCGTTGAGCCGTCCATCACCCAGGAACTGAACGACGCCATCACCGCCAAGTCGGACTTCCTTTCGCGCATCAACGTCATTGGCGTGAGCGAAATCAAGGGCGAGAAGGTGTTCATCGGTGTATCCGGCCCGGTGACTGGCCGTACTAACACCAAGACCACCGATCGCGAGGCGAAAGACGCTTCCGAGCTGGACAACACCACCTACGAACTGTCGTCTACCGAATCCGACGTGGGTCTGCCGTACGCAAAAATCGATGCCTGGGCCAAATTCCCGGACTTCCACCAACGCTACTCGGCTGCTGTGCAGAAACAGATCGCTCTGGACCGCATCATGGTTGGTTTCCACGGCCTGAAAGCCGCTGCGCAGACCGATATTGCCACTTACCCAATGCTGCAGGACGTGAACAAAGGCTGGCTGCAACAACTGCGCGAGCAAGCCCCACAGCAGGTACTCAAGGAAGGCAAAACCGCTGGCAAAGTCACCTTGGGGCAGGGCGGTGATTACGCCAACCTGGACGCCCTGGTGCATGACACCAAGCAAATGGTGGACGAGCGTCTGCGCGACGGTGGCGACCTGGTCGCGATCATCGGTTCCGATCTGTTGGCTGCTGATAAGGCGAAGCTGTACGCCAAGCAAGGCGACGTGCCGACCGAAAAAGAGCGCATCGAAGATGCCCAGGTGATCGCCACCTATGGCGGTCTGCCGAGCTTCAGCGTTCCGTTCTTCCCAGTCAACGCTGTGCTGGTCACCAGTTGGGACAACCTGTCGATCTACTTCCAGGACTCCAGCTGGCGCAAGCAAACCGTGGACAACCCGAAACGCTCCCGCGTCGAGGATTACAACAGCCGCAATGAAGGCTATGTAATCGAGCAGCTGGAGAAAATCGCGCTGACCGAGAACGTGGAGCTGCTTAAGTGAGCCTGGCTCTCGCCCACAAGCGCCGCACCCTGGCCCAAGGCAGTGCTGCAGTAATCGCTGCTGCCGCCGCACCGCTGGCGTATTCGCCGGCGGAAGCCTTGAGCAGTCCAGCCAACGCGAAAAAGCACCTGCTGCTGATGGAAGCCTCGCTGGATCAGGATCTGCAGCGCCTGAGCGACATCAAGGGCCTCGCTGGGCGTCAGGCACTCAAGCGCGAGGAGCTGTTGCCCAAGTACCAGGATTTTATTCAGCGCTACATGGACTCGGGTCTGGTGATACCGAACCGCGTCCTGGTCCAGGTGATGGTCTGGCTGTTCGACACCGAGCAGTTCGAAGACGGCCTGGCACTGGCGGACTTTGCGATCGAGCAGGGGCAGGAAATGCCGGAGCGCTTCAAGCGCCGCGACGTGCAGACCTTTGTCGCGGATGCCGTGATCGATTGGGCTTACGCCGAGTACAACGCGCAGCGCAGCCCGGAGCCGTACCTGTCCGATCTGTTGCCGCGTGTCGACGGTGAATGGGAGCTGACCGAACAGATCCCGAGCAAGTACCACAAGTTGATCGGCATGCGCGCCATGGAGGCCGAGCAGTGGGAAACCGCGCTCCAGCATCTGGAGCGCTCGACCGAGCTGTACGCGAAAGCCGGCAACGAGACGCGAATCAAGAAGTGTCGCATCGCCCTGGCCAAACAAGCACCCGCCGTCACCGGCGCCCAATAACCGACTACCCCCCCAGCGGGGAACTGTGGACGTGTGTCTGCCATTTATGGCCAGCCCCACGAAAAACAGTCTCCCCGCCCTATTAGAGCGGTCAGCAATGAGCTTTTCCGGGAAACCCACCACCTTTGTGGAAC
This sequence comes from Pseudomonas fluorescens, assembly GCF_005938625.1. Classification (GTDB taxonomy): domain Bacteria; phylum Pseudomonadota; class Gammaproteobacteria; order Pseudomonadales; family Pseudomonadaceae; genus Aquipseudomonas; species Aquipseudomonas fluorescens_BD. The sequence continues at coordinate 205,265 of NZ_VCNJ01000013.1, forward strand.
AGGCGATTGAGAACGACGGCTTCTGGCCGAACCTCTCCGTGTCCGAGTTCCAGAAGGGCTACCGCCTGCCGGCGGAGTACCTGGTAGACATGCTGGTCACTGATTTGACTACCGCGATGATTGAGATCAATCGCGATTTGTCCAAACGCAAAGGCCAATGGCAGAGCGTGGGCATCACCTCCGTGGAATCTGGTGACCCTAAGGTGCTGCCTGACGGCACATTTCGCGTAGCGACGTACAAGCGTGCCGTGTATTGCCGAGCCAAGGCCAGCTTGCTGACGCAGTTCGCCACGGTAAGCCGCCGTGAAAGCGCCGAAAACACCGGCAAAGAAATGCCCGAACGCGGCGAGACGTTTCTGCAGTTCAGCCAGCAGGCGGTTCGCTCGCTACAAGGGCGCGGCCGAATCACGGCGGCGATCGTATGACCAAGCTGCAGACACTGACCGCGTATCTGTTGGA
>NZ_VCNJ01000014.1 GCF_005938625.1 Pseudomonas fluorescens
CACGGCGGTAACAGGGGTTCGAGTCCCCTAGGGGACGCCATTGCGGGAATAGCTCAGTTGGTAGAGCACGACCTTGCCAAGGTCGGGGTCGCGAGTTCGAGTCTCGTTTCCCGCTCCATATTCACAAAAACGCCGCTCAACAGAGCGGCGTTTTTGTATGCGCGATTTGTGATCGTGTCATCAGGCATAAAGAAAAAGGCCCGCCGAAACGATTCGGCGGGCCTTTTTGCATTTTGGCATCTGCTTACCAGGACAGCATCAAGCGGCCAGCAAACAGAATCAGCACCACGCCCATCGTGCGTTCAAACCAATGGCCCATGCGCATGAACAGCAACCGCACCCGATTGCTCGAGAAAAACAGCGCGACCACGACAAACCACAGCGCATTCACAAAGCACATCCACAGACCGTAAAAGGCCTGGATTTGCAGAGGTGTTTCGGCGCTGATGATCGTGGTGAAGATTGCCAGGAAAAACAGTGTAGCCTTGGGGTTGGTCGCATTGGTCAGAAAACCGGTGCTGAAGGCTTTGAACAGCGTTTGCTCAACCAGCGGCTCCTCGCTGGTTTTCTCACCTTCAAGGGCTGACTTTGGCTTGCTGCGCAGCAGACTGACACCCAGATACAGGATGTAAGCACCGCCAACCACTTTGGCCACGGTCAGCAACCACGGCGTGGTGTGCATCAATGCCCCGACACCCAAAAGCGTGTAGAGCACGTGCACGGAAATCCCCGCGCCGATCCCTAGCGCCGTGCAAATCCCCACGAGTCGGCCGAAGCGTACGCTTTGGCGAATAGTGACCGCGAAGTCCGGGCCGGGAGCAACCACGGCCAGAAAGTGAATGGTAGCCAGCGCCAGAAACTCGCCCAGATAATTCGAATACATCTCAGCTCCAGTAGGTCAGGGGTGAAGCATTGCCGCGATAACCGACAAAAAAGGAAAGACTCAAACGCGGATCTGCCACGCCCGGGGTCACCGAGTGCATGCGCCGCGAATTGAACATGATGAAATCGCCGGGTTGCGGTCTCACTTCGAGGGCGGGAGGGCCGAGTAGCGCCGGTTCGATGCCGTAACTGTCGCCACGCATTTCATCGAATTGATCCGGACTGATGTCGTCGTCCCACATCTGCAACGCGCCGCCCTCGGTCGGCATGTTCAGATAGACGTTGCAGGCGAACTGCGCTTCCAGGCTGCGGGCCTGGAAACTGTCCGGTGCGTCTTTGGCGAAGATGTCGTGATGGGCGAGGAAGCACACGCCGGGTTTCACTACACGCGAAAGGCCGACATACATTTTGCGGCCGTAGAGGTTTTCCAGGTGTGCGCCAGCCGGCCAGGACTCGTCGAGCATGCAGCGCAAGGTGTCGATCGGTGAGGAGTAGGGCGCGCAGCGATTGCGCAGTTCGGCGATGTTGCTGGTGGCGCGTTCGAAATAATCCTCGATCAGCAGCGGCTGGTTTTCCGCTTCGTAAAAAGCCATGCCGATGCGGCCGATACTGGGCGCGTTGATGTAACCCTCAAAGCCTGGAGCGAGAATCTTGTCGCCAATCTGAATGGCCAGTGGCTCAGGCAAAAAGCCTTTGACGCGAATGGCGAGGACTTCTTCGTTGGCCAGTTTTTTTATGCACGTCTCATCGAGACGCTCGACGTCTAGCATCATTTTTTTTAGGTCCATCTATCGATAGTCAACGGAACCTGCGAATGCGGTTCCCCGGCGTCGGACGCTGTGTGAGGCAACGTCCGAAATGCTCAATCCACGTTGTAGTGGACGGACAACGTGCCCTTCTTCTGCGAAAGGGACGCGATCGTGACTGTGCCCAGATCCTTCAGGCTACGTACATGGGTGCCGCCGCAGCCATAGGCGGGCAGTTCACCAAAACCGATTTCCCGCGCGCCTTCGCGCAATGAGGTCAGGCGCGGCAGGTCGTGCTCGATCCACTGCTCGATACCGGTTTGAACGGTCTCGGCGTCGACTTCCTGTGCGGCATCGCCGGGTTTGAATTGCACACGACCTTCATCCGGCCAGTGATGTGCCTTGATCGGCATCCAGCCCAGCGCCTGAACGAAATGTCCGATCAAGTGGCCGGCCGAATGCATGCGCGTATTGAAACAGCGGCGCTGTTCGTCGACGCGGATGCAGGTCATACCGAGTGCCACTGGCCGGTCGACAAAGTGAATGATCCGGTCCGGTTCCTGTATCACACGCAGTACCTGGCTTTCGCCGATCCAGCCGGTATCACACGGCTGGCCACCACCTTGCGGGTGGAACAGCGTGGCGCGCAAGACCACGGCGAATTCGTTCTCTTGGGGCGTGCAGTCGAGGACTTCCACATTGGCCTTGAGGTCATCACTATGGAAAAAGAGGCGAAGCGTCATATTCCATGCCCTTATTAAAGTTTCTGTTTTTATTATATGAATCGTGCAATAACGTGATAATCCGTTCAAACATCAAAGGACTTGTGCGCTGTGAGCATCAATCTGCCGCTACCGCTGCTCGGTGAAATGGCGATTTTCGTCAAGGTCGTGGAGACCGGCAGCTTCTCTGAAGCCGCTCGGCAATTGGGCTCATCGCCGTCAGCGGTGAGCCGCAGTATTTCGCGGCTGGAAAAAGCCTTGGCCACGCGGCTGCTGCAGCGCACCACGCGTAAGCTGCGTTTGAGTGACGGCGGCGAGGAGGTGTTCAAGCGTTGCCAGGAAATGGTCAGCGCGGCCAAATCGGTGATGGAAATCAGTGGCCAGTTCACTCACGAAGCGGAGGGTCTGGTGCGCGTCAGCGTGCCGAAAGCGGTGGGTCGCTTCGTGATCCATCCGCATATGCCTGAATTTCTGCGGCGTTATCCCAAGGTCGATGTCGAGTTGCTACTGGAGGATCGTCAGGTCGATTTGATTGACGATCATGTCGATCTGGCGATTCGCATCACGGATCGACCACCGGCCGGGTTGGTCGGTCGGCAATTGCTGACCATCGATCATTTGCTCTGTGCCACGCCGCAATACCTGGCTGAACACGGCACACCGACCCACCCCCATGATTTGCTCAATCACAGCTGTATTTATCTGGGTGAAACCCCCAGTGATGCGCGCTGGAAATTCAAGAAAGGCAGCAAGGCAGTGACGGTGGGTGTGCGTGGTCGCTATGCCGCCAATCACACGGGCGTGCGATTGGGCGCGGTGTTGCAGCACATCGGCATTGGCAGCCTGCCGTATTTCACTGCCCGTTACGCACTTGAGCAGAAGTTGATTGTGCAGGTGCTGCCGGACTGGACCTTCCTAGCGTCCTACCATGGCGGACTGTGGTTGCTGCACTCGCCGACGCGTTATCTGCCACCCAAGTTGCGCGTGTTTATCGACTATCTGGTGGAGTGCCTGGAGAAAGAGCCGACTTTGAGCAAGCCGGGCAAGTCAGGTGGTGTGAGTAACACAGCGATGGCGTATGAATTGCCCGAAAGCGAGGGATTGCTGTAACGCAGAAGCAAAAGATCGCAGCCTTCGGCAGCTCCTACAGGGGATTGCGTGAGTCCACTGCAGGAGCTGCCGAAGGCTGCGATCTTTTGACCTTCAATCAAACAGTCAAATCAGTGCTTGCTGTCCTGAGCGGACATCGCCAGCAGCTGTTTTTCCTGATTCCAGTCGAACGGTTCGTCGTTCTGTTCGGCTTCGTAACGGCGTTCTTCCAACGCCTGATACAGGTCGATCTCTTCATCGGACAGGTAGTGCAGGCAGTCACCGGCGAAGAACCACAGCAGATCGCGCGGGATCAGGTGGGCGATTTGCGGGTAACGGGAAATCACTTGAGTCAGGATGTCCTGGCCCAGGTACTGGCTTTCGATCGGATCGATCGGCAGCGATGCCAGCAGTTCGTCGAAGCGCTCCAGGAACAGGGCATGGCTTTCTTCGGGAACCTGTTCGGCCTCACCTACGGCGACCAGGATACTGCGCAGGTGGTCGAGCAAAACAAGATGATCGGCAACGACGTTGGACACGAGATAAGTCCTCAAGAGCAAAACGGGCGCGGGAGTATAAAGCTCCTGCGCCCTCTTGGACATGGTTGTCAGGATCAGCGGACTTTGCCCTCTGCCTGTTTCAACTCCTCTTTGTCGAAATCATCGACGTCAATCACCTTGCGCCGTGCTGCTTCGGCATCACGCAGACTCTGCGCTTCCACCGGTTGCAACACCCCGGCCTCCAGTGCTGCATCGATAGCGTGTTCACCCGCGACCGGTTTGACCTGACCGCTTTTCAGCGAAGTGTGCAGTTTTTTGTGCAGTGGTTGAGCGGCATTCAGCAGATCACTGGCGTGTTGCAGCGCGCCGACTGCATCGTCTGCAGACTGTGGGCGATAGCAACCGGCAAGCAGCTCTTCCAGCGCCGGATCGCCCTTGGCGCGACCTATGACGCCAGCCACGTCGGCACCGAGTTTGTCCGACGGGCCTTTGTGACGACGGCCGAACGGGAAGACGATGGCGCGCAACAGACAGCCAAACACTTTGTTCGGGAAGTTGCGCAGCAACTCATCCAGTGCCCGTTCCGATTGGCCGAGGCTTTCTTCCATCGCCCAACGGAACAGCGGCTCCATGTACGCTGGCGAATCCAGATCGTGATAACGCTTGAGCGCGGCCGAGGCCAGATACAGGTTGCTCAGCACATCACCCAAGCGTGCCGACAGGCGTTCACGACGCTTCAGTTCGCCGCCCAGCAACATCATGCTGAAGTCGGCGAGCATGGCGAACGCCGCTGCCTGACGGTTGAGTGCGCGGAAGTAACCCTGACTGATCTTGTCGCCCGGCGCGTGTTCGAAGTGGCCGAAGCCAAGGTTCAGCACCAGCGTGCTGGCGGCATTGCTGACGGCGAAACCGATGTGTTTGAGCAGCAGGCCATCGAACTCTTTCAGCGCCTGATCCTTGTCTTCGCGGCCGGCCAGAGCCATCTCCTTCAGTACAAACGGATGGCAGCGAATCGCGCCCTGACCGAAGATCATCAGGTTGCGCGAAAGGATGTTCGCGCCCTCCACGGTGATGAAGATCGGCGCACCGTTCCAGCTGCGCCCCAGGTAGTTGTTCGGGCCCATGATGATCGCCTTGCCGCCGTGCACATCCATCGCATGGCTGATGCACTCGCGGCCGCGTTCGGTGAGGTGATACTTGAGGATCGCCGACAGCACCGACGGTTTCTCGCCCAGATCCACCGCGTTAGCCGTGAGCATCCGCGCCGCGTCCATCATCCACGCGTTGCCGCCGATGCGTGCCATCGCTTCCTGAATACCTTCGAACGCCGATAGCGGCACGTTGAATTGCTCACGAATCTGCGCGTATTGGCCGGTGACCAGGCTGGTGAATTTGGCCGCGCCGGTACCGACGGCTGGCAACGAGATCGAACGGCCGACCGACAGGCAGTTCATCAGCATCATCCAGCCCTTGCCAAGCATTTCCTGACCACCGATAAGGAAGTCGAGCGGAATGAATACATCCTTGCCGGAGTTCGGGCCGTTCATGAACGCCGCGCCCAGTGGCAGGTGACGACGCCCGATTTCCACGCCGGCGGTATCGGTCGGGATCAGCGCCAGGCTGATGCCGAGGTCTTCCTTGTCGCCCAGCAGATGTTCAGGGTCATAAGCCTTGAAAGCCAGACCCAGCAGGGTGGCCACGGGGCCGAGGGTGATGTAACGCTTTTCCCAGTTCAGGCGCAGGCCGAGGACTTCCTGACCTTCCCACTGACCTTTGCAGATGATCCCGGTGTCGGGCATCGCACCGGCATCGGAACCCGCGAGCGGGCCGGTGAGGGCGAAGCACGGAATGTCATCGCCACGGGCCAGGCGTGGCAGGTAGTGATTGCGTTGCTCGTCGGTGCCGTAATGCAGCAGCAGTTCGGCCGGGCCGAGGGAGTTGGGCACCATGACGGTGGAGGCGAGGTCACCGCTACGGGTGGCCAGTTTCATTGCCACTTGCGAGTGCGCGTATGCAGAGAAGCCTTTACCGCCGAATTCTTTCGGAATGATCAGGGCGAAAAAGCCGTGTTCCTTGATGTGCGTCCAGGCTTCGGCCGGCAGGTCCATCGACTGGCCGATCTGCCAGTCAGTGACCATCGCGCAAAGCTCTTCGGTCGGGCCGTCGATGAATGCCTGTTCTTCTTCGCTCAATTGCGCCTTGGGATAGGCCAGCAGTTTGTCCCAGTCCGGGCGGCCGCTGAACAGCTCGCCATCCCACCACACGGTGCCGGCGTCGATCGCGTCGCGTTCGGTCTGCGACATGGGCGGCAGGGTTTTCTGAAACCAGTTGAACAGCGGCGCCGTGAAATGTTTGCGGCGCAGGTCGGGCAGCAGCAAGGGTGCGGCGACCACCGCCAGCAAGATCCACAAAATCCCCAATAACCAGCCCGGCGCATGACTGAAAATACCCATCGCCAGCAGGTAAACGGCAACGATGCCCAACGTAGGCAGCGGGGCGATGCGCCGGTGGGCGAGATACGCCACGCCAACGATCAAAACCAGTATCCACAACAACAGCATATTCAGTCCTCCGTGAACCAAGGCAAATCGACCCTCCAGAGCTTAGACGGCATCTGTAAAAGCGGGTGGTCAGACCAAGGTGATTGAAATCGTGGGAAACCCCGGATGGTTTTCGTAGGTTCGGTGGGCAACACGTGTGGGAAATCGTTCGCTGATCCCGCGTCTTTGCGTCCAAGTTTGGCCGAAACGTCGTTATCTCTGTGCTGAAGCTGTCGCTAGACTCGGGGCTCACCCAGGAGATTGTCGTCATGCACGAGTATCTGAGTCCCGGCCGCTTCATCGATAGTGACCACCCGGCAGTGGTGGAGTTCGCGGAACAACATCGGGGCGCCAGCCGCGAGCCGCTCAAGCAGGCGATCAGTCTTTATTACGCCGTGCGTGAGGCGGTGCGCTACAACCCCTACACCTTTAGTCGTGATCCACGGACCTTGCGTGGCAGTTATGCGCTGGCGACGGGGGAGAGTTATTGCGTACCGAAAGCCACGCTGCTGGCGGGCTGCGCTCGGCATTGCGGAATCGCGGCGCGGATCGGGCTGGCCGACGTGAAAAATCACCTGTCGACGCCGCGTCTGCTCGAATTATTGAAAAGCGACATGTTCGCCATGCACGGTTACACCGAGCTGTTCCTCAATGGACGCTGGGTCAAGGCCACACCGGCGTTCAATCAGAAGCTTTGCGAGCTGTTCAACGTCGCGCCGCTGGAATTCGACGGCATCAACGACAGCGTTTTTCACCCGTTCAACCGTGACGGTGCGCAATTGATGGAGTATCTGGTCGACCATGGCCAATTCGCCGATGTCCCGGAAATGTTCTTCTTCGAACATCTGCAAAAGTGCTATCCGCATCTGTTCACTGATCTGCAGCCGCAACTGCTGGGCGATATGCAGAGTGATTTGAGCCGTACCTGATCCGGCGTATGCTGCCTGCCCACTCATTTGAAAAGAGGCGGTCATGCTGAAGATCTGGGGACGGAAAAACTCATCGAATGTCAGAAAGCCGTTGTGGGCTGCTGAAGAGCTCGGCCTGGCCTACGAGGCGATTGATGCTGGCGGCGCATTCGGCGTTGTCGATACACCCGAGTACCGAGCGATGAACCCGAACGGCCGGGTGCCGGTGATCGAAGACGACGGTTTCGTGTTGTGGGAATCCAACGCCATCGTCCGCTATCTGCTGGCCAGACATGCGCCCGACAGCCACTGGTATTCGGCGGATCCGCGAGCCCGCGCCGTCGCTGACAAGTGGATGGACTGGACCACGTCGAGTTTTGCCGGTCCGTTCCGCACGGTGTTCTGGGGCGTCTTGCGCACGCCGGCGGACAAGCAGGACTGGGCTGCGATCAATGCCGCGATCAAGGAATGCAATGAGCTGCTGAGCATGGCCGACCAAGCCTTGGCCAGCCAGCCCTATCTCTCCGGGCAAGACATCGGCATGGGCGATATACCGCTGGGCAGTTTCATTTATGCCTGGTTCGAGATGCCCATCGAACGCGCGCCACAAGCGCATCTGCAAGCCTGGTATGAGCGCCTGAAACAGCGTCCGGCGTACAAAAAAGCCGTTATGACCGCGTTGACTTAATACCTACTATCGACACACTTGACTGTACTTGTGCGGCGGCGGCAAGCACCATTGCGCTCTAGTGCTGCGGTTGTATCCCTCGCCGCCCGCCCTTATTTATCCCTTTCTTCCCTTCTTGGTGCGTAAATCAGATATGAGTTCCGCTCTGTCCATCCGGCAGCTAACCAAAACCTACGGCAACGGGTTCCAGGCCTTGAGTGGTATCGATCTGGACGTCGCCGAGGGTGACTTTTTCGCCTTGCTCGGCCCCAACGGTGCCGGCAAATCCACGACCATCGGCATTCTCTCGACCCTGGTGAACAAGACCAGCGGCACGGTGAATATCTTCGGCCATGACCTGGACAAAAATCCTGCGCAGCTCAAGCGCTCGATCGGCGTGGTGCCCCAGGAATTCAACTTCAACCAGTTTGAAAAGACCTTCGATATCGTCGTGACCCAGGCCGGTTACTACGGCATTCCGGCGAAGATCGCCAAGGAGCGCGCCGAGCAGTACCTGACCCAACTGGGCTTGTGGGACAAACGCGATGTGCCGTCGCGTTCGCTGTCCGGCGGCATGAAACGCCGTCTGATGATTGCCCGTGCGCTGGTGCATGAACCGCGTCTGTTGATCCTCGATGAACCGACCGCAGGCGTCGACATCGAACTGCGCCGGTCGATGTGGACGTTCCTCACCGAACTGAACCAGAAAGGCATCACCATCATCCTCACCACGCATTATCTGGAGGAGGCTGAGCAGCTGTGCCGCAACATCGGCATCATCGACCACGGCACCATCGTCGAGAACACCAGCATGAAACAATTGCTGGGCCAGTTGCACGTGGAAACCTTCTTGCTGGACCTGAAAAACGACTTGCACGCCGCGCCGCAATTGCTCGGCTACCCCGCCCGGTTGATCGACGGTCACACCCTGGAAGTCCAGGTCGACAAATCCATGGGCATCACGGCGTTGTTCACCCAGTTGGCACAGCAGAACATCGAAGTGCTGAGCCTGCGTAACAAAACCAATCGCCTCGAGGAGCTGTTCGTGTCCCTGGTCGAGAAAAATCTGTCGAAGGTGGCGGTATGAGTTCCGAATTCCGTCCCAACCTCGTCGCCCTGCAGACCATCGTTTACCGCGAGGTCAAACGCTTCACGCGGATCTGGCCGCAAACGCTGCTGCCGCCGGCGATTACCATGGTTTTGTACTTCGTGATCTTCGGTAACCTGATCGGTCGGCAGATCGGTGATATGGGTGGCTTCACTTACATGGAGTACATCGTACCGGGGCTGATCATGATGTCGGTGATCACCAACTCCTACGGCAACGTGGTCTCGAGTTTCTTCGGCAGCAAGTTCCAGCGTTCCATCGAAGAGCTGATGGTGTCGCCGGTTTCGCCGCACACGATTCTGATTGGCTTCACCGTTGGTGGCGTGTTGCGTGGCTTGATGGTGGGGGTGATCGTTACCATTCTGTCGCTGTTCTTCACCCATTTGCAGGTGCATCACCTCGGGGTGACCATTCTGGTGGTGGTACTGACGGCGACGATCTTTTCGCTGCTGGGCTTTATCAACGCGGTGTTTGCGCGCAACTTCGATGATATTTCGATCATCCCGACGTTTGTACTGACGCCGCTGACGTACCTGGGTGGGGTGTTCTACTCGATCACGTTGCTGCCGCCGTTCTGGCAGACCGTGTCGCTGGCCAACCCGGTGCTGCACATGGTCAATGCGTTCCGCTACGGGATTCTCGGTGTCTCGGATATCAAGATCGGCATTGCGATCACCTTTATGTTGGTGGCGACGGTGGTGTTGTATCTCGGTTGCGCACGGTTGCTGGTGAGTGGGCGCGGGATGCGTACCTGACTCCAGACCGAGTCGACTTCTTCGCGAGCAGGCTCGCTCCCACAGGGGATCTTCGGCACAACAAAGATCCAATGTTGGAGCGAATCTGCTCGCGAATACAGACGCCACAAATCAAAACGGCCTCCCACTGCGGAGGCCGTTTTGCATTCAGCGCATGCGGCTTTTCTTGCGCCGCGCCCATTGCCGCGCGACCCACCAGCGCCAGTACATCATCACCAGGCAATAGGCGAGGGCACCGAGCACCAGTCCTACCACCACCGAACCGAGCAAAAACGGTTGCCACAGCGTCGACAACTCGCCGCTGATCCACTCCCAGGTCAGTTCATCCGGCAGATGCCGGGCGGGCACGTCCATCAAAAACGCCCCGGCCTGATAAGTGCAAAAGAACACCGCCGGCATGGTGATCGGATTGGTCAGCCATACCAGACTGACCGCAATCGGCATGTTCCCCCGCACCATGACGGCAAGGGCGGCGGCCACCAGCATCTGCGCCGGAATCGGCAGGAATGCGGCGAACAGGCCGACCGCCATCGCCCGCGCGACCGAGTGGCGATTGAGGTGCCAGAGGTTCGGGTCATGCAGCAACTTGCCGAGAAAGCGTAAGGATTTGTGTTCCCTGATGCTCGTCGGGTCGGGCATGTAACGTTTGAATAAGCGCCGGGGCATAAGGCTTCTCGGTCGGTTAAGGCGGCAAGTATGTCTGGATTCTACGAAGCGCCCATTCAGACTTTGTGACAATTGTTGACGACGTCCGTGCCCGACACCCGCTATGCCTAAGTACGGGACTCTCAAGGACGGGCTTATGCGCACAGGGATGATGGCGCTGGCAGTCGGTCTGCTGGCCCCGGTTTTTATGCCGGCATTACCGCCGGTCTGGTTGATGCTGTTGCTGCCGGTGGCGGCTTTGATGTTGCTGCCGTTTCGCAGCTATCCGTTAGCGTTTTTGCTGTTTGGTTTCACGTGGGCCAGCGTCGGTGCGCAATGGGCGTTGAATGATCGTTTGCCGACTGAACTGGATGGCGAAACCCGCTGGCTCGAAGGACGGGTCATCGGCTTGCCGCAGAGCGCCGATGGTGTGGTGCGTTTCGAAGTGGCCGATGCGCAGTCGCGTCATGAAAAACTGCCATCGCTGATGCGGCTTGCCTGGTATGCCGGGCCACCGGTCAACAGTGGTGAGCGCTGGCGTTTGGCGGTGAAGTTGAAGCGTCCCGGTGGATTACGCAATCCTGAGGCCTTCGACTATGAGGCGTGGCTGCTGGCGCAACGCATCGGAGCGACGGGCACGATCAAGGACGGCCAGCGCCTGAGCGAAGCACGCTGGGCGTGGCGCGACAGCATTCGTCAGCGCTTGCTGAGTGTGGATGCGCAAGGACGAAATGGCGCACTGGCTGCCCTGGTATTGGGCGATGGGTCCGGGCTCAGTCGTGAGGATTGGCAGATTCTGCAGGACACCGGGACCGTGCACTTGTTGGTGATTTCCGGCCAGCACATCGGCTTGCTGGCGGCAGTGATGTATTGGCTGGTTGCAGGGTTGGCGCGATTTGGCCTGTGGCCATTGCGTTGGCCGTGGCTGCCATGGGCCTGTGGGCTGGCGTTCGCGGCAGCGTTTGGTTATGGCCTGCTTGCCGGGTTCGATGTGCCGGTGCAGCGGGCCTGCGTGATGGTCGGGCTGGTGCTTTTGTGGCGGCTGCGCTTTCGCCATCTGGGGGCATGGTGGCCGTTGCTGCTGGCGTTCAATGGTGTGCTGTTGCTGGATCCGCTCGCCAGTTTGCGTCCAGGTTTTTGGCTCTCGTTTGCGGCGGTGGCGGTACTGATCTTTACCTTTGGCGGTCGTTTGGGGGTGTGGCGCTGGTGGCAGACCTGGACGCGGGCGCAATGGTTGATCGCGATCGGTTTATGCCCGGTGTTGCTAGCGCTGAACTTGCCGATCAGTGTTAGCGGGCCGCTGGCCAATTTGTTCGCTGTGCCCTGGGTCAGTCTTGTGGTGTTACCGCCGGCGCTACTAGGGACGGTGTTGTTGCCTGTCCCTTATGTTGGTGCATGCCTGCTGTGGCTGGCCGGCGGTTTGATCGAGGTATTGTTTCGCGCGCTGGCAATGATTGCCGGGCATTGGCCGGCGTGGATCGCACCCTCGATAACCACTTGGGTCTGGGCGATTGGCAGCCTCGGCGCCGTGTTGTTGCTGTTGCCGCGCGGAGTGCCCCTGCGGCCACTGGGCTGGCCACTGTTGTTGCTGCTGGCCATGCCACCCCGCGAGCGATTGGCCGAAGGCCTGGCTGATGTCTGGCAGCTCGATGTTGGCCAAGGCCTGGCAGTCCTGATCCGTACCCGCCATCACGCGTTGCTCTATGACGCGGGGCCACGCTTTGGCGATTTCGATCTCGGCGAGCGGGTGGTGTTGCCCGCGTTGCGCAAACTCAGCGTAGGAAACCTCGATCTGATGCTGCTCAGCCATGCAGACGCCGATCACGCGGGTGGTGCGCTGGCGATCATGCGCGGTTTGACCATTGCGCAAGTGATCAGCGGCGACCCGGCGGCACTGCCCGCGCAATTGGGCGCCGAAGCCTGCGAAAGCGGCCGGCAATGGCAGTGGGACGGCGTGCGTTTTCAACTCTGGCAGTGGACGGACGCTCACGATAGCAATCAGCGTTCGTGCGTGTTGCAGATCGAGGCCAATGGCGAGCGTTTGCTGCTGACCGGTGATATCGACACCCATGCCGAACGCGTGCTGATCGACAGTCCACTGGCCGTGCCGACGCACTGGCTGCAATCGCCTCACCATGGCAGCCGCAGTTCATCGTCAATGGCGCTGCTCAACGTCTTGAAGCCTGAGTCGGTGCTGATCTCGCGAGGTCACGGCAATTCATTTGGCCATCCACACCCGACCGTGCTGGCGCGTTATCGCAAACAAGGCCTGCGCATTTACGACAGCGCCGAACAGGGTGCCATTCATCTACAACTGGGCCGCTTCAAACCGCCGTGGACGATGCGTCAACAGCGGCGTTTCTGGCGCGATACGCCTGCGCTCGCCCGTTGATCGGTGCCAGCATGGATGCCACATCACGGTCGTCGGGGCGGCGGGTCTTAATCGTGAATCGGTATGGTAAAGTGGCGCACTTTTTCGAGGGGACTGTCACTGTGTGGGAATTGGTCAAATCCGGCGGCTGGATGATGTTGCCGATCATTCTGAGCTCCATCGCGGCCATGGCGATCGTCGCCGAACGCCTGTGGACCCTGCGCGCCAGTCGCGTCACTCCCGAGCATCTGCTGGGCCAGGTCTGGGTCTGGATCAAGGACAAGCAGCTCAATAAAGAAAAGCTCAAGGAATTGCGCGCCAATTCGCCGCTGGGGGAAATCCTTGCCGCCGGTCTGGCCAACTCCAAGCATGGTCGCGAGATCATGAAAGAGTGCATCGAAGAGGCCGCTGCCCGCGTTATTCACGAGCTCGAACGCTACGTCAACGCACTGGGCACCATTGCCGCCATGTCGCCGTTGCTCGGTCTGCTGGGCACCGTGTTAGGCATGATCGATATTTTCAGCGCGTTCACCGGTTCCGGCATGACCACCAATGCCTCGGTATTGGCCGGTGGTATCTCGAAAGCGCTGATCACCACTGCGGCAGGCCTGATGGTCGGGATCCCGGCGGTGTTCTTCCACCGGTTCCTGCAACGCCGCATCGATGAGCTGGTGGTGGGCATGGAGCAGGAAGCGATCAAACTGGTTGAAGTGGTGCAGGGCGACCGTGACGTCGATCTGGCCGAGGGCCGCGCGTGAAATTCCGTCGCAAGCCTCGGGAAACGATCGACATTAACCTCGCATCGCTGATCGATGTGGTGTTCATTCTGCTGTTGTTTTTCGTCGTGACCACCACGTTTACCCGTGAAACCCAGTTGCGCGTCGACCTGCCGGAAGCGGTCAGCGGTTCGCCGGCTGAAGATCAGCAGCTCAAGCAGATCGACGTGGCCATCAGCGCCGAAGGCGTGTTTTCGGTGAACAACAAGATTCTGCCGAAGAATGATCTGGCGACATTGATGGACGCGATGCAGAAAGAGTCCAACGGTGATACCAACATGCCGTTGTCGATCAGTGCCGATGGCAAGACGCAGCACCAATCCGTGATCACCGCCATGGACGCGGCCGGCAAGCTCGGTTTCAGCCATCTGCGCATGACCACGGTCGAGGCGGCGCCCAAATCCTGATGAGCCTGTCTGATCGCTTGCTCGCCGCGTGGTATCAGGGGCACCCGGCCCTGACGTTGCTGCGGCCGCTGGAAATGCTCTATCGCCGCGTCGTGGTCGGTAAACGCCAACGCTTTCTCGACGGTGAAGGCGAAATCTATCAGCCGCCGGTGCCGTTGATCGTGGTCGGCAATATCACTGTCGGTGGCACCGGCAAGACGCCGATGATCCTCTGGTTGATCGAACATTGCCGACGCAGCGGTTTGCGCGTCGGCGTGGTTAGCCGTGGCTACGGTGCCAAACCGCCGCAACTGCCATGGCGCGTTGAGGCGGAGCAAAGCGCTGACATTGCCGGTGACGAACCGTTGCTGATCGTCCAGCGCACCGGCGTGCCGCTGATGATCGACCCCGATCGCAGCGCCGCCGTCAAAGCCTTGCTCGCCAGCGAACCGCTGGATCTGATCCTCTCCGATGACGGCATGCAGCATTATCGTCTGGCGCGGGATCTGGAACTGGTGCTGATCGATGCCGCCCGTGGGCTAGGCAATAAACGTTGCTTGCCTGCCGGGCCGTTGCGCGAACCGATCGAGCGCCTGCAAAGCGTCGATGGCGTGCTGTTCAACGGTGCCACCGAAGATCGCGACGACGGTTTCGCCTTCCGCCTGCAACCCACCGCGCTGGTCAATCTGCGCAGTGGCGAGCGCAAGCCGCTCGATCATTTCCCTTCCGGCCAGGCCGTGCACGCCGTCGCCGGGATCGGCAATCCGCAACGTTTCTTCAATACCCTCGAAGCGCTAGACTGGCGGGCAGTCCCCCATGCGTTTGCCGATCACGCCGAATACAGCGTGCAGGCCTTGAATTTCACACCGTCATTGCCATTGGTGATGACCGAAAAGGACGCGGTGAAGTGCCGTGCCTTCGCTGCAGCCGACTGGTGGTATCTGGCGGTTGATGCCGTGCCGTCGCCGGCCTTCGTGGCCTGGTTCGACACACAGCTGATGCGCCTGTTGCCCGATCGGCTTTTGCCTTAACTCTTTACTCAGGGAATGTTCATGGACACCAAATTGCTCGATATCCTCGCGTGCCCGATCTGCAAAGGCCCGCTCAAGCTCAGCGCCGACAAGACCGAGCTGATCAGCAAGGGCGCCGGTCTGGCCTATCCGATCCGCGACGGCATCCCGGTGATGCTCGAAAGCGAAGCCCGCACCCTGACCACCGACGAGCGTCTGGATAAATGACCACCGCCTTCACCGTTGTCATTCCGTCGCGTTTCGCCTCGACCCGTCTGCCGGGCAAACCGCTGTTGGACATCGCCGGCAAGCCGATGATCCAGCACGTCTGGGAACAGGCGAGCAAAAGCAGCGCGACCCGCGTCGTGGTCGCGACTGACGACGCGCGCATCGTCGAGGCCTGCAAGGCCTTTGGCGCCGAAGTGGTGCTGACCCGTGAAGACCATAATTCCGGCACCGATCGTCTGGCCGAAGTCGCGGCGAAACTGGGCCTCGAGCCTGACGCGATCGTGGTCAACGTGCAAGGCGACGAGCCGCTGATTCCGCCGAGCGTGATCGATCAGGTCGCTGCCAACCTGGCCGCGCACACCGAAGCGCGCATGGCCACCCTGGCCGAGCCGATCGAAGACGTGGACACCCTGTTCAATCCGAACGTGGTCAAGGTGGTCAGCGACATGAACGGTCTGGCGCTGACCTTCAGCCGCGCGACCTTGCCATGGGCACGCGATGCATTCGCCAAAAGCCGTGAGCAATTGCCCGAAGGCGTGCCATACCGTCGTCACATCGGCATTTATGCCTACCGCGCCGGTTTCCTCCACGACTTCGTGAGTTGGGGGCCGTGCTGGCTGGAAAACACTGAATCCCTCGAGCAATTGCGTGCCCTGTGGCACGGCGTGCGGATTCATGTCGCTGACGCCTTG
This sequence comes from Pseudomonas fluorescens, assembly GCF_005938625.1. Taxonomy (GTDB): domain Bacteria; phylum Pseudomonadota; class Gammaproteobacteria; order Pseudomonadales; family Pseudomonadaceae; genus Aquipseudomonas; species Aquipseudomonas fluorescens_BD. The sequence goes on from NZ_VCNJ01000014.1 coordinate 16,026, forward strand.
ATCGCGCCACCGACGGGTGTCGACACCGCTGAAGACCTCGAGCGCGTTCGTCGCCTGCTGGGGGCCTGATGCGCGTTCTGTTTGTGTGCCTGGGCAACATTTGCCGTTCGCCCACGGCTGAAGGCGTGTTGCGGCACAAACTGCGTGAAGCGGGGCTGGCGGATCAGGTCGAAGTGGCCTCCGCCGGCACCGGCGACTGGCACGTCGGCAACCCGCCGGACAAACGCAGTCAGGCTGCAGCCAAAGTGCGCGGCTATGACCTGTCGGCGCAACGCGCGCAGCAGGTCAGTCGTGCCGATTTCGCCAGTTACGATCTGATTCTGGCGATGGACAACAGCAACTTGCGCAACCTCAAGGCTCTGCAACCGTCCACCGGCAAGGCCGAACTGGATCTGTTTCTGCGCCGCTATGCCGGACTGGTCGATGAAGTGCCGGATCCGTACTACGACGGCGATCAGGGTTTCGATCAGGTGCTGGATCTGATCGAAGCTGCGTGTGACCAACTGTTGATCGAAGTGAAGGGCCGGTTATGAGTTTGCAGGTGCAACCGCAGGTTTCCCTGAAACCGTTCAACAGTTTCGGCGTCGATGTGCGCGCGCAACTGTTCGCCGAAGCCCACAGCGATGCTGATGTTCGCGAAGCGCTGGCGTATGCCACCGCGCACGACGTGCCGTTGCTGGTGATCGGTGGTGGCAGCAATTTGCTGCTGACGGCGGACATTCCGGCGCTGGTATTGCGCATGGCTACCAGAGGCATCCGCGTGATCAGCGATGACGGCAGCCGTGTGGTAATCGAAGCTGAAGCTGGCGAGCCTTGGCATCCGTTTGTTCAGCACACGCTGGCGCTGGGTTTTTCCGGACTGGAAAACCTCAGCCTGATTCCCGGCACTGTCGGCGCTGCGCCGATGCAGAACATTGGTGCTTACGGCGTCGAGATCAAGGATGTGTTTGCCGGGCTCACGGCGCTGGATCGCCAGACTGGCGAGCTACGTGATTTCACCCTGGAAGAATGCAACTTTGCCTACCGCGACAGCCTGTTCAAACAGCAGCCTGGGCGTTGGTTGATTCTGCGCGTGCGCTTCAAACTGGATCGCGTTGCGCATCTGCATCTGGAATACGGCCCGGTGCGTCAGCGCCTGACCGAGCAGGGTATTGAGCAGCCGACGCCGACCGATGTCAGCCGCGCCATCTGCAGCATCCGCAGCGAAAAACTGCCGGACCCGGCAGTGCTCGGCAATGCCGGCAGCTTCTTCAAGAATCCGCTGGTGTCGGCGGCCGTCGTCGCGCAAATCAAAACGCAGCACCCGGATGTAGTGGCTTACGCTCAACCGGACGGGCAAATGAAACTGGCTGCTGGCTGGTTGATCGAGCGCGCTGGCTGGAAAGGTTTCCGTGAGGCCGATGCCGGCGTGCATAAATTACAGGCGCTGGTGCTGGTCAACTACGGCGCGGCAACCGGTTTGCAACTGCTCGATCTGGCGCAACGCATCCAGAAAGACATTGCCGAACGTTTCAATGTCGAACTGGAAATGGAGCCCAACCGGTATTGAAGCAGCTGCGAGCGTCAAGCTTCTAGCAGCAAGCTACAATCTTGATCGTGAGCCAGCTACTGCATTTACTTGCAGCTTGTAGCTAAAAGCTCATAACTGAAAAGCCCTGTCTCAGCAGGGCTTTTTCGTTAATGCTGGGTTAACTTAGCGAGCTAACGATAACCGTCATTTGCTCCACCAAAGGCCCGGTGCAGACGTTCGCGTCGGCACAAGAGAGCCTGATTAGCCTGAGTCGATCTGCGTGAACCACCGCCGATTCAATGGCGGCAGATTGCTCGACCCCATAACCACTAAAAATATGCGGGCGTGCCCATGATTACCCTGAAACTCAATGGCCAAGACCATTCCCTCGATGTCACGGAAGACATGCCGCTGCTCTGGGCTATCCGCGATGTTGCTGGTTACAACGGCACCAAATTCGGCTGCGGTATGGGCCTGTGTGGTGCCTGCACCATTCACATCGATGGCTTGCCGGCGCGCAGTTGCATTACGCCGATCGGCTCGGTGGTCGGGCAGAACGTCACCACCATCGATAACCTGCACGCCGACCCGGTGGGTCAGGTAGTCCAGCAAGCCTGGCTGGACAGTGCTGTGGCTCAATGCGGTTTCTGTCAGGGCGGGCAAATCATGTCGGCCACGGCGCTGCTCAAAACCAACCCGAATCCGAGCGACGAACAGATCGAAGAGGCCATGGTCGGCAACATTTGCCGTTGCGGCACTTACAACCGGATCAAGACTGCGATCCGCCAAGCCTCCACCCATTTGAAGGAGGCCAAGGCATGAGCCGTCTTCCGAATGATTTCGCCCTGAGCAATCTCAGCCGTCGTGGTTTTCTCAAAGGCGTCGGCGCCACTGGTGCTCTGGTGCTGGCGGCAAGTTGGGGCTGGCAGGATGCGTTGGCCGAGGACAAACCGAAACAGTTCGGCGCCGATGGCATGCCCAATGGCTGGATCGATGATCCGAAGGTCTACGTCAGCATCGCCGCTGACGGCACGGTCACCGTGGTGTGCAACCGCTCGGAGATGGGCCAGGGTGTGCGCACCAGTCTGACCATGGTCGTTGCCGATGAGCTGGAAGCCGACTGGGCCCACGTCAAAGTGCAACAGGCGCCGGGCGATGAAGTGCGTTTCGGTAACCAGGACACTGACGGTTCGCGCAGCATGCGCCATTGGTATGAACCGATGCGGCGTTGCGGCGCGGCAGCGCGCACGATGCTGGAGCAAGCGGCGGCCGCGCAGTGGAAAGTACCGGTCGGCGAATGCCGCGCGCAGTTGCATAAAATCATTCACAAACCGTCTGGCCGTGAGCTGGGTTATGGCGAACTCGCCGCTGCTGCCAGTGCGTTGCCGGTGCCGGCGCGTGACAGCCTGCGCCTAAAGCAGCCGTCGGAGTTTCGCTACATCGGCAAGGAAGGCAGCAAAGCCATCGACGGTGACGACATCGTCAACGGTCGTGCGGTGTACGGCGCCGATGTGCATTTCGATGGCATGTTGTACGCCACCATCGCTCGTCCGGCGGTGTACGGCGGCAAGGTCAAATCGGTGGATGACAGCGCCGCGCTGAAAGTCCCTGGCGTACTCAAAGTCATCCAGATCGAAACTCGCCCATTGCCTTCGGAATTCCAGCCGTTGGGCGGCGTGGCCGTGGTCGCCAGCAATACCTGGGCAGCGATCAAGGGCCGCGAGGCGTTGAAAATCGAATGGGATGACGGCCCGAACGCCAGTTATGACTCGATCGCCTATCGCAAGGAGCTGGAAGCCGCTTCGCTCAAGCCCGGCAAAGTGGTGCGCAATACCGGAGATATCGATAAAGCCCTGAGCGACGCTGTCAGCACCCTCGAAGCTTCCTACTATTTACCGCATCTGGCGCAGGCACCGATGGAGCCTATGGTCGCCATTGCTCGCTACCAGGACGGCGTTTGCGAAGCGTGGGCACCGAGTCAGGCGCCGCAAGTCACCCGTGAGCGAATCGGCGAGCGCCTTGGTCTGCCGTTCGACAATGTCACCTTTAATGTCACGCTGCTCGGCGGTGGTTTCGGGCGTAAATCCAAGCCGGACTTCGTTGTTGAGGCGGCGATCCTGGCCAAGGAGTTTCCCGGTAAAGCAGTGCGGGTACAGTGGACGCGTGAAGATGACATCCACAACTCGTATTTCCACACCGTGTCCGCCGAGTACGTCAAAGCGGGCGTGGGCAAGGACGGCATGCCGTCCGGCTGGTTGCATCGCACCGTGGCGCCGAGCATCACCGCGCTGTTCGCGCCGGGCATGAACCACGAAGCGGCATTCGAACTGGGCATGGGCTTCACCAACATGGCCTACGCGATTCCCAACGTGCGCCTGGAAAACCCCGAAGCCACCGTGCACACGCGGGTCGGCTGGTATCGCTCGGTGTCGAACATTCCCCACGGTTTCGCGATCCAGAGTTTCGTCGATGAGCTGGCGCACAAGGCTGGCGAAGATCCGCTCAAATACCAGATCAAACTGCTCGGCCCTGATCGTCAGATCGACCCGCGCACGCTAAGCGAGGAGTGGAACTACGGCGAATCTCCCGAGCGTTATCCGATCGACACTGGCCGTATGCGCACTGTGCTGGAAACCGCAGCGAAAGCTGCCGGTTGGGGGCGCAAACTGCCCAAGGGGCGTGGTCTTGGCCTGGCGGTGCATTACAGCTTCGTCACGTACGTGGCGGCGGTGATCGAAGTCGAGGTCAAAGACGACGGCACGCTGATCGTGCACAAGGCCGATATCGCCGTGGATTGCGGGCCGCAGATCAACCCTGAACGCATTCGCTCGCAGTTCGAAGGTGCTTGTGTGATGGGCCTCGGTAATGCGGTGCTTGGTGAAATCAGCTTCAAGGACGGCAAGGTGCAGCAGGACAACTTCCATATGTATGAAGTGGCGCGCATGTCGCTGGCGCCGAAGGAAATTGCCGTGCATCTGGTGACACCGCCGGGCGACGTGCCCTTGGGCGGTGTCGGCGAACCGGGCGTACCGCCGATTGCTCCGGCCTTGTGCAACGCGATCTTCGCCGCCACCGGCAAGCGCATCCGCAATCTGCCGGTGCGCTATCAGTTGCAGGGCTGGCAGAAGGCAGAGGCGTAATGGACAGCGTCGACCTCAATGTCCTGCGCAGTGTCCTCGAATGGCGCCGCGCCGGACAGCGGGTGGTGCTGTTCAGCGTGGTGCAGACCTGGGGCACCGCGCCCCGTGCTCCCGGTGCCATGCTCGCCTTGCGCGAGGATGGTGTGGTGATTGGTTCGGTGTCGGGCGGCTGTGTCGAAGATGATTTGATTGCGCGCCTGCATGACGGCCGGATCGCCACCGATGGGCCGCCGGTGCAACTGATCACCTACGGCGTCACACGGGAAGAGGCGGCGCGCTTCGGTTTGCCCTGTGGCGGTACGCTGCGCCTGACTGAAGAACGGATCGGCGATCCTGCGTGGGTTGCCGAGTTGCTCGCGCGTTGTGAAGCACACGAAATCGTTGCCCGTGAGCTGAACATCGAAACCGGGGAAGTACTTTTGACGACAGCGAGCAAAGCCGATTCGCTGGCGTTCGACGGTAAAATCTTGCGCGCGATCTACGGTCCGCGCTGGCGCTTGCTATTGATAGGCGCCGGCCAGTTGTCGCGCTACGTCGCGGACATGGCGCGGCTACTGGATTTTGAAGTGCTGATTTGCGATCCGCGCAGCGAATTCGTTTATGGCTGGGAAGAGCATCACGGTCGATTCGTCCCGGGTATGCCGGATGACGCGGTGTTGAGTATTCAGGCCGACGAACGCACGGCGATTGTCGCGCTGACCCACGATCCAAGGCTGGATGACATGGCGCTGCTGACGGCGCTGGATTCGCCAGCTTTCTATGTCGGCGCGCTCGGGTCGCGGATCAACAGCCAGAAACGTCGGGAGAATCTGGCTCAACTAGGCTTGTCGGTAGAGGCTATCGATCGTTTGCACGGACCGATCGGCCTGCACATCGGTAGTCATTCGCCGGCAGAAATTGCCTTGTCCTTGTTGGCAGAAATCGTCGCGATCAAGAACGGGGTCGAGTTGAAGCAGAAAAAAACATTGGAGGACGCATGAGTCAGTCCATTGCAGTGATTGTGCTGGCAGCGGGCGAGGGCAGTCGCTTTCGCCGGGTGGCGGGTGCTGACAAGGATAAATTGTTGGCGGACTGCACCGGGCGGGATGGCGCGGTGCGTTCGGTGATCGAGCAGGTGCTGGTGAATCTGCCGGCCAGTCTCGAAAAGCGCATATTGGTCACCACCGAAGCGCGGCCGCAGGTGATGCGCATGGCGCAGGCTTATGGCTGTGAAGTTGTCTCGATTGAGTCGACCGGGATGGGTGACAGTATTGCCGCTGGTGTCGCGGCTTGTCCGGACGCCGATGGCTGGTTGATTGTGCTGGGGGATCTGCCGTTTATTTTGCCTTCCACTATCGAGCGGGTGGTCGCGGCCATTGCCGATGATGCGGTGAGCGTGCCGGTGCAGGAGGGCGAGTTTGGTCATCCGGTGGGGTTTGGGCGCTCGTTTGGGGCGGGGTTGCAGGCGTTGAGTGGCGATCGTGGGGCCAGACCATTGTTCAAGCAGGGCAGGGTGGTTGAGGTGGCGGTGGATGATCCTGGGGTGTTGTGGGATATCGATGTGCCGCAGGCTTTGGTTTTTACTTCGTCTTGAGAGCTGCGTAAATTCCTGAGAGCCCCTCACCCTAAAACTCTCCCGGAGGGAGAGGGGACTGACCGAGGTGTTCTTTCGAGGTACACCGACCTGAAACTTCGAGTCGAACTCCGGCCTTGAAGCACAAGGAGATCGGCTCCCTTTCCCCCTCGCCCCGTGGGGAGAGGGCTGGGGTGAGGGGGTTGGATCTAGAATCCACCACAAAAAATCGAGGCATAAAAAAGCCCCGCCTGAATAATCAGGCGGGGCTTTTAACGGCTTTGGGAATTACACGAGTGGTTTAGGCTCGTGTTCTTTTTCCTCGGCCTCTTGGTGCTGCTCGACCGCGTCCTGAACGGAGCGTGGCGCTTCAGCGATCACTGCTTCGACAACCGCTTCTTCAGCGACCGGGGCAGGCGCTGCCTCGACCACTTCAGCAACAGGAGCAGCAGCGGCAGCCAGTTCGGCTTCCTTCTGCAGGCGCTCTTCTTCACGCTTGCGGCGACGCACTTCACGTGGGTCGTTCGGCGCGCGGCCGCTTGGCGTCAGAGCACTGACTGGAGCCGGTGCTTCAACCACAGGAGCTGGCGCTTCGGCAACGACAGGTGCTTCGACAACCGGTGCAGGTTCAGTAACGACCACTGGCTCGGCAACTTTAGTCTCTTCAACCACAGGAGCTTCAACCGCAGGAGCTTCGAACACTGGCGTTTCAACAACCGGTGCTTCAACCACTGGCACTGGTGTTTCAGCGACAGCCGGCTCGGCAACCCAGTTGAAAGCGGTCTGTTCTTCGCGAACTTCACGCACGGTTTCGGTCACGGTTTCAGCGACGGTTTCAACCACCGGCTCGGTAACCACGGCTGGAGCTGGCTCTACCTGAGGCAGGGTTTCCTGAACCGGTGCCACTTCGACTTCCGGAGCAGCAACCACTTCTACCGGAGTGGTCGCTTCGACAACCGGCGCTTCCACTGGCGCAGTTTCCTGCACAGCGGCGGTAGCCCGTTCAGCTTGCTCGTGGGCCTGTGCTTCGGCCGGAGCGCTGATCACGGTGCTGGCAACGGCAGCGGTTACAGCCAGGCCAGCAGCCAGATCGGCGGTACTTGGCTCTTCAGCGTTTTCGCCGGCTTCGGATTCTTCCGAACCTTCGATCACGTTGCCGTTGGCATCACGCTGACGCTCACGACGGTTGCTGCGACGACGCTGACCGCGCGAACGACGACGTGGACGATCGCCTTCGGCGCTCTCCGAACCGTCTTCCGGCAGTTGCTCTTCGTTGCTGTTCACTTCTTCTTCAGCGACGGCAGCAGCGGCCTGCTCGGCACGCGGTTGACGCTCTTCACGCGGCGGACGCGGTGCGCGCTCTTCGCGTGGCTGACGGGCCGGACGCTCTTCAGCAGTCACGGCAACGGCGGCTGCTGCAGCGGCTGGAACGGCGTCCAGTGGCTCGCGCAGTTCACGTACACGCTCTTCACGCTCGCCACGTGGCTTGCGATCTTCGCGCGGCGCACGTGGAGCACGTTCTTCACGCGGGGCGCGTGGTGCGCGCTCTTCGCGGGCTACTGGCGCTTCGGTGCGAGCTTCACGCGGCTCGCGGACTTCACGGGCTTCACGTGGCGCGCGCTCTTCGCGCGGCGCGCGTTCTTCACGGGGAGCACGTTCTTCGCGTGGCTTGCGTTCTTCATCGCGGCGACCGTTACGGTTGCGGCTCTGCTGACGACCGTTGCGACGTTCTTCGTTACGGGCCGGACGTTCGCTGGCTGGTTTTTCAACCACAACCGGAGCGGCTGGCTCTTCTTTGGTGGCGAACAGGCTGACCAGCGATTTCACCAGGCCTTTGAACAGGCTTGGCTCTGGCGCGGCAACCGGGGCCGGTGCTGGAGCAGCAGGCGCGGCGGCTTCGGTCGGAACCGGAGCGTTGGCACGGGCCGGTGCAGTTTTAACGGCTGCTTCCTGGCGAACCAGGGTGCGCGTCGCAGCAGCTGGCTGGACTTCTTCGACTTCGGCAGCGGCAGCGGCGATTTCGTAGCTGGACTGGTTGGTCGCGGCTTCCGGGCTGTCATCACGCAGACGCTGCACTTCGAAGTGCGGCGTTTCGAGGTGATCGTTCGGCAGAATGATGATGCGAGCACGGGTGCGCAGTTCGATCTTGGTGATCGAGTTGCGTTTTTCATTGAGCAGGAACGCGGCGACCGGGATCGGCACCTGAGCGCGGACTTCGGCAGTGCGGTCTTTCAGGGCTTCTTCTTCGATCAGGCGCAGGATCGCCAGCGACAGCGATTCAACGTCACGGATGATGCCGGTGCCGTTGCAACGCGGGCAAACGATGCCGCTGCTTTCGCCCAGCGATGGACGCAGGCGCTGACGGGACATTTCCAGCAGGCCGAAGCGCGAGATGCGGCCGATCTGCACGCGAGCGCGGTCGGCTTCCAGGCATTCGCGGACTTTCTCTTCCACGGCGCGCTGGTTCTTGGCAGGGGTCATGTCGATGAAGTCGATGACGATCAGGCCGCCGATGTCGCGCAGGCGCAACTGACGGGCGATTTCTTCGGCAGCTTCAAGGTTGGTCTGCAGAGCGGTTTCTTCGATGTCGCTGCCTTTGGTGGCGCGCGCCGAGTTGATGTCGATGGACACCAGAGCTTCGGTCGGATCGATGACGATGGAGCCGCCGGAAGGCAGTTCAACAACGCGCTGGAAAGCGGTCTCGATCTGGCTTTCGATCTGGAAACGGTTGAACAGCGGCACGCTGTCTTCGTACAGCTTGATCTTGCTGGCGTACTGCGGCATCACCTGGCGAATGAAGGTCAGGGCTTCGTCCTGGGCTTCAACGCTGTCGATCAGCACTTCGCCGATGTCCTGGCGCAGGTAATCGCGAATGGCGCGGATGATCACGTTGCTTTCCTGATAGATCAGGAATGGCGCGGAGCGATCCAGCGAGGCTTCTTTGATGGCGGTCCACAGTTGCAGCAGGTAGTCGAGGTCCCACTGCATTTCTTCGCTGCTGCGGCCCAGGCCGGCAGTGCGCACGATCAGACCCATGTCGGCTGGCGCAACCAGACCGTTCAGCGCTTCACGCAGTTCGTTGCGCTCTTCGCCTTCGATGCGACGGGAGATACCGCCGGCACGCGGGTTGTTCGGCATCAGCACGAGGTAACGACCGGCCAGGCTGATGAAGGTGGTCAGGGCTGCGCCCTTGTTGCCACGTTCTTCTTTTTCGACCTGAACGATGACTTCCTGGCCTTCGCTCAGGACATCCTTGATGTTGACGCGGCCTTCAGGGGCTTTCTTGAAGTATTCGCGGGAGATTTCTTTGAGGGGCAGGAAGCCGTGGCGCTCGGAGCCGAAATCGACAAAGGCAGCCTCAAGGCTTGGTTCGATGCGAGTGATGCGGCCTTTATAGATGTTGGCCTTCTTCTGCTCGCGTGCACCGGATTCGATGTCCAGGTCGTAGAGGCGTTGGCCATCTACCAGTGCAACACGCAACTCTTCGGGTTGAGTTGCGTTAATCAGCATTCTTTTCATGTAGTACCGTCGGTTTCCGGGCTGCCGGAAACGGCGTTCGGCACACACGACTTCTCACGGTCGGTGTCAGGTGCGTCGGGAGTGGTTGGCCATTCCCGTGTCCAGCGATATGCGGCCAATTGGGCCGATATAGCGACGTACGCGTCCTGCTTGCTGTGGCTACTTAAGCACTCAGTCAGGAGGAGGAATCAACCAGCGGCTGTGGACGAGATGAAGCGTCTTGATAAAGCCTATTGCTACACAGTCCAGCGGTTGTGCATCTCCACCCTACACGTATCCCTGATAATTCGGGTGCTGCCGCGCGCAGAATCCGCAGCGGGTTGGCATTTACCGTGAGCTCCGAAAGGGGAGGTCACGCATCATGGCTAATTCAGGCGTTGTTTCCGAAGCATTCGCTCGGGGTCATCTGCAGCTGACTGCACTTTGTGAACTGGCCTTGAATGTGTGCCTGCCAGGCGAGTAAAAACTCTGCTCGGCGGTGTAATTCAGGCCTCATGTCACCTGCGCTTGTTACAACTGCAAACTCCACCGTTACGTAGCGAAAGCCCCGTAGGACGGCCTCGCGTCCTGGTGAATTGCGTTGGTCAGGGCCGGTTTTTGACCGTGGTTCCGCTGTCCAGGCCGCTTTTGGCGGCGTTCGCGACTATAGCAGCAATGATTAAGTGCTTCAATTCCATAAAAATTGTTATCATCCGCGGCATGACAACTACTGCCCCTTCGACTCCAGGCGTTCAATTGCTTGAAGTCTCGCCGGAGTATGCCGGCCAACGAATCGACAATTTCCTCCTCGCCCGGCTCAAAGGCGTGCCCAAGACCCTGATTTACCGCATTTTGCGCAAAGGCGAAGTGCGTGTGAACAAAGGTCGGATCAAGCCCGAATACAAGCTGCAGGCAGGCGATATCGTGCGCGTGCCGCCGGTTCGCGTGCCTGAACGCGATGAGCCGGTGCCATTGGCCCAAGGCCTGCTGCAGCGCCTGGAAGCCTCGATTGTCTTCGAAGACAAAGCCCTGATCGTGATCAACAAGCCTGCCGGCATTGCGGTTCACGGTGGCAGTGGCTTGAATTTCGGCGTGATCGAAGCCTTTCGTCAGTTGCGTCCCGATGCCAAAGAGCTGGAATTGGTTCACCGTCTCGACCGTGACACTTCCGGCCTGCTGATGATCGCCAAAAAGCGCAGTATGTTGCGCCACTTGCATGAGCAATTGCGTGGTGACGGCGTCGACAAGCGTTACATGGCGCTGGTGCGCGGCAACTGGGCGACCTCGATCAAGAAGGTCAGCGCGCCATTGCTCAAGAGCAATCTGCGTTCCGGCGAACGCATGGTCGAAGTCAATGATGAGGGCAAAGAAGCCCTGACCATGTTCAAAGTGCTGCGCCGTTTCGGTGATTTCGCCACCATGGTCGAGGCTAAACCGGTTACCGGTCGCACCCACCAGATTCGCGTGCACACCTTGCATGCTGGCCATTGCATTGCTGGTGACAGCAAGTATGGCGACGAGGATTTCACCAAGGAAATTCGCGATCTGGGTGGCAAGCGCCTGTTCCTGCACGCCTACATGCTGACCGTGCCGCTGCCCGATGGTGGCAAGCTGACCTTGCAGGCGCCGGTCGATGAAATGTGGGCCAAGACCGTGGAGCGATTGAGTGCGCCCATCTGATTACAAACTGCTGATTTTCGATTGGGACGGCACGCTGGCTGATTCCATTCACCGGATCGTCGAAGCGATGCATTCGGCGTCCGGGCGCTCTGGTTTCGAGTTGCGCGATGATTTTGCCGTCAAAGGCATCATCGGTCTGGGCCTGCCCGAAGCGATTCGCACCTTGTACCCGGAAATCAGCGACGCCGAAATGACTTTGTTTCGCGAGTATTACGCTGATCACTACATTGCTGCAGAAGCCGTGCCTTCTCCGTTGTTCGAAGGCGTAGTCGAGTCGATGGCGTCCTTTCGCGAGCAGGGTTATCACCTGGCTGTAGCGACCGGCAAAAATCGTCGCGGCCTGGATCGCGTGCTCAAGGCCAATGGCTGGGAAGATTATTTCGATATCACCCGCGCTGCCGATGAAACTGCGAGCAAGCCGCACCCTCTGATGCTGGAGCAGATCCTTGCGCATTGTGGTGTGCGTGCAGATCAGGCGCTGATGGTCGGGGATTCGTCCTTTGATCTGCTGATGGCGCGCAATGCGGGGATGGATTCGGTGGCGGTCAGTTATGGCGCGCAATCGATCGAATCGCTGCAGCAGTTCGAGCCGCGCCTGTCGATCGACCGTTTTTCCGAATTGCATGCCTGGCTGGGGAAGCAGGCTTAATACGTTTTTGCTGGGGTGGATGGCATGACCGACGAATGGAAAGCACCGGCCAAGGCAAGTGCCGACGACGGTGATCAGAAAAGCTGGAAGCTGTTGGAGAAAACGCTGCTCGCCGGCGTGCAGGAACAGCGTCGTTCGCGCCGCTGGGGGATTTTTTTCAAGCTGCTGACCTTTGTTTATCTGTTTGTGGCGCTGATTTTGTTCACGCCGTTGATGGACATGGAAAAGAGCGCTACACGCGGCCCGAACTACACCGCGTTGATCGACGTCACCGGCATGATCGCCGACAAGGAACCGGCCAGTGCCGATAACATCGTCGGCAGCCTGCGGGCGGCGTTCGAGGACAAGAAGGTCAAGGGTGTGATCCTGCGGATCAACAGTCCTGGCGGCAGTCCGGTGCAGTCGGGTTATGTGTATGACGAGATCAAGCGTCTGCGCGGCCTGCATCCGGAGATCAAGGTGTATGCAGTGATTTCCGATCTGGGCGCGTCCGGTGCTTATTACATCGCCAGCGCGGCGGATCAGATCTACGCCGACAAGGCCAGTCTGGTCGGTTCGATTGGTGTGACGGCGGCCGGTTACGGTTTTGTCGGCACCATGGAGAAGCTGGGCGTCGAGCGTCGCACTTACACGTCGGGCGAGCACAAGTCGTTCCTCGATCCGTTCCAGCCACAGAAGCCTGAAGAAACGGCGTTCTGGCAGGGCGTGCTCGACACGACGCACAAGCAGTTCATCAATAGCGTCAAGCAGGGTCGTGGTGATCGTCTGAAGGACAAGGATCATCCAGAGCTGTTCTCCGGATTGGTCTGGTCGGGCGAGCAGGCGCTGCCGCTGGGGTTGATCGATGGGCTGGGCAATGCCAGTTCGGTTGCGCGGGATGTGATTGGCGAGAAAGAGTTGGTGGATTTCACCGCTCAGGAATCGCCGTTTGATCGCTTCTCGAAAAAGCTCGGTGCCAGCGTGGCTGAGCAGTTGGCGATGTGGATGGGGTTCCACGGGCCTTCGTTGCGTTAATTCGTTGTAAAGGTCAAAAGATCGCAGCCTGCGGCAGCTCCTCCAGGGTTTTACATTCCCCTGTAGGAGCTGCCGCAGGCTGCGATCTTTTGCTTTTAAGGAATCTGCACACCCTCAGCCAATAACATGTCGATCAGGCGAATCAGCGGCAGGCCGATCAGGCTGGTAGCGTCAGGCCCTTCAGTGGACTGAAACAGACTTACCCCCAACCCTTCGGCCTTGAAGCTGCCAGCGCAGTCATATGGCTGCTCAATGCGCAGGTAGCGCTCGACGCGCGCCTGATCGAGCTGGCGCATGTGTACGGTGAACGGCACGCAGGCGATCTGGCATTCGCCGGTCTGGCTATTCAGCAGTGCCAGGCCGGTCAGGAAGGTCACGCTGGCGCCACTGGCTGCCAGCAGTTGCTCGCGGGCCTTGTCGAAGGTGTGCGGCTTGCCGATAATCTGCTCGCCGAGCACGGCGACCTGGTCCGAACCGATGATCAGATGAGCGGGGTGGCTGTCGGCCAATGCTCGGGCTTTCTGTTCGGCGAGGCGTTTGACCAGTTCGATGGCGGACTCGCCCGGGCGATGGCTTTCATCGATATCTGGAGAGCTGCAGACGAACGGCAGGTGCAGGCGGGCGAGCAATTCGCGACGATAGATCGAGCTTGAAGCGAGTAATAAAGGCAGCATTCACGTCTCCTGAGGCAGGTGCGGATTCTAGCGGAGGCACGCAAGTGACGGACAGGGCACAATTTCCTTTGACATGGGTGGGTGCATCCCTATAATGCTGCGCCTATGTTGAATGACCCGATTCCACCTCACGTTGACCCGCGCAAATTGGCTGATCGTGGCACCACCCTTCAAGGTGAAATGCTGCTGGCCGATTTGGAGAGACTCTGCGACCCGCTTTCCGACAATGTCGGTACGGTGCAGGCGAAATTCGTTTTTGAACGAGATGAACGTAAATCTGTGGTAATTCACAGCTTTATCGACACCGAGGTCAAAATGGTTTGCCAGCGTTGTCTTGAGCTGGTCACCCTGCCGATCCACAGCGAATGCAGTTATGCTGTGGTGAAAGAGGGTGCGAATACCCAGTCGTTGCCGAAAGGTTATGACGTGCTGGAACTGGGCGAAGATCCATTGGATCTGCAGTCACTGATCGAGGAGGAGCTTCTGCTCGCCTTGCCCATTGTGCCTGCTCATCATCCGGAAGAATGCCAGCAGCCGGCGGGTCTCGATGAGCCCGAACCGAGCGAGGACGAGTCAACGCGGTCCAACCCGTTCAGTGTATTGGCGCAGTTAAAGCGTGACCCAAACGTTTAGGAGTTAATCAATTATGGCTGTTCAGCAGAACAAAAAATCCCGCTCTGCCCGTGACATGCGCCGTTCGCACGACGCTCTCGAGGCTAGCACTCTGTCTGTAGAAAAAACCACTGGTGAAGTTCACCTGCGTCACCACGTATCGCCAGAAGGCGTATACCGTGGCCGTAAAGTGATCGACAAGGGCGCTGACGAGTAATCACTTGTCCGCTCAAGTCATCGCGATTGACGCAATGGGCGGGGACTTCGGTCCCCGCAGCATTGTTAAGGCCAGCCTTGCTTGCCTTTCTGCTACGCCCTCGCTGCACCTGACCCTTGTCGGTCAACCCTCCCTTCTTGAAGAACTGATCAACGGCCAATCGGCTGCCGATCGCGCGCGCCTGACGATTGTTGCAGCCAGCGAAGTCATCACCATGGACGAAAAACCAACCCAGGCGTTGCGTGGCAAGCCGGACTCGTCGATGCGTGTCGCCCTTGAACTGGTACGTGATGGCAAGGCTCAAGCCTGTGTCAGTGCTGGCAATACCGGGGCGTTGATGGCGCTCTCGCGATTCGTGCTGAAGACGTTGCCGGGTATTGATCGTCCGGCGATGGTTGCCGCGATTCCGACGCAGAAGGGCTATTGCCAGTTGCTTGATCTGGGAGCCAATGTCGATTGCAGTGCCGAGCATTTGCTGCAGTTTGCGGTGATGGGTTCGGTGGCGGCGCAGACGCTGGGCATTCATCGCCCGCGCGTCGCGCTGCTGAACATCGGCACCGAAGACATCAAGGGCAATCAGCAGGTCAAACTCGCTGCGACGCTGTTGCAGGCTGCCCGTGGCATCAATTACATCGGCTTTATCGAAGGCGATGGCTTGTATCGTGGCGAGGCGGATGTCGTGGTGTGTGATGGTTTCGTCGGCAATATCCTGCTCAAGTCCAGCGAAGGCCTGGCGACGATGATTGCTGCGCGCATCGAAGCGCTGTTCAAAAAGAATCTGGTATCCCGTGCAGTGGGGGCCTTGGCGTTGCCGTTGATGAAGCGTTTACAGGCGGATCTGGCGCCGGCGCGACACAACGGCGCAAGCTTTCTCGGCTTGCAGGGCATTGTGGTGAAAAGTCATGGTTCGGCGGGCGTTCAAGGCTTTCAGAGTGCTATTTCGCGTGCCCTGATCGAGATCCAGGAAAACCTTCCCGAGCGCCTTCACGGTCGTCTGGAGGATCTGTTGTCTTAGGCGTTTTCGTCGGACAATGCTTAAATGTGACCGCCCGGTTCAAAGGGCCATCCAACTGTCAGTTTCTTGCGTCCCCAAGCGGGGCGTCATTTTCCGACGACAAGATCATTAGGGGCTTGTTACATGTCTGCTTCCCTCGCATTCGTCTTTCCAGGACAAGGTTCGCAGTCCCTCGGCATGCTGGCCGAGCTGGGCGCGGAATATCCGTTGATCCTCGAAACTTTTAAAGAAGCCTCTGAGGCTCTGGGTTATGACCTGTGGGCACTGACCCAGCAGGGCCCGGAAGAGCAGCTTAATCAAACCGATAAAACCCAACCGGCCATTCTGACCGCTTCGATCGCCCTGTGGCGTCTGTGGCTGGCGGAAGGCGGTGCGCGTCCGGCATTCGTTGCCGGTCACAGCCTGGGTGAATACAGCGCGTTGGTCGCTGCTGGCAGCCTGACACTGGCTGATGCAGTGAAACTCGTTGAGCGCCGTGGTCAGTTGATGCAAGAAGCGGTTCCGGCCGGGCAGGGTGGCATGGCTGCCATTCTCGGTCTGGAAGACGCTGATGTACTGGCTGCCTGCGCCGAAGCTGCGCAAGGCGAAGTGGTCAGCGCCGTCAACTTCAACTCGCCAGGTCAGGTGGTGATTGCCGGTGCCAAGGCAGCCGTTGAACGTGCCATTGAAGGCTGCAAGGCCCGCGGTGCCAAACGCGCCATGCCGTTGCCAGTGAGCGTGCCGTCGCACTGCGAGCTGATGCGCCCGGCCGCCGAACGCTTCGCCGAATCAATTGCCGCCATCGACTGGCAGGCGCCGCAGATCCCGGTCGTACAGAACGTCAGCGCGCAGGTGCCGGCTGATCTGGAAACCCTCAAGCGTGATCTGCTCGAACAATTGTACAAGCCAGTGCGCTGGGTCGAGTCGGTACAGACTCTGGCCGCCAAGGGCGCGACCAATCTGGTCGAATGCGGCCCGGGCAAAGTGCTGGCCGGTCTGAACAAACGTTGCGCTGAAGGCGTGGCGACTTCCAACCTCAATACCCCAGATGCTTTCGCTGCCGCTCGCGCAGCGCAAGCCTGAATCAGGAGAAACTTGCATGAGTCTGCAAGGTAAAGTTGCACTGGTCACCGGTGCAAGCCGCGGTATCGGCCAGGCTATCGCACTGGAGCTGGGTCGTCAGGGCGCCATCGTTGTTGGTACCGCGACCTCTGCGTCGGGTGCTGAGCGCATTGCTGCGACCCTGAAGGAAAACGGTATTCAGGGCACTGGTCTTGAGCTGAACGTCACCAGCGACGAGTCGGTCAGTGCGGTGCTGGCAAGCATTCAGGAGCAGTTCGGTGCGCCGGTGGCGATCCTGGTCAATAATGCCGGTATCACCCGCGATAACCTGATGATGCGCATGAAAGACGATGAGTGGTACGACGTGATCGATACCAACTTGAACAGTCTATTCCGCCTGTCCAAGGGCGTTCTGCGCGGCATGACCAAGGCGCGTTGGGGCCGAATTATCAGTATTGGCTCGGTGGTGGGTGCCATGGGCAACGCAGGCCAAGTAAACTATGCAGCCGCCAAGGCCGGTCTGGAAGGTTTCAGCCGTGCAATGGCGCGTGAAGTCGGTTCGCGTTCGATTACGGTCAACTCGGTAACCCCAGGGTTTATCGACACCGATATGACGCGCGAGCTGCCTGAAGCACAGCGTGAAGCCTTGCAGACGCAGATTCCGCTGGGTCGTCTGGGACAAGCTCAAGAGATCGCGTCTGTGGTCGCTTTTCTTGCATCCGACGGTGCGGCATACGTCACTGGGGCTACAATCCCGGTGAACGGTGGGATGTACATGTAAGTAAAATGTGACGGATTGCTTCAAAAAAATGTCATACGAGCTGTCTAAAATCCGTTATAAAGCTGCAATCTATTTATAGGCAGAGGGCTGCAGGGTTTGAGGAGTGAAGCTTTCAGTTGAAAAACTGAAAAGTCTTTCTATACACTTACCCACTGGCCAGCTGCCTGAATTTGTCCATTAGGAGTGAAAACAAGGTATGAGCACCATCGAAGAGCGCGTCAAGAAAATCGTTGCCGAGCAACTGGGTGTTAAAGAAGAAGAAGTGGTCAACACCGCTTCCTTCGTAGAAGACCTGGGTGCCGACTCCCTTGACACCGTTGAGCTGGTGATGGCTCTGGAAGAGGAATTCGAGACCGAAATCCCTGACGAAGAAGCTGAGAAGATCACTACTGTACAAGCTGCAATCGACTACGTTACTAGCCACCAGGCGTAATAGTTTGTAATCGTTGTTTGCTGTCATGGAAAAACCGCACTGCCATCATGGCGTGCGGTTTTTTCTTTAGGCCTGATGCAAAGTCGTCGTCATTTGAAAAAAGGAGAGTGCTGTGTCGCGTAGACGCGTCGTAGTCACCGGTATGGGTATGTTGTCGCCACTGGGCACGGATGTGCCGAGCAGTTGGCAGGGCATTCTGGCTGGCCGCAGTGGCATTGGTCTGATCGAACACACCGACCTTTCTGCCTATTCCACCCGCTTTGGCGGATCGGTAAAGGGCTTCAATGTCGAGGAATACCTGTCGGTCAAGGAAGCGCGCAAGCTCGACCTGTTCATTCAGTACGGTCTCGCTGCCGGCTTTCAAGCCGTACGCAACGCTGGTCTGGAAGTCACCGACGCCAATCGTGAACGCATTGGCGTGGCCATGGGTTCGGGGATCGGCGGTCTGACCAATATCGAAGAAACCAGCCGTACTCTGCATGAGACGGGCCCGCGTCGAATCTCGCCATTCTTCGTGCCAGGCTCGATCATCAATATGATTTCCGGTTTCCTGTCCATCCACCTGGGTGCACAGGGACCTAACTACGCCATCGCCACCGCGTGCACCACGGGTACGCACTGCATTGGCATGGCGGCGCGCAACATCATGTACGACGAAGCCGACGTGATGATTGCCGGCGGTGCCGAAATGGCCGCGTGCGGTCTGGGCATGGGCGGCTTCGGCGCGTCCCGTGCGCTGTCGACGCGCAACGACGAACCGACTCGCGCCAGCCGTCCATGGGACAAGGGCCGTGACGGTTTCGTCCTGTCCGACGGTGCCGGCGCACTGGTTCTCGAAGAGCTGGAACACGCCAAGGCGCGCGGTGCGACTATCTACGCCGAGCTGATCGGCTTCGGCACCAGTGGCGATGCCTTCCACATGACTTCGCCCCCCGCCGACGGAGCCGGTGCAGCACGCTGCATCACCAACGCGCTGCGCGATGCGAAGATCAACATCGATCAAGTGCAGTACATCAATGCCCACGGTACATCGACGCCGGCCGGCGACCTCGCTGAAGCCAATGCGATCAAGACCGTGTTCGGTGATCACGCTTACAAACTGGCGGTCAGCTCGACCAAGTCGATGACCGGTCACCTGTTGGGGGCGGCGGGTGCGGTCGAGGCAATCTTCAGCGTGCTGGCGATCAACAGCCAGGTTGCCCCGCCGACCATCAACCTTGAAGAACCGGACGAAGGCTGCGACCTCGATTTCGTGGCGCACACTGCGCGCAACATGGACATCGATGTCGTGCTGTCCAACTCCTTCGGTTTTGGCGGCACCAACGGCACTCTGGCATTCCGCCGGTTTGCAGGCTGATGGACTGCTGGGTCGACGGTCAACCGGCTGACGCTTTGTCGCTGAAAGATCGTGGCCTTGCTTACGGCGATGGTCTGTTCGAGACCATCGCCGTGCGTAGCGGCCAGCCGATCCTGCTGGATCGACACCTGACGCGCCTGGCCGAGGGCTGCGCACGTCTGGCCATCGCGGCCGATATGGCGCTGATTCGCCATGAGCTGCTGAGCTATGCGGCAGCGATGGGCGAGGGCGTGCTCAAGCTCATCCTCACCCGTGGCGACGGTTTGCGCGGTTATGCGCCGGACCCGACGGCGCCGGGCCGCCGCATTCTGCAAGGCAATCCTCCCGCGGCTTATCCTGCTGTTCATGCTGAACAAGGCGTTCGCCTGTTCCCGTGCAGCACCCGACTTGCCAAGCAGCCGTTACTCGCCGGGCTCAAACACCTCAATCGCCTTGAACAGGTTCTTGCCCGTGCCGAATGGCAGGACGGCGAGCACGCCGAGGGCTTGATACTCGATCAGGTCGGTCGTGTCATTGAAGGGGTGTTCAGCAACCTGTTCATCGTGCGCGACGGTGTGTTGATGACACCGGATCTGAAGCGCTGCGGCGTCGCCGGGGTGATGCGTGCCGAAATATTGTTTCAGGCCGAGACTTTGGCCATCCCCACGCAAATCGCCGACATCAGCCTCGAACAGCTGCAATGGGCTGATGAAGTGTTTGTCTGCAACAGCGTGTATGGCGTCTGGCCGGTACGCGCCTGTGCTGCTCTGAGCTGGCCGGTTGGCCCGCTCACCCGTAAACTGCAAACCATTGCCCGCGCCCTACTGGATGCCTGATTTGTGAGACGTAAACTTTTGCTGCTGCTGGAAACCGGACTGGTTCTGGCAGGGCTGTTGATGGGCGCCAGCGCCTGGAAGATTCACTCTGCACTGGAACAGCCTCTGAACATCACGCAGGAAGAACTGCTGGATGTGCCGAAAGGCTCTACACCTACCCGCACTTTCCTTGGACTCGAAACCGATGGCGTCATCAAGGACGCTTTCTGGCTGCGGGTTTACTGGCGTTTCAATCTCGCCGGCACGCCGATCCACAGCGGCGAATACCGCATGCAGCCGGGTATGACCGTCAACGGTTTGATCGACTTGTGGAAGCGTGGTGATGTGGTGCAGTACAGCCTGACGCTGGTCGAGGGCTGGAATTTCCATCAAGTGCGCGCCGCGTTGGCCAAAGATGAAAAGATCGAACAGACCCTGGGCGGTTTGAGCGACAGCGATGTCATGGCGAAGATTGGTCATAAAGGGCTGTTCCCGGAAGGGCGATTCTTCCCGGATACCTACCGCTTCGTGCGTGGCATGTCCGATGCCGAACTGCTGAAAAAGGCTTTTGATCGTCTCGACGAAGTATTGGCCAAGGAGTGGGAGAGTCGTTCTGCCGATGTGCCGTATACCGAACCGTATCAGGCACTGATCATGGCTTCGCTGGTCGAGAAGGAAACCGGCGTGCCGCAGGAGCGTGGGCAGATTGCCGGTGTCTTCGTGCGTCGCATGGCCCTGGGCATGCAGCTGCAGACCGATCCGACCGTCATCTATGGTCTGGGCGATCGCTACACCGGCAAGTTGACCCGTGCACATCTGAAAGAGCCGACGGCGTATAACACTTACGTGATCCCCGGCTTGCCGCCGACGCCGATCGCGATGGTTGGCCGCGAAGCGATTCACGCGGCATTGAACCCGGTGGACGGCACCAGCCTGTACTTTGTTGCGCGTGGTGACGGCAGTCATGTGTTCTCTGACGATCTCGATGCGCACAACAATGCGGTGCGTGAGTATCAGCTCAAGCGCCGTGCGGATTACCGCTCCAGCCCTGCGCCAGCGGTAACGCCTGAAGCGGCTCCCGCTGCCGAGGATGCGATTCCTGCGGCATCTCCGGATACAGCGCCGGAGTCGATGCCACAAGTTGCACCACAGGCGCCAGCGCTGACTCCAGAGGCCGCCGCCCCACAAAATACGCAATGACGTTGATTAAGGACTGCCTGTGACTGGCTTGTTTATTACCCTTGAAGGCCCGGAGGGCGCTGGTAAAAGCACTAACCGCGAATACCTCGCCGAGCGCCTGCGCGCCGCCGGTATCGAAGTGGTGCTGACCCGCGAGCCCGGTGGTACGCCGCTGGCCGAGCGGATCCGCGAAGTGCTGCTGGCGCCGGCCGACGAAGTCATGAATCCGGACGCCGAGCTGTTGCTGGTGTTTGCTGCGCGTGCCCAGCATCTGGCCGAAGTGATCCGACCGGCAATGGCCCGAGGCGCGGTGGTGCTGTGTGATCGCTTTACCGATTCCACTTATGCCTATCAGGGCGGCGGTCGCGGTCTGTCGCTGGAGCGCATCGCTGCGCTGGAAACCTTCGTGCAAGGCGATCTGCGCCCGGATCTGACGCTGATTTTCGATCTGCCGGTGGAGATCGGTCTGGCGCGTGCCAGTGCCCGTGGTCGCCTGGATCGTTTTGAACTGGAAGGCCGGGCATTTTTCGAGGCCGTGCGTAGCGCGTTCCTCAAGCGCGCCGAAGCCGATCCTGCGCGCTATGTGCGCATCGATGCCGGCCAACCATTGGCCAAGGTTCAGCAATCGCTGGATACCCTGATTCCGAACTTGCTGGAGCTGGCTCGTGGCTGAGGCCTATCCATGGCAGGACAGCCTCTGGCAGCAACTGGCCGGGCGTAAGCAGCACGCGCATGCCTATCTGCTGCATGGGCCCGCCGGGATCGGCAAACGCGCGTTGGCCGAACGCCTGATGGCCAGCCTATTGTGCCAGCGGCCGACGCCGCAAGCCTGCGGCGAGTGCAAATCCTGCCTGCTGCTCAAGGCTGGCAGCCATCCTGATAATTACATCCTCGAACCGGAAGAAGCCGACAAGGCAATCAAGGTCGATCAGGTGCGTGATCTGGTCAGTTTCGTGGTGCAGACCGCGCAGCTCGGCGGGCGCAAGGTGGTGCTGATCGAGCCGGTCGAGTCGATGAACATCAACGCCGCCAACGCTTTGCTGAAAAGCCTTGAAGAACCGTCCGGCGACACGGTTTTGCTGTTGGTCAGCCACCAGACCAGCCGCTTGCTGCCAACGATCAAGAGCCGTTGCGTGCAGCAGGCCTGTCCGCTGCCGGGCGAGGCAATGAGCCTGCAATGGCTGGCCCAGGCGCTGCCGGATTGCTCCGAAGAAGAACGTGTCGAATTGCTGACGCTGGCCGCCGGATCGCCGTTGATGGCGGTCAGTCTTCAATCGCAGGGCGTGCGCGAGCAGCGTGCGCAGGTGGTGGAAGGCGTGAAAAAGTTGCTCAAACAGCAGCAATCGCCGACGCAACTTGCTGAGGAATGGAAAAACATTCCGATGCTGCGTCTGTTCGACTGGTTCTGTGATTGGTCCAGTCTGATCCTGCGATATCAACTGACTCAGGATGAAGCGGGTCTCGGTCTGACCGATATGCGTAAAGTCGTGCAATACCTGGCGCAGAAAAGTGCGCAAGACAAAGTCCTCGAGATTCAGGACTGGATTCTCGCCCAGCGCCAGAAAGTCATGAGCAAGGCCAACCTCAATCCGGCGTTGCTGCTGGAGGCGTTGTTGGTGCAATGGGCGGGATTGCCTGGTCAAAGATAGGAATGTGTACCTAGACTCTGAACATCAGCAGTGGAGGTCAACATGAATGAACCCGTCAGCCCGGGGCCGCGCAACGGCATCTTGTCCCTGACCATAAAGGACAAGTCGGTGCTCTACGCCGCTTACATGCCGTTCATCAAGAACGGTGGCTTGTTCATCCCGACCAACAAGAGTTACAGGTTGGGCGATGAGGTGTTCATGCTGCTCAACCTGATGGACGAGGCCGAGAAGATTCCGGTGGCCGGCAAGGTCGCCTGGATCACCCCCAAAGGGGCGCAAGGCAATCGCGCTGCCGGTGTCGGCGTGCAGTTCAATGACGGCGACAACACCGCGCGCAGTCGAATCGAAACCCATCTGGCCGGAGCGCTTAAATCCGACCGTCCCACTCATACGATGTAAGTAGCCGTCTTTTTATGCTCGTAGATTCCCATTGTCACCTTGATCGCCTCGACCTCGCCGCCCATGACGGCTCACTGGATGCTGCACTGGATGCGGCCCGTGGGCGCGGAGTAGGGCACTTCCTGTGCATCGGCGTGAGTGCTGACAACGCCGCCGACGTCAAAGCCCTGGCTGAGCGTTATGACGATGTCGATTGTTCGGTCGGTGTGCATCCGCTCGATGTACAACCTGGCGCGGCGCCAGCGCTGGACTGGCTGTTGCACGAACTCAACCATCCGAAAGTGGTGGCGATCGGTGAAACCGGTCTGGATTATCACTACGAGCCGGAAGCTGCCGAATTGCAGCAGAAGTCATTCCGTCTGCACCTGCAAGCGGCGCAGCAGACCGGCAAACCGGTGATCATCCACACCCGTGGCGCCCGTGCCGATACCCTTGAATTGCTGCGCGAAGCGGCGTTGCCTCAGGCCGGTGTGCTGCATTGCTTCACAGAAGACTGGGACATGGCCAAAGCGGCGCTGGACATGGGTTATTACATTTCCCTGTCGGGCATCGTCACGTTCCGTAATGCCGATGCGTTGCGCGATGTCGCGAGCAAGGTCCCGGCGGATCGCTTGCTGGTGGAAACCGATTCACCGTATCTGGCGCCGATCCCTTATCGCGGCAAGCCGAACCTGCCGCAGTACGTGCGCGAAGTAGCGGAGTTCCTGGCGATGCTGCGCGGGGAAAGCTACGAGCGTTTTGCCGAGCAGACCACCGAGAACTTCAAGCGTTTGTTCCCGCTGGCGAGTGTTAAATCTGCCCTGTAGCCGGTGGCCAAATCGCAGGCAAAAAAAACCCGGGTTCTGGGGGGTGAATCCGGGTTAAGACCATTAGGAGTAAAACAAAGGCACGCGGTCCCTTGGTACCTTTACCGGCGCGACACTTGGGGGAGATGTCGCCCGACAGTTCAAGTATTGATCAGTCTGGCGTGCAGTCCAGTTAGCCGGTCGGGGTTTTTAAACAAATTTGGAATACGTTCGCTTCAGTTGAGTTCTCATTGCGCCCAAAACGTTCTCAAAATGAACAAGAAACACAGATGTGGTCGGATGATCCGTGCATTTTTGCGCAAGTTAGGCATAATACGCGGCTTCGAATTTTGACCCTTCAGACCTTTTCTTATGCACAAAGAACCTCGTAAGGTCCGTGAGTTTCGTCGCCGCGAGCAAGAAATTCTCGATACCGCGCTCAAGCTGTTCCTCGAACAAGGTGAAGACAGTGTCACCGTCGAGATGATTGCTGATGCCGTGGGTATCGGCAAAGGCACGATCTACAAGCACTTCAAATCCAAGGCCGAGATCTATCTGCGCCTGATGCTCGATTACGAGCGCGATTTGAACGAGCTGCTGCATTCGGCTGATGTCGACAAGGACAAGGAAGCGCTGTCCCGCGCCTACTTCGAATTCCGCATGCGCGACCCGCAGCGCTATCGCCTGTTCGACCGTCTCGAAGAGAAGGTCGTTAAAGGCAATCAGGTGCCGGAAATGGTCGAGGAGCTGCACAAGATCCGTGCCTCGAACTTCGAACGCCTGACCCTGCTGATCAAGGGCCGCATCAGCGAAGGCAAGCTTGAAGACGTGCCGCCGTACTTCCATTACTGCGCATCCTGGGCGTTGGTGCACGGCGCTGTCGCGCTGTATCACTCGCCGTTCTGGAGCAATGTGCTGGAAGATCAGGAAGGTTTCTTCCAGTTCCTGATGGACATCGGCGTGCGCATGGGCAACAAGCGCAAGCGTGATCCGGAAACGCCGAGCAGCTGAGCCATTCAGCTGCCTTATTGCGCCATGATTTAGCTACATGACGCAGTACCGCAGGAATATACTCAGGCATAGGGCTTGCTAAAACTTGATTTGTGAGTCAAGTTTTAGCGGCTCGAAATTCTTTCGCCGGAGTGATCATGATCGTTGACCGACAAGGCAGGCGTTTTCGCAATTTGCGGATCAGCCTGACCTCAGCCTGCAATTACGCGTGTACCTATTGCGTGCCCAACGGCAAGCGGCTGGTGGCTGCGCAGGATGAGCTGTCGGCTGAAGCCATGGCCCGCGGCGTGGCGTATCTGATCGAAGCCGCCGGCATCGAGCGTCTGCGCATCACTGGCGGCGAGCCGCTGGTCAGCCCCAAGCTCGAATCGTTCATGACCGCTGTCGGCAAGATGGGCCTGGAAGACATCAGCCTGACGACCAACGGCCAACTCCTCGCGAAAAAACTCCCGCTGCTGGTGGATGCTGGTCTGCGACGCATCAACGTGTCTCTCGATACCCTGGATGCCAGCGCCTTTCGCAGCATCGCCCGTGGCGGCGATCTGGCCACTGTGCTCGATGGCATGGACCAGGCCGCAGCGGCGGGGATGAAGATCAAGGTCAATATGGTGCCATTGCGCGGGCAAAACCTTGATCAAGTCATGCCACTGTTGGATTACTGCCTGGAACGTGGATACGAATTGCGCTTCATCGAGCTGATGCGCATGGGGCATCTGGCCAAGGACAACAATGCGTTCCTGCAACAGTTCGTCAGCCTGCAGCAGTTGCTGGAGCTGATTGGCGAACGTTATGAGTACGCACAAACCGATGCACCAGTGGATGCCACGGCCGTGCGCTATGCGATCCCGGGGTTGGGCAACTTCGGTGTGATCGCCAACGAAAGCGTGCCGTTCTGCCGGACCTGCTCGCGCTTGCGCCTGTCGTCGACCGGTTGGCTGCATGGCTGCCTCTCGTCGAGTAACCGCCACTATGTTGGCGATCTGCTCGACAAGCCGCGCCATCAAGCACTGCCGGCGCTCCAGCGATTGCTGGTCAAGGCGTTGGGGGACAAGCAGGAAGTGGCCTTCTCGGGCGGCGCAACAGTCATGAAAATCATCGGCGGCTGAACAACCGCTTTCGCGAGCAGGCTCGCTCCCACCTTGGAATGTGTTCCCCTGTGGGAGCGAGCCTGCTCGCGAATACGATTTAACAATCAATGAAGAACCAGAGCTGGCGCAAAAGCTGCATCCAACGGCCATTCGCCGGTTTTCCGTCACCGGCCTCTGGAGGAATAGGATGCGTAGCCTGGTTTTGCTGCTGGCCGTTTTGGCGCTTGGCGGCTGTATGACTGTCAGCGATATGGCCGAAGGCACTCGCTATCAGATGAGCGACGCGGGCTTGCTGGATCACAGCGACAGCCGTCGCGTGAACAATTTCCGCATTCAGCCGGACTCGTTCATCTACATCGCTCAAGGCGCGTTCGCACCGCCGGGTGGTTCTTACCCGCGCCCCAACGTCGTGGCCGAAGAGGCCTTCAAAGGCTTTGTCGAATACTTCCCGATGGTCCGCCGCGCCCGTGCTCCGGAAGGTCTCGATCAGGCGATGGGCGAAGCTCGCGATGCCGGTGCGCACTATCTGCTGTACACGCGTTTCGCCAAGGCTGATGACCGCATTGGCAACTCCGACGAGTGGCTCGATGAAGAAGCCGTGGATCGTCTCGGCATCGACGGCGGCGTGATTCAGATCATGTTGATCGAGACCAGCACCCAGTATTTGATTGATACTGCACGGATCAAGAGTCGTGGCGGTTTACTGACGTTCCACGACAGCAAGCCCGAAGACCTGATCGGCCCGCCGCTGGCACAGTACGCGCGCAGCCTGTTGGGAGTCGGCGACCAATAATTCAAAGGAGAACGCCATGAGTGGCCCGCAAAAAGCCAATGACCTGTTGGGACAAATCCCAAAAACCAAAGGCCTTCCGCCGGTGCATTTGTGGAACCCGGACTTC
This sequence comes from Pseudomonas fluorescens, assembly GCF_005938625.1. Classification (GTDB taxonomy): domain Bacteria; phylum Pseudomonadota; class Gammaproteobacteria; order Pseudomonadales; family Pseudomonadaceae; genus Aquipseudomonas; species Aquipseudomonas fluorescens_BD. Next base: position 43,003 of record NZ_VCNJ01000014.1, read on the forward strand.
TGCGGCGACATCGACATGCGCATCGCCCGCGACGGCACCTGGTATTACCTGGGCACGCCGATCGGGCGCAAGCCGATGGTCAAATTGTTCTCCACGATCATGCGCCGCGATGGCGATGACTACTTCCTGATCACCCCGGTCGAGAAGGTCGGAATCAAGGTCGACGATGCGCCGTTCGTGGCAATTGCGGTCGAGGTTGAAGGCGAGGGGGAGGCGCAGCTTTTGCGTTTTATCACCAACGTTGATGAAACCGCCGAGGCCGGGCCGCAGCATCCGATCCGCGTCGAGATTGATCCGACGACGCAAGAGCCTGCGCCTTACGTGCATGTACGCACCAACCTCGAAGCGTTGATCCACCGCAATGTGTTCTACCAACTGGTGGAACTGGCGGTCAGTCGTGAGATCGATGGCCAACGTTGGTTGGGCGTATGGAGCGGCGGCGAGTTCTTTCGCATCGGCCTCGAACCCTGAACACAACCCCCCCTGTAGGAGTGAGCCTGCTCGCGATAACGGTGGATCAGTCGATATTTATGGTGACTGATCCACCGCGATCGCGAGCAGGCTCACTCCTACAGGGGTTTGTATTTCAGCTTTAAATCCTGATTGACACCCAATCATATGATGATTAGCTTGATCACCCATCGCGATCCGCTTTGAGGTGTTCATGTCCAGCAGCTTTCATGCGTCGACCGTTGACTGGCTGGGCAGCTGGATCGCCGCTGGCCAGGTCAAACCCGGGCAGACGATCAAAGTCGAGGCCGATCTGGGCGAACAGCTCGGCGTCAGCCGCACGGTCATCCGCGAAGCGATCAAAACCCTCGTCGCCAAAGGCATGCTCGAAGTGGGGCCGAAAGTCGGCACCCGCGTACTCCCCGTGCGGCGCTGGAATCTGTTTGATCCGCAAGTCGTCGGTTGGCTATCGCGCAACGGTTTGCCGGAAAACTTCGTCGATGACTTGCTCGACCTGCGCCGCACCATCGAACCCATGGCCGTACGCTGGGCCTGCGAGCGGGCGACCCTGGAACAGATCGAAGCGGTGCAACTGGCCTACAACGCCCTTGAGCGCGCGGTCGACAGCGGCATCGATTACAACCGCGCCGATCAGGTCTTCCACGAATGCATCCTCGCCGCCAGCCACAATCAATTTATCGAACAAATGGTCCCGGCCCTTGGTGCGCTGCTTGCGGTGTCGTTTGAAGTTTCTGCGGCCGACCCGGATGAACTGCGCCGTACCTTGCCGATCCACAAAGACATGGCTGATGCCATCGCCGCCCGCGATTCCGCACGTGGCGTTTGGGCGTGTATGACCCTGATCGACAACGCAGACCTGGCAATCAAACGCTTCTACCCGAAAGTCATGGCTGACAAAAAAGCCGGCTAAACACACAGATTCCCCCCTGTAGGAGTGAGCCTGCTCGCGATAGCGTCGTATCAGGCAAAGCGGATTCGACTGATCCACCGCGATCGCGAGCAGGCTCACTCCTACAGTAAAAACAAGAACATTGGAGACCGTTATATGCCGTGGACCGCCCTGACCCAACACCGCGCCCAACTCGGTGAAGGCCCGTTCTGGGACGCGCCGACCCAAGCGCTGTACTGGGTAGACATCGCTGGCAAACAGGCCCTACGCCTGATCGGCCAGAACGTGCAGATCTGGCAAATGCCCGAGCACGTTTCTGCGTTCATCCCCTGCGCCAGAGGCGATGCACTGGTGACCCTGAGCAGCGGCGTCTACCGTCTCGATCTCGACTCCCCGGGTCTCGAACCACGTCTGACGCTGTTCTGTGTCGCCGACCCGCAACCCGGCAATCGCCCCAATGAAGCACGTTGCGATGCTCAGGGCCGGTTGTGGCTCGGCACCATGCAAAACAACATCGGTGAGCAGGGTGAAGATCTGCCGATCACTCGTCGCTCCGGTGGCCTGTTCCGGATCGATTCGGATAAGCGCGTCACGCCTTTGCTGCGTGGCCTGGGCATACCCAACACGCTGCTGTGGAGTGACGACGGCACCACACTGCTGTTCGGTGACAGCCTCGACAGCACGTTGCACCGCTATTTCATTCACACCGACGGCAACCTCGATGCTGCGCAAGTCTGGTACGGCCCCGATCAGCAGGGCGGTCCGGACGGCTCGGCGATGGATGCCGAAGGATTCGTGTGGAATGCCCGTTGGGACGGCAGTTGTCTGCTGCGGCTGACGCCTGATGGCAAGGTCGAGCGCAAAATCGATCTGCCCGTCAGTCGCCCGACCAGTTGTGTGTTCGGCGGTGAAGACCTGAAAACCCTGTTCATCACCAGCGCCCAGAGCCCGCACAACCATCCATTGGATGGTGCAGTGCTGTCGATGCGCGTGGATGTCGCAGGAAAACTCTGTACGCGCTTTGCGGAATAAATCCCAAAATATGGGATGCAAAATTATATATTGAGATTATTTGGTAGTCGGGTTTATAGTCGGCTGCAGCAGTAACACGCACTCACACTTAAAAAGAACAAAACAGGTGAAGTGATGCAGCGAATTTCCATCGCACTCCCATGCGGAGTCCGCGTCTCGCAACGGCTCGATGCCGTCGGTGGCGCCTGCCTGTTTTGTTCCCAACGCATTCCGAGCCGGACATCGTCAGATGCCCGGTTTTTTTGCGCCGGCGAAACAGGAGTCCTGCTCCATGACTGAACCTCTTTCCCTGCCGCCGGTGCCCGCACCGCCGAAGGGCGAGCGACTGCAAAACAAAGTGGTGTTGCTCACCGGCGCCGCGCAAGGCATCGGCGAAGCCATCGTCGCCGCTTTCGCCTCGCAGCAAGCAAAACTGGTGATCAGCGATATCCAGGCCGAGAAAGTCGAGCAAGTCGCCGCCCATTGGCGTGAGCAGGGCTTTGATGTGCAGGCGCTGAAGGCTGACGTTTCGCGTCAGCAGGATCTGCATGCCATGGCCAAACTCGCTGTTGAACTGCACGGGCGCATCGACGTGCTGGTCAACTGCGCCGGGGTCAACGTATTTCGCGATCCATTGGAAATGACCGAAGAAGACTGGCATCGCTGCTTCGCCATCGATCTGGACGGCGCCTGGTTCGGCTGCAAAGCGGCGCTGCCACAGATGATCGAGCAGGGTGTTGGCAGCATCATCAACATTGCCTCGACCCACTCCAGCCACATTATTCCCGGCTGCTTCCCGTATCCGGTGGCCAAGCACGGTTTGCTCGGCCTGACCCGCGCACTCGGCATCGAATACGCCGCGAAGGGCATTCGCGTCAACGCCATCGCACCCGGCTACATCGAAACGCAACTGAACGTCGATTACTGGAACGGTTTCGCCGACCCGCACGCCGAGCGTCAGCGCGCCTTCGATCTGCACCCGCCGAAACGCATCGGTCAGCCGCTGGAAGTGGCGATGACTGCGGTGTTTCTGGCCAGTGATGAAGCACCGTTTATCAACGCGTCATGCATCACCATCGATGGTGGCCGCTCGGTGATGTACCACGACTGAGCGCTGCAGCTTTCACGCGGATAGATCCGGGTGAAATGCAATCATCATACGATATGACTATTTTCAACAGGCTTTGCAGGAACACGCTTTAACGCTTTTCAAAACATTGCTCAAAAAAAATAACAAGGAGTCAGCTTATGAAACGTCGTTTCGGGATTCGTACCCTGTGCACTACCGCCCTGGCGGTCACTGCATTCAGCCTGAGCAGTTCGCTGCTCGCTGCCGACACCGTGAAAATCGGTTTTCTGGTCAAGCAGGCTGAAGAGCCGTGGTTCCAGACCGAGTGGGCCTTCGCCGAGAAAGCCGCCAAGGACAAAGGTTTCGAACTGATCAAGATCGCTGTGCCGGATGGCGAGAAAACCCTCTCGGCCATCGACAGCCTCGCTGCCAACGGCGCCAAGGGCTTTGTGATCTGCCCGCCGGATGTGTCGCTCGGCCCGGCAATCATGGCCAAAGCCAAACTCAATGATCTGAAAGTGATTGCTGTCGATGACCGTTTCGTCGACGCCAACGGCAAGTTCATGGAAGACGTGCCGTACCTCGGCATGGCCGCGTTCGAGGTCGGCCAGAAGCAGGGCAACGCCATGGTCGCCGAAGCGAAAAAGCGTAACTGGGACTGGAAAGACACCTACGCGGTGGTCAACACCTATAACGAACTCGACACCGGCAAGAAGCGCACCGACGGCTCGGTAAAGTCCCTCGAAGATGCCGGTATGCCGAAAGACCACATTCTGTTCGCCGCACTGAAAACCCTCGACGTACCGGGCAGCATGGACGCGACCAACTCGGCGCTGGTGAAACTGCCGAGCGCGGCGAAAAACCTGATCATCGGCGGCATGAACGACAACACCGTGCTCGGCGGCGTGCGCGCCACTGAAGCGGCCGGGTTCGCCGCCGCCAACGTGATCGGCATCGGTATCAACGGTACCGACGCCATCGGCGAACTGAAAAAGCCTAACAGCGGCTTCTTCGGCTCGATGCTGCCAAGCCCGCACATCGAAGGCTACAAGACTGCCGAGATGATGTACGAGTGGGTGACCACCGGCAAAGAACCGCCGAAGTACACCGCGATGGACGACGTCACCCTGATCACCCGCGAAAACTTCAAGCAAGAGCTGGAAAAAATCGGCTTGTGGAACTGATGCCGCGACGGCCCGGGCAGCCGGGCCGTTTTCTGGTGTGAAGAGGTGGCTTTATGCACGCGCAAGTACAGACACAACAACACAGCGCCAGCGGCAGCCTGCGCTTCAGCGGGATTGGTAAAACCTTTCCCGGTGTGAAAGCGCTGGACGCGATCAGCTTCGTCGCGCATCCGGGCCAGGTTCATGCCTTGATGGGCGAGAACGGCGCCGGCAAATCGACCCTGCTGAAAATCCTCGGCGGCGCTTACATCCCGAGCAGCGGCGAGTTGCAGATCGGCGAGCAGACCATGGCGTTCAAGTCGACCGCTGACAGCATCGGCAGCGGCGTCGCGGTGATTCACCAGGAGCTGCATCTGGTGCCGGAAATGACCGTCGCCGAAAACCTGTTTCTCGGTCATCTGCCGGCCAGTTTCGGTTTGATCAATCGCGGCACGCTGCGCCAGCAAGCGCTGAATTGTCTTAAAGGCCTGGCCGACGAAATCGATCCGCAGACCAAGGTCGGACGTCTGTCCCTCGGCCAGCGACAATTGGTGGAAATTGCTAAAGCATTATCGCGCGGCGCCCATGTGATCGCCTTCGACGAACCGACCAGTAGCCTCTCGGCGCGCGAGATCGACCGCTTGATGGCGATCATCGGCCGCCTGCGTGACGAGGGCAAAGTCGTGCTCTACGTCTCGCACCGGATGGAAGAAGTGTTCCGCATCTGCGATGCGGTGACGGTGTTCAAGGACGGCCGCTACGTGCGCACCTTCGATGACATGAGCCAGCTGACCCACGATCAACTGGTGACCTGCATGGTCGGTCGCGACATTCAGGACATCTACGATTATCGCCATCGTCCACGCGGCGCCGTCGCCCTGAAGGTCACCGGCCTGCTCGGTCCGGGCCTGCGCGAACCGATCAGTTTCGAGGCGCACAAAGGCGAAATCCTTGGCCTGTTCGGACTGGTCGGGGCAGGGCGCACCGAGCTGTTTCGTTTGCTCAGCGGGCTCGAACGTAACACGGCCGGGCGCCTCGAATTGCGCGGTCATGAATTGAAACTGCGCTCACCGCGAGACGCGATTGCGGCGGGCATTTTGCTGTGTCCGGAGGATCGCAAGAAGGAAGGCATCATCCCGCTGGCCAGCGTCGCCGAGAACATCAACATCAGTGCACGTGGCGCCCATTCGGGTCTTGGCTGCCTGATTCGCGGTCTGTGGGAAAAGGGCAACGCCGACAAACAGATCAAAGCGCTGAAAGTGAAAACACCGCACGCCGGTCAGCAGATCAAGTTCCTCTCCGGCGGCAATCAGCAGAAGGCCATTCTCGGCCGCTGGCTGTCGATGCCGATGAAAGTGCTGCTGCTCGATGAGCCGACGCGTGGCATCGACATCGGCGCCAAGGCTGAGATCTACCAGATCATCCATAACCTCGCTGCTGAGGGTATTTCGGTGATCGTGGTGTCCAGCGATCTGATGGAGGTGATGGGCATTTCCGACCGCATTCTGGTGCTCTGCGAAGGCGCCCTGCGCGGCGAAATCAGCCGCGACCAGGCCAATGAATCCAACCTGCTGCAACTGGCTTTGCCGCGCCACCGCGCTGACGGCGTGGCGAACTGAGAGGTGACTATGATGACAACCCAAAACGAAACCCTGCCCAAAGAGCGCAAACCGTTGGACATGCGCCGCTTCCTTGATGACTGGGTCATGCTGCTGGCGGCGATCGGCATTTTCATTGCCTGCACGCTGCTGATCGACAACTTCCTTTCGCCGCTGAACATGCGCGGATTGGGCCTGGCGATTTCCACCACCGGGATCGCCGCGTGCACGATGTTGTACTGCCTGGCGTCGGGTCATTTCGACTTGTCGGTGGGCTCGGTGATTGCCTGCGCCGGCGTGGTCGCGGCGGTGGTGATGCGCGACACCAACAGCGTGTTTCTCGGTGTCAGCGCAGCGTTGGTGATGGGCCTTATTGTTGGGCTGATCAACGGGATCGTGATTGCCAAGTTGCGCGTCAATGCCTTGATCACGACGTTGGCGACCATGCAGATCGTTCGTGGTCTGGCGTACATTTTTGCCAACGGCAAAGCGGTAGGTGTGTCGCAGGAATCGTTTTTCGTCTTCGGTAACGGCCAGCTGTTTGGCGTACCGGTGCCGATTCTGATCACCATCGTCTGCTTCCTGTTTTTTGGCTGGCTGCTGAATTACACCACCTACGGGCGCAATACCATGGCCATCGGTGGCAACCAGGAAGCAGCGTTGTTGGCGGGCGTGAACGTTGATCGCACCAAGATCATTATTTTTGCCGTGCACGGTGTGATTGGCGCGTTGGCCGGGGTGATTCTGGCATCGCGGATGACCTCGGGGCAGCCGATGATTGGTCAGGGATTTGAGCTGACGGTGATCTCGGCTTGCGTGTTGGGCGGGGTATCGTTGAGCGGCGGGATCGGCATGATCCGGCATGTGATTGCCGGGGTGTTGATCCTGGCGATTATTGAGAATGCGATGAACCTGAAGAACATCGACACGTTTTATCAGTATGTGATTCGTGGGTCGATCCTGCTGCTGGCTGTGGTCATTGACCGACTGAAGCAACGCTAGAATCAAGAGCCCCTCACCCCAGCCCTCTCCCGGAGGGAGAGGGGGCCGACCGAGGTGTCTGGCGTGATACATCGACCTGAAAGATTGTGTCGATTATGGATTGAGCAAGGAGCTTTCAGGTCGGCGAACCTCCTGAGCATCCCCCATTCAGTCCCCTCTCCCTTAGGGTGAGGGGAAGGGCCGACCGAGGTGATCCGTCGACCTGAAAGGGGTCGTCGATTGTGGATTCGGCGAAGCACTTTCAGGTCGGCGTACTTCTTGAGCATCCCCCATTCAGTCCCCTCTCCCTCCGGGAGAGGGCTAGGGTGAGGGTGCTTTTGACTTTCAACCTTCTGTCTCTCCCCCCAAATTTTCCTTGCCCGTTCGCACCCCTTTCGGTTATCAATTTGTACATGATTAGACAGGTACGATTTGACAAGAAACAACGGGTGGTCGACGAGCTCGTCCGACGCATCGAAAGCGGCCTCATGGAGGACGGCTTTCTGTTGCCCGGCGAGCATCAGTTGGCTCAAGAATTCAACGTCAGCCGTGGCACATTGCGCGAAGCGCTGGCCGAATTGAAACGGCGCAATTACATCGCCACGCAAAGCGGCGTCGGCTCCATCGTCACCTTCGATGGTGTAGCGCTTGATCAGCGTAGCGGCTGGGCGCAGGCACTGGCTGACAGCGGGGCGCTGATCAACACCGAAGTGCTGCGTCTGGAAGCGGTGACCCGGCCCGATCTGCTCTCGCGTTTCGGTACGGAAAACTTCATCACTCTCGACCGTCGTCGTCGCTCCAACGACGGCACGCTGGTGTCCCTCGAACGCTCTTTGATGCCCGCGACCGGCGGCCTGGAAAGCCTGCCGCGCGTCGGCCTGATCGATAATTCCCTGACCATCACCCTGGCCGCCTACGGCTACATCGGCGAACGCGGCGATCAATGGATCGGCGCCGAACCGCTGAATGCCGAAGACGCCGCACTGCTTGGCCGCCCTGAGGGCACGGTGTTCCTCAAAGCTCTGCGCACCACCTACGACCGCCAGAACCGTTTCATGGAGCTGGTCGAAAGCCTGCTCGACCCGGTGCATTTCCGTCTGCACCTGCAATTTGGAAAATCGAAATGACCGCGCTCAACCGTGCCCTCGGCGCTTTTTATGGCCTGGCCCTCGGCGACGCGCTGGGCATGCCGACCCAATCGCTGAACCGCGAAACGATCAAGACCCGCTTCGGCACAATCACCGATCTGCAGGACGCCGGGCCGCTGCAACCGATTGCCGCGAACATGCCCAAAGGCTCGATCACCGACGACACCGAACAGGCAATCCTGGTCGGCGAATTGTTGGTTGAAGGCAAGGGCCGCATCGAGCCGGCGATCCTCGCGCAACGCTTGATCGAGTGGGAAGCCGAGATGCAGGCCAAGGGCTCGCAGGACTTGCTTGGGCCATCGACCAAACGTGCGATCGAAATGATCCTCGCCGGTCATTCGCCGGAGGAAGCGGGGCGCTACGGCACCACCAACGGCGCGGCGATGCGCATCACTCCAGTCGGGATTGCGGCAGATGTCACCGATCCCGAGCGCTTCATCGCGGCGGTGGTACAGGCCTGCCAAGTGACCCACAACACCACACTGGGGATTTCCAGTGCCGCGGCGGTGGCAGCGGTGGTTTCCGCTGGCATCAACGGTATTGATCTGGGCGAGGCGTTGAACCTCGGTCAGCAAATCGCTCAACAAGCGGAATCACACGGCCATTGGGTGGCCGGTGGGCGTATTGCTTCACGCATCAGTTGGGCGCGCACCATCAGTGTCGATAGCGACAAGGCTCTGCTCGCGGATCTGCTCTACGACGTGATCGGTACTTCGGTGGCGTCGCAGGAGTCGGTGGTGGTCTCGTTCGCGCTGGCGCAGCAAGTGGCGGTCGGTGAGATGAACGCGTTTGATGCGCTGTGCATGGCCGCCAGCCTTGGCGGTGACACTGACACCATCGCGGCGATTCTTGGCGCGATGCTCGGGGCCTGCCTGGGTCTTGAGAGTTGGCCTGCCGAGATGATCGAGACGGTTAAGGCCGTTAATCATTTGGAGCTTGAGCCGTTGGTGCAGGGGCTGTTGGCTTTGCGCTGATTGGGCTGACGTCTTCGCGAGCAAGCTCGCTCCCACAGGGGTTATGTGAACGCCATAAATCTAATGTGGGAGCGACGGTGCGACGATTCGACTTGCTCGCGAAGGCCGCACCGCAAATTTTGAATTTTCAACCCGCAATGGATCGCGCAGACAGGCCGAGGACGGCCGCGATGTCTTGTCGTTTTGCATCATTGCCACAACCACAAAAAAGGCAAACAGGAGCACCTTCATGAGTTCATCAAACGCCGGGCAAAGCGCCGGGCAACTGGAAACCCGCGGCATCGAACCGGTTCCGGAAGCCGAGTGCAACGGCCATCCGCTGCAACTGTTCTGGGTCTGGTTCGCCGCCAACATCTCCATCCTCGGTCTGCCGCTGGGCGCCACACTGGTGGCGTTTCGCGGGCTGGCGATCTGGCAGGCGATCATTGTCGCGATCATCGGCGCTGCCGGTTCGTTTGCGGTGGTCGGAATCATCTCGATTGCCGGTCGACGTGGTCGTGCGCCGAGCCTGACCTTGTCGCGAGCGATCTTCGGCGTGCGCGGCAATATCGGCCCGACGCTGGTCTCGCTGATGTCGCGTCTCGGTTGGGAAACGGTCAACACCACCACCGCTGCATTCGTGCTGCTGTCGCTGTGCTCGATCCTGTTTGGCTCGCCGGTGGAAGCGAAAAGTGCGCCAATACTGACGCTGATCTTCATCGCGATTTTCGTCCTGCTGACCCTGTCGGTGTCCGGCCTCGGTCACGCGACCTTGCTGGTCATCCAGAAGTGGGCGACCTACGTGTTCGGCGCGCTGAACATTCTCGTTGGCGGCTTCCTCTGCGCGACCATCGACTGGAGCGCGGTGTTCAACGCCACGCCAGCGCCGATGAGCGCAATGATCATCGGCATCGGCACCATGGCTGCCGGCACCGGGATTGGTTGGGCCAACGCTGGCGCCGACATGTCGCGCTATCAGCATCGCAGCGTCAAGGCTGTGCGACTGGTCGCGTCCGCCGCATTCGGTGCGGGTATTCCGCTGGTGTTACTGATCACACTCGGCGGCTTGCTGTCGGTGGGCAACAACGATCTGGCGTCGGCGACTGACCCGATCGTGGCGATCCGCGACATGCTGCCAACGTGGATGGCGGTGCCGTACCTGATCACCGCGTTCGGTGGTCTGTTGCTGTCGAACAACCTGTCGGTGTACTCCGCCGGTCTGACCACGCTGACCCTCGGCCTCAAGGTCAAACGCGTCTACGCAGTAGTGGTCGATATCGTCGCGATCTTCGCCGGTTCGATCTACTTCATGCTGATCGCCGACAGCTTCTACGGCCCGTTCATCACCTTCATTTCCCTGCTGGCGGTGCCGATCACCGCGTGGGTCGGGATTTTCGTGATTGACCTGATTCACCGTCACTACTACAGCCCGAAAGATCTGCTCGACGTCAGTCCGAGCAGTGCTTACTGGTATCGCGGCGGCATCGAATGGCGCGCGTTTGGTGCGTGGGCGATTGCCATCGTCCTCGGCTTCAGCTTCACCACCATCGGCACCACTGCAGAGAACGTCTGGTTCAAAGGCTTCCTGTCCGACTCGTGGCTGGGCCACAACGGCCTCGGCTGGATCGTGACGTTCGTGGTGGCCGGTGGCATTTACTTCGTCCTCGGCGGGGCGAAAGATCGCCGCGCCGCGCAAACCGAGAATGCTCATGCCTAAGATGTTGCACACCGGCCAGGTCATCATCGACCTGGTCATGGCCGTGGATAAACTGCCGCAGATTGGCGGTGACGTGCTGGCGCAGTCGGCCGGTTTCGAAGCGGGCGGCGGTTTCAACGTGATGGCGGCGGCGGTGCGTAACGGCCTGCCGGTGGTGTATCTCGGTCGGCATGGCAGTGGGCGTTTCGGCGATCTCGCGCGTCAGGCGATGAATGCCGAGGGAATTCACATCGGCATCACCGAATCCGCACCGAAAGACACCGGTTTGTGTGTGGCACTGACCGATGCGTCGGCCGAGCGCAGCTTCATTTCCTATATCGGCGCTGAAGGTGAGGTGACCGAAGAGGATTTGAACAGCGTCGCGGCCGAGGCGGGCGATTACGTTTATCTCAGCGGCTACAGCCTGCTCCACGAAGGCAAGGCCCAGGCATTGCTCGATTGGACATTGGCGTTGCCGGCGGCGATCAACGTGGTGTTTGATCCAGGCCCGCTGGTGGAGTCGCCGGATTCACCGATGATGCAGGCGTTGTTGCCACGCATCGATGTGTGGACCAGCAACAGTGTTGAAGCGCTGCGCTTTACCGGGGCTGAGGAGATTGCGGTGGCGCTTGATCGTCTCGCTGAGCATCTGTCCAGCGACGTGCTGATGGTTGTGCGTGACGGGCCGCAAGGCTGCTGGATTCATCAAGGTGACGAGCGTCGGCAAGTGCCGGGGTTTGCTGTGAAAGCGGTGGACAGCAATGGTGCCGGCGATGCCCATGCCGGCGTCTTTGTCGCGGGACTGGCGCAGGGTTTGACAGCGCATGAAGCCGCGCGACGGGCGAATGCGGCGGCAGCTTTGGCGGTGACGCGGTGGGGGCCTGCGACTTCGCCGGGCGCGGCTGAAGTGGATGCGTTTATCCTCGATTCCGGCGGTGCCTGATAGATAGCTTTCGCTAGCAAGCTCGCTCCCACAGGGGATTTATGTTCGCCTCAGATCCAATGTAGGAACTGCCGAAGGCTGCGATCTTTTGATCTTATAAAAGTAAAGATCGCAGCCAACTGCAGCTCCTGCATTATTAGCGATCACACGATCACACGATCACACGATCACACGATCACACGATCACACGATCACACGATCACACGATCATATCGCTCAGCTATCCAGTTTGCGCGCTGCTTCAACCCCGGCCGCACTCAGCTTGATCGGCAGGTTCAACGAATGTTCGCCGGCCTCGTTGCAGGTCACATGACCGTGGTGAATCAGTCCGCGATCCTGCAAAGCGGCGAGGGCACTGGCCACGACTTTCTCGCCCCGGTAATTGTCCAGCACCTCCTTGCCCAGACCACTCGGGTGGGCGTGCAGCAGGCGGGTGAGGACTTCTTTTTCCAGGTTTTTATCGACGTTCATGGTTACCTCTTCATTGGATTGAATAGGACGCTCGCGTCGGCGAACTACTGACCGGAGCCTTCGGAACCGGAGCCACCGGTGGTGGTTTTCGAGCCGATGCCGGGGCCCGCGTTGTCTGGCGTTGCGGGGGCATCGGGGGTGTTCATACCGCCCTGACGGCCCGGATCACTGCCCTGAGTGCGCGGATCGGTACCCGTCGCAGGAGGCTGATTGATCAACGGCACGCCCGAGCCATCGGTGTTCATACCGGGGGCACTGTTGATGGCGGGGGCGCGTGGCGGGGTCGGATCGGTAGGGCCAGTGCCCGCAGCGGTGGCGGATGCGGCGAAAACCGCAGGGCAGAGCAGGGCGCTGAATACGAAAGCGGTCAACCTTGACGGGATCATAGGGCGTCTCCAGTGATTGGAATCCTTACCTGTCGTTGGTCTGCCCAGTAATCGGATTGGTGCCTGATCAGCGACGAACGGTCTAGGTTGCCTGCGTGGCTTTCAGATTTATTCGCCGCCAGAGCAAGCGGCCGAGGGTAATCAACCAGTTGGCTAACGCGACGATCAAAACCGTCAAAAGCAGCGTGCGCATGCCGTGCTCAACGATGATTTTCCCGGCCAGTAACGGGAAACCAAACACGCCGATAAAGTACGAAAGACTGAACAGCAACAAGGCCTGTGACGTGGTGTTGGCCGGTGCTTCGTTGGCCGCCAAACCGTTGATCACCGAATAGGTCAGGCCATAACCGACGCCGAGCATCACCGCTGCCAGCAGATAGCTGAATCCGCTGTGCACGCCGAACGCGAACAGCACAATCGAAGCCAGCATCAGTCCGGACAACAGACACGACGCGCGCAACGGATCACGTTTGACTACATAGCCTGCGATCAACATCCGGCTGCTGATCGCCGCACTCATGAAACCCAGAAAGAACACTGAGTAATCCAGCGAGCGGGCGGTGGCATAGCTGGTCTGGAAGCTGGACAGGCCACCGAACACGCATCCGCCGAGACCGACCATGAGGATGGGGAACAGCGCGCGCGAGCTGAGTACTTGAGTGCTCGCCTGCCAGGTGATTTTTGCAGCGGTTGTGGCCTGCGTGGTTTGCAGTTTTGCGCCGAGTTGCCAGAACAGCAGCACACCGATCAGGCTTGCCAACGCCGCCAGATAAAACGCCGAGGTCACCGGCAAACCCACTGCACTCGCCGCACGCCCGAGCAATGGGCCGCTGCCGATACCGGTCATCATGCTGCCCGACAACAACGCAAAGTATTTGGCTCGTTGCGTTGGCGTCACCAGACTGGCGACGATGATCGGCCCCAACGTATAGAAAACGCCCCAACCCAATCCCAACAGCAAGCCGAAAAACAACAGCAGATGACCAAAGCCCGGCGTCATCGCAAAGCCCAGACTCGCCGCCACCAGCAACAGCCCGAACAGGGCAATCGAACGTGCCGCACCGAGCCAGTCCGACAGATGCCCGGACACCAGCACTGCGACAAAGGTACTGAGCATCGCCGCTGAAATCACACTGCCGGCATCCTGTTCATTGCCACCGCGAGAAGCGATCAGCAGCGACAACAAAAACGTCGTGCCATAGGACAGCGACAGCAGATAACTGGCGAGACAGAACAGGCCGAACAGCTTGCCTGAAACCTTGGGTGTTACTGGCGACATGACGCGGTTCCTTGACCGGAAAAATTCAGCGTCATCTGTTTAACACGCCCGGCGCGGGGGTTAGGTCTGAGGTTGGCGAAGTCAGGATTGCTGTGCGCCGGAGTAACGCGTCAGGCGATGCCGATCTCTTCCTTGAACTGCTCCATGAAACCCTTCAGACGTTGATGACGGACTTGCGCCAGCCGCTGGCCGGCGACGGTCTGGAAACCGTCGGCGAGGTGTAACAGCTTGGTCTGGAAATGATCGAGGCAAAACCGCTTGTCGTCGTAGTCGCGTTGTTTCGCTTCGGGATCCTGTGGGTCGTACAGCGCCGAGCCCATGCGCCCGGCAATGTAGAAAGTACGGGCGACGCCGAGCATGCCCAGAGAGTCGAGACGATCGGCATCCTGGACGATTTTCGCTTCAAGAGTGCGTGGCGTGAGGTTGGCGGAGAAACTGTGGGCTTCGATGGCGTGGGCTACGGCCGTGATTTTTTCTTCGGGCCAGTTCATCGCGGCGAGCACCGATGAAGCTTTTTCCGCCGCCAGTCGCGAGGCTTGCGCGCGCAGTGGCGAGTTCTTCTCGACAGCCACGCAATCGTGCAAGAGCACGGCGGCCAACAACACCTCCAGATCGCCGCCTTCTTCTTCATGCAGCGTACGTACGTTGTGCCAGACCCGTTGCAGGTGGGCGAGGTCGTGGGCGCCGTCATCGGACGGCTCCAGGGCGTGGGGCAGTAACTCTGCTGCCAGTGCCGCCACGGGTGTAAAACTATCTAAGTTCATAAGCATCCTTTCAGATTGTCGAAGTCCCTGTGGGAGCGGGCCTGCTCGCGAAGAGGCAGTATCAGTCACCGCAATGTCACTGACAGTCCGCCTTCGCGAGCAGGCTCGCTCCCACAGGGAACTGCAGTGTTTGCAACATTGCGCAGGATAGTGTGTGTTTTGCCATGTGACGAGCGCCGCCCACGGCCTTAGTATGGCGTTTTCCTTTTCCGACAAGGCCCGTCCATGACGATCGACATCCGCCCGGCGACCCCCAGCGATGCTCCGCAAATTCTCGCCTTCATCACTGAACTCGCCGATTTCGAAAAGGCCCGTCACGAAGTCATCGCCAGCGTCGCCGACATCGAACGCAGCCTGTTCGGCGAAGGCGCCACCGCCCACGGTCTGATCTGCCTGCGTGATGGTTTGCCGATCGGTTTCGCGGTGTTTTTCTTCAGCTATTCGACCTGGCTCGGCAGCAACTGCCTGTACCTCGAAGACCTCTACATCACCCCGGAGCAACGCGGCGGCGGTGCCGGCAAAACCCTGCTGCGCCACTTGGCGAAAATCGCCTGCGACAACGACTGCGGCCGCTTCGAATGGAGCGTGCTGGACTGGAACACGCCGGCGATCGAATTCTACAAATCCCTCGGCGCGCAACCTCAGGAAGAGTGGGTGCGCTACCGCATGGATGGTCAGGTCCTGCGTGAGTTTGCCGAGGGCTGAACACAGTGATGGCAATCCGGCAGTAATTCGATTGTCGCCAGCGCTCTAGTCCGGCATTCTACGCGCCATTTTTGCGCGCTCACGGACGACACCTGCAATGCCTCTGGCACAACTTCTCCACGCCCGTGGAGCCTTCGCTGCGTCAACGAGTGACCGGCGATGAGCGGACTACGGGCGTCAATGCGTCTGTATGGCCTGGTGAAAGACTCAGGCTCGAGCGACAACCCCCAGCGCCAACCGGTCGACATTCTGTGCATGACAAACCGCACGGGCGGCAGCGCCATTCGCGCGTTCGTGTCACGCCTTGATGCCGAGTTGATGGCCCGCAGCGCCGGGCTCGCCGAATACCGCGTGATACCGCTGCGCACCTTCGATCCGACGGCGTTTATCGACGCCCATCAAGGCTGGCTGACGCTGCACATTTGCTGTGGTTTCGTCGCCCCTGCCGGGCATTCGCTGCTCAAGGACGGCGGGTTGATGCCGATGGGCTGGTACGTCTATTCCGAGATCGGCCAGTGGACGGTCCAGCATCATCTCGACCTCGGCGCACAAATGGCCGAACTGCTGCAATCGACTTACGAGCGTAATCACCTGCGCAACTACAACGCCTGGCTCAACGAACTCGACGACGCCTCGCCGGCTGAACTGGCCTGGCAAACCGACGAAGCCTGGCGACACCTGCAAACCGCCGCATCACCCGACAGCCGTGAGCATTGCCACGCCCTGTTCGACCCCGTCGACAACCGCTGGCGCTTCGCCGCGACCGACATCGATATTCATCAGCCGCACCCGGAACCCCTGAAGCAAGGAGCTTTGAATTGAGTGGTAAACCCGCTGCACGCGTCACCGACCCGACCGCCTGCCCATTGCCAGGCCATGGCACCAACCCGATTGCCTCCGGCTCGCCGAACGTCTTCTTCGACGGTCTCGCCGCCGCGCGCATGACCGATAAATCGGCGTGTGGCAGCCCGATTACCGGAGCCGTTTCCGGCACCGTATTCATCAACGGCCTGAACGCGGCCACGCTCGATAGCACCGGAGGCCATGGCAATGTCGTGGTTGGTGGTTCAGGGACGGTGATTATCGGCCAGAGTGGCGGCGGGGCAGCGTTTAGTGGGCTGTTGCCGATGCCGGCGCATTTTACGGACAGGTTGCAAGTGGTTAACGAGGCGACTGGCGAGCCTATCCCCGATCATCCGTATGCGATCCAGCGAGGTGATGGGCGCATAGAACATGGCATCACCAATGAGCGGGGCTTTACCCATATGGTGAGTTCTCACTTGGCTGAAACTATTAAATTGTTTGTAGAGTGATCGAAATGGAAGTCGAAAATCCTGCACTCAGAGACTGCAAAACTGAAGTGGCTGGCCATGAGTTGACCTGCAAGACTGACCAGAGCGTCAAGCAAGTTACTGTCAAAGTGAAAAAGGTAGCCATTTTCTTTATTGGCGGTGCTGGGGATAAAGAGGAGTATTACCAGAATGAACCTCCTCATCATAACGTGCAAAATGCCTGGAATCAGTTGTCGAACAGATTGTCTCCGGAACAAAAGCTCGACGTTAATTTGCCTTATATAAGCTATAAGGATGTTCGCGGTGAGAAGGATATCGAGAAGTATGTAATACGCCCGTTAAAAGGTGATAAGACGGTTTATCTTGTGATTGTTGGTCATAGCCTTGGGGGGTGGAATGGTGCACATTTGACCTCGATTTTGAAAGAGCGAGGTTATACAGTCAAGATATTGGTAACACTCGATCCTGTTGGCGGTGGTACAGGTGTATGGATGTTCTCTGATATCTATTTTACGACGCCAAAGCCCGTGGCAGATTATTGGATAAATATATTGGCATCCCCCAAGGAAAAAGACGATTCAGATACTGTTGCCAGTTTGGGAGAGCGCTGGATCATGACATCTGGACCGAATATAAATGAGGCGGTCAGTGCGAATCACCGGCAAGCAGGTATGCTGTTCGCCTCCAAACTTCAAAGTGGAAAGTCTGCGTGCGATATAGTTTATGAGCGAGTGACTCAATATTTGGAATCGAAAAAATGATACGACTATTTATTGTGCTGACGATGCTTCTATGTAGTTCTTGTGCCAAGCGGCCGATTCTTCCTGATACCGAGATTGAATTCATTTCTGTCGCTACAGGGGGCGATAGTTTGTCTTGGAATGTTCGCTTTAGTTCGAAGACCGATGTGTTGAATTTTTTTAAGGATGCGACGGGAGAAACACAGTTGGGTGAAACATTGTTTTGCTCTCTGGATAAAGAGCTTGAATTTGAAAACTCCGATAAATTGACTAATTATTTTGTTGGTAATCTTGTTGAGGTTGACGCCGATAAGTCTGGTTTAGACCATATTTATACGTCTAGATTGTCCGCAGTGAGAAAGGAGGATGAGGGCGTTTCAAATGTTTTCATGAGCGCGGAAGAACTGCTGGCATTATTAAATGAACGTAACGCCGTCTCTTGCAGAGTGTTTACCTCAGCTTACTCATTCGGGGGATACTATTCGAAGTCAATGCTGATTCCAGCAACTGACCTCGTACACGTCATTGAACAGCAGCGCGTGCAATGATTGCTTTGTCCCATAATATGGGATGCAAAATTACATATTGAGATTTCCCGTCTGAGAGGTCTATAGTCCGTCGCACTCACTGCCAAAAACAAAACAGGTGAAGCGATGCTGGCGCAATTGATCGCGCTCGACTGGGGGACGACCTCATTACGTGCTTACAAACTCGCGGCGGGCGGTGTGGTGCTGGAGCAGCGCGCGCTGTCGTCCGGGATCATGCAGTTGCCCAAGACCCCGCGAATCATCAACGGTCGCGAATGCGCCGATGGTTTTGAATTGGCCTTCGACGACGCGTGCGGCGACTGGCTCGATGCGCAGCCGGGTCTGCCGGTGATTGCCTGCGGCATGGTCGGCAGTGCGCAGGGCTGGCGTGAAGCGGCCTACTGCGAGACGCCGGCGAATGTCGCCAATCTCGGAAACTCCCTACAAACAGTTGTCAGTCTGCGCGGCACGCGGGTGCATATCGTGCCGGGCGTGATTCAGCGTTCGCGTCTGCCGAATGTGATGCGCGGCGAAGAAACCCAAGTGTTGGGTGTTCTGCAGAATCTGCCGGTCGAGGCGGGCGCTGATCTGCTGATCGGTCTGCCAGGCAGCCACTCGAAATGGGTCGACGTGGTCGATGGCTGCATCACTCATTTCGACACGTTCATGACTGGCGAAGTGTTCGCCGTGCTCAGCGAGCACAGCATTCTTGGCCGCACTCAACAGCAAGGCGCGGCGTTCGATGCTCAGGCGTTTGACCGCGGTGTGCAGGTTGCGCAGTCGGCGGACGGCGAGCTGGGCGTGCTGTCGACCTTGTTCAGTGCCCGTACCTTGGGCCTGACCGGCGAACTCAGCCCAACCGCGCAAGCGGATTATCTGTCCGGCCTGATGATCGGCCATGAATTGGCAGCACTGGCCAGCGCTCAACGCCGTCGCCGCGACAACCCGAATCTTCCTTCGATCATCCTCATCGGCAACGCGCAACTGTGTGCGCGCTACCGCCGTGCCCTCGACGCCTGCGGTTTCGCCAACGTGACGCTGGCCGAGCAGGCCACCGAACGTGGTCTGTGGCAACTGGCGCTGGCCGCCGGACTGATCGATTCCTCATCCCGTTAACCCTGACTGGAGGCCTGACATGCTCAAGCAAGCATTGGCGCAAAACGGTCTGATCGCGATCCTGCGTGGCCTGCATCCGCAGGAAGCCGCCGCTGTCGGAGAAGTCCTGTATGCCGCCGGATTTCGCGTCATCGAAGTACCGCTCAATTCCCCTTCGCCGTACGAAAGTATCCGCATCCTGCGCAAGACCTTGCCCGCCGATTGCCTGATCGGTGCCGGCACGGTGTTGACCCCGGAACAGGTCGAGTTGGTGAAGGAGGCCGGCGGCCAAGTGATCGTCATGCCGCACAGCGATGCCAAGGTTCTGCGCGCGGCAAAAGCGGCGGGACTCTATCTATCGCCCGGCGTTGCCACGCCAACGGAAGCGTTCGCAGCGCTGGCGGAGGGCGCGGACATTCTCAAGCTGTTCCCGGCCGAGCAGATGGGCCCGGCGGTCGTAAAAGCCTGGCTCGCGGTGTTGCCGTCCGGGACGGTGCTGGCGCCGGTCGGCGGCATCACGCCGGACAACATGCAGGCGTTTATCGACGCTGGCGTGAAAGGTTTCGGCCTCGGTTCCGGCCTGTTCAAATCAGGCATGACGCCGGAGCAGGTGGCGGTGAATGCCCAGGCATACGTGGCCGCGTGGAAGGCGCTTCGCTAAGACTTTCGCGCTGCGTGCGCTGCATCTAATAAGAGCTGCATTTACAAAAGAGAGCAGAGATGAAAATCACCAAACTCACGACCTTCATCGTTCCGCCGCGCTGGTGTTTCCTCAAGGTTGAAACCGACGAAGGCGTTACCGGTTGGGGCGAGCCTGTGGTTGAGGGCCGCGCACACACCGTGGCCGCTGCCGTCGAAGAATTGTCCGACTACCTGATCGGCAAAGACCCACGCAATATCGAAGACATCTGGACCGTGCTCTATCGCGGCGGCTTCTACCGTGGCGGCGCGATCCACATGAGCGCACTGGCCGGTATCGATCAGGCGCTGTGGGACATCAAGGGCAAGGCCCTCGGTGTCTCGGTGAGTGATCTGCTCGGTGGCCAGGTGCGTGACAAGATTCGCGTGTATTCGTGGATCGGCGGCGATCGTCCGGCCGACACCGCGCGTGCGGCGAAAGAGGCGGTGAGCCGTGGCTTCACTGCGGTGAAAATGAACGGCACTGAAGAGCTGCAATTTCTCGATACCTTCGAAAAAGTCGATCTGGCGCTGGCCAACGTGGCCGCCGTGCGTGATGCGGTGGGGCCGAACGTCGGCATCGGCGTCGACTTCCATGGTCGCGTGCACAAGCCGATGGCCAAGGTGCTGATGAAGGAACTCGACCCGTACAAACTGATGTTTATCGAAGAGCCGGTACTCAGCGAAAACTACGAAGCGTTGAAAGAACTGGCGCCGTTGACCAGCACGCCGATTGCTCTCGGTGAGCGGCTGTTCTCGCGTTGGGACTTTAAACGCGTGTTGAGCGAAGGCTATGTCGACATCATCCAGCCGGATGCTTCCCACGCCGGCGGCATCACTGAAACGCGCAAGATCGCCAACATGGCCGAAGCCTACGACGTCGCGTTGGCGCTGCATTGCCCGCTGGGACCGATTGCGCTGGCAGCGTGTTTGCAATTGGACGCGGCTTGTTACAACGCGTTTATCCAGGAGCAAAGCCTGGGCATCCATTACAACGAGAGCAACGACTTGCTCGACTACGTGAAGGATCCACGGGTGTTCGATTACGACAAGGGCTTCGTGAAGATTCCGAACGGGCCAGGTTTAGGCATCGAGATCAACGAGGAATATGTGATCGAGCGTGCGGCAGTCGGGCACCGCTGGCGCAACCCGATCTGGCGTCATGCCGATGGCAGTTTTGCCGAGTGGTGATTTGTCTCTGAGATACCACAACCCCCTGTGGGAGCGAGCTTGCTCGCGAATGCGGCAGGTCAGTCACATTGATGCCAGATGTGCCGCCGTCTTCGCGAGCAAGCTCGCTCCCACAGAGTGCAGTGCAGGCCTCAGGCCGACCTCAATAAACATAAAAAGAGGCTCTCCCCATGCAACCGCAAACCCTCACCGGGCAGGCGTCTTTAGTCACGCCTAGCCGCAAGCGGTTTTTTATCATGGTGTTGCTGTTTATCACCGTGGTCATCAACTACCTCGACCGCAGTAACCTGTCGATTGCCGCGCCGGCCCTGACCAGTGAGCTGGGTATCGATCCGATTCACGTCGGCCTGATTTTCTCCGCGTTCGGCTGGACTTACGCCGCCATGCAGATCCCCGGCGGCTGGCTGGTCGACCGCGTGCCGCCGCGCATTCTTTACAGTGTCGCGTTGCTGCTGTGGTCGCTGGCCACGGTGATGCTCGGTTTCGCGGCCAGTTTCATTGCGCTGTTCGTGCTGCGCATGGCGGTCGGCGCGCTGGAAGCACCGGCGTATCCGATCAACAGCCGCGTGGTCACGACGTGGTTTCCCGAGCGGGAACGCGCCACGGCGATTGGTTTTTACACGTCGGGGCAGTTCGTTGGTCTGGCATTTCTGACCCCGGTTCTGGCCTGGCTGCAACACGAATTCGGCTGGCACATGGTGTTCGTCGCAACAGGCGCCGTCGGCATTATCTGGGCAGCCATCTGGTACGCGGTGTATCGCGAGCCACGGGATTTCAAAGGCGCCAACGAAGCCGAAATCGACTTGATCCGCGAGGGCGGTGGTCTGGTCGATATTCAGCAAGAGACGGCCAAGGTCAAAGCCAAATTCAGCTGGACCGATTTGGGCATCGTCCTCACCAGGCGCAAGTTGTGGGGCATCTACCTCGGCCAGTTCTGCCTGAACTCGACGCTGTGGTTTTTCCTGACGTGGTTCCCGACCTATCTGGTGAAATATCGCGGCATGGACTTCATCAAGTCTGGCCTGTTGGCGTCACTGCCGTTTCTCGCAGCGTTCGTTGGCGTGTTGTGTTCGGGGTTCTTTTCCGACTTCCTGATTCGTCGCGGTTACACCGTCGGTTTTGCGCGCAAGTTGCCGATTATTGGCGGGCTGCTGATTTCCACCTCGATCATCGGCGCCAATTTCGTTGAGTCGACGCCGCTGGTGATTGCCTTTCTGGCGCTGGCGTTCTTCGGCAACGGTCTGGCCTCGATCACCTGGTCGCTGGTGTCTACGTTGGCGCCGGCACGTTTGCTCGGGCTGACCGGTGGGGTGTTCAACTTCATCGGCAACCTGTCGGCGATTGCCACGCCGATCGTGATCGGCTTCCTCGCCAGCGGCGATTCGTTCGCCCCGGCAATCACCTATATCGCGGTTCTCGCATTGATCGGTGCTTTGTCCTACGTGCTGCTGGTCGGCAAGGTCGAGCGTATCGAGTTGTAGTGGTCTGCATCGGGCGACCATAATGCCGCCCGTTCCCTCGCTCATCGGTAAAGGCTGGATATGCAGGAAGACGCTCCGGAAAAAACCAAGGACGCCGCGCCCACCGGCACTCAGACGCTGTTGCGTGGCTTGGGTGTGGTGCAAGCGGTGGCCAGTGGCGCCCGCGATCTCAAGGAAATTGCCCGGCTGATCGGCACCACACGCAGCACCACCCATCGTCTGGCCAGTTGCCTGGTCGATGAGCGTTACCTGCGCGTGGTGCCGCAAGTCGGTTACCTGCTCGGGCCGAAGCTGATCGAACTGGGTTTTCAGGCCCGCGAAGAGTTGCCGCTGGTGACCCTGGCCGCGCCGTATCTGGACGAATTGTCGGCGCTGACCGGCGACACCGTGCATTTGGGCATTCGTGAAGGCGATGAGGTGCTGTATCTGCTGAAGAACCCGGGACGCAACGGCCCGGAAATGCGCTCGCGGGTCGGCCATCGCATGCCGTTGGCGCGCACCGGGATTGGCAAGGCGTTGATGCTCGATGACTCGCCGAAAGATTGGCAGCGCCTGTACGACATCAGTCTGCCGGCCGGTGGGAAAAGTCAGTTCTGGCCGCAGCATCCCCAGCAATCGTGGGAACAGCTTGAGCAACGCATGACCGAATACGTCGCCGGTGGCTACGCCTTCGATCTGGAAGACAACGAACCGTCGATCCGCTGCGTGGCGGCGCCGATTCGCGATGCGAGCAAGGGCATTGTCGCGGCGATCAGTATCGCCAGCACCGTGCCGTACATGCCGCTGGAAAAAATGGCCGAGCTGATTCCCCTGATCAAAGGGGTCACAGCCCGGCTTTCGGCAGAGCTTGGCTTGAAGGTTTAAGCGCGTTTAAACCTTAAGCGTCGCCATGTCGATGACGAAACGGTACTTCACGTCGCCAGCGATCATACGGGCGTAAGCCTCGTTGATCTGGCGAATGTCGAGCATTTCGATGTCGCAAGTGATGTTGTGTTCGGCGCAGAAATCCAACACTTCCTGGGTTTCGGCAACGCCACCGATCAACGAACCGGCCAGCACACGGCGGCTCATCACCAGTTTGCCGGCGTGTACCGGTGGATCAACCGGCTCGATCAAACCGACCAGAATGTGCACGCCGTCGAAACGCAGGGTGTCGAGGTAGGGGTTCAGATCGTGCTGCACCGGAATGGTGTCGAGCAGGAAGTCGAAGTAACCGGCAGCGGCTTTCATCTGCTCGGCGTCGGTGGAAACGATCACATGATCGGCACCCTGACGACGACCTTCTTCAGCCTTGCTCGCCGAGCGGGTGAACAGCGTGACTTCGGCGCCCATGGCTTTGGCAAACTTGATGCCCATGTGGCCCAGACCGCCCATGCCGAGAATCCCGACCTTGTCGCCGGCCTTGACGCCGTAGTGCTTGAGCGGCGAGTAGGTGGTGATGCCGGCGCAGAGGATCGGCGCGGCGCTGGCCAGAGCCAGTTTCTCCGGGATGCGCACCACGAAGTGCTCGCTGACGACGATGCTGTCCGAATAACCGCCCATGGTGTTGCTGCCATCGACCCGATCCGGGGTGGCGTAGGTCATGGTCGGGCCTTCGAGGCAGTATTGCTCAAGGTTCGACTGGCAGGCTTCGCAGGTGCGGCAAGAGTCGACCATGCAGCCAACACCGACCAGATCGCCTACTTTATGTTGAGTGACATTCGCACCGATCGCGGTGACTTTTCCGACGATCTCGTGGCCGGGCATCAACGGGTAAACGGCGATGCCCCATTCGTTGCGCGCCTGATGGATGTCGGAGTGGCAGACTCCGCAGTAGAGAATCTCGATGGCGACGTCGTCGGCGCGCGGGCTGCGGCGTTCGAATTTCATCGGGGCGAGGGGAGTGGTGGCCGATTGGGCGGCATAGCCGATGGCGGTGTACATGTGAAACCTCGCAAAAGCAGGAACAAGTGAGGCGGCGCATTCTGGGCGCTGACTGACCGGTCGGCCATGACGATTCCTCCGGGTCTCATGCCTAATCCTCCGGCATGCGGGTTTGATCGGTCGCATTGGCAAAGGGATCTGCGATGATGCTTGCATCCCTTTTTTCGCTCCATTTTCAGTGAAGAGCTTTGATGCAATTAACCCGTCATCTTGATGCCAATGCCCGGCTGGTTTCGCTGATCGAACCGTTGGCGCTGCGCGATGGTTATTCCCCGACCGGGTTGCCCGGTGTGCAGGTGTTGCGCGCCAGTTGCGACGTCGCCCGTGGCCCGCACATTTATGAGCCAAGCCTGATGATCATCGCCCAGGGCAGCAAACTGGCGTTTCTCGGGCCTCGGACGATGGAGTACGGCGCCGGGCATTATCTGATCCAGGCGCTGCCGGTGCCGTTCGAGTGCGAGACGTTTGCCTTGCCGGATGCGCCGCTGCTCGGGGTGACTGTGGCGATTGATCGGGTGTTGCTCGGTGAACTGGTGCTGGCGATGGGATTGGCACCCGGGAGGCATATTCCGGCGCAGACACCGGAGTCGATGACCTCGGTGGTGCTCGACGATGACATGCGTGGGTGTGTCGAGCGGCTGTTGAGTTGCCTGCACGATCCGCTGGAATGCCAGATTCTCGGGCCGGCGCGGGTGCGAGAGTTATTGTTCGTCGCGTTGCGTGGCCCCCAGGCCGATGTGTTGCGCGCGTTGGTCGAGCAGCAGGGCCAATTTGCGCGGGTGGCGGCGTCGATCAGTCATCTGCATGCGCATTACACCGAGCCGTTGAATGTCGAGACCCTGGCCGGTTGCGCGAACATGAGCGTGTCGACCTTTCATGAGCATTTCAAACGCAGCACGTTGTTGTCGCCGGTGCAGTATCTGAAACGTTTGCGCTTGTTGAAGGCGCAGACGTTGCTGGTGGCGGAAGGCTTGGGTGTGGCGCAGGTCGCGCATCGGGTGGGGTATCAGAGTACGTCGCAGTTCAGCCGCGAGTACAAACGCTATTTCGAGCGCAGTCCGGGTGACGAGCGCGCAGCCTGATTCGACGAAGATCCCCTGTAGGAGTGAGCCTGCTCGCGATAGCGGTGTATCAGTTGACGATGATGCTGACTGAAACACCGCTATCGCGAGCAGGCTCACTCCTACATTGGTTCGGCGGTTTTGCAGGGATTTTTGGCAACAAAAAGGCCCCCGATTCGGGAGCCTTGATGTTCAGCGGTTCGACTTACATGTTCGGATAAGTCGGGCCGCCAGCGCCTTCCGGCGTGACCCAGGTGATGTTCTGCGAAGGGTCCTTGATGTCACAGGTCTTGCAGTGCACGCAGTTCTGGGCGTTGATCTGGAAGCGTTTCTCGCCGTCTTCCTTGGTGATCACTTCGTACACGCCGGCCGGGCAGTAGCGCTGCGCCGGTTCGTCGTACAGCGGCAGGTTCTTGCTGATCGGAATGCTCGGGTCGGTCAGCTTCAGGTGGCAAGGCTGTTCTTCTTCGTGGTTGGTACCGGAGATGAACACCGAGCTGAGTTTGTCGAAGCTGAGTTTGCCGTCGGGTTTCGGGTAGTCGATCTTCTTGCAGTCCGCCGCGAGCTTGAGGCAAGCGTAATCCGGCTTGGTGTCGTGCAGGGTGAACGGCAGTTTGCCGCCAAAGATGTTCTGGTCCAGCCAGTTGAAACCGCCGCCAACGATGGCGCCGAACTTGTGGATCGCCGGGCCGAAGTTGCGGCTGGCGAACAGTTCATCGTAGAGCCAGCTCTTCTTGAACGCGTCGACGTAAGTGGTCAGTTCTTCAGTGCCGTCCTTTTCCGCGAACAGTGCGTCAGCCACCGATTCAGCGGCGAGCATGCCGGACTTCATCGCGGTGTGGCTGCCTTTGATCTTGGCGAAGTTCAGGGTGCCGAGGTCGCAACCGATCAGCGCGCCGCCCTTGAAGACCATTTTCGGCAGCGAGTTCAGGCCACCTTTGCAGATTGCGCGGGCGCCGTAGCTGATGCGCTTGCCGCCTTCCAGGTACTGCGCCAGTACCGGGTGATGCTTGAGGCGCTGGAATTCGTCGAACGGCGACAGGTAAGTGTTGCTGTAGGACAGGTCAACGATCAGACCGACTACCACCTGGTTGTTTTCCAAGTGATAGAGGAACGAGCCGCCGGTGTTTTCGGTGCCCATGATGTCCAGCGGCCAGCCGGCGGTGTGCACCACCAGGCCTGGCTGATGTTTGGCCGGGTCGATTTCCCAGATTTCTTTCAGACCGATGCCGTAGTGCTGGGCGTCGGCATCGCTGTCGAGGTTGTAGCGCTTGATCAGTTGCTTGCCGATGTGGCCACGGCAGCCTTCGGCGAACAGCGTGTATTTGCCACGCAGTTCCATGCCCGGGGTGTACAGGCCTTCTTTCGGGTTGCCTTCGCGGTCGACGCCCAGATCACCGGTGATGATCCCGCGCACCACGCCTTGCTCGTCAATCAGCGCTTCCTGAGCAGCAAACCCCGGGTAGATTTCCACTCCAAGGTTCTCGGCCTGCTGGGCGAGCCAGCGGCACAGGTTGCCGAGGGAAATAATGTAGTTGCCTTCGTTGTGCATGGTCTTGGGCACAAAGAAGTCAGGAATTTTCTGCGCGCTGTCGGCGTTTTTCAGCACGAAAATATCGTCGCGGGTGACCGGCGTGTTCAGCGGGGCGCCGAGTTCTTTCCAGTCCGGGAACAATTCGTTCAGAGCGCGTGGTTCGAACACGGCGCCGGACAGGATGTGTGCGCCGACTTCGGAGCCTTTTTCGACCACGCAGACGCTGATTTCCTTACCGGCTTCGGCGGCCTTCTGCTTCAGACGGCAGGCGGCGGACAGGCCAGCGGGGCCGGCACCGACGATGACCACGTCGAATTCCATGTATTCGCGTTCCACAGGCTATCTCCTACTCAAGGCTCAACAGTTTTTTTTCTAATTTGGAGGTTTGATGTCGCATCCGCTATTCCTTTACGTTAACGTCAAGGGGAATATTGGAGAACAGACCTTTCTCTCTAGGCGGCGCATTATATCTACACCACTCCGAGCGTCCAATACAAACGTTTGTTTGAATTGGCTCCAGCCCAGAGAAATCAAAGAAGCGCGGCTTATGAATGGTCATTTTGCTGTATTGACCGGAATAGGCGTTCCGGTCAAGATACGGGCGGTTTTGCGCTGGTCGTAGGCAGACTGGCGGTTTCAAGAGCACGTCTAAAGACAGGGCACAGGCAGTAGAAGGTGATGCGCAGCGCAGTCTGGCGCGCAGTTTACACAGCGTGAAGATCAATGACCCGTCGGTCACCCCTGACGAACGGTCGCAGGTCTTCACACTGTGCAGCCACCAGACACCCGAGTCGGCGTTTTTAGAGGTGCCCTTTTAGCCTGATGAGCATCAACCGCCAGGTTCGCCTAGGCGACTTTCTTTTCACCGGAGAGTAACGAGGAATCCATGAAGGTTCTTGTAGCTGTCAAACGCGTTGTGGATTACAACGTCAAGGTTCGCGTCAAGGCGGACAATTCCGGCGTCGATCTCGCCAACGTCAAGATGTCGATGAACCCGTTCTGCGAAATCGCAGTGGAAGAAGCCGTACGCCTGAAAGAGAAAGGTGTTGCGACTGAAATCGTCGTCGTCTCCATCGGCCCGACCACCGCTCAGGAGCAACTGCGTACCGCACTGGCTCTGGGTGCCGACCGTGCCATCCTCGTCGAATCTGCTGAAGATCTGACCTCGCTCGCCGTGGCCAAGCTGCTCAAGGCTGTGGTCGACAAGGAACAGCCGCAGCTGGTGATCCTCGGCAAACAGGCCATCGACAGCGACAACAACCAGACCGGCCAGATGCTCGCTGCACTGAGCGGCTACGGTCAGGGCACGTTCGCATCGAAAGTCGAAGTCTCGGGCGACAGCGTTGCCGTGACTCGCGAAATCGACGGCGGCGCGCAGACTGTTTCGTTGAAACTGCCTGCAATCGTCACCACCGACCTGCGTTTGAACGAGCCGCGCTACGCGTCCCTGCCAAACATCATGAAAGCCAAGAAGAAGCCTCTCGAAGTGCTGACTCCGGATGCTTTGGGCGTTTCCACCGCCTCCACCAACAAGACCCTTAAAGTCGAAGCGCCGGCTGCACGCAGCGCAGGCATCAAGGTCAAGTCGGTGGCTGAACTGGTCGAGAAACTGAAAAACGAAGCGAAGGTAATCTAAATGACTATCTTGGTTATTGCTGAACACGACAACAAAGTGCTGGCCCCGGCCACACTGAACACCGTGGCTGCTGCTGCCAAAATCGGCGGCGACATCCACGTTCTGGTTGCAGGTCAGGGCGCTGGCGCCGTGGCTGAAGCCGCTGCGAAAATCGCTGGCGTGAGCAAAGTCCTCAACGCTGACAACGCCGCTTACGCGCATCAGCTGCCGGAAAACGTTGCTCCGCTGGTAGCTGAGCTTGGCGCTGGTTACAGCCACATCCTGGCTGCCGCCACTTCCAACGGCAAAAACATCCTGCCGCGCGTCGCTGCGCAGCTGGACGTTGACCAGATCTCCGAGATCATCTCGGTCGAAAGCGCTGACACTTTCAAGCGTCCGATCTACGCCGGTAACGCCATCGCTACCGTACAGTCGACTGCTGCTATCAAAGTGATCACCGTGCGTGCTACCGGTTTCGACCCGGTGGCTGCTGAAGGTGGTTCGGCTGCTGTTGAAGCGGTTGCTGCTGCGCACAACGCAGGCACTTCGAGCTTCGTTGGCGAAGAACTGGCCAAGTCCGATCGTCCAGAGCTGACCGCTGCCAAGATCGTCGTTTCCGGCGGCCGCGGCATGCAGAACGGCGACAACTTCAAACACCTGTACGCTCTGGCCGACAAGCTGGGCGCTGCCGTCGGTGCTTCGCGCGCCGCGGTCGACGCAGGTTTCGTACCGAACGACATGCAGGTCGGTCAGACCGGCAAAATCGTTGCGCCACAGCTGTACATCGCCGTCGGTATCTCCGGCGCGATCCAGCATCTGGCCGGCATGAAAGACTCCAAAGTGATTGTTGCGATCAACAAGGACGAAGAAGCGCCGATCTTCCAGGTGGCCGATTACGGTCTCGTGGCTGATCTGTTCGAAGCGGTACCTGAGCTGGAGAAGCTGGTCTAATCCAGCGGCTTCACTTATAAAGAGCCCGACCTTTTGGTCGGGCTTTTTTTTGTCTCGGATTTGAGTGGGAGCGTTTTGCCATGGATCTGCGCTGCGGATTGCGTTACTCGGTATTGCTGGGATTGGCCCTGCTGCCAGGTTTGGCCACAGCCGCCGGCAAGTGCGAGCGCCTCGTCGTGACCGGCAGCCCGGATGCACCGCCGTACCTGTGGCAGGATCCACAGAATCCCAGGCAGTTGATCGGCGCCAGTGCCGACCTGTTGCAACAAGTCGCCAAAGACCTCGGCATCAAAGTCGAGTTGCTCTACGCCGGCAAACGCTCGCAAGCCCTCGACGAAGTGCGCAGCGGACGCATGGACATGCTGGCGGATGCGCCGCTGACCTTCACCGAGCTGGAAAACCTCGACTACATCCATCCGCCATTGCTGGAAAACGACTACCTGGTGTGGACGCGTAAAGGCTCGACCCTGGTCTACAGCGAAGCCAAGGATCTGCACGGCCATGCGGGTGCGCTGTCGGAAAAGTCTCGAATCACCCAGGCATTCGGCACTTTCGCCGAGCAGAATCTGACTTTGACCCGGACAGCCAATCTCACTCAAGCCTTTCAGAAACTGCTCCTCGGTGAAGTCGAATATGTACTCGCCGGCCGTTACTCAGGCATGGCCGCCGCGCAGGCATTGGGCATGGCCAATGACTTGCTGGCGTTCGAGCAACCGATCGACCGCCCGGGGCTGTACCTCGCGGTTTCGCACAACTCGGCGTGCAACGATCCGTGGTTGCGCGGACAGCTAGCCAAAAAGATGACAGAATTGCCCGCGTCCGGACTGACGGAAGCTGCGCTGCAACGCAATATCGAGCGCTGGAAGGCGCAGCAGCAACAGCCGCAACAACCTGTCAGTGCCCCAAAACAGTAGGGATTCTTAGTGAGTATTCGACCTTTTTTCGCGGCTGTGGCCGTTCTGGCTCTGGCCGGTTGCGCGACCGATCCGGCACCCAATGAGCAAATGCGCCTGACCGAGCAAGCCATCATCCAGGCCAAGGCCGTTGGCGCCACCGCCGACGAAGTGCCGGAAATGAAACTGGCCGAAACCAAGTACAACCGCGCCAAAGGCAACATGGCGGACGAGTCCTACCGGAACGCGCGCATGCGCGCCGAACAGGCCGAACTGGATGCCCGTCTGGCCGAAGCCAAAGTGCTGACGCAAAAAAGTGAAGAACAGTTGAATGTGCTTAACACCCGCATCGTCCGTCTGCGCAAGCAACTGGGAGATGCCCAATGAGCGTCAAGTCGAAAGTTGTCGGCGGCCTGATCCTCGCCGGTTGTGTCAGCCTGTACGGCTGCGCCGGTCAGCACAGCGAATCCGCTCTGCAAGAAGCCAGCGCTGACTTCCAGAAGGTCAAGGAAGACTCCAACGTGCTGCGCATTGCGCCGAAAGACGTGATCCGCGCCGGTGAGTCGCTGGCCCGTGCCGATCGCCTGTCGACCTACTGGGGCAGCGGTTCCGACGTGGTGCATTACGCCTACCTGAGCCAGCGCTACAGTGAAATCGCCCGCGAGCACACCAATCAAGTACTCAACGAAGAGCGCGCGGCCAAGCTCGAACTGGACCGCCAGCGCTTGCAACTGGCCCTGCGTGAATCCAAGTTGCTCAGTGTGCAGCAGCAGGGCAAGTGGCTGGAAGAACAGATCGTTGCACTGGCCACCACGCAGACCGATCGAGGTCTGGTGATGACCCTCGGCGATGTGCTGTTCGACACCGGTGAAGCGGAGCTGAAAAACTCAGCCAACCGCGTGGTGCTGAAGATCGTGCAGTTCCTGCAACTGAACCCGAAACGCGTGGTGCGCATCGAGGGCTACACCGACAGCACCGGCGGCAAACAGGAAAATCTCAAGCTGTCTCGCGACCGCGCGCAATCGGTCGCGGACGTGCTGATGGATCTGGGCATTGACGATAAACGCATTCAGGTCGAGGGTTACGGCGACGAATACCCGGTGGACGCCAATGCTTCCGAGCGCGGGCGAGCACAGAACCGTCGCGTGGAAATAGTCTTCTCCGACGAAAAAGGCCAGCTCGGCGCCGCCCGTTAAGGGTTGCGTCTCTGGAAAGCCCGGGCTGTCATGCAGTGCCGGGCTTTTTTACGTCTGTCGAATGGCCCGCAAATCAGTACAGTCAGGGGCAGACACCGCACTGTATGGTCGAGTAATGTGGCAACTGTCCCAGTACACTTCTAAACTGTTCCGGTATTGTTTCACACAAGAATAAAATGCCCGTGAAATCGAGTGCTGCGTCATGACCAATCTCTTGCTCTACCAACGTATTGCTCAGCAACTGGCCGAAGACATCCGCCGTGGGGTCTATCAACCGGGGGAGCGCGTGCCTTCGGTGCGCAAGATGAGTTCGCAGCTCAACGTCAGCCATGCGACGGTGTTGCAGGCTTACGCCAATCTTGAAGATCAGGGTTTGATTCGGGCGCGCCCGCAGTCCGGTTATTACGTGCATCAGACCCCCGCGCTGACTGCGCCGACGCCGGACATTGCCCGGGTCGAACGGCCGGGGCTGGTCACCCGCAGCAGCATCATTCAACAAGTTCTGGTCGAATCACGCCGCGAAGGTGTGTTCCCGCTGGGCGCGGCGGTGCCAAGTGTCGATTACTTGCCGGTGCGTGCACTGCATCAGCAACTGGCCAAGGTCACCCGTTTCCATAGCCCGCGAGCCTTCAGCTACATGTTCAGCCCCGGTTTTGAACCGTTGCGCCGGCAAGTGGCGATCCGTATGCGCGATGCCGGCGTGGTGGTCGATCCGTCGGAAGTGGTGATCACCCACGGTTGTGTCGACGCCTTGCAGATGTCGTTGCGCGTGCTGACCCGGCCGGGCGATCTGATCGCCGCTGAATCACCGACTTATTACGGGCTGCTGCAGCTGGCCGATCTGCTCGGCCTGAAAGTCATCGAGATCCCCAGCGATCCTGCCACCGGCATGAGCCTCGAAGCCCTGCAACTGGCCGCCAACCAATGGTCGATCAAAGCGCTGGTGCTGACCACTCGCCTGAGCAATCCGCTGGGCGGCACCATGCCCGAAGAGCGGCAGAAGCAGTTGCTGCGGTTGGCGTCGGATTTCGATATCCAGATCGTCGAAGATGATATCTATGGCGAACTGATGTTCGAGCAAGGCAAAACCAAAGCGCTCAAGGCTTATGACCGGCTGGATCGGGTGATCTACTGCTCGAGCTTCTCTAAAACCTTGTCACCCGGTGTACGCATCGGCTGGATGATCGCCGGCAAGTACCAGCAGGAAATCCAGCGCTTGCAGACTTTCAGTACCCATTCGGCGTGCAGCGTGACGCAGATGGCGATTGCCGCTTATCTGGAAAACGGCGGTTATGACCGGCATTTACGGTACATCCGCCAGGAATACCGAAAAAACCTCAGCGCCTTCCAGCTGGCGGTGCAGCAGTACTTTCCCGAAGGCACGCAAATGACCCGGCCCACGGGCGGTTTCATCCTCTGGGTGAGCTTGCCGGGGAGGGTGAATACCCAGGAATTGCATGTTCGCGCCTTGCAGCAAGGCATCAGTATTGCACCGGGGCTGATCTTCAGTAATACCGAGCAGTTCAACCACTGTATCCGCCTCAACTGCGGGATTCCGTGGAACCGCGAGGCGGAGCGCGCGCTGATGACCCTGGGAATGCTGGCGACTCAACTGTGTCAGGAAACCGCTGGCGGATTCTGAACGAGCATTGGGTGATGCTTGTCTTGTGGCGCCCAACAAGCGAGCATATGGCCCTCTGCCGTTAGCGTCGTTGGGTCCATGAAAGCGATTTTTCCTGCTGCTTGGGTTTTGTTGGGTTTGCTGATGATCGGTCATGCGCCTGGCGCAGTGGCCGCTGCGGTTCAGGAAAAACCGGCCGCGACGAGCCCCGCTAAAAAAACCACGGCTGCGCAGAAGGCCGTTCCTGCGAAGAAAACCCAGCAAAAAGTCATCAAGAAACGCAAGCCGATCGCCTCCAAATCGAAGCCTGCCAGCGAAGTGGTGAAAGCCAGGTTACCGCCGGCAAAACTCGATTTGAGCTTGCCCAAGGACATGGTCCAGGAACTGAAGCCCAAGGGCACGGTTGAGTTGCCCAAGCGCGAGCCGATCCTGCCGCAGATGTTTGGCGAGAAAAACAACGGATTCCAGCTCAACGGCCGCTTGCTCAGCAACGAAATGCAGTTGCAACTGCGCAACGAAGAACGTCGCGAAGTCGAAGGTGCGGCGCTGGATTTCGAATTCAAACAGTAAAACCAACCCATCTGTGACCCGCAGAGCAGACGCTTTGTCGGAGACTGGTCAGTCACATTCAGTTATCGCTAAAAACCCCGGTTAAGGGAATTTAAAACAGCCGTTTTAGCGGTTACTCTGTTCCGCGTCCCTTTTACACATCGCCCGTCGCGAGGAAACGTTCGTCATGAAATGCCGTGAAGGCTGTGGCGCTTGCTGCATTGCCCCTTCCATCAGTTCGCCGATCCCCGGCATGCCTGATGGCAAACCTGCCGGCGAACGTTGCGTGCAACTCTCGGTCGAAAACCTGTGCAGCATTTTCGGCCGCCCGGAGCGCCCGGCAGTCTGTTCCGGCTTCGCGGCTGATGTCGAAGTCTGTGGCAGCAGCTCGGAAGAAGCGATCAGGCTGATTGGCTGGTGGGAGCAAATGACGGCGGCGTGATGTGTCAAACGAACGGAACTTCAACAATAAGGAACAAGACTATGGGTTCGCTGCATCGTATCGCTGTGTTGTGTGGTTTGACCGCTGTGCTGGCGACCTCCGTCGCTCAGGCTGAAGACTGGAAAGTCGCCAAGAACGAGGACGGCATCAAGGTGTCCCTGAGTGAAGTGCCGGGGTCGGACTACAAGTCCTACCAGGGCGTTGCGCTGATGAAGACCACCGTCGCCAAACTGCGCGCACTGCAGGAAGACGTCTCCGGCGCCTGCGCCTGGATTCACGAGTGCAAGACCCAGAAACTGCTCAAGCACGAGGGCGATCAGAGCTGGACCTACACTCAGTTCAACACGCCTTGGCCAGTGACCCCGCGTGATTCGGTACTGCACATCACCACCGTTGAGGGCGCCGACGGCAGCCTGACCCGTAACCTCGAAGGTCTGCCGAAGTACATCCCGGAAGAGAAAGGTTTTGTCCGTGTAGCGCAGGTCAAAGGCTTCTGGAAGTTCGTACCCAAAGGTGATCAGGTTGAAGTGACCTACCAGGTGCACACCGAGCCAGGTGGTAGCGTGCCGTCGATGATTGCCAACAAGTTTGTTGTCGATGCGCCGTTCAACACCCTCAAGGCTTTGAAAGAACGCGCCGAGAAGTAATCTCGCGCTCAGACAAAACGCCCCGACCGATTCGGGGCGTTTTGTTTTGTATCTATATTGTGTTTCCGGATATTCGTTGCACGAAATTTTCACAAAGTGTTCAAGACAATTCGCCCGCGCTGTTTGCACGCTGTCCCGGTTTGCCGCTGTGCTGAATGAAAGTGTCTGGCGGTGGGGCAGTAATCAATGGCAATGGTGCGGGTGATCGTGCAACATTTGCGCACCGCGCACGCCCCGGGGTCTGGAATGACCAATAGAGGGCATGGCGCCGCTGTTTTTTTGCAACTTCAACTTCCAATGGGTCCTAAAACGACATGGCAAACCCGGACGCCCTGAATCAGCAGCGATCTTCTGCTCGCCTGCTGCAACCGACCGTCAAATCGCATCTGGCCTACACGCTGCTTTGCGCGCTGGTCATGATGGTGATGTTTTCCGTGCTGCGCCTCGCGCTGCTGGTCTACAACCGCGAGATGATCCTCGACACCCCGGCTTCGACCTTCCTCGAAGCCTTCGCCAATGGCCTGCGTTTCGACCTGCGCCTGGTGGTTTACGTGTGCATTCCGCTGGTGCTGGCACTGTTCAGTGCTCGCGCCATGGCCGCACGCGGTTTCTTCCGTCTGTGGCTGACGATCGCCTCGAGCATCGCGTTGTTCCTCGGCTTGATGGAGATGGACTTCTACCGCGAGTTCCACCAGCGCCTGAATGGTCTGGTGTTCCAGTATGTGAAAGAAGACCCGAAAACCGTGATGAGCATGCTCTGGTACGGTTTTCCGGTGGTGCGCTACCTGCTGGCCTGGGTCGTCGGCACTGTCATCCTGACGCTGGCGTTCAAAGGCGCTGACCGTGCCACCCGCCCGCGCGGGCCTTTCAGTGGCGGTAGCGTCAGCAGCCGTCAAGTCGCGCCGTGGTACACCCGTCTGGCGGTGTTCGTGGTCTGCCTGCTGATCTGCGTGGTCGCGGCCCGTGGCACGCTGCGTCAAGGCCCGCCGATGCGTTGGGGTGACGTGTACACCACCGATTCCAACTTCGCCAACCAGCTCGGCCTCAACGCCACGCTGTCGCTGATCGAGGCCGCCAAGTCCCGCATGGGCGAGGATCGCGACAACATCTGGAAAGCCACGTTGCCGCAAGAACAAGCGCAGAAAGTCGTGCGCGACATGCTATTGATGGCTGACGACAAACTGGTCGATGCCGATATTGCCGCCGTACGCCGTGATTACACGCCGCCGGCCGACAAGACCCTGCCGATCAAGAACGTCGTGGTGATCCTGATGGAGAGCATGGCCGGTCACTCGGTCGGTGCTCTGGGTGCGCCGGGCAACATCACGCCATACCTGGACAAATTGTCGAAGGAAGGCCTGCTGTTCGACCGTTTCTTCTCCAACGGCACGCACACCCACCAGGGCATGTTCGCGACCATGGCCTGCTTCCCCAATCTGCCAGGTTTCGAATACCTGATGCAGACTCCGGAAGGCAGCCACAAACTGTCTGGCCTGCCGCAGGTGCTCAGCGCCCGTAACTACGACGACGTGTATGTCTACAACGGCGATTTTGCCTGGGACAACCAGTCGGGCTTCTTCAGCAACCAGGGCATGACCAACTTTGTCGGCCGTAACGACTTCGTCAACCCGGTGTTCTCCGATCCGACCTGGGGCGTGTCCGACCAGGACATGTTCGACCGTGGTCTGCAGGAGCTCAAGGCGCGGGAAAACGGCAAGCCGTTCTACGCGCTGCTGCAAACCCTGTCCAACCACACGCCATACGCCTTGCCGACGCCATTGCCAGTCGAGCGCGTGACCGATCGTGGCAGCCTCAATGAACACTTGACCGCCATGCGCTACTCCGATTGGGCGTTGGGTCAGTTCTTCGAGAAGGCGCGCAAAGAGCCGTACTTCAAGGAGACCCTGTTCGTCATCGTCGGTGACCACGGTTTCGGCAACGAGCGTCAGATCACCGAAATGGACCTGGGCCGCTTCAACGTGCCGATGCTGATGATTGCACCGGGCATTCAAGAGAAGTTCGGTACCCGTGATCACACTGTGGGTACACAGATCGACATCGTGCCGACCATCATGGGCCGGCTCGGTGGCGAAGTGCGTCATCAGTGCTGGGGCCGTGACTTGCTCAATCTGCCGGAGGGCGACACCGGTTTCGGTGTGATCAAGCCATCGGGCAGCGAGCAGACTACCGCCATCGTCACCGCCGACCAGATCCTGGTGTTGCCAAGAGACAAGGACATGGGGCCGAAGATGTGGCAGTACCAGTTGGGTGCCAATCCGCACGCCGAAGTCGTTCCGAATGCACCGCGCACCGCCGAGTTGAAACTCAAGCTGGAAGCGTTCCTGCAAACGGCGACCAAAAGCCTGATGGATAACACCGCGGGCGTCGTTCACGGCAAGCCGGATTGATCGCTTACCGACAATAAATCCGCGCAATAAAAAAGAGGCCCTGAACAGGGCCTCTTTTTTTTGCCGGTTACATGGCTATATCCGACCGAGCAACAGCAGTACCAACAGCACCACCAACACCACGCCGATAATGCCCGAAGGACCATAACCCCAACTTCTGGAGTGTGGGAAGACCGGCAGACCACCGATCAGCAACAGGATCAGGATAATGATTAGAATTGTGCCCATGTCGATTTCCTTGTTGATAGTGTTCGAGAAGTCTTGGTGTTCAAGGGCGACTGGAGACTAAGTAATTCCAGACGGCTTACAAATTCCGACTGCTGCGCATGAAAGAAAATTCAATGTTTTTTTAATGTATTTGGATTGCTCGCTTATTTCCTTTAAAGCACAAGATCAAAAGATCGCAACCTTCGGCAGCTCCTACAGGAGTTCGATGCAGGAGCTGCCGGAGGCTGCGATCTTTTGATCCTCCATTCAGCAACTTGATGGAGCGTGGGCGCGCGCCGATCCTTCGCTACACTCGGCGCATCTTCCCCGGAACAACAAGGCTGTGTGCTATGCAAAATCGCATGATGATCACTGGTGCGGGCTCGGGCCTGGGTCGCGAAATCGCGCTGCGCTGGGCGCGCGAAGGCTGGCAACTGGCTTTGTCTGACGTCAGCGAACCCGGCCTGCAGGAAACCCTGAAAATGGTCCGCGAGGCGGGCGGTGACGGTTTCACTCAGCGCTGCGATGTGCGTGATTACAGCCAGCTCACCGCATTCGCCCAAGCCTGCGAAGAGAAGCTGGGTGGCATCGACATCATCGTCAACAACGCCGGTGTTGCGTCGGGCGGTTTCTTCAGTGAGCTGTCGCTGGAAGACTGGGACTGGCAGATCGCGATCAACCTGATGGGCGTGGTCAAGGGCTGCAAAGCGTTTCTGCCGCTGCTTGAGCAAAGCAAAGGCAAGATCATCAACATCGCGTCGATGGCCGCATTGATGCAAGGCCCGGCGATGAGTAATTACAACGTGGCCAAGGCTGGCGTGGTGGCGCTTTCGGAAAGTCTGTTGATTGAACTGGCCCAACAGGAAGTCGGCGTGCATGTGGTCTGTCCGTCATTCTTCCAGACCAATCTGCTCGACTCCTTCCGTGGCCCGACGCCGGCGATGAAAGCGCAGGTGGGCAAGTTGCTGGAAAGTTCGCCGATCACCGCGGCGGACATCGCCGACTACATCTATCAGCAAGTAGCGGCCGGCGAATTCATGATCCTGCCCCACGAACAAGGGCGCATGGCCTGGGCGATCAAGCAGAAAAATCCGCAACTGCTCTATAACGAAATGACTTCAATGGCCGAAAAAATGCGCGCCAAAGCCAAACAGAACAACGGCTGACCTTGCCCGTTGTCGGCGGCGTCGTTAGGGTGGCCGCAATGGTCACCCTGTCGAGACGCTTCAATGCTCAATTACTTGTGGTTTTTCCTCGCGGCGTTGTTTGAAATCGCCGGTTGTTTCGCCTTCTTCATGTGGCTGCGCCAGGGCAAAAGTGCTCTGTGGGTGATGCCCGCGATGCTCAGTCTGACCCTGTTTGCCTTGTTACTGACCCGCGTCGAAGCCAATTATGCGGGGCGTGCCTATGCCGCTTATGGCGGGATCTACATCGTCGCGTCGATTGGCTGGCTGATGGTGGTCGAGCGGGTGCGTCCGTTGGGTTCGGACTGGATCGGCGTGGCATTGTGCGTGATCGGCGCCAGCGTGATTCTGTTCGGGCCACGCTTTTCTGCGGCGTGATGGCTGGTTGTCGGAAACGTCTGACGGCTTGAAGCGAGCATGGCTGTAAGGTAAAACTGATTTGCCCGCCATGCATTGTAGAGCCGCGCCAAGCCGCGCATCTTCAGGGTTCGCTAACCCTGAAGGACGAATCTCATGCTTGTACTCAGCCGTGTCGTTGGTGAGTTGATTTCAATCGGTGATGACATCACCTTGCGCGTTCTGTCAGTGAACGGTGCCAGCGTGCGTTTTGGCGTCGAGGCGCCACAAAAGGTCAACGTGCACCGCGCGGAGGTCTATGAGCGGATTCAGCGCAAGCAGACCACGCAGAAAGTTCGCTGAGGATTTCAGTCGAACAGATGCTTGGGCACATCGTGCTTGAGCATCAACTGGCATTGCTCGCTGTCCGGGTCGAAGACGATCAGCGCCTGGCCCTTGGTCAGAGCCTGGCGCACGCGCAGCACGCGGGTTTCCAGCGGCGTGTCATCGCCATTGTCGGTGCCGTCGCGGGTGACGAAATCTTCGATCAGGCGGGTGAGTGTGTCGACTTCAAGCGCGTCGTAGGGAATGAGCATGGGCACCTCGGTCAAATCAATGTCGGGATGCTACGGCGATTGCGGGTTGCCTGCCAGTTCTGTGTTGCCTATGCCGACCCCATCGCGAGCAGGCTCACACCTACAGGAGAACGCATTCCAAAGGTAGGTCTTCGCCTGCTCGCGATAGCGGTGTTCCAAACAACGATGATCTAACTGTCGGAACGCTGCCCCACCAGGCTGTCCACCGACGGCACCCGCGTATCGCTCTCCATCTGCGTGTCATGTTCAATCTGATGACTGAACCGGTCCAGCGAAGCATTCGCTGGCGCCGCATCACTGGCAAACACCGGCGGACTCAGAATGTAAGCCCCGAGCAGTCGGCTCAGTGCCGCCAGGCTGTCGATGTGAGTACGCTCATAACCATGGGTCGCATCACAACCAAAAGCGAGCAGGGCGGTGCGGATATCGTGGCCCGCCGTCACCGCCGAGTGCGCGTCGCTGAAGTAATAACGGAACAGGTCGCGGCGCACCGGCAGTTCGTTTTCACCGGCCAGCCGCAGCAAATGTCGCGACAGGTGATAGTCATACGGGCCGCCGGAATCCTGCATCGCCACACTCACCGCATGCTCGCTGGAGTGCTGCCCCGGCGCAACGGGGGCAATGTCGATACCGACAAACTCGCTGACGTCCCATGGCAATGCCGCCGCTGCGCCGCTGCCGGTTTCCTCGGTAATGGTGAACAGCGGATGGCAGTCGATCATCAGTTCCTGACCGCTGTCGACAATGGCTTTGAGTGACGCCAGCAGCGCCGCAACTCCGGCCTTGTCATCGAGGTGACGGGCGCTGATGTGGCCGCTTTCGGTGAACTCCGGTAGCGGATCGAACGCCACCACGTCGCCGATGCTGATGCCCAGCGAATCGCAATCGGCCTTGGTCGCACAGTAGGCGTCCAGCCGCAGTTCAACGTGATCCCAACTGATAGGCATTTCATCGACGGCAGTGTTGAACGCATGTCCGGACGCCATTAGCGGCAACACGCTGCCGCGAATCACACCGTTGTCGGTAAACAGGCTGACGCGGCTGCCCTCGGCGAAACGGCTCGACCAGCAGCCGACCGGGGCGAGAGTCAGGCGGCCGTTGTCTTTGATCGCACGAACGGCGGCGCCGATGGTGTCCAAATGCGCGGAAACGGCACGGTCGGGACTGTTTTTCTTGCCCTTGAGCGTGGCGCGAATGGTGCCGCGCCGAGTCATTTCGAACGGGATACCAAGTTCTTCCAGACGCTCGGCGACGTAACGCACGATGGTGTCGGTGAAGCCAGTGGGGCTGGGAATGGCGAGCATTTCCAGGAGGACTTTTTGCAGGTAGTTGAGATCCGGTTCGGGGATTTGCGTGGTCATGGAAACTCCTGATGGGTTGAGCACACCGATGGTTTCGATGAGGAAAGTTTTGTGTTGCTTGATCGGGCCTCATCGCTGGCAAGCCAGCTCCCACAGTTTTTGTGTGTACCGCAAAACTTGTGGGAGCTGGCTTGCCAGCGATGGCGTCAGTCCAGTCACTAGAGAATCAAGAGACAACCGGCTGACTGTGCGGAAACAACAAATCAACAAACCGCTCCGCCGTCGGTTGCGGCTCGTGATTGGCCAACCCGGCGCGTTCGTTGGCCTCGATAAACACGTACTCCGGTTGATCCGCCGCTGGCACCATCAAGTCGAGGCCAACCATCGGAATATCCAGCGCCCGCGCCGCGCGCACGGCGGCATCAACCAATGTCGGATGCAGAATCGCGGTGACATCTTCCAGCGTGCCGCCGGTATGCAGATTCGCCGTGCGCCGCACAAATAGATGCTCGCCGGCCGGCAAAATGCTGCTGTAGTCGTAACCCGCGGCATGCAAGGTGCGTTGGGTTTCGTGATCCAGCGGAATCTTGCTCTCGCCACTGGTGGCCGCTTGCCGACGTCGACTCTGCGCCTCGATCAACGCGCCAATCGAATGCTGACCATCGCCAACCACTTCCGCCGGTTTGCGAATCGCTGCCGCGACCACTTCAAAACCGATCACCAAAATCCGCAGATCAAGGCCTTCGTGGAAACTCTCCAACAGCACTCGGCTATCAAATTGTTTCGCCGCTTCGATGGCCTGCTGCAGCTCTTCGATGTTCTGCAGATCCACCGCAACGCCCTGGCCCTGTTCGCCGTCGAGCGGCTTGACCACCACCCGTTGATGCTCATCGAGAAAGGCCAGATTGTCGTCGGCATTGCCCGCCAGTTGCTGCGACGGCAGATTCAGACCGGCCGCTTTCAGTACTTTGTGCGTCAGGCTTTTGTCCTGACACAGGCTCATACTGATCGCGCTGGTCAGGTCGCTCAGCGATTCACGGCAACGCACGCGACGGCCGCCATGGCTGAGCGTAAACAACCCGGCATCAGCGTCATCCACCTGCACATCAATGCCGCGCCGATGCGCTTCTTCAACGATGATCCGCGCGTACGGATTGAACTGCGCCTCCGGGCCGGGGCCAAGAAACAGCGGCTGGTTGATGCCGTTCTTGCGCTTGATGGCGAAGGTCGACAGGTTGCG
This sequence comes from Pseudomonas fluorescens, assembly GCF_005938625.1. GTDB lineage: Bacteria > Pseudomonadota > Gammaproteobacteria > Pseudomonadales > Pseudomonadaceae > Aquipseudomonas > Aquipseudomonas fluorescens_BD. Next base: position 85,238 of record NZ_VCNJ01000014.1, read on the forward strand.
GAAACCGAGCTTGGCGTAGAGGCTTTTTGCCTGACGGTTGTCGTGCAACACCGACAGATCCAGATAGCTCAGACCGCGACTCATGAAGTGTTCGATCAAGTGCCGCACCAGCACTTCACCGACACCCGGGCGCGAGCACTGGGGATCAACCGCGAGGCACCACAGGCTGCTGCCGTTTTCCGGGTCGTTGAAGGCTTTGTGATGGTTCAGGCCCATGACGCTGCCAATCACCGCGCCACTGTCTTCATCCTCGGCCAGCCAGTACACCGGGCCGCCCTGATGGTGCGGGGTCAGTAATGTGGCATCGATCGGCAACATGCCGCGCGCCTGATACAACTGGTTGATCGCTTGCCAGTCCGCCTCACTCTGCGCACGGCGGATGCGAAAGCCGCGAAACACGCGGGTGGCCTGGCGGTAATCGCTGAACCACAGGCGCAAAGTGTCGGATGGATCGAGGAACAACTGCGTCGGTTCCAGGCCGAGAATCTGCTGTGGCGCGGCGACGTACAGCGCGATGTCGCGTTCGCCGGGCTGTTCTTTGAGCAGTTCCTGAGCCAGCGATGCCGGGTCGGGAAACGTGTGGCCGATCAGCAACCGGCCCCATCCGCAATGCACCGCGATCGGCTCGGCGGCCAGCGTGCTGCCGTCTTCGGCCAGACGTGCCTGCAAGCGTTCATAGGACGGTGTCTGACCGCGTAGCAGCCGCTGGTTGATGGCCGTGGCGTGGGGTTTCATCGATCAGATTCCTTGTTCACTGAGCCACAGATTCAGAGCTGCCAGTTGCCACAGCTTCGAACCGCGCAACGGCGTCAGTTGGCCTTGCGGGTCGGTCAGTAATTTGTCGAGCATGGCCGGGTTGAACAGGCCGCGATCCTGACTTGGATCGAGCAGCAGTTCGCGCACCCAGTTCAGCGTGTCGCCCTGCAAGTGCTTGAGACCAGGCACCGGGAAGTAGCCTTTCTTGCGGTCGATCACTTCACTTGGAATCACTCGGCGCGCGGCTTCTTTCAAGACTTGCTTGCCGCCATCGGGCAGCTTGAATTTGCCGGGTACGCGGGCCGAGAGTTCGACCAGTCGATAGTCGAGAAACGGCGTACGCGCTTCCAGGCCCCAAGCCATGGTCATGTTGTCGACGCGTTTGACCGGGTCATCGACCAGCATCACCGTGCTGTCCAGACGCAGGGCTTTGTCCACCGCCGCATCGGCGCCCGGCTGGGCGAAATGTTCTTTCACGAAGTCACCGGCCGCGTCATGCGCAGTCAGCCATTTGGGTTGCACGGTGGCGGCGTAGTCGTCGTAGCTGCGGTCGAAAAACGCGTTGCGATACGCCGCGTAAGGATCGGCTGCGCCGTCGACTTGCGGGTACCAGTGATAACCGGCGAACAACTCGTCAGCACCCTGACCGCTCTGCACCACTTTGCAGTGCTTGGCCACTTCGCGCGACAGCAGGTAGAAGGCGATGCAGTCGTGGCTGACCATGGGCTCGCTCATCGCACGGAATGCAGCGGGCAGTTGCTCGATGATCTCTTTCTCATCGATGCGCAATTGATGATGGTGGGTGCCGTAGTGTTTGGCGATCAGATCGGAATACTGAAACTCGTCACCGCGTTCGCCGCCGGCATCCTGAAAACCGATGGAAAAGGTCGACAGGTTCTCGACGCCGACTTCACGCAACAGACCGACGAGCATGCTCGAATCGACACCGCCGGACAGCAGCACACCGACATCCACTGCTGCGCGTTGACGAATCGCCACCGCCTCGCGGGTGCTGTCGAGGACGCGGTCGACCCAGTCTTCCAGCGTCAGGTTTTTTTCGTCGTCGTGTGGGCCGTAGGGCAGTGTCCACCAGGTTTTCTGCTCGGTGCTGCCATCGGCTTCAACGCGCATCCAAGTAGCGGGCGGCAGTTTTTCAATGCCGGCCAGCAGGGTGCGTGGCGCCGGAACCACAGCATGGAAATTCAGGTAATGATTGAGCGCCACCGGATCAAGGATCGGGTTGATGTCGCCGCCCTTGAGCAGCGCCGGCAAGGCCGAAGCAAAACGCAAACGCTGACCGGTGCGCGACAGGTACAACGGCTTCACACCGAGGCGGTCGCGGGCGATGAACAGGCGCTTGGCGTCGCGTTCCCAAATGGCAAAGGCGAACATGCCATTGAGCTTGGGCAGCAACGCTTCGCCCCAGGCGTGGTAGCCCTTGAGCAGCACCTCGGTGTCGCCACCGGAGTAGAAGGCGTAGCCCAGCGCTTCGAGTTCGGCGCGTAGCTCCGGGAAGTTGTAGATCGCGCCGTTGAAGGCCAGCGACAGGCCCAATTGGCTGTCGATCATCGGCTGCGCCGAGCCGTCCGACAGGTCCATGATTTTCAGGCGACGATGACCGAGGGCAATCGGCCCTTGGGCATGGAAGCCCCACGCGTCGGGGCCGCGAGGGGCCAGGTGATGGGTAATTCTCTCGATCGCTGCAAGGTCTGCAGGTTGTTGATCAAAACGTAACTCGCCAGCTAATCCGCACATAAAATCCTTACCGGTTTTTCCGTTGGGGAGGGGTCAAGCCGTACCTCGCCAGAAGGGCGGGTACTCAGAAACTGACCCGCGCCGGTAAGTGGAGTTTTAGAACGATAAGTTATAAGGCTGGGCGTTGATCTGTTGGCGTTGCTGAATGATCGCTTGTTGAGCCTTCGCTGATCTGTGCACCTTGTGTGGCTTGATCGGCGATGGCTTTGTGCTGCACGGTCCAGCCATTGTCGGCGCAATACACCACGGACGGGCCGTAGGCGTGCGCATTCAGCGGATGGCGGATACGCCACGCTGACGGATCGGGCTGCACCTCATAAACGCGCTCGTCGACCTTGATGTACTGTCGCCCGTTCCATTTGAGCACCCGGTGATCGTCGTCCTCAGAGACAGCCTGCAGCAAAACCTGCCGGGCAATTTCGGCACCCGACTGGTACGTCGACAGGGCCGGTTTTTCCATTCGAATGCCAGGTAGCTCGGCAGAATGTTCTTTTACCTCGAATTGGCGGAAATAGTCGTCAGCCGCTTCGGCATCCACCAGTCGACTGTAAGTCCCGGTATCGGACGCTGACAGGCGCTTTTTCAGATCCAGCAGGCGGGACAGGGCTGCGTGCTTTTCGATGGCGGTCCAATCGCTCAGGTGGGTGAAGACGAGGGCGAGCAATTCATCCGTGGCAAACGTGCGCAAGTTGTTGCTGAAGTCATGGGTCGGGTGGCGGGACTGTCGGGAGGTACTGCGCAAAGCATGGTCTTCGCGCCGCTTGGCGTAGAAGGGTTCGCTGACATTGGCGACCGGCACGGCGATGTCTCTGGCATCGGCGGCCAACTTGTTCAGATTGCGCTCAAAAAGATGTTTGCACAGTCCTTTCTTTAACGGGATAAACGTTATGTCGTCGACAATCGAAATGCTGTCCAGGTTATTTGTCTGCAACTGACGCTGTTCGGTGTTGGTCAGCTGGGAAATAATCATTTTTTGCAGTTCTTTGTTTGCGATGAAGTTGACGCCTAGCCGATGTTTGCACTCTTCCTCACTGTTGTCCTTGTAAAAGCAGTCGCCCGGATCGTTGGGGATGTACAGGATAAAACTGTCTTTCGTCGAATGATCAGTTTGACGGCAAGTTATCAGGATGGCATCGGTCAGATAGTTGCCGAATAGCTGCACGGAGTACAGTTTGATGTTGCCGTTGTTGAACGGGGTACCATCAAAGATGTCCTCGATTCCTGTGAGCAGGCTTGACAGCGTGAGCAGCTGGTGCTGAGGGAAGTCGGGGTTGCTCAAATACTTTTCGTAGGCGGCGAGTTTCATATTGAACTTGTGCAGGCGAGCCCCGATTAGTTCGATGTTTGAGACCTTGAAAGTTCTGGCAATGTGCTTCTGGTACTGACCGCCGAGATCGAGTTGGCGACTTAGCGTGGCAAACGCGTGCGCGGTTATCTTGATCGGTTTTGATCCGGCGCCTGATGTGTTGTCTACCTTGCCCGCGGTTTCGCTGTCGCTCGAGAAATAACCTGGAGTCGCTTCTTCGGCCGTGAAATTCAGCATGGCCGCCTGCAGCAGGCTATAGCTGCACGGATCAGTGTCAGTGTCATTGGCTGGCTTGAGCCTGATGCTGTCGTTGACACTGAAACGCCTGCCATAGGTTTGCTGCAGTTCATGACGAAGCTTGCGCCGGCAGAAATTTTCCAGAGTTTCGACCTTGCTGAGCAGTTCATCGATGTAGTTCTGGTAAGGCAATGCTTCATCGAGGATTGCGCGGAAATCGGCGAGTCTGACGGGATCGGCCTTTGGCAATGCGTGGCTGATAAAACGGCCGACGGCGTTAGCCTTGTCCTGATCCTTGATCTCTTCAAACAATGTTTTAAGCGTCGCTTCGCTGGCCAGAATAGCGGTTTGTTGCTCGGTGTCTGGATTCATGGGGTGAAGTCTCGTCGTCAATAAGAGACTTCATGCTAGTTCGGTTGTGTGCAAATAAATAACGTTATTAGTTGGTCGTTTGAGGCGCAGGGTGAGCAGGATTTTGACTGTGAAATATACATATTTACCACCTGCGCGTGATGTAAATATGCCGAGGGTTGTCAGGGGTGTGGCGGGTGCCGAAAAATATTATTTTTTGTTCTAATAAATATTAAGTTTCGCTATATTCAGTGCTCGAATCCGCAATAAAGGACTATTGCCAATGACAACCTCTGTAAACAAAGAATCGCTGAATCAAAATGCAATTCTGAGCCTGTTGCTCGAGGCCACGGAAGATCTCGATATTGCCCAGACCTTGCAAAAAAACCTCCCGGTTCATTTGCTCAAGGCGACGACCGATTCGTTGGCCGCCCTTGATCAGACTGCACGTGAACTGCACTCGATTCAGTCGGTTGTCGAGAAGGATCTGGCCGCGCTGAAACCGTTGCAGGCATTCTGCATCGACGAACTGAGCCGTGCTCTGAACGACAAATGGTCAGCGGTCTTCGATGTCGAAAAAGATCTGTTGAGTTTGCCCGGCGTCGACTGTGGCTGCCCGGCTACCTCGACCGATGAGGATGGGATTCAAACGTTCCCGCATGCTACGCAAACGTTGCTGCAAGCGGCCATGCAGAACTTCAGCGAAGATGAGGCGAGCGGCACGTTCCCATCGGGCAGCCTGGTGCGTCTGAGCAACCAGCCGGCCGGTGTGGAAGGGCTGACCCCGGCCAGTTTCGCCAGTTTTTGCCGGGAGCTGGACCTGGGCAAGCGTTACCAGGAGCATTTTCAGCAGGTGTTTGGTCTGCGCAGCAGCGACGACAAGGTGATCGCCACGAGTTCGATGACCCGCGATATCGCGAAAATGAAAAGGTTGTTGCTGCAACTGGACATGCATCTGGCGGTACTGAAAAACCATCTCACACCGACAGGCCTGCAAATGCTGCAGACACTGATTGACGCTGACGGCGTGGTGTCGCCGAAAACGCTGCTTTACAGCACGCGCCCGCTGATCATGCAAGGCATTGAGATTCTCGATAGTTGTGTCTGGGGCGTTGTGGTGTTTTCCGCGCGTTCCGTTGAGCTGTATCCGGATGAATGGTGCCTGGTGTACATGGCCGCAGAGCCGGAGCGACCGGTGTACGAGTATTCCAGTTTCAACGCATTCAAGCAGTACCTCACCCGGCAGTTGAAAGAGAAACGCTACAAGGATTATTTCGCCAACAGCATCGACGAGGATGACAAGGCGGATTTCTTCAAGACGTTCGCCGATACCGCCGAGTTGGGGCACATCAAACAACTGCCGATCAGTGTGCCGCTCTTTGAGTTCATGGTGCAAAGCCATGTCGGCAAGCTGCAACTCGATGCGCGCAAGCTGGCGGTACCGACCGAGGATATCGATGAGGACGTGCGGCAGAAACGCTTGCTGGATTTGCTCCAGTTGGGGGTGAGCGTGGTTTCGGTAGCCGGTTTGGTCGTTCCGGTGCTTGGGCAATTGATGATGGGCGTTGCCGTCGGCCAGCTATTGGCCGAGGTCTACGAAGGTGTCGAGGACTGGCGCCGTGGCGATCAGCAGCAGGCGCTTTCACACCTGCTCAGTGTGGTGGAGAACATTGCGTCGATGGCCGCGTTCGCCGCAGGGCAGAAAGTGCTCGGCACGCTTGGCCGCAAACTGGTGAAGTCACACCCCGATTTCTTCGGGCAATTCACCGCCATTCTCAATCAGGCCGGCAAGCCCCGGCTGTGGAAACCCGACTTGCGCAGTTATGAGCATCAGCTTCCTTGGGGGGTGACCATGGCCGATACCTCCGAGGAGTTCTATCTGATTGGCGCCAAGACCCTCGGTCGCGTCGACCATCGGATCTTCGCCGGTAACTATGATTCAGAATCCGAGGTCTGGCGCCTCGAACATCCGCAGCGCCTGCAGGCCTACGCGCCGCAGTTGGAGCGGCATGTCGAGGGCGGCTGGCGACTGGCGACCGATAATGCCGAGCAGTGGAGCAATGCTTATACCCTCAAGCGTATCGATCCGGGTCTTAGCGAGTTCAGCGACACCGATCTGGACATGATGCGTCGACTCAGCGGGACGTCTCACGACGCGTTGTTGCGGGTCTTCAATGACAACCGGGTTTTGCCCGGACGGTTGCGCGATACCGTGGAGCGAGCGCGCATCGAGCGCCAGTTGCGGCAACTGATTCGTGAGCTGGAGTACGGTGAAATCCATTCCGGCCAGCCGGTCGAGGCGCAGTTGCATGGCTTGCCGAAATTGCCCGGCTGGCCGACGGATCGCTACATTGAGGTCACCGATGGCGAAGGTGAAATCAAAGCCACTTATCCGCTCACTCGGGTGCACGACGATACGGCTTGCGTGTTGGTGACCGAAGATCAATTGGCCCAAGGTCAACTGCTGCAAACGGTGATCGATGGCCTGTATCGGCAGGAAGTCGAGGCGCTGCTGGGCAAGAAAGTCGCCAGCCATGCTGAAAAACAACTGTTGGCAAAAAAACTGGGAGCGGCGCTAAAGGCTGATCGTCGCGCGGTTTTCGAGCGCCTGTACAAGGATTATGACCACAGCGACGCCGACCCCGTCAGCCATTTGCGCAGCGGGTTTGCTGACCTGCCTGCGCGCTTTGCGCAAACGCTGATCGACCGGGCGTCCAGTGTCGAGCGGCTCCATTTGCACACCTGCGGGCGGATGCACCTGAGGCTGGCGCAGCGGGTGCGAGCCGCCAACAGCGAGGTTCGGCTGGATCGCGCGCTGTCGGGACTGCATCTGCCTGAAATCGCCAATGAAGATAGCGAAAAACTGGCAATTCAGCTGTTGCCACACCTGAGTGGCTGGGACGCGGAACTGCGTTTGGTGTTGCGAGACAAAACCCTCAAAGGGCCGATTATCGAGAGCATCGGCCCGGAAACGGCAAGCTCTTTGAACACCTGCACGTTGGTCAAGTCCGGCACCGGCTATAAAGCGTTCGATGGCGACGGCCAAGGCCTCGGCCCGATCGACGATGGCCCGGAAACTTTGTATGGCGCGCTGCTCAAGGCATTGCCGCCGCGTCAACGAATTGCCAGCGGGTTTCCCGACCCGGTGGCCGCGGACAGCGCGCGGTTGCGCCAGCAATTGCTCGACACTGCACTGGATGAGCGGGACATCAGCAGGCGGATCCTGAGCAGCGGCAAAGCCGAACCGGTCGTCGTCGAACCTGCCTGTGTTCAGGCGGATCCGTCGCTTGTGACGTATCACCCACGCGCCTTGATGCGCAAGGTCAGAAGGCTTTATCCGAGTCTGACCGAGCGCCAGGCCAGTGCCTTGATCGATCAACTTGGTGATGATCCGCTGAGCCGTGCGACGCGAGTGAAAGCGCTCAAGCAGGATTTGAAAAAGCTGCGTGTCTCGCTGCAACTCTGGAGTAAGGACGAGCCGGCCCTGAAGGCAGCCGGGGGGGATTTGCGTGACCTGCGGCACAGCCGCAAAGCTGTGGCCGAAATGATCGAGGATGCCTTTCGACGGCTGTTCTGGGCGAAGGACGAAAGTGGCCAGTCAGTCTGCGCGCTGAATCTGGACGGTATGCGCGTGGGCAGATTGCCGACGCTGCCTGTGGGGCTGAGCTTTGATCACATTCAGCAGTTGTCGCTGAAGAACATGGGGCAGGGCGATGATGTCGTGTATTTTCTCAAGGCGTTCAAACAGGTCGAATCGCTCGAACTCGACGAAAACACGATGACACGGCTCCCGGAAGTGCTGTCGCACATGCCCCGACTCACGCGCCTGAGTCTGGCCAAGAATCAAATCCAGCTGAGCGGACAGACGCTGGCAAAGCTCAGCCAGTTGCCCACTCTGCAGTATTTGAATTTGAACGAAAACGCACTGGGCGCAACGCCCGACGTTAGCAAAATGTTTGATCTGCGCCGTTTGTTGCTGCGCGAGACCGGGCTTACGGAAATGCCCAAGGGCCTGGAGCGTCTGCCGTCACTGGACTGGGTGGACTTGCGCAATAACCAGATCAAGGATCTGCCGGGCTGGTTGTTCAAGACCCCGCGACGTTTCAGCCAGACGCTCAACCTGCGAGCCAATCCTTTGTCTGCGACCAGCAAGACATATCTGGAGACTTACCGAGGCAATGTCGGCGTCGGCATGGGTTATCTGGAGAACGACATGGCCCGGCTCGACGAGCAACAGGCCCGCTTGCTGTGGTTCAGCGACGGTGTCGGCCATGACTGGGCCCGGCGTGACAAGATCTGGACGGCGTTCAAGGAAGACTCTCAGGCCGAAGGGCTGTTTCACTTGCTCTCGGAGCTGGGCAGTACGGCCGACTCGAAGCGAGTGCGCAGTGACATGCAACGGCGGGTCTGGGCCGTACTGGAGGCGGCAGAAGCGGATGCGCCATTGTGTGATCAGTTACTGAACCTTGCCGCCAGCCCGATCAATTGCACGGACAGCGCGGCAATGAATTTCAGTTATCTGGAAGTCGCAGTGGAAGTCGATCGGGTGACCAACCTGGCCGGCGGCCGGATCACTACAGCCAAACCGCTGCTGAAACTGGGGCGCGGCCTGTTCCGGCTGGATCAACTGGACCGGGTCGCTCAGGAACACGCCGCCAAGTCGCCGACTGCCGACCCACTGGAGGTGAACCTGGCCTATCGTGTGGGACTGGCCGACGCCCTGGACTTGCCGGGCCAGCCGCGCAACATGCGCTTTGCCATGCTGGCGGGAGTGACCGCTGAGCATCTGGAATTGGCGAAAAACAAGGTCAACGCCGCTGAATTGTCTTCCGAGTGGTTGACGTTTCTGCGGCGCCAGTCGTTCTGGTGTGAATATCTAAAGCGTACGTTTGAGCGAAAATTTGCCAGCATCAATGACACGTTTTCACCGAAGCTCGACGCGGTATCCGAACAGGCCGATGCATTGAGTTCAGCGGACTACCTGAGCGCGATAGAGGCCATCAAAGTTGAACGGGAGACGGCCGAAAACGCTCTGCTGACGCGTCTGACCGACGACGCCATCCGCATGGCGAATCTGGGCATCTGTGCGATGCCCTCGGACTGAAGAGCTACTTGCCGCGAATCAACCGCCGTAGGGCGAAGCGGTTGGGGTGGCAGGCTTCGGCCACGCTCCTGGGCAGCGGCAGCGGCTCGTTGTCCAGCCACGCGGCGAGCAGCTCAGCGGACAGTGGCGCGGTGATCAACCCCCGGGAACCGTGGCCGCTGTTGACGTACAGACCGTCGAGCCACGGGCAGATGATGTCCGGCACTTGCCGGGCATCCTTGCTCAGGGGGGCATAGGCCTCGAGGAAGGCTTCGCGATCGGCGAGGGGACCGACGATCGGCAGATAGTCCGGGCTGGTGCAGCGGAAAGCCGCGCGGCCCTGAAGTTTTTCGACTGCCTGTTCGCGGATGTTCAGGCGCTCGACGAGGTCGCTGGAGATCTCATCGAGCATCGCCAGATTGCCTTGGTGTTCGGCGGTGGTCGGGGTCAGATCATCGCTGTTGAAATCGAAACTGGCACCGAGGGTGTGCTCGCCCAAGCGGGCCGGGGCGACATAGCCTTCGGCACAGACCACGGTAGCCAGTGTCTGACTGCCTGCGGTTTCGGCGAGACGGGTGATTTGTCCGCGAATGCGCTTGAGCGGCAGTTCGGCGCTCTGGGCAAAACGTTTGATCTCGGCGGCACCGGCCAGCACCACGACCGGCGCGCTGGCGAGCAAACGCTCACCGTCCAGAGCCTGCCACTGATCATCGACCTTGCGCAGTTGCAGCGCTTCGCAATGGCTGAGCAGTTCGATGTTCGGCTGCGCCGCTTGTGCCTGACACAGCGCCGGCGGATGCACCCAGCCACCTTCGGGATAGTACAAACCGCCATGGCTCACGCCGACCCCGGCGCGGGCTTGCGCCTCGGGCTGATCCAGCCACTGCAACAGATCTTCGGGAAAGGCTTGCGCCAATTGCGCGTGGCGCTCGGCTTCCTTGGCATTGAACGCCAGTTGCAGCACGCCGCAACCGTCCCAATCGGTGCCGCGTTGCAGGGTTTCCAGCAGGCGCCGGGTGTAACCGAAACCGCTGACGATCAGTTGCGACAACGCCGTGCCGTGGGCAGACAACTTCAGGTACAGCACACCTTGTGGATTGCCGGAAGCTTCTTGCGCAACGGCGTCATGGCGTTCCAGTAACGTGACCTGCCAGCCGCGTGCGGCCAGACTGGACGCCGTGGCACACCCGGCCAGACCGGCGCCGATCACCAGCGCACGACGCTCACCGACAGTCGGGGCAGGGCGCGCGAACCACGGCTTTTGCGCAGCAGGTGGCGCCACCTCCGCTGGCCAGCCGAGAAATTCGCCGCGGAGGATTTCCCACTTGTGGCCGATGCCCGGCGTGCGCTTCATTTTGAACCCGGCGGCATTCAGCAAGCGCCTTACCCAACCGGTGCTGGTGAAGGTGCTGATGGTCGAACCGGGGGCTGCCAGTCGCGCCAGTTCGACAAACAGTTCGGCGGTCCACATGTCGGGGTTTTTTGCCGGAGCGAAGCCGTCGAGAAACCACGCGTCGATCTGTGCGTCGAGCTGCGGCAGTTGCTCCAGTGCATCGCCGATCAACAGCGTCAGCGTCACGCGGCCGTTGGCCAGTGTGATGCGCTGAAAACCCTGATGGATCGCTACGTAGTGCGTCAGCAACTGATCGGCCAAAGGCTTGAGCTCTGGCCACAAGGCCAGGGCCCGTTGCAAATCGGCAGGGCTCAGCGGGTATTTTTCGACGCTGACGAAATGCAGTCGCGCACCGGCCACGGCGTGCTGCTCGAACAACTGCCAGGCGCAGAGAAAATTCAGTCCGGTGCCAAAACCGGTTTCGCCGATGACCAGTCGCCCATCCGCCGGCAACGCGGCAAAACGTTCGGCCAGGCGGTTCTGTTCGAGGAACACATAACGGGTTTCATCCAGACCTGACTGGTCGGAAAAATACACGTCATCGAACACTCGCGAACGCGGGCGTCCCTGGTCATCCCAATCGAGTTGGGCGTGGGGCAATACGGGCTTCATGGCAGGCTCGGCAACGACAAGGCGGCCATTCTAGCCGATCGCGCAGGCGTTGCTTGATCCATGGCAAGGCTTGTTGCCGAGACTGGCGGACAATCCGCCACCCGCGGGAATTTCTGCGCCGCTGCTGTGCCCAATCCGCTAGTCTTGCTGAATCCTGGAAGGAGCCGTCCCATGTTTGAATCCGCTGAAATCGGTCACGCCATCGACAAAGACACCTATGAGGCGGTCGTCCCGGCATTGCGTGAAGCCTTGCTCGAAGCCCAGTTCGAATTGCAGCAGCAGAAGCGTTTCCCGGTGATCATCCTGATCAACGGCATTGAGGGGGCGGGCAAGGGCGAGACGGTCAAGCTGCTCAACGAGTGGATGGACCCGCGCCTGATTGAAGTGCGCACGTTCGATCAGCAGACCGATGAAGAGTTGTCGCGGCCACCGGCGTGGCGCTACTGGCGGATGCTTCCGGCCAAGGGGCGAATGGGCATATTCTTCGGCAACTGGTACAGCCAGATGCTGCAGGGACGGGTGCACGGCTTGTTCAAGGATCCGCGTCTGGATCAGGCGATTGCCGGTGCCGAGCGTCTGGAAAAGATGCTCTGCGATGAAGGCGCGCTGATTTTCAAATTCTGGTTTCACTTGTCGAAAAAACAGATGAAGGCGCGGCTCAAAGCACTGGCCGATGACCCGTTGCACAGCTGGCGCATCAGCCCGCTGGACTGGCAGCAATCGGAAACCTACGACAAGTTCGTCAAATACGGCGAGCGCGTGCTGCGCCGTACCAGCCGTGATTACGCGCCGTGGCATGTGATTGAAGGCGTCGACGCCCACTACCGCAGCCTGGCGGTCGGCAAGATTCTCCTCGAGGGTTTGCAAAATGCGCTGAAGCGCCCGGACGTTCATCCGCACGATGTCAGCGCCGCGCCGCTGGGCACGCCAGTCGATCAGTTGAACCTGCTCGACAGCCTCGACCTGACTCAGCGTCTGGACAAGAAAGATTACGAGGAACAACTGATCACCGAGCAGGCGCGATTGTCCGGGCTGATGCGCGACAAGCGCATGCGCCGCCACGCACTGGTCGCGGTGTTCGAAGGCAATGATGCCGCCGGCAAGGGCGGGGCGATCCGTCGGGTCGCGGCGGCGCTCGATCCACGTCAATACAACATAGTGCCGATTGCCGCGCCGACTGAAGAGGAGCGTGCGCAGCCGTATTTGTGGCGTTTCTGGCGACACATTCCGGCGCGCGGCAAGTTCACCGTGTTCGACCGCTCCTGGTACGGCCGGGTCTTGGTGGAGCGGGTCGAAGGCTTCTGTACGCCGGCCGACTGGCTGCGCGCCTATGGCGAGATCAACGACTTTGAAGAGCAACTGGCCGACGCCGGTGTCATCGTGGTCAAGTTCTGGCTGGCCATCGACAAGGACACGCAAATGGAGCGTTTCCAGGAGCGCGAGGAGATCCCGTTCAAGCGCTTCAAGATCACTGAAGACGACTGGCGCAATCGTGACAAGTGGGACGATTACCGCGCCGCCGTCGGCGATATGGTCGATCGCACCAGCTCCGAGATCGCGCCGTGGACCTTGGTTGAAGCCAATGACAAGCGCTGGGCGCGGGTCAAGGTGTTGCGCACAATCAACCGCGCACTCGAAGACGCCTTCGAGAAATCCGACAAGCACGCGAAGAAACACAAGGATTGAGCCGATAGACGCGCATACGCGGGGTGAATGATTGTCGCAGTGGTTGATACGGTGGACTTATGCTCGGTCCACTCTCAACTGACCACAACAATGAGGTATGCCATGCGTGAAGTGGTGATCGTCGACAGCGTGCGGACTGGCCTGGCCAAATCCTTTCGCGGCAAGTTCAACCAGACCCGTCCCGATGACATGGCGGCCCATTGCGTCAACGCGCTGCTTGAGCGCAACGACATCGACCCGGCCAGCGTCGAGGATTGCATCGTTGGTGCTGGCTCCAACGAAGGCGCGCAGGGTTACAACATCGGCCGCAACGTCGCGGTGCTCTCGCGTCTGGGCACTGGCACCGCCGGCATGACCCTCAACCGTTTTTGTTCCTCAGGCTTGCAGGCGATTGCGATTGCCGCCAACCAGATCGCCTCGGGTTGCAGCGACATCATCGTTGCCGGCGGCGTCGAGTCGATCAGCCTGACGATGAAAAGCGTCAACACCGATCACCTGATCAACCCTGTGCTCAAGCAGCAATCGCCGGGTATTTATTACACGATGGGCCAGACCGCCGAAATCGTCGCGCGACGTTATGGCGTCAGCCGTGAAGCGCAGGATCGTTACGCCCTGCAAAGCCAGATTCGCACTGCGGCGGCGCAGGCCGCCGGGTTGTTCAACGATGAAATCGTGCCGATGGCGGTCAAGTATCGTGTCGAGGACAAGAACACCGGTGCAGTGCAGATTCTCGACGGCGTCGTCGACCGCGATGACTGCAATCGTCCGGACACCACGTATGAAAGTCTTGCCGGGTTGAAACCGGTGTTTGCCGAGGACGGTTCGGTGACGGCCGGTAACTCGTCGCAGCTGTCTGACGGTGCGTCGATGACCTTGGTGATGAGCCTGGAAAAAGCCTTGCAACTGGGCCTCAAGCCGAAAGCGTTTTTCCGTGGTTTCACCGTGGCCGGTTGCGAACCGGACGAGATGGGCATCGGCCCGGTGTTCTCGGTGCCGAAACTGCTCAAGGCCAAGGGCTTGCAAGTGGCGGATATCGACTTGTGGGAGTTGAACGAGGCGTTTGCTTCGCAGTGCTTGTACAGCCGTGACCGGTTGGAGATCGACAATGAAAAGTACAACGTCAACGGTGGTTCGATTTCGATTGGTCACCCGTTTGGCATGACCGGGTCGCGGCAGGTCGGGCATCTGGTGCGGGAGTTGCAGCGGCGTAATTTGCGTTACGGCATCGTGACGATGTGCGTGGGCGGGGGGATGGGCGCTACCGGATTGTTTGAGGCAGTGCGCTGATCCTCAAGTTATTAGTTGTCTGTTCTGGCCTCTTCGCGAGCAAGCTCGCTCCCACAGTAGATCTTCAGTGAACACTGATTTTGTGTACACCAGAGATCCAGTGTGGGAGCGAGCTTGCTCGCGAAGGGATCGACCGGGTTTACCGGTTGGAATCCAGCAGCTGCATCCGCGCGATATAAGCCTTTATTTCCTGCTCAGCCTTTTCTGCACTGTCAAACGGCCCCTCAAGGGTATTTTCCCGGGTGCTGAAAAACAGTTCGCCATTGACCCGGCACACCCGGTCGCTGCGAAAGTGCATTTCGGGGGCGCTGTCGCGGGCGCGCATTCCTAACATGATCGGTCTCCTTGGCTGATGTGCTGGAAGGGATCCAATGAGCTTATGCCTGAAGCACTTGGCGCGCCCGGTCAGCCGATCAACGGCGCCGCGTCAATTTAATGCTGCGACCTGCACAGTTTCATTCGCGTCCTGGCCTTAACTGTCCCTGTGTCGTGACCGGCTGCGCGCCTAGAATGAGCGCACTTGTCAGCAGGCTTTGGGGTTTCCATGCACATTTCATCCGGTCGCTGGGTCTACGGTCTGTTCCTGGCGCTGCTGACCGCGTTTCTGTGGGGCATCCTGCCGATCAAACTCAAACAGGTGCTGGTGGTGATGGACCCGATCACGGTGACCTGGTTTCGTCTGTTGGTTTCCGGCGGCTGCCTGTTCATCTATCTGGCGGCGGTGAAGCGCCTGCCCAGCCGCAAGGTGCTCGGGCCCAAGGGCGGCTGGCTGGTGCTGATGGCGGTGCTCGGGCTGGTTGGCAACTATGTGCTGTACCTGATGGGTCTCAATTTGCTCAGCCCCGGCACCGCGCAACTGGTGGTGCAGATGGGCCCGATCATGTTGCTGATCGCCAGCCTCTTTGTGTTCAAGGAACGCTTCAGTATTGGTCAGGGTATCGGGCTGGCGGTGCTGTTGATCGGTTTTGTGTTGTTTTTCAACCAACGTCTGGCCGAGCTGCTGACCTCGTTGTCCGATTACACCGCAGGGGTTTTGCTGGTGCTGCTGGCGTCGACGGTATGGACCTTCTATGCGCTGGGCCAGAAGCAATTGCTCACGGTGTGGAATTCGCTGCAGGTGATGATGGTGATCTACCTGTTCTGCGCGTTGTTGCTGACGCCGTGGGTGCATCCGCTCGAAGCGCTGAGCCTGAGCCCGCTGCAGGGTTGGCTGCTGCTGGCGTGCTGCATGAACACATTGATTGCCTATGGCGCGTTCGCGGAAGCGCTGGCGCATTGGGAGGCTTCGCGCGTCAGCGCGACGTTGGCGATCACGCCGTTGGTGACGTTTGGTGCAGTGGCGATTGCGGCGGGGATCTGGCCCGAATACGTGCATGCCGAGCAGATCAATGCGCTGGGTTATGGCGGGGCGGTGCTGGTAGTGCTGGGCTCGGCGTTGGTGGCGTTGGGGCCATCGTTGATTGCCGGGTTGAAGGCGCGGCGGATGAAGATGGCGGCCAGTTAAACCGCGTCGCCCCCATTCGCGAGCAAGCTCGCTCCCACATTCGACTGCATTCTCATGTTGGAAATGCGCCCAAATGTGGGAGCGAGCTTGCTCGCGAAGACGGACTTTCAGGCTCTACAAAACTTAACCCTTGGCGCCAGCCTCGATCATATTCTCCGGCCGCACCCACGCATCAAACTCTTCATCGGTCAGATACCCCAGCGCCAACGCCGCCTCGCGCAAAGTCAGTCCTTCGCTGTAAGCCTTCTTGGCAATCTCCGCCGACTTGTCATAGCCGATATGCGGATTCAGCGCCGTCACCAGCATCAATCCACGCTCCAGATGTCGCGCCATGATTTCAGCGTCCGGCTCTAGCCCGGCAATGCAGTGCTGCTGGAAGTTGCTGCAACCATCGGCGAGCAGACGAATCGATTGCAGCAGGTTGTGGATGATCACCGGCTTGAACACATTCAACTGCAAGTGACCCTGACTGGCAGCAATGCCGATGGTCACGTCATTGCCCAGCACTTGGCAGGCGAGCATCGACAGCGCTTCGCACTGGGTCGGGTTGACCTTGCCCGGCATGATCGAACTGCCCGGCTCATTCGCCGGCAGGCGCACTTCGGCAAACCCTGCGCGTGGGCCGGAGCCGAGCAGGCGCAGGTCGTTGGCGATTTTCATCAGCGCCACGGCGAGGGTTTTCAGCGCGCCGGACAGGCTGGTCAGCGGTTCGTGGCCGGCGAGGGCGGCGAACTTGTTCGGCGCGGTGACGAAGGGCAGACCGGACAGTGCCGCCAGTTCTGCAGCAATCGCCTCACCAAAACCGTGCGGCGAATTCAGCCCGGTACCGACCGCGGTGCCGCCCTGGGCCAGTTCACACACGGCTGGCAGTGCGGCGCGGATTGCACGTTCGGCGTAATCCAGCTGTGCGATAAAACCCGACAGCTCCTGACCGAAGGTGATCGGCGTCGCGTCCATCATGTGCGTGCGCCCGGTCTTCACCAGTTTCATGTGCCGCGCCGCCAGTTCGGCGAGACCGCCGGACAGCTCGGCAATCGCCGGCAGCAGTTGTTCCTGCACCGCTTGGGCGGTGGCGATGCTCATGGCGGTGGGGAAGCAGTCGTTGGAGCTTTGCGAGCGGTTGACGTGATCGTTCGGGTGCACCGGCGTCTTGCCGCCGCGCGGGTTGCCGGCCAGTTCGTTGGCGCGACCGGCAATCACCTCGTTGACGTTCATGTTGCTCTGGGTACCGCTGCCGGTCTGCCAGACCACCAACGGAAACTGATCGTCGTGCTGGCCATCGAGGACTTCATCGGCGGCCTGTTCGATCAGGCGGGCGATGTCGGCGGGCAGATCACCGTTGCGGTCATTGACGCGGGCGGCGGCTTTCTTGATCAGGGCCAGGGCATGCAGGACCGGCAGCGGCATGCGTTCCTGACCAATGGCAAAGTTGATCAGCGAGCGTTGCGTCTGAGCACCCCAGTAAGCGTCGTCCGGGACTTCGATCTGGCCCAGGCTGTCGGTTTCGATACGGCTCATCGTGCACACTCCTGTTGGTCTGTTTGCGCAGTTTAGGCCGGCTTCGGCCCAGGTGGTTCCATCGAGCTGATTGTTGACCGGTAAATCCCCGCCAATCAAGCGCGGCAAGGCTCGGGGGTTGAGCGACAAGGTTTTTTAGGCGCAGAATGGTCGCCCTTGGGGTTTGACCTCGCTTTGCTTAAAAGGAAACTCGATGACTCGTCTTCGTGCCATCTGCACCGCGGTTGCACTGGTTTGCGCCAGCGGCCAGGTGCTTGCCGATACCGCCAGCCACAACGCCAGTGCTGAAGCTTTCCTGACCCTGGCGCACGCTGACAAGCTGGGCACTCCGGTGTACATGCAAGTGCAGCAAATGTTCGCTCAGCGTTTTGAACAGACCAAAGCCCCGGAAGCCAAGAAAGCCGTACTGGAAACCTACCAGGCCAAGGCCAACGCCGCGCTGGACCAGGCCATCGGCTGGAACAAGCTCAAGCCTGACATGGTCAAGCTCTACACCACTAACTTCAGCGAATCCGAGCTGAAAGACCTGGTCGCGTTCTACCAGTCGCCACTGGGCAAGAAAGTCCTCGAAAAAATGCCGCAGCTGACTCAGCAATCGGCCCAGATGACCCAAGCCAAACTGGAAAGCGCCGTACCGGTCGTCAACAAGCTGCTCGACGACATGACCAAAGAGCTGGCCCCTGCAGCTGCACCGGCCAAGAAGAAGTAAGCGGAGTTCGTGATGACCATGCAACAACGCATCGAATCGACGCTGGCCCTGCTTAAGCCTGAGCACCTGCAAGTGCTGGATGAAAGCCACATGCACAGTCGCGGGCTACAGACGCACTTCAAGGCAGTGGTAGTCAGCGCGCAGTTCGACGGCCTGAACCGGGTCAAGCGCCACCAGAAAGTCTACGGCACGCTCGGCGAGCTGATGGGCGAGTTCCATGCGTTGGCGCTGCACACCTACACCCCAGAGGAATGGGCAGAGACCGGCGCCGCACCGGCGTCGCCAACCTGTGCCGGAGGACGGCAGCCGCAAGCTTGAAGCGGCAAGCTGCAAGTTAAAGGCGAGTGTTCTTGGCTTGTCGCTTGAAGCTCGCCGCTTGAAGCTGCTTTTTTGCTAGAATCCGCAACGCGCCGCTCACCCGGCGCGTTTTTTTTTGAATCCGGTTCACCCTTTGCGAGGGTAGCCACCTGGAGAAATACCCATGACACAACCGATTGTCGTGGCGGCACTGTATAAGTTCGTCACCCTCGAAGATTACGTTGACCTGCGCGAGCCCCTGCTGCAAGCGATGGTCGACAACCAGATCAAAGGCACCCTGCTGATCGCCGAAGAAGGCATCAACGGTACGGTGTCCGGCAGCCGGGAAGGCATCGACGGCCTGCTCGCCTGGCTGAAGAACGACCCACGCATGATCGATATCGATCACAAAGAGTCGTACTGCGACGAGCAGCCGTTCTATCGCACCAAAGTCAAACTGAAGAAAGAGATCGTCACCCTCGGTGTCGAAGGCGTCGACCCGAACAAAAAGGTCGGCACCTACGTTGATCCGCAAGACTGGAACGCGTTGATCAGCGACCCGGAAGTGCTGTTGATCGACACCCGTAACGACTACGAAGTGTCGATCGGCACCTTCGAAGGCGCCATCGATCCGAAAACCACCAGTTTTCGCGAATTCCCTGACTACATCAAAGAACACTTCAACCCGGCCGTGCACAAGAAGGTTGCGATGTTTTGCACCGGTGGCATTCGCTGCGAGAAAGCCTCGAGCTACATGCTCAGCGAAGGTTATGAAGAGGTTTACCACCTCAAGGGTGGCATCCTGAAGTACCTTGAAGAGGTGCCGCAGGAAGAAACCAAGTGGCAGGGCGACTGCTTTGTGTTCGACAACCGTGTGACCGTGCGTCACGACCTCAGCGAAGGCGACTACGATCAATGTCATGCCTGCCGCACACCGGTCAGTGTTGAAGATCGCGCCTGCGAGCATTACGTCGCTGGCATCAGTTGCCCGCATTGCTGGGACAAGCTCAGCGAGAAAACCCGCCGCAGCGCCATCGATCGGCAGAAGCAGATCGAACTGGCCAAGGCGCGCAACATGCCGCACCCGATCGGCTACAACTACAAGCAAGCATCCACCGAGGCTTAACCATGTCTGCGCGCCTGCTCTATGTGATGGATCCGATGTGTTCGTGGTGCTGGGGTTTTGCTCCGGTGGCCAAGGCATTGGTCGAGCAGGCGCACGCAGCCGGGGTGGAGCTGCATCTGGTGGTTGGCGGTTTGCGCACCGGCAGTGGTTCGGCGCTGGAGCCGACCACGCGTCGCTACATTCTTGAACACTGGCAAGCGGTCACCGAGGCCACTGGTCAAGCGTTCAAGTTCGAAGGTGCGTTGCCTGACGGTTTTGTCTACGACACCGAACCGGCCTGCCGGGCGATCGTCACCGCGCGCAGTCTGGCGCCGGATTGCGCGTGGACACTGGTCGGACTGATCCAGCAGGCGTTTTACGCTGAAGGTCGCGATGTCACCCAGGCCAGCGTGCTGGTTGAGCTGGCAGAAAAGGCCGGCGTGCCGCGCATCGAATTTGCCGCGTTGTTCGATCATGCCGATCAACACAAAGCGACTCAGGCCGATTTCAGTTGGGTGCAGGATCTCGGCATCGCCGGTTTTCCGACTCTGCTCGCCGAGCGCAATGGCCAACTGGCCCTGCTGACCAACGGCTATCAACCGCTCAGCGAACTGTCGCCGTTACTGGGTCGATGGCTGGAGCGTGCAGCCTGTGTCTGATCTGGCCGATGACACGCCAGCCGTAAAGCGTGTCGACCGGCTGAGCTGGGCAGAAGTCCGGCGACTGGCACTGACACACAAAAAATCCCTGTGGATCGCTAACGGCGTGGCCGTTCTGGCGACGCTATGCAGCGTGCCGATTCCGTTGCTGTTGCCGTTGCTGGTCGATGAGGTGTTGCTCGGCCACGGCGATGCCGCGCTGAAAGTGATGAACCATGTACTGCCGACAATGTGGCAGCAGGCGGCGGGTTACATCGGCTTGATGCTGTTGGTCACCCTGACGTTGCGATGTGGCTCGCTGTGCTTTGGCGTGTTGCAGTCGCGGCTGTTCGCACGACTGGCCAAAGACATCGTCTACCGCATTCGCGTACGCCTGATCGAACGCCTCAAGCGCATTTCCCTCGGCGAATACGAAAGCCTGGGCAGCGGCACGGTGACCACGCACCTGGTCACGGACCTCGATACCCTCGACAAATTCGTTGGCGAAACCCTCAGCCGCTTTCTGGTGGCGATGCTCACACTGGTCGGTACCGCGAGCATCCTGATGTGGATGCACTGGAAACTGGCGCTGCTGATTCTGCTGTTCAACCCGCTGGTGATCTACGCCACGGTGCAGTTGGGCAAACGGGTCAAACACCTGAAGAAACTCGAGAACGACAGTACCTCGCGCTTCACTCAGGCGTTGAGCGAAACCCTTGATGCGATTCAGGAAATCCGTGCCGGCAACCGTCAGGGCTTCTTCCTCGGGCGACTCGGCCTGCGTGCGCAGGAAGTGCGCAATTACGCGGTCAACTCGCAGTGGAAAACCGACGCCTCGAACCGCGCCAGTGGTTTGCTCTTCCAGTTCGGCATCGACATATTCCGCGCGGCGGCGATGCTCACGGTGTTGTTCTCCGACCTGTCGATCGGCCAGATGCTCGCGGTGTTCAGTTACCTGTGGTTCATGATCGGCCCGGTCGAACAACTGCTCAACCTGCAATACGCCTACTACGCGGCGGGCGGGGCGCTGGCGCGGATCAACGAACTGCTGGCGCGCGCCGATGAGCCGCAATATCCCGGCGGTGTCGATCCGTTCAAGGGCCGCGATACGGTGGGTATTCAGGTGCAGGGTTTGAGCTTTGGTTACGGCGATGAGCTGGTGCTGGATCAACTCGACCTGTCGATTGCCCCTGGTGAGAAAGTCGCGATCGTCGGCGCCAGCGGTGGCGGCAAAAGTACCCTCGTGCAGTTGCTGTTGGGTTTGTACACGCCACTGGCCGGGACCATTCGTTTCGGCGGTTCGACCCAACAGGAAATCGGCCTGGACACGGTTCGCGAAAACGTTGCGGTGGTGTTGCAGCACCCGGCACTGTTCAACGATACCGTGCGCGCCAACCTCACCATGGGCCGCACTCGCAGCGACGAAGCCTGCTGGCAGGCATTGGAAATCGCTCAGCTCGAAGCGACCATCCGCGCCTTGCCCAATGGTCTGGACAGTATTGTCGGCCGCTCCGGCGTGCGCCTGTCTGGCGGTCAACGACAACGTCTGGCCATCGCGCGGATGATCCTCGCCGAGCCGAAAGTCGTCATCCTCGACGAAGCCACTTCGGCCCTCGACGCCGCGACCGAGTACAACCTGCACCAAGCCATGGCGCGCTTCCTCAATGGCCGCACCACGCTGATCATTGCCCACAGACTGTCGGCAGTGAAGCAGGCTGATCGCGTGCTGGTGTTTGACGGTGGTCAGGTTGCCGAAGATGGCGATCATCAGCAGTTGATTGCCGATGGTGGCCTGTATGCCAAGCTCTATGGTCACCTGCAGCAGATCCAGCGCCCTTGAGTTTCCTCCCGGTTTCTGTGCTTAGTGCTTGAATTGCATTGAGTAAAATCAACCGGAACGCTCAAGCAGACCAGCCATTTGCACAATCGACCTAGAGGACGGCAGAGCTGTCCCTTTGACTTGTCGAAAATTAGCCTAGGCTGAGCTGTCAGGAGCGGGATTTTCCGGTGTTCATCTGGCAGTGCTTGCGCAAGGGATCTCATGAAGCAAAAGCGGACTCTCGGAACGCCACGGTTGTTGGGCATCGTCTGGCCATTTATTGCCGTCGTGTTATTCCAGGCGTTATTGGGCGGCGTGAGTCTTTACGTGCTCTCGGCCGTTCGCGGTTATGTCGCCGGTGAAAGCCTCTGGTCCAAGGGCCAGAAAGACGCGATTTATTACCTCAATCTGTACGCCGACAGTCGCGACGAGGCGATTTTCCTCAAATATCGCAATGCGATTGCCGTGCCGCAAGGCGGGCATCAGTTGCGTCTGGCGCTGGATCATCAGCCGCCGGATCTGGCCGCAGCGCGTGAAGGTATTCTCAAGGGCGGCAACCACCCGGACGACGTCTCCAGCCTGATCTGGCTGTACCTCAACTTCCGCCACTTCAGTTATCTGGAAACTGCCATTGACCGCTGGACGGTCGGTGACGCCTATCTGGTCGAGCTGGATGACGTGGCGCAGGAGATGCACCGCAGCATCTCGCAGAACACCGCCAACAGTGCCGATATCAAGCGCTGGAAGGCGCGGATTTTCGCCGTCAACGATGGCGTGACGCCGGCGGCGAAAGCCTTCAGCGATGCCTTGGGCGAAGGCTCGCGGATGATCATGCGTCTGCTGCTGTTCACCAACCTGGCGACGGCACTTGGGCTGATCGTGCTGGCCTTGTGGCGCACGCACAAACTGCTCAAGCAGCGCCACGCTTTTGCCGAGGCGTTGCAACTGGAGAAGGATCGGGCGCACGTCACCTTGCATTCGATCGGTGATGGCGTCATCACCACCGATGTCAGCGGCGCCATCGATTACATGAACCCCGCCGCCGAGGCCATGACCCACTGGAAGGCCGAGCAGGCGGCCGGCCTGCCGCTGGCCGCGCTGTTCAACTTGCTCGACGACAATGCCCAGGCCGAAGGCCTGACGCTGATCGAGCACATCCTCAGCGGTAAGCTAAGTGGCGGCAGCGAGCACTCGAAACTGATCCAGCGTCTGGATGGCACGACGTTATCGGTGACGCTGGTCGGCGCGCCGATCCGCAATGCCGGCAAGGTCAGCGGCACGGTGCTGGTGTTGCACGACATGACTCAGGAGCGGCAGTACATCGCCAATCTGTCGTGGCAGGCCACCCATGATGCGCTGACCGGGCTGGCCAACCGTCGCGAGTTCGAATATCGGCTGGAGCAGGCGCTGCACAATCTCACGCGCCATTCCGGTCGGCATGCGCTGATGTTCCTCGACCTCGATCAATTCAAACTGGTCAACGACACCTGTGGTCACGCCGCCGGTGATGAGCTGTTGCGGCACATTTGCACGCTGCTGCAATCGGGGCTGCGCGAGGGCGATACGCTGGCACGACTTGGCGGCGATGAGTTCGGCATTCTGCTGGAAAACTGCGCGCCAGATGCGGCCGAGAAAATCGCCGAGGCGCTGCGCCAGACTGTGCAGAATCTGCACTTTGTCTGGAAGGGGCGGCCGTTCCTGACCACGGTGAGCATTGGTCTGGTGCATATCACGCAGACCCCGACGACCCTTGAATCCTCATTACGCGCCGCCGATATGGCCTGTTACATGGCCAAGGAGAAGGGCCGCAACCGGGTGCAGGTCTACCACGCCGACGATTCCGAGCTGTCGCTGCGCTTTGGTGAAATGGCCTGGGTGCAGCGACTGCACATGGCGCTGGAGGAAAACCGTTTTTGTCTGTACGCCCAGGAAATCGCGCCGCTCAAGCCGGGCGACAACAAGGGTGGGCACATCGAGATTCTGCTGCGACTGCATGATGAAGCCGGGCGGATGATCCTGCCGGACAGTTTCATTCCCGCTGCAGAGCGCTACGGTTTGATGAGTCAACTGGACCGTTGGGTAGTTCAGAACGTATTCAAGGTTATTGCTCAATGTATTGCACAAGAACATCAAGAACCTTTAGCAATGTGTGCGATTAATCTGTCAGGCATTACTATAGGAGATGACGCGTTTTTGCACTTTCTGCGCGAGCAGTTTGTTAACTATGCAATACCGCCTGAAATGATTTGTTTTGAAATTACAGAAACCAGTGCAATTGCAAATCTGGGCAGCGCAATTAGATTTATTAATGAACTCAAAGGCTTAGGTTGCTACTTTTCGTTAGATGACTTTTGCGCCGGAATGTCTTCATTCGCTTATCTGAAACATTTGCCTGTAGACTTCCTGAAGATCGACGGGAGTTTCGTAAAGGATATGCTGGACGACCCGATTAACCGCGCAATGGTCGAAGTGATCAATCACATCGGGCATGTCATGGGTAAGCAGACAATTGCCGAGTTTGTTGAAACAACCCAGATCGAGCAGGCATTGCTTGAAATTGGTGTGGATTACGCTCAGGGTTATGTTATAGAACGCCCACAGTTGTTTACCTGTGACAGTTTGCAAAGTCGGCCCGCCAGACCGCAACCGCTGTTATTCAAAGCGCCTGGCACGTTCCGTTGAAGTCTCTCGCCGATCCTTACAATCACAAATCAAAAGGAGCCGAACAGTGATCGACACATTCAACCGAACCGGACCACTCATGGAAGCTGCAAGTTATCCAGCCTGGGCGCAACAGCTCATACAGGATTGCAGCGAGAGCAAGCGCCGGGTTGTCGAACATGAACTTTACCTGCGCATGCGTGATAACAAGCTCAGTGCCAGAACCATGCGTCAGTACCTGATCGGGGGCTGGCCGGTGGTTGAGCAGTTTGCGTTGTACATGGCGCAGAATCTCACCAAAACCAGGTTTGCCCGTCACCCGGGCGAAGACATGGCGCGGCGCTGGCTGATGCGCAATATCCGCGTTGAACTCAATCACGCCGATTATTGGGTGCATTGGAGCCGTGCCCATGGCGTCAGTCTGGAAGACCTTCAGGCTCAACAGGTGCCGCCTGAGTTGCATGCCTTGAGTCATTGGTGCTGGCACACCAGTTCTGCCGATTCGCTGATCGTGGCCATTGCCGCCACCAACTATGCCATTGAGGGCGCGACCGGGGAGTGGTCGGCGCTGGTCTGCTCCACCGGCGTGTATGCCGCAGCGTTTCCCGAAGAGGATCGCAAGCGCGCGATGAAGTGGCTGAAGATGCATGCCCAGTACGACGATGCCCATCCTTGGGAAGCGCTGGAAATCATCTGCACCCTGGCCGGGATGAACCCGAGCAAGGCCTTGCAGGCCGAGCTGCGTCAGGCTGTGTGCAAGAGCTATGACTACATGTATCTGTTTCTGGAGCGCTGCATGCAACTGGAGACGTCGGAACGCTTGTTGGTCAACCGAGAGCGCAGGGCGGTAGTCGAGAGCTGATATTCGGCTTCACACAAAACCAATGTGGGAGCGAGCTCGCTCGCGAAGGGGGCGTGTCAGTCAGCATTGTTTTGACTGGTACACCGCTTTCGCGAGCAAGCTCGCTTCCACACTGTCTTGTGTTGCCTGAATGGCCTTAGCCCGCCATCGCCAGGCGGTTACGACCCTCGCGCTTGGCCACATACAGCGCACTGTCAGCCCGGCGCAGCAAGCTGTCAGCCGATTCGCCCGGCAATAAAGTCGAACATCCCAGACTAACCGTCAATTCGATCAACTGCCCGTCCGCATAGTATTCGGCGGCCTGTGCCGCATAGCGCAGTCGTTCGCCGACCATCGCTGCCGCTTCGCGGCTGGTGTTGGACAGCAGAATCAGAAACTCTTCGCCGCCGTATCGGAACACCATATCGACATTGCGCAGTTGGGCCTTGATCGTCGCGGCGATGGCTTTAAGCACATCATCGCCGGCGCTGTGGCCATGGCTGTCGTTGACCCGTTTGAAGTGGTCGATATCGAGCATCAGCAGCGACAACGGTTGCAGATGTCGACGCGACATCTCGATTTCCCGCTGCAGGGTCTGCTCCATGGCAATGCGATTGCCGGCGCCGGTCAGCGGATCGCGCAGAGCGCTCTGGGTCGCCTCACGGTAAAGCAGGGCGTTGCGCATCGGGTACAGCAAGGATGACAGCAGAGATTCCAGCTGGCCTTGTTCCTTGTCGTTGAAACGCTGATTGCGGCGAAACACCAGTTCGCCCATGTGCTCGCCTTCGTGGCTCAGGCTGTAGCTGATCGAATGGTGGCCGCGGGTACCGAATTCCAGGCGCAGATCGCTGCCTTGGTGCACGTAACTCAGCGCATCCAGCGGCACAAGGCGCTGAACTTCGCGGAAAAACAGACCTAGGATGCGTTGCGGTTCGAGGCTGGTTTGCAGTTGCAGGCTCATTTGCTGGCGCAATTGCGCCAGACTGGCCGGTCGCTCCAGAAGGGGCGGCAGTTGACCAAAGCCCAGGCGTTGCAATTTGGCACTGTCAAAGTCAATTGCATTGGTCTGGGAGGGTGATTTCATATGGCGTGAACCCTTAGCGGTAAGTCCGTCTTACAGGCTGGGTGAGAGCGGCTATGGGCTGCGCGTCATACTGATCCATCAGTCCCGTAGGACGTTTGGCGTAAGTTTAGTCTGCCGGATGACGATTAGTCAGCTATCGAAATCGGCTTCGCCCCATTGCCTTCACGCGGCTTGCTTTGAGAGAAGTTAGAGCGAAAGTCGTGCCATTCGGTTCGGTTTTATTTAAACCGTTTGGAATCAATGATTTGGATACGGGGATGAGAGGTGGGTGCTGGAAAATTGACTGAATTGTGACGGTCGTGGGCGGCAAATGCCTGCCGCGACAGGAATCTGCCGCGGCAACAAATGCGACGTATGGCAGTTATTGCGCGTTGAATGCCTGACCGTTGATGCCGGTGCTGTCCGGGCCCATCAGGTACAGATAGACCGGCATGATTTCTTCCGGTGTCGGATTGTTCAGCGGGTTTTCTCCCGGATAGGCCTGCGCACGCATGCTGGTGCGCGTACCGCCCGGGTTGATGCTGTTGGAGCGAACTGGTGCCACGCCGTCGACTTCATCGGCCAGGGTTTGCATCAGGCCTTCGGTGGCGAACTTCGACACGCCATAAGCGCCCCAGTACGCACGGCCCTTGCGGCCGACGCTGCTGGAGGTGAACACCACCGAGGCGTCTTGTGACAGCTTGAGCAGCGGCAGCAGGGTGCTGGTCAGCATGAACATGGCGTTGACGTTGACCTGCATGACACGCATGAAGTTTTCGCCGGACAACTGCTCGATCGGCGTGCGTGGGCCGATGATCGAGGCATTGTGCAGCAGGCCGTCGAGGTGGCCGAATTCGGCTTCGATCATCGCCGCCAGTTCATCGTACTGATGGGGCAGGGCGGTTTCCAGGTTGAACGGAATCACGGCGGGTTGCGGATGCCCGGCAGCTTCGATCTCGTCATAGACCTGCGTCAGATTGGCTTCGGTCTTGCCCAGCAGCAGTACCGTAGCGCCATGAGCAGCGTAGGTTTTTGCGGCAGCCGCGCCGATGCCACGACCGGCACCGGTGACCAGAATGACCCGATCCTTGAGCAATTCGGGACGAGCGGAGTAATCAAACATAAAAACCTCATCAAGTCAGATCGTTCCCATGCGCAGCAAAGGAATGCAGCCAATGACGCTCTGCGTCAGGTCTCAGCAACTGCAAAGCGCGCTATCGAGCACCTTGCGCAGCTCCGACGGATGATCCACCACCACGTCCGCACCCCAATGCCGCGGGTTGTCGTCCGGGTGGATATAGCCAAACGTCACCGCCGCAGTTTTCGTACCGGCATCGCGGCCCGATTCGATATCGCGTAGATCATCGCCCACAAACAGAACCGTCGATGGATCCAGATCAAGCATTTTGCACGCGAGGATCAACGGCTCCGGATCCGGTTTGCTGTTCTTCACGTGATCCGGGCAGATCAGCAGTGCCGAACGCTCGGCCAGCCCCAGTTGTTGCATGATCGGCTCGGCAAAACGCAACGGCTTGTTGGTCACCACGCCCCAGATCAGGTTGGCCTTCTCGATATCGGCGAGCAGTTCGCCCATGCCGTCGAACAGTTTGCTGTGCACCGCGCAGCCGACCAGATAGCGCTCAAGAAACTCCAGGCGCAGTTCTTCGAAGCCCGGCGATTCCGGGTCCATGGAAAACGTCACCGCGACCATCGCTTTGGCGCCACCGGAAATCTCGTCGCGAATGTGCTTGTCATTGATCGGCGGCAAGCCACGATCGGCACGCATCGCCTGACAGATGGCGATGAAGTCCGGCGCCGTGTCGAGCAGGGTGCCATCCATGTCGAAGAGAACTGCTCTGATGGCCATCGGCTTATTCCTCGCGCAGGGTCTGGATCATGTAGTTGACGTCAACGTCGTTGGCCAGCTTGTAGTGCTTGGTCAGCGGGTTGTAGGTCAAGCCGATGATGTCCTTGACGGTCAGGCCGGCCATGCGGCTCCAGGCGCCCAGCTCGGACGGGCGGATGAATTTCTTGAAGTCATGGGTGCCGCGCGGCAGCAGCTTCATGATGTATTCGGCGCCGATGATGGCGAACAGGTACGCCTTCGGGTTGCGGTTGATGGTCGAGAAGAACACTTGGCCGCCGGGCTTGACCATGCGGAAGCAGGCGAGGATCACCGATGATGGATCAGGCACGTGCTCGAGCATCTCGAGGCAGGTCACTACGTCGAACTGCTCAGGCATTTCTTCAGCGAGGGCTTCTGCGGTGATCTGGCGGTATTCGACGCTGACGCCGGATTCCAGCTGATGCAATTGCGCGACCGCCAGCGGCGCTTCGCCCATGTCGATGCCCATCACGGTGGCACCGCGTTGCGCCATGGCTTCGCTGAGGATGCCGCCGCCGCAACCGACGTCGAGGACCTTCTTGCCAGCCAGATTGACCCGTTCGTCAATCCAGTTGACCCGCAGCGGGTTGATGTCGTGCAGCGGTTTGAATTCGCTTTCGCGGTCCCACCAGCGATGGGCCAGGGCTTCGAATTTGGCGATTTCGGCGTGGTCGACGTTGCTCATGTTCAATCCTCTAAAACTTAAAAAGTGCTGTAGCTCTGGCGTTTGCGCCAGAGTGTTTACGATTCGGTGTGGCCGCTGATGCGCTGGCCCCAGGCCCGAGCGGTGGCGCCCAGTTGCTCTTCGTCCATGCGCGTCAGGCGTCGGTCGTCGAGTAGTTGTCTGCCGGCGACCCACAGGTGTTTCACGCAATCGCGACCAGTGGCATATATAAGCTGCGAAACCGGGTCGTACACCGGTTGCTGTGCCAGGCCGGACAGGTCGAAAGCGACGATGTCGGCAGCTTTGCCGATTTCCAGTGAGCCGACTTGCGTCTCGATCCCCAGTGCGCGCGCGCCATTCAGGGTGGCCATGCGCAGTGCCCGATGGGCGTCCAGCGCCGTGGCCGAGCCGGCCACGGCTTTGGCCAGCAGCGCGGCGGTGCGGGTTTCGCCGAGCAGGTCGAGATCATTGTTGCTTGCCGCGCCATCGGTGCCGACCGCGACATTAACCCCAGCCTGCCACAAACGCTCGACCGGGCAGAAGCCGCTGGCGAGTTTCAGGTTGGATTCCGGGCAATGGATCACGCTGGTGTTGCTTTCTACCAGCAACGCCAGGTCGTCATCGCTGATCTGGGTCATGTGCACGGCCTGGAAGCGCGGGCCCAGCAGGCCGAGACGGCCAAGGCGAGCGAGCGGGCGTTCGCCGCGCTGCTCCAGTGACTGCTGAACTTCGAAAGCGGTTTCGTGCACGTGCATATGGATCGAGGCGTCCAGCTCCTCGGCAATCACGCGGATTTTCTCGAGGTTCTCGTCACCGACGGTGTACGGTGCATGAGGGCCGAACGTGATCTTGATGCGTTCGTGGTGCTTCAAGTCGCCGAACAACTCGACACCCTGACGAATGGCTTCATCGGCGCTGCTGGCGCCCGGGATCGGGAAATCAAGGATCGGAATGGCAATTTGCGCGCGAATACCGCTGTTGTGCACGCGTTCACTGGCGACTTTCGGGAAGAAATACATGTCCGAAAAACAGGTGATGCCACCCTTGATCTGCTCGGCGATGGCCAGATCAGTGCCGTCACGGACAAACTCTTCATCGACCCATTTGGCCTCGGCCGGCCAGATGTGGTTTTCCAGCCAGGTCATCAGCGGCAGATCATCGGCGAGGCCACGGAACAGCGTCATCGCCGCGTGGCCGTGCGCATTGATCAGGCCTGGAGCCAGCAACACATCGGGTAATTCGCGGACTTCCGTGGCGTTACACTTCAATGCTTCGGCGCGCGGGCCGATAAACACGATGCGACCGTCGCGGATGCCCAGGCCGTGCTCCTTGAGCACAACGCCTGCAGGTTCGACGGGTACCAGCCAGGTCGGCAGCAATAATAAGTCGAGCGCAATGGCAGGTTTCGGCATCGAGGGTCGGTTCCAGTGCTTTTGTAAAGGATGGCGAAGTATACCCGAGCGTCTTCGCGGGGGGATCGCTATAATCGGCGGCTTTTGTTCATGAGTGCGGGGTGTGGGATGCGCGATCGACTGTTGGCTGCGGAGAAAGTGAAGGCCATCGATTGGCGAGACGGCGCGCTGCACCTGCTGGATCAGCGTATTTTGCCGTTCGAGGAAACGTGGATTGCCTACACCAGCGCCGCCGGCGTGGCTGAGGCGATTCGCTCGATGGTGGTGCGCGGCGCGCCGGCCATTGGCATCAGTGCGGCGTATGGCATCGTCCTCGCGGCGCGTGCGCGGATCGCTGAGGGCGGCGACTGGTATGCGGCGCTGGAAGAGGATTTCGCCTTGCTGGCGGATTCTCGTCCGACCGCGGTCAATCTGTTCTGGGCCTTGGGTCGCATGCACGATCGCCTTGATCGCTTGAAAGAAAACGCCGATCCGCTGGCGGCGTTGGAAGCCGAAGCCATCGCCATTCATGAAAGCGATCGCGAAGCCAACCTGACCATGGCGCAGTTGGGCGTTGATCTGATCCGCAAACATCAGGGCAATGCCCAGGCGATTCTCACTCACTGCAATACTGGCGCGCTGGCCACCGGCGGCTTTGGTACGGCGCTGGGAGTGATTCGTGCGGCTTATCTGGAAGGCATGGTAGAGCGCGTTTACGCCGATGAAACCCGCCCGTGGCTGCAAGGCTCGCGTTTGACTGCGTGGGAACTGGCCAACGAAGGCATCCCGGTAACGTTGAATGCCGACTCAGCTGCCGCGCACATCATGAAAACCAAGGGTGTGACCTGGGTGATCGTCGGCGCTGACCGCATCACCGCCAATGGTGACGTGGCGAACAAGATCGGCACCTATCAACTGGCGGTCAACGCCATGCACCACGGTGTGCGCTTCATGGTCGTGGCGCCGAGTTCGACCATCGACATGAATCTGGCCAGCGGTGACGACATCCCGATCGAAGAGCGTGACGGCGCCGAGCTGCTCGAAGTCGGCGGCAAGCGCGTCGGTGCCGATGTTGAAGCGTTCAACCCGGTGTTTGACGTGACTCCGGCTGATCTGATCGATGCGATCGTCACCGAGAAGGGCATCGTCGAACGCCCGGACACCGCGAAAATGGCCCAGTTGATGTGCCGCAAACGCCTGCATTGATTGGCTTGAGTCCCGCGTCGACCTCTTCGCGAGCAAGCTCGCTCCCACAGGTTTTGTGATCACCACAGAACCCTGTGGGAGCGAGCTTGCTCGCGAAGGGGTCTTAAAAGTCAATAAACATCCCCAAACCAAGCCTCAATTCTGCATTCAAACAAGCTCTGAGCCTCTCTCGTCCCCGTTAAGCCTGTCACCGGTCAACTAACTATGCTCCATGCGCATCAGGGGGATAGGTGCGTGGCGGCTCTTGTGATAACATCCGGCGTTTTCCGAGGCAGCTCCACGGAGCTGTCTTTACTGCGCAAATCCGCGATTCAATGTTGATTTGTCGTAAGTCGGCGCATGGCACTCGGCCTGCCCCGACGAGCTTCGTTGCTCCCACATGGATATGACGAAGTTTCACCAGAAAAAGGAATCAGGCTTCTCATGGGCGAACTGGCCAAAGAAATCCTCCCGGTCAATATCGAAGACGAGCTGAAACAGTCCTACCTCGACTACGCGATGAGCGTGATCGTCGGCCGTGCACTGCCGGATGCGCGCGATGGCCTCAAGCCCGTGCACCGTCGCGTACTGTTCGCGATGAGCGAGCTGGGCAACGACTTCAACAAGCCGTACAAGAAATCTGCCCGTGTTGTCGGCGACGTGATCGGTAAGTATCACCCGCACGGTGACACTGCCGTGTACGACACCATCGTTCGTATGGCTCAGCCTTTCTCCCTGCGCTACCTGCTGGTAGACGGTCAGGGCAACTTCGGTTCGGTCGACGGCGACAACGCTGCTGCGATGCGATACACCGAAGTGCGCATGACCAAGCTGGCGCACGAGTTGCTGGCTGACCTGCATAAAGAAACCGTGGACTGGGTGCCGAACTACGACGGCACCGAAATGATCCCGGCGGTCATGCCGACCCGTATCCCCAACCTGCTGGTCAACGGCTCCAGCGGTATCGCCGTGGGCATGGCGACCAACATTCCGCCGCACAACCTCGGTGAAGTCATCGACGGTTGCCTGGCGCTCATCGACAACCCTGAGCTGACCGTCGATGAACTGATGCAATACATCCCCGGTCCGGACTTCCCGACCGCCGCGATCATCAATGGTCGCGCCGGCATCATCGAAGCCTACCGCACCGGTCGCGGGCGTATTTACATGCGCGCTCGTTCGATCATCGAAGACATCGACAAGGTCGGTGGTCGTCAGCAGATCGTCATCACCGAACTGCCGTACCAGCTGAACAAGGCGCGTCTGATCGAGAAGATCGCCGAGCTGGTCAAAGAGAAGAAGCTCGAAGGCATCACCGAGCTGCGCGACGAGTCCGACAAGGACGGTATGCGCGTCGTGATCGAACTGCGTCGCGGCGAAGTGCCTGAGGTGATCCTCAACAACCTCTACGCCCAGACCCAGCTGCAATCGGTATTCGGCATCAACATCGTTGCGCTGATCGACGGCCGCCCACGCATCCTGAACCTCAAGGATTTGCTGGAAGCCTTCGTCCGTCACCGTCGCGAAGTGGTTACCCGTCGCACCGTGTTCGAACTGCGCAAGGCGCGCGAGCGTGGTCACATCCTCGAAGGTCAGGCCGTTGCCCTGTCGAACATCGACCCGGTTATCGCCCTGATCAAGGCCTCGCCGACCCCTTCGGAAGCGAAAGAAGCGCTGATCAGCACGCCGTGGGAGTCCTCGGCCGTGGTCGCGATGGTTGAACGTGCCGGTGCCGATTCGTGCCGTCCGGAAAACCTCGATCCGCAATACGGTCTGCGCGAGGGCAAGTACTTCCTGTCGCCAGAACAGGCGCAAGCCATTCTGGAACTGCGTCTGCACCGTCTGACCGGTCTGGAACACGAAAAACTGCTGGCCGAGTATCAAGAGATCCTCAACCAGATCGGCGAGCTGATCCGCATCCTCAACAGCGCTGTGCGCCTGATGGAAGTGATTCGCGAAGAGCTGGAAGTGATCCGCGCCGAATACGGCGACGTGCGCCGCACCGAAATTCTCGATGCCCGTCTCGACCTGACCCTGGGTGACATGATCCCGGAAGAAGAGCGCGTCGTGACCATTTCCCACGGTGGCTACGCCAAGACCCAGCCATTGGCTGCGTACCAGGCTCAGCGTCGTGGCGGTAAAGGTAAATCGGCCACTGGCGTCAAGGATGAGGACTACATCGCTCACTTGCTGGTTGCCAACAGCCACACCACGCTGCTGCTGTTCTCCAGCAAGGGCAAGGTGTACTGGCTCAAGACCTACGAGATTCCGGAAGCGTCCCGCGCCGCCCGTGGTCGTCCGCTGGTCAACCTCTTGCCGTTGAGCGAGGGCGAATACATCACCACCATGCTGCCGGTCGATCTCGAAGCCATGAAGCGTCAGGCTGATGAAGAAGAAGCCGAAGGCGCCGAGGCTGATGTAGAAGAGATCGAAAACAGCAACGAGACCGATGAAGAGCGTCGTGCTCGCATCAAGGCTGCCGACCGCAAGAAGGCGCCGTTCATCTTCATGTCGACCGCCAACGGTACCGTGAAGAAGACCCCGCTGGTGGCGTTCAGCCGTCAGCGCAGCGTCGGCCTGATCGCGCTGGAACTGGACGAGGGTGACATCCTGATCTCCGCTGCCATCACTGATGGCGAGCAGGAAATCATGCTGTTCTCCGACGGCGGCAAAGTGACTCGCTTCAAGGAATCCGAAGTTCGCGCCATGGGCCGTACTGCCCGCGGTGTGCGTGGTATGCGTCTGCCGGAAGGGCAGAAGCTGATCTCCATGCTGATTCCGGAAGAAGGCAGCGAGATCCTCACCGCTTCCGAGCGCGGCTACGGCAAGCGCACGGCGATCACCGAGTTCCCTGAATACAAGCGTGGCGGTCAGGGCGTGATCGCCATGGTCAGCAACGAGCGTAACGGCCGTCTGGTCGGTGCGGTTCAGGTGCAGGACGGTGAAGAGATCATGCTGATCTCCGATCAGGGCACCCTGGTGCGAACCCGTGTCGACGAAGTGTCGAGCCTGGGCCGTAACACTCAGGGCGTGACGCTGATCAAGCTGGCCAAGGATGAAACCCTGGTCGGGCTGGAGCGGGTTCAGGAGCCTTCGGAAGTAGAAGGTGAAGAGCTTGAGGGTGAAGAGGGCGAGGAATTCGAAGGCAGCGTCGTGATCGACGATGCTGGCGAAGACCAGCAACTCGACGCCGCAGCAGACGAAGAACCGCAAGAATAAGCGGACAAACGAGGGGGCGGATGAGAATTCGCCCCCTTGTTATTTGTCCTGTTTGAAAATTTGCGACACTGCACAGGATCGTTCCCACGCTTTGCGTGGGAATGCCGCTCGGGACGCTCCGCGTCCCATGACGCAGAGCGTCATCCGATGCATTCCCACGCAGAGCGTGGGAACGATCATCCGCAGACCAATAGATTTAAGTGACCACCAAATCAGAGCGAGATTGGATGTGAGCAAGCGAGCCTATAACTTCTGCGCCGGTCCTGCGGCGCTTCCTGAAGCTGTCCTGCAGCGCGCCCAGGGTGAACTCCTTGATTGGCACGGCAAGGGTCTGTCGGTCATGGAAATGAGCCATCGCAGCGATGAGTTCGTGTCCATTGCCACCCAGGCCGAGCAGGATCTGCGTGACCTGCTGAATATCCCGTCGAACTACAAAGTGCTGTTTCTGCAAGGTGGCGCCAGCCAGCAATTCGCGCAGATCCCACTGAACCTGCTGCCTGAAGGCGGCTCTGCCGACTATATCGATACCGGTATCTGGTCGCAGAAAGCCATCGAAGAAGCCTCGCGCTACGGTCACGTCAATGTTGCCGCCACCGCCAAGCCT
This sequence comes from Pseudomonas fluorescens, assembly GCF_005938625.1. Lineage (GTDB taxonomy): Bacteria > Pseudomonadota > Gammaproteobacteria > Pseudomonadales > Pseudomonadaceae > Aquipseudomonas > Aquipseudomonas fluorescens_BD. Next base: position 120,807 of record NZ_VCNJ01000014.1, read on the forward strand.
TACGACTATTTCGCCATCCCGGGCCAGAACGAGTGGAACCTGTCGAAAGACGCCGCTTACGTTCACTATGCGCCGAACGAAACCATCGGCGGTCTGGAATTCCAGTGGATCCCGGAAACCGGCGACGTGCCTCTGGTAGCTGACATGTCTTCGGACATTCTGTCGCGTCCAGTCGACATCTCGCATTTCGGCATGATCTACGCCGGCGCGCAGAAGAACATCGGCCCTAGCGGTATCGTCGTCAACATCATTCGGGAAGACTTGCTGGGCAAGGCTCGTTCGCTGTGCCCGACCATGCTCGACTACAAAGTCGCAGCCGATAACGGCTCGATGTACAACACCCCGCCGACGTTGGCCTGGTACTTGTCCGGTCTGGTGTTCCAGTGGCTGAAAGAGCAGGGCGGCGTTGAAGCCATCGCCAGGCTCAATGACGTCAAACAGCGCACGTTGTATGACTTCATCGACGCCAGCGGCCTCTACAGCAACCCGATCAATAAGTCGGACCGCTCGTGGATGAACGTGCCGTTCCGTCTGGCTGACGATCGTCTGGACAAGCCTTTCCTCGTCGGTGCCGAAGAGCGCGGCTTGCTCAACCTCAAGGGCCATCGCTCCGTGGGCGGCATGCGCGCCTCCATCTACAACGCCGTCGACATCACCGCGGTTAACGCGCTGGTGGCGTACATGGCTGAATTCGAGAAGGAACACGGCTGATGTCCGAGCAAGAACTCAAGGCACTGCGCGTTCGCATTGACGCTCTGGACACCAAAGTCATGGAGCTGATCAGTGAGCGTGCGCGTTGCGCCCAGGAAGTCGCGCGAGTAAAGATGGCCTCGCTGGCCGAAGGCGAAGTGCCGGTGTTCTATCGTCCTGAGCGCGAAGCTCAGGTGCTCAAGCGTGTGATGGAGCGCAATCAGGGGCCGCTGGGCAACGAAGAGATGGCGCGGTTGTTCCGCGAAATCATGTCGTCGTGCCTGGCGCTGGAGCAGCCGCTGAAAGTGGCTTACCTCGGCCCTGAAGGCACCTTCACCCAAGCCGCAGCCATGAAACACTTCGGCCACGCCGTCATCAGCAAGCCGATGGCAGCTATCGACGAAGTGTTCCGTGAAGTGGCGGCCGGTGCGGTAAATTTTGGCGTGGTGCCGGTGGAAAACTCCACCGAAGGCGCGGTCAATCACACGCTGGACAGCTTCCTCGAACACGACATGGTGATCTGTGGCGAAGTCGAGTTGCGCATTCACCATCACCTGTTGGTCGGTGAAAACACCAAGACCGACAGCATCAGCCGCATCTATTCCCATGCGCAGTCGCTGGCTCAGTGCCGCAAGTGGCTGGACGCGCATTACCCGAATGTCGAGCGCGTGGCGGTGTCGAGCAATGCCGAAGCGGCCAAACGGGTTAAAGGTGAGTGGAATTCGGCGGCGATTGCCGGCGACATGGCGGCAGGGCTGTATGGCCTGACCCGTCTGGCCGAGAAGATCGAAGACCGTCCCGACAACTCGACGCGCTTCCTGATGATCGGTAACCAGGAAGTGCCGCCGACCGGCGACGACAAGACTTCGATCATCGTGTCGATGAGCAACAAACCCGGCGCGTTGCACGAGTTGCTGGTGCCGTTCCACGACAACGGGATCGACCTGACCCGTATCGAAACCCGTCCGTCGCGCAGCGGCAAATGGACGTATGTGTTCTTCATCGACTTCGTCGGCCATCACCGTGATCCGTTGATCAAAGGTGTATTGGAAAAGATCAGTCAGGAAGCAGTAGCACTCAAAGTGCTGGGTTCCTACCCGAAAGCAGTTCTCTAAGGGGCGGTAGCAAATGAGTGGCAACTTCCTCGCTCTGGCACAGCCGGGCGTGCAACAACTTTCGCCGTACGTTCCGGGCAAGCCTGTGGACGAACTGGCGCGCGAGCTGGATCTGGATCCGGCAAAAATCGTCAAACTGGCGAGCAACGAAAACCCGCTGGGCGCCAGTCCGAAAGCCTTGGCGGCGATCCGCGAAGAGCTGGCCGAGCTGACCCGTTATCCGGACGGCAACGGTTTCGCCCTGAAATCCCTGCTGGCCGAGCAATGCCGTGTCGAACTGAACCAGGTTACCTTGGGCAACGGCTCCAACGACATTCTTGAGCTGGTCGCGCGAGCCTATCTGGCGCCGGGCTTGAATGCGGTGTTCAGTGAGCACGCGTTTGCGGTGTATCCGATTGCCACTCAGGCGGTCGGCGCACAAGCCAAAGTGGTACCGGCCAAGGATTGGGGGCATGACCTGCCTGCGATGCTTGCGGCCATCGATGCCAATACCCGTGTCGTATTTATCGCCAACCCGAACAACCCGACCGGCACCTGGTTCGGCGCTGAAGCGCTGGACGAGTTCCTGCAGGATGTTCCGGAGCACGTGCTGGTGGTATTGGACGAGGCGTACATCGAGTACGCCGAAGGCAGTGATCTGCCGGACGGTCTGGATTTCCTCGCGGCGTATCCGAACCTGCTGGTTTCGCGCACCTTCTCCAAGGCCTATGGCCTCGCGGCATTGCGCGTCGGCTACGGCCTGTCGACCCCGGTTGTTGCTGATGTGCTGAACCGTGTTCGCCAGCCATTCAACGTCAACAGCCTCGCCCTGGCGGCAGCCTGTGCAGCGTTGAAAGACGAAGAGTATCTGGCGCAAAGCCGTCAGCTAAACGAGTCGGGCATGCAACAGTTACAAGCCGGTTTTCGTGAGCTGGGCCTGAGCTGGATCGAATCCAAAGGCAATTTCATCTGCGTCGATCTCGCTCAAGTCGCGGCCCCGGTGTTCCAGGGCTTGCTGCGCGAAGGTGTGATCGTGCGTCCAGTTGCCAATTACGGTATGCCGAACCACCTGCGGGTGACCATCGGTCTGCCGGCGGAAAACAGCCGTTTCCTTGAAGCGCTGCGCAAGGTTCTGGCTCGTGGGTGATGTCACTGCAATGCAATCTGCTGCACCTATGATCGGTCGCCTTGTGGTGGTCGGTCTGGGGTTGATCGGTGGTTCGTTTGCCAAAGGCTTGCGTGAAAGCGGTGTGTGCCGCGAAGTGGTCGGGGTCGATCTCGATCCGCAATCGCGCAAGCTGGCGGTCGAGTTGGGTGTGGTTGATCGTTGTGAAGATGACTTGGCAGCGGCTTGCCAAGGTGCTGACGTAATTCAGCTGGCGGTGCCGATTCTGGCCATGGAAAAAGTGCTCGCACGTCTGGCGAGCATGGATCTGGGGCAGGCGATTCTGACAGATGTCGGTAGTGCCAAAGGCAATGTGGTGCGCGCGGCGACCGAGGCGTTCGGCGGCATGCCGGCGCGTTTCGTGCCGGGACATCCGATCGCCGGTTCCGAGCAGAGCGGGGTAGAAGCCTCCAATGCCGAACTGTTCCGTCGTCACAAAGTGATTCTTACGCCGCTCGAGCAAACCGATCCGGCGGCGCTGGCTGTGGTCGATCGTCTGTGGCGCGAATTGGGCGCCGATGTCGAGCACATGCAGGTCGAGCGTCACGACGAAGTGCTGGCTGCGACCAGCCATTTGCCGCACCTGTTGGCCTTTGGTCTGGTCGACTCGTTGGCCAAGCGCAATGAAAATCTTGAGATCTTCCGTTACGCTGCGGGCGGTTTCCGCGATTTCACAAGAATCGCCGGAAGCGACCCGGTGATGTGGCACGACATCTTCCTCGCCAACCGCGAGGCTGTCCTGCGCACACTCGATACATTTCGCAGCGACCTCGACGCCTTGCGCGACGCGGTCGATGCAGGGGATGGGCACCAATTGTTGGGCGTTTTCACTCGCGCCCGGGTTGCCCGCGAGCATTTCAGTAAAATCCTGGCCCGCAGGGCCTATGTGGACGCTATGAACTCCAACGATCTGATCTTCCTGGCTCAACCTGGTGGCCGCCTGTCCGGTCGGATTCGCGTACCGGGTGACAAATCGATTTCCCACCGCTCGATCATGCTCGGTTCGCTGGCCGAAGGCGTCACTGAAGTCGAAGGCTTCCTCGAGGGCGAAGACGCTCTGGCGACCTTGCAGGCATTCCGCGACATGGGCGTGGTCATCGAAGGCCCGCATCACGGCCGCGTGACCATCCACGGTGTCGGTCTGCACGGCCTGAAGCCGGCGCCAGGCCCCATCTATCTGGGCAACTCCGGTACCTCGATGCGTCTGTTGTCCGGCCTGTTGGCTGCGCAGAACTTCGACAGCACGCTGACTGGCGATGCGTCGCTGTCCAAGCGCCCGATGAATCGCGTGGCCAATCCGCTGCGTGAAATGGGCGCGGTGATTGAAACCGCCGCCGAAGGTCGTCCGCCAATGACCATTCGCGGCGGTCACAAGCTCAAAGGCCTGACCTACACCATGCCGATGGCCAGTGCGCAGGTGAAGTCCTGCCTGCTGCTCGCCGGTCTGTACGCTGAAGGCAAGACCACCGTGACCGAGCCGGCTCCGACTCGCGATCACACCGAGCGCATGCTGCGTGGTTTCGGGTATCCGGTCAGCGTTGAAGGCGCTACGGCTTCGGTCGAATCTGGCGGCAAGCTGACGGCGACTCACATTGAAGTTCCGGGCGACATCTCGTCGTCAGCTTTCTTCCTCGTCGCGGCCTCGATCGCCGAAGGTTCGGAGCTGGTGCTTGAGCACGTCGGCATCAACCCGACTCGTACCGGCGTTATCGACATCCTGCGTCTGATGGGCGCGGACATCACTCTGGAAAACCAGCGCGAAGTCGGCGGCGAGCCTGTGGCTGACCTGCGCGTGCGGGCAGCTAAACTCAAAGGTATCGAGATTCCGGAAGAGCTGGTGCCGTTGGCCATCGACGAATTCCCGGTACTGTTCGTGGCTGCGGCCTGCGCCGAAGGGCGCACCGTGCTGACCGGCGCTGAAGAGCTGCGGGTCAAGGAGTCGGATCGTATTCAGGTGATGGCGGACGGTCTGTTGGCGCTGGGCGTGAAATGCCAGCCGACCCCGGACGGCATCATCATCGACGGCGGCCAGATCGGCGGCGGCGAAGTGCATGGTCATGGCGATCACCGTATCGCGATGGCTTTCAGTGTGGCCTCTCTGCGCGCCACCGCACCGATCCGCATCCATGATTGTGCCAACGTCGCGACGTCGTTCCCCAACTTCCTCGCACTGTGCGGGCAGGTCGGTATTCGTGTGGCACAAGAGGCTCAGTCGTGAAAAACATTGCACCGGTCATCACCATTGATGGGCCAAGCGGCTCGGGCAAAGGCACCGTAGCCGGGATTCTGGCCAAGCGTCTGGGCTGGAACCTGCTGGATTCCGGTGCGCTTTACCGTTTGCTGGCATTTGCTGCGCACAACCATGGCGTTGATCTGACCAACGAAGAACTGCTGAAGAAACTTGCCGCTCATCTGGATGTGCAGTTCATTGCGGCGACGGATGGTCAGTTGCAACGGATCATTCTGGAGGGTGACGAAGTCAGCGATGTCATTCGCACCGAAAGCGTCGGTTCCGGCGCTTCGCAAGTGGCTGCATTGCCCGCCGTACGCGAGGCGCTGCTGCAACGCCAGCGTGCTTTTCAGGAAGCGCCGGGCCTGGTGGCCGATGGTCGCGACATGGGCACGGTGGTTTTTCCGGATGCGCCGCTGAAGATTTTCCTGACCGCCAGTGCCGAGGAGAGGGCGCGCCGTCGATATTTGCAGTTGAAGGGCAAAGTCGAGGGTGTTAGTCTGTCGAGTCTGCTAGATGAGATCCGTGCACGCGATGAGCGTGACACCCAGCGAGCGGTAGCCCCGCTTAAGCCGGCGGCTGACGCCATACAGCTGGATTCCACGGAGTTGTCCATCGATCAGGTGCTTGAACGCATCATGAGCGAGATCGCCATTCGCGATATCGCCGGGTGACCAAGAAGGTTGCAGGGGACCAGTCATAGTCCTGCGGCGCTTCTTCTATATGAAACTAACCCACACCGTCTGGGGTGTGGAGATGGGCGTATCCTTCGCCCTCATTTACAGGAATTAAAATGAGCGAAAGCTTTGCGGAACTCTTTGAAGAAAGCCTAAAAACCCTGAACCTTCAGGCAGGCTCCATCATCACCGGTGTTATCGTTGATATCGATTACCAGGCTCGCTGGGTAACCGTTCACGCTGGCCTGAAGTCTGAAGCACTCATCCCGCTTGAGCAGTTCTACAACGACGCTGGCGATCTGACTATCAATGTCGGTGACGAAGTTCACGTTGCTCTGGACTCGGTTGAAGACGGTTTCGGTGAAACCAAGCTGTCCCGTGAAAAAGCCAAGCGCGCTGAGTGCTGGATCGTTCTGGAAGCAGCATTCGCAGCTGAGGAAGTGGTCAAGGGCGTTATCAACGGTAAGGTTAAAGGCGGCTTCACTGTCGACGTTAACGGCATCCGTGCGTTCCTGCCAGGTTCCCTGGTTGACGTCCGTCCAGTGCGCGACACCACGCACCTGGAAGGCAAAGAGCTGGAATTCAAGGTCATCAAGCTGGACCAGAAGCGCAACAACGTTGTCGTTTCCCGTCGCAGCGTCCTGGAAGCCGAGAACTCCGCCGAGCGTGAAGCTCTGCTGGAATCCCTGCAGGAAGGCCAGCAAGTCAAAGGTATCGTCAAAAACCTCACCGATTACGGCGCATTCGTCGATCTGGGTGGCGTGGACGGCCTGCTGCACATCACCGACATGGCCTGGAAGCGCATCAAGCATCCTTCCGAGATCGTCAATGTTGGTGACGAAATCGACGTTAAGGTTCTGAAATACGATCGCGAACGCAACCGTGTTTCCCTGGGCCTGAAGCAACTGGGCGAAGATCCATGGGTTGCTATCAAAGCCCGTTACCCAGAAAGCACTCGCGTTACCGCTCGTGTAACCAACCTGACCGACTACGGCTGCTTCGCTGAGCTGGAAGAAGGCGTTGAAGGTCTGGTACACGTTTCGGAAATGGACTGGACCAACAAGAACATCCACCCTTCGAAAGTCGTACAAGTCGGCGACGAAGTGGAAGTTATGGTTCTGGACATCGACGAAGAGCGTCGTCGTATCTCCCTGGGCATCAAGCAGTGCAAATCTAACCCATGGGAAGATTTCTCTGGCCAGTTCAACAAGGGCGATAAAATCTCCGGCACCATCAAGTCGATCACCGATTTCGGTATCTTCATTGGTCTGGACGGCGGCATCGACGGTCTGGTTCACCTGTCCGACATCTCCTGGAACGAAGTTGGCGAAGAAGCTGTTCGTCGTTTCAAGAAGGGCGACGAGCTGGACACCGTTATCCTGTCGGTTGACCCAGAGCGCGAGCGTATCTCCCTGGGTATCAAGCAACTGGAAAGCGATCCGTTCTCCGAGTACGTCTCGGTTAACGACAAAGGCGCAATCGTTACTGGCACCGTGAAAGAAGTTGACGCCAAAGGCGCCATCATCGTTCTGGCCGACGATATCGAAGCGACTCTGAAAGCCTCCGAAATCAGCCGTGACCGCGTTGAAGACGCGCGCAACGTTCTGAAAGAAGGCCAGGAAGTAGAAGCCAAGATCATCAGCGTTGATCGTAAGAGCCGCGTGATCCAACTCTCCATCAAGTCGAAAGATGATGCTGAAGAGAAAGAAGCTATCCAGAGCCTGAAATCGGCTCCGGAAGGTGAAGCAGCTGACACCACCATGGCTGGCCTGCTGCGCCAGGCAATGGCGGCCAAACAGAACTAAGTTCTGATTGGGCAATAAAAAGGGCGACTTCGGTCGCCCTTTTTTGTGCCTGCGATTTAGTGTTTCGAGTCATGCATGAAGGTTTCAGTGAAACCAATCCCGCTTCTGGGCGGTCTGTTTCTTTAATCGGATCAATCGTCTATTCACGTCTAAGCTTGGTCTTAAGCGTGAAGTCGTCGGGCAGTTGCCTGGCATAAGGAAGTGGATGAACAAGTTTATTATCCTCGTGGCTGTACTTGTTCTGGCTGGCTGTACGACCAGTGCCAAAACCCATGCGGTGCGTGGCGTCAGTGGTATCGAGGTCGATTGCTCCGGGTTGGGCTCTGGCTGGGAGAAATGCCAGAAGCGCGCGGCTAAGGAGTGCAAGGGCGCGGGCTACAAAGTGATCACGCGATCAGATGATGCCAAGGATGAGGATGAGTTTCCTTTTGGCTTCAACCCGGCAGGCTACGTGACACGCACCATGCTGGTGATCTGTCGATAAGCATGCATGCTCAGTTTGTTACTTTAATGCCCTGAAAATGGGCGTTTCGGCGCCGATGAAGATATGTCAATCCCTGGGCTGTTCAAAATCTTCCGGGCGTGCTAAAACCTTTCAAGCGCTGATCTAGCTGCTTGAAAAAGAAGGGAAAAATATGACGAAGTCGGAGTTGATCGAACGAATTGTCACCCATCAAGGGCTGCTCTCATCCAAGGATGTGGAGCTGGCCATCAAGACCATGCTTGAGCAAATGTCCCAATGCCTGGCCACCGGTGATCGCATCGAGATCCGTGGGTTTGGCAGCTTCTCCCTGCACTACCGTGCGCCGCGCGTTGGTCGTAACCCTAAGACAGGTCAGTCGGTCAGTCTTGACGGTAAATTCGTTCCGCATTTCAAGCCGGGTAAAGAATTGCGTGATCGGGTGAATGAGGAAGAGGAGGAGGGGGTTTGATCTGCGCTATTCAAATTCGAGGGGGCGTGAATGCGTAACCTGAAACGCATACTGCTTGGCGTATTTCTTCTGCTGATGGTTCTGATTGTTCTGGCTTTTGTGCTTGAGAATCAGCAGTCGGTTTCGCTTTTGTTTCTAGGTTTTTCCGGGCCGCAGTTGCCAGTGTCGCTCGTTGCAGTGTTGGCTTTGTTGATCGGAATGCTGATTGGCCCTTTATTGGGCTGGTTTCTGGGGCGTTCGTCCAGAGCCGCACGCAAGCGACTGGTCTGAAAACGACAGGCGCACGGCGTCTGTCGAAATTGCGCCTCAGCCTGTCTTTATCCATTAGTAAAACCATCATTAAGCTGTAAAATGCAGCCCTTGTTCGATCGTGCCTTATTGCATATCGATTCAGACTGACTCTGACGGATGCCAACTGCGACTGGCCTCTGCATTCATGGATTAGATGGCGCTCAATGGCAGCGCTGTCCGCAGCTCAAGGGTATCGTTTCGCGTGAAAATTCTAGTTACCGGCGGCGCCGGCTTCATTGGCTCGGCAGTCATCCGTCACATCATCTCCAGCACTTCCGATGCGGTCGTTAACGTCGATAAGCTGACTTACGCCGGCAATCTGGAGTCGCTGGCGGAAGTCAGCCAGAATTCGCGTTACGCCTTCGAGCGCGTCGATATCTGTGATCGTGATGAAATCGATCGCGTCCTGCGTGAGCACCAACCGGATGCCATTATGCATCTGGCCGCAGAATCCCACGTCGATCGCTCGATCTCCGGCCCGTCCGAGTTTATCCAGACCAACATCATCGGCACTTACACGCTGCTCGAAGCCGCCCGCCATTACTGGGCCGCGCTGGATGATGCGCGTAAAGCCAGTTTCCGCTTTCACCATATTTCGACTGACGAAGTCTACGGTGATCTCGAGGGGCCGGAAGATCTCTTCACCGAAACCACGCCTTACCAGCCAAGCTCGCCTTACTCGGCAAGCAAGGCCAGCTCCGACCATCTGGTTCGTGCCTGGGCACGTACTTATGGTCTGCCGACACTGGTTACCAACTGCTCGAACAACTACGGCCCATGCCATTTCCCTGAGAAGCTGATCCCCCTGATTATTCTCAATGCTCTGGAAGGCAAGCCTCTGCCGGTTTATGGCAAAGGTAACCAGGTTCGTGACTGGTTGTATGTAGAAGATCACGCTCGGGCGTTGTACAAAGTCGTCACCGAAGGCGTAATTGGTGAGACTTACAACATCGGCGGTCATAACGAAAAACAAAACATCGAAGTGGTGCATACCCTGTGTGCGTTGCTCGATGAGTTGCGCCCTGATTCTGCCCATCGTCCGCATGCCAGCCTGATTACCTATGTTCAGGATCGTCCAGGGCATGACGTGCGTTATGCAATCGATGCGAGCAAGATTCAGCGTGAACTGGGTTGGACACCGGAGGAAACCTTTGAAACCGGTATTCGCAAGACTGTTGAGTGGTATCTGAGTAACACCGAATGGGTAGAGCACGTGAAGAGCGGTAGCTATCAACAGTGGATTGACCAGAACTACGCAGATCGATCGACTAAAGCATGAAAATTTTATTGCTGGGTATGAATGGGCAGGTGGGGTGGGAGCTACAACGCGCCCTTGCGCCACTTGGAGAATTAATTGCCCTTGATCGCAATACAGGTGGTGACTTATCTGATCTGGACGCCCTGCGCACGATGATTCGCAAGGTTGGACCTGACGTCATCGTCAACGCCGCAGCCTATACCGCTGTCGATAAGGCTGAGTCGGAAACCGAACTGTCAGACCGTGTGAACGCTCGGGCGAGTCAGGTCATGGCTGAAGAGGCTGCGTCCTTGGGTAGCTGGCTTGTTCATTACTCGACCGACTATGTGTTCAGCGGCCAGGGTACGCAGCCTTGGCAAGAAACTGATGCAGTCGCCCCGGTGAATCACTATGGCGCCAGTAAGCTGGCCGGTGAGCAAGCGATTATCGCGTCAGGTTGCAAGTACCTGATCTTCCGCACCAGTTGGGTTTACGGCGCACGTGGCAACAATTTTGCCAAAACCATGCTGCGTTTAGCCAAGGAGCGTGAAACGCTTAATGTTATTGCCGACCAGATCGGAGCGCCGACCGGTGCTGATCTGATTGCAGACGTGACGGGTTTGGCAATTCAACAAGTGATGCAGCGCCCTGAACTGGCGGGTCTTTATCACTTGGCTGCAGGCGGTGAGGTTTCTTGGCATGGCTATGCCAGCCATGTCATAGAATTTGCACAAACCAATGGCGAGCAGCTTGCGGTTAAAGCGATAGATCCAATCGACACCAGCGCTTACCCAACACCTGCACGGCGTCCTCTGAATTCACGTTTGAATACGCAGAAACTACGTGACAATTTTTCTCTGCACTTGCCGGATTGGCAAAGTGGTGTAACCCGAATGCTTAGGGAAGTTTTGAATAAATGACCACGACAAATCGTAAAGGTATCATCCTCGCCGGCGGCTCGGGCACGCGTCTGCACCCGCTGACTCTTGGCGTATCAAAGCAGATGTTGCCGATCTACGACAAGCCGATGATCTTTTATCCGTTGTCGGTACTGATGCTTGCGGGGATGCGCGAGATTCTGATCATCTCCACCCCGGAAGATTTGCCGTGCTTTCGCAAGTTGCTCGGCGATGGCAGCGTGTACGGAATCAATCTGACCTACGCCGAGCAGCCTAGCCCCGATGGTCTCGCTCAAGCGTTCATCATTGGTGAAGAGTTCATTGGAAAGGACCCTTGCTGCTTGATCTTGGGGGACAATATTTTCTACGGTCAGCACTTCTCGGATAACTTGCGTTCTGCAAGCTCACAGCAGCAGGGTGCTACTGTATTCGGCTACCACGTATCCGACCCGGAGCGTTTTGGCGTAGTTGAATTCGATGCAACGGGGCGCGCGCTGAGTATCGAAGAAAAACCACTGAAACCCAAATCCAACTATGCCGTCACCGGTTTGTATTTCTACGACAACGACGTTGTCGAGATCGCTAAGGGCATCAAGCCTTCCGAGCGTGGCGAACTGGAAATTACCGACGTTAACCGTGCATACCTTGAGCGCAAAACGCTGAGTGTTGAAATGCTTGGCCGCGGTTTCGCCTGGCTTGATACCGGGACTCATGATTCGCTGCTGGAAGCCAGTCACTTCGTACACACTATCGAGCAGCGACAAGGCTTGAAAGTGGCGTGCCTGGAAGAGATTGCTTACCACAACGGCTGGATCACTGCCGAGCAACTGGGGGCTCAAGCCGATGCCCTGAAGAAAACTGGCTACGGTCAGTATCTGCAGAAACTGCTGGACTCGCCTTCCCATTGATTCGAGCGCGTAATCCTTTCGAGTAGAAGCGTCAACCGGTTCAAGCAGGAACGGCATGTCAGTAAAACATCCTAAGGTCGCGGTTTTGCTGGCTGCCTACAATGGCATGCAGTGGATCGAGGAGCAGTTGGCCTCGATCCTCGGCCAGTTAGCGGTCGACGTAACTGTTCATATAAGTATCGACCCCTCCACTGACGGAACTGAGGCGTGGTGCGTGGCTTACGCTGGGCAACACCCTGAGGTTTTGATCCTGCCGACTGCCGGCAGTTTTGGGGGGGCATCCCGCAACTTCTTCCGTCTCATCCGTGATGTCGACTTTAAGGGGTACGACTTCATTGCCTTCGCCGATCAGGACGACGTATGGCATGTGGACAAGCTGCAGCGTGCGGTTCATGTAATGCAAGACCGTCAGATCGATGCTTACTCAAGTAATGTCACAGCATTTTGGCCAGACGGTAAAACTCATCTGCTGGACAAGGCACAGCCTCAAGTTGAATGGGACTATCTATTCGAGGCGGCAGGGCCTGGTTGTACTTACGTGATGGGCAAGCGGCTCGCAGATACACTGAAGACGTCGATGCTCGACAATTGGCAGCTTTTGCAAGCCGTCAGTCTCCATGACTGGTATTGCTACGCTTTTGCGCGCAGTCATCATTACCGCTGGTACATTGACCCGGAACCGTCCATGAATTATCGCCAACACGAGCGTAATCAGGTCGGCGCTAACAAGGGCTTGAGTCCGTTGGTTGCCCGCTATAAAACAATTCATGACGGCTGGTGGTTCAGTCAGGTGCAGTTGATCGTGCGCTTGATTGGTCGGGGCGGCGACCCCTTTGTGCGAACGTGGCTGGAATTGCGTCGCAGGCAATTGATAACGCTTTCCTTCAGCGCTTTGCGTTGCCGGCGGAGAGTACGCGACAAGGTGTTTTTCTTTTGCATTTGTTGGGTTACTGCGTTGATAGGGAACAAGTCTAGATGACCGCCCCGAACGTGTTGGTTACAGGTGCCGGCGGTTTCGTTGGGGAGGCGGTGGTTTTCAGGCTATTAGTAGACAAAAAGTTTTACCCGATTGCGGCTGTACGCGGAGCCACTCGGCTTCAGGGGGTGTGCGCAGTTCAAACCTTCAACTTGACCGATGCCACACAACTGCCAGCGCTGCGTGGTGTTCAAGTTGTCGTTCATGCTGCTGCGCGAGTGCATGTCATGAACGAAACTGCAGACGACGCGTTGGCCGAGTTTCGTAGGGTCAATGTGGAGGGAACTCTAAGGTTGGCGAAATGTGCCGCCGAATCTGGAGTTAAACGCTTTATTTTTCTCAGTTCTATCAAGGTCAATGGCGAATCGACTGTAGCAGGTAAACCATTCAATGCCGATGACCAGCCGAGCCCCCAAGACCCGTATGGGGTATCCAAATACGAGGCGGAGGAGCGATTGAGGCAGTTGGGTCGTGACACCGGCATGGAGGTCGTGATAATTCGTCCACCGCTGGTTTACGGTCCCGGCGTAAAAGCTAATTTTCTGAGCATGTTGCGTTGGCTTGATAAAGGTATTCCTTTGCCTCTGGGGGCCATTGGAAATCGGCGAAGTCTGGTTTCGATCGGTAATCTGGTGAGTCTGATAGTCACCTGTATCGATCATCCAGCCGCGGCTAACCAGATTTTTCTAGTCAGTGACGGTGAAGATTTGTCTACCAGTCAATTGCTGCGTCGACTCTCCGGTGCACTGGGTAAATCCGCCCGACTGTTACCTGTACCCGAATGGTTGCTGGCAGTAGCGGCATCGGTATTGGGCAAGCAGTCTGTCGTGCAAAGAATATGTGGCTCATTGCAAGTCGATATCACTAAGAATCGTGACCTGCTGGGTTGGGCTCCTCCCGTCAACATGGACGAAGCCATGCGCCAAACCGCTGGCCATTACTTGGAAAAGCAAACGCAATGAATGTTTGGTGGCTGCTACTCTCTGTATTCGCTGTTTCCTGGGTATTGACGCTTCTCTTGCGTCGATACGCCTTGGCCAAGAGTTTGATAGACATACCTAACGAGCGCAGCTCTCACTCAGTTCCGACGCCGCGTGGGGGAGGGGTCGCTATTGTTGTTTCCTTTCTACTGGCACTGCCCCTGCTTGCGAGTTTGGATCTGCTAAGCTTTTCGGCCCTGATTGGGCTTCTTGGCTCGGGTCTACTCGTTGCCGTTATCGGGTTTGCCGATGACCATGGGCATATTGCAGCAAGGTGGAGGTTGCTTGGTCATTTCACTGCTGCGGCCTGGGCGTTGTATTGGATGAACGGGCTAGCGCCAATTGAGCTGTTCGGATACATAATTGATCTGGGATGGCTCGGTAATATTCTGGCGTTACTGTATTTAGTCTGGATGCTCAATCTCTATAACTTTATGGATGGCATTGATGGTTTGGCCAGTGCCGAAGCGATCAGCGTCTGTTTGGGTATGTGCCTGGTGTATTGGTTTAGTGGCAATAGTGAGCTGATATGGCTACCGTTGACTGTGGCTGCTGCGGTTGCAGGGTTCCTTTGGTGGAATATTCCTCCAGCGCGGATCTTTATGGGTGATGCGGGGAGTGGGTTTCTCGGTGTAGTGCTAGGTATAATATTGCTGTATTCCGTGTGGACTAAGCCGGTGTTCCTTTGGAGTTGGTTGATTTTACTTGGTGTATTCATAGTTGATGCAACTTTCACGCTGGTGCGGAGGCTATTCAGAGGTGCGAAGGTTTATCTAGCTCATCGCAGTCATGCCTATCAATCGGCATCAAGGCTCTACGTGAGTCATAGGCGGGTTACACTTGGCATCATCGGAATCAATCTTTTCTGGTTGATGCCTCTTTCTATTGCTGTTGGTAACTCGAGCTTGAATGGATTAGCTGGGTTTGTGCTGGCCTACGTACCCTTAGTATTGCTGGCAATCAAGTTTGACGCGGGCGCGGAAGAGTAGTTGAGATACTCTGGAAGGACTATAAAGCAATCCAGTGTGGGTTTTGGCTGATATAGGTAGATATACAGTTGTTAGCTACTATAAAGCGATGGATTTAATAAACATTCATTAGCATTTAGTGTCTGCTGAAATAAAAGGGCGGTTTTTACACCGCCGGAAGAAATAAGTTAAAAGAATAATCTTTGGCAACGCTAAAGCACCGCTTCCTTAGCCATTTTCCTCCCGAAATCAATGCTTTCAGATATGCCACGATCTTCCGGGTAATAATAAGACGTATCAGCGACCCAAAGTCCGTTAATAGGGAGTTTGGCGGGAGGCAGGTTGTCTAAGTAACCTGGTTCGCAGATCGGCTGGGCGTAACGATAGCGGCTAGCCCGTATGTCGATGAAGTCGGTATCAGTAAGCGAAGGATTGATTTTTTTGAGATAGGCTTTGACCTTGTCAATAAAGTTTTGATCGGGCTCAGAGAACTTCGGATGCTCTCCGGGAATATAAAACGGAACGTAGACGACATGGTGGTTGAGAGGGCGTAAGTTTGTATATTCCACTAGGCCAGGAATATCCATATCCGGATCATTCGTGTTAAGCCAAAAATTTTCGGTTACGGCTTTCCGAAGTTTCACGATAACGCAAACGACCGCGATATTTTTGACGGCGCTAAATTTTTGAAGTAACTCGACAGGCAAATCGGGTATGACTTTGGATACATATGGTAACGGGATTGTGCTGATGATTTTAGTAAAGGATTCTAAGCTGCCATCAATCTCAATTCCAAGAATCTTGCCATTTTCGATTACCACTTTGGACACGGCAGATTTCAAGCGGACTTGGCCACCGTTACTTATGATATCAGTCCGCATTGCCTGCAGAAGTGTTTCGGACCCGCCTTCAAGGTATCCCAGTTTTTCCCGGAAGAGACTGTAACGAGATCGTCCAATTCGTCTGATACGACTCCAGATCCAAGCGGCGGATAGGTTATCTGTATAATCGTAAAATTTATAATCGAAAAGTTTGCGCCAAAGGACATCGTAGGCCTCTTTCCCTACCCAACGTCTGATCCAACTTGTGGCCTCCACATGATCGAGTGGCTTCCAATCGTTACGCTTTGTTGATAAAAAAGCATGAAGCCCGTAGCGGAATTTAGCGAGCATGCTTAATCCGCGAAAGCGTAGAAGGGCAATTGGGTTACCCCAAGGCTGTAACTCATTTTTAAACCAGTACCCCATTTTTGTTTCTACCCAACGCATTTCATTTGACAGCCCCAATTCGTCGAGAACTTTGAGGAAGGCGTGATCAGAAATGCAATGAAAATGGTAGTAGCGTTCAATACTTAACCCTGAGAAATCGAACGCTGCGGTCATTCCGCCTATTCGATCATCGGCTTCAAAAACTATCGGTTGGTAACCATCTCGGGCTAGCTGATATGCAACAGCTAAGCCCATTGGTCCCGCACCTAAAACTGCAATACGTTTGTCCATTTTCAAAACTCCAGAACAATCTTGCCATAAGCAGGGTCATTGAAGGTTTCGTCGACTGCATCGCTAAACTTCGTATAAGACACTCCGAAAATACCGGGCCAGTCAATGATTTCGAACTCATCTTTCGCGCTCAACGCAGATAATTGTTGAGTTGTGAATGGCGGGTTTTTATCAAATAACGACCAGACCCAAATAAGTGAATAGAACAGGCTATAAGGTATCTTTAAAATAGCGGTATTAGATGCCGTTGCACGCTTGATTTCTCGAATTATATCAATGTAATCTATTTTTTCATGTCCCGAAATATTGTATATGCCATCCCGGGTGCGATGTTCAATACAGCTAATTATCACATTGCAGAAATCGCCGGCGTATAAAGGTTGGCGCATGTATTGCCCGTCGCCCGGTATTGGAAAAACTGGCACTTTTTTCATAAAGCGAGAAAGCCATCCAAGATGCTTTCTGTCAAACCAACCAAACATCAGGGTCGGCCGGAGAATAGGGCAGGCGATACCACTATCGATGACCATTTTTTCTTGGGTTTTTTTGGTCTTTGTGTAAAAGTCATCGGCGGCGGACTCTACGACCGATGAGCTTATATGTACTAAATAAGTGTTTTTATTATTTTTAATTGTGTCAAGGATGATGCGAGTCGAATCAATATTGTTTAACACGAAGTCTTGGTAATCAGTTCCACCAATTTGTGCTTGGAGCATCACAACGACATCAGCCTGGATAAAGTGTTGCTGCCAAGGTCCTGGCTTTGCGAGGTCCGCAAACTCAGCGACAATATCTGGATGGACCTGTTTTAGAATTTTTAAGTTGTTTTCATGTTTGTCAAGTACGACGATGTTGCTATAACCTTTCGCTTTTAGCCGAGCTACCAAATTTTGGCCTACTAGACCTGCGCCACCTGGGAGAATGATTTTATCTTTCATAAAGAGTAGCTCGAGAAATAATTGGTATGAAGTAAGCGCGGAACTGCTCGTCTACACGAGCATCAGTCTCTTAAAATGGTTATAGCGACAGTCTCTTAAAAATAAACGATGGAATAGACCTGATAATTAACATTATAATAGTCCAGAATGCTGGAGTATAAAGAGTATCGACTTTTCTTTCGATTCCCTTGACTATAGTGAGTGAGACTTGCTCAGGACTCGCTACGAGGCGCGCAGGTAGAGGTAATTCTTTGGTCATAGGAGTATCGACAAAGCCGGGCTTTATTGTCATAACATGTACACCTATTTTAAACAGTCGAGCTCTTAACCCTTCACAAAAAATGGAGACTGCTCCTTTTGCTGCGCCATACAAATAATTGGACTGGCGACCTCTATCTCCAGCTACAGAAGAAATAACTGCAAGCGTACCGCAACGTTGGACTTCAAATTGGTTGGCGAGTCTTGTAAGTATTGCTATTACTGAGATACCATTAATCGTGAACTCTTCTAATGCTTTGTTTACGTCGTGCTCACAGACTTTTTGATCGGGAAGAGTGCCATGAGCAATGAAGCCAATATCTATTTGCTTTAGTGCTGACAAGCAGCTGTCTATCATTTTTTGATGTGCATCGAACTCTGAAAAGTTCATGACGTAAGTCGTGACTTCGCCAGCACCGCGTGCCTTCATATCAGCAGCAGTTTGCTCCAACTTTAATTGATTACGGCCTACCAGGAACATTTCTGCACCTTGAACAGCCCAAAGCCGCGCGCAAGCTGTGGCGATAGTCGATGTCGCACCTATGATAAGGATCTTTTTCATTCTGTAACTCTCTTCCAGAATCGGGAAACTAATGAACGATCGCGCATAGACTCCAAACGCTCCCATTCAGGGTATGCATGACGAAAGTCAGTGCCGCTCATATGCGCATCTTTCGCTGGGTACAATCGCCCTCCAGATCGCCTAACAATTTCATCAAGATGACTAAAGAGGTTTATTAAATTAGATCTATGAGGGAAGTCCAGCGCAAGAGATGTACCGGGGAGCGGAAAGGAGATTAGACCAGGAGACTTTATATCACCACAACGTTTAAGTACCGCAAGAAACGATCCCTGGCCGCTCTTGGAGATAGCCTCCAAGAGTTCTTTAATGGCCATCTCAGCAGATGCATCCGGAATGACACATTGATACTGTTGAAAGCCTCGCGGCCCATAAACGCGGTTCCAGTTCTTGATCCGATCAAGAGGATAGAAAAAAGGTTCGTAACTGCTACGTTTTTGAACTGATTTAGTTGGGTGCGCGCGCCAATACAACTCATTAAATGCGCGTAAAGAATAATTATTGATTAAAGACAGTGGTGGTGTGAACGGAACAGTTAATGTCGCACTGCCGCTTAGTGCTAACGCTCCATAACGTGCATGGTCACCAACTATATAAACTCCGCGTCCGATTTTGTTGCCAGATGCCAAGCAGTCAATCCAAGCGACACTATATTCATGTTTGTAATCAAGTTCGGAGGAGAGTGCAAAGAATTCAGTCAGGTTGCCGAAACGAATGATATGGCTGTCAATCTCACTAGAGTTTATAGGTACTAGTTGGATCTCGGCAAAAGTAATGATCCCTGTCAGTCCCAAGCCTCCGATAGTTGCAGTGTACATTTGTGGATTAATGGTGGGGGAACAAGTTAAATGGCCCTCGTCGCTCCTAATTAATCCAAAGCTAAGTAAGTGGTTTCCGAACGTGCCTTTCGAATGGTGATTTTTTCCATGAACATCATTAGCTATAGCGCCCCCAATTGTGGCAAATTGAGTTCCGGGGGTGACAGAAAGGAACCAACCATTAGGTATGGTTGCGGCTAAAACCTCTGAAAGAGTGATGCCTGCCTCAACAATAATAACTCCCGTCTCCCAGTCAACATGAACAAATCGATCCATGCTTCGCATAGTTATTACGTGGTCAGATGCGGCCATACAACTATCGCCATAACTTCGTCCATTTCCGTAAGGAAGAGTAGTTCCATATTCGGATGACATTGAGTCGAGCAAAACTTTCAGCTCTTCTTGCCAATGATTCGGGTGCGAATGTTGCGGATTGTTGGGGTAGCGTCCCCAAGAGTACAGTGTTGGAATCATGCGGCTATCCAGAATACGAGGCAAAATAGTATTCCTACGGCGAAACTTACTTTATCTCGGATTGCAAAAACAACAGGATCATCATGCATTTCCCCTCGATGTGTAAGCATCCAGACACGTGTTATCCAGAATAGTAAGAGCGGACAGGCAAGCCATATTACTTGAGGGTGCGAATATAGCTCTCCAGTCGCTTGGTCATGAATATATAAAGCTAATACCATTACCGACAGGTAACCAGAAGAAGCTCCAAGCGACGATATCATCTCGAGATCGTTCGGGTAGTAACCTCGTCCTCGAGTCTTTTCTAACTGCCCCTTCTTTCTTGCTTCCTGCAACTCAGAATAGCGCTTTACCAGCGCTAGGATCAAAAACATGAACATTGAAAAAGCTAACATCCAGAAAGTTAATGCTAAGCTAAATGCAGCCGCTCCCGCAACGATGCGTATTGTATATAACAACGCCAATACGATTACATCGATGCCCATTTGTCGTTTTAGCAGCAGTGAGTAAATTAATGTTAGAATATAATATGCAGCCAAAACAGCCACAAACTCGTAGGGTAATGTAAACATCGCTCCAGCGAATGAAACCACTAGCAGAACGGGGAATATGAAGATCCCGGTTCTTATGGATAGTCTACCTGCGGCAAATGGGCGATTACGTTTGCTTTTGTGATGACGATCATCAGCAAGATCCAGGAGATCATTTAGTATATAAACACTAGATGCGCATAGACCGAATAGGAAGAATGCGATTATTCCTTGCCATAACAATAATGGACTAAATAATTTATGGGCGGCAATTAATGGAACAAAAACCAACATATTCTTCAACCACTGATGTAGACGAAGAGCTTTTACCCAGTCTTTTGGCAGAGAAGGATTTGTTTGAAAAAGCTGTTTAACATTCCCCGTGGCTCGCGCTTTACGTTCAACACCACGTTCAGGATTAACCACATAAGCATCTCTAGCCGCAGCCCACACGAGGATATCATCGTGTGAGTTACCGGCGTAATCGAATCCTTTCTCTCCGTAGTGTTGCACCAATAAATCACGTTTACGATGAGAGGATAAATTGCAGACCCCATCACTAGCTAAAATCTGATCAAACAAATCGAGGTGCTGGGCGATACGCTCTGCCAAAGAACGATGGCTTGCCGTCGCTAAAACAATCATGCGGCCATTACGTTTTTCCGCCTGAATGAATTCGAGCACTGCGGCGTCGTAGGGTAATACGCTGACATCAATGTCTGTAGCCTCAGCCAACTTCTGTTTCAGAGTTGCTTTGCCATTTACCAGCCATGTCAATGGTTTAAACAATCCAAGTGGGTTATGACGGATGTAGGACAGCCCGGTTTCTAGCAGTAAATCAGAACGCAGAAGCGTTCCGTCTAGATCAATAACGAGTGGAATGTTGAATGTTGTCACAAAAACTTCCCTGATGGCTTGCCTGGCGGAAGCTGAACCGGCGGAATTGAAAGACTGTTAGTTATTATGTAACGGTTGCTAGCTCTTTCAGCTACGCAGCCATGCTAGAAAATACCATATCTCCCTTGCCTTTAGAAGAAATCCGCCAAATCTCAGGCTTAGCTCCGATGATTTCAGAACGCTGCAGAGTGAATTTTACTCACTCTGAGCGGGAAATCGTCTATATTTTGTTGCTGCGATTAAATGTCGATTACTGAACGGCGATAAAAATAAACTACTGTCATTAAGAAATTTATTATTACCTGTATCCAGAAAATACCCAAAGCCATTCTTGAAACACTAGCCCAGTGCACGCCTAATACAATAATCAATGCTGCAAAGGGTTGCCAGCCATGCAATAGCGGGTACCCAGGATTGCTAAAAACACAAGCTAGAAGGGTACTAGCGACTCCGAATAATAGTGTCGCTTGTTTAAGTTCCGTATGCGCTTGGATGGCCGTGAGTTCAGCCGTAGGCGCATATTTCATCAGTGAATAAAAAATAGCCATACTGGCCGAGCACGAGAGAACTAAAGTTCCTAGTGCCCCTGCCAAGTTTAAGGAGCTCTGAATATATATCGAAGTCAAGTGTGTGTCGAAAGTCAGCAAATGAACCGGTAACATTGTGTTCATCAAATTGGCAACTCGCGGCCAAACAAACTGAAATGGGCTGAGATTTGCAAAGCTAAAATTCTGAGATATAAGGTCTGAGCTTCCGCCCAAGTATAATTTTGTCCAGAGAAACCAAGGGGCCACTACGACAGCAAACGCTAGGCAAAGTAAAGTGGAGTTTACAACTCTCGTATATATACTGTTACGCTTTTCTATAGTGAGAAGTGCTGCAGTTGTTACAATGAGATAACCTATCGCGTAAGGGTGAGAGAGATAAGCCAACGCTAACAACCCACCAGTTATCAGGGGGTTTCGGTGTTTTTGATAGAAAAAAAATGACGTGATTATGAAAAAACCTGCCAAGGATTTTGGCCAGGTAAATAATGTCTGAAATATGAAATATGGACTTGTTGCGAATAACAGAAATATCAATGCACTGTTATACCATTTGATATTTTCAATTTTTGTAGCGACCAAACCAACACCCAGCAATAGGCAGGCATTCAGAAATACAGCGACTCCTAAGAATATCGAAAAAGTCGCTTGATCTCGTAAGAGTATCCGGAAATCGGGCCATTGCGTATCGACGTATCCGAATGTGGGAAGATCACCTTGCGGTTTCACCGATCGTAGAGTCATCCGTATCGGCAGAGCAATAAGGCTGACAAGTATCGGTCTGTTAGCAACGTGCTGACCAGGTAATATAGGGCTGTTGTTTATGAATGATATGCTCCTGGCCATATATTCCTGCACAACATACGGAATTACATTGTCTGCTGGCAGGCCACCTGTGATGGATTGAATTCTGACTGAGGTCACATGCTCTTTATCAACATAGGCACCATCCGGTAAGTTGTCTTTTAACGGAAACTTTATGCTCGACAAGAAGAGTATTGAGATAGCAAAAATAAAAAAGCCACCAATAATGAACATATCCAGGGATGATGGGTTTTTATAGCAATGACATCTAAAGAGTTTAATCGTTTTAATTGTTCCCAGAGCTAGTAGCGGCACTGTAAATAATAGAGCGATAGCATGTCGCAGATGTAAAGGGGTAATGGCGATAAGGCAGCCGACGATTGCCAAATAAAGCACGGAGGCAACTACGGATAAGCAGACTCTCTCAATCAAACCCTGATTTGATTGTTCGGTTGTCGTTTTTCTAGAAGGAATCCATGGAAGGAACCCCAAAAAAACTATTAGCGATATAATTAAAAAGGCGCTCAGTGAATACTTTAATTCATAGAACTCAATCATCTATTAGCCAACCATTTAGATTATTTTTAGAATACTTAGTATTGATTTTGCCCGTGCGGCATAGGTGTGGTCTTTAAGCGCGCGAGACTGAGACTGCTCTGCGATGTTTCTACGACGTGACGGCGAAGAGCGTAACTCGTCGACTATTGATGCTAGTTCTGTAGGAGAATCGAATACTAATATTTCTTCATCTATAGTGAAGTAATCGGAAATCTCCAGTCCTTCTAGATAATAGCATTGAACGGCGCCTGCCATAGCTGCTTCAAAAGTGCGCGGTCCAGGCGTCGTCGCATCTAATTGATATTTGTCATTAGCCAGATTGTGTCGGCGCCCTATATTTAACGTAACTAGAGAGGAATTATAGTGTCTCGACATATCATCATTCGAAATCCGCATATTTTTACTGAAGTTCAACGTCTCGGGCCATTCCGCGCCAAGAACTTCTACATTGAACTTACTTAAAGCATTTTGGCTATCCAAAAGCAATTGTGTACGATTTTGAAATCCGACGCCGCAGAAGAAAATGTCTCTATCGATGCTTTCTGAGACATCGATGAAATGAGCCTTTTTATCCGCAGCCAATGGAAGGTGAAATACTCTGGGGTGGTTGATGTGCTCTACGGCCCAACGATCATTGGAAAATATATAATCGGCGTATTTAAGGATTTTGAAATTCAGATCAAATTCGTACGGATCATCGTGAAGCCAGAACGCGAGCGTAGCCCCGGAGCGAGTGCAGTAGTCCCTAAGGCCAGTATAGTTGCAACTGTCTGGCATACAGGACCCAAAAACAACAATAAGGTCGGGTAGAAAGCTCTTCGCTGTCTCGTTGGAAATATCTAATGAGCAGGAGGTAACGCTCTCGTCATTCAGTATTTCGGAGAAACCGCGTGCGACGTAATTCCGCAGCACTGCATTATTGTTCACACGGTCGGGAGACGCACCACAAATTAATACTTTCACTTTACAAACGCCTAGAAATATAACGAATACTTATGCGCACTGCGGATTTTAAGCCGTGGCGCTTCCAGTGATCTACGAAGTGTGCGGTCAGTCCCGTAACTAAATGGCGAATTCTACCTATGTAATTTTTACTCCCAGATATCCCTCTAGAAGCTGCTGAGAACGCCCAGACCTCCGCGATAGGCCTCTGCAATTGGCTCAGGCTAAATGGTTCAAGGTCTTTTTGGGTTTCGATACAGTAATTTTTATCGGACATAAGATTACGATATATCGCGTTAAGTCCTGCGATATGAGTATCTGTACGTGCGATAGGCGCATTGACTGCGTTATTCCTATAGTTATCTAATAGAGAAGGGTTATCTTTTAGTTGGAGAAGAGCAGTGAATAATGCACCCTCGGAGTCAGCGGGAATCTTTATTCCATTCACACCATGAGTAACACGCTCGCCAAGTGCGCCAATATCGCTAACAATGGGTACCAAACCACAGTCCCAAGCTTCAGATAATGTCAGACAATAGGTTTCTGGCCAGATAGAGGTGTGTAAAGACACATGGCATGAATAAATTTCTTCCGGAATCTGACCAGGATCAAATCCACCATGAACAAAGACCTGAGGAAGTGCCTTGTGGTCATTTAGCCAAAAGTAGCCGCCATCAACTCGTCCGAAGATATGAAACTCAATAGCGTGCTTCTCAAGCAGGGGAATCACTCGACTGATAACGTCTCCACCTTTGTGACTCGCGAAATTTCCTAGGATGACTACCTTTAAAGGGAGTGCTGAATTTTCAGATCTTTCCCTTGCGGACGCTTGCAAAAGGGTTGGTACTGGCAGTACGTTGATATTGGAGTGTGTCGCCACGGACGGATAGATTCTCTCCGTCAATTCCTGGCTACCTTTGGTGTTGAAAATTAGCGAATCGGAAGATGCTAAAATTTGATCCCACACCGCTCTACGTGTAGATTGACCACCGGGTAAGATCTGGTGAGAATTCCACAGGCAAACATCGCATTGAGATTGTGAAATTTCGTCGGGTCTGCAGTAATTTCCTTTAAACGATAGCAATGTAAACTTGTGACATATTGCATAGTAATCGTGAAAGGTCATCACCGATGGTACACCCAAGGTTTTGCACACTTCGACAAGACTTGGAACGTGACCAATCAGATGGTGAAAGTGGACGGTAGATATATTGTAGCGGTTTAAAATCGATACGAACGCCTTTTCCCTTTCCTGGCAAGTAACCTGCCAAGGAGAGAGTACTGCTGAAAAAGAAAATGTTTCAATGTGCTCTCCTGTTTCATTGAGGAGAAGGGCATCCGATACTTTTTTCATGCAAGGAGAGTAGAAATAAATTTCGTATGTGTCGCGTAAAACTTGGCTGATATTATGTAAATAAACTTCAACGCCACCAAAGTTTCCGTTTGCTACAACGTTGTGAACAACGAATAGCAGGCGTGGTTTTTTTTGTCCTACGAAGATCGGCTGAGCTATTTCAACCAGGGATGCTGATGGGAGTTTCTGAAGTTCCGATAGAACGTAAGAGGCTCTATTCTCATAGCAATGCTGTGCCAGTGCTTTATTTTGTGCTCGAACAGCGATGTCATAGCGTAGTTCGGGGTCAGAACGTAATTTTTTTACAGATTCGATCAGGTCCTGAGCACCTTCGAAATATATAAACTCTTTTCCTGGTTCGAAATATTCCGCAGCTTCTTCTATTTTTGTTTGAACTAGTTGCACTGTGCCCGCCAACGCCGCTTCGAAAAGGCGCGGTGGTGGGGTCTCTGCAAATTCATTTTGACCCGACGAAGAAAATACCCGTGGGAGGACCAATGTTGCCACACTGGAGTTCGCAAATCTTGCGAAATCAATCGGAGATGTTCTCCAGTTCAGTTGGCTCGCTGGCAGCGATAGGTTTACTTTAGGTAAATGCGGATTGGTAGGTAGAGCAATTTTCGCTTTAATTCCTTCGTCTGCCCAATTTGACCCTAGCATTTCGCGGATCAATTCCACTCTATTTGGCCAAGCGGTACCTGCAAAAAAAACGTCATAACGCAGAGACATCGTTGCACTTTGCACAGGAATGAAATGGAATGGTTTCGCTCCAGCTAGTGCAAGATGCCTACCTTTATCGCCATACGCAGATACCGAAGCGGAATCATTGGTGAAAATAAGGTCAAACATATCTGAGTTAGCTACGTTCACACTTAGTTCATACGGGTCTTCAGTGACCCAGAGAACGGAGTGATTACAGATGGCGGCCAAGCGTAAACAAATTGCCCGATTTAGTTCCTCTCCGTCGAATGCGAAAAATAAGTTACATTTATTTGCAATCGCCAAGGGCACCGCTTCATTGAGTTCTGCCTTAATAACTACTTCTACATCGGGACTATTCATAAGTGCCCGATGGAGGGCTATGCAAATATAATGATTGGGGTTGCTACTTTTTGTATCAACCAAAATTATTCTATGCTTTGTCACTACGCAATTTCCTTGGCGTGCTGTCTGTGTCAGCGCTTAATCAAAGCAATCAACTTTCGAAGAGGTGCCGTTAATTTCCATGACGTAGAGTTTTTCAACGATGCCACACGGAGTTCTTCTAGATTTTTAATGCGGACGATTTCATTTGCAAGTGTGGTCTGATGATCATTAGTTAGGTTAACGATCTCTTCATTTAACCGCGCTATCTCGGCAGCAGCTTCATTGTTCGAGCTTTCCAGATGATAAATTCTTTGCGCAGCCTGCCCTAATTGATAGCGCAACGAAGGCACTTCGCCCAACCGAGAATATAGGCTCTTTAGAAACTTTCCGTCTTCACTGGAACGATTGCATAGTTCTTTCAGTTGGGCATTTTGCTCTGTACCAACCAGAAGGACGCCTAGCCCGTGGTAGTGATCGAAGCGGAAGTGCGGGTAGCTCTTGGTAATTTCTTCCCAAAAACGCCAAACGCCGAATCCAGAATCACGAACGTTGATATCGTGGAAAATAACGACGGCTCTGTCGGAAAGCTTGCTTTTCCATGTCTCGAAGTCATGGCTTACGGCTTCATAGGTATGGAAGCCGTCGATGTGCAGTAAATCAATAGAACCGTCAGCAAACTCTAAGGCTGCATCATCAAAGCGCTGACGAATAAGTCTTGAAAATGCGCTGAAATGTTCTTCATTATGGGAGGCAATTTCGTTGAAAATGTTGTCGTTATAGAATCCTGCGTGTGCATCGCCTTCCCAGGTATCTACCGCGTAGCACCGTGTATCAATATTACCTTCAACGGCAGACTGGCAGAAGGCAAAATAAGACATTCCCAAATGTGTACCGAGTTCAACAAATACACGTGGTTTTTGTGTTTGCATTAGCCAGCCGGCGAACGGAACGTGTCCCGTCCACGCACTCAACACGTTGCGTCTTGGTGCGATAAGCATTGAGTTGTTAATTAAAGCTGCATTGTCAAGACTATTCATTTGGGAATACCACTGTTCATTCAGTTAAGCACGTAATTACAGGCTTGATTTATAGAGTTCTACTACTTGCATTGGAAGACCAACCAGCCCTCCAACGTCAGATACACCTTGAGCCTTGATTACAAGGGCATCATGAATCCACTGCAACTGAGTATGTTCTTGCTGAGTCCCATCGGCGATAGCAATCGATACGGTATAGTCAGAGTCAGGCAGTGCAGGAAAAACAAACTGGAAAGATGCGTGTAAACGGCCGCCCATAGAGCAGCTTATTCCTTGAACTCTATCGGCCGCAAACGTATTCGATCCAAACAGTGTTTGCCCGAGGCGATCTCTTACAAAGAACCCAACGATTGGAGACTTGATCTCTTGCAGTGCTTCAACGTCGATCTGAAACACCACCGTAGTATGGTGCTTTGCTTTTTGAATTATATTCCCTTCAGTATCTCGGAACGTCGCTGAAACGACCTTGGCTCCTCCAGCCCCAAATCCAGTTTCAGTTGTTCGAAATGGCAAAAACCAAAGCGTTTCACCATCAACCGCGTCACCGATATCTTCTGCATCAGTCTCTATCTGTTTCAGAATTTGCTCATTGGACGGAACATCTGTATTGCCTTGATTTGATTCTATTATTTCTGCCAGGTAGGCATCACAGATGTTTTTAGCCGGGCCAGTAGCAACGTGCGTGCCATTCCTTAGCCAGATAGCTTTGGTGCAGAGAGCTTTTACTGCAGCAGTGTCGTGGCTTACAAATAGGACTGTTCCGTTGGCCATGAAATTACGCAAAAACCGCATACATTTTTGAGTGAAAAATGCGTCTCCTACTGCCAGAGCTTCATCGATGATGAGGATCTCAGCGTCGACGTGCGCGATTACGGCAAACGCTAGTCGAACAAACATCCCACTCGAATAGGATTTGACTGGCTGATTTATAAAGTCGCCAATATCTGCAAAGGCCGTGATATCTTCGAAGCGTTCTGTAATTTGAGCAGGTGTCAACCCATAGAGTGACGCCGCTAAATACACATTCTCCCGGCCACTAAACTCCGGGTTGAAGCCCGCACCGAGCTCAAGTAATGCTGCGATTTTTGCATTTGTCTGCACGGTGCCGGCAGAGGTATTTAACGTGCCGCAAATAATTTGCAGTAAAGTCGACTTGCCACTCCCGTTTCGCCCGACAATTCCAACAGTCTCACCTCTTTTGACTTCAAATGAAATATTTCGTAGGGCCCAAAAATCCTGTGAGTATTTCTTGCGTCCGAAAGCAAACATTTGAAGAAGCCGATCTCTCGGCTTCTCATATATTTGATAGCACTTGTCAACACCTTCGAGCTTTATCACTATGTCAGAGCACATCTGCAAAACCTTTCCTAGTTTTCTGAAACCACATAAATCCTAGGCAGGCGAAAACTGCTGAGATCAATAGGTTGACGAGAAAGAGTCCAATATTCGGTACCGTTTCGGAGATTAGTATTTCTCTAACCTGTTCT
Organism: Pseudomonas fluorescens; assembly: GCF_005938625.1. Taxonomy (GTDB): domain Bacteria; phylum Pseudomonadota; class Gammaproteobacteria; order Pseudomonadales; family Pseudomonadaceae; genus Aquipseudomonas; species Aquipseudomonas fluorescens_BD. The sequence goes on from NZ_VCNJ01000014.1 coordinate 149,466, forward strand.
ATAACGGATGTAAGCGGATTCAAGTGCATGAATAGTTGAAACTTCTCTGGCAATGCGCTTACGGGGTAAAAAATGGGAGAGAGAAACATCAGCATTGTAATAAAGACGCCGATAATTTGCCCAACATCTCTAAGATATACACCTAGGGAAGCGAGGAACCATGAGATACCTAGAGATAATAGTATCAGTGGCAAAAGAACGACAGGAAACAGCAGGAGCGTAAAGTGAGGTTCGCCCAAGAATAGAAGATAGAAGATTAGCCAGACCAAAAAGCTGACAAAGGTATGAAAAAGAGCTGCGCCAATACTTACAAAAGGCAATATTTCTAAAGGGAAGATGACTTTTTTAACGTAGTTCCCGTTTGCGATTATAAGATTCGGGGCTCTACCGATGCACTCCGAAAAGAAATTGAACACCAGGAGCCCTGCAAACAGAATCAACGCGAACTCAGCTTTGGATCCTGTTCCACCTCCCCATTTTGTTTTGAATACGACGCTGAATATAAATGTGTACACAATGAGCATTAGTACCGGTGTCAAAAATGACCACAGCAGACCTAGTGCCGAACCACGGTAACGACCAATTACTTCGCGTTTGATCAGTGCGAGCCCCAGACTCCGATTCCGCCAAAGGCTAGAGATCATTTCGACTGGGGAGATACTAAATTCTTTCATTTCAAATACAGTTCCATGGTAATAAATCAGCGTTTAAGAATTGGGCAGGTCGAGTTGGATGAATGTCGAACAAGACATCAAATGTTTGCCCTGCTGAATCACGCTTAGATCTTCCATGAAATTTCTGATTCCGATGGTGCAAAATAGCCAGTAAAAATGCTGCTGAGCCAAACTGATCAGCTTGGGCAATGAAGGGGGTATCATTCATGGGCGCAATGGATTTCCCAGGGATAGGGTTCAAGTGAAAGCTGTCGCTAGCTTCCCCCAAGACTTTTCTCTCGGATGAGGTGAAATCAAGCCCAAGGGCGGTCGCTCTCATCTATGACACTTCTCCATAATATCTCTTAAGTTCCTCTACTAGGTTTTCGACGCTTGCGAAAGGTCGAATATCACCGCGAGTAAGGAGTGAGCGGTTCGTCAGACCTTCCTTGGCCGCATATCCGTCGCACCTCCTAATGTCGGCGGTCTAGCGGCAGTTTGGAATACTCCTTTTCTCGTTGACTTTAATTCAGATTTATGGTGCTTTTCTCAGTTGGCTCTTGGAGGTTGGGGCACACTGCGTACATTTTGGCGCTAAAAGCCTTAGCTTACAAGCCGTCGCAATCGAGCTCTTGATCATAAATTGGCTATTGTGAGGCTGGTTTGAGAGCGGGCTGAGCTTCGCTCTTCATTCCAGGCGGCGCGTAGGGGCTTGGTGGGAGTCTCTATCATCTCTCTGCAGGTGATTAGCATGGCGCTTTCTCTTGGACGCAGGTGAGAAGGTTTGTTGATATACCGCTATAGGCTGTCATATCGATATCATGCTTTTCCGGTTGGATGCCTGTACAGTGATAGTGTGTTTGATAACTTGAAGTTGATGTTTTTTGAATAGGCTATATTTTTTTAAGCAGGATAGAGCCATACATGGCGATATTGCCCTTAACAGTTTGCCGGTAAATACCTAGTTTTATAAGTTGCAGTAGTCTTTTGGGTAGTTTTTCTTGTCTTGCAGTTTTAAATTGTTCGAGTATTAGTTGATTTTCTTTTTTGAGATGCCGCTGCATGCTTTCAAGTGCTGCAATATTTTGGCTGTTCCAGTCGGAGTGCAGTCCGTGAAACACCATTGCTAAGTGTTTAAATTTGGTTTGCCAGTCTTGTTTGTTGCCGATTATATTGTGCTCATGCTGTCGATAAAAAATTTTTGCTTCGCTGTCGAAGTAGATTATACCTCCGGCGCCTGATATAAGCTGGTATGCCCACCAGTCATGGGACGCCACCATTACGTCTTCATGAGTTGCCTCGAGAAGGTTCAGCGCGGCCTGATTAAATACCATGGTATTGCCGCCACTGATGCTTTGCACTAATGCATTTAAAAAGTGGGGCGGGCGTTTGAAGTTGGTCGATTGACCTATAAGGCTTCCAGATTCACTAACCAGTTGCGTGCGGCCGCAATACAAAGCAGGGAGATCTGTAGCAGTATTGCCTATGTGTTGAAGAGCAACCTGTAGTTTGTCTTCTTTCCATACGTCATCTTGATCGGACCAAGCGTAAAAATCGGCCGTCACCACAGCTTTTGCTTTTCGGGTCAGTGAGAGAAAATTAGCGACATAGCCACGCTGAGGGCCATCGGTTATGTGGATGCGATCGGTGCCCCACCGTTCAGTGTAGTCCTCTAGTAGTCGTCGCGTGCCATCTTGTGAGCCATCATCAGAAACTACCAGTGTCCAATTACTATGCGATTGCGTAAAAAAAGAGTCGAGTTGCTGCCGGAGAAAGCGCTCGCCATTATAGGTGCACATCAATATTGCAACGCGGGGCACTTCTAAGTGTTCACTTTGAACTTGGTTGTTTTTGAGGTGTTTAACAATCGGCAATCAATAACCTTCCGTGTCTGTCGTCGTATTCTATTGGTTTTTGTAATTTATCTAAAATATCACAAACCGTTCTGCTATCCATTCGAAAATTCTGATCTGTTTGAAGAAAATTCAAGGACGTGTTCGCCCGGAATTTTAGGGGGGGCGGGGTGTCTCTGGTGGCGTCGTGCTACTGAATGCTTGACTTGCTGAAGAGTTTTCTTTTGGGAGGGGGCTGGACTACGGAGGGCGTGGCCTCCTTTCTTATTTGAACGCTACAATTGAGAATGGGTTTCATTTTTGTTTTCTGGCGGGCCAGCGTTCAACTGCGGGCTCGGGATTTCACTCCAAGAGCAATCTTGTAGCTTTTCTGAGGTCGATATCTTTGTAGCTCCAAATTTTTCAGGTGCGTACAATGGCCTCGCATGTAAGAGCGCACAGGTGGAGGCGTAATACGGTGTCGGATGATGTCATGGATAAAATCAGATCTTCTCTGCTAGGTCTTCCGCGTCGAAGGAAGCGGCTTTTGCAGGTGGCTACCGATGTTGTGCTCGTGTGGATTGCTCTTTGGTTAGCGTTTATTGTGCGACTGGGCATTGATGATATGTATAACCCAATTAAGGTCCATTTCTGGCTTTTCGCTTTTGCACCGGTTGTCGCCATACCGCTTTTCATTCGTTTCGGCATGTATCGTGCAGTGATGCGCTACTTTGGCAATGATGCGCTTATTGCGATTATCAAAGCTGTCAGTCTCTCATCCTTAATTCTGGCTGTCGTGGTGTATTGGTATAGCAATCATGAAGCTGTGGTTCCGCGATCAATCATTTTCAATTATTGGTGGCTCAGCATGGTCATCATCGGCGGGCTACGCCTCTGCATGCGTCAGTACTTTATGGGTGATTGGTTTACGGCAGCTCAGCATGTACCTTTTGCCAATCGTGAGGACGGGCTGACAAAAGTTGCAATTTACGGTGCTGGGGTTGCAGGTAATCAACTGGTTGCCGCGCTTCGCATGGGGCGTGTAATGCGTCCGGTGGCATTCATTGATGATGATCCAAGTATTTCAGACCGTTCGATTTCAGGACTTCAGGTTTACAAGCCCAAGCACATTCAGCAAATGATTGACGTGACCGGAGCTCAAGAAATCCTTCTCGCCTTACCATCATCAACTCGCGCGAGGAGAAGGGAGATACTCAACCTCCTGGAAGGGTTCCCGCTTCACGTGCGAAGTGTCCCGAACTTCACAGATCTGGCTAGCGGCAGAGTCAAAGTTGAAGATATCCAAGAGGTTGATATAGCTGATTTATTGGGGCGCGACTCAGTACCTGCGCACCCCGACTTACTGGAACACTGCATCAAGGGAAAAGTGGTTATGGTTACCGGGGCGGGCGGTTCAATTGGCTCGGAGCTTTGCCGTCAAATTTTTTCTCTCGGACCAACTACTCTTTTGTTGTTTGAGCATAGTGAGTTCAATTTATACAGCATTCTCTCGGAATTGGAGCAGCGTTGCTGCCGCGAGTCGATTTCTGTTCAGTTATTGCCGATTTTAGGCTCCATTCGTCATCAGGATAAGCTTATTGATGTGATGAAGACTTGGCGAGTTGACACGGTCTACCACGCCGCTGCGTATAAGCATGTACCCATGGTAGAACACAATATCGCAGAGGGAGTTCTTAATAATGTCATTGGTACGTTAAATACCGCGCAAGCTGCCCTGCAGACGGGAGTATCAAACTTCGTACTTATTTCCACTGACAAAGCTGTGCGTCCCACCAATATCATGGGCAGTACCAAGCGACTTGCCGAGCTTACCTTGCAAGCCCTCAGTAGAGAGTTAGCGCCGATACTATTCGGTGAAAAGGGAAATGTGTCTCACGTCAACAGGACACGCTTCACCATGGTTCGCTTTGGCAACGTTCTGGGGTCTTCAGGTTCGGTAATTCCGCTATTTCATAGCCAGATCAAGCAAGGTGGACCGCTGACGGTCACGCATCCGAAAATCACCCGCTATTTCATGACCATTCCTGAAGCAGCTCAGCTTGTGATTCAGGCCGGATCGATGGGATTGGGCGGAGACGTTTTTGTTCTTGATATGGGAGAACCGGTTAGAATTGTTGAGTTGGCGGAGAAGATGATTCATCTGTCGGGCTTGAGTATCCGCTCGGACAGAAACTTGCAGGGCGACATATCTATCCAATTTACCGGGTTGCGTCCAGGCGAAAAGCTATATGAAGAGTTGTTGATTGGTGACAATGTAGCGTCGACCCAGCACCCAATGATTATGAGTGCCAACGAGGATCACTTATCTTGGGATGTTCTCAAAGCTCGATTAGCAGAGCTTCTCAGTGCCGTTGAGCAGGATGATTATTCGAGAGTACGTCAGTTGCTGCGTGACACGGTGAGCGGGTATACCCCTGACGGGGAAATCGTTGACTGGATTCACCAGCAGCGTCGCCTTGAGCCTTGATTGTTAATAGCGTTTGGCCGCTGTGGTTCTTGCGGCCTTGGTTGCATCGTCTCATTTGTAGAAAGCACTGTATTCGATTTTTTATCAAATACATTATAAGTTTGAGCATAGAAGCTCCGCATCCGTAATGACTCATTTTACATTAAGCATGAGTGATACTTGGTGCATGGTTAAATACCTTCCAGAGGGAGGTACGTTTGTGAATCTGCGATGAGCGACGCTGATACGCTCCAATTCAAGAGAGTTTTATATGCGATTTTGGCAATTACGATCAGAGGGGTATTTTTTGTTAGTGGGCTTTCTTGTCTCGCTGGCGGTAACCCTTATGTATATAGTCCCTTGGTTGCCCGAGTTTCCTGGGGATGATCTAGAGCACTCGTGGCAGTTGGGGATGAACTATGCTTCAGCGCATGGAATGTCATTTGGTCAGGATATATTGTTTACCTTTGGCCCCTTTAGTGCTGTTTATACGAAGAACTACTATCCAGGCCTTTTTGGATGGACTGTCGCGATTTCGTCATTTATAGGACTATTTTTATCTCTCTCATTTCTCAGAGTTACTTCAAAAAATATATCGGGTAGTATTTTTCTATTGGTCTGGGGAGGGTTGATTTCAGTTATTGCTAGCCTGTACTTGAGGGATGCGCTTTTTCTCATTGTACCGTTCATGACGTTCCTTGTAATACGCATCGACTTCATTGAGGGGCGCTTGAGTGTACTAGCGGTGATGGGGTTGGTAGCTCTTGCATGTATTACTCTAGTAAAAGGCACTTTTGCTATATCTTCTATCGTGTTGCTAGGTTTGCTTTTTTTATTGCAGGCTCCTTGGAGAATAAGAGTCGCGCCCGTTATTATATATGTTTCAACGGTGATTGCTCTTTGGTTGGCCGCAGGGCAGACACTGCCGGGACTTGTCTCGCATGCTTTGGGAATTCTCCCTATTGTCTCTGGTTATACGGACGCAATGTCTACGACGGGGTCGATCTGGACGGTTTTGATCTACATTGTGGGATGTCTGTTGGCGCTACTGATCTCTCTGGGGTTTAAGAGTATTCCTACAAGTTTAGCGCTGGCAGCAACACTGTTTTTTTCCTTCAAAGGAGCTTATGTCAGACAGGATATCCACGAAATAATTGCAGCAGGCATGCTAGCACTAACATCTTGTATCCTGTTGGCGCTGTGGCTCAGGTGGTCAACTGTGGTATTGGCTGCAGTTTCAGTTTTGTTGAGTGTCGTAACTTACAATAATCAAATTGGTCTTCCCGTATCTGTGTTTTTTGGCGAGTTTAGGAGTCAAGCCCTGCGTAGCGTTAATAGCATTAGCAGTATGCTTTCAAATCCCGAGTCATTACGCGAAATATTTCTAAGTCGTATGAATGGGATGGCTAGTCAAAATGTGTTACCGCGGTTTGAGGGCACGGTAGATATATACTCATTTCGACAGGCATCACTTTTGGCGCACAATGTTAACTGGACTCCGCGCCCCATTATCCAAAGCTATGCCGCTTATAATGGTATTCTTGCGCGAATTAACGCCGAATATTTAAGCAGGAATACTCGCCCTGCAAACTTGTTATTTAATATTGAACCTATTGACGGGAGATATTCAGCCATGGATGATGGCTTGAGTTGGCCTGAAATTTGGGCTAATTACGAGTTAAAAGATAGATTCTCTTCGGGGCTTCATTTTGTAAGTGCTGCACACAGTAAGGCAGTGGTTTTCGAAGATTCAAAAATCATACATGCAGATTTGGGAGAGGAAATTGATGTTTCTGCCGAGAGTAGCGGTTTGCTCTGGGCTAATATCGATGTTAAGAAAAACCTTCTTGGAAAATTCGTAAGCCTAATTTTTCGCGCGCCGCGATTGTACATTGAACTGAAAACAATAGATGGAAAAACAGAAAGCTTTAGATACTTAGCTCAGGTAGGTACCGCAGGTTTCTTGCTATCACCAAAAATCTCATCGACCGATGAATTTCAAACCATCTCAACTCGGATTGAATCTGGTGAATCCATAGTTCAATCCGTAACAAGCATTCGTATTTATCAGGAAGAGTCCTGGATCAAAGCGTTCGACGAGAATATTGAAGTTAAATTGGCGCCAATGAAAATCGTTCTTGTACGATAGGGTTAATTCCAATTGAGCCGTCCTTGGACGGCTTTTTTATCGGAACGTCAGATACTTGTGGCCGAAGTAACTGGTGATGATCGGTGCTGTTATTCCGATTAGATGAGCGATACTCTCTGCTCCTTTATCGAGTCCGATTAAAGGGAAGAAAACTTTAGCGAGGTACACACTGACAGTCCATGTTAAGGCTAAAGCGAAGATATTAACTATCAAGAAATAGCCTGCCTGATTAAGCGTAGGTTTAGTACTGTTCTGAAAAACCACCATTTTCATCAGGCAGAATCCTGAAGTCAAACCAATGAAAAATGCCAGTGCGACAGATGCTTCATAACTGAACCATATGGAGAACAGAAATCTCGAAGACCAATTCAGTAATGCAGACACCCCGCCGACAAACAAAAACCTACTTATTTCGTTCATCTACTGTTTTTGTCCGATCACAAAGAATTGTTTTCCGAAAAACTTCCAAAAAAATGGCATTTTCAGATATGCAGCTACAAAAGCTAGGGGAGGATTACCACCTCCTGACATGGTATAGGGTAGGAATTTATCCGTCCTCCTCTTGATAGAGAATTGCTGAAGTGTTAGTGCTTCAGCCATGGATGCTCCGGTAATTGGAGTATAGTGGTCCCAATAATCCCAGTATAAACCTGGCAGGTACTGGATGTTAGGACCGACACAAATAATTAGGCCTCCTTTTTTTAGCGCTCTATGCGCTTCTTTCAGGGTCTTGTCTATTAGATCCTTATCAGGCAAGTGTTCCAAGAAGTTGCTGGTAAAAACTACGTCCAATGACTCACTTTCGAGAGGCCAGGTCGTCGAGCAGTCTTGTTGTAAAAACTCAGACATTCCAGCAATTCGTTTACCACACTCTGGATTTAAGTCCATTGAGTATTTCTTTTGGGCTTTTATGTTTCTTGTGAACTCTCCCCATCCAGCACCTAAGTCGAGGATGGTATGTTCGGGCATTATATATTTAGAAAAAATCTCGGAGCAGAGTAAGCTCCAAACTGCGTCACGATAAGTCTCTTTACCTTCAAATCGAGCTTGATATTCATTTCGTAGAACTTCAGACCTATTATCCATAAATACTCTCTCTTTTTTAGTCTCTGAGCTCGTTAGCGAGTAGCTGGGCGACTCTGTGGCTGAGCTCGTAGACGGTAAATTCCGGCGGGCACGAAAATACCATGCGGGACCAAATACTTCATAGCTGTCACCGGGTTGGAGCTCAAGATTTTTCCATGACTGGACTGATAAGTGCTTCTCCGTCTGACCAGTTGCAACCGCATGAATCGATGATTTAGATAGGAGTTCAGCGGGGTAGCGGTTTCGTTCTGACCCGACGGCGAAATCGTCGACTGGATCTACCAGCAACGCTGTCTCGAACCCTGATTGTTTCACATCCTGTAACGCTCGTATTTTTGACATCGCTCCATCATGACCTACGTTTGGAGAGCAGCTTCGGAAAAGCTGCTTTCTCAAACGATGATGGAGCGTCACTAATGCGTACCGGTTACTTCTATTCTCTGATCTTTGCTTTCCTCACCAGCGCCTCGATCGCCGCTATTGCCGCACCTGTTGCGCCAGCGGAGTCGCCTAAAGCGCCTTTGGTCATGGATACAGCGGCACCTGCACAAAGCGCAAAAGTCGATCCCAATGATGCCGACGCGGCGACGCTGCAAAAGGAACTGGCTGGAGTGGGTGAGGCCAAGGCGAAAGCGATTGTTGCCTATCGTGAAACAAACGGGCCGTTTTCATCAGTAGATGAGTTGCTGGAAGTGAAGGGGATTGGCAAAGCGATCCTGGATCGCAATCGCGACAAGCTGGAAGTCAACTAAGCTTACTGTTCAACGCCAAGGGGGCCGGTCTTAGACCGGCCTTTTTCATTTGGCGCAGTGCTTGGCTGCGGGTGGGAGTGGAGAGGGCAGCCGTCGGACGATTTAAAATTACGGATATCATATTGCCTTTAGATTATGCCTATAATAATTTGCCGGGGCGTCGAGCCGACACGTCTCATCGGCAACTTCCTTCATCAAGCATTTCAGGAGCATTCTCATGAATTCCGCACACTCCCAAGGTACTGCTCTCGTTACCGGCGCATCGTCCGGTATCGGTGCGGTTTACGCTCAGCGCCTGGCGGCGCGTGGCTTTGATCTGCTGCTGGTTGCCCGTGACAAGGATCGTCTGGAAAGCGCTGCGAGCCAGTTGCGTGATGCCCATGGCGTTCAGGTTGAAGTGCTCAAGGCCGATCTGACGCAGAAGGATGACGTGCTCAAACTCGAACAACGCCTGCGCAGCGATTCCAGCATCAGCTTGCTGGTCAATAACGCCGGTGTGGCGGCGGACGGATTGCTGGCCAACGCCGATATGGACCAGTTGGAGCGGTTGATCCAGCTGAACATCACTGCCGTCACGCGCCTGGCATCGGCGGCCGCCGCCAGTTTCGCCAAGGCCGGTCGTGGCACGATCATCAATATCGCCTCGGTGGTGGCGTTGTTTCCGGAACGCTTCAACGCCACCTACAGCGCTAGCAAAGCTTATGTACTGAGCCTGACCCAGTCGCTGAACACTGAACTCGAAGGCACCGGCGTGCAGATCCAGGCCGTGCTGCCGGGTGTGACCCGCACCGAAATCTGGGAGCGCTCCGGTATCGATGCCAGTGGCATTCCGGCAGAAATGGTCATGGACGCGGGCGAGATGGTCGATGCGGCGCTGGCCGGTCTGGATCAGGGCGAGTTGATCACCATTCCTTCGCTGCCTGACGCAAGCGAATGGCACGCCTTTGTTGCGGCTCGCCATGTCATGGCGCCGAACCTTTCTCGCAGTGTCGCAGCCCAACGCTACAAGTCCGGCAATTGAATTGATCAGAGGTCACCACGGTATGGATTCGCGTCGAATAGTCGTCACGGGCATGGGCCTGGTTTCACCCTTGGGCAGCGATCTTGAAGTCGTATGGCAGCGTTTGCTGGCCGGGCGTTCTGGTTTGCGTAACTTGCCTGAGGCAACGGTCGCTGATTTGCCCACGCGAGTCGGCGGCGCGGTGCCGACACTGGAAGAGGACGCTGAAGCAGGTTTCGATCCGGATCGCGCCACGCCGCCCAAGGAGCAGAAGAAGATGGACCGCTTCATTCTGTTCGCCATGGAGGCTGCCCGACAGGCGCTGGAGCAGGCTGACTGGCATCCGTCGGAGAGCAAAAGCCAGGAACGTACCGCAACGATCATCGGCTCAGGTGTCGGTGGTTTCGGTGCGATTGCCGACGCCGTTCGCACCACCGACAGTCGTGGCCCTCGGCGTCTGTCACCGTTCACCATTCCCTCTTTTCTGGTCAATCTCGCGGCAGGGCACGTGTCCATTCAACACGGCCTCAAGGGACCTTTGGGGGCGCCGGTGACGGCGTGCGCTGCGGGTGTTCAAGCGATTGGCGACGCGGCACGATTGATCCGCGCCGGTGAAGCGGATATTGCCGTGTGCGGCGGGGCAGAAGCGGCAATCGATCGAGTCAGCCTGGCCGGTTTCGCGGCGGCGCGAGCACTGTCCAGTGGCTACAACGACACCCCGCAACGCGCGTCGCGGCCGTTCGACAGCGGTCGCGACGGTTTCGTGATGGGCGAGGGCGCGGGGCTGCTGGTGATCGAATCTCTGGAACATGCTCTGGCCCGGGGTGCGAAGCCGTTGGCGGAACTGGTCGGATATGGCACGAGTGCCGACGCGTATCACCTGACGGCCGGGCCGGAAGATGGCAGTGGTGCGCGGCGGGCGATGACGCTGGCACTCGCGCAGGCGGGTATCGAGCCGGATCAGGTGCAGCACCTCAATGCCCACGCGACCTCGACCCCGGTGGGCGACCTCGGCGAGTTGGCGGCGATCAAAGCGTTGTTCGGCACACAAAATAAAATCGCCGTGACCTCGACCAAGTCCGCCACTGGGCATTTGCTAGGCGCTGCCGGTGGGCTTGAAGCGATCTTCACGCTGCTGGCAATTCGTGATCAGGTGGTGCCGCCGACGCTGAATTTCGACAATCCCGATCCTGCGAGCGAAGGCGTGGACATTGTCCACGGCCAGGCTCGGCCCATGTCGATCGAATATGCGTTGTCCAACGGTTTCGGGTTTGGCGGGGTCAATGCCAGCGTGCTGTTCAAGCGCTGGCAGGCTTAGTCGCGGTTCTTGAGGTGATCGCGGGTGACATCGAGGATGCGTTGCGCAAACTCGGCATCCGCGACGCTGCGTGACAGCAGCAGCGCGCCGACCAGTGTCGACATGATGACGATGGCACGATCTGCGCTGTTCTCGCCTTCGAGGCTGTTTTCGATCTGCTCCAGTCGTGCGTTGAGGACCACGTCGCTGGTGGGGCTTGGTTGTCCACGCAGACCCAGTTCGGAAGAAATGGTCGGCAAAGGACAGCCTTCATGCGGTGACGTTTGGTGCCATTGCGACAGGTAGGTCTCGATAAAGACATCGAGTGGATGGTCCTGTGAAAAGATCTCAGCACACAAGCCGTCGACCTGGTCACCGGCCTCCTGCAAGGCCTTCTCGACCAACTCGTCCTTGGATTTGAAATGTGAGTAGAAACCGCCATGGGTCAGACCCAGCGCTTTCATCAGGGGTTGCAGACCCGTAGCGCCGATGCCGTCCTTGCGAAAGCGTGCCGAAGCCTCCTTGATGATGCGCTGATGGGTCTGGGCTTTATGGTCCTGCGAGTAACGCATCTGGAACTCTCCGCAACAATGTCCCCATCTTAACCAAGGAAAATTAAATGGTGACTGTACTTCTACTTCTTAAAAGCTTGCAGATAGGTCCAATCGCTATAAAAAGCGCAAACCCCGCCGATCAGGCGGGGTTGTGTTCAGCGATCTTGTGCGTCTTTGGCATCCGCTTCGGCATTGCGTTGGGCAACGCGTCGGCGTTCTTCATCGGTCAGATCGACCTTGTTGGCGGTGTCGCGCAACATCATTAATCCACCGACGATCGAGCCGATTGCAACCACCAGAATCAACCAGGCATACCAGGGCATAACGGCTCTCCTTAATGGCAGGTCGACGGGCGAGGATTTCGCCGTGCGACGCTGCATACCACGTTTGAGCGAAGTGACTTCGCAGTGGTTCCATTCTAGGCCGCTTGCACCCGGTTCACCCGAAATCCCTCAATTGCCCGTCAGCATCGCATCGGCCGGTGCGTTGGCGCGCAGTTGCCCGGTCAGCAGGAAGTAACCGAAACCGACTGCCATGAAACCGAGGAAGATCAACCCGATCAGCGCGTTGAACCACGCCATCGCCACCAGACAAACCACCGCCAGCACCAATGCAATCAGGGGAATCAATGGATAGCACGGCGCGCGGAAAGTGCGTTCCAGATTCGGTTCCGACTTACGCAGTTTGAACAGGCTGAGCATGCTCATGATGTACATCACGATGGCGCCGAACACGGCCATGGTGATCATCGCCGCGGTGAGCGTCATGCCGCCGAGGTTGATCAGCCCGTCGCTGTAAATCGCGGCAATGCCGATGATGCCGCCGACAATGATTGCGCGATGCGGTGTCTGGAAACGCGAAAGTTTCGCCAGCGAGGCAGGCAGGTAACCGGCGCGCGCCAGAGCGAAAAACTGACGCGAGTAGCCGAGGATGATCCCGTGGAAACTGGCGACCAGACCGAACAGGCCAATCCACACCAGCATGTGCAACCAGCCCGAGTTGTCGCCGACCACGGTTTTCATCGCTTGCGGTAGCGGGTCGTTGATGTTAGCCAGGGTGCGCCAGTCGCCGACACCGCCGGCAAAGAACATCACACCCATCGCCAGCAACACCAGAGTCAGGATGCCGCTGATGTAGGCCTTGGGAATCGTGCGCTTCGGATCCTTGGCTTCTTCGGCGGCCATCGCCGCGCCTTCAATGGCGAGGAAGAACCAGATCGCAAACGGAATGGCCGCGAACATCCCGGCAATTGCCGGTGCGCCAAACACATCCGACCCCGCCCAGCCATTAAGGGCGAAGTTGCTGAAGCTGAACGCCGGCGCGACGACGCCCATGAACACCAACAGTTCGGCAACGGCCAGCACGCAAACAATCAGCTCGAACGTGGCCGCCAGTTTCACCCCAAGAATGTTCAGGCCCATGAACACGATGTAGGCGCCGACCGCTGCGTGTTTCGGATCGAGTGCCGGAAACTGCACATTGAGGTAAGCGCCAATGGCCAGGGCAATGGCCGGTGGTGCGAAGACGAATTCGATCAACGTCGCCAGGCCTGCAATCAATCCACCTTTTTCACCAAAGGCTCGACGGCTGTAGGCAAACGGCCCGCCTGCGTGAGGAATCGCGGTGGTCAGTTCGGTAAAACTGAAGATAAAGCAGGTGTACATGGTCGCGACCATGAACGATGTCACCAGGAAACCCAGTGTTCCGGCCACGCCCCAGCCGTAACTCCAGCCGAAGTATTCCCCGGAAATCACCAGCCCGACGGCGATACCCCACAGATGCAAGGTGCCCAGCGTGGGTTTGAGTTGTGTGTTCATGCGCTTGCTCCCTGAACGGTTTGGAAAGCTCGGGGGAGGGCGTTTGCAGTGGGCGTGCCATTGCGCTGAAACAAGTCGTAAAGAGTTGAAAGCTGTCGTATCGGGGATGTTCGCGGTGGGATGAGCGTTTTTTGTGCGCCAGTTGGGTGCGATGTTGCTCGTTATGCCGTCTTCGCGAGCAAGCTCGCTCCCACAATTTGCAATGCATTCCCCTGTGGGAGCGAGCTTGCTCGCGAAGGCGCCAGCCCAAACACCACAAAGCCCAGCTGTAACGCCCGCATAAACCCACTCTTTACGCTTTCTTTATGCCCCGCAGCACCCCTCGCTCTCGTTCCTTTACAGCCTCCTTTCCGACAATGCCTGCACACACGGCAATACGCCGTAACACGGAGATCTTCCATGAGCGTTCTGGACGGGGTGTCACTGCTGTTGGCAGTGGGGCTGTTCATTTATCTGTTGGTTGCGCTGTTGCGCGCGGATCGGAACTAGGAGCGGCTATGCACAGTTATGACTATTGGCTGATCCTCGCGTTTTTTGCGGTGGTCTTGCTGCCGGCGCCGTTCCTCGGGCGCTTCTACTACAAGGTGATGGAAGGTCAGCGCACTTGGCTGACGCCAGTTCTCGGCCCGGTTGAGCGCGGTTGCTATCGCATCGCCGGGGTCGACCCGCAGGCTGAACAGAGCTGGCAGAAATACACGCTGGCGCTGCTGGCTTTCAACCTCGCCGGTTTCCTGCTGTTGTTCGCGATTCTGTTGTTTCAGGATCACTTGCCACTGAACCCGCAAAATCTGCCGGGCCAGGAATGGACCCAGGCGTTCAACACTGCGGTCAGTTTCATGACCAATACCAACTGGCAGTCCTACAGCGGTGAAGCGACCCTCAGCTACCTGAGCCAGATGGTCGGCCTCACCGTGCAGAACTTTGTCAGCGCCGCCACCGGCCTCGCCGTGCTGGTTGCGCTGTGCCGTGGCATCGGCCGCAAATCGACGAAAACCCTCGGCAACTTCTGGGTCGACATGACCCGCGCCACCCTCTACGGCCTGCTGCCACTGTGCCTGTTGCTGGCGCTGTATCTGGTCTGGCAGGGCGTGCCGCAGACCTTCGCGCAGTATGTGAACGCGGTGACGATGCAGGGTGTCGATCAAGTGATCCCGCTCGGCCCGGCCGCCAGTCAGATTGCGATCAAGCAGCTGGGCACCAACGGTGGCGGTTTCTTCGGCGTCAATTCGGCGCATCCGTTCGAGAACCCGACCGCGTGGAGCAACTTGTTCGAAGTCGCTTCGATCATTCTGATCCCGGTGGCACTGGTGTTCACTTTCGGCCACTACGTCAAAGACCTGCGTCAGAGCCGCGCGATCATCGCCTGCATGCTGGCGCTGTTCCTGATCGGCGGCGCGACCTCGCTGTGGGCTGAATACCAACCGAACCCGACGCTGAACAACGCTGCGGTTGAACAGACCGCGCCGCTGGAAGGCAAGGAAGCGCGCTTCGGCACCACCGCCACGGTGCTGTGGTCGGTGACGACGACGGCGGCCTCGAACGGTTCGGTCAACGCCATGCACGACAGCCTCAACCCGCTCAGCGGCATGGTCGCGCTGGTCAACATGATGGTTGGCGAAGTGATCTTCGGCGGCGTCGGTGCCGGGCTCTACGGCATGTTGCTCAACGTGCTGATCGCGGTGTTCCTTGCCGGTCTGATGATTGGTCGAACCCCGGAATACCTCGGCAAGAAACTGCAAGCGCGGGAAGTGCAGTTGCTGGTGGTGACCCTGCTGGTCATGCCGGTTGGCGTGCTGGTGCTCGGTGCGATTGCCGCCGCGGTTCCCAGTGCTGCGGCGACCATCAGTAACCCCGGCCCGCACGGTTTCAGCCAGTTGCTTTATGCCTACACCTCGGCGAGCGCCAACAACGGCTCGGCGTTCGGTGGCCTGAGTGCGAACACGCCGTTCCACAACTTGATGCTCGGTCTGGGTATGTTGATCGGTCGCTTCGGTTACATCCTTCCGGTACTGGCCTTGGCCGGCAGCCTGGCGATGAAGAAAACCGCACCGATCGGCCAGAACAGCTTTCCGACTCATGGCCCGCTGTTCGTGACCCTGTTGACCGTGACCATTTTGCTGGTGGGCGGCCTGACCTTTCTGCCGACTCTGGCGCTCGGCCCGATTGCCGAACACCTGAGCATGGGCTTCTGAGGACTGAATGATGAATATGCCCGCAATCAAACCCGCTGCCGTCAAGGCGCCGGAACAAGCGAAAACCGCAATCTCGGCCCTCTGGCGTCCGGCGCTGCTGCAAGCTTTCGTCAAGCTAGACCCTCGGCAGCTGAAGCGTTCGCCAGTGATGCTGGTGGTCGAACTGACGGCGATTTTCACCACCGTGCTGTGCTTCATTCCCGACGCCGACGTGCCGACCTTCGTCGCCGCGCAAATTGCATTGTGGCTGTGGTTCACCGTGCTGTTCGCCAACTTCGCCGAAGCCTTGGCCGAAGGTCGCGGCAAGGCGCGCGCCGACAGCCTCAAGGCGGGCAGCGAAGGCTTGAGCGCGCGACGCAAACTGGCCAACAGCAGCTTTCAAGTGGTGCCGGCGGCGAGCCTGCGCAAGGGTGATGTGGTGCGCGTCGAAGCGGGGGAGATGATCCCTGGTGACGGCGAAGTCATCGAAGGCATCGCGGCGGTCAACGAAGCGGCGATCACCGGTGAATCGGCGCCGGTGATTCGTGAATCCGGTGGCGATCGTTCGGCCGTCACCGGCAACACCCGTCTGGTCTCCGACTGGTTGTTGGTGAAAATCACCGTCAATCCCGGTGAGTCGACTCTGGATCGCATGATCGCGCTGGTCGAAGGCGCCAAACGCCAGAAGACCCCGAACGAAGTCGCGCTGGATATTCTGTTGATCGGTCTGACCCTGATCTTCCTGTTGGTAGTCGTGACCCTGCAACCGTTCGCCCATTTCGCCAACGGCAGCCTGCCGCTGGTGTTTCTCGTGGCGCTGCTGGTCACGCTGATTCCGACCACCATTGGCGGTTTGCTTTCGGCAATTGGTATTGCCGGCATGGATCGTCTGGTGCGTCTGAACGTGATCGCCAAATCCGGTCGCGCCGTGGAAGCGGCGGGTGACGTGCATGTGCTGTTGCTCGACAAGACTGGCACCATCACTTTCGGTAACCGTCGCTGCAGTGCGGTATATGCCGCGCCAGGTGTGACGGGGCGCGAGCTGGCTGAAGGCGCGCTGTTCGCTTCGCTGGCCGACGAAACCGCTGAAGGCAAATCCATTGTTGAATACCTGCGCGGTCTGCACCCGCAACCTGAGCCGGCGCTGGAAACCTTGACCGCTGTGCCGTTCAGCGCTGAAACCCGTTTGTCCGGCGTCGACTATCAGGGCCGTGTCTACCGCAAAGGTGCAGTGGATTCGCTGCTGAGTTTCCTTGGCCAGAAACGCTCGGACCTGGCCCCGGCGCTGTCGCGGGAAATCGACAAGATCGCGCAGAGCGGCGGTACGCCATTGCTGGTCTGCGCCGACGGTAAATTGCTCGGCGCGATCCATCTCAAGGACGTGGTCAAACCGGGCATTCGCGAGCGTTTCGCCGAACTGCGCAAACTGGGGATCCGTACCGTGATGGTCACCGGTGATAACCCGCTGACCGCTGCCGCCATTGCCGCTGAAGCAGGGGTCGATGACGTTCTCGCCGAGGCCACCCCGGAGAAAAAACTCGCGCGCATTCGTCATGAGCAGAACGACGGTCGTCTGGTTGCGATGTGCGGCGACGGTGCCAACGACGCGCCGGCGCTGGCCCAGGCTGACGTCGGCATGGCAATGAACGACGGCACACAAGCGGCGCGCGAAGCGGCGAACATGGTCGATCTCGACAGCGACCCGACCAAGCTGCTCGACGTGGTACAGATCGGCAAGGAATTGCTGGTGACCCGTGGCGCGCTGACGACCTTTTCCATTGCCAACGACGTGGCCAAATACTTCGCGATCCTGCCGGCGCTGTTCGCCTCGATTTATCCGCAACTGGGCGTGCTGAACATCATGCAGTTGACCAGTCCGCAGAGCGCGATTCTCTCGGCCATCGTCTTCAACGCCTTGATCATCGTTGTCCTGATTCCGCTGGCGCTGCGTGGTGTGCGCGTGCAGGCGGCGAGTGCGGCGGCGTTGTTGCGACGCAATCTGTTGATCTATGGATTGGGCGGGATTCTGGTGCCGTTTGTGGGGATCAAGGCGATCGACATGCTGCTCACGGCGCTGCATCTGGTGTGAGGCTGACATCGCAGCCCCTCACCCTAACCCTCTCCCAGAGGGAGAGGGGACTGACCGAGTGGTTAATCAGAGGTACATCGACCTGAAATACCGAGCCGAACTCAGGTTTTGAAAAGCACCGAGATCGGGCCCCCTTTCCCCTCGCCCCATCGGGGGAGAGGGACTGATTGAGGTGTTTGCGAGAGCTGCGTCGACTTGAGATACCGAGCCGAACACAGGTTTTGAACTGCACAAAGATCGGCTCCCTTTCCCCCTCGCCCCCTTGGGGGAGAGGGCTGGGGTGAGGGGGAAAAGATCCCCCTGACACCCCACCAAAGTTTGCCCAACGAATTCGAGGATTTTGCAATGTCCACAATGATACGTCCCGCCCTCAGCCTGCTGGTGCTGATGACCCTGGTCACTGGCGTCGCCTATCCACTGGTGGTAACCGGTGTCGCGCAAGTCGCATTCCCTGCTCAAGCCAACGGCAGCCTGGTGCACGACGCCGACGGCAAAGTCCGTGGCTCGTCACTGATCGCCCAGGATTTTGTCGGCGATGCCTGGTTCCATCCACGTCCCTCCGCCGGTGCGTTTGCTACGGTTTCCAGCAGCGCAAGCAACCTGGCCCCGAGCAATCCGGCACTCGCCACGCGGGTGATCGACGATGCCAATAAATTGCAGGTGCCCGGCCAGGGTCCGGTGCCACTGGCCTTGCTGACCACCTCCGGCAGCGGCCTCGATCCACACTTGCCACCGGCAGCAATTGCCTATCAACTGGCGCGTGTTGCGGCGGCGCGAAACCTGCCGGTATCGACCTTGCAGCAACTGCTCGATGCGCATATCGAACAGCCGCTGGTAGGGCCTCCGGTGGTGAATGTGCTTGAGCTGAACATGGCACTGGAAAAATTGTAGTTTTGTGGTGCTGCCATTCGCGAGCAAGCTCGCTCCCACAGGAGGACGCGTTCCAAATGTGGGAGCGAGCTTGCTCGCGAAGGGGCCATAACGGACACCGACTCAACATCAGGAAGAGAGAACTCCCAGCATGAGCGACTCCGGCCGCGCCGACGCGCTGTTAGCAGACCTGCCCCGTGACGGCCGTGGCCGCCTGAAGGTTTTCCTTGGCGCCGCCCCCGGTGTCGGCAAGACTTACGCCATGCTCCAGGCCGCCCACACGCAACTTCGTCAGGGCGTGAAAGTCCTCGCCGGGGTGGTCGAAACCCACGGTCGCGCCGAAACCGAAGCGTTGCTCGGCGGCTTGCCGCAGCAACCGCTGGTGCGCTCGGAATACCGTGGCGTGATGCTCGAAGAAATGGACCTCGACGGCATTCTCGCGGCCAGGCCGAAGCTTGTGCTGGTCGATGAACTGGCCCACAGCAATGCGCCCGGCAGCCGCCACGCCAAACGCTGGCAAGACATTCAGGAACTGCTCGCCGCCGGCATCGACGTGTTCACCACGGTCAACGTCCAGCACCTGGAAAGCCTCAATGATCAGGTGCGCGGCATCACCGGTGTGCAAGTGCGCGAAACCCTGCCGGACTGGGTGCTGCAAGAAGCCTACGAATTGCTGCTGATCGACCTGCCGCCGCGCGAATTGCTCGAGCGTTTACGCGAAGGCAAGGTCTACGTACCGGAGCAGGCGCGCGCGGCGATCGATGCGTTTTTCACCCAGACCAACCTCACCGCATTGCGCGAACTGGCGATGCAAACAGCTGCTGCGCAGGTCGATAACGATCTCGCCCAAGGCTATCGCCAACTCGGTCAGGCCGCCCCGGCAGTGCGCGGGCGATTGCTGGTCGGCGTCGATGGCGACCAACAGGCCGAACGCCTTGTGCGCCATGCCAGTCGCGTTGCCCAGCGCCTGCACTTGCCGTGGAGTCTGGTGCACGTCGACAACGGTACCGTGCGCGACGAGCAATCACGCCTACGTCTGCAAAGCGCTCAGCAATTGGCCGAACGCCTGGGCGGCGAGGTGGTTTTACTGCGTGCCGGTGAAGTGGCGAAAACCTTGATCCAGCATGCCGCCGAGCGCCGCGCGAGCCTGGTATTAGTCGGTCAATCCCGACCGCGTCTGCGCCGTCGTTTGTTCGGTGGCGGTCTCGCGGCGCGTTTGTTACGTCAGGCCCACGGACTGGAAATCAACGTCCTCGACAGCGATCAGCAACAGCATCAACCGCGCCCGCGCCACGCGCTGACACTGGTGTGGTTCGACTATGCGCTGGCGCTAGTTGCCACGGTGTTGGCCAGTGCGCTGGCGTGGGCGGTGTCGAGTGTGTTGCCGCTGCCGAATATCTCGCTGGTGTTCCTCGCGGCAGTGTTGCTGGTGGCGGTGCGCAGCAGTCTCGGCCCGGCGCTGGCCTGTGCCGCGTTGTCGTTTCTGACCTATGACTTTCTGTTCATTCCGCCGAATTTCTCTTTCAGCATTCAGCGCGAAGAAGACGTGCTGACCTTGTTGTTTTTCCTGCTGATGGCGGCGCTCACCGGTAATCTCGCGGCGCGTCAGCGTCGGCAATTGCAGGCCTTGCGCGACACCCAGGAAGAGACCAGCGAACTGCTCGACCTGTCGCGCAAACTCACCGCCGCGACCGACCGCCAAGCCGTGGTCAGTGCCGCCGCGCAACATCTCAACGGCTGGAGCGATCTGCAACTGTGCCTGCTCAATCGCGACGGCCAGGGCGGCTGGAAAGTCGAGACCGGCGGGCCGTTGCAATTCACCGAAGCCGAACGCGCCGCCGCCGATTGGGCATGGCAACACGATCAACCGGCGGGCATGGGCACCGGCACGTTGCCGTTCGGGCGTTGGTGGTGGTGGCCGTTGTCGGTCGAGGATGGGCCGCTGGCGCTGCTCGGCGTGTGTGCCAAAGAGGGCCAGACCTTGAGCGGCCAGCGCCGGCGTTTGCTGACCGCGTTGAGCCAGCCGCTGGCGCAAGCACTGGCCCGCGCGCAACTGGCGGACGATCTGGAAGCCGCGCGCCTGCACGGTGAAACCGAACAACTGCGCAGTGCCTTGCTGGCCTCCGTGTCCCATGACTTGCGCACGCCGCTGACCGCCATGCGCGGCAGCATCGACAGCCTCTTGGCTCTCGGCGAAGCGATCCCGCTGGAGGATCGTCGTGAACTGCTCGAAGGCACTCGCGATGAAGCCGAACGCCTCGACCGCTACATCCAGAATCTGCTCGACATGACGCGCCTCGGCCACGGCGCGCTGAAGCTGGCACGGGACTGGGTGTCGCCGGCCGACATCATCGGCAGTTCGCTCAACCGCCTGCGCGCGGTGCTCGCGCCGTTGCAGGTCAGCACCGATGTGCCGGCGGAGTTACCGCTGTTGTTCGTGCATGCCGCGCTGATCGAGCAGGCGCTGGTCAACGTGATGGAAAACGCAGCGCGTTTTTCACCCGTTCACGGTCGCTTGCAACTCAGTGCAGGAGCGAATGACGAGGAGATTTTCTTCTCGGTCAGCGACGAAGGACCAGGAATTCCCGAGGATGAACGGGCGAAGATTTTCGACATGTTCTACACCGCTGCCCGCGGTGATCGCGGCGGCCAGGGCACCGGCCTCGGCCTGGCGATCTGTCAGGGCATGGTCGGTGCGCACGGCGGTCGCATCAGCGTCGCCGACGGCATCGACGGACGCGGCACCTGCATCACCTTGCACTTGCCGTTGCAGACGCAACCGGGGATGGACGATGAAGGCTGAGTCCGACTGCGCTACTCTCTTGCCACTCTTTTGTGTTGATGTGAATTCATGAGCCAGACCGCGACCATTTTGGTCATCGACGACGAGCCGCAGATCCGCAAGTTCCTGCGCATCAGCCTCGCTTCCCAAGGCTACAAAGTGCTCGAGGCCGGCACCGGTGCGGAAGGGTTGGCGCAAGCCGCGCTGAACAAGCCGGACTTGCTGGTGCTCGACCTCGGCTTGCCGGATATGGACGGCCAGCAAGTGCTGCGCGAGTTTCGCGAATGGGCCACGGCCCCGGTATTGGTGTTGTCGGTACGTGCCAGCGAAGGGCAGAAAGTCCAGGCGCTGGATAGCGGCGCCAATGACTACGTGACCAAGCCGTTCGGCATTCAGGAGTTTCTGGCGCGGGTGCGGGCGTTGTTGCGTCAGGCGCCGGCAGGGGAAGCGCAACAGGCGGCGCTGAGCTTTGGCCCGTTGACGGTCGATCTGGCCTATCGGCGGGTGCTGCTCGAGGGCGTCGAGGTGGCGCTGACCCGTAAGGAGTACGCAGTGCTGGCGCAACTGGCGCGGCATCCGGGGCGGGTGATTACCCAGCAGCAATTGCTCAAGGATATCTGGGGGCCGACCCACACCGAGGACAGTCACTATCTGCGGATTGTGGTGGGGCATTTGCGCCAGAAGCTGGCGGATGATCCGACGCGGCCGCGGTTTATCGTCACTGAAGCCGGGGTTGGCTATCGACTGTTGAGCGAGAACGGCCTGTAGTTTTGTATTGGCCGATCTGGCGCTTTCGCGAGCAAGCTCGCTCCCACAGGGGAGTGCATTCCAAATGTGGGAGCGAGCTTGCTCGCGAAGAGGCCCTCAAATTCAATGAAGAATTTTAGCCATTCATCCCTGCTCACTGTCATACCGATCCAGCGTATCCCGCGCAATCTCCCGTCCCAACGCGATCAACTCCGGCGCCTTGTAAAACTCGAAAAACCGGCACACCCGCTTCGGCACGTTGATCAGGATATCCGGCGGATACCCGGCAATCTTGTACTGCGCCAGCGAGGTCTGCATCACCTCGAAACTCTGGTTGATCAAATCCAGCAGCGAGGCCGGCCCGACGTTATCGATGATGAACGAACCGGTCGCCGATTTCGGTGCGCCTTCACGCTCGGGCGCAGCCGCCGGTTGTTGGCTTTCCGGCTCGGCGCCGTCAAGCCAGGGATTGATGTCCGCGGCTTCAGCGCGCAGCGCCTCCTGCTCGAGCCGCAACAGTTGCTCGGCCTGTGTACGGCGGAACGGCATCTTCGACCCCAGCGAACTGATCAGGCTGTCGAAGCGCGAGCGGAACGCGGCCGGGCGCTGGATCACCGGCAATTTGTAATGACGCTGGTTGGTCGAGTTGAGATTGACCGCAATGATCAGATCACAGTGGCTCGATACCACTGGCACGATCGGCAACGGATTGAGAATGCCGCCGTCGACCAGCATGCGATTGCCTTGCATCACCGGGGTGAACAGGCTGGGAATCGCCGCCGAGGCGCGCATCGCCTGATGCAGGCAGCCTTCCTGAAACCAGATTTCCTGCTGATTGGTGAGGTCGGCGGCGACCGCGGTGTAGGGGATGCGCAAGTCTTCGATGTTGACCTCGCCGACGATCTTGCGGATCTGCCCGAAGACCTTTTCGCCGCGAATCGCGCCGAGGCGGAAACTCACGTCGACCAGCCGCAGCACATCCAGATAGTCGAGACTTTCGATCCAGTTTTTGTAAACGTCGAGTTTGCCGGCGGCGTAGATCCCGCCGACCACGGCACCCATCGAACAGCCGGCAATGCAGGCGATTTCGTAACCGCGTTTCTCGATCTCTTCGATGACCCCGATATGGGCATAGCCCCGGGCGCCACCGGAGCCTAGTACCAGCGCGACACGTTTTTTCATCCAGCATCCTCCCGACAAGGTTGCACAATGCACCCATCGCCGGGCCGGCTCAATCGCCGTGGTCGTTGAGTGCGCCGGCGACGTCGTTTTTTTGATACTGCATGACCCTTCAGCGCTATCCTTCTCAGTTGCGCGGTTTCACCCGCCGGCGAGGCACTTTTTCGCAGCCTTACCGTCTTACCTGCACGACTGTTGACCTATTTTGAGGTGTGAGTGATGAAAGCCTGGATCTGTGTGCCGTTGATGGCTCTGGCATTGGCCGGTTGCGCCGGTAAAACCGCTTACCGCGACAGCTGCGGCAGCCAGCTCGACGCGGCCTGGCATGAGCTGGATCTGGCCAAGGCCGAAGGCTTTGCCGGCACCGTCAGCTACTCCAAAGCGTTGTCGCTGCTGACCGCCGCCAAGACCCAGCAGCAATTCGAAGGGTTCGAAGGCTGCAGCAAGAAAGCCGAGAAGGCGCGTTTCTACATTCGCGAATCCCGCGCTGGCCGCTAAGCTGCTGACGTGAAGCAAGGATGCTGCGTTCACTGGGCGGCAGCCTGTTCTTAAGAGCCATTTGAATCAGGAGCAAGTGATGTCTGCGTTGGTTGACCGGTTGGTGGCTCATGTCCTGAGTCTGGAGGTGCGGCTGCTGGCCTGTCAGGCACGACTGACTGCACGTACCGACCCCGAAGCGCTGCATGATCTGCGCACTACGGTGCGGCGCTTGCGCAGCCTGTTGCGTCCATTGCGTGGCTTGCCCGGCGTCGAGCAACTGGAAGACGCCGCTTCGGCAGTCGGCCAATTGACCACACCGTGGCGTGATCGCGAGGTGCTTGCTGCGTACCTGCTCAAGCATGATCAGCCTGAAGCCGCGCAACGGCGCATGGCGCAAATGGCCGAAGCCTATCCGGCGCTGGCGGCGAGTGCCGAAGTGGCTTCGCTGCAGATGATTCTCGACGCCTTTCCGCGTTTTCTGCGCGCCTCCCAGCGCCAGGGCTTGCTCAAGGGCTTGGCCAAACGCATTGAAAAACGCTTGGGCAAGCAATGGCAGAAACTTGATGAGGCGCTGCACGATCCGGCCCACGACCGCCATCGCCTGCGCCTGCTGATCAAGCGCGTGCGTTATGGCATCGAAGCCTATCCCGAACTGGATCGCTTGCCCGAGGCGGCGCTGGCGAGATTGAAGTCGGCTCAAGGCGCGTTGGGTGACTGGCACGATTGCTGGCAGTGGCTGGCGAAGTCTGAGCTTGAGGCGGATCTTCAACCGTGCGTCGCCACTTGGCAGGCGACCATGATCAAAGCCGAAGCCAAGGCTGATCGCGTGCTGGAAAAACTCAGTTCAACCTGCTTCAAATAACCTTAGCCCCGCGATATCCCCTGTAGGAGCTGCCGAAGGCTCGGGCCGCGTTCGGACGATCTTTTGATCTTGTTGTTAAAAATCAAAATCAAAAGATCGCAACCTTCGGCAGCTCCTACAGGGTTTTGTGTCTGTATTTGAAATACGCTAAGGCCTTTCTGTCAGTCTCTTTGACCGGAATAGACGCTGCGGCGCTGTGCAGGTCTGGTTAAGATCCCTGCATTCCTTTCTCGTTTTCTGAGGTTGCCCCATGCGCTTTAGCGATCTGCTCGATGCGGTCCGCCGCCAACCGGAACTGACGATTCCTGCCGAATGGGGTCAGGGCCGTGCCAGTTTCGGTGGTCTGGTTGCCGCGCTGCAATACGAAGCCATGCGCGCAAAAGTCCCGGCGGATCGCCCGGTACGTTCGCTGGCGATCACCTTTGTCGGCCCGGTCGAGCCTGAAGTCCCGGTGAGCTTCGAAGTGGATGTGCTGCGTGAAGGCAAAGCCGTCAGCCAGGTCATGGGCCGGGCGATGCAAAATGGTCAGGTCGTGACGATCGTTCAAGGCAGTTTCGGTGCTTCGCGGCCGTCGGAGGTTGCCGTCGAGGCGTATCCGGCGCCGTCAATGAAGCACTGGGACGAATGCCAGGAGTTACCCTACATTAAAGGCGTGACCCCGGAGTTCATGCGTCATCTGGCGATGCGCTGGAGCGTTGGCGGCATGCCGTTCACCGGCAATCAATCGCGCCTGATGGGCGGCTGGGTGCGGTTACGTGGGGATGTCAAAGAAGAACCGGTCAACGAGGCGCATCTGCTGGCCCTGGTCGATGCGTGGCCACCCGCGTTGTTGCCGTATCTGAAGAAGCCTGCACCCGGCAGCACGCTGACCTGGACCATCGAATTCGTTCAGCCGCTACGCGACTTGAGCACGCTTGACTGGTGCCAATACCTCGCCGACATCGAGTACGCCGCCGATGGCTACGGCCACGTCGCCGCCAAGCTGTGGAGCGCGGAAGGTGAGTTGATTGCGATGAGTCGCCAGACGGTCACGATCTTCGCCTGACTCAGTGCCGGCGGTGGCGCTCACGCCAGGCGCGCCACCAGCCGCCGCTGAGAAAGAAGCGCGGGAAGGTCAGGAACTGCTCGACCAGTAAACGCGAGACGGCATCTTTACGATCACTGAACGGCTCGGAGGCTTGCGCCTCCAGGCTGTGGCCATGACGCTGCAAACCCAGCGCCGCGATGATGCCGATTACACCGATGGCGACGCTGGCCAGACTCAGGCTGAACACCCCGGAGACGATCAGCAGAAACGCGACGATAAACAACGGCACGGCAATCAGGTGCAGCACCAGATTGGTCGGATGCTGATGATTACCCGGGTACGCGCGCCATTGCCACGCGGGAAGATTGGGGTGACGTTTGCCCATGTTGACTACTCCTCGATCCATGTTGAACACATGCTTGAAGAATAGGCCCGGGCGTGGAGGGCGGCGAATCAAGGTTGGCTATTGAAGTGATAGGCGTCATCGCAGGATTCGATGCTGGATGGGATGACGCCTTCGCGAGCAGGCTCGCTCCCACATTGGATCGGTGCGCATACAAATTCCCTTGTGGGAGCGAGCTTGCTCGCGAAAGGGTCTTCAGAGTTTCAGCTGGCCTATAGCCCTGCTCAGTTCCCCGGCCAACGTCGCCAGTTCATTACTGGTCGTCGCCGAATCCACTGTTTGCTGCACGGTGTTCTCGGTCACATCACGAATACTCACCACCGCCCGGTTCATCTCTTCGGCGACCTGACTCTGCTGCTCCGCCGCCACGGCAATCTGCGTATTGCTTTCGCGCATCTGCGCCACCGCTCCGGTGATCTCCGCCAGCGCCGCGCCAGCCTCTTGCGCCTGCTGCACGCAGTCGTCGGCCTTGTACGAACTCTCCTGCATGAAATCCACCGCGTCGCGGGTGCCAGCCTGCAACGCCGAGACCATGGTGGTGATTTCGTCGGTCGAGGTCTGCACCCGTTTCGCCAGATTGCGCACCTCATCGGCGACCACGGCAAACCCCCGGCCCATCTCACCGGCGCGCGCCGCTTCGATGGCAGCGTTCAGCGCCAACAGATTGGTCTGCTCGGCAATGCTGTGAATCACGCTGACCACGCCGTTGATCTTCTGACTGTCCTCGGCCAGCCGTTGAATCATCTCGGCGGTCTGCTGCACACCGCTGGATAACCCGGCAATCGAGTGCTGCACTCGGGCAACCACTTGCTGACCGCTGCCGGCGAGGCCGTCGGCGGTCTGCGACAGGTCGCGGGTGGCGCCGGCGTGCTGGGCGATGTGATAGACCGTGGCGGTCATTTCGTTGATCGCGGTGGCGGCCTGATCGGTTTCGCTCTGCTGGCCGAGCATGCCGTGGCGCACTTCGTTCATGCTCGACGCCAGCCGCGCCGCACCGACATCCAGTTGCCGTGCGGTGTTGGCCACCGTGGTGACGACGCGCTGATAACCGGCCTGCATCGCGTTGAAGGCGTTGGCCATCTGCCCGACTTCGTCTTTGCCGGCCAGCGGCACACGGGCCGAGAGATCGCCGCTTTTCTCGACGTGGAGCATCACGTCTTTCAGCGTGTTGAGCTGGCTAAGCAAGAAGCGGATCAGCAGTTGCGAGGCACACAGCATGGCGAACATCAGAATGAACACCGCCACCGCATAGTTGGCAAAACGTTCGCTGAACACCTGAGTCAGGCTCGGGCCAAAGGCAATCACTGCGACTTGCTGGCCATCGGTGCGGCTGAATACTTCGGCGCCCATCAACGGGTTGTCGCCGAACAGCGGCAGGTGATTGATTTCGTTCCAGCCGTTGCTGTCGGTGATTTCCAGCAAGGGTTGATCATTCAGGCGCGGTGCTTCGCCGCGCTTGAAGGTCAGCACCTGATCGGTTTTCGGTAATGCCTGCCCGACCGGCCAGGCCTTGAGCAATTGCGCCTGGGCTTGCGCCGAGGCCTGAGACGCGTGACTGCGCGCCTGTTGTTCAAGCTGCACGGCGTACAGCACCAGCAACAGGGTGGTGACGAAGGCGACTGCGTTGACCGCCCAGAATTTGTATTTCAGCGAGATATTGCTAAGCCAGGCACCCATGGAGGTTTTCTCTGATAGCGGAAACAGTTTTGGCAAGGTGCCAGCATTGTGCCGCTATGCAGAAGGCTCGATTTGATGTGGGTCAAGAGATCAAAAGATCGCAGCCTTCGGCAGCTCCTACATTGGGATGGCGTACATCCTGTAGGAGCTGCCGAAGGCTGCGATCTTTTGCGGCTTACGCCAATGCCGGGAGGTTGTAGAACGCGCGGGCGCATGCGGTGGTGTGCGCCGCCAGATCCTGCTCGGTTTCGCCACGATGCAGCGCCACTTCGCGCAGGACTTCAGTCAGATACGCCGGTTCATTGCGGCCGTTCTTCGGTTTCGGTCGCAATGTGCGCGGTAGCAAATAGGGCGCATCGCTTTCCAGCATCAAGCGTCCGCGCTTGATCTCTTTCACCAGTGGATGCAAATGCGTGCCACGGCGCTCATCGCAGATCCAGCCGGTGATGCCGATGTGCAAGTCCAGATCGAGGTAGCTGAACAACGCCTTTTGCTCGCCGGTGAAGCAATGCACCACAGCGGCGGGCAATTGATCGCGGAAGCCTTTGAGGATTTCCAGCAGGCGCTGGCTGGCATCGCGCTCGTGCAGGAACACTGGCAGCTGCAGCTCGACGGCCATGGCCAGGTGTTCTTCGAGGACTTTTTCCTGCTGTGGGCGCGGCGAGAAATCACGGTTGAAGTCCAGCCCGCATTCACCCACGGCGACTACATTTTTTTCTTGCAACAGATTGCGCAAACGACGAGCGCTGTCAGCGTTCCAGTCACTGGCCGAATGCGGGTGAATACCGGCGGTGGCGAACAGCCGCTGGCCGCTTTCATCGAGCTGCTGGCACAGCTCCAAGGCTTGCTCACTGCCCTCGACGCTAGTGCCGGTCAGCACCAATTGGCAGACTCCGGCCGCATAGGCTCGATCGAGCACGGCCTGATGTTTGTCGGCGAAACTGGGGTTGGTCAGGTTGACGCCGATATCGATGAGTTGCATGGTTGCTACCTCGGGCCGAAGGCCGGAAAGCATACCAGAGCTGTAGATTCATAAGAAAAACCAAGAACTACAACGAGTTATAGCTGTCTTTTGATGCCGCGACGCAGCCCGGTTTGGCAGAAGTGCCATTACTGTGCCAGTCTCTCGCACTTTGCCAGCGCTCCAAGCGCTCTGTTTTCGTCGGTAATTTCGATCTTTTAGAGATGAAGTTGCCCCGTATTCTTTCCGGAGAGTGGATGGTTCGTCCCTCGGTTTTGCTGCTGTTGTGTGGATCGTTGCTGCTGCCGATGACGGCGGTCGCGCGCCTGCCCGGGCCACTGCAAGCCGTGCCGGCGGCCAAGGTGCGGGACTTGTCCGAGATTCGCAGCAGCCGCGTGTTGCGCGTGCTGGTCAATCAGAGCCGCAACAGCTCCGGCGAAGTCCAGGGCCAGGCCATCGGCGTCGAATACCATCGCCTGCGTGCCTTCGAGCAATACCTCAATGGGCATGCTCGCGACGGCCAGGAAATCACCCTCAAGATCATTCCCAAAGCCAAGGATCAACTGCTCGGCGCGTTGCAGCGTGGCGAGGGTGATCTGGTTGCACCAGGCGAGTTGCTTGAGCTGCAACCGGGTCACGCGGTGGCCAGCAGCGAACCGATCGCCAGCAACGTGCCGCTGATGTTGGTCGGGATCAAGGGTGAGCGGCGCTACACCAAAGTCGAGCAGCTCTCCGGCAAAACCCTGGCGTTGCCGACCGGCAGTGCGGCGGGGGAGGCGGTCAGTCAGCTCAATCAGAAACTGGCGTTGCACAAACTGGCGCCGATCAAGATTGAATGGGTCGATCCGACGCTGGCGGTAGAAGATGTGCTGGAGATGGTTCAGGGCGGCATTTTCCACCTGACCATCGTCGAGCAACCCATCGCCGAGCGCTGGGGCAAGATCCTGCCGAAATTGCGTTTTGACCGGCAACTGATGATCAGCGAGCCGGGTGAGGAATACTGGTTCGTGCGCCGCGATGCTTCGATGTTGCGCGCGAGCATTGACCGCTTTCTCGGCGGTTACAAGAAGCCGTCCAACGAAGATGCCGCGTTTCTGCGCATCTATCGCCGTCTCTACCAAGTCCACTATCCATTGGCCAAGGCTGACCGCCAGCGTCTGGAAAAACTGCGCCCGACCCTGCAGAAGCATGCCCAGGCGCAGAACATGGACTGGTTGAACCTCGCCGCGCTGGCCTTCAAGGAGTCAGCGTTGCAACCCAACGCGCGCAGCGGCAGTGGCCCGACCGGGCTGATGCAGATCACGCCGTCCGCCGCACAGCGAGTCGGTGTGAGCAACATTCAGAATCTCGATGCGAATGTGCAGGCCGGGGCCAAGTACCTGGCGATGATCCGCCGCAAGTTCTTCAACAGCCCCAAGCTCAATGAGCGCGAGCGCATGGCCTTCACGCTGGCAGCCTACAACATCGGTCCCGAGCGCGTGCAGGGCATGCGCGCTGAAGCCCGGCGGCGCGGGCTGAACCCCAATCAGTGGTTCTTCCAGGTCGAGCGCATCGCCATGGAGCAGGTAGGAATGGGGCCGGTCAGCTATGTTAATAGCGTGAACAAGTATTACTTGGCGTTCGACCGGGAGCGGGAGTCGTTGGAGCCCGGGGCGCAAAAAGTCGTCTCACGGAAATGATCTAATAAGTTGATTGTTATGGCGGAATATTTGCGCTTTTAACATGAAATTTACTGATTAATATAGCGGCCAACCAACACACACAACTTCTCGCAAAAACAAGGAATGCCCCATGAGCTCTCTGATCAACAAAGTACTGTTCACCCGCGCTGGCTACGGTCTGACCATCCTGCGCATCGCTGTCGGCGTGATCTTCGCTGCGCACGGTTCGCAAAAACTCTTCGGTCTGTTCGGTGGGTATGGTCTGGCGGGCACCGCGCAGTACATGGACAGCATCGGTCTGCACCCGGGTTACCTGATGGCGACGCTGGCGGGTGGTACTGAATTCTTCGCTGGCCTGGCCTTGATCATCGGCCTGCTGGTTCGTCCGGCTGCATTGGGCCTGACCTTCCTGTCGCTGGTGGCGATCTTCACCGTACACATCAGCAACGGTCTGTTTATGGCCAACAACGGTTACGAGTTCGCACTGGCCCTGCTCGGTGGCAGCCTCGCCGTGCTGATCGAAGGCGCCGGCAAGCTCTCGGTGGACCGCGCCATCGCCGGTTAAGCGCTCTGGCTCAAGGAAAAGGCCCGCATTGTGCGGGCCTTTTTTTGTTGCGGCTGATTCTTGACACTGATCGGTCACGTTCTCTAGGATGTTGCCCATGCGCCGATTTAAACAGCTACTTGCGGGGCGCCAGGTGACTTCAACAGTTGCCGTCAGAAGCCGGAACAGGGCTTCGAAATACCGCTAAAGCGCTGGTTCGGTGTTGCCTCTCACCTGCCATGCAGACTTTTGAGGCAGAGACACGATACGATGAATGCACTACGCCCTCCAGCACGTCCCGCGCCGATCACGGCTCATATCACCCAGCGCAACCCGAAAATCCTTCTTGGCGGCAAACATCAGCCGACGCTGTTGCGTTATCTCGATGGCTGGCCACGTCGCAGCGGCGGTCCTGCCGCGTTCCTGATCCAGTTCGTGGAAGACGGCGAGTCGCTGGCGCGGTTTGCCACTGACAGTTTTGATCTGGCAGTGATTCAGGCCCCGACTGCCGAAGATGCGCCGGAGATGATCAAACAACTGGTCCGCGTTGCGCGGCAGGGCCTGATCACTCGTCGCTGATACGCTTTACGGATAGTCGATAGCGACAATGTAAACGAACTGCTCACCGGTTGGCGTCTGCACCCGCACCTCAGCGTCCAGCGCTTTGCCGATCAAGGCGCGGGCCAGTGGTGAGTCGATGCTGATCAAACCCAGTTTCAGATCCAGCTCATCCGGGCCGACGATGCGGTAGCGCGATTGCTTGCCGTCTTCGTCTTCGATGGTCACCCACGCGCCGAAGTAGACCTTGTTCGGATCACTGGGTTTTTCACTGACGACTTTCAACGCTTCCAGGCGTTTGGTGAGAAAGCGCACGCGACTGTCGATCTCGCGCAGCATTTTCTTGCCGTAGGTGTACTCGGCGTTTTCCGAGCGATCACCCTGAGCCGCCGCTTCGCTGACCGATTGCGTCACCTGCGGGCGGCGCACATGCCACAACTCATGGAATTCGGCGCGCATCCGCGCTTCACCTTCGGGGGTGATCAGCGCGGTGCCGGCAGGGCGTGGAGGGCGATAACGGCTCATGGCAACTTCTTGTGATTAAGACCGCTTGAGTCTATCAACCCTCACGCAACACTGTCAGTGGACTTGCGTTGAGCGCCCGACGCGTACCGAACACGCCGGCACCCCCAATCAGTGCCGCGCCAATCAATGGCAGTACCAACAACCACGGATGAGGGTGCCACGGCAGATCGAACGCGTAGCGATACAACACCAGACTCACTACTTCCGAGCCGATGGCTGCAAGCAAACCGCTGACCGCACCCAGCAGGCCGAACTCGATGCGTCGTGCCTTGACCAGCAACTTGCGCTCGGCCCCCAAGGCGCGCAGCAGCGCACCTTGGCGAATACGTTCATCCAGCGTTGCCTGCAATCCGGAAAACAGCACGGCCATTCCCGCCGCCAAGACAAACAACAACACATACTCTACGGCCAAAGTGACTTGGGCGAGGATGCTGCGCAGTTGTTCCAGCAGCGCTTCGACCTGAAGAATGGTCACCGCCGGGAAGGTGCGCGACAGTTCAACGATCTGCTGATCATGACCGGGCGCCAGATAGAAGCTGGTCAGGTAAGTCGCCGGCAGATCCTTCAACGTGCCGGGCTGGAAGATCATGAAGAAGTTCGGCTGGAAATTGTCCCAGTTGATTTCGCGCAGGCTGGTGACCTTCGCTTCGCGGTTGACCCCGCCGACGCTGAATACCATGTGATCGCCGAGTTTAAGCTTGAGGCTTTCGGCGACTTTGCCTTCCACCGATACCCCGGGAACATCGTCGGTTGGCTGATCTTTCCACCATTCACCGGCGGTGAGCTTGTTGCCCGCGGGCAAGTCCGCCGCCCAGGTCAGGCTCAAGTCGCGTTGCACGGCACGGTCGCCCGCCGAATCCTTGCTGACGATTTGCTGTACGGCTTCACCGTTGATGCTGATCAATCGCCCCGGCACCACGGGATAAAGTGGTGCAGCTTGCGCGGACACCTTGATCAAATGATCGGTGAAGGCCTGTTTGTCTGCCGGCAGAATGTTCAGCGCAAAGTAGTTCGGCGCATTTTTCGGCAACTGGTTTTGCCAGGTGTCGAGCAGTTCGCCGCGCAGCAGGGCGATCAAGGCCATCGACAGCAGAATCAGGCCGAACGCCAACGACTGACCGGCCGCTGCCAACGGATGGCGCAGCAACTGGCCCAGGCCCAAGCGCCACGGCAGCGAAGCACGGGCGAGCATCCGCCGCAGGCTCTGCAACAGCAACAGCAGCAGGCCGCCCAGCACCAGCGCGGCGACCACGCCACCGCCGAGCAGGGCGAATGTCAGCAGCAGATCCAGACTCAGGCGCCACATGATCAGGCCGAGCGCACCCAGGGCGGCGCCGTAAACCATCCAGGTACTCGATGGGATCGGCAGCATGTCCCGGCGCAGGACCCGTAGCGGTGGCACGCGACCCAATGCGGCCAGCGGCGGCAAGGCGAAACCGGCCAACGCCACCAGCCCGGTACCGATCCCGGCGATGGCTGGAAACAGCCCGCCCGGTGGCACGTCGCTTGGCAACAAATCATGCAGCAGTGCGAACAGGCCCAGTTGCGCCAACCAGCCGAGCAGGGCACCGCTAAGAGCGGCGAGCAAACCAAGTACGGTCAACTGCAAGCTGAACAGCGCCATGGTTTCCCGCCGTGATAGTCCGAGGCAGCGTAGCAAGGCGCTGGCGTCGAAGCGGCGACTGGCAAAACGGTTGGCCGACAACGCCACCGCAACACCGGCCAACAGCACCGCGACCAGACTGGCCATGTTCAGATAACGCTCGGCCTTACCGAGTGCACCGCCAATCTGCCGGTTGCCGTCGCGGGCATCCTGAATTCGCTGATTCGCAGCGAGCCCGGGTTTGATCAATTGCCGATAGGTTTCCAGCGCCTGCGGTTCACCGCGCCACAGTTCGCGGTAACTCACGCGGCTGCCGGGTTGCACGACACCGGTGGCGGCGAGGTCATCGAGGTTGATCATCACCCGGGGCGTGAGGCTATAGAAGTTGCCGGCGCGATCCGGTTCATACGTCAGCACTCGGGCCAGTTTCAACGTCTTCATGCCGACATCGATGCTGTCGCCGATTTTCAGATCCAGTGCGGTCAGCAGGCGTGCCTCAACCCAGGCTTCGCCGGGTTGCGGTTCACCGCCGGGCTCTTCGGTGGCGAAGGGCGCTGGCGCACTTTTCAGTTCGCCGCGCAACGGATAGGCGCTGTCGACGGCTTTGATGCTCGACAGCTGAATGCCGTTGTCGGTGGCGATGACACTGGAGAACTCCACCACTTGTGCGTGATTCAGGCGCAGCTCGGTACCACTCCTGATCTGTTCTTCACGAGCCGGGGAACTGCCTTCGAGTACCAGATCGGCGCCGAGAAATTCAGTTGCGCGCAGCATCATGGCGCCGTTCAGGCGGGCGCCGAAATAGCCGATGGCGGTACTCGCCGCCACCGCAACGACCAACGCGAAGAACAACACGCGCAATTCGCCGGCGCGGGCATCGCGCAGGAGTTGGCGTATAGCGAGACTGAACAGACGCAACAGCGGCAAACGTGCCATCAAGGCTCCAGAGGGGCGACCAACAGCCCGGCTTCAAGACGGATCAGGCGCCGGCAGCGATGGGCCAGGCGTTCGTCGTGGGTCACCAGCACCAGGGTGGTGCCGCGTTCCTTGTTCAATTCGAAGAGCAAATCGCTGATGCGCTCGCCGGTGTGGCTGTCGAGGTTGCCGGTGGGTTCGTCGGCAAACAGCACGTCAGGCTCGGCAGCAAAGGCGCGGGCGATTGCCACGCGTTGTTGTTCGCCACCAGAGAGCTGGCGCGGTGAATGCGTCAGGCGCTGGCCAAGGCCCACCCGTTGCAGCAGTTCAGTTGCGCGTTCACGGGCATCTTTGCGGCCATCGAGTTCCAGCGGCAGCATGACGTTTTCCAGCGCGTTGAGGCTGTCGAGCAACTGAAAGGACTGGAAGACGAAGCCGACATGCTCGGCACGAATGCGTGCGCGCTGGTCTTCATCGAGATTGCTCAGGCCCTGGCCGGCGAGAATGACTTCGCCACTGCTCGGCAGGTCGAGACCGGCGAGCAGGCCGAGGAGGGTGGATTTGCCCGAACCGGATGCGCCGACGATGGCCAGGCTGTCGCCCTTGTTCAGTTCCAGGCTGAGTTCGTGCAGGATAGTCAGTTCACCTTCCGCGCTGGGAACCACTTTGCTGAGGTTCTTCGCGGTGAGAATGCTTGCGCCCATGGAGAATCCGATGCGTGTGTGGTTTTTGAGTGCTGGCCTGGCCTTGATGTGCATGGCCCAGAACGCAGCGGCGGGTACTGTCCTGATCGTTGGCGATAGTATCAGCGCCGGTTTCGGACTGGATACCCGCTTGGGGTGGGTGTCGTTGCTCGAACAACGGCTCAAACAGGAGGGTTTCGACGACAAAGTGGTCAATGCCTCGATCAGCGGCGATACCAGTGCCGGAGGCCAGGCGCGGCTGCCCGCGCTGCTTGCAGAGCATAAACCGGAACTGGTGATCCTCGAACTGGGTGGCAACGATGGCTTGCGCGGAATGCCGCCAACTCAATTGCAACAAAATCTTGCCTCGATGATCGACAGCTCCCGCCAGAGCGGGGCCAAGGTGCTGTTGCTCGGCATGCAGCTGCCGCCCAATTATGGCAAGCGTTACACCGATGCCTTTGCCGAGGTCTACGGCAAACTCGCCGATGATAAAAAGATCCCGCTGGTACCGTTTTTCCTCGACGGCGTGGGCGGTCATCCAGACTTGATGCAGGCCGATGGTCTGCACCCGGCGGCCGGGGCTCAGGGCAAGTTGCTGGAAAATGTCTGGCCGACGCTAAAACCGCTGTTATGAGGCTTTTCTAAGGGCAGGCTTTCGGCTAATGTGGCGCCCCCTTATTTGGAGCCCCCGATGTCGCGTTCTGCCTGGTCCCTGTTTGCCTACCAACTGATCGAGCCTGACGAGCAGCTGGATCTGTTCGCCTGCCAGGAAGTGCGGGTGCATCTGGTGACGCGGCAACTCGAACTCGGTGGCTCGGCCGATCGCACCCTCTGTGGCAGTCTACTGCCGGCGCAGCCACGCTGGTCGAGTGTGGATCGCCGGGTGTTTCAGGATCAGCGCCTGTGTTCGTTGTGCCGGGCGATTCTGGAGTCGCAGAAGCGCGGCACCTCGCCTATCTGGCCGGAGCTGCGTTTCGAGCTCTGATTCTGTGGGAGCCGAGCTTGCTCGCGAAGAGGCCATGTCAGTTAACATTTTTGGCGACTGACCCAGCGCTTTCGCGAGCAAGCTTGCTCCCACCTGGAACACCTTGTCGCCTGCATTGGGGTGATCTCCCCGAATATTCAAAGTGCGGTGTACAATCGCGCTCTTATACCCTTGTTGATCATGCGAAGGATTTTCCGGATGTTGCCGCGCTTTCCTGCCGTCACCCGCTGCCTGTCACTTGCCGCCCTGTGTGTGGCCGGTCCCGTTGCTGCATTGGAGTTTCCCCTGCCTCCACCCGGTGAAGACATCATCGGGCAGGTGCAGGTGATCAAAGCCAAGTACGAAGACACCTTCGCCGATCTGGGCACGAAGTACGATCTGGGTTACTCGGAAATGGTCGCGGCCAACCCGGGCGTCGATGCCTGGTTGCCGGGCGCCGGCACCGAGATCGTGTTGCCGACCCGTTTCATTCTGCCGCCGGGCCCGCGTGAAGGCATCGTCATCAACCTTGCCGAATACCGCCTCTACTATTTCCCGAAAGGCCGCAACGTGGTGTACACGTTCCCGCTGGGTATCGGTCGTGAGGGCTGGGGTTCGCCGATCGCGCACACCTCGATCACCGCCAAGACGCCTAACCCGACCTGGACGCCTCCCGCATCGATCAAGGCTGAACACGCTGCTGATGGCGACCCGCTGCCGAACGTAGTACCGGCCGGCCCGGACAATCCGCTGGGCCCGTTCAAGTTCACCCTGGGCACCCCGGGTTACCTGATCCACGGTTCGAACAAGAAATTCGGTATCGGCATGCGCACCAGTCACGGCTGCTTCCGCATGTTCAACAACAACGTACTGGAAATGGCCGGCATGGTCCCGGTCGGTACGTCGGTACGCATCCTCAACGATGCCTACAAGTTCGGCAGCAGTGGCGGCAAGGTTTATCTGGAAGCGCACACACCGATCGACGACAAGGGCAACCCGTCGGTGGTCGACAAACACACCGCAGTGATCAACGCGATGCTCAAGCGTGAAGACGTCACCAGCAACCTGCGCGTGAACTGGGATGTGGTGCGTGATGTGGTCGCGGCTGAAGATGGCCTGCCAACGGAAATCGGCACGCCAGGTACTTCGGCGCCGATCGTTTCGAGTGCACCGATCGATCTGCAGCAATAAGCCAGTGGTCAAGAGCCCGTCGATGCGTGATGCGTCGGCGGGTTTTTTATTGCCCGGACAAAAGTTTCAGGCACAAAAAAGCCGACCCAGACATCGGATCGGCTTGATAACAATCCCGAGGGATTATTACTTGCGGCTAGCTTTGTCCAGCATGCGCAGAGCACGCTCGTTAGCTTCGTCAGCAGTCTGTTGTGCTTTTTGAGCAGCAGCCAGAGCTTCATCAGCTTTACGGTAAGCTTCGTCTGCACGAGCCTGGGAGCGAGCAGCTGCGTCTTCAGTAGCGGTCAGACGTGCTTCGGTTTCTTTCGATGCGCTGCTGCAACCGGTAGCCAGAACTGCGGCCAGAGCCAGAGCAGAGAATTTCAGAACGTTGTTCATCGTGTTCCCCTTCAAGGACTTTCAAATTAAGTGGCTGTCTCCTCACGATTGAGGAAATAGCCGGCGTACATACTACCCATTACTTGTAGTAAGTAAACTGACGTAAGGCAAGAAGCAAAAAAAATTGTAGGCGTTGATTCTTTTTCGAGCAACTTTTAACTGCGCTGTTTAAAAAATACCCAGCTGCAAGCCCCGAGCTGAGCGAGTTAATGAGAAAAAGTTCCCGTTGCCACGTGTTGTTTTTGCAGTCTTGGCTAAAGTCTGTCTAGATGAATTCGTCCACACTTTTGTTCCGATTTTGCGCGCTGCTTCGCTTATCTTTGTCCATGTTGAGGTGACTTTAAAAAAGGCTGCACGTCTTAAGTCTCAACATCCGGCAATGTTCAGGTGAGTGGCCCGGGAAGATCTTCTCCTCAGTCACCTCTGCGTCCATCGGAGCAACCCCCGTCAACCCGCTTGATGACGAGCGTACCTTGAGCATTTTTGCCAATGGTGCCTACTATTTATCAGGTGCCAGGTTGCGCGAGATCGGTGTGGCTCTTCTCGGTGTCCATCAGGCACAGGGTGGCGTAGATGTTCCTTCGCCGGAAAAACATCGGTAAGGTAGGGGTCAGAATTCAAGACCCGCGAGGAGTAGTGATGAGCGAGGCGTTGTCCATCCACCATGACCAGGCTGGTCATCAGTTCGAGACCAATGTGGACGGTCATCGTGCCTACCTGACTTATATGGATCTGGGGAAACAGACCCTGGATATCTATCGCACGTTCGTGCCCAACGCCTTGCGCGGTCGAGGCATAGCGGCAGCGCTGACAGAAAGCGCTTTGCAGTACGCCGAAGAAATGGGCTACACGGTGATCCCGTCATGCTCCTACGTCGAGCGCTACATGGAACGTCATCAGCGCCGCGCGGCCAAAATCTGAATCGCACATACAAGAACGCCGGGCATTGCCCGGCGTTTTTTTATGCCTGAAAAACGCGTATCAGCTGCGCTGGCGTTTCGGCAGAACATCCTTGAGCTTGGCGTGCATGCTGCGCAGGGTGTTCTCGGTGGCAGACCAGTCGATGCAGGCATCGGTGATCGACACGCCGTATTGCAGGTCGGCGAGGTCTTTCGGAATGGCCTGGCAACCCCAGTTCAGATGACTCTCGACCATCAGGCCGATGATCGACTGGTTGCCTTCGAGGATCTGGTTGGCGACGTTCTCCATCACCAGCGGTTGCAGGGCCGGGTCCTTGTTGGAGTTGGCGTGGCTGCAATCGACCATGATGTTCGGCTTGATCTTCGCCTTGTCCAGCGCCTGTTCGCACAGGGCAACGCTGACCGAATCGTAATTCGGCTTGCCGTTGCCACCGCGCAGCACCACGTGACCGTAGGCGTTGCCTTTGGTGGTGACGATCGACACGCCACCTTCCTGGTTGATACCGAGGAAACGGTGCGGGCTGGACACCGACTGCAAGGCGTTGATCGCCACAGTCAGACCGCCGTCAGTGCCGTTCTTGAAGCCGACGGCCGAGGACAGGCCGGAAGCCATTTCCCGGTGAGTCTGCGATTCGGTGGTGCGCGCGCCGATGGCCGACCAGCTGATCAGGTCCTGCAGATACTGCGGGGAGATCGGGTCGAGGGCTTCGGTGGCGGTTGGCAGGCCTTTTTCGGCCAGATCCAGCAGCAACTGACGACCGATGTGCAGACCGTCCTGAATCTTGAACGAGTCGTCCAGGTACGGATCGTTGATCAGGCCTTTCCAGCCAACGGTGGTCCGTGGCTTCTCGAAATACACGCGCATGACCAGATACAGGGTGTCGGAAACTTCCGCCGCCAGCACCTTGAGGCGATCGGCGTATTCGTGGGCAGCCTTGATGTCGTGGATCGAGCATGGGCCGATCACTACGAACAGACGGTGGTCGGTGCCATCAAGAATGTTGCGAATGACTTCGCGGCCCTTGGTGACGGTGCGCAGGGCAGCATCGCTCAGAGGGATATCACGCTTGAGCTGATCGGGAGTGATCAGGGTCTCGTTAGAGGCGACGTTTAGGTCGTTGATCGGTAAATCAGCCATCGTTTACTCGTCAGGTCACGGGTGCCGGCCGCCAGCGATCCCCGCGCGGCGGAGCACAGCAGATTTAAGCGCGTCGGGGAGCGGAACCTTAGCGCGTAAAGCGCCTGCTCGACAATGGGCATGTAACGGTTTAGAGAAGACGGTCAGTCCAGCACTGGCTGGGCGAAAGCCTTGCGTACGCTGTCGTGGGAGAACTCGTCGGCGTGTTGCTCGACCCATTGCAGGGCCAGCGCCTGAATATCCTGCAGGTCATCGTGGCTTTCGTTCATGCGGCAAAAGCGCTCGATCTGACACACCTGCTCACCCATTCGCGCGCTGAACAGCGTCTGCTCATCGGTAAAGGCGATGCCCACCAGATAGCCTTTTTTGCGGCGCAGGCACCACGCCACATAGCCCGGATAGCAGATGCCGGCGTTGAGTGTCGGCATGCGCACTTGCAGCGCCGTGCCATGGCGCCAGGCACGGTGGTAATTGCAAGCAATGCCGCCGAGGCTGATAGTGTGCAGCTGTTGCCTGGAAATACACTCAGGCTTGAGCAAGGTTAATTCAACCGGCACCTCGTCCGGATGAGGAATGAAACGTCCCATGAGCACAGACTCCCTGTGTCGGCCATTTGACATTGTTTCCCCCAGTATAGTGGTCGAATCCGAACTGACCGATTTCGACGCCGATCAACGGCTGTTGGCGATGAGCGGCGTTTCGCTGGTGATTTTCACCAGTGTCGGCTGCGCCAGTTGCCGTTATGCCCGCGAGGTGTTGCCGGGACTCGATCTGGCCATCGATCAGTTGTGCTGGATCGATGCCGGCGACAACGGCGGGTTGGTGGAGCGCTATCAGGTCTTTCATTTGCCGGCGCTGTTTGTGGTGCGCGACGGTGAGTTCTTTGGGGCATTGCACACGCGCCTGACGGCCGATGCGCTGAACGCGGCGCTGGCGCAGGCACTGGGTCGAATAGCAGAGGAGTTGCCATGATGGGGGCAGTGAATAAACCGGTCGTAGGGATTATCGGTACCGGGGCAATCGGGGGTTTCTACGGTGTGATGTTGGCGCGTGCCGGTTTCGATGTGCACTTTCTGTTGCGCAGCGAGTTTTCGGCGGTGGCTGAGCACGGTTTGCACATCAACAGCGCAGTGCATGGCCCGTTGACGTTGCATCCGGCGCGGGCCTATTCGCCGGCCGAAGACATGCCCAAATGCGACTGGCTGTTGGTGGGGGCGAAAACCACCAGCAACGCCGGCCTCGCACCTTCTATCATTCAAGCGGCCAAAGCGGATGCGAAAGTGCTGGTCCTGCAAAACGGTCTCGACGTCGAAGACAACTTACGTGAATTGCTCCCTGATTCCCTGCACCTGCTCGGCGGTTTGTGCCTGATCTGCGTGCATCGCGAAGGGCCTGGACAAGTCACCCACCAAGCCTTGGGCGCAGTCAATGTTGGCTATCACAGCGGTCCGGCCATCGATGACGTTGCGCGTATGGCAATTGTCGAAGAGGGTTCCAATCTGTTCCGCACCGCCGGAATCGATTCCCAGGCAATGCCCAAGCTGCAGCAGGCACGCTGGCAGAAACTGATCTGGAATATTCCCTACAACGGACTATCGGTATTGCTCGGCGCCAGCACCACGCCGCTGATGGCCGATGCCGACAGCCGCGCGTCGATCCAGGCGTTGATGGCCGAAGTGGTGCAGGGCGCCAAGGCGTGCGGCCACGACGTGCCAGCGGGCTACGCCGACTATCTGTTCATGATGACCGAGAAAATGCCCGACTACTGGCCGAGCATGTACCACGACTTTTTACACAAACGACCGCTGGAGCTGGAAGCGATCTACGCTCGGCCATTGGCGGCAGCGAAAGCGGCGGGCTGTGAGCTGCCGCGAATCGAAGCGTTGTATCGCAATTTAAGTTTTATCGACCGGCGCAACGTTTAAGCCGGTCGCTCTGGGGGAAGGCATGGCCAAGAACATCGATGACAAACTGGTGCTGGCGATTTCGTCGCGCGCCTTGTTCGACCTGAGCGAGAGCCACAAGGTCTATCTGTCGAGCGGCGTCGAAGCCTATCGGCAGTATCAGATCGAGCACGAAGACGAAATTCTTGCGCCCGGCGATGCCTTTCCGCTGGTGGAAAAACTCCTGAGCCTGAACAGTCGCCTCGGCCGTGCGCGGGTCGAGGTGATTCTGGTCTCGCGCAACAGCGCCGACACCGGCCTGCGCGTGTTCAACTCGATTCATCATTACGGTCTGGCGATTTCCCGCGCGGCGTTTGTCGGTGGGCGCAGTCCGTATCCTTATTTGAAAGCCTTTGGCTGCGACCTTTTTCTTTCCACTCATGCCGAAGACGTGCGCGCGGCGCTGGATGCCGGGTTCGCCGCCGCAACGATTCTGTCTGGTGGCGCCAGTCGCGCGGCCAGCGACGAATTGCGCATCGCCTTCGACGGCGATGCAGTGATCTTTTCCGACGAGTCTGAGCGCGTTTATCAGTCCGGCGGGCTGGAAGCGTTCCAGGCCAAGGAGCGCGAGTCGGCGCGCGAGCCTTTGCGCGGAGGGCCGTTCAAGGGCTTTCTGGCGGCACTCAATCTGTTGCAGCGCGAGTTTCCCGATGACGATTGCCCGATCCGCACGGCGCTGGTCACCGCGCGTTCGGCGCCGGCCCATGAACGGGTGATCCGCACCTTGCGTGAGTGGGACATTCGCCTCGACGAATCCCTGTTCCTCGGCGGCCTGACCAAATCGGCGTTTCTCGAAGCGTTCGCTGCTGATGTGTTTTTCGATGATCAGGCCGGCCACTGCGAACTCGCTCGTGAAGTAGTCGCCACTGGCCACGTGCCGCACGGCATCAGCAACGAACCGCCGGTCTAAAGCCCTTTGGTTCAAGACGTTGCGTCGCCCGTCGTAGTCGCCAAGGCACTGCTAAGCTGAATCAAATCTCCGCCATGTTGGCACGCGAGGAGGTCATATGATTCGTTCGATGCTGTATGCCACTGACCTCGGTCTGTACGCACCGTTAGTGATGCAGCATGCCCTGGCATTGGCGCGAACGTTCAATGCCGATCTGTACGTGGTGCACGCGGTGGAGCCAATGGGGCTGTTTGCCGAATCGGTGTTGCAGAGTTATCTCGACGAGCAGGCATTGAACGAATTTCACAGCCAGGGTCTGAAAACTGTCATCGCCAATATCGAGCAGAGGGTGCTGGACAGTTTTCGCGAAGAACTGGGAGATGAAGGCGAGCAGGATCTGCAGCGCATTCGCGCGGTGCGCGTGCTGCAGGGCGATCCCTCGCAGGTGATTCTCGACCAGGTGCAGAAACTCTCTGTCGATCTGCTGATCGTCGGCAGTCACAGCCACGGGGTGGGCGCGGAAACGCCGTTGGGGCGCACGGCGGCGCGGGTCCTGCAATTGGCCAAGGTGCCGGTTTATCTGGTGCCGTTGGTGGAGCGTCGGCGGCGGGAGGATCGCTGAAGCAGGAATAATGGCCCTTTGATAAAAAAGTTCTAGATTTATTATTCAAACCATTAATATAGTTATATACCGTCGCTGATGCCCGTGGCGTCTACCTGCTTTGAGGGATTCATATGAAGCTTCAACAATTGCGCTACATCTGGGAAGTGGCGCACCACGACCTCAACGTTTCCGCTACAGCCCAAAGCCTTTACACCTCGCAACCGGGCATCAGTAAGCAAATCCGTCTGCTGGAAGATGAACTTGGCGTCGAAGTGTTTGCCCGCAGCGGCAAGCACCTGACCCGCGTGACCCCGGCCGGCGAGCGCATCATCACCACTGCCGGTGAGATTCTGCGCAAGGTCGAAAGCATCAAGCAGATCGCCCAGGAATTTTCCAACGAGAAGAAAGGCACCCTGTCGATTGCCACCACGCACACCCAGGCACGTTATGCGCTGCCACCGGTGATCAGCAATTTCATCAAGCAATACCCCGACGTGGCGCTGCACATGCACCAGGGTTCGCCGATGCAAATTGCCGAAATGGCTGCTGATGGCACCGTCGATTTTGCCATTGCCACCGAAGCGCTGGAGCTGTTCGGCGATCTGGTGATGATGCCGTGCTATCGCTGGAACCGTTGCGTGGTCGTGCCGCAGGGTCACCCGTTGACCAAACTGCCGAAGCTCACACTGGAAGCACTGGCCGAATACCCGATCGTGACTTACGTATTTGGTTTTACCGGGCGTTCGAAACTCGACGAAGCCTTC
Organism: Pseudomonas fluorescens; assembly: GCF_005938625.1. Lineage (GTDB taxonomy): Bacteria > Pseudomonadota > Gammaproteobacteria > Pseudomonadales > Pseudomonadaceae > Aquipseudomonas > Aquipseudomonas fluorescens_BD. The sequence goes on from NZ_VCNJ01000014.1 coordinate 193,604, forward strand.
AGCCATCGTGGTCTGACACCGAAAGTGGTGTTCACCGCCGCTGACGCCGACGTGATCAAAACCTACGTGCGTCTGGGTCTGGGCGTGGGCATCGTCGCTAAAATGGCGGTAGACACCAAACTCGACAACGATCTGGTGGTGCTGGATGCCAGCGAACTGTTCGAATCGAGCATCACCAAAATCGGTTTCCGTCGCGGCACTTTCCTGCGTGGTTTCATGTGCGACTTCATCGAGAAGTTCGCCCCGCACCTGACCCGCGAAGTCATGGCCAAAGCCATTCAGTGCCATAACAAGCAGGAACTGGAAGAACTGTTCGACGGCGTCGAACTGCCGGTTCACTGATCAACTGCCTCAAAGCACCTCGGTGACAGCAAACTGTTGCCGAGTGCCCGCCACCAGAATCTCCACCTCATCGCCTTCGCACTTGCCCAGCAGACCTTTGCCCAACGGCGAGCGCGGGGTGATGACGGTTATCGGCTGACCGACCACATCGACTTTCAGGCCAGCCGCATCCGGTGCCAGAAACAGCCATTGCTCGCGACCCTTTTCGTCTTCCAGGCCGAGCAGGGCGCCGACTTCGATGCCGCGGTTTTCGTCATAGGCCCGCAAGGTCAGGTTCTGGCACAGCGCGAGTGACTGACGGATTTCTTCGACCCTTTTCGCCTGACCCGCCGCCAGATACGACGCCTCAAGCCCCAGCGTGTCGTACTTGTTTTCGGCGATGTTCTCTTCGTGAGTCGCGGTTTCGTAAGCGGTTTGCGCGGCGCGTTCGGCGATGTCGAGATCGACGCGCAGTTTGTCGAGAATCAATTGGTGGACGATGTGCTTGTTCATGATCAATCGCAGAATTGCAAAACGTTGGCGCGGCTCTTTTCGCTCGGAGCTGTCTGATCCTGCTGCAGCCAGAACTGGCATTTTGGATTCGACAGATTACGCGTGCTGCCGCGTGCCTGATCCAGACGCGCCTGTTGCTCGTTCTTGCGCAGGTTTTCTTCGTACTGTTCGAATAACGGGCTCTGCGGGGGAATATCCGGCTGTACCTGAACCGCCGCTGGCGGATTGGCCAATTGCTGCACAGCCTGGGCAACCGGTGCCAGTTGTTCTTTGAACAGAAAATGCGCCAGCAGCCAGCAGGTCAGCGCAATGGCGAGGAAGCCCAGCCACATGCCCAAGGCAATGCTGCCGGTCAAATGCAGCGCACTAAGCTGAACAGGCAGAGGACGGCGCGGGTTGGGACGGTAGGGCATGGCTGCCTCCTGGCGGGTGATTGCGGGCAAGTGGCGATTGTCGCACGAAGATTAATCGCCGTCGGCTCTTCTGCGCGAGGTCATTTATGCGGACAATCGCTGCTTTTGCCAACGGGAGTCTTGAATGCCGGAATTGAAAACCCGCTGGGATATTTTCTGCACCGTCGTCGACAACTTTGGTGATATCGGTGTGACCTGGCGTCTGGCCCGGCAACTGGCGGCCGAGCACGGTCTGGCGGTGCGCCTGTGGGTCGATGATCTGCGCGCATTCGAACGCATTTGCCCCGAGATCGATATCAACGCGGCAGAGCAATCCCAGCAGGGTGTCGAAGTGCGCCACTGGCCGGCCGCGTGGGTGCACACAGATGCGGCGGATGTGGTGATCGCCGCGTTTGCCTGTCAATTACCCAGTGATTACATGGACGCGATGGCCGGGCGTGAACAGCCGCCGCTGTGGATGAACCTCGACTATCTCAGCGCTGAAGACTGGGTTGTCGGTTGCCACGGTCTGCCGTCGGTGAAATACAAATCGGTGCAAAAAATCTTTTTTTTCCCCGGCTTCCAGCCCGGTACTGGTGGTTTGCTGCGTGAGCGTGGATTGCTTGAGCAGCGTCGGCAGTTTCAACAGGATCCGGAGGCGCAGCGACAATTCCTGCAAGGCCTGGGCATCGATCGCGCGCCTGAGGCGCAGCTGATTTCGTTGTTTGCCTACGAGAATGCCGGGCTGGCCAGTTGGCTGGACGTGTTGGCGGCGGACGCTGCACCGACTCATCTGCTGGTGCCGGAAGGGCGGATTCTTGGCGATGTGGCGCGCTGGCTGGAGGTGGAAGCCCTGGCGGTCGGTGCGATTCATGTGCGTCAGTCGCTGACCGTGCAAGTGCTGCCGTTCGTCCGACAGGATCAATATGATCACTTGCTCTGGTGCTGCGATTTCAATGCGGTGCGCGGTGAAGATTCGTTTGTCCGCGCGCAATGGGCGGCGCGGCCAATGCTCTGGCACATCTATCAGCAGGACGAAGACATCCATCTGGACAAGCTCGACGCCTTCCTTGCGCTGTATACGAAAGGGCTCTCGCCGGCTGCTGCCGAGGCGATGAGCGGTCTCTGGCGCGCCTGGAGTGCCGGTCAGCCTATCGGCGAACACTGGCTCGCAGCGCGTAATCATTGGCCAGAACTGCAGAAAAATGCCGAAGCGTGGTGTCTGGAACAAGGCTTGCAGGCCGATCTTGCCGCAGCGCTGGTACAGTTTTACCTAAATTGGATATGATACGCGGCCTAGATTTTTGTAAATCCCATCCAAATTCGGATATTCGCAATGAAAACTGGTAAAGAACTGAAACCCGGTACCGTGATCCGTCTCGAGAACGATCCTTGGCTGGTTCAGAAAGCTGAATTCACCAAGTCGGGCCGTAATAGCGCGATCATGAAGACCAAGCTGAAAAACCTGCTGACCGGTTACAAGACCGAGATCGTTTACAGCGCTGACGACAAACTGGACGACGTAATCCTCGACCGCAAAGAAGCGACCCTGTCCTTCATCAGCGGCGACACCTACACGTTCATGGACACCACTGACTACACCATGTACGAGCTGAACGCTGAAGACATCGAAGCTGTTCTGCCTTTCGTTGAAGAAGGCATGACCGATGTTTGCGAAGCGATCTTCTTCGAAGAGCGTCTGGTTTCCGTAGAGCTGCCGACCACCATCGTGCGCGTAGTTGACTACACCGAAGGTTCGGCTCGCGGCGACACTTCCGGCAAAGTAATGAAGCCAGCCAAGCTGGCCAACGGTACTGAGCTGCAAGTTGCTGACTTCATCGAAATCGGTGACAAGATCGAAATCGACACCCGCGAAGGCGGTTCCTACAAAGGCCGTGCCAAATAAGCACTGCTTTTTGCGGAAAGAAAAAGCCCGACCATTGAGTCGGGCTTTTTTGTGCCAGCGATTTGTGTCTGGTTTCAGACGGTGGTGTGCAGACGCACATCGACGTTGCCACGGGTGGCGTTGGAGTACGGGCAAACCTGGTGAGCCGCGTCGACCAGCGCTTGTGCGTCGGCTTGTTCCAGGCCTGGCAGGCTGATGTGCAAGTCGATGTCCAGACCGAAACCGCCAGGGATTTGGCCGATGCCGACGTGGGCGGTGATCGAGGCGTCGTCAGGGATTTTGCGTTTGGTCTGGCTAGCGACGAATTTCAGTGCGCCGATGAAACAGGCCGAGTAGCCGGCAGCGAACAGCTGCTCAGGGTTGGTCGCCGCGCCGCCGGCACCGCCGAGTTCTTTCGGCGTGGCGAGTTTGACGTCGAGGATGTTGTCGCTGGAGATCGCACGACCGTCACGGCCGCCGGTGGAGGTTGCGATTGCGGTGTAGAGAGTTTGCATGGTGTGAGCCTCATTGGGTGTGTTTGTGTGCGCTAATTGTTTGTGCGCTAAGTAAATGCGAGGTGAATGTATCGCGCGAATATTTAGCGCGCAAGATAAATTTTTGAAAAAACGGCGTTTTGGCAGACGGCGAATCGCTCGGTTAGCCTGAAAAGTGCGATTTAGAGGGGATGGCGGGGAGATCAGGCGTTGAAAAATATTCTTCAGACGACAAGATCATATGTAGGAGTGAACCTGCTCGCGATAGCGGTGGT